>CP198939.1:0-2028578 GCA_052401645.1 Arsenophonus sp.
TTTAGAGGGAGTTCCTCGTGTCATTTTCACTTTGGCAAAAATGTCTTACACGATTACAAGATGAATTACCTGCCACAGAATTCAGTATGTGGATACGTCCACTACAAGCAGAATTTAGTGCTAATACATTAGCACTATATGCTCCCAATCGGTTTGTATTAGCTTGGGTAAAAGATAAATATATAAATAATATTAATAAATTATTAAGTAATTTTTGTGGTTCTAATATTCCTATATTAAAATTTGAAGTTGGTAATAAACCGCAAATAACACAAGATAGTATTTCAGTGTATAAGACTATAAATAAAACATTTTTTACACCAATAAATTCAACAACAAATACTAATTTAGATAATATACATATTCAAGATAATATTACTTATCGATCAAATGTAAACCATAAGCATACATTTAGTAACTTTATTGAAGGTAAATCAAACCAGCTTGCTCGTGCTGCTGCCAGTCAAGTAGCAGATAATCCTGGTGGAGCCTACAATCCTCTTTTTCTTTATGGTGGAACGGGATTGGGTAAAACTCATTTATTACATGCAGTAGGTAATAATATAGTTACATATAAAGCAAGTGCAAAAATCGTTTATATGCATTCTGAACGCTTTGTACAAGATATGGTCAAATCTTTACAAAATAATGCGATTGAAGATTTTAAACGTCACTATCGCTCTGTAGATGTATTATTAATTGATGATATTCAGTTTTTTGCTAATAAAGAACGTTCACAAGAAGAATTCTTTCATACGTTTAATGCCTTATTAGAAGGTAATCAGCAAATTATTATAACTTCAGATCGTTATCCAAAAGAAATTATTGGAGTTGAAGATAGACTAAAATCTCGTTTTAGTTGGGGGTTAACTGTTGGAATTGAACCACCTGAATTAGAAACACGTGTTGCTATTTTAATGAAAAAAGCTGATGAAAATAAAATGCAATTATCAGATGAAGTTGCTTTCTTCATTGCAAAGCGATTGCGATCAAACGTTAGAGAGTTGGAAGGAGCATTAAATAGAGTTATTGCTAATGCTAATTTTATAGGTTGTATAATTACTATTGATTTTGTTCGCGAAGTATTACGTGATTTATTAATATTAGAAGAAAAATTTTTCACTATTGATAATATTCAAAAAACAGTTGCTGAATATTATAAAATTAAACTCGCTGACTTATTATCAAAACGACGATCTCGTTCTGTAGCTCGCCCTAGACAAATGGCAATGGCGTTAATAAAAGAATTAACAAACCATAGTTTACCAGAAATTGGTGATGCTTTTGGTGGACGAGATCATACAACTGTACTTCATGCTTGTCGAAAAATTGAAAAATTAAAGAAAGAAACTCATAATATTAAAGAAGATTTTTCTAATTTAATTAGAATATTATCATAATAACATCATGAAATTTATTATTAATCGTGAACAATTACTTAAGCCACTACAACAAGTTAGCAATCTACTTAGTGGAAGAAATCTATTACCAATTTTAGGGAATATATTGCTTCAAGTTATTGAAAAAAAACTTTTTTTAACAGGTACTAATCTAGAAGTAAAAATAGTAGCAGAAATAAAATTGATAGAACTTAGTAAAAATGGTTCAGTTACTGTACCAGCTCGTAAATTTTTTAATATCTGTCGTGGATTACCAGATAATTCAAAAATTAATGTCATGTTTGAAGGAAATCGTTTAATCATTCAATCTGAATGTAGCCGGTTTTCACTTTCAACTCTTCCTGCTTCTGATTTTCCAAACCTAGATAATTGGCAAAGTGAAGTTGAATTTGAAATTCCTAAATTTATGTTAAAATATCTTATTGAATCAACTCAATTTTCAATGGCAAATCAAGATGTACGTTATTATCTTAACGGTATGTTATTTGAAACTAAAGATGACGAATTACGTACTGTCACTACTGATGGTCATCGATTATCAGTTTGTTCACTTAATATTGATAAGAAATTACCAACACATTCAGTAATCATTCCTCGTAAAGGAATAAGTGAATTTATGCGACTATTGGATAATCGTGATGAATTACTTAAACTAAAAATTGGTAATAATAATATTCAAGTTCACCTTAATAATCTTATTTTTACAACAAAATTAATTGATGGTCATTTTCCAGATTACAAACGTTTTCTTCAAAAGAATCAAGATAAAAAATTAATGGCTGATTCTGATAAATTAAAGAAAGCATTTTTAAGAGCATCAATTTTATCAAATGAAAAATTTTGTAGTGTCCGTCTCTATATTAGAGAAAATCATCTTAAAATTACATCGAATAATTCTGAACAAGAAGAATCAGAAGAAATTATTGATGTTAATTATAAAAACTCTGTAATCGAAATTAGTTTTAATGTTAATTATATTCTTGATGTATTAAATACATTAAAATGTAAAAAAGTTATTTTCCTATTGACTGATTCAAATTCAAGTATGCAAATAAAAGGAATAGATAATAACACAGCAACTTATATTATTATGCCAGTACGTCTATAATATAAAATATTATAGTATTTTTCTAGTTTATTTATCTATAATTTTTATTATATAAAATACGTATATATTATTAATAATTAGTTATTTTTTTATTAAAACTAAATAAATTTAAAAATAATTATTTCATTTACTAATTACATTAATAATAGATAATATTCAATATTTTAAAAAAAATTAATAATATCTTAAAATAATATTAACTTTATTACAAATAAGATATTTAAACATCGTTATTAAATTTATTTATAGGCATTTATAAAAATGTTTTTATTTAAATAAATATTAGATTGCAATAACAATAATTGAATAATTTTACTAAATTATTAGTAAATAAAATCAATAATATATAAAATATTTTATTTTTATATAAAAATAATTATCTATAATACACATGGTTTTATGATTATAAACTAATCAAATCGAAAAAACTTATTAAATTTAATAATAAACTATTTATATTGCATTTATTTTAAATATCATCAAAATATCTATAAATAAATAATAACTAAATTTTAATTTATAGTATATTTTAAAATAAAAAAAATAAAATATTAAACTATTTATTTTTAAAAAATACCTCGATTATCTTTGTAATAAAAATTTGAATTTAATTATATATTAACTTATATCAAATTATATTCATATAAAATTAATTTATAAATTTCATATAAAAGTTATATCATTATCAACAATCTTCTAAACAATTTATAAATGCTTTTAAGCATTTATTTTTTATTATTAAGATTGATACTATTAGAAAATCGAAGATATGTTAGATATAAAATAAATATCAAGATATTTTATCTAAAAAATGGCAAAATAGAAGTTTAAAGATAAAATAAAAAATAGCGAGAGACGTTAATGTTAAATACATATAATTCTTCAAATATCAAAGTATTAAAAGGGCTAGATGCGGTACGTAAACGTCCAGGGATGTATATTGGTGATACTGATGATGGTACAGGCCTTCATCACATGGTATTTGAAATTGTCGACAATGCTATAGATGAAGCTTTAGCAGGGTATTGCAGCAATATTATTGTAACTATACATATGGATAACTCTGTCTCTGTTCTAGATAATGGTCGCGGTATTCCAAGCGATCTTCATGAAGAAGAGGGTATTTCCGCTGCAGAAGTTATCATGACATTTCTTCATGCTGGAGGTAAATTCGATGATAATTCTTATAAAGTTTCTGGAGGATTACATGGTGTTGGTATTTCTGTTGTTAATGCTTTATCAGAAAAATTAGAGTTAGTTATTTGGCGTGATGGTAAGATTTACAAGCAAACATATCAATTAGGTATTCCACAAGCACCTTTAACTATTTTTGGAGAAACTGATCAAATTGGAACTTATATTCGCTTCTGGCCTAATTTTAAAATATTTAAAACAGTCACTAAATTTGAATATTCTGTTTTGGCAAAACGTCTGCGTGAACTTTCTTTTCTTAATTCTGGCATATCTATTTATTTAAAAGATAAACGTAATAATAAAAAAAATCATTTTCATTATAAAGGTGGGATTAAAGCTTTTGTAGAATATTTGAGTTTGAATAAAAATCCTATTCATCCTAGTGTTTTTTATTTTTCTGCTGAAAAAGAAGGTATTAATGTAGAAATATCTATGCAATGGAATGATAGTTTTCAAGAAAATATTCATTGTTTTACAAATAATATCCCACAACGGGATGGTGGAAGCCATCTTGTTGGTTTTCGTGCAGCAATAACACGTACATTGAATAGTTATATAGATAGAGAATGTTATCAAAAAAAAACAAAAGTTAGCGCTACAGGTGATGATACTCGCGAAGGATTAATCGCTGTTGTTTCAATTAAAATTCTTGATCCAAAATTCTCTTCACAAACAAAAGATAAACTAGTTTCTTCAGAAGTAAAAACTGTTGTCGAAACGTTAATGAATGAAAAACTTATAGAATTTTTATTAAAGAATCCAAATGACGCTAAAATTGTTGTTGGCAAAATCATTGACGCTGCTCGTGCTCGTGAGGCTGCACGTAAAGCTCGTGAAATAAGTCGTAAAAAAGGTCTACTTGATTTAGTGGGATTACCTGGTAAATTAGCTGATTGTCAAGAACGCAATCCTGCTCTATCAGAACTTTATTTAGTTGAAGGCGATTCTGCTGGTGGCTCTGCCAAACAAGGACGTAACAGAAAAAATCAAGCAATCTTGCCATTAAAAGGTAAAATTCTTAACGTTGAAAAAGCTTGTTTTGATAAAATGCTTTCTTCTAAGGAAGTTGCTACTTTGATAACTGTTTTAGGTTGCGGTATTGGGCGAGATGAATACAATCCAAATAAATTACGTTATCATAATATTATTATCATGACTGATGCTGATGTTGATGGTTCTCATATTCGAACATTATTATTAACTTTTTTCTATCGTCAAATGCCAGAAATTATCGAACGAGGACATATATATATTGCTCAACCACCTTTATATAAAATGAAAAAAGGTAAACAAGAGCAATATATTAAAGATGAGGAAACTATGGATAAATACCTAATTTCAATTGCATCAGAAAATGCAGTGCTATATACAAATTCTTATGCTGTTGGATTAAAAGGTGAACCATTAAAGAAATTGATTATTGATTATCATACATCAAAAAAAATGATTAAAGATTTAGAAGATATCTATCCGATCGCTTTATTAAATAATCTTATTTATCAACCTATATTAATAGAAGATGATTTAAAAAATAAATCAAAAGTAGAAAATTGGATCAAGATTTTAGTTAAACGATTAATAGATAGTGAAAAACATGGTAGTACTTATAATTATAATATTAATCAAAATTATGAATATCAATTTTTTGAACCAGTTTTATGTATTAGAACTCATGGAGTTGATGCTTATTATAATTTAGATTTAAATTTTATTCGAAGCATTGAATACAAACGTATTATTAAAATAAAACAATTAATAGGAGATTTAATTGAAGATGGCGCCTATGTAGAAAGAGGAGATCGTCGACAGACAGTTTCTTCTTTTGAAGATGCTTTAAATTGGTTATCAAAAGAATCACGCCGTGGTTTAATAATACAGCGATATAAAGGATTGGGTGAGATGAATCCAGAGCAATTATGGGAAACGACTATGAATCCAGATACTCGTTGTATGATGCGAGTTACAATTAAAGATGCAATTGCAACTAACCAACTTTTTATTACATTAATGGGTGATGAAGTTGAACCACGTAGAATATTTATTGAAGAAAACGCATTAAAAGCAAGAAATATAGATATTTAATTTTAAGTAATAATTTTTATATAAAAATTTTTTTATTCATAGATTTTCTCTGGAATAATTCTAATTATTATTTCTAATACAGAATTACCTTATTTAATATAGATTAAATACAGAAATAAATTATTAATTAACTATTTCTATTAAAAGTGTATTATAATCTCGTTAATTAATTATGTTATAATATTAAAAGTATGAAATTATTAAAAATAAACTATTGGAACTATATAAGTTATTTAATATTTACTTTGAAATAAGTAATAATTTTTTATATTTTAATTATTAAAACTTTTATTTTTTATTATTTTACTATTAATATAAGTAAAAAATTAAAAAATAAGTTATTAAAAAGATTTAATTACGAATAAAGAAATTATTTATTTTAAAATTTAATGAATATATTTCCAATTTTATTAATTTCTTGAATTGATAATTAATAATAATATTCAGTTTTATTTTATATAGTAAAAAGTTAAATATCAAAAGAGATATATAAATGAATTTAATTAAAAATATCAAAAAAATAAAAGATATTAATTTTATATAAGTATTAATGCGCGTATTATTAATAATAAAAAATTTAATTATTTAAAATTAAGAATATTAAATTTTAATTAAAAAATTTTTTATCTATATCAAATATAAATATATTTTAAAATATTAAATTAAACAATAAAATTTAATAAATTATTAAAAAGTTTATTATAAAATAAAACATTACTCAAATTATAAAATAGAAATTATCTTATATATTAACTAATAATAAATAATACTTATTTATCTTATGAAAATATATAAATATTTTATAGATATATGAAAATATATAATTTTATAATTAAAAAAAACTACTATTATTTAAAATTAATTTAATTAGAAGTTTAATAATTAATAATTTTTTTAATAAAAAATAAAATGTATATTTAATAATATTCATGATTAAAATATGACTAAATTTAGTCTTATTGTTTATCACTATTACTATGGAATATAATATTAAGTCATTTTTTAAACTAATGAAAAAATAATACTAATATTATCTTTAAAGTAAAAATCTTTTTATCAAAATTATTAATAATAAATAAGTATTATTATTATCTATTAATTTATCTGCTTTATAAAAACAAACTAAAAAAATAATCAAAATTACTAAAAATTATTTAGTCTCCACTCAAGTTATAAATAACTATAGATTTTATCTATAAAGAAAATCTATAATTCTCCAATTTATTTATTATCAATCTTTATTAATTTTATAAAATTAATACCTAAATATTATTTATCTTTTATCTGAATAAATTAAGTGAGTTAAAGAATTATCTTAGATTACTTTTATAAAGTATTAAAATAAACTTAATATGAGTGATATTTAATATCTTAAATTTAATTTTTAATTAAATAAATTTATTTAATATTTTTAACATACGACGTAAAGATTCAGATGCTCCCCATAATAACTGATCACCAACTGTAAAAGCAGATAAATATTTCTGTCCTATATTTAATTTACGTAAACGACCGATAGGAATATTTAATGTTCCCGTAACTGCAGCAGGAGTTAATTCTTGGATAGTTAATTCACGTTCATTAGGAACAATACGAACCCAATCATTATGTGCAGCTAGAATTTGTTCAATATCTTTAATAGAAATATTTTTTTTTAATTTAATAGTAAATGCTTGACTATGACAACGCAATGCAGCGATTCGAACACATAAACCATCAACAATGATAGTATGAAAACCTGTATTTAAGATTTTGTTAGTTTCTGCTTGACATTTCCATTCTTCGCTACTTTGACCATTTAGCAATTGTTTATCTATCCATGGAATTAAACTACCTGCTAATGGTACACCAAAAACTTCTGTAACCATCTTCCCGCTACGCATGAAAATGGTTGCTTTTTTTTCAATTGATAAAATAGATTCTGCAGGATTTTGTATTTTATCAGTAACTTGCGAATATAATTCACCCATTTGAAGTAATAATTCACGTATATTAAGTGCACCTGCACCAGAAGCTGCTTGGTAGGTTGCAACCGAAATCCATTCAATCAAGTTTTCAGTAAATAATCCAGCTAAAGCCATTAACATTAAATTAACTGTACAATTTCCACCAACAAAAGTTTTAATTCCTTCATTTAAAGCTTGATTAATATGTTGATCATTGATTGGATCAAGGATAATTATGCTATTCTCATCCATTCGTAATGTAGGAGCTGAATCTATCCAATAACCTAACCAACCAGTATCACGTAGTTTATGATAAATTTTATTTGTATATTCACTACCATGACAAGTGATTATTATATTTAATTCTTTTAGTTTATCAATATTAAAAGCGTCTTGAAGCATTTGTTGATGTTGACCGTATTTTGGTGCAGGTTTACCATATTGAGAAGTAGTAAAAAAAATAGGATTGATATTATCAAATCCACCCTCTTCTAACATGCGTTGTAATAGAACTGAACCAACCATTCCTCGCCAGCCAATAAATCCAACATTTTTCATTTTTATTATGTTTGATCTCTAAAATTTTGTTGATAAACAATTTTATTAAAAAATTATAATAATAATTTAAAACTTAAATCATTTTTAAATTTTTTAATACTAATTTCTATTAATGAAAAAAATTTCATATTTCATTAATAGAAATTTAAATATTAATAATTTTCTATTTAATTAGATTAATAAATAATCTTATTAATTAAATTAATTCCATCTAGATTTTATGTATTTTACTACTTGTTCAGTTTTTTTTAAATGAAGAATAGCTTCTCTAAAAAAAATTGTTCCTTTAATTTCGGGTAATGAATCATTAAAATCAAGTTGTTTTTTAATTTCATAAATACCATCGTTAAGAACCCAATCTGGTTCAATATAAGATTGAATTCCAACTTTATATAACGCAACTCCAATATATAATTTAGTATTAGTAGATTTAACCTGATTAGCCCACCATTTTACAATTACATCATATCTCATTTTTTTTCTAGAAAAAGACCAATAAATCTGTGGTATAATATAATCTAATAAACCTTCTTTTATCCATAATCTGGTATCAGCATATGCCATATCATAAGTAGGATAACCAGCATTGGTATCAGAACCTCGGAAGTCATCAGAAATATTACGCCAAACACCTCCAGGACTAATACCAAATTCAACATTTGATTTTAATGAATGAACTATTGAAGAAACTTCTTGAATTAATAAAAAAGTATTATTTCTTCTCCAACTCGCTTTATCTAAAAATTTATTACCATATTTTTGAAATGTTTTATTATCATTAAGTTTTGAAGAAGCTGTTTCATAATAAAAATAATCATCGAACTGAATTCCATCAATATCATAATTTTTAATTAATTCAACAATAATACTAATTATCCAATTACGAACTTCTGGCGTTCCTGGATCAAGAACAAAACGATTATGAGCAGTTTGTATCCAATCTCTATGTAAAACATAGACACTAACAGGCTTTGAATAAAGTGTATTTTGAAGTGATAGAATGGTTTCTTGTTTCGTGTCCATTGAAACTCGATATGGATTTAACCAAGCGTGTATTTTTAAATTTCTTTTATGAGCCTCATCAATAATAAAAGCCAAAGGATCATAACCTGAATCTTTACCAGTTATACCAGTAAGTACATTAGACCAAGGTAAAATATTAGAACGATATAATGCTGTGCCATCTGATTTTACTTGAAAAAAAATAGTATTAATTCCTAATTTTAGCAAATTATTTAGTTTATCTGTTAACTCTTTTTTTTGTATTTTTATTCTAAGTTTGTCTGAATTAAAATTAATTGATGAAAGTGATGGCCAATCAAGATTAAATGAAGTAGCTATCCATACGCCACGTATTGGTATATCTTGTTTAATTGTATTTTTTTGTTGATTAATTGTTTTTTTATTATTACAACTAATTACGAATAATAAAAAAAATAATAAAATTATAAAAGAGTTTATCCATTTTAATAACATCTTAATTCCTTTATTTTTTAACGTTTAGATATAAATTAATTTAGTATGTTATTTAATAAAAATATTATGTTAATGAATTCATTAAATATAAATATAATTAATTTAAAAATAATAAAATAATATAAGTAAAAAATTTTATATAACAAAGTTAATTTTGAATTTTTTATTTTAATTAAAAATAAAAAATAAAATATAATTTATACTAAATACTAATTTATTTAATGATATTAAAAATATTTTTATAAAATACAATCTATTCAACTGTCACAGATTTAGCTAAATTTCTTGGTTGATCAATATTTGTACCTTTAACTAAAGCAACGTGATAAGATAATAATTGTAGAGGGATAATATAAAGAATAGGAGCAATTAATTTTTCAACATGTGGTAATTGAATTATTTTCATATTTTTATTATTAATAAGACCAGCATTTTTATCAGCAAATACATAAAGTAATCCTCCTCGAGCACGAATTTCCTCAATATTTGATTTTAATTTTCTTAGTAATTCGTTATTTGGAGCTATAACAATAACTGGTATATTATGATTAATAAGTGATAACGGACCGTGTTTTAATTCACCAGCTGCATAAGCTTCTGCATGAATATAAGAAATTTCTTTTAACTTTAACGCACCTTCAACTGCAATTGGTAATTGATCACCACGACCAATAAAGAATGCATTTTTTTTGTTAAAAAATTTCTTTGCTAAAGATTCAATTATTTTTTTTTGTAAAAAAAAACTATCAATACGAGCTGGTATAGCATGCAATGATTGAATGATTTCTTGTTCAAGAACAATATTCTTATTTTTTAAGTGAAGGAAATAAGCTACTAATAACAATAAAATTGTTAATTGTGTAGTAAAAGCTTTTGTTGATGCTACACTAATTTCTATTCCAGCTCTTGTCATTAACGCAAAATCTGATTCACGTACTAAAGATGAATTTAAAACGTTACATATCGTTAAAGATGCTAAATAATAAAGTTCTTTTGATAAACGTAATGCAGCTAATGTATCCGCTGTTTCACCAGACTGAGAAATTGTTATTAATAAACTATTTTTACGAAGTGCTGATTTTCGATAACGAAATTCAGAAGCGATTTCTGCATCACAAGGTATACCTGCTAAAGATTCAAACCAGTAACGAGCAACCATTCCAGCATTATATGAACTACCACAAGCAATAATTTGAATATGTTCAACTTTAGATAATATATTTTGAGCTTTTTTGTTTAATTCAGTAAAAACAGGATGATTATGTTGATCAAAACGTCCTTCTAGAGAATTTTTTATTGCTAAAGGCTGCTCATAAATTTCCTTCTGCATATAATGTTGATAAATTCCTTTATCATTAATATTATATTGAAAATTAAATTCTATTTGTTCTCGTTTAACTTTTATACCTTTTTTATTAAAAATATGTACTGTTTTATGAGTTATTTCAGCAATATCACCTTCTTCTAAGTAAATAAAGTGATTAGTAATAGGCAAAAGTGCTAATTGATCAGATACTAAAAAATTTTCACCAATACCTAAACCGATAATTAAAGGGCTACCTGAGCGAGCTGCCACTAATAATCCAGGAATGCGACTATCTAGAATAACTATACCATATGTTCCACATAATTGCGGAGTAACACGTTGAATTACTTCAAGCAATGTCCCACCTTTTTGTAATTCAAAATGAGTTAAATGTGCAATAACTTCAGTATCAGTTTCTGAAGTAAAGATATAGTCCTGTTTTTTAAGTTTATCGCGTAATTCTTGATAATTTTCAATAATCCCATTATGAACAACTGCAATATATTCAGATATATGTGGATGAGCATTTTTTTTTGTTGGTTGACCATGAGAAGCCCAACGTGTATGTGCGATGCCTGTACTACCTATCACATTATATTTTTCTATTTCATCAATTAAAATTTGAACTTTGCCAGTTTTACGTAATCTGAATAAGTTTGCTTTATCATCAACTATAGCTAAACCTGCAGAGTCATAACCTCGATATTCAAGTCGACGAAGTCCTTCAATAAGGAATTTAGATATGTTACGTTGCGATACTGCACCAATAATTCCACACATTAATTTTTTCCTATAAATAGAGAGAATAACTCTTATTTATAATATCGTAATTTAATTAACATATTTAATTTTATTATTAATAGAATATCTTTCTTAAAAATTCTATCTTATTTTTTATTATTCTTTATTTCGTCTTTGCCAATTAGGAATATGTTGTTGTTTTACTCGACTAATAACAAGCTCATTTTCCTTAACATCATCAGTAAGCGTAGTTCCTGCACCAATAATCGCTCCTTTAGCAATTGTAACAGGTGCAATTAATTGCGTATCTGAACCAATAAAAACATTATCAGAAATAATCGTTTTAAATTTATTAACTCCATCATAATTACAAGTTATTGTTCCTGCACCTATATTAACTTCAGAACCAATTTCAGCATCTCCTAAATAACTTAAATGACTAACTTTAGAACTAATTCCTAATGTAGAATTTTTAACTTCAACGAAATTACCAACATGTACATTTTTTTCTAATTTAACTCCAGGACGTAAATTAGCAAAAGGACCAATAGTACATTTTTCAGATAATTCGGAGTCCTCTATCACTGAATAAGGACTAATAATTGAATTATTATCTATGGTGCAATTTTTTAATACGCATCCTGCATGAATATGAACATTATTACCAATAATAACATTGCCTTCAATAATAACATTAATATCGATAGTTATATTACGACCATATTTTAATGTACCACGTAAATCAAAACGATCTGGATCAATGATCATAACACCATTTAATAATAATTTTTCCGCTTGTTCTCGTTGATAAATACGTTCAAGTATTGAAAGTTCTAAACAATTATTTACACCTCTTATTTCATTTAATTTAATTGGATGAATAGCATTTATTTTATGTTTTTTTTGATATACTAATGAAACTATATCAGTAATATAATATTCATTTTGAGCATTGTTATTATTAAGTTTTTTTAACCATTTTTTTAAATCACCGCCATTAGCAACTAATATTCCTGTATTAATTTCATTAATCTTATTTTGCTCTTCTGTTAAATCTTTTTGTTCAACAATGGCAATTATTTCATTTTTTCTACGAATAATACGTCCGTATCCTTTTGGATCATTAACTATTGCTGTTAATAAACCTATTCCTCTATCAGGTTTGGCTTTTATTAATTGTTCAAGTGTTTCTTTTGTAATCAATGGAGAATCACCATAAAGTATTAATATATCTTCATTATCAGCAAAATAAGGTGCTACTTGCTGCATTGCATGACCAGTGCCTAACTGTTTTTTTTGTAAAATCCAATTAATAGGTTGATTAGCTAAAGTTATTTTAACTATATCAGCACCATAACCGTAAACTAAATAAATATTAGATGCACCAAGAGATAATGATGTATCAATAACATGCTGCACCATTGGTTTTCCTGCTAATGGATATAAGACTTTTGGTAAATCCGAATACATGCGAGTACCTTTACCCGCTGCAAGAATTACAATGCTTTTTGGATTCATAGAGATGAAAACTCAATCAGAATAATTAATAATTCGGTTATTTTTTAAACAAAAGAGTGTATTTTAATTGAAAATAAGAAAGTCTATTTATGCGTAAAATAAAAATTGGATTAAAAGTAAATAAAATATAAATAAAATTTTTTATTATTTATATTCATTTATTTTTTAAAACTTTCTTAAAACTATATCATTTTTTATAAGTTCAATAACGCGTAGTTTAGCAATTTCTTTAGATAATTTTGAAGCTGCTTTAGTATAATCAATATTATTATCTACTTTACGCATATACTCTTCTGTTTCATATTTAGCTTTTAATGCCTTATCTTCATCTAATTCTTTACCACGAATTGCAGTATCAGCTAGTACAATAACAGAGTCTGGTTGGACTTCAAGAATACCTCCAGAAAGATAGATCAATTCCTCTTCATCAGACTCTTTAGTAATACGTATCATTCCAGGTTTAATGGTAGTCAATAAAGGGGTATGTCGAAAATAAATTCCAAGTTCTCCTTCGCTACCAGTTATTTGAATTTTTTTAATAAAACCAGAAAATATTTGTTTTTCAGCACTTACAACAATCAGATAATATGTCATTATAAATATAATAGTCTCCTATTATTAATGTTATATGTTTTTTGATTTTTCTGCTGCTTCTTCAATAGTACCTACCATGTAAAATGATTGTTCAGGTAAGTGAGCATAATCATCATTTAATATACTCTTAAAACCACGGATGGTATCTTTTAAAGATACATATTTTCCTGATGAACCAGTAAAAACTTCAGCCACGAAAAATGGTTGAGATAAAAATCGTTGTATTTTACGAGCACGAGCAACAATTAACTTATCTTCTTGAGATAATTCATCCATCCCTAAAATAGCGATTATATCCTTTAGTTCTTGATATCGCTGTAATATAGATTGAACACCACGTGCTACATCGTAATGCTCTTGTCCTATAATAAATGGATTAAGCTGACGACTAGTAGAATTTAATGGATCAATAGCTGGATAAATACCAAGTGACGCAATTTGACGATTTAGAACAATTGTTGCATCTAAATGAACGAAAGTCGTTGCTGGTGATGGATCTGTTAAATCATCAGCAGGAACATATACTGCTTGAATTGAAGTTATTGAACCAACTTTAGTTGATGTAATTCGTTCCTGAAATACACCCATTTCTTCAGCTAAAGTTGGTTGATAACCAACTGCTGATGGCATACGACCTAATAGTGCTGATACTTCTGTTCCAGCTAATGTGTATCGATAGATATTATCTATAAATAATAATACGTCTCGCCCTTCGTCCCGAAATTTTTCAGCAATAGTTAATCCAGTTAAAGCTACACGAAGACGATTTCCAGGTGGTTCATTCATTTGACCATACACTAAAGAAACTTTATTTAAAATATTTGAACCTATCATTTCATGATAGAAATCATTTCCTTCACGAGTCCGTTCACCTACACCTGTAAAAACAGAATAGCCAGAATGTTCTGTTGCAATATTACGAATAAGTTCCATTATATTTACTGTTTTACCGACACCAGCACCGCCAAATAGTCCTATTTTTCCACCTTTAGCAAAAGGACAAATAAGATCAATAACTTTAATACCAGTTTCAAACAATTCTGTTGAATTTGATACATCCTCATATCTAGGAGCAGGACGATGAATTGACCATCGTTCTTTTTCACCTATCTTACCTTTCATATCGATAGGCTCACCTAATACATTTATAATACGTCCTAATGTCGCTTCACCAACTGGTACTTCAATTGGATGAGTTAAATCAACAACATTTAAACCGCGTTTTAAAGAATTAGATGTTCCCATTGCTATGCAACGAACAACACCACCGCCTAATTGTTGTTGAACTTCTAAAATTAATTTTTCTTTACCATTTATTACTTCAAGTGCATTATACACTTTTGGTACCGCATTTTGCGGAAATTCGACATCTACTATGGCGCCGATTATTTGTATAATCTCTCCATTAGTCATATTGAATCTTTTCCTTTATATGATTTAAATTATTAGAATTAAATTGGAATAGTTCCAGAAATTATTTCAGCAAGCTCTTGAGTAATATTATCTTGACGAGCTTTATTATAAACTAATTTTAATTCCTTGATCAAACAACTACTGTTATCAGTAGCCGTTTTCATAGCTATCATTCTAGCAGCCTGTTCACTTGCAAGATTTTCAACCACGCTCTGATAAACTTGTGATTCAATATAGCGATTTAATATTATATCTAATACAATCTTTGGATCTGGTTCATATAAATAATCCCAAGATTTTTTTCCAAATATTTTTTTATCATCTAAAGATAGAGGTAATAATTGAGTAATTGTTGGAATTTGCATCATAGTGTTAATAAATTTATTAGTTACTAGATATAATTTATCTAGACGTCCTTCATCATAAGCTTTTAACATAATTTTTACTGGTCCAATAATATTGGATATAGATGGATTATCTCCTATTCCACTTATTTGAGCAATAATATTACCACCAATTGAATTAAAGAACAAAATTGCTTTAGATCCAATTAAAGCTAAATCAATTTTAACATTTTTATCTGTCCATATTTTTATTTCTATTAATAATAGTTTAAATAAATTAATATTTAGACTACCACACAAACCGCGGTCTGTCGAAATAATTAAATAACCTACACGCTTAGCATCACGTTGTTTAAGATACGAATGCTTATATTCTAGATTACCTGATATTATATGGTTAATTATATTACGTATACTTTTTATATATGGATGACTAGCTACCATACGTTCTTGTGTTTTACGCATTTTTGATATAGAAACCATTTCCATTGATTTAGTAATTTTTTGTATGTTTTGTAGACTATTTATCTTAAGATAAATATCTTTTGAAGCTATCATTTTAGCTCCTTTTTATTAATGAAGCGATCTTAATAAGAATTTAATAGAATTACCAGCATTGAGTTTTTTTAAAATCATTAAGTAAAGAATTTAATTTAGTTTCTATTTCATCGTTATATTCACCATTTTGATTAATTTCATTCATCAAAAGAAAATGATTGCAAGTAGCATAAGTTAATAATGCTGCCTCGAAATTATAAATTTTTTCCAATTTAACATCTTCTAAATAACCATGTTCAGCAGAAAATAAAGATAATGACTGTTGTGAAATTGACATTGGTTCATGTTGTTTTTGTTTTAATAATTCGGTAACTTTTTCTCCGTGATTAATTTGTTTTCGTGTTGAATGATCTAAATCAGAAGTAAATTGTGAAAATGCAGCTAATTCACGATACTGTGCTAAAGCAGTGCGAATTCCTTGTGATAATTTTTTGATAATTTTAGTTTGAGCTGCTCCTCCTACACGTGATACTGAAATTCCTGGATTAATTGCTGGACGTATACCAGAATTAAATAAATTAGATTCTAAAAAAATTTGACCATCTGTAATTGAAATAACATTAGTAGGAACAAATGCAGAAACATCACCTGCTTGTGTTTCAATAATTGGTAATGCTGTCAATGAACCTGTTTTTCCTTTAATTTTACCACTTGTAAATTTTTCAACATATTTATGATTAACACGTGAAGCTCGTTCAAGCAAGCGAGAATGAAGATAAAAAATATCACCAGGATATGCTTCACGCCCAGGAGGGCGACGTAATAATAGTGAAATTTGTCTATAAGCTATCGCTTGTTTAGAAAGATCATCATAAATAATTAGTGCATCTTCACCACGGTCCCTAAAGTATTCCCCCATTGTGCATCCGGCATAAGGTGAAAGATATTGTAATGCTGCGGATTCAGAAGCACTAGCGATTACAACTATTGTATTCTTTAGTGCATCATGTTCTTCTAGTTTTCGTACCACATTTGAAATAGTTGAAATTTTTTGTCCAATTGCTACATAAATACATTTTATTTCTGAATTACGTTGATTAATAATGGTATCAATAACTAATGTTGTTTTACCAGTTTGGCGATCTCCAATTATTAATTCACGTTGACCGCGTCCAATAGGAATCATTGCATCAATAGACTTATATCCAGTTTGTATAGGTTGATCAACTGATTGACGATCAATAACGCCTGGTGCAATAACTTCAACTGCAGAAAAACCATCATGCTCAATAGTACCCTTACCATCAATAGGTTCACCCATTGTATTAACAACTCTTCCGAGCAATCCTCTGCCAACTGGTACTTCAAAAATACGGTTTGTACATTTTACTTTCATACCTTCTGTTAAATCAGTATAACAACCCATAACTATAGCGCCAACTGAATCACGTTCAAGATTAATTGCAATAGCATAACAGTTATTTGGTAATGAAATCATTTCACCTTGCATAACTTGTGTTAAACCGTAAATTCGAATGATTCCGTCATTAATAGAAATAATGATACCTTCATTATGAGATTTGCTTATTACGTTAAATTGTAAAATACGTTCTTTAATTAGTTCACTAATTTCAGTGGAATTAAGTTGCATATACTTTTAATCTCCCTAAGACTGCAAGACATCAGTTAAACGTTCAATATAACCACGTATACTACCATCAATAACCAAGTCTCCTGTGCGTATAATTACTCCTGCAATAATAAATTTATCAATTTTATAATTTGGATTTACTTTACATAATAATCGTTTTTCCATTGCCATAGAAATTTTAAATTTCTGTTTTTCATTTAAATTAGTAGCGGAAATAACATCAATATTAATGTTTTTTTCAAAAATAGCTCGTAATTGTATGAATTGTTTTAAAAGTTCTGGTAACATATTTAAACGTTTATTTTCAGCCATAATACAAATTAGATTTCTGATGTGCTCATTGATATGATCACTACAAATAGTAGTAAATATTTTAGCTAATGTTTTTGGCGCAATTGAACTATAAAATAATTTATTTATTTCTTTATTATCCGTTACTTTAACAACAAAACTAAGCATGTTCTGCCATTTATCAATAAATTGGTTTTCTGCAGCAAAATTAAAAGCTGCTTTAGCATAGGGTCGAATAATTGTACTAATTAGAAACATGCCCTATTTATCTCCCTTTATAATTCATTTACTAATTTATCAATAATGTCGTTATTAATAGATATATCAATAGAACGTTCAATTATTTTTTCTGCTCCTAAAATTGCCAACATAGCAACTTTTTTACGTAATTCTTCATGTGCTAGCCTAATATTAGTATCAATTTCAATTTTTGTTTGAGAAATAATCTTATTACGTTCAATTTCAGCTTCTATTTTGGCTTCTTTAATTATTTGAATTCTTTGTTTATTAGCTTGTTCAATAATAGATTGTGCTTTTAATTTTGTTTTTTCCAATTGCACAATTGTATCAATTTTTGCTAATTCTAAGTTTTTTTTAGCTTGTTCTGCATCAGATAAGCTATCAGCAATTTCTTTTTGACGTTTTTCTATGGCAGTTATAATTGGTGGCCATACGTATTTCATACAAAATAAAACGAAAAAGAAAAATGAAATAGCTTGACCGAGAAATGTTGCATTAAGATTCATACAATAATACTTCTTTAAGAATTAAAATATCAATATTTTAATATTATTATTTAAATTATTAAATAATAATGAACATTATATATAATCCTAAACCAACAGAAATCATTGGAATAGCATCAATTAATCCCATAACAATAAAAAATTGTGTACGTAATAAAGGAATTAATTCTGGCTGACGAGCAGCACCCTCTAAAAATTTTCCACCTAATATACCAATACCAATTGCAGCACCAATCGCGGCTAATCCCATAATTATAGCGGCGGCTATATATAATACATCTATATTTAAGTTTGCCATGACACTCTATTCTCCAGTTTTATTTTAATTTAAATAAATTTACTAAAAGTTGAAATTAATGTTTTTCTGACGCCATAGATAAATAAACAATAGTTAAAACCATAAAAATAAAAGCTTGTAATGTAATAATTAGTATGTGAAAAATTGCCCAAGGAAGATTAAATATCCATTGCATCCACCAAGGTAATAAAGATGCAATAAGAATGAAAATTAGTTCACTTGCATATATATTACCAAATAATCTTAAACTAAGTGATATAGGTTTAGAAAATAAGTTGATTCCTTCTAAAATTAAATTTATAGGAATTAGTATTGGATGATTGAATGGTTGTAAAATTAATTCTTTCGTAAATCCACTTAAACCCTTTATTTTTATATTATAGAAAATAATTAAAATAAATACACCAATTGCCATTGATATAGTTATGCTTACATCTGCAGTTGGAACAACGCGTAATGCTGGTAATCCTAGATAGTGTTCTGCAATATAAGGAAATAAATCAATTGGTAATAAATCCATGGCATTCATTAATAATATCCAAATAAATATAGTCAATGATAAAGGTGCGATAATTTTATTCTTACCTTGATAAATATCAGAAACAGTACTATCGATAAAGTTAATTATTATTTCTATTGAAGTTTGTAGTTTACTTGGTAAACCACTCGTTATACTAATTGCAATTTTTCTGAAGACAAATAAGAAGATAATTCCAAGTATAATTGAGAAAAAAAGTGAATCAATATTCAATATCCAAAATGTTGGACTATTGTTACCATAAGAATCGACTAATCTAAAGGTACGAAGATCTAACTGAAGATTAGTTAGATGACGCTCTATATAACTTTCTGCAGCTATCATTTCTCTTGATGAAGACATGATATCTATCCTTTCCTTTATTGTTTTAAATCTTTTTTTAATTATAAATATGTAAATTATATAAAAATTAAATATAGTAATTAATTACTATATTTATTAAAATTAATACTTATTTAAAGTATACTTAAATAAGTATTAATATAATTATTTTATAACAATTTTTAGTTATTCATCAATAGTAAAATTATATAAACTTAAATGATTTCACATATATTATTTTAACGATATTATTAATATTAATATAAATAAAGTGATAATTAATTAGTATATAAACTTATAAACTAAAAACAGATGAATTATATTATATATTATTTATATAAAAAATATAATAAAATATTATAATCTATATCTTAATACAAGATGATACAATAGCTTCAAAGAAATTTAATTCTTTCAATTAAAAGAAATAAAGATTATTGAATATATTATATCAAAGATATTTTTTATTTCAAATTGAATAATTTATATAAAAATTATTTTTTATAAAATTATTAAAATAAAAAAGATTTATAATATATAAAATAACATTTGAAGATGATCTAATAGTATTTTAATTCGAAAATATAAATAAAATACTTATGTTAATTTAATATTAAAAATTAATAAAATTGAATTAATTATTTTCAATGATTTCAACTTTCTTTATGTGAATTTTCTTGATCTAGTTATTCATTAAATAGAAATAAATAAAATATTATAAAAATAATAAATAAAAAAATAAAATATAAATTATTTTATGTAAATGTTAATAAATTAATTGATTTTATAATCAAGATAAAATTAAAAATATTGTTTAATTTTTTTTAAAAATTAAAAATAAAAAATAATAATAATGTTTTTAAAAATCATTTTTAAAACTTTGAATTTTTTAAGAAATACTTTTAATTAAAAATTTTAAAATTACTAAATATTATTAAGTGTACTTTCAAGTTAACATCAGATATTTTGATAGAAAATTTTATTTATTTTTAAATTATAAAAGAAAATTACTAATTTATTTTTAAAATATATATATCTTTAAGAAAAGTATAAAAAATTATTTCTATTTTAATTTAATAATAGTAATGTTTACATAACTAAAGTACGTTTTAAAATGAAGTAAGTATATTTAGATTTATTTAATTTATACAATCAATTTTTTTGTTAATTAAGATTTTTTTCTATTTGTTTTTAAATAATTTTAATAGTTTAAAGAGCTAAAAAGCATTAATTTATATTAATTATTTATATTTAAAAATCTTATTTTTTTATAAATTATTTAATAATTTTAAATTATATACTTAAATTAATAATAAGTATATTTAGATTTGTAATCTAAAATTAGTACCTCTCATATTTCAATAATTTGTTTATCAGTAATATATTTTCTTATGAATAAAATTATTTAAAATATAATAAATATCTATTTATTTAGATAATTTAGTAGATAGATGTATAAATTATATTTTTATAATTTTTATTTTATTAATTTAAAATAAAAATTTTTTATTTATTAAAAATAAAAAATAATATTTATTTAATTTAAAATATTTTAAATATATATTAAGTTAGTTTTGATTTTTATTTTTTATAAAAACTTTTTTAAGCCAAATTAATAGTATGGATATTGCAGATGGTGTAATACCAGATATACGTGTTGCCTGACCAATGGAACTAGGTTTATGGTTATTAAGTTTTTCAATTACTTCTTTAGAAAGACCTTGAATTTTATTATAATCTAAATTAGATGGTAATTTTATATACTCATTATAGAGTTGTTTTTTTATTTCTTTTTGTTGTTGAGTAATATAACCATCATATTTTATTTGAATTTCAACTTGATTCGTGATTTGAGTATTATTAATTATTGGTGAAAAATAATTTAATGAAGTAAGTAGTTTATAATCTGTTTCAGGACGACGCATTAAATCTTCACCATTTATTTTTTTTAAAAGAGATATAGATTTTATTTTATTAAGATTATTAAATTTATTTAAATTTGGATGTATCCAAAAATTACGTAGTCTTTGGCGTTCTTGTTCAATTAATTCAACTTTACGACAAAATTTTTGCCAACGATTTTCATCAATTAAATTGAGTTTATGTGCTTTCTCAGTTAAACGAAGATCAGCGTTATCTTCACGAAGCATGAGGCGATATTCTGCTCGTGAAGTAAACATTCGATAAGGTTCTTCGGTGCCTAATGTACAAAGGTCATCAACTAAAACACCAATATAAGCTTGATCGCGACGAGGATACCATCCTTCTTGTTCAAAAGCATAATTAGCTGCATTAAGTCCAGCTAATAATCCTTGAGCTCCAGCTTCTTCATAACCTGTTGTTCCGTTAATTTGTCCAGCAAAAAATAATCCGTTAATAAATTTACTTTCTAAAGTGGGTTTTAAATCTCGTGGATCAAAAAAATCATATTCAATGGCATATCCTGGTCTAGTAATATGACTATTTTCTAATCCTTTTATCGAATTTATAATTTGTATTTGTACATCAAAAGGTAAACTAGTAGAAATTCCATTTGGATAAATCTCATTACTGGTTAATCCTTCTGGTTCAAGAAAAATCTGATGTGTTAATCGATCTTTAAACCGTATTATTTTATCTTCAATTGAAGGACAATAACGAGGACCAATTCCTTTGATAATACCCATATGAATTGGACTACGCTTTAAATTATCTTTAATAATTTGATGAGTTTTTTCGTTTGTATGTGTGATGTAACAAGGTAACTGTTTTGGGTGTTGATCAATGGAACCAATAAAAGAAAAAACAGGTGTTGGATTGTCACCAAATTGTGGTGATAATTTAGAAAAATCAATGCTTCTTCCATCTATTCTTGGAGGTGTACCAGTTTTTAATTGATTTACTCGTAAAAACAATTCTTTTAGTCTATTTGATAAACTAATAGAAGGAGAATCGCATGCTCTTCCGCCTTTATAATTTTTTAATCCTATATGAATTTTACCGTTAAGAAAAGTACCTACAGTTAATATAATAGACTTTGCGTGAAATTTTAATCCTATTTTAGTTATTACACCAATAGCTTTATTATTTTTTATAATTAGATCTTCAACAGTTTGTTGAAATATCATTAAATTGTTTTGATTTTCTAATGCAATTCTAATTGCTTGTTTATATAGTACACGATCAGTTTGAGCCCTTGTTGCTTGTACCGCTGGTCCT
This sequence comes from Arsenophonus sp., assembly GCA_052401645.1. Classification (GTDB taxonomy): domain Bacteria; phylum Pseudomonadota; class Gammaproteobacteria; order Enterobacterales; family Enterobacteriaceae; genus Arsenophonus. The sequence goes on from CP198939.1 coordinate 23,222, forward strand.
TTATTTGTATTCAGTGTTCTAAATTGAATTCCAGCTTTATCAGCTGCAATACCCATTATTCCACCTAAAGCATCAATTTCTTTAACTAAATGTCCTTTACCTATGCCACCAATAGCTGGATTGCATGACATCTGACCTATTGTATCAATATTATGGGTTAGAAGTAAAGTCTGACGTCCCATGCGAGCTGCTGCCATAGCTGCTTCAGTACCAGCATGTCCTCCACCAATAATAATAACATCGAATTGTTTTGAGTAAAACATAGATAAACCTAATTCAATTTTTCATTAAAGAATTTAATTCTTTTTGAGTTTCATAAAGAGATAATTTGTATAATAATATAAATATAATTAATTTTTTAATAATATTATTATATTTTTATTAAATTTATAATTTTCTGTGTATAAATCTAATTACTTTAATAGAATCATTATGTTAATTACAATTTTTTTTGTGAATAATAAGTGATATTCTTCTTTATAAATAGCGGACTAAAATAGTTAATTATATATAAATTACTTTTTTATTCAATTTATTATATAGATAATTACGAGTTATTCCATATTTTTCACAAAGTTATCAACATTTATTTATTTTTTATTTATTAAAATTAATGAAATGATTTTTCCATTTTTTAATTTAAATATATGCAATATTTTTGGTATATCATGTTTTTAAATATTTATTTCTAATAGTTTTTATACGTTTTTTGAGATTATTTTTCAAAAATTTATATAATTTATGAAATATATAACAAAAAGTAGATTATTCTTTGCTACTTATTCCACATTGGCACCATAATTAATTTGACTAAGATAAGGTTTTTTCTTTTATTTCTTTTGCAAGATCTGATATATTCAGGTAATTCTACTTTTCCACAGGTAGAATATATAATTATTCAAATATCTTTGGTTGTTAGTTCTTTTAAAATTGACCAATATGTAACTTTAGTATTGAAATCATATTTCTCTAATATTTAAGCAATATGTTTAGAAATATACTTATTGTTTTACATAGTGTTCATTATGATCAATGTATTTTTCATTATTAAATTCCTTTAATTCAAAATAATAGATTTTATTTGTTTTGAATTAATTTTAGATATCTGTATAAATATATATAAGTTATAGTAATTTTTATAAATTTATATGGTATAATATTTTTTAAAAGTTTTACTAGATTAAATCTTATTAATTATTTTATTAATAAGTAGATATGTAGATCTAATGTTTTATGTAGCCTCTTTAATTCCATTTACATATTATTTTAAAAGTTTTTTATTATTAAGTTGTATAATATATATTGATAATAGAAATCTAATCCCTTTATAAATTTTAATATATAGGTTATATATTGTATTCTATATTTTTTACATAGAAAATAAGAGAATAGATAATAAAACTTAATTATTGTTATATAAATATTTAAAATATTATTTTTTAATATGGTATATTTAAATGTTTTTAATTATAATGTTTTATATCATAAAACTATAATATATGAATTTAATTCATTTTCTTTATCTATCCAATAAAATAAATAATAATAAATATAAATCGTATGGTGAAATGGAAAAATTATTCATAAAAAAACAACAACAAATTAATTTTGTTAAATCTTTTTTTTCGATTTTATTAGAAAAAAAATTATCTTTAATTAAGATTAGAGCTCCTATTTTAGTTCGTCTCGGTGATGGAGTTCAAGACAATTTATCTGGTCATGAAAAAGCAGTACAGGTTAAAGTAAAATCAATACCAGATTCTGTTTTTGAGGTTGTGCATTCATTAGCTAAATGGAAGCGTAAAATATTAACTCGTTTTGATTTTAAACCAGGTGAAGGGCTTTATACTAACATGAAAGCATTGCGTCCTGATGAAGATAACCTAACACCTATTCATTCTGTATTTGTAGATCAATGGGATTGGGAAAAAGTAATATCTGATAATGAACGATCTCTTTTTTATCTAAAGAATACTGTGATTAAAATTTATCAAGCAATAAAGGAAACAGAAAAAGCTATTAGTATTAAATTTAATTTAATACCATTTTTACCTGAGAAAATCAATTTTATTCATAGTGAAGAATTATTAAAACGTTATCCAAATCTTAATGCTAAAGAAAGAGAATATGAAATAGCTAAAGAATTATCTGCAGTTTTTATTATTGGTATTGGCGGAAAGCTATCCAATGGTTTTGTTCATGATATACGCGCTCCTGATTATGATGATTGGACAACACCTAACAGTGAAGGTTATTCTGGTTTAAATGGTGATATTATTGTTTGGAATCCTATATTACGGGATGCATTTGAAATTTCTTCAATGGGTATCCGTGTTGATATAAAAACTCTTATGTATCAATTAGCAATTACAGGTGATGAAGATAGAATATCTCTTGAGTGGCATAAAGCATTATTAAAATACGAAATGCCACAAACAATAGGAGGAGGTATTGGACAATCTCGTTTAGTAATGTTATTACTTCATAAAAAACATATTGGTCAAGTTCAATGTGGTATATGGCCAGAAGAAAATTATAAAACTATTAATGATATATTATAATTATAATATATTTTAACTAAGTAATAATAATCTTTTTTAAAATTTACATTGCTATTTTTATTCTAGATACAAATATATATTTAAAGCATAAAGCCATCAATAAATATTTTCTTTTTATGTCATAAAACAATTATATATTTTAATATCTATATTAATTTTAAATTATCTTATACTAAATAAAAAATGTTTTTTCTTAAAATTATTTAATTATTAAAATAATAATATTTATTATATTTAGTTTTTTTATATTTTATGCTATTCTATTTTTAATAGAAATAGAATTTTTTTATAAAATATTATTTTATCTATTTTTGAAGGTTAAATAAATTTAGTATATGTTTTATTTTTTATAGTAAAAAGATCGGCAAAGAATATTAGATGATGATATTTATTTAAATAGAAACGATACTTAAAAGTATATTAAACAAATAAATAGATAAATTTGACTAAATAACTTATATTAATTTTAATAAATACTAATTTAATGAAAACTCTATTTTTTACTATCAATTATTTTTTTATTACTTGTAATTTGCTAGTTTAAGTTATAATATATTTAATTACCATATTATTATTTATAGTTTAATATTTAATGAAATAATCTGATTTTTTAAATTTCAATTTAATTATTAATATTAAATTTTTTAAAATATTTTTAAAATACTTAAATAATAGATTTAATTATTCTATTTTTTTAATATTAAACTATTACTATAGTAAGTAATATATATAATAAATTAATAAAAATAAAAACTCTATTTTTATAGAAATTTCCAATAAATTTTATGAATTTACATTTAGTTTATTATAATTAATCTTAATTATTTTTATAAAAATTTAATTAGAAATTTATGTAAAATAAGTTACATTAAAATTAAAAATTTATCCATCTTAAATTAATTTATAAAGAATAAACCTAGCAGAATAATAATAATTAGCTATTTCATTGAATATATCAAATAAAATTATTTAATACATTCAATGCAATAGCGTTAGTGACAAAATAGTAGATGGATATTTTTAAAATAAATTTACTTAGTTAAATTATCGAAAAAATTTTTAACACTATCTAAAAATTTTTTTAAACGAGGACTATTTTTATTAGCATTATCACGATTTAAAGATTCACCAAATTCTTTTAGTAATATTTTTTGTTTTTCATTTAGTTTGACCGGAGTCTCTACTAATATACGACACATTAAATCACCTATCATCGAATCACGAACAGTTTTAACACCTTTCCCCTTCATGCGAAAAATATTTCCTGTTTGTGTTTCAGCTGGAATTTTAAGATTTACTCGACCATTAAGTGTCGGTACATCAATTTCACCACCAAGTGCTGCAATTGTGAAATTAATTGGTACCTCACAATATAAATTACTAGCATCTCGTTCAAAAATAGCATGTTTTGCTACATTAATCTGAACATATAAATCACCAGCTGATGAATTATTTTCACCAGCTTCACCTTCACCATTTAAACGAATTCGATCATCAGTATTAACTCCTGGTGGAATTTTCACTGATAAAGTTTTATATCTTTCTACTTTGCAATGACCATGACATTTAATACAAGGTTCTTTAATGATCTGACCATGACCATGACAATTTGGGCAAGTTTGTTGAACAGCAAAAAATCCTTGCCTAATTTGAACTTGACCTGCACCATGACAAGTTGGACAATTTTCTGGTTTCTTACCTAGTTTAGTTCCAGTACCATTACAAATATCACATTTTTCTAAAATTGGAATACGTATTTCTTTATTTACACCAAAAACAGCTTCTTCTAAAGTCAATGTGATTTTATATTGAAGATCAGAACCACGAGTCGATCGCTGACGTCTAGATCCACCAAAAATATCACCAAATACATCACCAAAAATATCACTAAAATCAGAACTAGAAGTAAAACTTCTACTAAATCCATCACTAGTACTACTACCAGATTCAAAAGCTGCATGTCCATATTGATCATAAGCAGCACGTTTTTGCACATCAATTAAAATTTCATAAGCTTCTTTAATTTCTTTAAATTTACTTTCTGCTTCTTTATCACCCTGATTTCGATCCGGATGATATCTCATTGCCAAACGTTTATATGCTTTTTTAATATCTTTCTCGTCAGCCCTTTTATTAATACCTAAAACTTGATAAAAATCTCTTTTTGCCATACGTATTTACCTTTAAACGCACGCAAACTAGCGTAAAGTTCCATCAAACGCTCATACTTGGTTTTCAGTAATAAAGGAAATAACCCTTAATGCTGTTATTTAGCAGCAATCTAAAAGGCAATTATTTTTTATCTTTATTCTTATCATTAACTTCTTCAAACTCAGCATCAACAACATTATCATCCTGTTTAGGTTGAATTTCTACTTCTGAATCACAGCTATCTGCACTTTTTTTAACTTGCTCTTGTTGAGCTAATTCAAGTAATTTTACTGAAGCTTGAACCAAAGTTTGAATTTTCTTTTCAATTAAAGTTTTATCTTCACCTTTTACAGATTCTTCTAATTTTGAAATAGATTTCTCTATGTTAATTTTATCATTATCAGATAATTTTATACCTACTTCTTCAATTTGTTTACGTGTACTATGAATTAATTGATCAGCTTGATTACGTATCTGAACTAACTGTTCAAACTTCATATCTGCTTCTGCGTTTGCTTCTGCATCGCTTACCATTCTCTTTATTTCATCTTCTTTCAGGCCGGAAGAGGCTTTAATAGTAATCTTTTGTTCTCGTCCTGTATTCTTATCTTTTGCTGATACATGTAAAATACCATCAGCATCAATATCAAAAGTAACTTCAATTTGAGGCATGCCACGAGGAGCAGGATGAATACCATCTAAATTAAATTGTCCTAATGATTTGTTATCAATTGATCGTTTTCGTTCACCTTGTAAAACATGAATAGTTACTGCAGATTGGTTATCTTCTGCTGTTGAAAATACCTGACTATGCTTAGTTGGAATAGTAGTATTCTTAGCAATTAACGCTGTCATTACAGAACCCATGGTTTCAATACCAAGAGATAACGGAGTTACATCAAGTAACAAAACATCTTTTACATCACCTGCTAATACACCGCCTTGTACTGCTGCACCAATAGCAACTGCTTCATCAGGATTGACATCTTTACGAGGTTCTTTACCAAAGAAATCAGCAACCGCTTTTTGTACCATCGGCATACGTGTTTGACCACCAACTAAAATTACGTCGTTTATGTTATTAATACTCAAATTGGCATCTTGCAATGCAACTTTTAATGGTTCCATTGAATTTTTAACTAGATCTTCAACTAATGATTCAAGTTTAGATCGAGTCATCTTAATATTCATATGTTTTGGACCAGTTGCATCTGCAGTAATATAAGGTAGATTAACATCAGTTTGCTGAGCAGAAGAAAGTTCAATTTTAGCTTTTTCTGCAGCTTCTTTTAAGCGCTGCATTGCTAATGGATCATTACGAAGATCGAAACTTTTTTCTTTCTTAAATTCATCAACTAGATAATTAATCATTCGATTGTCAAAGTCTTCACCACCTAAATGAGTATCACCATTAGTTGCTAACACTTCATAAGTTTTTTCGCCATCAACTTCATCAATTTCGATAATTGAAATATCGAATGTACCACCACCTAAATCATATACTGCAATGGTACGATTACCAACTTCACGATCTAATCCATAAGCAAGTGCTGCTGCTGTTGGTTCATTTATTATACGTTTTACATCTAAACCAGCAATACGACCTGCATCTTTAGTTGCTTGACGTTGTACATCATTAAAATAGGCAGGTACTGTAATAACAGCTTCAGTAACAGGTTCACCAAGATAATCTTCAGCTGTTTTTTTCATTTTTTTTAACACCTCAGCAGAAATTTGAGGAGGCGCTATTTTTTGACCTTTAACATCCAACCAAGCATCACCGTTATTTGCTCTAATAATTTTATAAGGCATAATAGAAACGTCACGTTGAACTTCTTCATCGTCAAATCGACGACCAATTAAACGTTTAATTGCAAAAAGTGTATTTTGTGGATTTGTCACAGCTTGTCGTTTTGCTGGCTGACCCACAAGAATTTCACCATCTTGAGTATAAGCAATAATAGAAGGTGTGGTACGATCACCTTCACTGTTTTCTAACACTCGTGCATTTTTACCATCCATAATAGCTACACAAGAGTTAGTTGTACCTAGGTCAATCCCGATAATTTTACCCATTTAAACAGCCTCCAATAGGGAAATTCTTTAACCAATCTAGTTATACTAACCTATATGAGGATTAATGATTTTTTTTCAAGGAATTTTTTTATGCCTTTAAAAATCTACATAACAAAATATTTTATTTAATTATTAAATAAATATAGATTAAATTTATTAATAGATATTTTTTTAATAAAAATAAACATAAATTATCTTTTTCTAAAATATAGACTACTTATATTATTTACATTATATTAAAAGTGAACTTATAATAATAAAATGATATATACATACAATGTTTAACCATATTTAAAAAATTTTTAAATGTAAATAATGTTATTAACATTAATAAATTAAATATATGTTTAATAAATATTATATAATATATTTTTATTAAATATTTAAAATATAAAATACTATAATCCAATTATTTCGATAATTATATTAAAAAATAGATTCTTTTTTTTGATTTAATCTATTTGTTTTTTAGTTTTATATTTATATTTAAATTTAAATATTATATTAATAATATTATTGAAAATAGTTTATTAATATACTATTGTTTTTAAGATTGTGAATATAATTAATCTAAAATAAATGATAATCTAATACTATTATATAATATGTTATTATTTGTATAATGGACACTATGGTTGTAATTACAATACATTGATAATATTAATTTATGTTAAAATTAAGAATAAAGTAAATATTTATATTGTTTTCTTCATTCATTAAAACTATAATATCTATTTTTTATCATCAACTAAATTATAGTTATTTATTTATTATATTATTTTATTCTTTAAGAAAATCTATTATATTATAACTCTATATGATATAATAATTATTAAAATAATAAACTTAAATTTAAACACTATGAGATTATTTATGTTAAATAAATTGAAACGTAACTGTAACAGATTAAAATTTACCTTGTTTAACGATTTTAAAATATATAAAAATAAGATTGATTGATCTTCAACGTGTGACTAATAAAAGCTTCTTTTAATTAATAAAATTGATATGTAATCTAAAAACGTTCTATATTCTAAAATATAAATAGGAACTCTTTGTATTATATTTCTTTTTTTGTATTATAGCATGACAATTAATAACTCTAAATTACCAAATAGTAATAACTATAACTATATTGTATCTTTTAGTTGAATCAAAAAAAATTTTTTTTAAATATACAGATGAATATCTATAAATACATATTCCATTCGTTTATAATATTTTATTAGAAAATTTCTATAATCCTATGTAGTTGTTCAAATAATAATTTGTATAATATTTAGAAATATTGCCAAACTTATTAAGTTTAATATCTTAATTTATTTTAACTTGTTTAATGGAAATAAAATTAATATATAAATAGTTACCAAATATATTAATGATTTTAATTTAAAATATTTGAACTTTTTAAATATAAAATTCATCATTACATATTTTATATAATTTCTGTTATTTTAACATATTTATTTTTTTAATTATTATTAATGAATTACTTATCATTTTCTATTTTATTTTAAATGTTATTTATAGTATAGGTATTTATTTTAAAACTATATTTTATTCCTATCAATGATTCCTAATAGAATGAATAGTCTTAATTAGCGTAACTGTTTTCATATTTGTAAGCATATTTATTTTTGTAATTTAAAATATTAAATTTAACTATAGATTGATAAATAAGTATAATTAATTATTCTAATAATTAAAAAATATTTTTATATTATAATCTAAGTATTAACTATATTCAAATTATACGCTTATTATGTTATATATTTATAATATTTTATTATATTATTTTTTTAATATTTATTAAATAAATTAAATATTTATAAGTAAAGAATTTATATTTATTTTAACACTCAACTTTTTTATGTTAGTAATGTAGTAATCTAATACATTTCAATGTCAGTGGTGTATTTGTATACATATTCACAAATGCTCATAACAATTAAAGCGTTTTATCTACTCAATACTCTTGATTAAATTATTCATACATTTAGTACTATAAATCATTATGATTTTATATTAAAAACAATCATAAGTATAAATATTATTATTCATAAATTAAAAAATAATATAATTAATAATTTATTGATTTTAAATAGTTAAAATAAAGTATATAAATATTTTTATTTCATGATTATAAACACCTATTTATTTACTCTCATAAATAATATTTTTAAGGAAAATTTCTTGTTATCTCCAGATAATAGTAAATATTTTATATTTAATAATAAATAGTTTCTTTTTCATAGAGTATTTATTAACAATATCTTTAATAATATAAAGTAATTTAATTAATATCAATTATATTATGTTTTTAAATTAAGATAACTAACGATCAGTCTATTTCTAAATTAAATAAAATTAGTATATTAAATAAAGTTATCTTAGTATTAAGATATTATTATTAAGAGAATATACAAATATTTATAAAAATTAAATTCTATAAAAAATAACTAATTTTGAGTTATCTTTTAATAAAATTTACTTAAAATAAGTTAGAATTATATCATTTTATTTTGTGATAATAAAAATTATAATGTGAATAAATAAAAGTTAATTTATTGAAAATAAAATTCAAAAAATACTTTAAAGTTATATAGTAAAAATATAAAAAGAATGACTTAAGAAAGGAATTTATTAAGTGAATATAATTTTAAATCAGTTAAGTATAAATCCTATATTGAAGCAAAAAATAAAATATTATAATGTATATAATATAATTGTATATTTATTAATGTAGTGAATATCCATTAATATATAACAATATATATTATTAATTATATTTATTTGATTAAATATAATTAATAGAATTTGACTTTTATTATTTTAAAAATATATTTATATTTATTTTACTATTTTGTATGATAAAATAGTAAAATAATTCTTTTTTTATAAAAATAAAAACAGAATAACTATATTTATATTATTTTTTCTCAACTATCCATAAAAATTAATTATATAGATAATGTGATTAATATTAAATAATATTATATTATTTTTAATAAAATATATGAAAATTCATTGCTTTTTAATAAAAAACACTTCTATATAATATAGAATTTATTACTTGGAATATTATTTTATAAATTAAAATACTAATATTTAGATCTTAAAATTTTATATTTATTTTACCAGAAATAAAATATTTATATTAAAATAAAAACATATATCAATTTTTTAATATTTATGAAATCTCATTATAAGAAGAATGAAATTACCTATTAAGTTTTCTAAAAGATAGCAATTTAGATATTATAAATGCTTTACGATAACTATATTTGTATAAGTAACCATTATTAAAGTGATATTTTTATTAGATAAGAATAGATAAATAAACCTAATTTTAAGAAATAAAATAGTTGAATAGATTTAAGTTACAAAAAGTTTTATATGCTAATTGATTAAATATTTAGTAATTAAATTTATTTGTAAATATTAATATTAGTTTTAACTATGATTTGTTATTAATATACTGCTATTTTAATTTTAAATAAGAAATATTTATTAATTAAAATATATTAAATTTATCAATGAATTTTATTATGATTATTTATTTTAATAAATAAATTCAATTTATATATTTAATATATTGCAATAAAATATATTGATTAATTTTTTATAAAATTATTATTATGTTAATAATTTTATAAAAAATATAATAAATTTATTTTTTAATAAATAATTTGTTATTAGTTAATATTAAAAAATTTAAAATCGTTTATTTACATATATAAAATATTAAATATATATAATTAAATATAAAATGATTAAGTATTTTTACTAAATAAAATCTATAAATTATTTATCAATATTTAATATTATAGATTTTTAATCTATATTAAATAATTATTATTGTAAATTAATTTATCACTTAAAATAAAATCATAATAAATAAAAATGTTTTAATAAAAGTTAAAATATCAATATTTATTATTACTTTAATTTAATATTTTATTATCACTAGATTTATATTATATATAGAAATTTTTTATTTTCTTTTAATGAAATTAATATCATTTATGTAAATAAAAAAATAAAATTATTTAAACAAAGTAATTATTTTTTTAAACAGTAATAATAAAAAAGTTTTTATCAAAATAACAGGTTGAATATAATATGATCATATTATAAAAATATTATTTAAATCATCATAATAGAGTCATTTATGATATGAAAATATATTCTATAGAATAATATTCTATTTGTTTTTATAATAATTTACGTTAAAAATTAAAATAACTTATCAATAAAAATTATTTTTATTTTTTTAATGTATTTTATCCTAAATATTTTATTCTAATTCTAATTAGAAGAAAATATTAGTTATTTTTTATAATAAGTTTATTTTTTATATTGATTATATTAGTATATTTAATTTATAAATAAATAATATGATAATGAAATAATGATTAATTATTAATTTTAAATTATTATGATTTATATTAATTTATTTGATATTTTTATATTATAGATAGAAAATTTCTCTTCTAAATTATAGTTAATTTATATAATTTAAATAATTATTTATTAGATTTACTATTTAATATTATTATTTCAGTAAACTTATTATTTATCTTATGTGATTTCAAAAAATATTTTTTAAAAGATAACATTATTTTTCTAGTATTATTTTAATAATCTATTTATTATGTTGATTTGTTTTATCTCTTAGTAAATTTTATTAATTGTAATATTAGATATATTGTTATTTTCTCTTATTTTTTATGATAAATAAATTCTTATAGATTTCTTTTGATTATAGTATCCGTAGTAGTTTATTAGATAAAATTATATATTTATATAATAATATGAATTGAGAATAATTAATAATTTTAAATGATTTATTTTTTAAATTAATTTATGATTAATAAATTTTAATAAATTAATTGAAATAATTAATTTATTTGATTGCTTATTGTGGTTTTATATATCTTAAATTATTAATTTATTTGATATATTTTATAATTTATTACAACATTTAATTATTGACCAATTATCTAAATTGATATATAGAATATTATCAATATTTTATTTATATTTTTCTATAAAGTTTAAAACTTTATAAACTATTTATTTTAAATAAAGCAAAGTTATAAATATCTAAATTAATAATTATCATGAATAAAATAAACACTATTGTCGTCAAAGATATTGAGACCAGTAAATTATAAATGGTTTAAGTTTAAATTTTTAAATACTTATAATATAAAATACAATATTATTTTTTGATATAAAAGAGATAATTAGTATGTTATTTATAAAAAAAAATCAACTTTTTTATTTTAAAGTTAATAATATAAATTAAAGAAAATAATTTTTAGTATTTTTAAAATTTATTAATATTTTTAAAATTTAAAATAATTTAGTTATTATCGTTAATAGTAAAGTTACTTTAACTTAGTTATGAATTATCTTATAAAAAATATTTCTTTCACAAATATATTAATTTTTTTTAAAAAATTATTACTAAATAATTTAAATTTAACAATGCTATAATCTATATTTTAATATATTGATAGTAAGAATAAATTATGAACTAACTAAAAACAATTTCACTTATTAAAAAAAATTATTATGATTATAAAATATTAAATATTTTTATAGATAAAATATCTAGATATTAATGAGATTTATATAAGCTTATTTATTATTTATTCAATAAAAAAATTTTTTTTTATATTATTTTAATATTATATAAAATAAGAGATAAGTAAAAAAATTCAAATAAATAAATTTGTTAATAATGTCAAAATATATTAAATTAATTATTTATATAAAACTTCAACACATTAAAATTTAGTAAGATTTACTAGCTTGGTAAATTTTGAATTTACCTGTATTAATTAATGTTTCATATCGATTGAAAGAATTATCCAACCAATATTGATAAGGTAAAAAAGCATTAGCAACCATTCTGAATTTTCCATTTCGTTTAAGATAATTTGGTGCTTGTTTAATTATTACTTCAGTCGTTGAATAATTTGTTATTAATCCATCATGAAAAGGTGGATTACAAATTATCCAATCATAACTATCTTTAATTTCAGAGTAAATATCACTTATTATAATATTACCAGTTAAATCATTTATTTTTAACGTTTCAAGAATCGATGCAATTGAGGCTGCATGGCTATCGCAAAAAGTTAATTTTATATTAGGATTTTTCTTTCCAATAGTGGCACCAAGAACACCAGAACCAGATGCCATATCTAATAATTCACCGCTTAAAGGTTTATTAAATGTAGAAAGAAGTAGCTTACTACCTTCATCAAGTGATTTTTGACTAAATACGCCTGGTAATGTTTTAATAAAAACATCATCTATTTTGTAGATAGTCCACCAATCATGCAAATTAAATTGTGGTTTATTTTCTAATTTGCAATAGTATAAACTACAGTGTTGTAAAGTATCGATTTTATATACGTAACCTATTTCTTTTAGAATTCTATAAACACTTTTTATACCGCTACGATTTTCACCAATAATAAAAATATCGTTTCCTACTGGTAAAACTGAGCACATATTATGTAATTGGAAATTAGCTTCTTCTTTATTTTTTGGCCAAAAATAGATTAGAGTATTAAATTGTACGGCTAATGTTTTTTTAAGGATTAAATTATAATGAGCTTTTTTATCTATTTTTTTTTAAAAAATAACCAGTATTGATATTGATTAGTTAAAATATGTAGAATTTTAGCACTAATTTCTAAGTTAAAATTAGCTTGTAAATTACTAGCTATTGAAATTAAAACACGTCGACCAATAAAATATTCATTATTACGTAAAATTACTTTATTAAAAGATGTTATTAATGACATAAATAATTAGCTCCTATTTATAATATTATATTAATCCATTTTTCTATATATGTTAGAATTAGAAAAGTTAACTTAATAAATCATAAATATTTTTCATAAAATTATTAATTTTTATAAAATAATAGAATATTAAATTACAATAGAGATTGTATCAATATTATTTGATCAATAATACAATATATATTTATTCTAAAATATTTTTTTAATTATGTTTTTAGATATTAAAATAATTTAAACACTTTCATTGTTGATTTTTATTCTAAATCTAGAAAATAAACTAAAGTTAAATAAAAACAATAATTGTACTTATATATATTTACAATATACAAATAATTTATTATTTTGATTTTATGATTTTATTTGTCAGATGTAATATTAATATTTTATTATGGAGAAGACTTTAATGACGCTGGTTAAAGATAAGTTATTAAAATATATGGGAATTATACAATGGACATTACGCAATTCAACTATACCATATAATGAACATATAATCTCTATTTCTAATCATATAAAATTAGCTATAATTGCTGATGAACGTATAGATTTAAGTAATACTTTTGTAAAAGATATTTTATTAGCTATGAGAATAGATAGTCATCAAGTATGTTGTCTTCTAGCTAAAGAGATATCTTTGTTACCAAAAAAAGTTATATGGCCTTGTTGGATCTTAGGAAAGCAATTACAAATTACTTCAGAAAAATGGATAATCTATACTTTACCATTGAAAGAAATTTACTCTAGTCATGAGTTAAAGAGAATTTTTTTGTTAAAAATTTATCAAAATGAAAATAATTTCAAATTTAAATAAAATTTATTTATCAACTTTTAATTTAAAACTATTTTTTTTGAATTAAAGATATTTCAGATCATTTAAAAATAAATATTTTAATTTAAAAATAAATATTAAAAATTAATTAATTTAATTAATTATAAAATAATACATTTTTAATTAGGAAATATTATTAAAATAATACTACTTATAATAATTTTAAAAATTGAAGATATAATGAACTTTTATTACATTATTTTATAAACTATTTATAGCTTAAATATGTATGATATTTATCATATATTAAATTATTTAAATAATTAGCTAATTAAATAGTTTAAAAATTAAGTTTAAATGCTAAAATAATATGAAAATTATTATTTAGTAATAAAATAAATTTGAGTTAATTGATTATTAGAATTAACTATTTCATATATCAGTATTTTTAATCTATAAATTAAAATACTTAATTTAAAATAGTTTATATTTAATATATGGTAATATTGTTAAGTGGATACAGATGAAAGAGATTTAATTTATTAAATAAAATAGTAATAAAGTTATTAAAATTCACTATTATTTTAGATAATTATTAGATAAAATCTAATAATTTAATTAAAAAATTATTTATTTAGATATCAGAAAATATACTTTTTAAAAGTATATTAGATAAATGATTCTAAATGCGATTTACAAAAATATTAAATGATAAATTAAGTACAATATAATTTATATTTGTTATTTGTTATTTGTTATTTGATATTTTTTATTTTTCTATTTTAAATTATAGTTTAAATATTTTTTATCTTAGTAAGAAGAAATATTTTTTCTTACAACATTTATAATTAATAGTTTATAATAATTTATTATATGTTTATTTTTATAAATTAATCATTACTTCTAATTATATAACCATAAATAATTTTATAAAAAAAATAAGATATAATAGAGATTCTCTAAATGTTAATTTACTATATAATAGAAAATCGATATCATATATTATAAATGAATATAAATCCAGATAAACATATCATTATAATTTACTAATTTTATTGAAATAAAATTAGTATTTTTATATATTAGTTTATAAAGATTTAAATACTTATTTTAATAATATCTTTTTAAATAATTAATATTGTAGTTAATATTAATAATATATATTAAGTAATTAAAACAATACACTAGTTATAATTATCATCTATTCTAAATTTGAAATAAAGCTTGATAATATATGAAATATATAAAATAATTATATTAATTTAATAGTATTATCAATATGATGTAATCCTTTAAAGAAATTAAACAAAAATAGATAAATACTTATAATTATAAAAATTAACGTATGAGTTTAATTAATTTTAATATGATTTTAAATGTTCAATAAGTATTAAAAATATTAAATTTATTTCAATAAAATCAAGTCGACTTAATAATTACATTGATTTGATTTTTGCTACTAAATTTATTTTATGACGAGAAGCTTTATTTTTATGAATTAATCTTTTGCTAGCATAACGATCTATAATAGATTGCATTTTTCTAAATGCTTTTTTTGCTGTTTCTTTATCGCCATTACTAATTGCAATATAAACTTTTTTAATAAAAGTACGAACCATAGAACGATTACTGGTATTATGTTGACGTCGTTTTTCTGATTGTACAGCGCGTTTCTTTGATGATTTAATATTAGCCAAGGTATTAACCTCCTTAATATTTATTCTGTTAATGAAAATATAAACATTTAGAAATATGCCTTTTTTACATTTATCTGTCAAATAATTTTTATAAATAAATATTTATGTATTAATAATCCCACATATATAAATTATTATGATAATTTTAAATTATATCAATTTACTTAATTATAAAAAACTTTAAATATAAATTATATGATGAAATTATAATAAAGTAATTAAATTAAGTATTTTATATTTCTACATGAAATAATAATTAATTTTTAATAGTAAATATTAGTCAAATATCATCTTAACAATCGAATATATAATGGATATAATATTAAATATTTTATATTGAGCTAATTATGAAGTTTGTACGCGGTATACATAATATTCGTGCACCTCATCAGGGTTCCGTGTTAACTATTGGTAATTTTGATTCAATTCATCGAGGACATCAAACATTGCTAAAATATTTAAAGAAACATGCTAAACATCTTAAATTACCAACAATGGTTATGATTTTTGAACCTCAACCATTAGAGTTTTTTTTAGGTATAAATGCTCCAGCACGGTTAACACGTTTACGTGATAAAGTTAAATATTTTATCGAATATGATATTGATTATTTACTATGTATTAAATTTAATCTAATATTTGCTTCATTGACACCGCAATCTTTTGTTTCACAATTGCTTGTAAAAAAATTAAGTATTAAATTTTTAGCTATTGGTGATGATTTTCGTTTTGGCAATGATAGAAAAGGTGATTTTAAATATCTCTGCAAGGCTGCTAAACAATATGGTTTTGAAGTAGTAAATATTGATAGTATTTGTAATATTGGGCATCGAGTTAGCAGTACTGCTATCAGACAAGCGCTATTAAGCGATAATCTTCCTCTTGCTGAAAATCTTATGGGGCACCCATATAGAATAAGCGGACGAGTTGTGCGAGGTAATCAGATTGGTAGCTCGATTTGCTTTCCTACAGCAAATATAGCATTTAAGTGCTTAAATATGCCTGTTAAAGGTGTTTATATAGTAGAAGTATATGGTTTAGCTGATCACTCATTACCAGCAGTGGCAAATATTGGTACATGTCCAACAGTAAATAAAGTTTATCGACAAATCGAAGTTCATTTGATAGATTTGCAGATAGATATATATGGACGTCATATTGATATTATATTACGTAAAAAATTACGTAATGAACAACGATTTGATTCTATTGATAAATTAAAACATCAAATATATAAAGATATAATAAATGCAAAGAAATTCTTTTTGTCATCTTGATTAAAATATTTAACAAAAATGGAACTAAAAATCTAAATGAGTGATTATAAAAACACTTTGAACTTACCGGAAACAAAATTTCCCATGCGAGGTAATTTAGTTAAACAAGAGCTAAAGATATTAGATCGATGGTACAAAGAAGATTTATATCAATCTATTCGTCATGCTAAAATAGGCAAAGAGGTATTTATACTGCATGATGGTCCTCCTTATGCTAACGGTAGCCTTCATATTGGGCATTCAGTTAATAAAATTCTCAAGGATATTATCATTAAATCAAAAGGACTAGCTGGATTTGATTCACCATATATCCCTGGTTGGGATTGTCATGGGTTGCCGATAGAACATAAGGTTGAACAAATTATTGGTAAACCAAATAATAAGGATTCTTCTATTAAATTCCGTGAAGAATGTCGAAAATATGCTAAAGAGCAAATTAAAGATCAAAAAAATGACTTTATTAGGATGGGTATAATTGGTGATTGGGATCACCCATACTTAACTATGGATTTTAATACCGAAGGTAATATTATTCGTGCATTAGGTAAAGTGATTGAAAATAACCACTTAATAAAAGGTACTAAACCTGTTCATTGGTGTACCACTTGTAGATCTTCTTTAGCAGAAGCTGAAGTTGAATATTATGATAAATTATCACCGTCTATTTATATATGCTTCAATGCAGTGGATTCTAAAATAGTTTATAGCAAATTTAATATAAAACCGTTAACATTACCTATTTCAGCAGTAATTTGGACGACAACAGTTTGGACATTGCCTGCGAATCGTGCAATTGTAGTCAATCCTAATTTAAAATATCAATTAATTAAAGTCAATAAGAATAAATGTTTTATTTTGACAAAATCGTTAGTTAAATCGTTAATTCAACGCATTGAAGTAACAGAATATCAAATTTTATCAGAATGTAATGGTTATGAATTAGAATTATTAGGTTTTTATCATCCGTTCATGGATTATGAAATACCTATTATTTTAGGTGATTATGTTACTTTAGATACAGGTACAGGAATTGTACATAATGCACCAGGACATGGTCCCGAAGATTATATTCTTGGACAAAAATATAAACTTGAAATAATTAATCCAATTGGACCAGATGGTTCTTATTTGCCTAACACTCATCCTAGCTTAGATGGTGTTTTTGTATTTAAAGCAAACGAGTTAATTATTAAACTTTTAATTGAAAAAAAATCTTTACTATATAAAGAAATATTAAGTCATAGTTACCCTTATTGCTGGCGGCATAAAATACCTGTTATTTTTCGTGCAACACCTCAGTGGTTTATAAGTATGGAAAAAAATAATTTACGTGAACAATCTTTAAAAGTAATTAAAGATGTTAAATGGATCCCAAATTGGGGAAGGAGTCTGATTGAATCTATGATAACAAATCGTCAAGATTGGTGTATTTCACGACAACGAACTTGGGGCATTCCAATGACATTATTTGTTCATAAAAAGACAAAAAAATTACATCCTCGTACATTAGAATTAATTAATGAAATAGCTAAATATGTTGATAAATCAGGTATAGAGGCTTGGTGGAATCTTGATCCTATTACGATTTTAGGAAGTGATGCAGTTAATTATTTTAAAGTCCAAGATACACTTGATGTTTGGTTTGATTCTGGTTCTACCCATTCTACTGTTGTAGATGTTCGTCCTGAATTTAAAGGCTATTCTGCAGATTTATATCTAGAGGGTTCAGATCAGCATCGTGGTTGGTTTATGTCTTCTTTAATACTATCAACTGCAATAAAAGGTAAGGCACCTTATAAAGAAGTATTGACACATGGTTTTACAGTTGATAAACAAGGATATAAAATGTCTAAGTCATTAGGAAATATAATTAGTCCACAATATGTTATGAATAATTTAGGTGCTGATATTTTACGATTATGGGTTGCTTCAACTGATTATACAAATGAAATTAGTATTTCGAATGAAATTTTGAAACGTTTTACTGATAGTTATCGGCGTATTCGTAATACAGCACGTTTCTTATTAGCAAATTTAAATGGTTTTGATCCTGTTTTGCATCAAGTTGAACCAAAAAAAATGATTGTATTAGATCGTTGGGTAGTAGGGAGAACAAAATCTATTCAAGAAGAAATTATTTTAAATTATGCTAATTATGATTTTAATTCAGTAATTAAGAGTTTAATGCAATTTTGTTCAGTTGAACTTGGTTCCTTTTATTTAGATATTATCAAAGATCGTCAATATACAACGAAAAATGATTGTTTAGCTCGTCGAAGTTGTCAAACGGCATTATTCCATATAATAGAAGCATTAGTACGCTGGATTTCACCAATCCTTTCTTTCACAGCTGATGAAATTTGGCAACAATTACCAAACAAACATGCTAAATATGTTTTTACTGAAGAATACTATATTAATTTATTTAGCCTGAGTACTAATGAAATTCTTAATGATAAATTTTGGGATTCGTTATTAATTATTCGTGGTGAGGTCAATAAAATCCTTGAAAAAGCACGAATAGATAAGTTTATAGGTAGTTCATTAGAGGCCGCTATTACTTTATATGCAGATATAGAATTAGCTAAAATGCTCAATAGTCTAGGTAATGAGCTACGTTTTATGTTATTAACTTCAGAAGCTAAAGTGATTGATATTAATAAAGCTCCAATTCAAGCGCATAGTAGTACTAAATTTAGTGGATTAAAAATTATGCTTAGTAAAGCAGAAGGTAGTAAATGTTCTCGTTGTTGGCATTATGTGACTGATGTTGGTTTAGAAGCAAAGTATGAAGAATTATGTGGGCGTTGTGTAATTAATGTATTTGGTAATGGTGAAATACGTAAGTTTGTCTAATGAAAAATTCTATTTTTTCTACTGGTTTATTCTGGTTATGGTTAACAATTCTTATTTTTATTGCTGATTTTAGCACTAAAAAACTTATTTTAAATAATTTTCGATTATATGAAACCATTCCATTATCATCTTATTTTAATTTATCTTATGTTCAAAACACTGGTGTAGCATTTGGTTTTCTAGCAGATGAAGGGGAATGGAGGATTTGGTTTTTTACATTTATTGCGATTACCATTTGTTTCTTACTTATTACAGCAAGTTATCGTCAAAATATTAATAAAAAATTGAGTAATATTGCATACGCATTAGTTATTGGCGGAGCATTGGGAAATTTATCTGATCGCTTAATTTATGGGTTTGTAATTGACTTTATCGATTTTTATATCGGAGATTGGCATTGGCCAACTTTTAATATTGCTGATACAGCAATTTCTATCGGTGTTATACTCATTATTTTTGACATCTTAATTGATAGAAAGAATAAAGTAAACTTATTTTAAGCTTATCACTTATTTAGATTTATAATAAATTTATGTATTTCTATATAGTCCTTATTGTTGTGTAAATAGGTTAAAGTATAAATAATTATTTTTTATTATTTTAATTTATAATCAAAATTTAAAATTATTCAACGTTTTTTTTATTTATTTTTGATAAAGCAGAATTAATACTTTTTTTGAAAAAAAAATCTATTTAGAAGTTGGAAACTAATTAATTAGTTTAATTTCTATTAAAATATTTATTTTATATAAAAATATTTTTTTTAAAAAAAATGAACTTATATATGATCTGATATTTTATATCATAAAATTTTTTAAGTTTTTTTTTATCACTGAAGAAATTTCTATAATATCATTATTAATGAATTTTACTGAAACGTAAAAAAATATAATTTAATAAAAAAATTATATACTTTATTAAATTAAATAACTAGTTATATTAATAATATTATTTTAAGATTAAAATAATAAAATAAACTTAAAATTTGGTGATAAAATATGCAAATATTGCTCTCTAATCCTAGAGGTTTTTGTGCTGGTGTTGATCGTGCAATTAGTATTGTTAATCGTGCATTAGTGCTTTATGGATCTCCGATTTATGTTAGACATGAGGTTGTTCATAATCGCTATGTAGTTGATAATTTACGTAAACGAGGTGTAGTTTTTATTGAACAAATTTCTGATGTACCCTGATGGTGCTATTTTAATTTTTTCTGCTCATGGTGTTTCTCAGGCAATTAGAAATGAAGTTAATAGACGTAATCTAACTATGTTATTAGACGCAACATGTCCTTTAGTTACTAAAGTTCATATGAAAGTATCACGCGCAAGTTTCAAAGGTAAAGAAGTTATTTTAATTGGTCATATGGGACACCCTGAGGTAGAGGGTACAATTGGACAATATAATAATAAGTCCGGTGGTATATATCTTGTTGAATCGCTTGAAGATATTTTGAGGTTAAAAGTAAAAAATGAGAATAACCTTTGTTTCATGACGCAAACTACTTTATCGATTGATAATACTACCCATATTATAGATGCATTAAATTCTAAATTTCCGAAAATTATTGGGCCACGTAAAAACGATATATGTTATGCGACAATCAATCGTCAAAAAGCTGTACGTAAATTGTCTAATAATGCTGATATTATATTAGTTGTCGGTTCTAAAAATTCTTCTAATTCAAATAGACTTGTTGAATTAGTAAGAAGTATAGGAAAAGTTGGTTATCTAATTGACTCAGCTGATGACATTAAAAAATATTGGTTAGAAAATATGAAAATTATTGGTCTTACTGCTGGTGCTTCTGCACCAGATATTCTTGTTAGTCAAGTTATTAAACGTTTAATTACTTTTGGCGCTACTGAAGTTATCGATCTTATAGGACATAAAGAAAATATTGTTTTTAAAATCCCAAAAGAACTTCAATTAAAATAATAATAGAATATTATAAGATATGTTTATATATTTAATTAAATTATTTTTTAGTTTAGTAAAAAAAATCTTATAATTAAGAAAATTCTTCAATAGTTTTTTATAATTTATTTTTATTTTTAACGGTAGTAGGTTATTAGAAATATTAAATTTTGTTAAATTTAATATATTAAATTTATTTCAAAAAAGAGATAAAAATATGACTAATTCAGATATTCGTGTTGCCATTGTTGGTGCTGGTGGTAGCATGGGTCGTGAATTAATCAAAGTGTTTTCACGACATAATAGCGTTATTTTAGGTGCAGTTTTAGAAAAAAATGGGTCTGATATAATTGGTATTGATGCCGGTGAATTAGTAGGTATTGGTAGACTAAATATTACAATTTGTGATGATTTGATTAATGTTTTAGATAAATTTGACGTTTTAATTGATTTTACTTCTCCAGAAGGCACAATACATCATCTTTCTGTTTGTAAAAAATATGAAAAAGCAATGATTATAGGTACTACAGGTTTTAATGAAACTGAACAAAAATTAATTAAAAAAGCTTCAGAAATACTACCTATTGTGTTATCAGTAAATTTCAGTGTTGGTGTTAATTTATTGTTTAAGTTGTTAGAAAAAACAGCAAAAGTAATTGGTGAATATAGTGATATTGAGATTATTGAAGCTCATCATAAACATAAAATTGATTCTCCATCAGGAACAGCATTAGAAATGGCTGACGTTATTTCTAAATCAATAAGTAGTTGCAATTTTAAAAATTATAAAGTTTTTGACAGTAAATATATCACTTATAAAAAAGAAAATAAAAAAATTGGTTTTTCAGTGATTAGATCTGGTGATATTGTCGGAGAGCATACAGCTATTTTTATTAATATTGGCGATAGAATAGAAATAACCCATAAAGCATTAAGTCGAATTACATTTGCAAATGGAGTTGTTAAAGCTTGTTTATGGTTAAAAGGGAAAAATAATGGATTATATAGTATGAAAGATGTATTAAATTTAAAATAAAATATTTTATATATTAAATATTTTATTATAAATTAATTTTATTTATAAAAAACTATTTTCATATATTTATTAAAATTGTTTTTATTTAAACATGATACTTTGTCATTATATCAGTAAATAATTAATTATCTAGATAAAATAATTTATTATTATATTATTTATATTTATTTTTAATAAAAATTATTTAAATATAATAATAAAATTGTATCAATTATATAATAATCATTTTTCATAATTAAATAAAATAAAATTTAATAAAATTTATAGAATATTATTTTATTACTAATTTATCAAATTAAATATTAATCAATATTATAGATAAATAATTTTATTTTTATGGAGGATATTTTGGTTAATCCACCAGCTATATTAGTTTTAGAGGATGGAACTAAATTTAATGGTTATTCTATTGGATTTGAAGGAATTGCTGTTGGGGAAGTTGTTTTTAATACATCAATAACTGGATATCAAGAAATTCTCACCGATCCATCATACTCTTGCCAAATTATCGTACTTACATATCCACATATTGGAAATACAGGGATAAATCCTGATGATGAAGAATCTTCTATAATTCATGCTCATGGACTTATTATACGTGATCTACCATTAATTTATAGTAATTTTCGTGGGAAAGAAAGTTTGTCTGATTATTTAAAACGACATAAAACAGTAGCAATTTCTGATATTGATACTCGTAAGCTTACACGATTATTAAGGAAAACTGGTGTTCAAAATGGATGTATTCTTACAGGAAATAATTTAGATGATCATTCGGCATTAGAAAAAATTAAGTTATTTGGTGGAATAAAGGGGTTGGATTTAGCTAGAAAAGTCACAACTAAAAATATTTATTCTTGGCAAAATAATAGTTATGATTTTGGTATAAACAAATTATCTATTATTAATACTTCAATACAATTACTTTATCATGTAGTTGCTTATGATTTTGGTGTTAAGCGAAATATTTTACGATTACTTGTTGATCGAGGTTGTTATTTAACAGTTGTTCCGGCAACAACATCAGTCACTGATGTATTAAAAATGGCGCCTGATGGTATCTTTCTTTCTAATGGTCCAGGTGACCCAACAGCTTGTAATTATGCAATAACAGCAATCAAACAATTTTTAATAACAGAAATTCCTATTTTTGGTATTTGTTTAGGTCATCAATTACTTGCATTAGCAAGTGGAGCTGATATAGTTAAAATGAAATTCGGCCATCATGGAAGTAACCATCCAGTAAAAGACTTAAGTAATAATAACGTCATAATTACCACGCAAAATCATGGTTTTGCAGTTAGTGAAGAAATATTATCTAACAAATTAAGGATTACTCATAAATCACTATTTGATGGTACATTGCAAGGTATACATCATACTGATAAGCCTGCATTTGGATTTCAAGGACATCCTGAAGCAAACCCTGGCCCAAAAGATGCAGAATCACTATTTGATTATTTTATTGAATTGATTAAACGGTATCGTCAAATAAATTTAAATACTTAAATTATTAATCAGGAACTGAATTATGAAGCGAACAGATATAAAAAGTATCCTGATTTTAGGTTCTGGGCCAATTGTTATTGGACAAGCTTGTGAATTTGATTACTCGGGTGCGCAAGCATGTAAAGCTTTACGCGAAGAAGGCTATAGAATTATTTTAATCAATTCTAATCCAGCAACAATTATGACAGATCCTGATCTAGCTGATGCTACTTATATTGAACCAATTCAGTGGGAAGTGGTAAGTAAAATTATTGAAAAAGAATGTCCTGACGCGATTTTACCTACTATGGGTGGGCAAACTGCTTTAAACTGTGCTTTAGAATTAGAGCATAAGGGAATATTAAAAAAATTTTCTGTTAGTATGATTGGCATAACAGCTGATGCAATTGATAAAGCAGAAGATCGACAACGATTTAATGAAGCAATGAAAAAAATTGGCCTTAAAACTGCTCGTTCAGGAATTGCTCATTCTTTAAACGAAGCATTAGAAGTGGTTAGAAAAGTAGGTTTTCCATGTATTATTCGTCCTTCATTTACCATGGGTGGTTCTGGCGGAGGAATTGCATATAATTATGAAGAGTTTAAGGATATTTGTATAACAGGTTTAGAACTTTCACCAAGTAATGAATTATTAATTAATGAATCGTTAATTGGTTGGAAAGAGTATGAAATGGAAGTAGTTCGTGATAAAAACGATAATTGTATCATTATTTGTTCTATTGAAAATATTGATGCAATGGGGATTCATACTGGAGATTCTATCACAGTTGTCCCAGCTCAAACATTAACAGATAAAGAATATCAAATTATGCGTAATGCGTCAATGGCAGTATTGCGAGAAATTGGTATAGAGACTGGTGGTTCAAATGTTCAATTCGCTGTAAATCCTAAAACTGGTTGCTTAATTGTTATTGAAATAAATCCAAGAGTATCACGTTCTTCAGCTTTAGCATCTAAAGCAACTGGTTTTCCTATTGCTAAAATTTCAACTAAACTTGCAATAGGTTATACACTTGATGAATTAATGAACGATATTACCGGAGGATTAACACCTGCTTCTTTTGAGCCTTCTATTGATTATGTGGTAACAAAAATCCCTCGTTTTAATTTTGAAAAGTTTCCAGATAGTAATGATCGTCTGACGGTTCAGATGAAATCTGTTGGTGAGGTAATGGCTATTGGGAGAACTTTTCAAGAATCTATGCAAAAAGCATTACGTGGATTAGAAGTAACTACAACCGGTTTTGATCCTCAAGTAGATTTACATAAATCTGATTCATTAACGAAAATTTTCTATGAATTAAAAGAAGCTGGTGCAGAACGTATCTGGTATGTAGCTGATGCTTTTCGTGCAGGTATATCTATAGATAAGGTGTTTAATTTAACTAATATTGATCCTTGGTTTTTAGCACAAATTGAAGAGATTATTCGTTTAGAGGAAAAAGTTATTAGGTCTGGTATTAATGGTTTATCAAAAAAATTCCTACGGTTATTGAAACGAAAGGGATTTGCTGATACCCGTTTGTCTAAATTAGTTGGTGTTTCTGAAGAAAAAATCCGTAAGTTGCGTTATAAGTATAAATTACATCCTGTTTTTAAGCGAGTTGATACTTGTGCAGCAGAATTTGATACGAATACCGATTATTTATATTCTACATATGAAGATGAATGTGAAGCAAATCCTAATAATAGCAAATCTAAGATTATGATATTAGGTGGTGGACCAAATCGAATTGGTCAAGGAATTGAATTTGATTATTGCTGTGTTCATGCTGCATTAGCATTGCGTGAAGATGGTTATCAAACAATAATGGTAAATTGTAATCCTGAAACGGTTTCTACCGATTATGATACCTCCGATCGTCTTTATTTTGAATCAATAACATTAGAGGATATATTAGAGATAGTTAGAATTGAAAAACCTGATGGTGTAATTGTGCAATATGGTGGTCAAACACCATTAAAATTATCTATTGATTTAGAAAAATCTGGTGTTCCTGTTATTGGGACTAGTCCAGATTCTATAGATTGCGCTGAAGATCGTGAACGTTTTCAAAAAGTAATATCTTATTTAGGATTTAAACAACCAAAAAACGCTACTGTTACTACTATTGAACAAGCAATAGAAAAAGCTAAAAATATTGGATATCCATTAGTTATACGCCCATCTTATGTTTTAGGTGGTCGTTCGATGAAGATTATTTATGATGAAATTGATTTGCTTCGATATTTTAAAACAACAGTGAGTATTTCAAATGAAATACCAGTTTTGCTTGATCATTTTTTAGATAATGCAATTGAGGTTGATATAGATGCTATCTCTGATGGAGAAACTATTTTAGTAGGTGGTATTATGGAGCATATTAATCAAGCAGGTGTCCATTCTGGTGATTCTGCTTGCTCTTTACCACCTTATACTCTAAATTCGAGTATACAAAATATTATGAGAGATCAGGTAAAAAAAATTGCCTTTGAATTAAAAATAAAAGGACTAATAAACGTTCAATTTGCAATTAAAGATAATGAAGTTTATTTAATTGAAGTTAATCCGCGTGCTACAAGAACAGTTCCTTTTGTATCTAAAGCAACAGGAATACAATTAGCAAAAATTGCTGCCCGTGTCATGGTTGGGCAATGTTTAATTAAACAAGGTATGACAAAAGAAATAATTCCTCCTTACTTTTCCGTAAAAGGGGTAGTATTACCGTTTAGTAAATTTCCTACTGTTGATCCTATTCTAGGGCCAGAGATGCATTCTACTGGTGAAGTTATGGGCATTGGTCGTACTTTTGCTGAAGCATTTGCTAAAGCAATGTTTGGATGTTCATCTACTATTAAAAAAATTGGACGCGTCTTACTCTCGGTAAGAGAAAGTGATAATATAAATATTATTGATTTAGCAGAAAAATTGATTGCTCATGGTTTTGAATTAGATGCGACATATAACACTGCAATTATATTAGGTGAAGCTGGAATTAATTCGCGCTTAGTTAACGAAGTGCATGATGGTTATTTTAATATTAATGATAGAATGAAAAACGGAGAATATAGTTATATTATTAATACTAACACAGACCGTTGTTCAATAGAAAATTTTAAGTTTATTCGCCGTAGTGCATTACAATATAAAATAAATTATGATACTACTCTTAAAAGTGGTTTTGCAACATCTATTTCATTTAATATTGATCCTATGGAATGGATTATTCCTATTCAGGAAATTCATAAAATGATTATATATTAAACTATTATAAGTTTATTTAAATAGCATATTTAATTATATATTTATTATTTTGATCTATTCAAGTTAGAATGTTTATTTTTTTTATATTTCCAATATATTATAACTGAACTGATAAATCCGATAATAAGTAATAATATAGGTAAGAATATCAAGATATTCATAACAATATTTTCATGATATTCAATAAAAGGAATTTTATTAATTGCATAACTTAAAGATACAATGATACCAATCCATAATATACCACTAAGCCAGTTGAACAATTGAAATCTTCGATGACTTAACGTAGATAATCCAGCTAAAATTGGTAATAAAGTTCGAATAAAAGCTAAAAATCTACCAATTAAAAGTGCATATAAACCTTGTTGATTAAATAATTTATTTGCACGATCATGATATTCTTTTGGGATCTCTTTTAACCATTGTTTTATTAAATTTGTATCACTAAGCCATCTTCCTTGTAAAAAACCTAACCAGCATCCTAAACTAGCAGCAATAGTTAAAATAATAATTGTTGGAATAAAAGAAAAAACGTCTTTTGCAATTAAAGCACCTGAAAGAATAAGTAGTGTATCCCCTGGCAAAAATGCTGCTGGAAGAACAGCGTTTTCTAATACAATAATGATAAAAAATAAAGCATAAATAATCCATAAAACATCAGGATCAATTAGTTTAGTAAAATCATTATGCCAAATTGCCATTGCGATTTCATTTAGAACTTGCATAAAGCAACCTTGTAATAACAATAAAATAAAGAGTTTATATAGTTTAATTAGTTTATATTAAAAAAATAAGTATGTTATATTTATTACATATTAAGTTTTTTAATATTAAATTAATTAAACAAATATTTATTAATATCATAAAGTATGAAAATATAAAATATTAATTATTATTGATTATTAAAAAAAGTTATAATAAAATTTATTAATAAAAAATTTAAAAAAAATATAAAAAATAAGAATAATTATTATTTAAATAATTTAATATATAATGGATTTATCTAATTTTTTATAACAAAAATTAGATAAATAAAATTTATTATGAAATATATTAATCGATGTAATATCTTATTAATTAAATGGTTAAGTTAAATAATAAAATATTGATAAGATCACTGATCTATAAATTAATATCTTCAATTTTATTAATAATAAATTTAATAAAGTTGAAGATATTTATATAAATTTTAGTATGTTTTTAAATGATTTTATTTTATCATTTTAAATCTAATTATCATTAAATATTTATTTAAAAATAAAACTTAAACAAGTTAGTAAATTAAAAGAAAATTAATTAATTAATAAAGATTTTTAATTAAAACTAAAACAACCACGTAATTTAAATTTAATTTATCTATTTTATAGAGATAATTATATAAAAATATTTTATCATTAATATAATACTGTTAAAGATAATATTAGAGAAGATTTAATAGGAAGAATATCAAAAAAGCTTAAAGTTATAATTTAAATTATAAAAATTTAAAATTTATATAATTAATCTTATTTTTTTACATGCTGTTATTAATAAGATTATATTAAAGTTTATTTATTTATTTTTATAGATAAAGTTAAATAATTAATATAAAATTAATTGTTTTTTTAATATTAAAAACAATGATTAAAATCATATACTAAAAAGTAAAACATCAATTAAGAATAATTTATATCATTATCTGAATTAGATGAATAATTTAAATAATTATTCATTTGATTTTATTAACAATAAATTAAGATAATTATCTATTTTATATTTTAAATTTATATTTATTATAAATTAATTAAAATAAAATATTTATATTAATAATATTAAGTTATAGTAAGTATTATTCTAAGTAATAAATATTATATTATTAATATTCAGATATATATTATCTTATAACTATAAAGTTATATTTTAATTTATTAAAACAAAATCATATAGTTATATTTATTATTAATTTATATCTTAATTAAATTTATGAAAATAATTTATAATTTTCATTGTATAACTTTTAACAATTATTTTTTAGAATAGTAAAAATAATATTTTTAAATATTAATTATTATAATATTTAAAAATAAAAAATATTTTTATCTACTATAAAATTATAACATTAAATTTTAATAAAAATTATTAATTGTTTTTAATTTATAATTATTTTTTTTAAAAATTAATTTTAAAAATAAATATAATATAAAATATATGGAATTAATTTTTATTATTGAAATTAATTTATATATGATATTTTTAATAAAAATAAATAATATTATAATTATAATATTATTAATAATTAAAAAAATATATTTATTTAGAAAGTAAATATAAAAAATAGTTTTTTATTTAACTTATAGTTATTAAAAATTCTAACTTAATTCAGTTAACAAAATTAAGTTTACAATTTAAAAAATTCTTACTATAGATGACTTTATGATTTTATCATATAATAAAAGTGATATAAATAATTATTTTAAAATAAAATATTTCATATATAAACTCAATGTTATATGATTAGTAATATATGAATAAACGTGGTAATTGTATATTTTGATATAAAAATTTACAAAAACATAAATTATTTTAACAATGATAAATACTCATAATTATATTTGCATATATATATTTTGAAAAGTACTAATACTTTGATATATATTACTTATTTAATATATATTTCAATATATAATTAAAATAATAAGTAGATTACTTCTAATTTAATAAAATAAAATAGAAATGAATTTTAATTTACGCATAGCATTAAATTTTATTTAAAATATTTAAATTGAAATAAAACTATTATCACTAAATAAGTTATTTATTCCTTTTCTTAAAACAAAAATTTTTTGAAACAAGACTTATATATTTATAATTATTTTATTTTATTACAAAATAAAATAATTATATTATTATATTTTAAGATTTAAAATTAGCTATATAGTAATTTACTATCTATATTAAATAAAAAATAAAAAGTAAAATAAATCACTAAAGAATAATGAAGTAAAGTGATAAGATTATCAATTATAAAATGTTTATTAATTGATATTACATAATACAATCATAAATTTTATAAATTAATAATTTAATTAAATTATTAACACTTACTTTATAATATACAACAGAAATTTAAATATCTATGAAAATATATTTGAATTTAAAAAATAAAAACTTAATAATTTTATAAAATACATTGATATATATCTTCAATTACGAATATTATTCAATTATTAATATTAAGAAATTAATTTTGTATAAATACAACTTTATTATTTATATTAAAGCCGAAGATAAATATAGAATATCTAATGAAAACAATAATAATTAAATGATCTAATGGATTGTTTATGATATAAAATATAGTTTTATTAATTATAAAAATAAAATCTATTATCTAGTTAAAAATAAAATTAAGTAATACTCATTCATTTAATAAAATTTAAATATCTTTTAATTATGAGATAATTAAATTAATGATGAAATAATATGGTAGTTATTATAACTAAAATAAGTTATATAAAGAATTAAATATAAAAATATAAGATCTATATAGGATGATTACTAATTGGTATTTATTAAAAAAATAAAATATGATAAATAATATAATTAAAATTATATCTTTTAAAAAAGTTCTATATGTCTTATTAATATAATTAAATTATACTAAATGTAGTTTGTATTAAATTTAATATATCATAAACTGAATAAATAAAAAATAATAAAGTTATTAAATTTATATATAATTTTTTTTAAAAAAAGATATTTTAGATTAATCTGTCATTTTGGATAGATTATCATTATTACAGTTTTTGTTCAATTGCTATCTAGATGTTTAACAGGGAATAATTTAAATTATTATAATATAATGTTAATGATAAATTAATATATTTAGATATTTATTAGATTATATACTATATATAGGATATTCCAGTAAGAATAGATTATAATTATTAAACTATAAATTAGTTTAATATTAAAATATTTTTAAAATAAATTTGTAATTGTTTTTCTTATTTAGATAGCTATAATATTAATGTTATAATAATTTAATCATAGTAGAATTATGTATTACATAAAAAATATACAATATATTGATATTGTTATTAATATATAGAAAAGTTATTTCATCGGTATGAGTTTTATTAATTATCATTCAATATTTTATAAAAGATATGAAAAATCTAATTTAATTAAATAGAATTAGATTCTTATATAATCATCTTTATACAAAGTATAGAGATATAGAATATCGTTAATTTATATATTAAATGTTTTTAAATAGTTATTAAAAACATATAGCATTTAAAAATTTATTAATTAAAATTAATATTTTAATCTTATATTAGAATATAATTAGTTATTACTTTTAATAAATTAAAATATTTAAATCACTAAATAATGATACTTTGTTTAAAAATCTTTTTTTATTTTGATATTAGCGATTAACTCATATTTTATATTTAATACAATTAAATTATCTCATATCAATAATTAAAATATCCGTTTTTATAATTTTATACTGATTAAAATTATCATAAAATATGATATTTCTTTTATCTTGATATTTAATGATATAAGTTGAAAAATGATCAATAAACTATTCATCATATTAAATAACTAGTATATTACATTGGAATTACAGTAGTATTTTTTTAAAGCATATAATGTTTTAAACATTCAAATTATTTTGCTATCTCATCTTACACATCAATGGATTATCTAAAACTTATAGTAGATTTGCTAAATATAATTAAAACTATATTTTCTATCAGAATGTTTTCGAACTTAATGATCTTAATTTGCATCTTCGAAATTTAAAATATTCTTAATAGATTCTATTTTTAATTTTGAAATTACTTATCTTTATAATATTTATTTCTAATAAATACCACCACTCTCTTTAAAAGAGTTTTATTATTATTTATAATATTATAAAATTATTAATTTGAATAAGATTCAAATATTTTTACTAAGATTTATTATTACTAAAAAAAATTTTTTATACAAAAAATCATTTGCAAAAAAGCTTTTTTACTTAATTTCTAGAAATCATATCAAAAATAATCCATTTAGAAATAGAAAAATTAAAGTTTTAATTATAATCATAATTATAAGAATTTATTAAGATTTTAACTATTAAAACTTAATTATTAAGAAATGTGTATAATCCATGGTGAAATAAAGATTTTATCTTATTACGTTTTTGATATTTAAAATTATTTAATTCTTTAAAATAAGAAAACAAATTTTTTTTTATTTATAAATTTTATATTTTTAAATAAATTTGATTTCTTTTTTATTAATTTTCTGTTTAGAGCTAATAGCAACTAGATATTAATTTTTTTATTAAGTTAATCCCTTTTACCTCTAATTAATAATAATTTTCTTTCTATCGTAATTATATTCTCAATTATCAAGTCTGACATTAAGTTAAGTAACGATATCTAAAAAATAACAATAATGGTAATAATAATGAATTTAAATCATGTAAAAATCGCTCTAGTTATATAACAGATTCTTATATTTTAATGGTTTAGTTTATTCATCAAATAATAATATTAGGTTTCAAGTAATAATCAATAAATAACTCTATTAAGTGTCTGTTCTCTATTAAAATTAATATATTTTATCTCTCTAATTATAGAAGGGGCATATAATGAGAATAAGATATACATTTTTTAATTAGTTATCTAATTATTATAATTTCTATAATATAATTATAAAATCTCTATCAGTGTAACTCTTGCAGTTTTTTCTAATTCATTAAAATTAATACTAAATTTAGTATAAGTTTACATAAATCTTATTAAGATTAGTAATATAATGATAGGTTATTTAATTTTATTAAAATCGATTTTTAACCTGTTTTAAATTTAGTATGGATTTATATTAAGTTTTGATTATTTGAAAAGATAACTGATTTTAATTTCTGGATTATGATATATTTTATCTAGATTTTAGTATCTATCAATACTAGTAATATTACTGAGTAATATTGATTTAAATTCTATATATAGCACATATATAACGGCAATTTTATAGAAAAAAAGTAAAAAAAGAAATATTTTTAAGATATATATTTTTTTGAAAAATAACTTTTTTAATTTTGTGTATAAAATAAATGAATTATATCAATTTATCGTATCTTTTTAATTAATTTATTTTTTTTAATAGGAAATATATTGGGTTTATTTTATCTTAATTTAAATATTCATTCATACATTTTTTAATGTATATTTTAATTAAAATTAATCTATAAATTAAAAAAATTTAATAAAAAAATTTATTTCCTATTTTTAACATAAAAATTTTTTAAAAAAAAATTATTTCTTCATTTAAATATATACAAATAACTTAATTGAGTAATTATTTTTTAAAATAATATTTATATCAAATATATTTATATTAATAAGAATTTGGTGAATAAAACATATAAAATAATAGAAAGAAAACATTATTATTGATAAAACTTTTCTTATATTTAAATTCTTTTTTTATTAAGAGTTAAACGATGATAATATCAAATAAAATTAGATTTCATATCTAAAATATTAATAATAGCAATAAAATCATATTTTATATAACTTTATAATAAGATATCATTTTTTTATTAAATTATTGATAATTAATATTATATAATATGATATATTTTTATTTAAACCAATATTTTTATAAAAAAATTATATTTTCAATTTTAATAAAAATGGTTTACTTTCTTTATCTTTATCTCTATTTTTATCTTTATCTAATAAATATTTTTAAAAAAATAATATAATCTTTCTATAGTATTTTATCGCTATAAATTAGTAAAAGAAAAATAAATTATTTATTAATACTATTATATATAAATTTTATTTTAAATATTATAAGTAAAAAGCATATAATAGAATAAAAATAAAATTTATTTAGATAAATATTAAATATAAAAATATTTAATAAATAATTTATTTATTTTTATTAGATTAATAATTAATTTTAGAATCAATTTTATGTATATCTTGTTATTAATATCTATGATATTAATATTTAATAGAACTTTAATTAATTATTTATATTATAAAACAAGATTGTCGACTAATATTGGTGAAATTAAAGAAAATTACTATATAGTTAAAAACTATAATAAAATAATCTAGTAATTAGAGTTTACTTGAAAAGTAATATTTTCTTTTCTTAATATTTTTTAAGTATCATAGTAAAGACAATAAATATTAATACTATTAGTATTTATTATTATAATATAGCTATAAATAAACTATTTATAATTATAGAAATTAAAAAAAATATTTTTTAAACTTAATTAAAAAAATTAATTTATTTTTTTTAAAAAGGAAAGTTTTAATTTAAATTAAATAAACTAGTAATTTATTTTTTAATACAAAAAATAAATTAATATAAGAATCTTATATTCTATATATTAAATATTAGTCTATTTGTAATAAATAAGTAATAAGTTATAATTTATCAAAATTTGAAATATAATTTCCAAAATTTTTTTTTCAAAAAAAATATAAATTTTAATATTTTAATTGAAAATAAAGATGATAAAATTTTATAATAATAATTGTTGCTAAAGAATGGTTAATACGAAAAGGTATTTTATGTAAAAGATATTGTTAAGTTTAATATAATTAGCTTAATAAATAAAGCAATATGATATCATCATATTATGATATTTAGACGTTATATCAATATTAGTAAATTAATTATTTAAAGAATAAATATTAAAATTATCCAATAAAACTTTTTTAGTAGATCATTTCAATAACATAATTTTAATCATAATTATTAATTTTTTCTATATTAGAAGCTATTTCAGTTAAAGTTATACATAGTTATATCGGTAGATATTCAAAAATTTAATATTGTTATTTTATTATAGAATATCTTATTTTTTTTAAAATTTTAAATTATATATTGATAATAAAATTATTTGAAATTTTTTATTAAAATTTTACTGATTAATAAATTAATTTATTAATTAATAATAACTGCATAATCTAATTCACTATTAATACTTTTATTAAAAATGAAAATTTATGATATGAAAATATTAATTTAGATTCAGTTTATAATTTTAATTATAGAAACAGATTATTATCTGAAAATCTAATATTTTCTAAAAAAATAGAGAATTTATTTTGTAATAAATATTTTATTTTAAAAATAAAACTATTTTATTTTTGATCATATATAATTGATATTATTCAGGAATTCTTTTAAGGAAAATTAAGTTAATAAGATCTTTAAAAATGAATTGAATTTTAGAAATTTAACAAAAATTAGAATATTAAAATAATTTAAGATAGTTTAATTAAAAAAATGAAGATTAATTTATAATAAATAGTTATTTATAAAATATAATTTTTTATTACTTATATAAATTAAATATTTTATCTTATCATTTATATGATTCAATTAACTTGATATAACTTAATCATTATAATTAGTAAATTAAGATATCTATAAGATTTTATTGTAAAAGTATTTTATCTGAATACTATATTTTTAATATAAAGCGTATTATATTTTTTTTAAAATAAACAATCATTAAAAATAATTCTTTAATTCATTATATTTTAATATTTTTTTATTTTTTATACTCTAAGTATAAATAAAGTTTATTAAATAAAATTATTTAAAATATAATATATATAGAATTATGAATATTAAGACATGTACCTAATTTAAATTTATTTATATTCTAAGATATTTCAAAAAAAAATCATCTTAATATTAAATTCTATATCTACTTATGTATGTAATATATGATATTAGGATAATATCCTAATATTTTTATAATATTATATTATAGTTTTTATTATAAATTAAATAGTTTAGTTATAAACTATTAATTACATTTATAATAATTTTGATTTAATAATCATTAAGCTTAAAACAAATTATGATGTTAATTTAATATAACATAATTTATTTTAACAGAACTTACTACTATCATATTTACTCATAAATTAATTAGTTTTATGAAATATTATTTTCAATGTATTAAAAATTAATTTTCATTATGTATTCAACTATATTATATAGAGAAATTCTAAATAAAATATAGCTTTAATTTATTAAAAATAGATTTAATTTAATAACTATTTTTATTTAATTAAAATTAGGTAAATTAAATTAATTTAATTAAATTGATATTTACAAAATAACTTACAGGAGTAAATAAAATGCTATAAATTATTTTAAAAAATATTCTTTTAAGTTAATTTATTAAATTATGATTAAAAAAATGAACACAAGAATACTTAAATTTAAATAATTTATTATTTAAATGATATGAATTTTATATATCTTAAATTTAGTTTTAATGTATTCATTATTGGATATTATTATTGATTTTACAATGAATATAGTTTGGAAATATATAAATACTTGTATATAAATGATTAGTACCGTAAGTATACTATTAAATAGTTTCACCTATTTCAATATTCTATAAAGAATATAAATTACATTAATCTATTTATTATCATTTGAAATTATGATATTAATTTTTGTGTATTAACTATTATTTATCATAGGAATACACAAGATAATAAATGAAAATTTTTTTAAATTAAAAGGAAAATTCTATTGAATTATTGAATAAAATATAATTTCCATTTACTTATTTCGTTTAAATATAAAATGTTTGATCATATATAAGATATTCAACTAATATTAGTACATTTTTATTATATAATATAACTTATTATTAATATTAATATTTTTTATTAAGTAAAGTTTTTACAAATATTAAATATAGATCAGAATTAATAATTATATAATATTATTTTTTTGTAATTATATAAAATATAACTTTTAATTATTTTATTTAAGTTATCAATATTTTATATTATTATGCTTTATTTTGAATAAATTATATAAATAAAGACATATTTTAAAAACATATTGAATTAATAATTTTATATAAAAGTGGTTCATAACTGATGTTTATTAATCTAAAATTATCACTAAGTATTTCTTAAAATAACAATATTTGTTAAGTGAAAAAAAACTTTTAATATGAATTATTTATCATAATTATATGATAGATATTATTTTTAAATTTAGTTATTGTTTATTTTATCTATTATTATGAGATATATAAGTAAAATATTTTTCTTAAAATTGAATATATTATTTTATATTTAATATAATGAATATTAATAATATAAATTATCTTGAATAGATAATAATTAGATATTTAATTAGACAATATCGATATTTCTATATTTAACTAATGTTAATATAATTGTTTTTTATTAGTTAAATAATATCGAAATTTGTTCGATGTAAGTGCTAATTACTATGAATGTAATTAAAATCTCTTAATTTATACTTTTATATATTTAGTTTTTTTGGTTAAAAAGGTTTCTGTTTCTTGTAAGATATTTTAATTTTTAGTTTAAAAAGATTTTAATTAACTAAATTTAAATTATTATAATAATATTTATAATATGAATTTTCAAATAATTTATTTATTTTAATATATAGAAAATATATCTTTAAGTTTAAAGATATTAAAATTAAAAATAATTAATATAAATATTATTTTTAAAAACATTTTTATGATATATATTTTCTTAATTATCTCTCAATAATTAAGAAAACTAAATTAAAATTTTTAAAATATATATTTATTAAAAACAATAGATAAGAATTAAGCATTTGCTGTATTTAATTAATTAAACTTCTGGTTATTACTTATAATAGTACTGTTAAAATTGATAGATATGATATTTTTTATAAAATTAAAATGCTAAAAATATTTAGTATTTAATATTTGTTATTATTGATTAATTTTATTGATAGTAATAATTTACTATAAAAATAGTAAATTATTATCATTAATTTCATTTCTTAATATATAAGAAATTATAAAATATAAAATATAAGTATAAAAATTATTAGATTTATCTGATAGAATTGATAAGAAATAGTAACCATCATGCTTAAATTTTATTTATTTAAAATAAATATTTCTATTTATTTGATAAAAATAAATAATTATATTTTTATATATTTGATTATAAAAAACTAATGGGTTTAATTTTAAATTAATAAAAATTATTCGATAAATTACTATATATAAAGAAAAAATATCATTTATAATATATTAAAATTATTTAATAAAAACTCAATGAATTTATAAATATTAAAATAATATTGAATATATTATTATTTTATATTAATATATAAAATAAGTCTACTTAGTAGTTAAAAGTTATTTTTCATTATCTTAAATATATTAAGTTTTTTATTTTTTTAAAAATGATTTTTATTAATAAAAAAATAAAATAAAAAGTTTTTCTTTCAACAGTATTTGTTATTGTAATAACTTACAATATTTTTTTCTTATAAAATATAAAATTAATCGTTAAATAAATTAATTTATTATTTTATCACAAACATTAAAATTTCATAATTAAAAATGATGGTTATTCCATTATATATACTATTAATGATTATTAAACAACATTATAAATTTAACTATAATTCATTATTATATATTTATTTAAATAATTTATAACAAACAAACTTATCTATCAATTAATGAATTATAAAAATTTAATTAATATTTTCTATTATATTAAAATCCAATTATGGGTTTTTGTATTAGTTTCTAAAAAACAAAAAAGGATGATATATCAAGTTTTGATATTTCATATATTTTACTAATATTATTTAAATTTACTATAAATAAAATAATAGAAAAACTATCTAATTAAAATTACAGTATTTTTTATAAAATACAACTTATTTTCATACACTCTCATATATTATTTAAATAAATTTAATAAAATAGTCATAAAGTTAAAGTAATGGAATTCTATAATTTAAAAAAATAAAGTAAACAGATTAATTTATTTAAATTACTGAATAACAGTTAATTAAAAAATTAAGATTTAATTTTTTAATTTAAAATTTAGTAATCAATAGATAATTAAATAATTTATATTATATATGTAAATAGTTAATATTATTAAATTTTAATTTCAGAAAAATATTATTTCAAATAAATATTTTAAACCTGAAAAATTTTTGAAAACTTTTTTATTAATTGCTAAAGTGAAAATAAAAGAAAATTTAATTAACATAACTAAAGTTCTATCATCTTAAAGGTTGTTTAAGTAATGTAAAAATTTTTAATATAGTTTATTTATATATTAAATAATTATTATAACTTAGCTTAATATCAATAAACTTATTGCTAACTTAAATATATTATATTTAAGAGTTTATTGATAATTATATTAGTCATATATTTTATAACTTTAAATAATCTTTAGGTAATCATTCTATGTTTAGATAATGTAATTTTCTTCCATAAAGAAAATTATTTTATAAATATATCATAAAGTGAACTAATTAAAAATATAAATAACTAATTATTTTACTCAATAATGATAATTATAATAATTTAACTATCTGTTTATTTATAAAAATAAATATAATGATTAGTATTATATTAATATTATTATTTTTATAATGTTTTTAGCTGGAGAGAGAATTCTCGAATATATATTAATTAGCATTGATATTATTTAAATATTTTATAGTATCAATATTTTAAATATGATAAATATTCAATTATTTAAATAATTAATTATAGATAGAGATCTTTCTAATGTCAAAATTTAAGTTTTCTCAATTTAATTATTAAGTTATTAATAATAAATAATTAAAAATATTAAATAATTGAATGTTAAAAAGATAAATATTAAGTAAAATATTTGAATATTTTATTATATTTAATACAATCAATTATAAGATAATGAATAGAAAACATTCTTAAATATCTTTACATATAATAAGATTCTATAGAAATTGTAAATCATATTTTAATTAAATTAATATTTATTAAAAACCATCTTTACTGAATTAATTAAATTATCTATATTCAATTATTTAAAATAAAAGTTTTTATATAAACTAACTAATAAT
The DNA here is from genome assembly GCA_052401645.1 of Arsenophonus sp. Lineage (GTDB taxonomy): Bacteria > Pseudomonadota > Gammaproteobacteria > Enterobacterales > Enterobacteriaceae > Arsenophonus. Next base: position 64,063 of record CP198939.1, read on the forward strand.
TCAAACTAAATAGTAATTATTTAAATAAAAATTTAATTTCTATTAAAGTAACATTTTAAAAATCAATTATTTTACTATAAACATAGTTACAAAATTAATGATTAATTAAATTAAATTCAGTTATATATAAGATATTCTTAATTAATTTTTATAATAAAATTAATAATTAAAATTAAGATTTTTAAAAACTAATAACTTTATAATATGTTTCTTTTTATTTAAATAATCTTAATAAGATAAACATATTTGTTTTTAATATTAAAATATTAAAATAATTATCTAATTTTAAGTTAATTAAAATATCAGAATTTTGATTATTTTAAAGTTTATTTTAGTTTTTATTAAAAAATATCATCTCGAAAGGAAACACATAGAAGAAGTATAAAATATATTTTACGGCGCTTATTATTATTTAGTTAGCTTTTTTTTAATTAATAAGATTTTATTAAATTAAATTTTTATAATCTACTAAAAATAAAAATAAAATAAATATAAATATAATTATATTACTAAAGATAAAATTTTAATATAAAGCATTTTTATTATAGCTCATGAGTATGAGTATAGATAAATATTACATTTTAAAAATGAAGACAAGTAGTTTTATATTTTATCTTATATATTGATATTTAATTAGCTAAATAAACTGAATTTAAAATTGTTAATTAATTAATAATATATTATTAATATAATAATTTTATATAAGTTTAATATTAATTTTAATTAATTAATTTATTTACGATGATTTAAAAATCTTTAATTTTATTTATTTTATTAAAGTAATTTTTATAATTTAAATCTTTTAACTGATAAAATTATAATAATAATTAATATGTAGTAAAATTTATAAAAAGTAATTTTATCAAAATAATAGATTGTTTTATTGCAGTTATTTCTTATATTAGACAGACTATAATAGTAGTTAGTTGACTTATTTCTTGTAATATAAATTTATAATATTTATTATCGTAAGATTAAATCTTAAACTATAACTTTCATCATTGATAACAATTAGGATTAAAAAATGATCAATAAATTAACATCTTTGCGTAAAATAACAAATGTTGTAGCTGATACAGGAGATATTAATGAAATAAAACGCTATAAACCTGAAGATGTAACAACAAATCCTTCTTTGATCTTTAAAATAGCTCAGATTCAAGAATATCAACCACTTATTAATGAAGCAATAAATTGGGCACGTAAACAAAGTTATTCTCATGAACAACAAATCATTGATGCAACTGATAAATTAATAATTAATATTGGATTAGAGATATTACAATTAATTCCTGGAAAAATTTCAATAGAAATTGATGCACGTCTTTCATATGATAGTGATGCTTCTATTAAAAAAGCTCATCGAATTATTGAACTTTATAATAATGCAGGTATTAAAAATAATCGTATTTTAATAAAATTAGCTTCAACTTGGCAAGGAATCCGTGCAGCAGAACAGTTAGAAAAAGATGGTATCAACTGCAATTTAACTTTATTATTCTCTTTTGCTCAAGCACGTGCTTGTGCTGAAGCTAACGTTTATCTTATTTCACCTTTTGTTGGTCGTATTTTTGATTGGTATAAAACAAATAGAGATATGAAAGAATACGTTATAGAAGAAGATCCAGGTGTTATTTTTGTTAAAAAAATTTATAATTATTACAAACAATATGGATATAAAACGATGATAATGGCAGCAAGTTTTCGAAATATCAATCAAATTTTGCAATTAGCTGGTTGTGATTGCTTAACAATTCCACCGAATTTACTTAAAGAGCTTTCTGAATCACAAGGTGAAGTTGTTCGTAAATTAATATTTAATGGACAAATTCAGTCACCACCTAGACCAATGACTGAAGCGGAAATTTATTGGTATCATCATACTGATGCTATGGCGACTGACAAATTAGCTGATGGTATTTGTAAATTTGCTCTATATCAAAAAAAATTAGAAAAATGGTTGCAAAATATTAAGAATTAGATTTCTTATTATAAAATATAAGACTAATTAGATTATTATTTTTATTTTAAATATTAAAGATAGTAAATAATCTATTCCTTCTATCTTTACGTTACTTATAACTAAAATTTAATTTTTCTATATTAAATATTTTTTATTTAGTATTAAATTTTGAAAGCTAATAAAGAATTTTATTTTAAAGATTTATTCTATATTTTAGATATAAATAAATAAAATTATAAAAGTAAATAAATATTTATATTTAAAAATTATTTTTCAGTAATATTTAAAAATTAATTTTATAATTAAATTATTGTTTTTGATTTATGATTATTCAAGACTTATTAAGTCTATAATTTTATATATTATTAATTAATAAGCGTATTGATTAATTTTATATTAAATAAGAATATTATTTATAGTTATCTATAATACAATATCTAAGTTTAAATTGATGATTTTTTATTTCAAAAAATATTTTACTAAATGAAATATCTTTAATTATTTTTATAAAAATAAATTATATTTTTATTAAAAAAATATAATTAGTTAATTTATGTAAGTTTTTAACTTATTGAGTTAATTTATAACTGATTTCCAAAAAAATATTAGTAAATTAAAAGATAGTAAGTAAAAAAAATTATTCTTGATTTTTTATAACTAATTCTATTGAATTAATTATAAGAAATAATTAAAAGTTGTGTTATCGCTTATAATATTATGACCAGATAGAGATAGTGATAAAAGTAACTAACTGATGATAAATTATATATTTTAAAATATTTAAACTGTTATTTTCTTAATATATAATATATAAGTATTGTTTATTTTAAAAAGTAATGAGATTTACACCTTGTAGTAATTTTATTATTAGCATAATTCTTATTTACTGTTATATTTTTTTGATTATTTTTCTTTGTTTATTTTTTTCAAATATTTACTATAATTAATAGTAATAGTTTTCATATTTTCTTATATTTTTAATAGTAAATAATACTAGATATTGTAAGAATTTCCTAAATTATAGAATCATTGATTTTTCAGATGAACATAGTATTTTAAAAAAAACACTAATCGTAATTGAAAATTTCATTTATTACTAATAGTCAGATAGAAAATTTACAATTTAATATATTAATAAGTTGGATAAATAAGAAGTTATCTATATTAATACTTAGAGATTTCATATGAGTCCTTAATTGATATACAACTATAATCATTTAACATTGTGTTTATTATTAATAAATATTCCATTCATTATCTGTATTGTATTAATAATTTAGCTATAATAATTATATTATTAACGATAACATCTTATTTAGATATTTATTTATTAAATAAAAAGTGAGTTTAGTTTATATGTTATATATTACTTAATATATTGCAAAATAATATTAAGTGGATATTTAAGAAACTTAAAGAAATATTAAATCAAGAAAGATATTATAAATTAAGTTATATTGTAAAACATTTTTCATATTTTATGATATAATAAAATATGAAAAATATAATTAATTAATACACTAAATTATCTATTTATATATATGAATTGATGATATTAATTTTAATATAGATGTAATTTATTCGATATTTATATTTAGTTTAATATTTAGTTATAATCATTAATTAAATATTTTAATTTAAATAAAATATTATAATATGAAATTAATTAACTTTAGATATTTAAATATTTAAAGTAGTTAAAAAGAAGAAACTTTTGTAATTATATAAGTTTTTTGTATTTTTTAATAAAAATAAATACATCTTTTTGTTAATAAAATAAATTAATAATAATATTTATTTTTTATTAATATGAAATATTATTTTAATCCATAAAATAAATAAGTAGGATAATTAACTCAATTATTATCATTAATTATAGTTATATAAAAATTAGTAATAAAATTAAATATTTAATTAGATAATACTAATAAATATATATCAAAAGTAAAATAAAATATTATGAATTATCTTATTAAAATTTTTGTATGTAAAAATAAAATTATTTTAAAGTTAATAAAATACAAAATATAATATTAAATTATTTTTTTTAAAAAAAAGAAAATATAATTATTAACATTAATTAATGATAATTGCTTATGTATTTTTTATATTAATTTTATATATAGAATATTATGAATTGATTTAGAAATATAAATTTTGAATATTTCATAATTTACAAGAAATCTTATAAAAATAACGATTGTGAATATAACTAAAATATCTATTAAATTCATTGATACAATTAAAATGCTATTTGGGTTATTTCATTTTAAACATTATCATAATAATGATTTATATTTATATCAAATAATAAATACAAATAAACGTTTATATATTTGTTTTTATTAGCTTTAATTAAAAGATGTATAATTTATTTTTTAAATATTTTAAACAATAATATTAAGCTTAACTCTATACAGATTTTATATTATACTTAGAAATAAATAAACTTTCGTCTAATTAAAAGTAAATAATTATTTTATTAAATATATAGAATCTATAATTATATTAATGATAAGAATCAAGGTTATATAAATAATTAGTTTAATTAAATTATATAATATATTATAAATAGAGAAAATTTTTCTATTTTATAAAATAAAAAATAATTATTTATATATAAAATGTAAAAATTAATAATAAATAGTTTATTTATTTAATTGTTATTTTTATATTTTGTTTAATTAATAATTTTAAAAAAATTAATAAAATTATAATTAATAATAGATATTATCTGATTTTAAAATAAAATATCTTAAAATAAGACTATATCTATTGATATTATATAATTATATAATAAAATTATATTTATTAATTAATAATTAATTAAAAATTAATCTTAATTACTTTTAAATAATATAATTATTTATCCAACATATTTATAAAACAATGTTATTAATTAATTTTATAAATAATATTCTATAAATTTATCTAAATTTAAACATTTACAACTTAATAAAATTTGAATTATTTTTATAAAATATATATAAATAAAAATCGACAAAAAAATTAATTATTATCATTCTAATTTTAAATTAAATAAAGATAAAATCATCATCTATTAGATGAGTTCTTTTAAATTTAAAAGAATAAGATTTTAAAAAAAAATCATGTTGACTTTATAACAGTTAAATGTTTATAAAAATCATAGAGATTCGTTTTTTTAATTATAAAATTTATAATTATTTATATCATTAATTATTTTGATATAAATATAAATTTAATTATATAATATACAAAAAAATATAATTTTCTATATTAGAAAGAAATAATGTTGTAGTTAAAAAATGGATAAATGATTATTTTTAACTTAAAGTTAAAGAACTAATTATTAAAATAAACATATTTTTTTATTTATTTTTTTTTACAATCATCAAGATTTTTATTAAAATAAATTAACTAAAATTAAATCCAGTATTTATCTCTACTTGTTAAAAATTAAAATTTAATATTGAAAGAAATAGAATAAGCATAATATAAATTCCTGCATTTTTATAAACTATCTGTATAATTTAAATTATATATTATCATTTTCATCTATTATTAATAATTCATCATAATAAACAAAAATTCAAATATTTATTTTAATAATTATAATTATTTTTATTTATTTTTTATCAAAGATATTTAAAGAAATTATTTATGATTTTACATTTGATCATTTATATTAAGTTTATTTAATTTTATAAAATTAAATAAACAAATTTAGTTAAAAATATATTTTTTCAATGTTTTATAAAGTATTAAAAAAATAAACTATAGTATTTGTTAATTAAAATTATTTAATTATAAATATCTATGTAAATTGATATTAATTATTATATGATTTTAGAAAATTTTTAAAATCTCTCTTCTTGGTATCATTCTGATAATTAAAACGAAAAATATTTTCATGACTATTTAATAATTTTTATTTTTTTTTAATTATAATAAATAGAAAAAAGTTACTTTATTCTTGTACTTATTCTTATTATATTATAATAATTTTTAATTATTATTAATGGTTTAATTAACTATTTTTATTATTTATTACAAATATTAAATATAATGATTTTACCACTATCTATTCAATTATAAATTATGGATTGATATTAATCAATCTATTACTAATAGTAACAAAAAATATGGAATTTAATTCCAAAAGAAATCATATTATTATTTTTTTATTAATTTTTGATTATATCTTATATTAATCATATTTAGTTTATGATTTTACAATGTTATCTAGAAATATCAAATTATCATATTTTAAACAATAAATATTCTATTAATAAAAATCTTTATTAACGTATATGAATAGTGAAAAACAAAAGAATATTTTAAAATTAAGTAAATAAATATAAACTTCTTAAATTGAATTTAATATTATTTTAATTTAGATGATAAGATCAATATTACAAAAATATTAAATATAAATTAAATATTAAATTTAGAATATATATACAATTAATTGTTATATACATTAAATGATTATTAATTATCAATTATTATAATTATTTTAATATAAAATGTCAATAGTATATCATTTTCAAAAAGTTATCAAAAGGATTAATTAAAAAAAATAATAATTAATTTATTACTTTCTATTTTTTATTATATGGACTTTAATTTTAATTAAAGATATATGTGTTATATAATTGACATATTTTATGAAATATATTTAAGAATATTATTTTTATTTTTCAATTTTGTATTGTTTTTCGTTATATGAGAAATATAGATTGATATATAGATATATTTTTTTAGTTAAAATATATTAGATTTATTAAATGTTTTTCTTTTGTTAAAATAAGAATATAGATTATACTATAATATAAATAAAAAATGGTTTAGGTTTTCAATTCCACTTAAACTAAATTATAAACAATAAAAAAATTAATAATATGATTATGAAATATCGTTTAACAGCTACAAATATCCTAGCATTAGGATTTATGACATTTGCGTTATTTGTAGGAGCTGGAAATATTATTTTTCCTCCACTTATTGGATTACAAGCAGGTGAACAATTATGGACAGCTGTATCTGGATTTCTTTTAACAAGTGTATGTTTACCTATTCTTGCAGTTATTGCATTAGCAAAAGTAGGTGGCGGTATAGAACAACTTAGTGCACCAATTGGTAAATCTGCAGGACTATTGTTAGCTACTATTGCCTATTTATCTGTTGGACCATTATTTGCAATGCCACGTACTGCAACAGTTTCTTATGAAGTTGGAATTGCTACATTATTAGGAGAAGTTTCATCAGTTTCATTATTTATTTATAGTTTAATTTATTTTACTATCGTAATATCCATCTCACTTTACCCTGGACGATTGCTTGATAGTATAGGGTATATTCTGGCACCGATAAAAATAATTGGATTGGCTGTTTTAGGTGTTGCTGCAATACTTTTGCCAGCAGGTGAATCAATAACTTCAACATCATTATATACTAAAATGGCTTTTTCTAATGGTTTTATTAATGGTTATCTTACCATGGATACACTAGGAGCAATGGTTTTTGGTATTGTTATTGTTAATGCTGCTCGCTCTAGAGGAATTGAAAATCCCATTCTTTTAACCCGTTATACAATATTAGCTGGATTAATTGCTGGTGTATTATTAATATTAGTTTATATTTCACTATTTAAACTTGGAGAAAATAGCGGAACATTATTATCTAATGCTGATAATGGTGCTGATGTTCTGCGTGCTTATGTGCAACATACTTTTGGTAATTACGGTAGTTTTTTCTTAAGTGGATTGATTTTTATTGCTTGTATTGTAACTGCTATAGGACTTACTTGTGCTTGTGCTGATTTTTTTTCACTTCATACGGGAATTTCTTATGATAAATTAGTCTGGATATTTGGTATATTTTCTATGGTAATATCTAATTTAGGATTAAATAAATTAATTGAATTTTCCATTCCAGTATTAATCGCGATTTATCCACCATGTATTATATTAATTCTAATGAGTTTTACATTAAAATGGTGGACTTGCGCATCAAGGGTAATTTCACCAACAATCTTGATTAGCTTATTATTTGGCTTGTTAGGTGCAATGAAATCCTCTAAATTTTTAGAAACATTTATTCCTGATATTGCTAAAAAATTACCTCTTTATGATCATGATTTATCTTGGCTTATACCATCATTAATTATTTTGATTTTTTTTGCATTATTTGATATTATTAACACTAATAATACTGATATAAAATCAGATAAGATTTAATTAAAAATTAAAATATAATAAAATATTAAAATATCACTTATCTTATTTTAAGATAATTTAGCAAATTAATAAAATTTTTAAAAATTAAAAAACTAAGTTAATTCATAAAATAAGATTATATAAAATATACACAATTAAAGTTATTGATTTTAATATATATTTATATAATGTTTTAACAGGTTATTAAAATTTATTTAATATATAAAATATTGACTAATTTATAATTATAAATATTCATTTAATTTTTAAAATTTTAAGTAAAAGTAAAATAATAAGTTGATTTCAAAAGCTAAATTAAAAATAATTATCTCAATATAAAATATAATATATAATACAATTTAGTAGCTTATTTTAAAAGCTATTAATAATTAGTTAAATAATTATTAAATTTATATTTTAAAATATGTTTTTATTTAAGTTAAAATATTATGTGTAATAAGATTATAATAATGAATTTTTAATTTCTAATTATGTTTATCTATTATGACATTTCATAACAATATTATACTAATTAAGTTATTTTGATTAAATGGCTTAAAGAAATTTAAGACTTTGATTTTATTTTTAAAATAACTTAACTAATAATTTAATAATTATTATCATTTAATTAAAAATATTATCACTTTAAGGCATATTCTTTAAATAATTTAATAAATAATATCATATAATATGATATTATTTGTAGTTTTTCATAAACTTTAAAATATTTTATCTAGTTATTTGTTTAAAAAAATATATAAATTATAATATTTTTTTATTAACAATTGAATATTTAATAAAATTGAAGTATTAGTTAATATATATATTAAATCTTGATTATTTATTAAGTAATTCGTATTCATAAAGCTATGTGAAATTGAATTAAAATATTTTTAGAATAATACTAAAATAATGAAACAATTTTAGTAAGAAAAAATGATATTTTATCAAAATAGTTTTACTATAAATAAGATTTCTTTATATTTATTAATAATATTGTTTTATCTTTCGTTATTGTATTAATAATCAATAATCTTAATAAATAGAGAAAGTATATTACTTCCACAAAATAATTTATAGTAAAAATTTTAACATAATTATTATATAAAAATAATATTATATCTTGATAAATTATTACTAATTTTACCGTTTGTGAAATAAATAATAGTAGTTTTAGTAACACTTTTTATTAGCGTTTAATAAATCTAAATATGTTTAGTTGAAACTTGCTATTTAAAGTATTTTATTTAAAATATATTTAATTTTATAAAAAAATATTAATGTTATATTAAATTATCATATAAGCGATAAATAAATTTCTATGGTTAGATTAACTTTTATTATGTCTTTAAAAATATTTTTTATTTACAAAAATGAATTATTATTTTTTTAACAATATTTTAATTTTTTATTTATCCCGAATTTAATCTTTAAATTATTAATCTATTAATTATTAATTTAATTTTATCTGAAAATATTTAATTATATTAATATTTTCTTTTATTAAATATTAAGATACAAAATAAATATTTATTTAAAACAATTATGAAGAGATATCGTTTTTAGTTACTTTCTGTTTAATATTCTTTTTATCAAACATAATCCAAATATTAATAATAAAAATATCTAGTTAACTGTTGATTTAATAATCAATATAATTAAATTATTTTACTTAATATATAAATAACAAATTAAATTATTTTCCTGATAATAAAAGGAGTATAAAGTGAAATATGAATTACAAAATCAAGATGGACAAGCTCGTCTTGGTCATTTAATTTTTAATAATTGGATTATAGAAACACCTGTTTTTATGCCAGTCGGTACTTATGGTGTAGTAAAAAGTATGACATCAAATGATATTAAAGATACAGGAACAGAAATCCTATTAGCTAATGCTTTTCATTTATGGTTACGTCCTGGACAAAGTATAATAAAATTACACGGTGATTTACATAATTTCATGCAATGGCAAAATCCAATTTTAACTGATTCAGGTGGTTTTCAAGTTTTTAGCCTTGGAAGAATTTGTAAAATTAAAGAAGATGGTGTCTATTTTCGCCATCCAGTTAATGGTAAAAAAATTTTTTTTAGCCCTGAAAAATCAATGGAAATCCAATATTATCTTGGTTCAGATATTGTCATGGTTCTTGATGAATGTACACCTTACCCTGTAAATTGGAATTATGCTAAAAAATCAATGGAGATGTCTCTGCGTTGGGCAAAACGTAGTCGTCAACGGTTTGACGAGTTAACAAATAAAAATGCGATTTTTGGTATTATTCAAGGCAGTATTTATCAGGATTTACGTGATATTTCGGTAAAAAGTTTAATTGAAATTGGTTTTGATGGTTATGCTATTGGTGGTTTAGCTGTTGGAGAATCTAAAGAAGATATGTATCGGATTTTATCTAAAATTTGTCTAGAAATTCCTAAGAATAAACCACGTTATTTAATGGGAATTGGTAAACCAGAAGATCTTATTGAAGCCGTTTATTATGGTATTGATATGTTTGATTGCGTAATTCCAACACGTAATGCACGAAATGGTCATTTATTTGTGACCGAAGGTATAATTAAAATACGTAATGCTAAATATAAATTAGATACTTTGCCGTTAGATGCATATTGTGATTGTTATACTTGTTCTAATTATACTCGTTCTTACTTACATCATCTTGATAAGTGTAATGAAATTCTTGGTGCGAGACTTAATACATTACATAATTTACGTTATTATCAACGACTAATGTTTGAAATTAGAAAATCGATTAAAAAAAATAAATTTAAGACTTTCTGTTTAGAATTTTATCGACGGATTAATAAAAATCCAATGAATTAATTTCATAAAAATTATAGTAATGTAATACTTCGATGAACATATTAATTAAATAAAATTAATGTAGTGGTATTTATTTATTTTAGTTAATCTTTTAAGTTTTAATATTATTTAAAATATTAATGAGGAAATTTTGATGAATTTTTTTATTTCCGAAGCGATTGCTTCAGAGGTTACACAGTCACAAGGAAATCCATATTCTTTAATTATAATTCTAGTTATTTTTGGATTAATTTTTTATTTTATGATTTTACGTCCACAACAGAAGCGAGCTAAAGAACATAAAAAATTAATGGATTCTATTTCTAAAGGTGATGAAATACTAACAACTGGTGGATTAATTGGACGCGTTACCAAAATATCTGAAACAGGTTGTATTATTATTGCAATAAATAATACAAATGAAGTAACTATTAAACGTGATTTTGTTGCTTCTATATTACCAAAAGGTACAATAAAATCTATCTAATTTCTCATTTTTTAAAAAGAGAGTTGACGTGATAAATTATTATCCTTTATGGAAGTATTTAACTTTGATCGTTTCGTTATTCATAGGTTTATTATATGCACTTCCAAACCTTTATGGGGAAGATCCTGCTATTCAGATTACTGGTGTATACGGAACAGTTGCTAATGAATATGTTTTAAATCATGTTCATAATATTTTAAAGAAAGATAAAATAAAAAGTAAATCAATTCTTTTAAAAGATGGTGTAATTTTCATTCGATTTAGTAATCCAGATATCCAGTTTAATGCACGCGAAAGTTTATTAAGAGATTTAGGAAGAGAATATATTATTGCGTTAAGTCTAATGCCAGCTACTCCTTATTGGTTAAGAATATTAGGTGGTGAACCGATGAAATTAGGTTTAGATTTACGTGGTGGTGTTCATTTTCTAATAGATATAGACATGAAGCCGGTATTAAATAAATTACAAGAACAATATATAGATAAACTTCGTATTTATTTACGTGAAAAAAAAATCGAATATTCAACTATACGTAAAATAGATAATTATGGATTTAAAATTTATTTAAATGATAATAATAACTTTTCTAAAGTTAAATCTTATTTAATATCAAATTATCGTAATTTTGATTTTAGTTCTAGTGATGATAATATATTAATAATAACAATGACAGATAAATATATTCGTGGAGTGCGTAATAATGCAATATTAAAAAACATTAATATTATCCGTAATCGTATTAACCAATTAGGTATTACAGAACCATTGGTACAACAACAAGGTAATGATCGTATTGTTGTTGAATTACCTGGTATTCAAGATACTGCTCGAGCAAAAGAGATTTTAGGAGCAACTGCAACTTTAGAATTTCGTTTAGTTAATACAGATATAGACAATTCTGCTATTCAACTTAATCATATTCCAGGTGATTCTGAAATAAAATATACTCGTGATGGCAAACCTATTGTTCTTTATAAACATGTTGTATTAATGGGAGATCATATTACTGATTCTTTATCTAGTTTTGATGAAATTGGTAGACCTGAAGTAAACATTACTTTAGATAGTGAAGGTGGATTTATTATGTCAAATTTCACACGTAATAATCAAAATAAATTGATGGCAACTTTATTCATTGAATATAAAGATAGTGGCCAAAAAAATGCCGAAAATCGTACTATTTTAATAAAAGATGAAAAAATTATTAATATTGCTAGAATTTCTTCTCATTTTAGTAATAAATTTCGTATTACTGGTATGAGTAATCAAATAGAAGCTCGTCAATTATCATTATTATTACGGGCTGGAACATTAATCGTTCCTATTCAAATTATTGAGGAGCGTACAATTGGGCCAACATTAGGATTACTAAATATTGAACAAGGAATGAAAGCATCATTAGCTGGATTACTAGCTTCAGTATTATTTATGGTAATTTATTACCGTAAGTTTGGTTTTATTGCAAGTTCAGCATTATTAGCTAATTTAATTCTTATCGTGGGTGTTATGTCTTTATTGCCAGGAGTTACATTAACTATGCCAGGAATTGCCGGTATTGTATTGACACTTGCTGTTGCTGTTGATGCCAATGTATTAATTAATGAACGCATTAAAGAAGAGTTAAGAAATGGTCGTTCCATACAATACGCTATAAATGAAGGTTATAGTGGTGCATTATCCAGTATCTTAGATGCGAATTTAACAACTGTAATTACAGCAATTATTTTATATACTTTAGGCACTGGTCCAATTAAAGGTTTTGCCATTACTACAGTGATTGGAGTTGCTACTTCTATTTTTACTTCAATTATAGGAACGCGTGCTATAGTAAACTTATTATATGGCGGTAAACATATTAAAAATCTTTCTATTTAAGGAATCTCGTTATGCAACAAGATTACACAATAGAACAGTTAAATCATGGCCATAAAGTTATCGATTTTATGCGTTGGGATTACTTAGCGTTTTCTATTTCAATTATTTTATTTATTTTTTCGGTTACTATTTTTTTATTGAAAGATTTTAATTTAGGATTGGATTTTACAGGAGGAACAGTTATTGAAATGAATTTCAACAAACCTATAAATCTAAATAAAATTAGAACGAAATTAACTAATAGTGGTTATCCTGAACATTTAATACAAAATTTTGGTAGTACTCGAGATATTTTGATTCGATTTTCTCATATTAAAGGTATTGCAAATCAAGAAATTGGTAAATCTATTATTTCAATAATTCATAAAGACATAGATGATCAAGCAATAGTTAAACGTATCGAATTTGTTGGGCCAAGTGTTGGCGATGAATTAGCTCAAAATGGAGGAATCGCACTTTTAGTTGCATTGATTTCTATTTTAATTTATGTTGGATTACGTTTTGAATGGCGTCTAGCTGCAGGTTCAGTAATATCGTTAGCCCATGATTTAATTATTACATTAGGTATTATATCTCTTTTTCAAATTGAAGTTGATATGACTATTGTTGCTTCATTAATGTCTGTTATTGGTTATTCATTAAACGATACCATCGTTGTTTCTGATCGTATTCGTGAAAATTTTCGTAAGGTTAGGTTTGGTACTTCTTATGAAATAATGAATTTATCATTAACGCAAACATTAAAACGAACAGTGATTACATCATGCACTTTTTTATTAGTGGTATTAATGCTCTATTTTTTTGGTGGATCAATTATGAAAGGATTTTCACTAGTTATGTTAATTGGTGTTCCAATTGGAACTATATCTTCAATTTATGTCGCTTCTGCTTTAGCATTAAAGATGAAAATGAAACGAAAGCATTTCATTTATCTTAAAAAATAAAAAGAGATATATTAATATTCTATTCTATATCAAAGATTAATTTTATTAATTCAAATTCTATTATATTGAGATAACTAGTCAGTTTTTATTGATAATTTAGTTAAACTTAAAAATAAGATTTTAAAGTCAGGAAATTTTATGCATTGCCCATTTTGCACTGCTGCAGATACTAAGGTTATTGACTCACGTCTAATTGTCAATGGTTCACAAGTTCGTCGTCGACGACGATGTCTTGAATGTCATGATCGCTTTACTACTTTTGAAGTAGCTGAATTAATAATGCCTCGAGTGGTAAAAAGTGACGATATACATGAGTTATTTGATGAACTTAAACTTAGACGAGGTATAGAAAAAGCATTAGAAAAACGTCCAGTAATTTCTAATGATGTAGAAACAGTAATTAATAATATAAAGTCTCAACTCAGAGCAACTGGTAATCGAGAAATTCCAGCGAAAATGATTGGAAAAATTGTTATGGAAGAGTTAAAAAAAATAGATAAAGTTGCTTATATACGCTTTGCTTCTGTATATCGCAGTTTTAAAGATATTCGTGAATTCGGTGAAGAAATTTCTAAGTTGCAGGATTAATTACAAAATGACTACAACTACTGATAAACAGTTTATGATGCGCGCATTATCATTGGCTAAACATGGGAGATTTACAACTTCACCTAATCCTAATGTAGGTTGCGTTATTGTACATAATAATAAAATTATAGGTGAAGGCTTTCATTATAAAGCAGGTCATACGCATGCTGAGATCTATGCCATACAGATGGCAGGCGAAAAAACTAATGGAGCAATTGCTTATATTACATTAGAACCATGTAGCCATTATGGTAAAACACCGCCTTGCGTAGATGCATTAATAAACGCTGGTATTCGGCGTATTTTTGTAGCGATGCAAGATCCAAATCCTAAGGTTTCAGGACGAAGTTTACTTAAGTTACAACAAGCTGGAATTGAAGTTATATATGGTTTGCTAACAAATGAGGCTGAACAATTAAATCTAGGATTTATAAAAAAAATGAGAACTGGTTTTCCTTATGTTCAACTTAAATTAGCCGCATCACTTGATGGACGAATAGCTCTTGCATCAGGTAAAAGTAAATGGATTACTACATCAATATCTCGTAAAGATGTACAAAGCTTTAGAGCTGAAGCAAGCGCGATTTTAACTACCGATAAAACTATTTTAAATGACAATCCTTCTTTAAATGTTCGTTGGAAAGATTTTCTTCCTGAAATACAAAATATTTATCCAAAAGATCATATCAGACAACCAATAAGAATTGTTTTAGATCGTCTTAATAAAATAAAACCAGAACACATAGTTACAAAATTAGATGGTGAATGTTGGCTTATTCGTTCTAATCCAATATCGCAAAATTGGTTAGGTAATGTTAAACAAATTAAAATTTCAACTTCCGAAATGGGAATTGATTTATCATTATTAATGATGAAACTAGCTAAATACAATATTAATTCGATTTTAGTTGAGAGCGGAGCAACACTTGCTGGTTCTTTATTAACATCAAAATTAATTGATGAATTAATTATTTATGTCGCTCCTAAAATTTTAGGAATAACAGCAAGAGGATTAATTGATATTCCAGAATTACAAAAATTAAAAGATGCTCCTAAATTTGAATTTATTGATATCAAACTTATTAGTAATGATTTGCGTTTAAGACTTCGTCCATTATGACAGTGTTAATTTTATTAATTGTTTAACTTAAATATAATATATAGGATAATTTAAATAACATAAGATATAATATTATTCAATTTAGTACTTTTAATCTTTGTTAAAAACTTAACTAAATTTTCATATTTTATATTAAGGTAATATAAAAATTTTATATTGTTGTTAATAACAATTAGTTATTTAAGGAATGTTATGAATGTAATAAAAGGTGCTATAACAGCACCAAAGGCTCGTATAGCAATCGTTGTTGCAAGATTTAATCATTTCGTTAATAAAAGTTTATTAGAAGGTGCCGTTGATACATTAGAGCGTATCGGGCAAGTTATAACAGAAAACATTACTGTGATTTGGGTACCTGGTGCTTATGAATTACCTTTAACTATTAAAACATTGGTGGAGATAAAAAAATATGATGCAGTAATTGCGCTTGCTAGTATTATTCGTGGTGAGTCAAATCATTTTGAATATGTTGCTGATAAATCTATTTCTGGACTTTTTGATATTATGATGATGAGTAACATTCCTATTGCATTTGGTGTATTAACGATAGAAAATACAGAACAGGCTATTGAGCGTGCAGGTACTAAAATGGGTAATAAAGGTGCTGATGCTGCTTTAACTGCATTAGAGATGATTAATATAATTAATACCATTAAAGGAAAGCTATTTATTTAAGGAGAATTCATGAAACCTGCTGCTCGTCATCGTGCACGTGAATGTATTGTTCAAGCAATCTATTCATGGCAAATATCTGGTAATAACATTAATGATGTTAAATCTGAGTTTTTATCTGATCAAGATATGTCTGATGTTGATATGATTTATTTTAGTGAACTTATTATAGGTATTTCAACTAATGTTGATGAATTAGATAAAAAAATGGCTCCATATCTTTCTCGTCAAGTTGATAAAATTGATCAGGTGGAAAAAGCTGTTTTACGTTTAGCAATGTTTGAACTTTATTATCGTAATGATATACCATATAAAGTTACTATTAATGAAGCTATTGAATTAGTGAAAATTTTCGGAGCAGAAGAAAGTCATAAATTTATTAATGGAGCATTAGATAAGGTCGCTTCTTTTATTAAGAAGAATTAATAATCTTTAGACTTAATAAATAATCTTACTTATATTTTATTATAAGATATTTTATTATCTTATAATAATCTAAACATAAATATATTGGATATTATCATGATTTGTGGCGAATTTGATATAATTACGAGATATTTTAATCGTCAAAAAAAAAATAAGTACGGGGTTAATATTGGTATTGGTGATGATTGTGCATTAGTAACAATACCAAAAAAAAAACAATTAGCAATTACTACTGATACATTAGTTGCTGGTATTCATTTTTTTGATAATATTTCTCCAGAATCTTTAGCTTATAAATCATTAGCTGTTAACTTAAGCGATTTAGCTGCTATGGGAGCAGATCCAGTATGGGTTTCTCTAGCATTAACATTACCAAAAATTAATGAAGATTGGCTGGAAAGATTTAGCTCAAGTTTATTTGAACAGATTAATTACTATAAAATGCAACTTATTGGTGGAGATACGACACTAGGTCCAATGAGTTTAACTTATACAGTTCATGGTTTGATTCCTAAAGGAAAATCGTTAAAACGATTAGGAGCTCGTGATGGTGACTTAATTTATGTTACAGGAACATTAGGAGATAGTGCTGCAGGTCTTGCAATTTTGAAATCGAAACTGGTTGTTAATGACATAAAAGATCGTAATTGGTTGATACAACGTCATTTAAGGCCAGAGCCTCGTATTTCGCATGGAAAAGCTTTACGTAATCTTGCTTCTTCTGCCATAGATATATCAGATGGTTTAATTTCTAATATTAGACATATTTTAAAAATAAATAGTTGTGGTGCTAAAATTAAATTGGATTTTTTACCTTTATCTGATGCGTTACGAAGACAAACTACTTCAGAACAAGCTTTAAACTTAGCCTTAAGTGGTGGAGAAGATTATGAACTATGTTTTACAATACCTGAAATAAATTGTGATAAATTAGATTATATAATAGCGCGCAATAAAGTAAATTTACATTGTATTGGTAATATAACGCAGAAGTCGGAAGAAGATATCCAATATTTTTATGAAGATAAAAAAGTTTTATTTAATTTAATCGATTTCAATCATTTTTTTACAAATAACTTATTATGAATTATAAAAAATCTTTTTTAATGTTTTTAAATTCTTGGTATTTATTATCAACTGGATTCGGAAGTGGTTTATCACCTATTATTCCTGGAACAATTGGATCTTTATTTTGTATTCCGTTCTGGTTATTAATGTATTGGTTATTACCTATTTGGTTATGTTGGCTTATAATTTTATTTAGTTTTTCTATTGGTATTTTTATTTGTAAAATAATATCTTTTGATATGCAAGTTCATGATCATGGTAGTATTGTTTGGGATGAATTCGTCGGCATGTGGATAACCCTTATGTTTATACCAATTATTAATTGGCAATGGATATTAATTGCGTTTCTACTTTTTCGTTTTTTAGATATATTAAAACCTTGGCCTATTTATTGGTTTGATCGAAAAATAAGAGGAGGATTAGGAATCATGATAGATGATATTATTGTAGCAATTTCTTCTATTATTATTATTAGCATACTTACTTATTATTTACCTATATTATATTATATAAAATAATCTTAAAGTTATTAATAAAATTAAAAGATCATTTATTAAAAAATCCTTTAATTTTATTATTTAAAATATTTATTTAATTATTTATTATAATATTTATTTATTGAATTAATGATTCCTTCTGAATTTAGCCCAAGTTCAACTTGAATTTCTATTTGATTTCCTTGTTGAATATATTTATCAGGTAAACCAAGATTAATGATAGGTATAATATTATTTGTTTTTAATAAAAATTCATTAACACCACTACCAGCTCCTCCCATAATTACATTTTCTTCTAATGTTACTAATATTTTATGAGTTTCAGCCATCCTTAATATCAATTTTTCATCTAACGGTTTTACAAATCGCATATCAACCACGGTGGCGTTAAGTAATTCTGATGCTTTAATTGCTTCGACAAGTAGTGTTCCGAAATTAAGTATAGCAATTTCTTTCCCTTGACGACGAATTAATCCTTTGCCAATTTCAATTTTTGTTAATGGTTTCAGAGTATCATTAGAATCTATTACTGTTCCTTTTGGATAGCGAACTGCAACAGGGCCATCTTGATAGTGATAACCTGTATGTAACATTTGACGACACTCATTTTTATCACTAGGCGACATAATGACAATATCAGGTAAACAACGTAAAAATGATAGATCAAACGCTCCTTGATGTGTTTGCCCATCAGATCCAACAATTCCTGCTCGATCTATAGCAAATAAAATAGGTAATTTTTGAATGGCGACATCATGAATAACTTGATCATAAGCACGTTGTAAAAAAGTGGAATAAATAGCAACAATAGGTCTATAACCAGCAATAGCAAGTCCAGCAGCAAAAGTTACAGCATGTTGTTCTGCAATACCTACATCAAAATATTGTTTAGGATAGATTTTAGAAAATTCAACCATTCCTGAGCCTTCTCTCATGGCTGGTGTTATTGCTATTAGTTTTGGATCATCATTTGCCTCTTGGCATAACCAATCGCCAAAAATCTTAGAAAAAGTTAGTTGATTATTATTATTTGTTGGTAGTCTGAAAGTTGTTAGATCAAATTTAGGCACGGAATGCCAGCTTATAGGATCTTTTTCAGCAGGTTCATATCCTTTACCTTTTTTCGTTATAATATGTAAAAATTGTGGACCTTTTAACTCACGAATATTTCTTAAGGTTTGTATTAATGTTAATATATCATGTCCATCAATCGGGCCAATATAGTTAAACCCTAATTCCTCAAATATGGTGCTTGGAGTCATCATACCCTTAATGTGCTCTTCAGTTTTCTTTAACAATTCTTTAATTAATGGGATATTGCAAAACGTTTTTTTCCCTTTTTCTCGTAATCTAGCATATAAATCACCAGATAACAGTTTTGCTAAATGATTATTTAATGCACCAACATTTTCTGAAATTGACATTTCATTGTCATTAAGTATAACTAGCATATCTTTATGAATATCTCCAGCATGGTTCATTGCTTCAAAAGCCATACCAGCTGTAATAGCTCCATCACCAATAACGCAAACAGTTTTACGATCTTTATTTTCATATTCAGCAGCTACTGCCATTCCAAGACCAGCGCTAATAGAAGTAGAAGAATGTCCAACGCTAAAAGCATCATATTCACTTTCTTCTCGCCAAGGAAAAGGATGTAATCCATTTTTTTGTCTTATAGTATTAATTTTATCACGACGACCTGTTAATATCTTATGAGGATAGGCCTGATGCCCAATATCCCAAATAAGATTATCAAATGGGGTTCTATAAATATAATGTAAAGCAACAGTGAGTTCTATGGTACCTAATCCAGAAGCAAAATGTCCACTAGAACTACTAACACTATTTAATAAAAATTGCCTTAATTCTTCACATAATTTAATCAGATTCTCTTTTGGTAAAAGACGTAATTCCTTAGGTGTCTTTATTGTTGATAAAGTTGGATAAGAAGTTATATTAATAGTCATATTTTCCATTTAATTATTAATTTTAATTATATCAATGATGTTATATAGCAATAAATCACTATCAAATATTATTTAGAATTTTTATTCTTCGATGAAATATGATTTTTTAATCAATAAAATTAATTTTTCCGTTCGATAATAAAATGTGTTAAATTTTGTAGTGTTTCAGTATTAAGACCATATTTTTGTTCTAACATATAAAGTATATCTAGCGCTTGTTTATATAAATTATTTTCTTTTTTTTGTGATTGTTTAAGACCTATCAATGATGGATAAGTAATTTTATTATGTTTTTTATCAGTACCTTGATTTTTACCCAAAATATCTGTATCACCAATGATATCAAGAATATCATCATGTAGCTGAAATAATAATCCAATCGTATTAGCATAATTATCTAATAACGGTAATAATTTATAACCTTGATTACCAGCTGCAAGTGCACTAATTCTAACAGAAGCGCGAATTAAAGCTCCAGTTTTATGAAGATGAATAGATTCTAACATTGTTATATAAATTTCTTGACCTTCTGATTCCACATCAAGAGCTTGCCCTCTACACATACCTGCTGCACCAATAGCTGTAGCTAACTCAGATATCATTGCAAGACGATTAGTATTACTAACATCAGGCATAGTGGAACGAGATAAAATATCAAAAGCAAGTGTTTGTAAAGCATCTCCAGCTAAAATTGCATGAGCTTCACCAAAAGAAATATGACAAGTAGGCTGTCCGCGACGTAAATTATCGTTATCCATTGCTGGTAAGTCATCGTGGATCAAAGAATAAGTATGAATGCATTCAACAGCTACAGCAGGTATATCTAAATTTTCTATATCAACATTTAGCATATTACCTATAGCATAAATTAAAAAAGGTCTTAGTCGCTTTCCACCAACTAATGTGCTATATTTCATTGCTGAGACAAGTTGACTTTGATTAAATGGAAGACGCTGAAAATGGTCTAATAGCGTTTTATTAACATGATCTTGCACCCATTGGTGTTGATCTGAAAAGGATAGAGTCACTATTTTGGACATCATTTATTTATATCATTCAACGTAGAATTTTATTTGATATTATACTTCTTTTGATAATCATTCAGCTAATAATTGATTTTATATATTAAATATTTTATTTTTAATTATAAGCACGTACTTTAACGTTTATTAATATAATACTAATATGTTTATGATAAAAATTTGGTTTATTTTATAATATTACACATGATATTTTATTCTTTTTATAAATTTTATAGGAAGAAGTATCAATTACTGTAATAATATAATTATTGTTTTAAAATAAAAATGTTGTACATAATAATTATATATATAATATATGAATATTAATAAAAATTAGAATTGACTTCTATATAAAATATTATGAAGTTTATTATTAAATTATTTCCTGAAATAACTATTAAAAGTCGATCTGTTCGTTTGCATTTTATTAGAATTCTTACTAATAATATTTTAAATATATTAAAAATATTAGATAAAGAAATTATCGTTACTCGATATTGGGATAGTATAGAGGTTCTAATAAATAAAAGTGGATATCATGATATAATTTCTGATGCTTTAACAAGAATTCCTGGTATTCACCATATTCTTATAGTTGAAGAATATCAATTTTTAGATCTTAAACATATTCTTGATTTAACTTATTCAATTTATGCTAAAAAAATAAGTGAAAAAACTTTTTGTGTTCGTGTTAAGCGTAGTGGTAAACATAATTTTACTTCAATAGAAGCAGAACGTTATATTGGTAATGGTTTAAATCAATATGTTTCATCGGCTAAAGTAAAACTAATCCAACCAGATATAAGTGTGAATCTTGAAATAAAAAAAAATAAAGTGATTTTTATTAAATTACGTATTAGTGGTATTGGTGGTTTTCCTATTGGTACACAAGGAGATGTTTTATCATTGATATCAGGTGGTTTTGATTCAGGTGTTTCTAGCTACATGTTAATGCGTCGTGGTTGTCGAGTACATTATTGTTTTTTTAATCTTGATGGTTATAAGCAAGAGATTGGAGTAAAACAGATTTCTCATTATCTCTGGTATCGTTTTGGTCGCACGCATAAAGTTAAATTTATTATGATAAATTTTTCTATGATTATAGCAGAAATTATTAAAAAAATTGATAATAATCAGATGAGTGTTATCCTAAAAAGGATGATGATGCGCGCTGCTTGTAAAATAGCAGAACGTTATAATCTTCAAACGTTAGTAACTGGTGAAACTTTAGGACAAGTATCTAGTCAGACATTAACTAATCTACATTTAATTGATAGTGTTACAGATAAATTGGTTTTACGTCCACTAATTTCATACGATAAAGAAAATATTATTAATATCGCACGTAAGATAGGAACTGAAGATTTTTCTCGTACTATGCCAGAATTTTGTGGTATGATTTCAAAAAAACCAACAGCAAAAGCAGTAAAAGTAAAAATTGAAGAACAAGAAATGAATTTTGATTTCTCTCTACTTGATCATGCTATTAATACAGCAGAATATATTGATATTCGTCACATAGCCTGTGATTTTCAAGATGAAATAGCAGAAATAGAAGTAGTTAATACATTTTCCATTAATGATATTATTTTGGATATTCGCTCTCCTGACGAACAAGAAGCACGACCACTCAAATTGCTAAATGTTAATATAAAATCATTGCCATTTTATAATTTAAATAGCCAATTTAGTAAATTATCGAATCAAAAATCTTATTTACTTTATTGTGAACGAGGTTTAATGAGTCGTTTACAAGTACTATATTTACATAAAGAAGGTTTTAGAAATGTAAAAGTATATAGACCTTTAATAGTAACTTAATTAATTTTTAAATTAATTAAGTTAATTTAAAAATTAATATATATTCTATTATTATATCGTCATCATTAAATGATATTCTAAATATTAAATATAATATAAATTATAAGGTAATTTTTATTACATATAAAATATTGAATTTGAGTTAAAAGTTAACTATTAGGAATATATTCTATTATGATACTGGTTATATTATCTAACATTATATATTAAACATATTATAGATATTTTAAATGTTTAGATTATCTTGTTAAATTAACGAATATAATTATAATACTAACATATTGTTAATTCCTCTCTTTCTAATAAAAAAATAAGCTATTTTCTTACTTTATATAACTATTACATTTTAATAAATAAATTAGTTAAATATTAATTAAATATTTCACTATTAATAAAAAGTAATAACTTATCTTATATATGATAGATAGAATTACAAATGTATAATTTTATTAAATATAATTATATAAAATTAATATATATTTAATTTATAAATTTTAATAAAATTAAAAATTAAATATATATAGTTATTTTTTATTTTTAAAATAAAATATATCTTATCTCAATCTAAAAGAAAATAAGTAATAAATTAAATGATAAAATTAGTACTCATAACTTTAAAACAAATTACTTAGTTAAGCATTAAATTAATATTTACTTATTTTAGTATATACATGTCTTATAATATTATTGATAATAGAAATCTTACATTTTTAACTTTATTAATTAAAATAAGTTAATTTAATAATAATTTAGATTTTTTTTTAAAAAATTATTCAAAAAAATAAATTATTTTTTTTGGTAAAAATTAAAATATTAAATAGTTTGAATAATATATATAAATCATAAATTATTTATAATTTATGATAAAATTAATTTATTAACATATAAACTTATTTAAGTAATTTAATATAAATGAAATTCATAATAGTTAAATTTATGATATATTCTCTATTTTATATAGAGAATATATGTTAATTATTATTAATAATAATTTCAAGTTGTTTTTGAGTAATAATTTTTTTATCTATTTTAATGAAAGCGCTAAGTGATTTGATATCTAATATTACTTCATATACACCTGGTTCATTCACTAATTTAATCTTTAATATATTAATATCATTAATTTGTTCTGGTAAAATTAAACGTATATTATTTGTATAATTAGGTTTATACATTTTTAATATAATAAAAAACCAACACGCACAAAGTATTAATCCACCCATGAAGATAAGAAAAACACCATTTAATTGAAGAAACAATCCACCTAAGATTCCACCTAAAGCAACACCAATAAATTGACTAGTTGAATAGATAGCCATACTTGTCCCTTTATACCTAATAGGTGATTCTTTACTAACAAGCGACGGTAATAATACTTCCATAATGTTAAATGCAATAAAAAACAGTTGGAGACCTATTAATATTAACCAAAATTGTTGATTTGAAAAACAAAATATTAATTCAGATATAAATAAAATAAATATGAATAATAATAAAATTTGTTTTATTCGTCGATTTTTTTCAGCATAAATTACAAAAGGTAAAACTATGATAAAGGAAATAAATAAAGTGATTAAATATATTTTCCAATGTTGATTAACTTCTAAACCTGAGTTCTTAATTATTAATGGTAAGGCAATAAAATTTGATATAAGTAACAAATGTAAGAATAATATACTTAAATTAATTTTAATTAACTGAGTATTGTTGATTATTTTTTGTATGCTATTTTTAATAAAATGAGTCTCATGATCAATAATATGATATTGACTATCTGGTACGATAAAACTAATGATTAATACAGCACAAAAAGTAAGTAAGCTTATTCCCCAAAAAAGACCATGTAAACCTATAGCATGAGTAATAACTGGGCCAATAATTATTGAAATAGAAAAAGTGATACCAAAACTTACTCCCATAAAAGCCATCGCTTTTGTTCTATTTTGCTCTCTAGTTAGATCTGAAAGCAATGCCATAATCGTAGAAGAAACAGCTCCTGCTCCTTGTAAAGCTCGCCCAATAATAATACCAAATATAGAATCTGTTATTGCTGCTACTAAACTTCCAGTAATAGATATAAGTAATCCTATAATAATTAATTGTTTGCGACCAAATCGGTCTGACATCAAACCAAATGGAATTTGGAAAATAACTTGACTTACACCATAAATTCCAATTGCCATACCAATTAATAATTCGTTTGCATTTTTTAATAAGCTACCATAGGTTACTAATATAGGTAATATCATGAACATACCTAGAATACGTAATGCAAATACCATCCCTAGTCCAAAAATTGCCTTTAATTCTTTTGGCGTCATTTTATTATTTTTCATAATTTATCTCATAAACTTTTGAAATGAATATTATAAAATGATTTTATTGATTAATTAATTTTATTTATTTAATAAATATAAATAAAATAGTAATGAATTGACTTATGTTTTATTTTTTTTTTAATTATAAATTATAATAATCATTTAATTACTATTTAATAATAAAAATTATTTTTTAAATAAAGAATCGTTTATTTAACTGTAATAAACGGATCAATAGAGATCATAATGCTAATAGATGTAATTGCTATTATAGAGAATAGAAATAATTTTCGAGCCCAAAGAGAATCATTATTACTTTTTTTAAAACCAGAAATAGCTATTCCAAGCCACCATAAACTAACACAGATTGCAACAATTAGGTATATGTAACCAGAATAACCGCTAATAGTAAGCATTATAGTTGTTATCATAAAAGCAAAGATATATAAAAAAATATGTATTTTAGCTATATAAATCCCTTTAATCACTGGTAGTATAGGAATATTAGCAGCTTTATAATCTTTAAAATGAAAAATAGCAATTGCATAAGAGTGAGGTATTTGCCAAAAATAAAAAATCAATAGTAAAATTAATGCTCCAAAATCAAATTTATTAGAAGCAGCGCAATAACCAATAACCGGAGGTGTGGCACCTGATAAACTACCTATTAAAATACCATAAACTGAATTACGTTTCATATAGAAACTATATATACAAATATAAATAATAAAACCAATAACAGTAAACAATATTGCTAAAGTATTAGTAACAATATAAAGCAAAAGTACGCCGATAAGACCAAGTATAGTGGCATAGATTAAAGAAATTTTTAAATTAATAAGTTTTTTAACTAGAACTCTATTTTTTGTTCTATCCATCATACTATCGATATCTTTATCGATATAGTTGTTAAACACACAAGCAGAAGCAATTACTAATGATACACCAAATAATGTAGCAATAAATTTAGGATAATCAATTATACCTTTAGCTGCAAGCAAAAATCCGCCAATAACAGAAATTAGATTACCGAAAATAATAGTTGGTTTTGTTACTTGAAAATACTCTTTTATTGGAATCATAACTCTTTAGTTGAGCATCATATTTATATTGAGATTATGCATTATCCATAGGGATCCAATAACAATAATACCGATGATTAATATGGTGAATAAAAAGGCAATAAAGTTCCAATTATCATCAGAAGAAGTATTCATATGAAAAAAACAAATGAAATGTACCATGATTTGGATAATTGCTGTGCTAATAACAATACACAGAATATTATAATGAGATATAGTACTATTCATTACCATCCAGAATGGAATAACTGTTAAAATAATTGAGAGTATAAAACCAATTAAATAGTTTTTTTTGATACCATATCGGATATTTTTATAATCATATTTTTTAGTATAATTCATACTAGTCTCCCTAATAGGTAAACAACAGTAAATACACAGATCCAAATAACATCCAAAAAGTGCCAAAAAAGACTTAAACAATTCAAACGAGTTTGATTAATTTGTGTAAGACCATTATGTGAAATATGTATTATCATGATAATAATCCAAGCTAAACCAAAGCTTACATGAATCCCATGTGTACCAACTAGTGTAAAGAAAGCGGATAAAAAAGAATTACTATAATATGTATAACCCTTAGAAAATAGTTCATTAAATTCATAAATTTCCATGAAAATAAAAATAAATCCAAATAAGAAAGTAACTATTAACCACGATTTAATTAGATTTATTTTTTTATCATGCATTGCCAGCATAGCAAAACCATAAGTAATGCTACTAAATAATAAAAGTAAAGTTTCTACTAATATAAAATTAAGGTTAAAAATAGTGTTGTATTTCGAACTCATAATAGTACTATTAAGCATAACGGCATAAGTGGCAAAAAGACAAGCGAATAAAATTAAATCGCTCATTAAATAGATCCAAAAACCAAATATTTTTATTGTGTTTGTATCATATTTGTAATTGTTTTTATCTGAAAAATGTTTTTTAACTTCTATATTAGTTGACATTGGTAATATATACCTATTTCTTCAATTTATCATAACGCTGATTTTCGATGTGTTCAATTTTTTCTACAGGAATAAAATAATCAATATTTTTATCGAAACTTCTATTAATCCAGACATAGATAATACCTATAAATCCTATAATAGCTAACCACCAAATATGCCAGATCATAGCAAAACCAAAGATTAAACAAAACGATGAGATAATTATTCCATCAGAAGTATTTTTTGGCATATGAATAATTTTATATTCAGTTGGTTTTTTATAAGCTATACCTTTTTCTTTCATATACCACCAAGCATCACGCATATTAATTTGTGGCTCTTTAGCAAAATTATAAAATGGCGCTGGAGATGATGTTGACCATTCTAATGTACGACCATCCCATGGATCACCAGTATAATCGCAGTTTTTATCGCGATCTCTAATACTTACAATTATTTGAATAACCTGACATAAAATTCCAATAGCGATTAAAAGAGTACCAAGTGAAGCAATTATTAACATAGAATGATATTCTGGATCAATATTTTGACTTAAACGACGAGTCATTCCCATAAATCCAAGTACATAAAGTGGCATAAAAGCAATAAAGAAACCAGTTATCCAAAACCAAAAAGCACGAATACCCCATTTTTCATTTAATATAAATCCAAAAGCTTTTGGAAACCAATACGTCATACCGGCAAAGCAACCAAAAACAACACCACCGATAATAACATTATGGAAATGGGCAATCAAAAATAAACTATTATGTAGAACAAAATTTGCACCTGGAACAGCTAATAATACACCAGTCATTCCTCCAATAGAGAAAGTAATAATAAATCCAATAGTCCAAAGCATCGGTGTTTTAAACTCTATATGACCATGATACATTGTAAATAACCAATTAAATATCTTTACTCCAGTTGGAATAGCAATAATCATAGTAGCTATACCAAAAAATGCATTGACATTTGCTCCAGCACCCATTGTAAAAAAGTGATGTAACCAAACTATAAATGACATTACAGTAATAACAATTGTTGCAGAAACTAGAGAATTATAACCAAATAAACGTTTTTTAGAAAAAGTTGCAGTAATTTCAGAAAACACACCAAAAACAGGTAATACTAATATATAAACTTCTGGATGACCCCAAGCCCAAATTAAATTAATATACATCATCATATTACCACCCATATCATTAGTAAAAAAATGTGTATCTAAATATCGGTCAAGAGTAAGTAATGTAATAGCAACAGTTAATATAGGAAATGCTGCAATTATTAGTACATTAGCACATAGTGCTGTCCAGCTAAAAACCGGCATTTTCATCATTGACATACCATGTGCTCTCATACGTAATATTGTTGTAAGGAAATTTATTCCAGTCAATGTTGTACCAATTCCTGATATTTGTAAACTCCATATCCAATAATCGACTCCAACACCAGGATTGTATTCCTTCCCTGATAATGGAGGGTAAGCCAACCAACCTGTTTGAGCAAATTCACCAATACCTAATGATAAATTAATTAAGATAACTCCAACTATAAATAGCCAAAGACTAAGAGAATTTAAGAATGGAAAAGCCATATCACGAGCACCAATTTGCAATGGTACAATTAAATTCATTAAACCAATTACGAAAGGTGTTGCCATAAAAAAAATCATGATAACACCATGAGCTGTAAAAATTTGATCGTAATGATAAGGCGGTAAAAAACCTACAGCACCAGATGATGATAATGCTTGATGACATCGCATCATGATTGCATCTGCAAAACCACGAATTAGCATAACTATGGCAAGGATGATATATATAATTCCAATTTTTTTATGATCCAGGCTAGTTAGCCATTCATTCCATAGCCATTTCCATTTATTAAAATAAGTTATAATTCCTAATATAGATATACCAGTTAATAAAATAGAAATTACAGTGATGATAATAATTGGCTCATGAATAGGTATTGCATTAAATGTTAATTTACCAAACATACTGTTTATTCCTTAATATCGACATAAGTAGAATGATTAATATGTATTAATTTATCACATCAAACATTTCATTTTTTTGGTTTATTAGCATGGTTAATATGATGTTCATGGTGAAATTTTAATATAATTTCTTCATAGAGATTTGCCTTTACACTTGAAAAATAAATGACAGGAACGTTTTTGCTTGGTTTAGATAACTCATTAAATGCAGTGATATTATCTAGCTTTTTAGTTGATGTTTTTACTTTTCCTACCCATTTATCAAAACTTTTTATATCAGGAGTTGCAATTACATTAAATTTCATATTAGAAAAGCCATGACCACTATAACTTGATGAAAAACCTTTA
Source organism: Arsenophonus sp. (assembly GCA_052401645.1). Taxonomy (GTDB): domain Bacteria; phylum Pseudomonadota; class Gammaproteobacteria; order Enterobacterales; family Enterobacteriaceae; genus Arsenophonus. Next base: position 94,226 of record CP198939.1, read on the forward strand.
TAGATACCAGGTTCATTAGCGATTAAATGAAGCTTTGTTTGCATTCCAGCCATTGCATAAATTTGCCCACCTAGAGCTGGTATAAAAAAAGAATTCATTACTGAATAAGCTGTTACTTTAAAGTTAATTGGTATACCTACAGGAATAGCAATTTCGTTCACTGTAGCTATATTTTTTTCTGGATAAATATATACCCATTTCCAGTTGGTAGAAATAACTTGAATATTAATAGGTTTTTTATCGTTTTCCAATGCTTTATAAGGATCAAGTTGATGTGTAGTTTTCCAAGTAATAATAGCAAGAATGATAATAATAATTATTGGAATTGTCCAACAAATTAACTCAATTTTATTTGAGTGTTCCCAATCTGGCCAATATGTTGATTTTTTATTATTTATTCTATATTTTCTAGCAAATGTAAATGTCATAAAAATTACTGGAATAACAATAAGTAACATTAAACAAAGTGCGGTTAGTATCAATTTTTTTTGTTCAATACCAACGGTACCTTTTGGATCCATTAATACCATATTACAACTAGTTAGTAAAAATGTGATAGCAAGTAGTAAAATGATTCGAATAATTTCTTTATATTTTATAAGTCTCATTTAGTAATTCCAAATAAGAAAATGGTTATTATTATTTTAATATGGATATTTTACGGTAAGGTTTATATTTCTGTAAATAACTGCAAGAGTTAAAATTCTGATTTTTTCACTTTTCTTTAAAAGAATTAAATTTAAGATTAAATTTTTATAGAAGAGTTTAAGTTATGACTTAATGCTTAATAATTATTTGAATTAGATGATTTTATCATTAATATTAAAATAGATAAATGAAATATAATTAGTTATTTTTCTATATTTAAAATTAATTTTTTTATAAATAATTGTTAATTTTAACATTTTATTAAATATTAAATAATAAATAAAATTATTACAAATAGATTATATGAACTCATCATATTTTATATGGTAAAAATTATATTCATATATCAATCAATCTTATGATGATAAGAATTATCAAAAAGTTTATTATCAAGTTAACGATATTTAAAATATCTTTATCATTAAAGATAAAATTTGAATTATTATTCACATAATAAGCATTATATATTATAATATTAATTGTATATATAAAAGTTTTGTGATTAAAATTAAGAATTGTTAAATAGATTGATTATCTAGTATAATATAAATAATTATTGATAAAATGATATGGTTATCGATTAAGATGAAATAAAATCAAGAATCTTTATAACAATAAAGATAGTTTGTAAAAGGTATTTATGATTGTAGTCAATAACTATTGGATATATTTTATATAAAATAGTATATTGATTATTTTATAATGATAAAATTTTTTTAAATAAGATTTAAAGTAAATTTATTATTAATTTATGCAAATAAATATATATTTTAATTATTATTTTATTGATTAAATAAATTTTAAACATTAAAGAGAAACTCTAGTATTTAAATATTTAAAATTATCTTTTTATGTTTTAAAAGGAAAGTGATAAGAAATTATATATCAGAGATATTTGATTATCTATAGTATTTAACCAAATAATCTAATAATTATTCTTAATAACTATTTAGATTAAAATATTAAATAATATAAATAAATATAGTAATATTATTTTTTTTAATAGCACAATTTTATATATACTAATCTAATCTTATAGATAGTAAAATTTCATAATTTTATCATCTTAAATCATTTTAGATAATTATCTCATTTAAAGAAATTAATAGATAAATCATATCTGCTATTATAATTCACTTTAATAAAGAATTTATGCTTTTAAGAGTTAAAATATTTAATATTAGTTGTATACTAACACGTAGTTTTTCTATTAGTTTAAAATGACCCTATGCATTTTAAATATATAATAATATATAATAGAGTTAATTTGTTATCTTTTATTTTACTTAAAATAGTATTTATATAATGTTTATTTTTATCAGATTTTTTATTATTCTCATTGATTTCTAAATATAATTATTAGTTTTTAGTATTACTAATTTTTATCTAGTTATATATTTATTTATTTTTATATTATATAATATATTGATTTTATTAGATAAACAATAAATAAGCTTTGTTAATTTTTTATTAACTAATAAATAAATTATTATTTTTATAAATATCAATATATTTATTTTTATATAATATAAAATATTTATTTATATCATCAATTCTTAGTATTTACCTTTGATATTTATAATATGGTTTATATAGTTTTATTATGAATAAAAGAATTATATTTATAATAAATTTAATTTTCCATATACTGATGTGATTTAATCAACTTCATATGATAAATAATATGAGTTTATTAAAATAATAAAATCTCTTTTCTAAATTATAGATTTTCTTATATTTTAGTATTTTAGTTAAATTATTCGTATATTTATTTTTTTTGAAAAAGTATTCAAACTTTTCTGTTATAGCAAACAAAGAACTAAATATTATTATTAATTATAAATTAAAGATTATTTTAATATGTAATTTATTAATTACATTAATTAACTATAAAATATTTCTTAATTTAAAATATAAGTCTTTTTTTTAATTGATATACTATTTATATAATTTACTTATATTTAATATAAAATTAAGATTTTAATAATTAATCTTAAATAATATAGTATAATTATAACGATTCTATTTTTATTTTATGGTTGATAAAATAGATTTATTTATTCATAAATCTATTTTTTGAAAAAGAAATTTTTCATTATCAATAGTGTATAAAATAATTTATAATGTAATAATTTTTATTATTTTATTGCACTATTAAATAATTAGTATTTATTTTATATAACAATAAATATGATTACTTTCATTATGTTTTTAAATTATAATAGCTAACTAGTAATCTATAAGTTATCATATTACGATCTAATTATTAGATCATAATATGTATATAAATATTATTATAATTTGGTAATTATCATAAATATTCATAAAAAATATGATAATCAAATATTTTTGAAGGTAGTAAAAATATTTATTTTATATTATAAAATAATTTAGATTTGTAAAGGTAAATCTATTTTCTATATTTAATAGAATTTTTCTTTATATTGTATAATATATTAATTGAATTAATAATATTATTATTTTAATAAATAAATACTTTTTTATTAGTAAATTTATTAACTTAATTTAATATAAATTAAGTTATATTAACAAAATTAATTATAATAGAGATATAGAAGTAAAGTTTATAAATTAAAAGTTTTTATTTTAATAATAAGAAGTATATTCCTATTCAAAGAATATTGAAAGTTATATTTTATTAATTATTATTTGGATAATTGTTAATAATAAATAATTTATTATATAATATATATGTCACATATATATTATATATATTATATTAATTTTATAATTATATTTTATGATTTTTTATTTTATAGATATTTGATAATTCAATATTTAAATAAATTTAAAATTTTTTTTTATAAATAGATATTTTAAATTTATTTAAATATGTTCTGTGAGTAATTTATTTATTTATTTAAAATAACTTAAATTTATTTTTGATTAATAGATAAATAATATATACTACTTAATATCATAAGATATATAATAGATAATTTATATTATTTATTTAAAATAATTTTACTAGATAAGTAATCTTAGTTTAATATTATAATAAGAGATTATTTTTTAATAAAAAATAAAGATATATTTGATAATAAAATTAACTATACCAATAAGGTAAAGTGATAATTAAACATGTGTAAGATAAATTATTATTTTCAATATAATATTAACATAAACTTATTCAATAATAGATAAAGTTGATATAGAATATAAGTTAAATTTAGAAATAAAATAATTATAAATGTTGTATTAGTATAACAATAAATATTGTAATCTTTATTTCTTAGAATAATTAAGAAAAAAGTATTTATAGTATAAATTATTATTGGAATTTTTATTTAAAGATTAGTAAGTAAAATTTTAAATAATTCATAAACGTAAAAAAAGTAATAGTTTAAATAAGAAAATTTTATGCTTTATTCTAAAATCTATATAAAAAATAAAAAATAAATATTTTAAAAAGTTTTTAATATTATCAATATTAACTAAAATAAAAAAAGATGTTTATTTAAAACAACGATTTATATTAAATTATATAATAAATATATAAGCAATTTTATAAAAAATAAATAAAATGTAAATAATAAATATTATTAAAATTAAATATAATAAAGTAGTATCAAAATAATTTAAAATAATATTTTAATAATTAAAGTTTCATTAATGATTTTTATTAATTATTAAAATATTATTTTAAATTATTTTGATACTACTTTATTATATTTAATTTTAATAATATTTATTATTTACATTTTATTTATTTTTTAATACTACTTTATTATATTTAATTTTAATAATATTTATTATTTACATTTTATTTATTTTTTATAAAATTGCTTATATATTTATTATATAATTTAATATAATAAAGTAGTATCAAAATAATTTAAAATAATATTTTAATAATTAAAGTTTCATTAATGATTTTTATTAATTATTAGATATGAGTGTGCTTTAAACATTATTTACTAGTAAACTGCTAATAATTAAATTATGTATAATAAACAATGAAATTATTGATTAAATATAAAATTAATTTATTATAAATTAATGCGCTATTATGATGTTTATTAAAATAATTTAGTATTAATATAATTTTTTATACCAACAAGAAATCTTCTTTTTATAAATATTTTAAATATCTTTTCTATTAAATAAAATTTAAGAAATAACTATTTTCATAATAAATAATTATATATAAAAATATAATTCAAATTAAAAAATCTCTATAGTTAGAATATTGATAATAAATAAAATATTACTAGTTAATAACTATAAGTGATAATTATTTAACAACAACTCTATATGATATAATAATTTATTAATAAAAATGATAAAAATAACTATAAATTTTGATAGATAAGATTTTCTTAACTAAGAAAAGTATATTTTTAAAAAAATAGTATTTTTATACTAATTTTAATTATAAGTATTTTGATAATCGTTAATAATAATATAAATATAGAATAGTAAAAATAGAAGTAGTCTTCAAGAACTATATTTCATAAAAATAAGTAAGTATTTATAAATCTTTATTATTTTTTATTAAAAATGAATAGATCTATTATTATATTATTAATTAAAATATTGATTATTTTTTAAAAATTAAATTGCGTATTTTATTTTATAACTAATTTTCAGGATATTTGGTTATTTTATAACTAAATATAAATTAATATTTTATCAAAAGTATATTAAATATACGTTAATAAGAAATTATTGTATATATTTTTACAAAAAAAATTATAAGAATAATTATAAATCCATTAATTAATATTACTAATATTATGATTTTAATATTGATAAATAATATTACGACGTAAGTTATTTTTTACATATTATGTAAAGTTTAATTATATATTTTACAATTAAAATTAATCTATTTAATTATAAAGTAAACTTTTAACTATTTTAAAAACTATTGCTATAATATATTAGATAGTAGAAATATAAGAAATTTTTTAATATTGCTGATACTATATAATTATAATTAGTTTCATTTAGTAAATGTAATTGAGTTTAGTTTATTATTAATAATTTTAGATGAAGATATTATTCTTATAATTAAATATTGAATTTTAATTTAATATTTTAATATAAATATTGTATCATTTAGTATTTAATAATCAAATTAAATATAAATAATATTAATAAGTAAATAATTAAATAATGAAATATAGATAGAGAATGGTTTATAATAATATATTTTATCAATTTAATTAAAATATTAATTTTTTAATAATATTATATATAACACGCTTTTATTTTCAGTTATAATACTAATATTAATTTTTAATGAAAATTTTTTTGAAATTATATAAATTATTATACTTTTATTTAAATTAATAAAATTTATTAATATCTTTAGTAAAAAAATAAATAAATTGTATAATTAGTAACAATTTAAGTAAAAAATTAATAATTTTTTACTTATAAGATCAATCAATTAGTAAATTATATTAAAAAATTGTTAATATGGTAATTATAAACTTATGAAAATAAAAACAATATCCGAGAAAATTGAAGAAAAGCTTAAATATGCTTTTTCACCAATATATTTAATGGTTTCAGATGAAAGTAAACAACATAATGTTCCAAACGGTATTGAAAGTCACTTCAAAATTATTTTGGTAACAGAAAAATTTGTAGGACAAAGTATGGTGACTCGTCACCAAGCTGTTTATAAATTATTAGCAGATGAACTATCTAATAGTATTCATGCGTTAGGGTTATATACTTATACTCAAACTGAGTTGAAACAACGCCAAAAGACAGTATTTTCTTCATTTCCTTGCTTTAATAAAAAAGATTAACTATTGTTAATTAACAATTAAATTAGATTTGCTTTAAAAGAAATATTATTTAATAAAATTAATAGTATAAATATTTTTATATTATTTAATTTTTATGAAATTAAATAATATAAATTTTTCTAAAAACTATTTAAAATATTTTATTATTCATAATTATTCTTTTTTAGATTCATTTTTTTATGTATCTATAAGATGTTGCGTCTATTTATATAAGTATTGAAATGTTTCAATTATAATAAATGTTAAGGATTATCAAAATAATGGATATAATATGATTTTTTTGAAATTAGTATTTTAATAAAATAACACTCTAATTTATTTTATAGCTTACAAAGTATCATGGATTCTTCTGAGATAATTAGATACCAGTTTCTATTGAAACAATTCAAGGTTTGCAGAGTTATCTAACTATTTTAATTCCTAATATTTTTATTAAAAATAATTAATAATAAACTAGTAAATCTATCGAAAATTTGTATTGCTGATTTTCGTAAAGGCAAAGTTGTTAAATTAATATTATTAAAAACATTATGGTATTTATATACTAGAGGAAATATTGGAAAATTTAATGCAATGTAATTTTATTATTACAATCATATAGCAGAAGATTAATTTATCTAGGGAATAAAGATATCCAATCAAAACACTTCAATGCTATAGTGGATTTTTATCCATACAGTTTAATTTGAAATATATCAAAAAATTAAACTAAAAGGTCTAGAAAATATTATGGTTGAAAAAACCTATTGTTATGATGAAATATAAATGTAATAATAAGATATTAGAAGTATTATATAAACAACAAGAAATTTAGAACGAGAAAATATAAAAAATAAATGAAAATTCTAGAGTAATTATCGATTTAATGGTATAATTGATAGATATTCATTTAAATTTTGCTGATAAAAGTAATTTTGTATTAATAATGAGTGAATAGATTATGATACTAAATTTTAAAGATATTATTTATAGGTTATCAAGAAAATAAAGAATTTATTATTTATATAAATTTTCTATTAGATTATTTATACATAGAGTATTTAAAAAATAAAATGATAAAATTTATCATTTTATTTAAAAAATATAGCAATATATATTTTTACTAAAATTAAAAGAATTCATTAAAAAATTTGGTATTCAATAATGGTTAACAATTTAATGTTTATATATAAAAATACGTAAAAAATATTGAGTGCATAAATTTATAGAAGCTATTTGTAATCTAATTAAAGTGCAATTATTTGATAGTTAGTTAAGAAAAAATAAAATTGACGTATCTAATATTTTTATTAATAGTAAAAATATTTACAATCAAAAAAACTGCAGAACGTTTTTTTTGATAAAAATAAATAAATATTAGAATTATCACGTAAAATATTCGAAAATCAAGTTAAATATCGAGTAGTTTCACTTTACTATTAAACTATGTTATCAATAAAAACTATTTAACTATATATAATTCTCCTGCTATGTCATTGATTAAATAGATAACCTTCAATTATGAAAATCTATCTGAAATAATAAAATAATACAGTAAAAACAAAAATCTAATTAATGATGTTCGTAATTTTGTATTAGAAAAGAAATCTATTAAGATTTTATAAAAAAGGCATAAATAACAAATAAAGAGATTAAATTTGAAGAGTTAATCAATCAGTAATCAAGAATAATATTATGCAATTTATAAGTAATAGAATATTACTTTATTTAGTTTTTTTTTAAAAAGAAATCTAATATATATCTTATATTTTTGTAAATATTTTTAATTAGAAAAACATCTATATTTTTTCGAAAATAGTACAAATCTTCAGTGTATTAAATGTTATTCAATACTATTATTAATATATTCCTAATAAAATAATCCACTAATTATTTTATTAGGAATATATAATAGATGCTACTTAATTATTTATAATATCGATGATATTAAAAATATATTTTAAAAACTTATTTACTATTACGAAATTATTTTATGATTCATAAATAGTAAAAAAATCTTTTTCAAAATTTAATTTAATTGTAATAGATATTTATAAACTATTAAATAGAATAAAAATTACTGTATTTATATTTCTAATTATTTAAAATTAATGTTATTAGAAATAAATTAAATTTTAATTATTAGTAATATATTTTACTATTCTATTCTGATATAGAAATTAAATATTTTATATATACATTAATTCCTTTACTGAGGATATTTAAAATATAAAAAATACTTTAATTTATAAAAGTATTAACGTAGATATTCTTAATCATAAAAGTTTTTTAATTTCATAAATCTCAAAATTAAATTTATACGAATATAATTTAATATAAATTAAAAAGCTTATATATAATATCCGCTGTAAAACATTAAAGTAAGTAAATTAAAATGGAATAATATAAAAGTAAATATTCTACAGTCTGAAATAAATTTTATTAATAAAATTATAAGAGTAAAATTCTAAGCCAAGCCTTTTAATTAGCAGAACATCAATAACGATTATTCGATTCATATCCATAAATATTAACGTTTTAATGATAAAGTTGAAATAAATAAATATAAAATCAAGTAAACTTATTACTATTAAAGTAGTTATATTAAATTAATAATAAAAAGATTTTAGTTAGATTAATAATAATTTATAAGTAGTTTTCAAAAAAAATAAGAAACATAATGAATTAATTCGCGTTTCTAATTACTAGAAATAATAATAATAAAACTATTTTTAAAACTAATAAAAATATAAATTCATAATGGATTTAATTTAAGATTCAATATAAATACATTTATTAATGTAATTGATAATAGCAGATTATTTCCAAGTTAATTGATTTTAAAGATATAACTATTTAAATGAATTGAAATGCTAAAAAATTATTAAGTTTTTTCTAATCTATTCTTATTCCATAATCTAAAAAATCATATTATGTTATAATAGAGAGGCAATCACAATAAGATGTTAATATGTTTTGATGTCATATAAATACTATAACAATTGTTATTAAAATAACTAAAAAATGAAATAATTAAAGTTATTTAACATAATATTATGAACGAACTAATATTGCATAGATTTTTATATATAAGAATATGATATATATCATTTTTAAAAATAATTAAGTTTTATAATTATAGTTATTCTTATTTATCTTAAGTAGAATTAGATAAATTAATAATAAAATCATAAAGCTTTTTAATTTGGAGATAGAAAAATGTTATATGATAATAATCAAGATAACTCTACACAGTTGATGCAATTAATACCAGTAGTGATCGAACAGACATCACGAGGTGAGCGTTCTTATGATATTTTTTCTCGTTTACTTAAAGAAAGGATTATTTTCTTAACTGGTCAGATAGAAGATTATATGGCGAATTTAGTAGTTGCTCAAATGTTGTTTTTAGAAGCCGAAAATCCTGATAAAGATATCCATCTTTATATTAATTCTCCTGGTGGAGTTGTTACTGCAGGTATGTCAATTTATGATACGATGCAATTTATTAAACCAGACGTTAGTACAATTTGTATGGGACAAGCTTGTTCAATGGGTGCTTTTTTGCTTACTGCTGGTGCTAAAGGAAAGCGTTATTGTTTATTTAATTCTCGTATAATGATTCATCAACCTTTAGGCGGTTTTCAAGGACAGGCGTCAGATATTGAAATTCACGCTAAAGAAATTTTAAAAATAAAATTCCGCATGAATGAATTAATGGCTAAGCATACTGGTAAAAAAATAAAAGAAGTTGAAAGTGATACAGAAAGAGATCGTTTTTTATCTTCAGAAGAAGCGGTTAATTATGGTTTGGTAGATAAAATTTATATTAACCGCAATTAATTTCAAGCAAATATACTCTCCTAAGCCCAAAATAACTATATACATGATTAATTAGTAAAGATTTTTTATTACTTTCTTTATTAAAATTAGGGCGATAGTCAAAAAGAATGAGGTTATCTGAATGATAGATAAACGCAAGGAAAGTTCAGGAAAATTGCTTTACTGCTCCTTCTGTGGAAAAAGTCAGCAAGAAGTTCGCAAATTAATCGCTGGTCCATCAGTTTATATCTGTGATGAATGTGTTGAACTTTGCAATGATATTATTCGAGAAGAGGTTAAGGAGATTGAACTACATCGTGAACAAAGCATATTACCTACACCTCATGAAATTCATAATCATCTTGATGATTATGTTATTGGTCAAGAGAATGCTAAGAAAGTATTAGCAGTAGCCGTTTATAATCATTATAAACGGCTACGTGATATTTCTAACGAATGGATGAATGGAGAAGAGGTAGAATTAGGTAAAAGTAATATTTTACTTATTGGTCCGACAGGTAGTGGAAAAACATTATTGGCTGAAACTTTAGCTCGTTATTTAGATATACCATTTACTATGGTTGATGCCACAACATTAACAGAAGCTGGTTATGTTGGTGAGGATGTAGAAAATATTATTCAAAAACTTTTACAAAAATGCGATTATGATGTAGAGAAAGCACAGTGTGGTATAGTTTATATTGATGAAATAGATAAAATATCTCGTAAATCTGATAATCCATCAATTACACGAGATGTTTCTGGAGAAGGTGTTCAACAAGCTTTACTCAAGCTTGTTGAAGGTACAATTGCTGCAGTACCGCCTCAAGGAGGGCGTAAGCATCCACAACAAGAATTTTTGCATGTAGATACTTCTAAAATTCTATTTATTTGCGGTGGAGCATTCTCAGGCCTTGATAAAATAATCGGACAAAGATTAAATATATGTTCAAGTATCGGTTTTTCTGCTCAAGTAAAAAATAAATCTGAACTAGTAACCGAAGGTCAATTACTTTCTCGCGTTGAACCAGAAGATTTAATTAAATTTGGTTTGATACCTGAGTTTATTGGTCGATTACCTATCGTCGCTATATTAGACGAATTAAATGAAGATGCATTAATTCAAATTTTAAAAGAGCCAAAAAATGCATTAACTAAACAGTATAAATTACTTTTTGAACTAGAAGGTGTTAATTTAGAGTTTCGTGAGGAAGCATTGAAAGCAATTACTAAAAAAGCGATGATTAAAAAAACAGGAGCACGTGGTTTACGTTCAATTGTTGAAAGCACTTTGTTAGAAATTATGTATGATTTACCTTCAATGAAGCATGTTAAAAAAGTAGTGATTGATGAAATGGTAGTTTCAGGTCAGTCAGAACCTTTGGTGATTTATAGTCAATCTGACATGCAAGTATCAGCTGAAAATAAATATTAACATTTTCTTGATTGAGTTGCGTTCATCATTCAAAATAAAGAAAATACTTTGTTTTATGTTTAAAGATAAATAAAAGCTATTGAATATTAAAATATTATCCCCATATAAACCTATATTTGAATTTAAAGATTTATATATAAAATAATAAAATATTAGATTTCTAATAAGAAATAAAATTCAAGTTGTTATTTAAACTAAAATATTCAAAAGAATATAAAACTTTTAAGGAAACCCTAAAAGTGGAATAAGCTAAACGAAGAGAGAAGATTATGAATCTTGAGCGTTCTGAACGCATTAAAATTCCCGTACTACCTCTGCGTGATGTTGTGGTTTATCCATATATGGTAATCCCATTATTTGTTGGTCGCGAGAAATCCATTCACTGTCTTGAAGCCGCAATGGATCATAATAAACACGTTATGTTGGTAGCTCAGAGAGAAGCATCTACTGATGAGCCTAGTGTGCACGATCTTTTTTCTGTAGGAACAGTCGCATCAGTTTTACAGATGCTAAAACTACCAGATGGTACAGTTAAGGTACTAGTTGAAGGATTGAGACGTGCAAAAATTACAAATTTAACAGATAATGGCGAATATTTCATAGCTGAAGCTGAATATTTTAGCTCTCCGGCTCTTGATGAAAAAGAGCAGGAAGTCCTTAATAGGACAACAATTAATCAATTCGAAGGCTATATTAAACTGAATAAAAAAATTCCGCCAGAAGTATTAACATCATTACACGCTATCGAGCAATCAGCTAAATTAGCTGATACAATTGCTTCCCATATGCCATTAAAATTAGTTGATAAACAACGCGTATTAGAAATGGTCGATTTAGTTGAACGTCTTGAATATTTAATAGTAATGATGGAATCTGAAATTGATTTACTCCAAGTTGAAAAACGTATCCGAAATCGCGTTAAAAAACAAATGGAAAAAAGTCAACGTGAATACTATTTAAATGAGCAAATGAAAGCTATCCAAAAAGAGTTAGGTGATATGGAAGATTTGCCTGATGAATATGAGATATTTAAACGTAAAATAGAAGAAGTTAAAATGCCAAAGGAAGCCAAGCAAAAAGTCGAAGCAGAATTACAAAAGATGAAAATGATGTCATCTATGTCTGCTGAAGCGACAGTTTTACGAAGCTATATTGATTGGATGGTGCAAGTCCCTTGGGAGACTCGTAGTAAAATTAAAAAAAATTTATTTAAAGCTCAAGAAACACTCGACAAAGATCATTATGGTTTAGAGCGAGTTAAAGAACGTATTCTAGAGTATTTAGCTGTACAAAGTCGTGTTAGCAAAATTAAAGGTCCAATTTTATGTTTAGTTGGACCACCTGGTGTTGGTAAGACATCATTAGGTCAATCGATTGCTAAAGCAACAGGGCGTAAATATATTCGTATGGCACTAGGTGGTGTACGTGATGAAGCAGAAATTCGTGGACATAGACGAACTTATATTGGTTCCATGCCTGGAAAAGTAATTCAAAAGATGGCGAAAATATCTGTTAAAAACCCATTATTTTTATTAGATGAAATTGATAAAATCTCATCTGATATTCGTGGTGATCCAGCATCAGCTTTACTTGAAGTACTTGATCCAGAACAAAATATTTCATTTAATGATCATTATTTAGAAGTTGATTATGATCTATCTAATGTTATGTTCGTTGCAACATCAAACTCAATGAATATTCCAGCGCCATTATTAGATCGAATGGAAGTTATTCGATTATCTGGTTATACAGAAGATGAAAAACTTAATATTGCCAAAAAACATTTATTATCTAAACAAATTCAACGAAATGCTCTTAAAAAAGGTGAACTTACAATTGACGATAGCGCAATTATTGACATTATTCGTTATTATACTCGTGAGGCTGGTGTCAGAGGTTTAGAACGTGAAATTTCTAAATTATGTCGTAAAACAGTAAAAGCATTATTGATGGATAAGTTAGTGAAACACATATTCATTAATAATAAGAATTTAAAAGATTATCTTGGTGTACGTAAAATCGATTACGGTCGTGCAAATACTGTAAATCGTATTGGTCAAGTAACTGGTTTAGCTTGGACAGAAGTTGGTGGAGATTTATTAACTATTGAAACTGCTTGTGTACCAGGAAAAGGTAAACTTACTTATACTGGATCATTAGGTGAAGTTATGCAAGAATCAATTCAAACTGCATTAACTGCTGTAAGAGCACGTGCAGAAAAATTAGGCATTAAAGCTGATTTTTATGAAAAACGTGATATACATGTTCATGTGCCTGAAGGGGCAACACCGAAAGATGGCCCTAGTGCAGGAATTGCAATGTGCACAGCATTAGTTTCTTGCTTGACGGATAATTTTGTACGAGCAAATGTAGCAATGACAGGTGAAATAACATTAAGAGGATTAGTATTACCTATTGGTGGTTTAAAAGAAAAATTATTAGCTGCTCATCGTGGTGGAATAAAAATTGTTCTAATTCCTGATGAAAATCGTCGTGATTTAGAAGAAATACCTCAAAATATTATCACAGATTTAAAGATTTATCCTGTAAAGACTGTTGAAGAGGTTTTTTCTATTGCATTACAAAAACCACCTTTCGAAATAGAAATAGTGACTGAAAATACTCTTGATACGCATTAATATAAATATCAAATAATATGTAACTGATGGATTTGAATAACCTATTAGTTTCAATTTTTTATTTATTAAAGTGATTTAAATAATAAATATAATTATTCATTATGATGAATTTATATCTATTTCTTTATTTTTTTTAAATAAATTAATATTATAACTACAACTTTTCATTAAGTATAAAATGATAATATATTCATTTAATTTATAATTAATAATTATTTAAGATAGATAATATAGCTATGTAAAATGAAATTTATTTTAAAAAATATAAACTCTAAAAAAAAGTCAATAAAATATTTATTAAGTAGATTTTATATAAAGTTAATATTGAGTTATCAAAAAAAACAACTATTCTCATTAGTAAAATTATGTAACAATCCTATTTTTTAGTTTTGATTTAATTTTTAAAGGTTTAATATAAGTAAATATATTTTAAAATTAATATATGATATAATTTAATATATAAAAATAAAATATTTATTTTATATTTGGGTAAATAGAGTAAGTTTTTAAAATAAATTATATCTTAGTTAACATTATTTATATAACTTTGTGATTTAGAAGAGAAATGATATAGCTTTTATCTAAATTGATAATAATAAATTTCTATTAAAAATCTATATTAATTAACATATTTTTATTTTTTAAAATTTATTAATTTTATTTCTTTAAATATGATATAAATAATAATTAATTTATTATTCTTTTATTAAAGAATATAGGTTTAATATAAGTTAATTTGATTAAAAAATTATAATAATGTTAATAAAATATTATTGTTAATTCATTTAATATTATTTAAGTTTATTTGCAATAAAAATTGCTAATATTTTCTTATTTTATAAGAAAATAAATATAATTCAACTATATTAAGTTATAGATAATATAATTAATTAATGTCTAATATAAAATTATCATATCAGTCAAAGGATTTTAGGTCTAAAATTAATACTAGTTCTCTATAAATCTTATAAATTTAACATTGATATCAATAAAATAATATTTATTATATTAATTAAAACTTTAATACTTTTATTATTATTTTTCTTGTTGTTATGCAATCAATTAATTACGTAAAGTTTATATAAAAGCTTGATGTGATCACTTAATTATCATATCAAAATTTTTAGATTAAATATAAGAAATAATTATTGGTATAGAAATAATAGTGATAAATTATATAAAAAATAAGTTATAAAAATTAATAATCATAATCTATTTAATGTTACTAAAATTTTAGTAAAGTAATATATAGAAAATTCTGGAAAAACATTAATCCAAATAATAAATAAGTTTTCCTTGTTTAATATGATTTAATATTATAAGTTTCATATAAATTACTAACATATATTTATCCTATATTCCAGATAAAATTTTTAGTAAAATATTTTTTATTTTTAAATTAATTATAAATAATATGTTAAATGTAATTTGAGTACGTTTTTTTCAAAAAAATAATCATTATTTTTTAAAATAAATTTAAAATATGAATAAATAATTATTTATATTTTACAAATTTTATAATTCAAAATTAAATAACTATAACTTATATATAATTCTTAAATTGATTTAATCATAGAATAAATAAGATAATTAAAACATTTATTGCAAATTTATCAATTTTCAAATTAAAAATGATTAAAGTTTAAAAGATACTCTTCAAAATAAAAAAAGAAAATATAAGAAATATTATATATTACTAAACGAATAAACTAAAATTAAATAAATTATTTAAATAATATATAATTAAATCAATCATAAAATTATTAGATTTTTTAAAATTAAATATCATTTTATAGACCTATTTATTTTAATTAAAAGCGGAGAACAATATTCTTATGTTAGAAAGGTTACATGTTTTAGCAAATAGTATTATACTAAAAATAGTATTTATTATTATTATTTTATCTTTTGTGCTTACTAGTATAAATACTTATTTGATAAATGGTTCAAGTAATAATGTTGTGAAGGTAAATGGGACAAAAATTAGTCAAGTTCAATTACAACAAGCATTTCAGCAAGAAAAACAAGTATTAGCAGAACAATTAGGTAATAAATTATCTAAAATTACGAGCAATAAAGAAGGTGTAAAAATGTTGCGCCGTAAAGCTTTAGATCGTTTAATTGAAATAACATTACTTAATCAATACTCAAACAAATTGGGTTTGATTGCCACTGATAATCAAATAAAACAGAATATCTATAACATGCCGATTTTTCAAAAAAATAAACATTTTGATAATGATAAATATCAGTCTATTTTATCTCAATATAATATTAATGCTAATGATTTCGCTGAAGAAATACGACAAAATTTGATTAATAGACAACTTACTAAAATATACATTATGGATGAATTTGCTTTACCTGAAGAAGTTAATGATTATGCTCAATTACTTTTAGAAAAGCGTGAAGTAAAGATTGCAACTTTATCAATCACTAATTATTTGTCTAAACAAAAAGTAAAAAATAATGAGTTGAATGATTACTATAATACGTATAAAAAAAGTTTTATTTTACCAGAACAGGTACAGATTAGTTATATTAAATTAGACGCAATTTCTAATCATAAAAATATAATAGTTAGAGATGAAGAATTAGAAAATTATTATAAGAAAAATATAAGTAATTTTACTAAGCCAATAAAAAAACATTACAGCATGATAGAATTGGCAACAAAAGAAGAAGCAGACTTGGTACTTAAAGCTTTAATTAATGGAGCTGAATTTAAAAAATTAGTCAATGAAAAATCTATAGATAAATTTAGTTCAAAAAACCATGGAGATATTGGTTGGATGGAAATAGCTTCAACTCCAAATGAGATTATTTCTGCTAATTTAACTAAAAAAGGACAGATTTCTAATGTAATAAAATCAGATACTAGTTATATTATATTTCGTCTTGATGATATTAAGCCTGAGATAGTAAGATCATTTGAATCAGTTAAAGATGAAATTTTAAATTTATTAAGATATGAAAAATCAATAAATCAATTTTATTCAATGCAACAAATTGCAAGTCGTGCAGCAATTGATGATAACAAATCTTTAACAACTGTTGAAAAAGTCACTGGTATTAAAGCGATAAAAACAGGTTGGTTTAGTCGTAATAATCTTCCTGAAGAAATAAGTTTTGATAAACTAGGTGATACTATTTTTAATGGTAATTTATTAGATAAAAATGGTCCAACAGGTATTAATTCAAAAATTATTAATATCGAAGGTAATGTTGCATTTATTATTCGAGTTGAAAAATATAAACCAGAAATAATGCAGGAATTTGATGATGTAAAAGGAAAAGTAACTGAATTAGTAAAGATTAAAAATGCTAAAAATGAGATGGAAATAGATTGTAATAAATTACTTATTGCATTAAAAGATGGAGTAAGCGAAATTGTTTTAAAGAAAAAAGGTATTAATTTTAGTAATTCAAAGATTATTGGTCGCTTTGGAGAAAATAGTTTATTAGCTGAACAGATTTTTCAAATGAAAATTCCTAAAGAAAATAAATCGACTTATATGAGAACTAAAGATGATAGAGATAACTTAATTATTATTAAATTAATTAAAGTTAGTCAAGAACAAGTTGATGAAGATAAATTAAATATTTTCTCAAAACGTTATAAAATAATATTAGGTAATGTGATGATGGAATCATTAATGTCAAACTTACGTAATAATGCTAAAATTGATTTAATCGGTAGTATCGAATAGTATATTGATTAATTTATGTAAATAGACAATTTATAAATTAAATTCTATAATTTTCTATTTTTTTTATTTTATTATTTTAATTAATATGATATTTAATATCATTAAAATGATTTAAAAGTTTGTTTCTATATAAAAAAATACATAAACTCATAATATTACAAAAGTATATAAAACATATAAATAATATAAATATTTATTTTTAATATTTGTTATTAAACATCATTTAACTGATCAATAAAAATTTTATTAAATCTTAAATAATATTAAAAATGATAAATATAATTGAAATTTTGATTTTTATATTCTATGTAAAACTTACTTTAATATAGATATAATTAAATAAAAATATAAAATAATTAGTTATAAAATATGACTTTAAATTAATTATTTATAAATCAAATTATTAATTTCTACTTGATTAATATTAATATTAATATTAATTTTTGTATCTAAAATAAAATATTGAAAAAATAAATAAAAATTTATTTAAAATAAAAATATAGATTTTTTAAAAAAAACTTATTAATTAAAGTTAATAAAATATATTAAGAATTTTTTGATACTCATTATAAAAAGAAGAGAATTAAATCATTAATGTAAAAAAATAAAACTTGATATAATAATATAAGTTTTATTTATTATTTATTTATACATATATCTATAACGCTACTAAATATGTGTAATTCATTTAAGTTAAAAAATATTAAATATAATTTTTTTGCATATATAATATTTATTAAAATAAACTTTTAAATTGCTAATTTAGGTATAAAGTATAGCTAATATATTATTAATAAATATAAACTAATTATTTTTATAAAAATATAACTTTCTATTTTATAGAAAATACAATAATTGTTAATAGCAAATTACTAGCTAAGTATTAGCTTTATTTAGTTAAGTAAATTTATTTTAAAAATGTTTAAATTCACTTGAATAAACGGTTTAATTAAGAGCTTTAAATAACTTATCAATATGAATAATAACAATAAAAATATTTTAGAAAGTAATTATAATTATTTAAAAACTTAAACTTAACTATTATAAATAGTTGCAAATTAAAATATTAATAGTAAATATTATTCAATAATTTAACATAAAATGTTTTATATATGTTCTAATATTAAAATGTTCATATATCTTAATTAGTAATTATATAAATGATATTGATATAAAATGAACTAAAATTATATAATAAATTTATTATATTTTATACTATAAAATAGTGTATATTTTCGCTATTACTAAATAACGCTTTTTTTGTAAGAATAATATTATTAATAAAGTACAATTTTATTGTAAATGATATAGTATATTATTACTATTTTTTTGAAGACTAATTTAGATATTATATTTTATAAATATATAGATTAGTTAAATAATTCACTTTATTTTTTATTTTTTTAATACTATGAGACTAAGATATTTATTATTAAATAATAAAAGTAAGATTATTAATTGTATAAACGCTTTATTTTTTAAATATAGTTTTTCTTTTAGGTAATAGTTATCATTAAGATTTAAAATTAGTATTTGTTTAATTAAAGTATTTTTTTAAAATAAAATTTATTTAATCTATTTGTGAGATTAAAACTATTTAATTATTTAAAATAAAATATTTAACTTTATTAAAGTTAGTATTTTTTACTATATCCATAGTTGGATATAGTAAATCTTATTTTAGGATTTATTAGATTTTTTAATTAATAATAAGATGAATAACAGTAGATAATTTTATAAGTCTTATTATATATTTATAGTATTATAAATTATTCAATATTAATAACTATTTGAATGTTTAATATTTTATTTTTAGATAAATTTATATATATGAATATTTTTATATATAAAGTAGTTTATTAAAAATAAATAGTAAAATTTGTTATATTTTATTTATCTTATTAAAATTTAAAATATGGAATATTATACAATTCTATATGATACTTATAAATAGATTAAATTTTTTGTTAAAACTACAACAAAATAATATTAGTTTTTAAAATAAACTTATTTTCATTTAAAATGATAATAGTTGTAAAATTAATTGATATAGATATTATTATTTTTTTATTTAATTCATAATTAAATATATAACTTATAATAAATTCTATAATTATTATATTATAAGTGAAAGAATATATTTTAAAATATTAATTTTATTAAAATACTTAATTTTATATTAATTAATATTTTATGTATAGATAAACGATTAAAAATATAATTTTAAAAATTTACTTTATTGTTAAGATTTTTTTATTGTTATAAATATGATTGATAATATATTATTTAATTTATATTAATAATATTAATATAAATTATTATTAATTACAGTAAATTTAAATTAATTTTAATTACTAATTGACAATTAATTATAAAATTTATTAGTATTAAAATATAATAATTTTTATAAAAATTATTATATTAGGAATTAACATAAATAAATTGGATTTATGATTAATAATCAAAACAATTATTAGTTTATATAAATTTATATCATAATAAATAATTATTATTACTTAATATATAATTATTCTATTTGATTTATATATTTAATATTAAATTTTTATTTATAAAATATTACTATTGTCTATTAATTATCTAAATAATTTTATTTAATTAAGACAGAACTGATATTTTTTAAATATTATATTTATATATAATGAATATCATTATCAAATAGTTATTAATTAATTATTTTTAATATTTTTGAAGAATTGTTTAATAAAAATTATTTAGATTATATTTTTTTGCTCAATTCTAATCACAATACCGATTTAAAAATATTTTTTCTCCGATGTTAATTATTATTTTATTTTTCCATATATTATTTTTTGAATATTATAATTAACACTCATTAATTATAATATTCCATTAAATAAATACATAGTTAATTAGCTAACAATAATTATTATTATAAAAATAATCTATAAGTTATTATTAACTAATTTTAAAAAATAGATAGTTTCTTTAACTAATCTTTTACACTATTTTATTAATACTTAAAACATATAAAATTATATAGTATATTTCTTACTTATTTTAAAATTTATTTTCTATATTAATACTTTTTTGATTGATTTTATTACTTTGATTTAATAAAGTAAATATTACTAGTATTTAGAAATTCTATGCATATAGTAATTTATATTATATACTAAATAAGTTTTTAATTAAATTAATATAAAGATTAATTTGTGTTTTAAGAAATAGTTTAATAGTAAAAAATATAAATATAATTATAATAGTAATAATGTATCAATGAAATTGTTTTATAAATAAAAGATAACATTTTTATTTATAAAATATAATATATAAATAAAAATTATTTTTTATATAAAATATTTTAATAATATAAAATATATATATTCAATTTTATTTTTATAAAGATTATATTTAAGATATTTGATAATTTAACTGTGAAAGTAATCATATTTATCTTTTTAAATTTTAATAAAAATGAATAGCTTTAAAAAACCATTTAATATAATAAAGATTTTTTATATAAAAAATCTTTATTATAAAATGAAATTATTTCTTAAAATCCTATAATGGAAAATTATTATAATAATATAAACCATTATCAATGTATTTAAGTTTATTTATAATATATTTAATTAATATTTTTATGTAGTTTTATCATTTTTATGAATATATTCTGTTCTGCTTAATTATAACTATAATAATCATATAATGCTTTCATAAAAAGCAATATTAACAATAGCAATTAATGTTTATCTGATAATAATTAATTATAATATTATTTTGATTTAGTAAAATATATTTAAATTAGTCATATAATTATTTTAATAATAATTATCAATTTTATTATTGATTATGATTTATAGATAAAGTTTAAAAAATATGATACTAATATTAAATAAATTTATTTTATTTATATTATATATTATATACAATAAGTAAGGATAGAATTAAAATAATTTATTTATCTTCATATTACGTATATATGTCCTACTATAGTTTTATCTAATAATATATAAACAAATAATATTATAACTAGATATTAATTAGATTTTATTAAATCCAATTACTATTTATTTAAATAAATCTACTTAAATAAAATTTTAGATAACATAAATATTTAAATATTTTTAAGAATATAATTTTATTAATGATAATATTAAATATTGATCCTATCTATATTTTATTATTATTTTCCTATTTAATTTTCCTTAATTATATTATTGTAATATAATAATTATTATTTATTTTACTAATTGTTTTTGATTAAAATTATCTGAAGTTTAATATTTTGTTTGAAAGAATATTCTTCATTAAAAAATAAATTTTATATAATATTATTTATCATTAATATTAATATAAGATATATAAAATTTTAATATTGTATAAAGTAATGGTAAATCGTAATTTTTATTTTTTTTTATTAAAATAAAATATTTATAATTAATTAGTTAACATATTAATATTAATAATAATTTGTATTAATATGTTAACTAATTAATTATACCATAAAGTATAAAAAAGATTTTTTATCTTATATTTTTATAAATTTAATTAATAATATAAATATTATTATTTATATTTATAATTTTTATAAAATAACTTTATGTTAATCTGTACTTATTATAAGAGATTAATAAAATATTTTATATTTATAACGTAAATTAATCATATTAATTTAATTTATTGTTTTTTGTTTATTTTATCTTTTTTATATATAAAAATCAAAATAGATTATTCGAAATAAGATTTTATTATTTAAAATAAAATCTTATTTAGATTTATATTTTATTGATATTTATATATAGATATCTTATAATTAATTTATTATTTTTAATAAAAACTAATTTAATAGAGTCCTTTTTGATTATCCCGCTATGATACTTGTTAATTTGGTTAGGTCTGGAAAGAAGCAGCCGGAACAAGTTATACATTTGTTGGGATATTTCTTATAGGACTCTATCATCTTAAATATTTTTATATAATATATACTTCTTAAAAATAAAATTAATTTAGTTAAATAATAATTATTTTTATATTTTTGCTAAAATTAATTAATTTTTATTATATTTATATATAAATAGTTTTTTAAAAAAATATTTATTTTGAATAAAAGCATTAATTAAATTTTTTATATGAAATATACAAGATGTTATCTTGATTATTTTTGAAAATACTACTAAAATAGTAGTGAACATTGACAAGTCTAATTAATAATACTTTTAAAAGTATTATTAATATTTTATTTTTTAATAAATAAAATATAAATATAGTTCATTATTTGATAATGCAGTATGATCAAATATCATTGTATAATTAATAATTCTTACTGATGTAAATTAAATATTTTAAGTTTTTTTTTATTAAAATAAAAGAAGTTCCCACATTTTAATAAAATTAAAATAAATTTTATTTAATAAATAAAAAGAGTTATTAACGAACATATTTCCAAACTGATGAAGGAATTTTATCATAAAGCTTATTCATTGTAAGTTCTGCTAATCTATGATCTGCAGCAGAATAGAATAATTGAAGTTCATTTTCAGATAATTCATATTTATTTTTTTCAATTATACGTTCTAACGTTTCAATAGTAGTACATTTTCTTAAGCGCATTAAATAGTCAATTTTAGTCATAATTTCCTTTATTTAGATTAAAGATGTATATAATAGCAGTATTGCTGATTGTTTTATTTAGTGTATATTTATAATGAATATTAATATTATTTATGAATTGTTAAATTAAATAAATTCACTTATTTTTGTTAATCAATAATACTTTTAACATTATTAGAATCTTGTCAAATTAGATATTATCTCTAAATCTAGAGATTTAGCAAAAATGTTTGATTTATTAAATACTTTTAATTTGTTAATTAATAACTAATATTGATTGATATAATTTAATTAATAAATTAAAAAACATTTTATCATAACTAAATTTATTATTAATTAATTTAGTTTATATAAAATTAATATCTCTTTAAAATATATAATTTTTATAAACACTTTAAGATTAAGAGTTATATAGAATCATTTTAAATTATTTAATCTATAAAATATTTTGATTTAAAACATAAATTATAAATTATCACTTATTTTATTTTAAAATATCACTAAATATGAAAAATTGCTATTTAAATATTATTTTATTTTAACAAATTTTTTATTAGTAAGTAACAGATAACTCTATATAATAAATCAAAAAATACAGATAATTTATACTATCATCAATAGAGTAATATAAAGTATAATAATTTATTAAAATGTTAATATAACACTTTTCCATCATAAAAGTTATTATTTTTTATAAAATTTATATATTCTTGAAATGAAGAAATTAAATTAAATAAAATACATAAAATATATAAAAACTATAGTATTATTATGTTAATTTTATATTAATAAATATTAAATAAATAATGATATAATTCATAGTTATTTGAATTTTTAAAATATTTTTAAAGTTTTTTAATATTTCTTAGTAATTTTTTTATTTAATTAAAATTAATAATTTATCTAAGTTATTAACTGTTATAATTTATTTATATAAAATTTTTTAAGAAAAAATACTAAGAAATTGTCTAATAAAACATTATTATAAATAAACTTATATCAATATAGTTATATACTTGAATATATATTATAATTAATTAGTTAGTTAATAACATATTAAAGATTAGCCTATTAATAATATTATTAATAGGTTATAAATTTACTCTATTAATATATATTCTTGTTTAATGCATTTATTTTCTTTTTTAAGATTAAATCTTAAAAATTTTAATAATTAAAAATAGCGTTTTATGGATAATATAGTATCTAATTAATAAATTTTTATTTTAAAGTATATACTAATTTAATTTTTAAATTGAAATAAATTATATTTTTAAAATTACTTTTAATAAGGTATATAAATATAATATCATAGAAAATAATTGAGTATTTTTATATAAATATACTCAATAGAAGAAGGTAAAATAATAAAATTATATATAAATTAGTGTTTATAAATAATATTTTCTAAAATTTTTAGTGAATTAGATTATTAATTAGAAAACGTAATGTTTCAGATTTTTATGTATTAAAATAAAAACAATATTAATAGATATTATCGTCCTATCTATTAGAAAAAAATCTATTTTATAACCAAATCAAAATAGTAATTTGATAAATTTATCTAAATTATTACTACTAGAAATTATTAACTTTTATAATTATGTAAATTAATTTGATAAAATTAAGTTTATAATCAAATTATTATATAACTAATTTATAATTATGCTATACTAACAATATCAAAAAATAATTGCTTACTTTATTCTTAAAAAAGAAGAAATAATAATAATTTACTTGTTTTTTTTAAAAAAAATATTTATTATTTATTATAATTTTCTTATAACTTCTAAAGTTTAATTAGATAAATATTTTTATTTTCTATTTTTAAACAAAAAATTATAAAATTAATTATATTAATTTAAGTTTTAATATTTATTTCTTTAATTTAAGAATATTTATCTATATTCTTAGTATAATTATAGTTTGTTTTTTAGAATTTATATTAATTCTAGTTTATAAATTATTAATAATACTTTCTTATTTTCTTTTTAAATAAAAATGAAAAATTTAAAAATAAAAATGTTATTAATGTAAATAACATTAATTATTATTTAATTAGATCAATAATTAATATTGTAGAAATTTAATTTTATTAATATAATAATAATTATTATAAAATTTGTAGTTTTTTATAACTATATTTGAAAAACTTTTCTTTAATATAAAAGTATCTTTATATATTAAATGATTCTTTATATAGAGCGTATATTTAAAAATTAAAAAACTAAAATAGGATTGAATTATTTTCATATAATTTTATGACATAAAATTATATGATAGATTAATTTTTTATATATTTTACTAAATAGTTTTTATAATATGAAATATTAAAACTATATAAAATATATGGTCTTATATTTTTAATATTGACTTTTTAATTGCTTTTTAGATTATTTTTTCTTATATTAAATTTAATATATTACTGTTGTTAATATGTATTATTTTTTATAATTCTCTTATAATAAGACATATCATATAAATAAAATGATATAATTAAATATTCTATTTATCGTAATATTTGAAATATATAAAATAAAATAATAAAATTGTTATATAACATAAGATCAAAATTATTAAATATTTATTTTTTAAAATAAATATTTAATAAGAATAAATATAATAAATTTAATTATTATTTAAATTGTTTTAATTAATTATAAATTTCTGTAAACAATTTACTTTATTAAATTAATTAATCTTTTTTATTAAAAGTATTTTATATTTTTATATAAATACTAAGTATTATATTTATTTGGTTACTATATAAAATAATACTATTATCAGATTATTTAAAGCTAACATTAATTTTAAATTATTATCATTATATTTTGTTTATATTTTATTTATTTTAAATAGAATAATGATTCTATTCTAATCAAAACAATAAAATATATAGATTAATGAATAATAGAATATCTAAAAATATTTAGATATCATTTATTATGATTTAAGTAATAATCAAATGTTTAGTCATTGTTTTATATTTGTAACTTCCACCTATTTTAGTTAGGAATATTTTATTGTTTTAAATTTCGATTGTATTTAAAATATACTTAATTATATTAATAATTTTTTATTTCTATTTTAAATAATCTAAATAATTTATATTGCATAAAATAATTAAATATAAAATAGAATGATAAAGAAGAAATAATTTATTTATTATTAACATAATATTTAAATATTATATTTTTTAAAAAAAATTATTTAAATATTTTAATATTTAAATAATTTTTAGATATATTTTAAATTAAATCTTAAATTATATTAATTATTTATTTAATGTTTATAAATAATTAAATTATTATTTTTATTTATATTTTAATAATCTTACTTTTAGTGCTCTATACTTCTATGTCGTCTGTTGCAGAGATATCTACTACAATATAATTAAATAATTATTGCAGAATAACTGTATAAAGATAATTGTTGTTATTATATAATATAATTTCTTTTTATGAAAACTAAGATATTAATTATTCTATACTATTAATCGTTACTTTCATAAAAAGTATTTTTTTTAATATTTTTATATTTTAAAAAAGATATTTTTATCTATTGGTTTGATATTTAATTTAATTTTATTTTTAATAAAAAATAGTTATGCCTATATTTTTTATTTATCAAATATTAATTAGTTTAATAGTAATTAGTGTTTGTGTTTTTATTCTTATTAAAATTAATAATTATTTAATTAAATTTTATTAAAAGATTTTAGGTTGATATCTAATAATATTAATAAAAAATATATATTTTAAAATTATTTAAAGTAATAATATATATACTACTAAGTAGTTTTTCATATTTTTAAAAAAATTCTATTTTCTTATAAAAATTATAGTATTATTAATTTTTATAAGAAAAAAAAATAAATGATTTTTTATCTATAAAATATACGTTATATTTTATTTTAAAACAGAAGTGTTTTTACTTATTTAGATAAGAAAATCTTTAAATAATATCGTTTAAAACGTAATGATCTTTTATATTTATCTATAAAAATATAAAATAAATAAAGTCAATCTATTTATTAATTGATTATGACAATATAAGTTTTATAGATAATATCAAAGTTCATTTTCTCTTATTAAATTTTCTAAAAATAGAAGATGTACTATATTTTTACATACTAAAAATATAGCTTTACTTTATTAAAAGTATCATCTTAAAATCTTATTAAGATGAAATATTAAAATCTTATCATAATTAATATTTTTTGTTACTTTATTCATTCTATATACATTTTCTTAATGAATATTTATAATGTATTAAATTTAAAATAATGATTTCTGTATTTTTTTCTTTGCTATTTTATTATTATAAGCTAACTTATATATTGATTTTTGATATAAGTAAATGATTTTTCTTTAATAAAAATATTTTTTAATTTTCAAAATATAATCTTATTTATATATTAAGATTTATTTATATAAGCAATTATATATATAAAATATAGATAATTTTATTTACAGTTATATGGTTTATATAAGTTAGATAAAATGATGTAAAAATATATTTATATTTATACTGACCTTAAAGAATAGATGTTATATATATTCAATAAAACTTTATAAAATTAATGGTAATATAAATTATATAAAACTTATTATACTTGTTAAGTATCGTTTTTAAAAACTTATAAATAAGTTAGAAATAATAAGATTGAACTATTTTTGTTATGATAATAATATTGACTAATTTAACATTATATTTTTAACTAAAATATATTCTTAATTATTCTTAAAAATTAATAACTACTAAAACTAATAATTATTAATTCTATTTATATTAAATAAATATTTGATTTTGTCATTTATTTGTATTAAATAAATAATAGATTTTATTAATTTTTTATTAGTTATTAATAAAAAATGCTAATATGAATTAGTTCATATATAATTTTAATTAGATTGATTATATTATTAATTGTAATTTTAAATAGTATTTAATTCAATTTTTCCTTAATAATCAAGAATACATTATTATTTTTATCATTATAATTTTATAAAAATTTCAATTAATTATAATAGTTGTAATTAAATTATAGAAAATAGATCTATTATGTCTTTTAAGATGAGAAAATATTAATAATTATTATCAATATTTTGTTAAATTAATTTATCACATTAATCATGATATACAAATAAATATATTATAGTAGTTGTTTAAGGAATTTTAAGTATTATATAATTTTTAAAAAAGACTTTATATGAACGTCTTTTCTTGAATTAATGATATAATATTAGATATAAAATTATATTTTATTATCTTTTAGCATCTTATATACACTCATAAAAACTTTAAAAATAATTATGATTGCTTTTATTTATACATTTTCGATCATCTTTAATTATAAAGATAAAATACTTAAAAAGAAATATGATAAAGATAAACCTTATTAATTATTTTATTAAAATAATTTTATTATTTTAATAATTTAATGCATTAAGTTATCATTAAATCATGCCGAAATTAAGTAATATTATTATATGGTTAAGTTATTATTAATAATATTTATTATTACTATATTATGACAAAATAATTTTATTTTAGATGGATATTATCTAATATTATTTGTTTATTATGATCACATATAGTTAGAAGTAAAAAATAATAGTAATAGTAAGATTATTAATCTATACTAATCATTTCTATAAACAAATATTTATAATATTTAAATTTAAATATAAAATTTTATACAGTTTTGTTTTATAAATACAATTTATATAATTAAATATATATGAATATATAAATTTAATTTAATAAAGAAAAATTAAATTAAAATAATAGAAAAACACATAAAGAAAAATTAAATTAAAATAATAGAAAAACACTAAGTAAAAAAATAAAAAATTTTTGTAAAATATTTTAAAAAATATGATGTTTTAAACATAGTCGTTTTAAACCTTTTATTATATGAAAAATATAATTATAGAGATAATTTATAATTCTATTTATTAGTATTTTTTAATAAATAAATCTTATTATTTGTTTATAATTCATAAATTTAATAATAAGAAAATAAATAAAATTTAAAAAAATATTATTTTAGATCTTTATCTTTTTAAAATATATTTTTTGAATTTAAAGTTGTTAAATAAATATTTTAATTAATTTTATAATAGTAAAAATTTACTATTTTTTATAAATGTGAATTAATATTTAATTTAAATGTTTTTATAAAATTACAGTATATAATTTATATTATTACTTATTATAAATTACTTATTATTCTAAATTTTTTATAAAAAATGATTTTATTTTAATATAAATGATTAATATAATGATTATATGTTATATATAATGATATATAAGATATAATTGGAAATTAATTATATATAATAGATGATTTTGATATAAAATGAAAATAATATTTTTTATCTGAATATCAATACATATATTTATATAAATAAATATAATCCATATCTAAAAAGATAATTTTAATATTTTATTATTGATTAAAAAAGAATTTAGTATAAAAATATATATTAATTATTGTTAATAATAAGAATTTGTTTTAAAAATTTCTTTTTAATGCATTATGTTAAATTATTTTAATTAAATAATAAATAACTACAATTTAAGTTTGAATTTTAAATATATAGTATGATTGGATTATTTTGTAGAATTAATTAAATAAATTAGTTAATTTTTTTTTAAAAAAAAATAAAACATATGTTATAAATTTTGTTTATTTAATGAAAATATTTAGTTTTTATAAGTGTTATTATAATTAAAAATAAATTTAACTTTTAGTAATAAAAAATGTTTTCAATATAAAATATATTGATAAATAGTTTTTATGTTAAAAAATAACTATTTACATAAACAATTTAATTATATTGGTTAATTTTATTAAATTTATTAAAAATAATATATAGTTTGTTTAAAAAATTATTAATAATTTTAATAAAATTTAAATTTTTTTAAATAAATTTAATGATTAAATAATAAATAATTAGAAAATTTAAGAAAATATATTTATATTATAAAAAATAAATTAATAAAATAATATATTATATTACGATATTAAAAATAAAATAATAACTAATCAATGCAAAAAGATATAATAATTAAGTTTTAATCAAAAAACTATATAAATCAAAAATATTTTAAAAATAAATTATTTTTATTAATAATAATGTTTAACGCTTTTATTTTTTAATTAATATTAAAATATTATTTAAAAAGTTAATGTAAAAGATTAAATATTAAAAATATATAAATAATTATTTAATATATATATTTATAATAATAAAAATATTTTAACTATTTTATTATATTTTAAAATTATTTTTAAAAGAAAATTATCATAAATTATTTTATAAGAATTTATAAATATTTTAATTATTTTTTCTTATTTTATAGTAAAATTTAGATAATTTATTTATTAAAATATTAATATTTTAATCAAATATTACTAATTGATATAAATAATATGTTAAAATGTTAATAATATATTTTCCATAGATTTTTATAAGTATGAAATTGATATATATAGAAATTAATAGATTTTATTATTTTAATTTATTTAGATTGCTGCATAGATAATATTAAATAGATAAGCTATTTTTTTTGTGTTATTTATCTTAAAATAAAATATTTTTATTTTTTAATACGAATAATTTAACATTATTTTTTCGTTATTTTTTATTATTTTAAAGCTAATTCATTCTTTTTATATCATTAAATTTTTAAGATTTTAAAATAAGTGAACATTATAGTTATTCATTAACAGAAAGATAAATTTTATTCTTATAATTAATGATAATTATATTTATAAAATAATCATTTTCTATATTATTAATTTTATTTTTTAATATTTTGACTATTAAATTGTTAAAATAATAATTGATATTATTTATCAATATTTTTTTAAATTAAAGTTTTTATACTTTTAATATCATTAAATTATAAATTTACATATATATATTTTTTTGAATATTAAATTTTTCTCTTAAATAGAATTCTAAGTATGACTTATTAATCATAGATTAATAAGTCAAAATAATTAATAATACTAATTGATATATTAATATATTAATATTAATTTAATGAAATGTTTTGTACTTAAATCATATAGTTTTCTTAATAGTTTATTAAATCATATTGTTTTACTTATTACATAACTAATTTAAATTAAATTTTAAAAAATAATAAATAATAAATCATAAATATAACCGTTTTATTTATTTACTTGTTGATAAACTTTTTATTAAATAAATTTTATTTTTAAAAAATAATTTTTATTAAAAAGATAAATATCAAATATCTTATGTAAATAATATAATTTTCTTTTGATAATCTTAAAAAATTTATATTTTAATTAAATTAAATGGAAATTATATTTTATATTATATTGTTTAATTTGAACAATTAATAATTTGAAATCAATTAATTAATTAAACTAAATATTAGATAAATTTTACATATTCTAAATTAATAATGTTAATTTAGAAAAATGTAAATAATTAATATAATTATTTGTTTAAAACTATTTTCCAAATTTGCTTTACTTTAAGAATTGTTTATATATTTATAATTTATAATTTTCAATTATTCTAATTTTATATTAAATATTTTTAATTTTTAAAATATATTCTCTTGTTGCATTAATATCTTATTTATTTGATGTTGTTTTTATTTTTTTATTTATTAGTAAGTTTATAGAGAATCATGTATTTTGATGAATATATAATAATATAATCATATGAAATTAATTATATTAATACTATTTATATTTATTTTTTTATTTTGCTATTTAATATATTATTATTATTTTGATTTTTATTAATGTTTAATTAATTTACAAATATTTAGTTATTAATATATAAATTTTAAATTTTATTTTCTATTATAAATATAATTTCTACTTATCAATGTTTTAAAAATATTATTTAGTATAGTATAGTTTATAATATAAATTTAATTTATTATTAAATAATTACTTTATTTTAATAAAATATTGGTGTTTTTATTTTTTTTACCTTATTTTTTATTAAATTTTATTAAATTTATTATCGTTTTATTTTCATATTAAAATCTTATTTTATATATTAATATATAAAATAAGATTTTTAAGAATTTACAAATAATTATATTTTAACTGGTTTAATTTTACTTTTATTTATTTTTATTATTATTTTAGCTATTATCTTAAATTAATTTTATTTTTTATATGTTATATTGATAATTTAATAATTATTGCATAATGAATATTAGATTTTATCTATAAAATAAGTTATGGCGATTATATAAAAATATAAGTCTTATATATTGTTATGTTTAATTTTAGTTAAAAAATTAATAACTTTATAATGTAAATTATTATATTTTTTATTAGTTACTTTGTAATTATTAAAATTGTTATAATTTATAATTTCAAAAAATAAATAATTTAATAACTAACAAAATGAGTATTTAATAAATCTCTCTATATTAGAGATAATCACTAGTATTAGTTTTAATTTAAATATTTATTTTTATTGATATGTTGATAAAACTAAAAGTTTAATTATTAATGAATGATATAAAATATTAATAATGTGATATTTTATATTGTTTTATTTTTATTTTATTAATTTTAGTTATGACATTCATGAATCATCTTTTATGTTAGAGAAATGGCAAATTGAAAATAATTATATTAGATGATGTTAATTGAAATAATTAATAAATTTATAATAAATATAAAAATACTGATATGATTTTTAATCAATTAAATTTTTATCATAATAATTGAATAATTTAATCTACTATAATAATTTAAAGTATATTGTTATGTATAAAACATTTAAGAAATGTGATTGCGATAAAATAATTAAAATCATTTTATAAAATAATTAAAATCATTTTATAAAATAATAAATAAATTATCATTAATCTTTTTTTTACTACTTTTAATAAAGATATCTTTTATTTTAATGAAATTATTTATATTATAAAATAAATACTTTAACTACTATATATCTTGTTTTTTATTTAATTAATTATAAAATATTAATTAGATTTGTTAGAATTTATGTTTTAATAGAGCATTTTCTTAATTAATTAAAAAATTAGAAATGTTATATTTTCTATATATTTTTATTCTCTTCTTGATTAATGGATATTTCTATATTTAAAAGTGTTTGCCGATATCTTATTAATTTTACAATTAGTCAAGCTATTTTTTCTTGAAGTTTTTCTGAATAATATATGACTGCTCTTTATCTAGTATTTTTTCTTGACAATTTATCATTGTAATCAAATGACGTTCAATATCGTGATATTTAACTAAAAATGCTAATAGAGACAGACATTATTTTTTTTGACTATATTTTTTATTTTAATAAAATTTATGTTAAAGATTCTCTAGTTATCAGCGCTAATTTACGCAATATTTTTTTCTGTTAAAAAAAATAACTTGTTCTGAACGTGAGGTAATAACTGTATCTTTTAATTGATCAAAATGTTGTTTTATTTCAAATAAGAATTTACTTAATTAATAATTTTTACTATGAAATAGTTTTTTATAAAAATTTAGTGTTATAAAATATGAGTTTTCAATAGGTTTTATTTATTCTGTTAATATTTTAATTTGTTTTTCAAGTAAATTTAGTAAATTTTATTTTTCATATATTAAGCAATAATAATAAAAATATATTATTTTAATTTAACTTTTTTTTTACAAAAAAAGTCTAGTCTAATAGACTGATTATTTTAATTATATAATATATAAATATTCAAATTATTTTTGATTACTATTAATTAATGTGTGTGTATTATATATTAATAATATAGTGAAATTTTGAATAAATTATCTTAATTCAGTAAATAATAGATTAGAAATTTAATCATTGAAAATGATAAAAATAATAGTGTAATTAAATTATTTATATTTAAGAAAAAAATTATTTTACTATAAGTTATTTTTTATTTATATTATTTTTAATTAATATAGAAAATTTCTATTAATTTTTTATAGTAAAAAAATATAATCTAAAATGTTGATAAAATAGATTAAAAATTTTTAAAATAATATTTATTTAAATGTAATTTATTATTTATCACTAATTTATTAGTTATTGATATAACAATTAAAATTCAAATATTTTTTTATGCTGTAGTTTTATATAAAGTTAATAAAACTATATTTATAGTTTATTTATTTTACTAAATAATATAAAGTTTTTAATAAAAAAAATAAAATCAATTAATTAAATTTTATTTGAATTCTTATTGTGATTGATAATGAATCTTTTATTATAAATATTATTTTTTGACAAAAGTACTTTGCTAAAAAAATAATATTTTTATAGTATAACAATATAATTAATCATTTAATTTTCTAGTTTAAAACATGAGTTACCAAGTACTTGCCAGTAAATGGCGACCACAAACATTTAACGATGTTATCGGCCAACAACATATTTTACCAGCACTAACAAATGGTTTAGAACACCAGAGGCTTCATCATGCCTATTTATTTTCAGGTACACGTGGTGTTGGAAAAACGACTATCGCACGATTATTTGCAAAAGGACTTAATTGTGAATCAGGAATAAGTCAAAATCCTTGTGGTAAATGTATTAACTGTTTTGAAATATCACAGAATCGATTTGTTGATTTAATTGAAATTGATGCAGCTTCGCGTACTAAAGTTGAAGACACGAGAGAACTATTGGATAATATCCAGTATGCACCAGTACGAGGTCGATTTAAAGTTTATTTGATTGATGAAGTTCATATGCTTTCTCGTCATAGTTTTAATGCCTTACTCAAGACACTTGAAGAACCACCAAAACATGTAAAATTTTTATTAGCAACAACAGACCCACAAGGATTACCAATAACAGTTTTATCGAGATGTCTTCAATTTCATTTAAGATTATTAGATGTTGAACAAATTAGTTGTCAACTTGAGCGTATTTTAATAGCTGAGAAAATATCAAGTGATAAACGTGTTTGTAAATTAATTGCTAATGCTGCAGAAGGTAGTTTACGTGATGCATTAAGTTTAACAGATCAAGCTATTGCCATGGGTAATGGGCAAGTATCTATAGACTTAGTTATAGAGATGCTAGGAATATTAGATGATGAGCAGCCATTGGCGATTATTGAATCAATTGTACATGCAGATTGTAAAAAAATGATGTCTTTAATAGAAGATATTGCTTTGCAAGGTAAAGATTGGGAAAATCTATTAATTAAAATGTTATCGTTAGTTCATCGTATTGCTATGATTCAAATTTTACCTATAGAAATTCATGATACCTTATCATCAACAGAAGATAGGTTATATTTACTTTCACGTTTGATTATGCCAGCAGATTTACAGCTATATTATCAAACTTTATTAATTGGAAGAAAAGAACTTCCATATGCTCCAGAAAAAAGAATGGGAGTTGAGATGACACTATTACGAGCATTAGCGTTTCATCCTAAATTTATTGATGATATTGAAAATTCCTTTTTATTATCATCAAATTCTATTCAAAAAACTGTTATATAGTTATTAATAAGTAGTGTATATAAATCTTAACGATGTTTAAGTTAACTTAAAATATAAAAATTATTATTTATATGATATTTATCATATAAATATTAATTAATAAATTTTCATTATAATTATTGAAAAAAATAAAATTATTAAACAACTATCAAAATAAAATCTTTTTAAAATGTTTTTAATAATTTTGTTAAACGAAAATGCTAATATCGATATCAATATCAGATAAATTAATTAGTATCTCAATATTTAAATCAATAATTTATTTTAAATTTACTAAAAATATTAATAAAATTAATTAAAAATTAAAAAAAATAAATATTATCAATATTATGGTATCAAAATATTTTTAAACAAAAAATATAGTTAATAATGATATTTGAAAAATAATAAACAAGTATTAGAATATAAAATAAAATTTAAAATAAAACTTCATTTAAAGTTTAGAACTTGATTAATGATTAATGGTCAGATGAAATTTTTCAATTAAAATATTAAAATTAATTTAATAACTTAAATTGAATATTTATAAGAAACGATCAGATGAAACTTAAGTTTATTTATACGCATAACATATATAATACAGTATGAATACTTAATATATATATAAAATTGATAAAAACTATGTATAAGTTATATTGTAAAATATAAAATTAACTATCATTAAATGATTATAATAAGTTTATTAAGACACAATTAGAATGTAAGAAAATAATTTATGTAAAAAAGTTAGTTCAAATACATCAATTTATTATTTTTAAATAAAAAAAATTTATGTACATTATTTTATTCAAAATTAGATGAAAATATTCAACATATTTATTTAAATATATATTTAAATATAAATATAATAATCTTTTAATATACATATATAACAAAAAAGAGAAAATGTTATGTTTGATAAAGGTGGACTAGATAACCTGATGAAACAGGCTCAACAAATGCAAGAAAAAATGCAAAAAATACAAGAAGAGATTTCCAACATAGAGGTTATAGGTGAATCTGGTGCTGGTCTTATTAAAGTAATCCTTAATGGTGCACATAATTGTCGTCGGATTGAAATTGATCCAAGTTTATTGGAAGATGATAAAGATATATTAGAAGATCTTATTTCAGCTGCATTTAATGATGCTACACGTCGTATAGAAAAAATTCAAAAAGAAAAAATGGCAAATGTATCATATGGTGGGTCACTTCAAAACTTTAAGATACCATTTTAATATAAATGATTCTCTTTATTAAATTTTAAATAAAAAATTATATTGTTAATTGATATTTGATAAAAATATGATAAATATTATTTATCATATTT
The DNA here is from genome assembly GCA_052401645.1 of Arsenophonus sp. Lineage (GTDB taxonomy): Bacteria > Pseudomonadota > Gammaproteobacteria > Enterobacterales > Enterobacteriaceae > Arsenophonus. Next base: position 131,642 of record CP198939.1, read on the forward strand.
TGCAATGTGAGCATAAGAGGTATACTATACTTTAGGTATATATATTGAAAAATATAAATATATTAAAGTTTATAAGAATATTGTTATTATAATTTTAATAAGGTTTATTTGAAAAATTACCATTTTATTTTTTATTAATTTGCTCATTAATATAAATAAACTGATTAATATTTCAATCAAATAAAATTTGATGTTATTCATTTTATTTAAATAAAATGAATTATTTAAATATTTCTTTATTAGAAAATAGTATTTTTTACTAATTATTTTTATCTATAATTTATAAAATAATTTAGTAAGTAAAATTTTTTTAAAATTAATATTATTATGAATAACTTGAAAAAATTAATTAAATGTGTAATTAAATTATATTATTATAATATTTGTTAAAATATACTAAATATTTTAGTTTTATTATCCATTGAATTAATGTTAATTTTAATTTTAAAATTATTAAAAAGATATATTTATCATATTAAATTAATTTAAATTATAAAATTAATTGTTTATATTAAAAATATTATTTATTATATATATAATATAGATAAACAAATTATAAATATATTTTAATTATTAAAATTATTTTATAAAAAATTAATCATCTAGGATATTAGATATTATTTATAAAATATTTAATACTTGAAATTTTTAATTTATATATCAACTTTAAAATTAATAACTATTTAATCTACTTAAAATTGAGGCTACTTAATGATCATGAAAGGACAAGAAACTCGTGGATTTCAATCAGAAGTAAAACAGTTATTGCAATTAATGATCCATTCTCTTTATTCTAATAAAGAAATTTTTTTACGTGAGCTAATTTCAAACGCATCAGATGCGGCAAATAAATTACATTTTAAAGCAATTTTACAATCTGATCTTTATGAAAATGACTGTGACTTAAAAGTTAGAATTGTTGCTAATAAAGATAAAAAAACATTAATTATTAATGATAATGGTATTGGTATGACGCGGGATGAAGTTATTGATAATTTAGGTACTATTGCTAAATCTGGTACTAAAACTTTTTTGAAATCGTTAAGTAACGAAAAAACGAAAGATAATCAGTTAATTGGTCAATTTGGCGTTGGTTTCTATTCAGCTTTTATTGTTGCAGATAAAGTAACAGTACGTACTAGAGCAGCAGGTGTAGCTATTGATAAAGGGGTTTTCTGGCAATCTCATGATGAAGGTGAATATATTATTGCTGATATCGAAAAAATAACACGTGGTACTGAAATTACTTTACATTTACGTGAAGATAAAATGGAATTTTTAGATAATTGGCGTTTGAAATCATTGATTAGTAAATATTCAGATCACATTACTTTACCAGTAGAAATTCAAACTGAAAGCAAAGAAAATAATGTTCCTGATGTTCCTATTTGGGAGAAAATCAATAAAGGACAAGCATTATGGACTCGTAATAAAAATGATATTAGTCCAGAAGAATATAAAGAATTTTATAAATATATTTCTAATGATTATGAAGATCCAATAATATGGAGTCATAATTTTATAGAAGGTAATCAAGAATATACAAGTTTACTTTTTGTACCAAAAAAAGCACCTTTTGATTTATGGAATCGTGATAAAAAACACGGTTTAAAACTTTATCTTCATCGTGTTTTCGTAATGGATGAAGCTGAACAATTTATGCCAAACTATTTACGATTTATTCGTGGAATAATTGATTCTAATGATTTACCGTTAAATATTTCACGAGAGATTTTACAGAATAACGACATTACACGTAGTTTACGCACAGCATTAACTAAACGTGTTTTGCAAATGTTGAAAACATTGTCTAAAAATGAACCAAAACAATATCAAGAATTTTGGAAAGAATTTGGTTTAGTTCTTAAAGAAGGTCCTGCAGAAGATACAATTAATAAAGAAGTTATTATTGAATTATTACGTTTTGCATCAACTAAAAATGATAGTAATTTACAGGATGTATCTTTAGAAGATTATGTTAACAGAATGATTAAAAATGGTCAAGAAAAAATTTTTTATCTTACTGCAGATAGCTATACTGCTGCAAAAAATAGCCCTCATTTAGAAGCATTTCGTAAAAAAGAAATTGAAGTTTTATTATTGTTCGATAGAATCGATGAATGGATGATGAATTATTTATCAGAATTTAAAGGTAAATTATTTCAATCAGTTAGTAAAACAGATGAGTCATTAGAAAAAATAACTGTTAAAGATAAGAAAGAAAAAGAAGAAATAGATAAAAAATTAAATCCATTTCTTGATAGAGTAAAAAAAATATTAGGTGATCGAGTAAAAGATGTTAAATTAACACATAGATTAACAGATACACCAGCAATTGTAACGACAGATATTAATGATATGGGTACTCAAATGGCAAAACTTTTTGCTACAGTAGGTCAATCATCCCCGAAAGTAAAATATAATTTTGAAATAAATCCTGAACATCTGTTAATTAAAAAAATAATAGAGATAACAAATGATATCTTATTTTCTGAATGGATTGAAGTATTATTAGATCAAGCATTATTTGTCGAACAAGGTAATTTAGAAGATCCGAATCAATTCATTCGCCGTATTAATAAATTATTATTAAATTTAAATTCATTCCATTAATAATTATTTATTATGAAATTAATTTAATTATTTAAATGGATTATTTACTTAATTAGGTTATATATGCATAATCATAAAGAATTTTTTTCAAATTATATATAAGAAAATGATGAAGGATTTTGTGCATGCGTATTATTCTGTTTGGTGCTCCAGGCGCAGGGAAGGGAACTCAAGCACATTTGATTATGAAAAGATATGGTATTCCACAAATTTCTATTGGTGATATTTTACGAACTAGAGTAAGTGTTAATAGAGATTGGAATATAAAAGTAAAAGAATTAATGAATATTGGTAAACTTATTTCTGATGAAATAGTTATTCCTTTAATTAAAAAGCGTATATCAGAGAATGATTGTAAAAATGGATTCTTGTTGGATGGATTTCCTCGAACTATTCAACAAGCAAATGCAATGAAAAGTGCAGATATTTCTATAGATTATATATTTGAATTTTATTTACCAGACGAAATAGCTATTGAACGTGTTGTCGGACGTAGAATTCATGTATCTTCTGGTCGCGTTTATCACATTAAGTTTAATCAACCGAAAGTAAGAAATATAGATGATATTACCGGTGAGAAATTAAGCATTCGAAAAGATGATCAAGAAAGAACTGTTCGTAAGAGATTAATAGCATATCATAAATTAACTAAACCTTTAATCGATTATTATCATAAAGGATATTTTGCTTCTAATATTAAATGTTTTAAATTGGATTCTAATCGTAAAGTTAGCGAAGTTAATAGAGAATTGAATAAAATTCTAGATTAGTTCTTTTTAAATAGAACAGATATCTAATCTTAAAGTTAAACATTTGTTTTATTTATATATAATTAATATATTAAAATATTTGATAAACTATTATAATATTATAAATATTTATCAATAAATAAAATAAAAAATATTGATATGAGTATTAATAAGTATAGTGTTTTATTAGTTAACTTAGGAACACCTGATGCACCAAAAAAGGATTCGGTAAAACGTTTTTTAGCAGAATTTCTTAGTGATGTAAGAGTTATTGATATTTCTAGTATAGTTTGGAAACCACTCTTGCATTTTATAATTTTACCGTTACGTTCGCGGAAAATAACTAAATCATATCAATCAATTTGGACTAAAAATGGTTCTCCATTATTAAATTATAGTCTGCAACAACAGATTGCATTAGCAAAAGAATTACCGGATATTCCAATTGAATTAGCTATGAGCTATGGTTCGCCTTCTATTAAAAAAGCAATTGATAGGTTATTAAATAAACATATTGAAAATATTATTGTATTACCATTATATCCTCAATATAGTTCTTCAACTACAGCAGTGGTTTTTTATGCTATCAGTAGAGCATTAAAAAAATATCGAACAATACCAGGTATCTATTTTATTCGCAGTTATGCTAGTCATCCTCAATATATCAAAGCGCTAAAAAAATCTATTGAATTAAGTTTTAAACAATATGGTGAACCTGATCGATTATTATTTTCTTATCATGGTATTCCTAAGCGTTATGTAGAAACAGGTGATATATATCCATCGGAATGTATGATAACAACTAGTTTACTTATTGCATTAATTAACTTTCCTGCTGATAGAGTAATTATGACTTATCAGTCACGTTTTGGTTATGAACCTTGGCTTAAACCTTATACAGATATTACATTAAAAAATTTAGCAAAGAGTGGAATTAAACATGTTCAGTTACTATGTCCAGGTTTTTCAGTAGATTGTTTAGAAACACTAGAGGAGATTGCTGTTCATAATAAAAAAATTTTTTATACTTATGGTGGAGAAAAATATTATTATATACCTGCTCTTAATGCATCACATAATCATATTATGTTAATGACTGAATTAATTAGAGATATTATATAGTATTTTATTAGTTTTAAATTATTTCTGATAAGTTTTTAACTTAACTGAATAAACATATTATACATAGTTAAGTTAAAATAATATATTTTATTACTATAATATATAACTATTAAAATTAATAATTAGTAATTATTTTTATTTAAATTTAAGTTAAATTAAAAGTTAATTAATTTTATTTAAATATAATTTAAACTTTTAAAAATTTTTTATTAAAAAGTAAATTAACTAATTATTTTAAATAAAATATTTAATAATAAATTTATTTATTTTAATAAAAATAAATAAATTTATTATTTATTTTATTAAATTTTTAATTTTAAAATGTAAAAATATTTTTACTATTCAAAGCTTATATAAAGAAAAGATGAAAATAAACATTTATAATTAATTTTAACAATATTAATAATATAATAATTATTTTTATTCTAAAAATATAAAATATAATAAAATAAAATTAATTAATTCTATTTTTTAGAATCAATAAATCTTAATTAATTAATTAAGATTTATTGATATTTTCTTATTTTTATTTTTTTTGTAACTGTTATTTTATTATTAATATATAAGATAAATGATATAATTTATATATTTATTGTATATAAACATTTATATAAACTTAGTAAATTCTCAAATTAGTTAAAAATATTAATTTTAAAATAAATATTGATTTTATTGAATATTATCAAGAATTTATTTATATTTTTGATATTATATAATCATAATGAAAAAAAATTTTAAAAAATAATATTTATTATAGTATTTATTGAAAGGTTTTTAAACGTTTTATATTATTTATATATATTATCTTTTAAATGGTTATTATAAATAAAATATTTTATTAAAGTTGTTTTTAATAAAAACCAAATAATTTTGTTAACTTACAATATAAGATTATAGTATGGAAATTAAAAATACTTATAATTTTTAAAATTAGAGATTTATAATATTTATTATTCTAATTATTTAAATAATATCGTTTTAATATATGTTAAAGAGTTAAAATTAAGTTAAAAAATAGATTAAATAAATATTTAAGTTTAAATAGTTAAAGATAATATTAAGTTTTTTTTAAAATGCTAATCTATATATTAATTAATTAGTTTATAATTTATTATAAATAGCTTTATAATATTTTTATAAAATTCATTTTTAACTATTAATATTATTGTTTAAGATATTTTATCTTATTTTTTATACTATATTTATAAAGATTTAATCTTAAAGGATTAACAATTTCTTCAAAAAAAAATAATAATTTGACTATTTAATAAAGAAGTTATCTATTATTAAATAGCGTAAGAGAAAAAAAGTTATATATTAAATACTTTTTTAAATAATGAATATATATAGATATATTTTTATTTATTATTAAATGGATATATTAATGTTAATGAATATTTGTAATGTTGTTTACATAGTTAATTCATTTTTAATTATGTTATTTCTTCTTATATTTTATTTAACAGTTTTTTAAAAAAAAATTATTTAGTAATTTTAATTTAACAGTAATTTAGATTTTATTACTTAATGATATTAGTTATTTTAAATATAATTCTTTAATTATTTCTAATATATCTATTATAAAATTTCTTTTATTAATTTAATTTTAAAGAGATATTAACCTATTAATATATTAATCATTTATCGATTCATAAATTTATTAAAATAATAGATAATAATCTTTATTTTTTATAATAACAGAAATTTGATTCATATTGAAGTTGTAAAATTAATATTAATTTAATTAAATTTTATTATATTAATAATATTCTTTATTTAATTAATATATATAATAACTAATAATAGTTTGTTATATATATTTAATTTTAAGATAATAAAGGTTTTGTATAATTATTTTGAATTTTTGATAAAAAATATTTTTGTTATTATAATATTTAATAAAATTAAAATAAAATTTATTTTCATCTTAATTTATATTTTATTTTTAATCAGATTATATCTAAGTTATTTGTAATATATCAATTATCTAGTTTTAATTTTTATAAAAAATAATTACTTAATATTTAATAATTAATAGTTAATTAATAAATTAGTTGCTATATAAATAATTTATAAAAATAAAATTTTAAAAAAATAGAAGTAATATTTTTAATATAAATAATATAAAATAGATTTTTTTTAAAATAAAATATATTGATAATTATAAGCATTTGAGTATTGATTTTTATTGACGATGATCTTTTTTTAGTGTTTATATTTATATAAATATTTTATCTAATTATAGTAAAATAAATTATGAACACATCTCTATTAATAGTATTAATATATGATAATATGCAAACCATATTTACTATAATTAATGTTCATTATTTAAATATTTTAATTTAATTAAATATTTTATACCATATTTTTTAGTAAAATAGCTTTATTTTAAAATAAATAAAATTAACTATTAAAATATTGTTATATTTATTACTTATTATAAGTAACATAAAGTTAATTTTAAAATATTAAACAATTTAAAGATTTTTTTTTATTAAAATAAAAAATATATAAAAATAAGAAAACTGTTAGATTTAATTATTATATCAACTATTAATAATAGTGATTATATAATAATTAATATGAATTAATATAATTTTATATTTTTAATAACTTTTTATTTATTATTTATAATTTTGTTAAATAAACTAAATCGCAATAAATTAATTGAATTGAATATGATTTCTTTAGCTGAAAATATTTTCATATTGCTTTAAATAATAAAAACAAATATTGTTTTTATTTCTTTTATTGTTAAAAACAATAAACTTATATTGTATTTATTGTGATAATTAAAATTAAAAGATTGATATTAATACAATCTCACTAATAATTATATTGTATTTTTTCAATTAACAATAGTTGTAAAATCCATTTAGCATAATCAATAGTTTATCTATTATTTAATTTAATAGGATATAAAATTATTTAAAAATATAATTTTAAATACATCTAAAAGTAATGGTTATCTAATCTTGTTTTATTTAATAACTTATTTAAATTGATTTTAATATATTAAACTAGTGAAAATATAATAATAGCAAAAAAGTTATAAAATATGGTTATTATATAATAAATAATTTCAAATATTAAAGTTGAAATTATTACTATAATTTTTTTTTTAAAATATTTTGATAAAATAAGTATGATATTTATAAATATCCTAATAATCAATAAAAGTTTAATTATTAATTTATTAAAAATAATAATTATTTATTAATTAAAATAATACTTTTAATTATTTTAAATAATATTATTTAACGATACTATAAATAAAACCTTAATAATTAAATATTTAATCTTAATATTATTTATTTTATTATAAATAAAAGATTAAGCCTGAATATAATACTATTTTAATAGCATTAAAATTATTAAATATTTAACAACAAAAATAATTCAAACAGTATGTTATAAAATAACATTGTTTAATTAAAATTAAGTAAGATTAGTATATTTTAAAATAAAAATACTATGGTAAATATCTATAAATTTTTATTCAAAGAATAAAGTAATATAAAACATTATCAATGTTATTCGAATCTATTAATAATAATCTATCTTATTTATATTTAAAATAAATGATAATTTAAAAACAATAAATTAATAATATCTACTAACAAATAACTAATTAATTATAGGTTTATAACTATTTTAAATTTATAATAAATGAATAGATAATAGCTAAATTATTAATAATTATTGTGATAAGCATTATTCTTAAAATAGATTAAATGTTTTTTAAAAAAATTTTTACATTAAATTTCATATTTTTTTATTTATTAAATAAAATAACTAAAATTGATATCTTTTAAATTAATATTTTATTTATTAAATATTAATTTAATATAGATAATTCATTTTCTTTTTAAAGATTGAAAACAAAATACTTTAAAACAATCATTTTTATAAAAACTATATAAAAATAAATTTATTATATATTGTTCATATTAAGTAATATTTAATTATTAATTAATAATATTTTTTAACAAATATTAGTTAAAATAGTTAATTTATATAAATTATTAAATTACAAAAACTTTTTATAAAATTAATATAGATAATTAAATTAATATATAAATTTTAGTATCAATAATTACTAAATTTAATAATTTTATTAAATTTAAAAAATAAATATATAATAAAATATCATTATACTATATTATAGTATAATGATTATTATCATAGTAAAATTATTATAATAATAAAAATATAGTTTACCATTATTAAATATTAATTATAAAAATTTATTATTAAATTATAAAAGAAAAAATTATTTTTTTTTGATAATGATATTAATATTAATCTATTTAGATTCAACTATAAACTATTAAGTAGACATTAATATATAAATAAGATTAGTTATAATTTAATTATAATTTATAATTGATTATTATGCAAATTTTAATAAAATTAAGAATATAATAATATTTAATTTTCTATTTTATATTAATAAATAGACTATTTATATTTTTTATTAATTAAATTATTTATGATACTTTTAAGTTAAATAAGAAAAAAATATTTTTGTATAAATTTAATTATTATATTATAAATATAATTTAATTATGTTATTTAAATTCCAATATTAGTTATTATAATTATTTTGTGAATTTTATAATGGTTATAAGATGTAATTAAAATAACTATTATTACATTAATATACCATATAATTAAACTATTATTTTTTATAATTAAAGTATTGAAATATTTCTTATTTTTAAGATATATTTCATATATCATCTATCATTAAAATAAATTATCTTTATAAATAGTTTAATATATTAAGATGGTTTATTTAAATTTTATTAAAAATAATAAAAAACATATATCTAAAACAATCAATATATTATTTTATTAATCAAGAAGTTTATATTATTTATTTTAATACGCTTATAATATAAGAGTTCTTGAAAGCCTATTATAATAATCGTATTTTTATTTTCAGATATTTATATTAAATTTAATAAAATTAATATAATTCATTATAAAATATAATAATTATAATTATTAAATATCATTAAATCATTAATTATAAAAATGTTATTGAATATTAATATTATATTCTATATTAAAAGTTATTTAAAATTAATCGTTATTTGAATTATATTAATTTAAAATTTATAGATAATGATATATTAATAATATTATATTATAAATAGAATATTATTAACAATTTGAATAATTTTAAACTATTTTGAATCTTATATTAAAAATATAAGTAATATTAAATTTTTTATCTTTTTATAAAATAATTAAATTATATGTATTTTATAATAGGTTTATTTACTTTAATAAATATTTTATTATTTTATGTAATCTTAAAATATTATCGTATTTCCTTTAAATATTAAATATATTTTCAATTTATTTTAAATTAAGTAATATTAATAAATAATTCTGGATATTATTTTATAATCATAAAAGATATTTCTTATTTTTATTTAACGTTATTATTACTGTTTAAAATTAAACTATAATTTTCTAGCTATTCCTTATCAGAATAGAAAGATGATTACTTTTCTTTATGAGTTATAAAGAATATATTTTTATTTTTTTTTAAAAAAAATAAAGTGAATTACAAAAAAATCTGTTTATTATATTAAAATAGTTTCTAAAAATTAATATTTTTATTATATCAATAACTAATATTACTTAAATAAAGTAATATTAGTTATTTAATTTGTCATTTAAATAATCTTAGAATAATTATTATCTTTATATAAAATATATAACAATATTAATTATAATATATTAATCTATCTTTAATTTTTAACTTTTATGTTATAAAAAAATAAATTTTAATATTAATATTTCATAAATATCATCATAAAATATTTTAGATATTTTAATTAATGTAATATAATATATAATATTTTAAATATATTAATTTACTATTTTTAATAGTAAATAAGAATCAAATTATCTATATTATAAATATATATCATATATATAATATCTATTATCAAATAAAATTATTTACAGTTAGTTTTTATAAACCTTATTATTCATTTTAATTATTAGTTTATTTCATTAAATGTAATCTCTATAATAATTAATAATATAGTTATTTTAGTATAAGATTCTTATCTTTACTATTTAATAAAAAAAATAAAAATACAAATAAAACTTAATATGTAATAAATTATTTAATTAACAACTATGAAATTTATTTTTTAGCAAAATCTTTAAATTTGATATAAAGAGAAAATCATTATTTATTTGTTTGATAACATATATTAAGATTTTAAATTAAGAAAAATATTTTATAAAAATATCATCCTTTATAATTAAAATATCAAATTTTATTAAATTTCTTTATAATATAAGTAACCTATTATAAATTAGCAAATATATTCTTGTAACCATACAAATGCTATATATACAATATATGTAAAAAATATATATTAAACTAATTTATTGAATATATATAAAGATAATATTTTTCTTATTGACATTAAAATATTTTTTAATATTATTGTATAAGTTATATTATTATTTGATTTTTAATAAGTAAAATCGTTCATTAACAATTTAATAAATTAAATATTCTTGATTGCTTAATAAAAGATTTTCATTATTATATGAAAGTAGAATAAATATTAGTTTATGTTTTGTTGATTATTAGATGAAGATTTGTTAATTATATTTAAATTTTTAATAAGAAAATTTTTTTTATTAATTAGAGTAATTAAGATTATTACATACAATATATAATACTTTTAATAACTTATAAAATTTATTGTAAATATATTATGTTAATTATTATTAATTATAGTAATATTTATCGATTTTCAATTATAAATATAATTTATTATTATTTATATTAATATTGATATTAATATAAATTAAACTAGTCGTGTTAATAATATTATTATCAATTATTATAATTTTATTTTCATTCTTATAATTATACTATATTAATATTTTTTATATTGTACTAATGTACAAATATTATTTATCATTCCTAATTTTTTCAAACATATTATCTTTTATGATTGAGTTATTATTAATTGATTTCAAAATTAATACTTTACTTATATTTATTATGCAATAATATAATAAATATATCGTTTTTTATAATAAATCAAGAATATAATAAATTGATATTTTAGCATTAAAAGCTTGATAAGAATCATATATTTATTTTTTATTTTTTATTTTATTTATTAATTAAATAAGTTGTTAAATAACAATAAAATATTATTATTTAATTATTTAAATTTTTAATAAAAATATTTTAACAATTCCAATAATAGTGTTAATATAATTATATTATAAAATTAATTTATTAAAATTAATATTGATTAATATATTTAAATTTCACTGTTAATAAATTAAATATAAATAGTAACTTAAATCGTCTGTAGTTTAGATAAAAATATTTTATTTTATAAAGCATTAGGTATTAATATTTTATTTATAAAATATTAATTAATAAACAAAAAAAGATATATTAATATAATATATAAAGTTGAATAATTACTTATATTATTTATTATTATCGTTAATATAAATGAACATAATTTATTAATACTGAATAGAGATTAATTAACTTAAATAATTATTAGACTAGTTTAATAATAAGAATAATAAATTTATAAAATAAATTTATATAACAATACATTAATATTAGCTTAATATATCTAATTATCCATTAGCTTTTAATAAAATATTTATATATAATATAATATATTTATATTATATATAAATGGATCTTATATTAAAAAAAAATCATCAGTAAAAATTATAATAATTTAAATGAATTATTGATAATTGATTAATTAAATTGATTTTCTTTATTTAGTATAAGATTATATTAATTATTTTTAAATTTTAATGCTTATATTAATTAGTAGTACTAAAGATATTTATTAAAGAACTAATATATAGATTATATATCTCTTAATTATTATTTTTCTCAATTAATAATTTTATTACATTTGATTTATGTAAAAAATTAATTTTTTTATTATTTTATTAAAATTTAATATTTTGTTTTTCAATTATTAAGTAATAAAAATCATATTTAATTAAATTAACTTCAGAATTTTATTCTTTTATATACATTAAATAAAATTTAATATTATTAAAAAATTTTTTGATATAATAATTTATTAATGAATAATTTGATTCTATCACTATTTAATCTCTATTTTTTAAAATTTTTGTAAGAAAATTTTTTTATTTCTATTATTTAATAAGTAAATAAATATTTAATTTATAATTATAAATATTAATTCTATTATTTACTTAGCATTAAAATTTAGATGTTTAAGTTACCATTCTTATTATTATAGAATTGTAATATTATTTATATTTTATTGTTTTTTATTTTATTAACAATAATATAATAATTATTCTTTATTTAAAATTTTAATAATTTAATTTACTAATGTGATATAATTATATTTAATATGATTAAATTTAATATTAACTTTTTTGTATATTATCATATTTAACACTTAGGTTAGTTCATGATAATGAATTTAGAGAGTGTTAGTTATTTTATCGAGTTATAATAATATCATTAGATATATTTTATTTTATTAATAATATATTATAATTAATGATTTTAATTTTTACAAAAATATATTATTAATAAAAATTATTAATTTTACTTAAATAAAATAGAAAATCTAATTAAATCTTTAAGATAATTCTCTTTTACAAATAAAAGTTATTAATTATATAGATAATAAAAAATAAATTAATATTTTTATTAATAAAATATTAATTTATTAAGATTTAATTTTTAAAGTAAAATAGGAATTTTTATTTTATATTAAAATATTTTATAAATTTTCTTTCTTTAGTTCATATTATTAAAATTAAGATACAAAAAAATAAATATTAATAAAATTAATATAATTCTAAAAATTAGAAAATTTAATATAATCTTAAGTAATTTATTTTTTATGTTATTTATATAATGCGTTAAATAGATGATATATTTAAAATATTTTTATTAATTATATTATTATTAATAATATTTAATATATAAAATTTATTTAACTTTATTATATTTTTATAGGTATTATTGATATTTAAAATTGAATACTTTATCCATTATGTTAATAATTTTAATATTAGCTTTATTAGCTTGTTGATGTTTAAGAATTTATTTATTATATATTAAATCTATTTTATTTAACATAAATATAAAAAATGATAATAATGTCAAATAAATAACTTTTCTATTTTTTGTGATTTGTTTTATATCTAAATTAAATTATTAAAATAATGCTAATAATATCAATAAATAAATAAGAATATATAATACAATAGACCATCAAGTAGATAAATGATTATCATTATTTTTTAAAATAAAACTAACTATAATAGTTAAGAAATTATTTTCTTAGATATATTTTAAACACTTTTATTTATATTTAATTATTTTAAAATATTGTTTTAAAATAGTTTATTAATCTTATTAATTATTTTATTAATATTTACTTTAATTTTTATATATTTTATATGATAAAATAGTTTATCTATTATATAGTCTTTTTAATAAAAACATTAGAGATTTTTAAAGATTAATTCACATCGTTTAAATATATTCTAGGAATTATTTTTTATTTAAAATATTTATTAATATTTTCTTAAGTTTTTATAATTATTAATATAATAGATCAATTTACATTTAAGAAAATAAATGTATTTATTTCTTTTTACTTAAGTATTAAATATAATAATTTTTTTTAGTTACCTAATATTAAAGATATATTTAAATAAATTTTAATATATAATATATTAAAATATCTTCATATTAAGATATCTAAAATAAATATTAATTACTAATAATTTAAAAATATATAACATTAATAATCATATCTTATTTATTTAATATTTTAATTAAATGTTAAAATACAGTATATAATATTTTTTTAAAAAAAAAATACATAAATTTTATAAAAAATCTTAATTGTATAATTTTTATAATTATATATAAGTTATAAGTAAAAAATTTTAAATTATTTACTGAAAATCTTATATTACTTTTTATAAAATTTGAAAAATAAAAAAATATCGACAAATAGTAATAAATATTTCTTAAACAAATAAATATTTTATTTTTTTAATTTTTTAATAAAATATTTCATAAATATTAAAATAATAAATAATTATTATTATAATACTGGAATTAAGAGCAGACGAAATATTTATTATAGTTTTTCAAAAAAATCCTATATTGTTAGTATTGATTTTATTAAGAAATATTAGAAATTTTTTAAACTTTTATATATTTTATATAATTTAAGTTATAAATTAAATTATAATATATTTTTTATTTATTAAGTTAATATAGTTTATAGTTATTAAATTTCATTTATATCTATTGTTTTATATTTAAATTTATTAATTTTAATATTTTATCTAATTTATTTAAAATTAATTATTTTTATATAGTAATATTAATAATATTTAACTATTATTATAGCATAATTTTATCTTTTTTTTAAAAAAAAGATAAAATTAATGATTTTTTAAGCTATTATTTTATTTATTTAATTGTTTATGATAGTTTTTTTAATTTTTTTTTCAAAAAAAATTAATTAATATTTCGTTGATAATTTTTATAGAATGATGTTACTATGTAGGAAATCAATATATAATATTTTTTATATTAAACAAATAGTTAAGATAATAATTATAATTATATGTAAGATACAATTATCTTACTGTCAATTATTTTTTTTAATATCATTTATTTCAATGTTAATTATTTTAAAAAGTATTTAGAAGATAATTTATTCACTGTTTGTTATATCTGTTTTTAAAAACAACATACTAATAAAAGATGAAATAATTGGTTTAATTTATTAATTCTTATTGATTAGATTTTTATAGAGAATGTTAGTTTATGTTAATGATATATAACAACGATTCTTAATATTATGTTTTTTAAATTATATTTAATTATTCTTATGAATTGATACTAAAATTAGTTTTTTAGAAATAATATTTATTACGATAATAGTTTTTCGATTAACTTATTGCAGATGATAATCTGTATATGAAAATAATATATTAATCTTAATAATATTATATATATTATAGTAAATTCATATTAATTATTATTTTAGTGTACGGAAGTAATTTTCGTACATAATTTATTCTAATTAATATATAATGGTTTATAATACAGTAATGATATAATTTTAAATAAATTATATTTTTATATATAATTTATTTTATCAATAAAACATCATTTAATTAAACTGTGTTTTATAATATAAACTTCTATATTAAATTAAAAATAAAATTGATATAATAAAATATCTACAATATATTTACTCGTTACCTCATAGAATAAGTATTATAACTAATAAATAAATAATTTTTATAATATAAATTTATTTGTAATAATACGTACTTATTATGAAGTAACATTATTTAAATATTGAAACTAATAACTAATTCAATATAAAATTATTATAAAAGTTTTATTTAACTATTGTTATTTAAATTATATTAACTTAGATATATATATTATATCACTAATTTTTAACTAAAGATGTGATATGTAAGTCGATCATTAGTTAAGTTTATAATTTGTTAGGTTAATTATTGATTAATAATGGAGTGTTATCATAGTTATTTTATTAATTATACTATTAATTATAATAATGAAAATATTTATAAAAATATATTTTTTATATAGAAATTGACTAATTAATTATTAATAATTAATGATATATGAAATAGAAAAAAATATCAATAATAATAATTATATTTAAAAATAAACTAGAATAAATTAATTTTAACAATATAAATTATTATGATTATTAATTACTTTATTTAAAGAAAATATGTAAATTTTATAGATTATTCATTAAAACATTCTGTTATTTCTATTATTTATAATTTTTATTATAAATATTTTATACTTATTTTGAGATTTAATCTTAAAAAAATAATTTTATATAAATAGATGAAATTATATAGTATATATAACATAGATCTTAGATCTTTTTAAAAACAAATCAAATAAATTATTTTAATTAAAAATAAATCAATAATAAATATAAAATTAAAAGTATTAATATTTTTGTTAATTAATTAATAAGTAATACAAGCAGTTGATATGTTATCATAAAAAAGTTAAATTAATAAACATCAATATTTTATAATAAAATAGTTAAATAACTAGACTATATAGTCTAAATAATAGCAAAACGGTAATATAAAATATTAAATATTTTTTAAATATCGTTAATATTTATCTATAATTATAGTTTAAATTTAATTTAAAAATAATATAACAATTTTGTTAACTAAAATTAAAATTTATTTTCAGAAAATTTCTTAATTAAATTTATTTATTATATAGTATGATACTAATCTTTTATTAATTTATGAAATAAAAGTGATTTTTTTATAAAAAATATCAAAAAAATACTATATAGTGTTAATATATAAAATTAAAAAATTTATATTTAATAAATATATTTATATGTAAATATATTTATATTATCGATTATTTTGATTAAAATATGTTAACTTTTTATTTAACCATATTATAATATCATTATATTTATCAGGAAGTAATGTTTTTATTATATTTAGTGAATTATTTATAGATTTCCAGTTATTACTACATAAATTTATGTGACCTACTTTTCTTCCTAAGTAAACATTTTTTTCGTACCAGTGGAGATGAACTAATGGTAATGATAACCATTTAGTATTCAATGTTATACCTATTAAATTGATCATAATTGCTATAGTCTCTGTACTAGGAGTTGGTATTGGTAGATTGGAAATAGCTCGAAGATGAAGTTCAAATTGACTAATTGAAGCACCATTTTGTGTCCAATGACCACTATTATGAACACGTGGCGCTAATTCATTAATTAATAACTCATTATTTATGATAAAACACTCCATAACCATTACTCCAACATAATTTAATGTTTTCATAATAGTTGATAACATAAATTCTGCTTGAATTTGCAATTTTTTATCTGATTTAGGAAAAATAATGCTTGCCATCAATATGGATTCTTGATGTAGATTATATGTTAGTGGGTAAAAGACACATTGGTTATCTATATTACGCGCTCCAATAAGTGAAACTTCTTCTGAAAAAGGAATTATTTTTTCAACGATTGCTTGACCATAAACATAATCAGGTAATATTGATAGATTCTCTGGACTAATACGCCATTGTTTTCTGCCATCATATCCACCTGTTCTATATTTAACTATAAGAAAATTGCCTAATTCAATAAATAATTTTGGCCATTGTGTTTTATGTTTAATTGGTTTCCATAGAACAGTTTTTAAAGATAAAGAATTTAATAATTGTTTTTGTGATAAACGATCAACAAGTTTCTGAAGTATATTGTGATTAATAAAATTTGGTTTATGAACTAATTCA
This sequence comes from Arsenophonus sp., assembly GCA_052401645.1. GTDB lineage: Bacteria > Pseudomonadota > Gammaproteobacteria > Enterobacterales > Enterobacteriaceae > Arsenophonus. The sequence goes on from CP198939.1 coordinate 149,519, forward strand.
GATATAATCGGAGTTTCTGGCCAATATTCAATTTCTGTTGTTATGATGCTATCTTGACATGGAATGACTTTAAACTTATCATCATGAATATTTATAAGATAAACGTTAATACCTAACGGTTCTCCAGCTTGACGCAACATTCTACCTAATTGTCCATTACCAAGAACGAAAATCGGTTTCATTACATTCCTCTCGTGGATCTGGATTTCTTAATATATTATTAGTTTGTTTTAATCTCCAATTTGATAAACGTTTATAAAGTTCACTATCTGTATTAGCAAGTAATTGAGCTGCCAATAACGCTGCATTCGATGCACCTACTTTACCAATTGCAAATGTAGCTACAGGAATACCTTTTGGCATCTGAATAATAGAATAAAGACTATCAATACCATTAAGTGTAGTTGTTTCAATAGGGACACCAAAAACAGAAACTAATGTTTTTGATGCTAACATACCTGGTAAATGCGCTGCTCCACCGGCACCAGCAATAATAACTTGAAATCCTCTTTCTTTTGCTTGCTCAGCAAACCTAAAGAGTTTATCTGGTGTACGATGAGCTGAAACTATTTCTACATGATGAGGTAGTCTTATCTCACAAAGTATATCTGCAGCATATTTCATTGTGCTCCAATCACTTTTCGAGCCCATTACTATAGCAATTTTTTGCTTAGAATATGATAATTTTTGTATATCAAACTTATCTATCATTAATTTATTTCTCTTATAATTTTTAATTATTCATTAGTAATAAATTAAATTAAAATTATATCACGGTTAGTAAGTAAGAAAAATATTTCCTTATTTTTTTTATTTTAAGTTAATTATAAAATTGAAATATTAATGAAAAGGAAAATAAATTAATTTAATTCCATCCTCAGATGTTATTTTAATTGTTGAACCATTTTTATACCATGCACCAAGTACCGCTCGTGATAGTATTTTAGTGTTAACATTAATTTTATGGATAGCAGGTTGATGTGTATGACCGTGAATTATCCAATCAACTTGATATTTTTTAAATTTATCAATTACCGTTTGTTCATTAACATCTATGATACGCTTTTTATTATATTTTCTGATAAATTGGCTATTTTTACGTATATATTTAGCAATAAAGTGCCGAGTAAATAATGGAAGAATCAAAAAAAATCTTTTTAACCAATTATTGTATATTTGTTTTCTATAACGTTGATAAGAAATATTATTAGTGCAAAGTGTATCACCGTGTAATATGAGAATATTGAGACCATATAACGTTAATACTTTTTCTGATGGTAATAATATCATACCACTTTTTTTAGCAAATTCTTTATTTAACAAAAAATCACGATTACCATGAATAAAATAGCATGGAATGCCTTTATTTTCTAGTTCTTTAAGTTTTTCGGCTATAACTTCATGCAGAAGACTTGGATCATCATCACCGATCCAGTAATCAAAAAAATCACCTAAAATATATAAAGCCTTAGCTTGACTTGCTTGTTCTTGTAAGAAACGCAGAAAACCAGCAGTAATCATTGGATTTTCTTCATTTAAATGTAAGTCAGCAATAAGTAATATTGCCATAGTTTATAATTATCGTTAATTATTGCATATTTAAAAATAATATTTTTTAACTTTTAAATCTTAATATTATCTACTATTATTCTCATTTAATACTAATTTTATTTTATAAATTGGATATTTTTTTAAGTGTCGTCTTAAAAAAGCAAATAGTAACTTTAAAAATTATTTATTTCTTTAAATAATAAACAAGAAAATTATTATTTTAATTCTAATAGAGAATTGTATTATATTCTTAATGTAAGTCATTATCTTATCTATAAAAAGAATAATATAATTATTTTTAATATTTTATTTTTTCATTATATATTTATTTTTTTTACTAATTATAGATTTAAAATCTATAAATTAAAATAATAAGTTAATTAATGAGATTATAAAAATAGAGTTATTATATAATTCATCACAAGAATATTTTAAGAATTTTTTATCTTAACTTTGTTCAAAATTTTATAACGATATTGATTTTTAATTAATATTAAAAAATTTTTTATTTTAATAAACTTTCAATTATAATATACAATTAGATGTAAAATAATTAATTTTAAATAGATCAATGATTTTATATCATAATTTTATAATTATATTAGTTTTTGAAAAATATTAAATAATAATATTATGTTTTATATATCCATAATTAAGAATATAAATCTTATATATCTTATCTTATTTTATATTATATAATCATACAATCAAAGTAATAATTTCATTATATATATCGTTGATAATAGAAAATCTTATGTTAAAAATTTATGATACATTAAGTCGTCAAAAAAAAAAGTTTAAACCGATTATTCCTGGTAAAATTCGCATGTATGTTTGTGGTGTTACTATTTATGATTTATGTCATATTGGTCATGCTAGAACATTTATTGTTTTTGATATGATTAATCGTTATTTACGATATCTTGGTTATGATATGGTTTATGTGCGTAACATTACTGATATGGATGATAAAATAATTAAGCGAGCAGCTGAAAATGATAAAACATGCGATGCTTTAACAGCACAAATGCTAGTTGAAATGTATAGGGATTTTGATGATTTAAATATCTTACGTCCTGATTTTGAACCAAGAGTAACTAATCATATTAAAGAAATTATTAATTTAATTAAAAGGTTAATTGATCGCGGGCATGCTTATATTTCAGATAATGGTGATGTTATGTTTGCCATTAATAGCTATCCTAATTATGGACTATTATCTCATCAAAATTTAGAACAATTACAAGTTGGATCACGGTTTGAAATTATTAATACTAAACTTAATTCATTTGATTTTGCAATATGGAAAAAATCTAAAAATAATGAACCAAGTTGGCCATCTCCTTGGGGAAATGGACGCCCAGGTTGGCATATTGAATGTTCTGCTATGAATAATAAACAATTAGGTAAATATTTTGATATTCATGGTGGAGGAATAGATTTGATGTTTCCTCATCATGAAAATGAAATTGCTCAATCAATTTGCGCTTATGGTAAACCATACGTAAACTATTGGGTGCATGCTGGAATGATTATAGTTAATCATGAAAAAATGTCAAAGTCTTTAAATAACTTCTTCACTATTCGTGATGTATTGATGAATTATGATTCGGAAACAGTGCGTTATTTTTTATTATCATCACTTTACCGAAGCCAATTAAACTATTCTGAAGAAAATTTGAAACAAGCCAGTAAATCACTTCATCGTCTTTATATTGCTTTACGAAATACTAATGTTGATAATGTTAAATTTATTAAAGATGAAAAATTTAAAATACGTTTTATGGCAGCAATGAACGATGATTTTAATACGCCAAAGGCATATTCAGTTTTATTTGATTTGGCAAAAGAAATTAATCGATTTAAAGATAATAATATGACAATAGCAAATGAGTTAGCAGCACAATTACGTCAATTAGCAAATATATTAGGATTATTAACTAAAAATTCTGAAGAATTTTTACAAAATCGAGCTCAAATTTATCATATAAATGATACTCAAAAAATTGAGTTATTAGTTAAAAAAAGAAATGATGCTAGAAGAAAGAAACTATGGATTTTAGCTGATTCGTTACGGCATAAACTTAATAAAATGAATGTTATATTAGAGGATAATTTAGAAGGAACCTCATGGCATCGTAAGTAAAATGTTATTAAATTTTAATATATATTGTTATTATTTTTATTATTTTAAAATTTATCATTTTATATTAAGTGAGTTTTTCTTTATAAGTTCAATTACTTTTGAAATAAATTAAGTTAAATATATTTTTATTATTTCAATTAATTTATATTAATATATAAAAATAAAGTAGCTAATTATTAGGATTTAATACTATTTTTTATTAAGTAAAATATTTATTTTAAAAAAAATTATTTTTATAATTAATAAAATAATTTTATCTATTATTTAATTATCAATATAGATTAATTATGTTAATTGTTTTGATACTCGATTAGTTTTTATAATATATTTTTTATTATTAATTTCTACCTAGTTCTACTTTTAAAAAAATATACTATTAATAATATATTTTATAACCATAGATTGTTTATTGAATATTCAAGTAAAGTAAATAATGTATTTTTTTCTAAAAAATTTTAGTTTTATCTATTTTATTTGATTTAGTTAAAATATTATATTAAACTAATAAAAAATAATATTAATTCTATTAAATTTTAAAGCAGAATAATAAGAATTTAATTATAATTATTATATATATTAATTCAAATACCAGTATAGTCAATATATTTATTAAATTATTGTTGTTAACATATGGATATATCAAGGAAAATAAAGCAAATTTAATAAATTTTAAACAGATAAAACTAAATCTTTTATTATAATTTTAAGTATTAAAGATAATGACTTAAGATTATTTATTAGATTAATTAAATATTAGTAAATTTAGTTCTTCTATTGAAAAGAATCATTTTAATATTAAATTTTAATAATTTTTCTAAAATAGAGATCTTTTCTTTTTTTTGAAAAACTAATGAAAGTGATTAGAAAAAAAGTGAGTCATACACGTTTATTTTTTAATAAAAATAGTAACTATAATAATTTCTATTTTATATATAATTTATATAATACTGTATTTCAACATGAAATTGAATCATTGAATAAATCATTTTTATATTAAATAAAAATGATTTATAAGCTGCACTTAATACTTAATTATATCTTTATATTAACACTATAAATAAATATTTAAAATAAATTTTTTTTAATATAAAAATTATTTGTTTTTTAAAAGAATTCTTTAGGGAATAAAATAAATAATATAATTTATTTGTTTTTTAAGGAAAACAAAATAAGCATACTTATTTTGTTTTAATTTATTCAAGATTTATTTAAATATTAATTTTGATTTTATACAAAATAAAAGCAATGTTTAAAAATAATTTACCAGTATTATGTGTATTATAAACTAATAAAATAATTTATTAGTTTAAATAAATTAGATAATTATTGATTTTATTATTTTATTAGTTAATAATAAAATAATAATATTCGTTATTTGTATTAGCATATTATATAAATAAATTAAATAGTTAAAATTATTTAAATATTTTAACTGGAATCAATTAAAAAACATATAGAATATTATATAATATATAAAAATTATCATATATCATTGATTATAAAATTTATTCAATGAGTAATATATTAAATTAAATTGATATAGTTGTAACTTTAATAATTTACTATAAAATCTTAGTAAATATAAAATACTAAAACAAGTAATAAAAAAATAATTATATAATATATAGTTTCTTACATAAAATAAAATAATCGCAATCTATAAATGGTAAAAATTTTTCTTTTTATTATTGAATATATTAATATTTTTTATTTATTTTATAAAATTTAAATACATTTTATTAATAGAGGAAAACGAATGACTTAATAACAAATATAAATTATTTTTAGTAAAAAAAGATAATTTTATTAAAAATTATTAATAAAAATTTTATTAAACAAATTCCTTAATAGGAAGTATTTAAAATATAATATGATAAATTATGTTTTTAAATTATTAAAAATAAATATATAGATATATTTTAAATATAGTAATAATTAAAGTTTTTATATTAACTTAATATAATATAAGTAAGTAAAATTAATTGATTTAACATACTGAATATTAATTTTTTTTTAAACTATTCAATATCTAAATTATTATAAATAATAGTGATAATTAGATAAATTTTACACATTACTTTAGTAAATTTATTTCCACTATTATATAATTTATAGTTATTATTTTGATATATAATAGATAAATTATTAAAATTTTCTAAAAAAATATTATAGATGACTGAATATATCTATTCATTTATATACATATATTCTTTTTATATATTATGTTGAGAGTAACTAAAATTAGTTTTAAAATTAAAATAGTTAGAAATACATCTTATTTTTTATATCTTAATATATAAATTAAATATATTATTATAAAGTTTTTTGTATCTATCAATAAATTTAAAAATTATTTTTATAAAATATAAAAGTATCATTTAAATTTATTATAAATTTAAATGATACTAAGATTAATATATTATTTAATAAAAATTAAAAAATTATATTAAAATATTATATGAATTAATTAATCATAAATTAGAGAATTGTATTATTAAATTGAATAATAAATGTTAGTTATAAAAAATAAAATTGATATTATAAATATTATTTTAAAGATAATAGATAAAATTAATCTATTAATAATAAATTAATTATTTATATAAATTTAATACTATTTATTCTTAATTTATTTTAATGTTTTATCTTGACATTTAATGAAAATATTTTGAAGATTTTAATAAATATTTCAAAAAAATATATTTTATATAATTATGAAAATAGAAATTTTTTTATTAAGATTTTAATCTTCCTATTAATTAATAAATTATTATTTTCTTTTTTTAAAATAAATATAAAATTAAATTAGTTAATTAAATTAAGAAAAAATATTTATTATTATGCAATAATTATTTAGTATAAAATATACTAAAACATATCTCTTATTATATTTAATGAATAATAAATAATTATTAGAAGATTAATTAAATAGAGTTTAATTTTACTTTTAAAACATTAATTAGAAATTTGTTATTTATATTATATTATAGTTAAATAATGAATTATTTATTATTTTTTTATAATTAATAAAATATATTTATTTTATCTATATAAAATAAATAATAAAGAATAGCTTAAAATTAATTAAATTTATAATATAAAATTTATTATTATACCTGTATATTGCAATATTATAATAATAATTATTATTTTTTAGAATAAATTAAAATCTAAGATTAGCTATATTATTTTATTAAAAGTTATGAGTAATGATTTATTTTATCAAAAAATAATATTTTTATTGAAAATAATCTTAATATATATTAAAAAATAAATTTCTTTTTTAATTCTTATTAATAAATTATTTAATTTTAACTTCTTTATAAATAACATGCTTACGAATAACAGGATCAAATTTTTTGATTTCTAATTTTTTAGGCATAGTTCGTTTATTTTTTGTTGTAGTATAAAAGTGACCTGTTTTTTCAGAAGAAACTAATTTAATTTTATCTCGAATATTCTTAGCCATTTTATCTCCTTAATTTTAATATTTTTTATCAAGTGTATGAAGTTTGTTAAGAACTACTTCGATTCCATTTTTATCAATTATTCGAATGCCTTTTGCTGAAATACGAAGCCTTATAAAACGTTTTTGGGATTCAATCCAAAAACGGTGAAAATGCAGATTTGGTAGAAATCGTCTTTTAGTTGCATTCATTGCATGTGATCTGTTATTACCACTTATTGAACGCTTACCGGTAATTTGGCAAACTCGTGACATATCATTTCTCCAAAATATAATTAATTCAAAGTTTTTATTTTAAATTATATCTTATTAAAAATAATAAACTATTATTCTTAATAAGATATAATTTAAAATAAAAACTTATTATAATATAGATTATATTATGAATCTTTTTATATCTAAAAGATAATAAAATTATATATTATAAATAATACTTTTATCCAGATAATAATTCATAAAACTATTATTTATTACCAATAAACAATAGTTTTATGAATCTATAAATTTCAATTTATAGATTTAAATTTATAGAAATATCATTATAAATGATCTAAATAAATTTATATATATAAATAAAAAGAATTTTATCATTTTTTGATAATAATTTTATGTAAAATTGACAATAAATTACTTGATATAAATGAAATTACTTCTTTATGATAACAAATCTGTTTTATTTTACTTGAAAAATATTTTTTAAAATCTTCTTAACATATTTTTAACTTTATTTAAAATTTTTAAATATCACTTAATAGTAAAAAATTTTATTTCTTTTTTAATAGGACACGAAATACAATATTTAATATTTTATTGAAGATAAATATTAAATATTATATTTAAACTATTCTTCATTCTCATTAAAATATACCTATAAATAAGTTTATGGTATAAAATCATTTAATTATTTTAATTAGTTTTATAAAAAAATCGTTAATACTTTTGAAGTAAATTAATTTTTTATTATATATTATATATTTTATTTTAAATGAAAATTTAGAAAATTATATCAAAAATAAAAAATCTACTTATCACTTTATTATTATATGAGATATATCAAATTATTTTATATGAATTAAATTATAATTTACTTTATTTATAATAAGTTTTACATCTAACTTTAGGACTTATTTATTTTGTTAAATTAAAGTATTTTTAAATAAAAATTATTTTTTTGCACAATTAAATTTTGATCTATAAAAATTTAAAAAAATAAAATCTATGATATTTTATCTAATCTTTAATTTATGATAATATCAATAAATTCATTATTTTAATTTTTCAATATATATGATCTCACAACTTAATGGTAAACATATAGTACTAGGTATTAGTGGTGGTATTTCTGCTTATAAAATACCTGAATTAATTCGTCGATTGCGTGATTATGGTGCAATTATACGCGTAATAATGACAATTACCGCTAAATCTTTTGTTACACCTTTGACGCTAGAAGTTGTTTCTGGTCATAGAGTTATTGATAATTTATTGGATTGTAGCATAGAAAAAGTAATGAGTCACATTGAATTAGCTAAATGGGCAGATTTAATTATTTTGGCTCCTGCTACTACAGATTTACTTGCTCGTTTATCTATTGGTATGGCTAATGATTTATTGACAACAGTTTGTTTAGCTACAAAAGCAAAAATAGCTGTCGTTCCGGCAATGAATAAGCAAATGTATCTAGCTAACATTACTCAAAAAAATATTAAATCACTTAAAGATCGTCATATTTTAATTTGGGGACCTATTGAAGGTAATCAAGCTTGTGGTGATGTTGGCATTGGACGCATGATAGATCCTTTATCTATCGTTAAATTAGCAAAAAATAATTTTCAACATGAACAAGATATGAAAAATATTTGTTTAATGGTTACCGCTGGTCCGACTCAAGAAGAAATCGATCCAGTTCGTTTTATTACCAATCATAGTTCTGGAAAAATGGGTTTTGCAATAGCACAAGCTGCTGCAGAACGAGGTGCCAATGTAACTCTTATTACAGGTCCAGTTAATTTATCAACGCCAGTAGATGTTAAACGTATTAACATTATTAGCGCATTAGAAATGTATAATAAAGTGCATAATATAATTGATAAACAAGATATTTTTATTGGATGTGCTGCAGTTTCTGACTATAGACCAAAAAAAATTATAAAAGAAAAAATTAAAAAAAAAGTAAATAAAGTTACTCTTAGATTAGTAAGAAATCCTGATATTGTAAAAAGTGTTGGAAAATTAATAAAAAATCGTCCTTATGTTGTTGGATTTTCAGCAGATACAAAAAATATAGAAGAATATGCTTATATTAAGCGTATCAAAAAAAAAATTGATCTTATTTGCGCAAATAATATTTCATTAAATAATCATGGATTTAATTCAGAAAATAATGCTCTAATTTTACTTTGGGAAAAAAAAAAGGTATATTTACAACATAGCCATAAATTAGAGCTTGCTCACCGTTTACTTTATGAAATACTTCAATCTTATGAAAAAAAAAATAAATATTAAAATTCTTGATTCTCGTGTAGGAAATAAATTTCCATTACCAACTTATGCAACAGAAGGATCTGGTGGATTAGATTTACGCGTTTGCTTAGATCAAGCTGTTCAGTTAGAACCAGGTCAAACTAAATTACTTTCTACAGGAATAGCAATACATATTTTAGATCAACAATTAGCGGCGGTTATTCTTCCTCGTTCAGGTTTAGGACATAAACATGGTATTGTACTCGGGAACCTAGTTGGTTTAATTGATTCTGATTATCAAGGTGAATTAAATATTTCGGTTTGGAATCGTGGTTATACAAGTTTTATTATTGAACCTGGTGAACGCATAGCACAAATGGTTTTTATATTAATTGCTAAAGCTGAATTTAAAATTGTACAAAATTTTAAGATAACAAAACGTGGTACTGGTGCTTTTGGTCATTCTGGTCGTCAATGATAATCTTATTATTCATAAAATATTATTCATTTTCTAATATTCTCTATTATAAATGATGAATATGATAGAAGAGATTTTTTTATTTTATTTTTATAAAAAATTATCTAAGCTATGTCTGTTAGTAAATAAATAGCAAAAAATCAAGATTTCAGAAATTTTATTGAGATATCAATATAAATATTGAAATAAATAGTTATAGTTAATCTAATTATTATCATAATATCTAAGTTAAGAACTTATATTATTATATTGAAGTATTACTTAAATATAATATCTTTCTTCAGAAAGATATTATTAATTTTAATAATTTTATTAAATTCTTTAATTTCAATTATTAATCTAATTTTTAGTATTAAAAATATCATCATATATATAATAATTAAAATTTAATTTATAAAATTAAATTTTATAAAGAATAAACTTATATTAATACATATTGATTATAATATAATGTATGTTGATATTTTTTAAGAAATCTTAATTCTAAATTAGAATTAGTTAATATTTAAACTATTGAATATAGTTTAAATATTTATTTTAATAAATAAATTAAATGACTGACTAAAATTTAGTCATTATAAAAATTTATCAATATTTATATTATTATTATTTTTATAATATCGTATCTATTATGGTTTCATAGGTTAAAAATTTAAATATTGTATGATTAAATATAAGAAATTTTATATAATCTTTAGCATATTTTTTACTTAATATTTGATATACACTGCTTAATTAGTCTAATATTTTTGAATTCTTATTTTATTGTATTAATTTGATAAGATTATTTTTTGCTAAAAAGAATTTATACCATAAACATCTCTATATGATTTCATGATGTCTAAATGACTTGACATATTTAAATTTTCATTCAAATAATCAATTAAAATATTAAAAGTAATAATAGAAAATATTTTACATTTTAGTTTTTTTTCAATTTCCTGTAAAACTGATAGATTATTTCTATTTGTTTCTTGACGATCTAAACTTAATATAATCATGCTAAGTTTACAATTATGCCTCTTAATTATATCTACAGATTCTTGAATTGTAGTTCCAGATGTAATAACATCATCAATAAGAACAACATTTCCTTTTAATGGACTACCGACTAATTCCCCACATTCTCCATATCTTTTAACTTCTTTACGATTAAAACAGTAAGGCTTATCAAAATTATAGTATGTAGATAATATAACTGTTGTTGCTATTACGATTGGTATTCCTTTATAGGCTGGTCCAAAAATAATATCACAATCAGGATTATTATCAATAAATATTTTAGCATAAAAATGACCAAGTCTGGTTAAATCTTTTCCTGTATTAAAAAGACCAATATTGAAAAAATAAGGACTTTTTCGACCAGATTTTAATGTAAATTCACCGAATTTTAACACTCTTTTTTTTATGGCGAATTTAATAAATTCACGTTGATAGCCTTTCATTAAATTTTCCTTTTTTATTTATTTTTAATAAACCATCAAAAAATACAATATTTAGATGTAAAAGTTTTTTTTATTCTAATGCTTTTTTTTGTGCGCAAAAAATGCTCTGTAAGGCATTTTTTGCTAAAGAAATTAACGATAACAAGTCTTCATGACTAAATGGTTTATTCTCAGCAGTTCCTTGAATTTCAATTAGCTTACCGTTATCCATCATAATAATATTCATATCAGTTTCTGCAATAGAATCTTCACTATATTCTAGATCACAAATAAGATTACCACCTACTATTCCAACAGAAATTGCAGCAATCATCGATTTAAGAGGATTTTTTTTTAGTCTTCCTTCTTCTACCATTTTATTTAATAAATCAGTTAAGGCGATACAAGCACCAGAAATCGCGGCAGTACGAGTTCCTCCATCAGCTTGAATAACGTCACAATCTAATATAATTGTATATTCACTTATTTTTTTTAAATCAACAGCAGCTCTTAGAGAGCGAGCTATAAGGCGTTGTATTTCTATAGTGCGACCAGTTTGTTTCCCTTTTACTGCTTCTCTCATATTACGAAAATTTGTTGCTCTTGGTAACATACCATATTCTGCAGTTATCCAACCTTGTGACTGACCTTTTAGAAAACGTGGAACACCTTCTTCGATTGTAGCATTACATACTACTTTAGTATTACCTAATTCAATTAAAACAGAACCTTCAGCATATTTTGTGTATTGTCGAGTTATTTTTATAGGTCGTATCTGATTATCTTTTCTATTCTCTGGACGCATTATGTTATCTCTGTAGTTAAATAAATATATTGATTAAGTTTTTTATTATACGTTTTTATAGATTGAATGCTATTCTATGATTTTATTCAAGGTTAAAATTTAATTTTTTATTTATAGGAGTGAAATATGATCCATAGTATGACCGCTTTTGCGCGACGAGATATAAAAAGTGAATGGGGAAATGCAGTCTGGGAATTACGTTCTGTTAATCAACGTTATCTTGAAATTTATATTCGCATGCCAGAACAATTCAGAAGTCTAGAATATGTTATCCGTAATCGTTTACGTACCAGGTTAACTCGAGGAAAAATAGAATGTAGTTTACGTTTTGAATTTAATTTAGATCAGAACATTAAATTATTAGTGAATAAGGAGTTGATTAAGCAATTAATTAATATCGCTAACTGGATAAAAAAAAATGGATGTAAAGGAGAAATTAATCCTTTAGAAATTCTCCGATGGCCTGGTGTTATATTAACTCAAGAACAAAATTTAGATGTTATTTTTGTTTATTTACTTAATGAATTAGAATTTGTTTTGGATGATTTCATTCTAAGTAGAGAAAATGAAGGAAGAAGATTAATGGTAATGATTGAAGAACGATTAGATGCTGTTTATCTTGAAATTGAAGAAGTTAGACGTCAAATGCCAGAAATTTTAAAATTACAACAAGAGCGCTTTAAAAAAAAAATAGAAGAGATAGAAATTCATGTAGAAAATAATAGAGTAGAACAAGAGGTTATCATGTTAGCACAACGTATTGATATTGCAGAAGAGCTAGATAGATTGGATGCTCATATTAAAGAAACGCGTAATATTTTTAAAAAACAAGAATCTGTTGGTCGTCGATTAGATTTCATGATGCAAGAATTTAATCGTGAAGCAAATACTTTAGCTTCAAAGTCAATTAATATACAAGTGACAAATTCTGCTATTGAATTAAAAGTATTAATAGAACAAATGCGTGAACAAATTCAAAATATTGAATAAATTTTTTATAAAAAGTTTTTAATATTTTCATATATTATACAATTAATTATTGAAAATAAGTTTTATAAACTTAATATTAATCATATTTAAATTATACTTAATCTAAATATAATTTCAAAAATACTATTTAAAATCAAAAAGTTAACATTAGAAAGATGATATAAAATACTTAAAGATAATAAAAAATTTATTAATATTTTATTTTTGATAATAAGATTAAAAATCTTAAATACTAATATGGAAAATATAAAAATAATCATTAATTTTTTATATTTTAAAAATATTTTAAAATTAGCATAAATTATTATTTATTTTTAATTTTAAAAATATAAAATAATGCTAATAAGAGTTAACTTTTTATTTTTTAAAAAATTAATAAATTTATTATAAATATTATTATCTTTTAATTTTAAAATTAATTCTTTTATTAAAAAATATCATTTTATCTTTTTTTAAAATTAAAAAAACTAGTATTTAAAATCATAAAAATTCTTTTTAAGAAACATAATATTTATAAATAATTAAATAAAAATCTCTAATAATGCTTTAAGTGTATTTAATTAATATTATTTATATAACTTTTTTTTAAAAAACGTTTATTTAAAAATATTTTTTTTAATAAAACAAATCATTAATTATTTTCATATCATAATTTATTGTTTTATTTTAATATAAATTATGTTTAAAATTTAATAAAATGAATATTATGGATTAAATTAATATAAAAAATAAAGAGATTTGATAACAGAATAATAATAAATTAATATGTTTATTAGAATTAAAAATAAATTTATAATAAGAAAGAAGTTCACTCTTCTTTCTTAAGAATATATGTAAATGTTAAATTTAACGTTTAATAAGAGTATTAATATAAGATAAAGTTTAAAAAAATAAAATACATAATCTATTATTATATATAATTTTTCTATTTTAAAAGAAGAAATTTTATAATTTTGGTTAATTTAATAACTCTAATATCTTATTAGCTTTATTAAAAATAAAAATTTATTTTTTCTTCTTTGGTATAGAGTAATGAGTTTATTTTTTATTATTATAAAAATAATAAAGAAAAATTTTCTTAAAATATAATTTTCATAAAAATATTTTAGTAAAAATGATGAATAAATTATTAATAAAATAATTTGATTAAGAAATTAGTTATTTAAAAATTTAATATATAAATGTAATATTAAATAATAAATAAATAAAATATTATAATAACAAAGATTATTAAAATAAACAATTTAAAATATAGAATAAAAAAATAATTATTATTAAATAAATATTGAGAAAATATTTTTAAAAAATTTTCTTCATTTGAGTTAAAAAATTAACTATTAATTTTAATATTAATTTCTTAAATATTTTAATATTTTAACATTTATATAATATAAGCGTAAATTTATAAACATTTTCTATATTAGACGATCTAAGATATTTTTTATAATATTATTAATTATAATGATTATATAATAAATTATAGAGATTTTTAATAAGATTAAATATATTAAATAATTTTCATATTGATTTTGTTATTGATGTTTATAAAAAACATCATATTTTATGTAAAAGTTATTAAATAATACTCTTATAATCCAAGAAATATCATGAATAAATAAATTTTATTAATATTAAGAATATAATAAGATTCTTTATTTTAGTTTAAAATATATTAAATTTATATAAAGAATTATAGCTATATTAATGCTAATTTTAAATTATTATTAAAATTATCATAAAAACTTTTAATTATCATAATTAATTAATTATGATAATTAAAATTCTAAAATATAATCTTATTACTATTTAATACGCTATATTTAGATAAATATTAAAATTATATTAAAACTATATTTTATATAATCAATTATTACTATACAGAATATAGTATATCTATGAGAGATATGTATTTATTATAAATTAGTTTTATTATTTATTTAATAATAAAATAAATTTATTTAATATTTTTTAAAATTTTTAAAAAAAAATTGCATTATCATATAATAATATGAATAAATTTTACTTTGATAAATTCAATATTATATATTGCGATATTACTTCTTCAATAAGTAAATAATTAATATTTTTATTGTGATATAATTATTATACTTAATTCTATTCATATAATTATTTATTCTAAATTAATAATCTTTAAATTTATATTTTAAATTAAATAATTTTTATAAATTTTAAATAAAAGAATATATAGTTTATATTAAATATTTTAATTTTTTGAATTATTTATTTTCTTATATTAGATTATACATTAAAATTAATAAATGCTTTAACTAATAGAGTTAATAGCTTATTAGAGATATATAAATAACAATGTTTATCATATTTTTGATTTTTTATAATTTTTATATATTAATAAAATTATATTTATGCATGAGTTTTTTTTAATAAGTAATTAACTTGTAAGAAATATTAAAACATTAATAACAAGTTTAATATTTAAATTAATTAAATGAACTTAAATTAAAAGTTAAATTTTTATAAATCAAACTTTCAATATTAAGAAACATAAAAAACCATTTAATTTTAAAGGTAGAATTAATTTCAAAAGTATTTTATATTTAAATATAATAATTAAATTATTTATTAATATAATATAGTTATCTAAAATAGATATTTTATAATTCTAATATTTAAGTATTTTCTATTAATTTTTTTTAAATAAATATTTTTATTAAAGATAAATCCAAATAATTAAACGAAGTACATAAATTTTATTTATAATATAAAAAGATAAATCAATTTATTCTATTAAAGTTATAAGTAAATAAAATAAATCATAGTTTTATATTGTGACAATGTAATAAATCAGAGATCTCTATGAATA
Organism: Arsenophonus sp.; assembly: GCA_052401645.1. GTDB lineage: Bacteria > Pseudomonadota > Gammaproteobacteria > Enterobacterales > Enterobacteriaceae > Arsenophonus. Next base: position 165,684 of record CP198939.1, read on the forward strand.
AAAAAAAAATAAAAAGAGTTGGTGTTTTAACCAGTGGTGGTGATGCACCAGGAATGAATGCTGCTATTCGTAGTGTTGTACGAATGGGGCTCTCTGAAGGTTTAGAAGTTTATGGTATTTATGATGGTTATATGGGGCTTTATCAAAATCGAATGAAAGAACTTAATCGTCTCAGTGTTTGCGATATTATTAATCGTGGTGGTACTTTTTTAGGTTCTTCTCGTTTTCTTGAATTTCGTGATAACGAGAAAGTAAGATCACAATCCATATATAATATGAGAAAAAATGATATTGATGCCTTGGTTATTATCGGTGGAGATGGCTCTTATCGTGGTGTAAAAAAGATCACTGAATCTGGTTTTACTTGTATAGGTGTTCCAGGAACTATTGATAATGATGTTGCTGGTACTGATTATGCAATTGGTTATTTTACTGCTTTAAATACAATTGTTGAGGCAATTGATCGGTTACGTGATACTTCAATTTCACATAAACGTATATCGATAGTTGAGATAATGGGGCGCTATTGTAGTGATTTAACTTTATCTGCGGCTATTGCTGGAGGATGTGAATTTGTAGTATTACCTGAAGTATCTTTTGATAGGAATGAACTACTGATAAAAATTAAATCTAGTTTAGTAAAAGGAAAACGACACGCGATAGTTACTATTACTGAACATATTTATGATGTTAATGAATTAGCTAAATATATAGAAAAAGCTACTGGACATGAGACGCGCGCAACTATTTTAGGACATATTCAGCGCGGCGGTAGTCCAGTAGCTAATGATCGAGTTTTAGCTTCTCGTATGGGAACTTATTCTATTCAATTACTTTTACAAGGACATGGAGGATGTTGCGTTGGAATTCAAAATGATAAGTTAGTTCATTATAATGTTATCGATATAGTTGAGAATATGCAACGTAAGTTTAAACATGATTGGTTAGATACAATAAGAAAACTTTATTAATTATTTTTTATAATAAGATATATGTTTAATTTTATATTTAGATAATATAAAATAATTTGTTTTTATTAATTAATTTTAGATTAAAAATATTATTTTACTTTATATAAATTATAAAATTAAAAATTATTTTAGTTATGATAATGATTAAATTTATATTTTTTTTAAAAATTAAATTTCTTTATTATTTCAATCATTTATTTATTTCAATATAATCTATTTCGATAACTTCGATAATAGTTTACATAAAATTATTTATAAATTTTCATAAAATAATTATTAATATATTCAATAATTTATATTACTTATTTTATTTATATCATATAAACTGCGTTATTATTTAATATCGTGATATAAGATAATTTATCTAAAATGTTATATATAAATAAATAATATTTAATTAATTTATAAATAAAATAAATAGTAAGAATACTTTTATTTGTTTATTATGAATCTTGTATATATGATTATTTTAATAATTTAAAGTGAATTAGATTTTGTAACTACATATTTTAAAATAAATTATATAATATTAATATTAAGACAAATATTTAATTTTGTTAAAATTTAAAATTATCATTCTAAATTTTAAGAAAATAGTTTAATTCTATTTTATAGAATATAAATTTCTTATTTATAATTTATACTATACAACAAATGTTATATATATGTTTTTAAATTAGTTTAATTCTTCATGAAGATTTAAATTCTTAGTTTTTTTATAGAAAAAATAACTTTAAATAAAATTTATTTATTAATTTTTATATAAAAGCTTATTTTTTTATTCTTTTATGTATAAATTGTTTTATATTATAATTAAGAATATAAAATTCCTATTTTATGCTCTAACTATTTACTAAAATATAAAGTTTAATTTTAATCTTGTCTATAGTATTTTTTATTTATCTAAATGATTAATTTAGTATATTCATTATTTTATTACTTAATAATTTAAATATTCATAAGTTTTTGTTAATTTTTTTATTAAGATATAGACTTATTAAGTTTAAGTTATTTACTTTATTCTAGATAAATAAGTACTTTTATTAATATTATTTTATAAAATAATATTTATTTTAATTTTTATCTAGTAAGGAAGGACAAAACTAAAAATTACTATATGATATATATAAAAAATATAGAGAAATGATATGAAAGTAGTAAAATTATAAAAAATTTTAAATTTTATTATTAATTGATTAACTAAATTAAACTGATACTATTATAAATAGTATAATTTTCTATATATAGTTTTTAAAAACAAAATAAATTATTTTAATAAGTAAGTTTTTTAATTTCAACTATAGTTATTTTGAATAAGTATTATTAATAATATTGCCTTTATTTATATAGATAGATATCTATAAAAAAATAATAAATATTAAATTAATATTTAATATTTATTTAAATAGAAAATTAATTTAAAGAATTTTTTCTTAAATAAAGTATAAATTTCTTTAAAATGTATATAAAAAATATATATAGAATATTAAAATATTTTAATAAATTAATATAAAATATATTTTAAGTATAATATTATCATATTAATTTATTTCATTAAAACTTTATAGTAAAAAAGATGTATTTTCATAATAAGAAAAAAATAATTATTTCTATTTTATCTTATAGCTAGTAAATATATTAGAATTTAATTTCTAATTATCAATAATCATAATATATCGTAATTATTTTTTTTGATAAAATTATATATATTTTAAATTAAATATTTTTTAATAATAAATTATTTTTTAAAAAAATAATTAAAGTAATATAATTTTATAAGAACATAGATATAAATTTAAGATTTTTTTTATAATAATTTTAATTATATTTTGAAATTTATTTTTTTCTAATATCAAATAAAAATATTTTATATATAAATTAAAGTTTTAATAATTTAAAATTATTAGTGATATTTTTAAAATTTTAAAGATTTAACGAAGTATATATAGATGATAAAATTATATTAGTATCGATATAATATATAGTATTTACTATCATTAAAGATATATTAGATATTTTATTTAATAATTATTTCTTTTTTGTTTGATTAAATTATTTAAAGATAATGATAAATATAATTAATGAAATAAAAAAATATAATATATATTGATAATATTATAAATATTTTTTTTTAAAATTCATTAAAAAGATGATGAATAATAGTTATTTAAGCTTTAATATATATAGAATATTTAATTAATTTTTTACTACTTAATAATTTTATTATAGTGATTTTAACAAAAATATTGTTTTATTTATTTTATTTCATAAAATATCATTTTTTATTTTATATAAATCATCTTTTTTATTATTAGATAGACGTCTTTTATCCAATAATCCAATTAATAAACCAACAATTAATCCAATGGTATGCGCTGTATTAGCTATATTTATATTAAATATATTTAAATAACCAATAAATAACGATAAAATAATAAATATCATTAATTGGTTCGTGATAAAAATATCTATTATTGGATGATATTTACTTATTAACCAAACATAACCAATAAGTGAAAAAATAACACCAGAAAGATTTCCAAAGGTAAAGTTACTAAAAAATGATTGTCCATAATTAGTAAAAAATGACGATAGAATAAAAAACAATAAATAGTTTTCTTGTATTTATTTTGCGCTCTATCTTACTAGCTAAATACCACCATAACATTAAATTAAATGAAATATTAGTTAATGAAAAGTAAAGTAAAGTAGGAGTAAATAATCGCCAGATTTTAGTATATTGATTATTTAATGGCTAAGAAAATATATCATTACAGCATTAATTCCTGAAATTAACACCCAAATATAAATAAAAATAGATAAAAAGAAAGTAATAACTGTTAATGGTTTAGATTTTTTTAGGATAACTAAAAATGATATAATTATTGTGGCTATTTTTTTATTAACATTTATAATTTATGAACTTAAGATATAATAATTGCAGTTTAAATAATTATGTATACCATGGATATAATTAGTTTTTTTATTTTTATTAAAATTAAAGTTATTTTAATATATAATTATAAATTAAAAAAACCTTTGTAGGTTAATATAATACTTATTATTAAATAACAATTTTTTATTATCATATAATTAATAAATGATTAATTTGATCTATATTTAAATTAGAATTAAGTTAATCATATTTTTAATATTTTTAATAAAGTAAGTTACTTATATGAGTAATATTATATTAATTGATACTTGAAAAGTTATTTATAATATAAATGGAATATTAAAGTTGATATTAATAAGATATACTAATATTATTAATATACTATTAATATAGTGATGTATGTTTTATTAAAATTTTTTTTAATAAAATTACTTAAAATATTTATTTTAATTTATGCTATATTCTTTTATATTTAAAAAATAATATATTTTTATTTTATTATAAATAATTTTTTCAAAAAAAGAATAAATTATATTAATAGTAAGAGTGATCACCACGTTGGTGTTCGGTTAGATCTTTTACACCTTTTAATTCTTTTGGAAACATATTTAGTAATTGTTTTTCAATGCCTTCTCTTAGAGTAATATCAACCATTGAACAGCCATTACATCCACCACCGAATTGTAAAATTGCGTATCCATTATCAGTAATTTTTATTAATGAAATACGACCCCCATGAATAGCTAACTGCGGGTTAATTTGTGATTGAATTACATATTCAACTTGTTCAGCTAATGAGTTATTATTAATATTTTTTCGTATTTTAGCATTAGGTGCTTTTAGAGTAAGCTGAGATCCTAATTTATCTTTTACAAAATCAATCTCAGCTTCTTCTAAAAAAGATATGCTGATTTCATCAACATATGCTGAAAATTTATCAAATTTAAATTCAATATCAGTCATTTCGACAGCATCAGGATGGCAATAAGAAATAGCGCCCTCTGCGGAAGGTGTGCCAGGATTAGTTATAAATATTCGAATTTGTGTACCAGGTTTTTGATTTTTTAATAGCTTGACAAAATGAATTTGTGCTACTTTAGAAATATTAATCATATTCGACGCTCAATAATAGTTATTATTTAAAATATATTTATATATTATTTTTTTATTTTTTTATTTTTTTTATAAGAAAACATATTGTTTATTTTTTATTTGATCATTTTCAAGACTAATTAGTGATTAACAGCTTTATTTAATATTGATATTATTGTAATGATATTATTAAGTACTAAAGATAATGAATGATCTTAAAATAATTTTATTAAATTTTTAATACTTTATCTATATTTTAGTAAAAAGTTAAATTTTAATATTATAGCACTATTTTAAACAATTGAATTTGTTTAAAATTAATATTTTAAGAAATAAACTAATTTATTTTACATTAAACTAATTTAATTAATCACATATTATTAATATTTATAAAGATGGAATAAGATCATTATTATCTATCTGATTTTTTATTAAAAATTATTATATGATAATCATATTGACAGAAGTATAATTATAGTATAATAAAATATTTTAAAAAAAATAATCAAATTGTATTATTATATAATTTGATTATTTTTTACTTTTTAGTATCATATATATAATTATTATTCGCTTATATATAAACAAACAATGTTTAATATTATATTCCATTATTGTTATTCAATATATTTAAATTTCTTTAATTTATAAATTAAAGAAAATACTTTAAAAAATTTAATTTTTATTTTTTAATTATAAGATTAACTTTTCTAAAATAAATCATTATATTTTTTTTAATCATACCATATTTTGTCAAGATTTATATCAATTTAGTAAATTGATTTCTAATATTGTAATAAAAATTTAATAAACTTTCTCTTTTAATTTAAAATTATTAATAATTTATTTATATTAAGTAAACTTTTCTATAATTTATTTGATAATTAAAAAAAAGTTTTTAAAGATAAAGTATTTTTCTTCATATCTTCATTAATTTATAAAAATTTAGTTATTTATAAATCGATAATAATATTTATTATATTCTTATTTTAAATATTAATAAGATATATATTTATTTGTATTTTATATTTAAAAAATATCAATTAACTCTATACATAGAATCTAACAGATAGAATGATAATTATATAAAAAAGATATTATGTTCAGTATTAAAGTATAATTAAAATATTTTTTCTGTATAAAAAAATAATCAAAAAATTATTCTTAAGTATCAGTGATATTAAGCATTAATACTATGATATATTTCTTTATAAATATCTAATCTTATATTTTAGATCGTTATCTTTTATAGAGTTTATTATTAATATTTAAATTTTTTTCCATATTCATTTATTTATTAGAAAATGATAGTAATAGAAAATTAGTCTTTAATATTCTTTTAGAAAATATATATTAAGATAAATTTTATTTATCTAACTTAATATTATTATCTATCCTTTATAAACAAGATATAAAAACAAAATAATATTTTTTTATTTGAAATAAGTTGATTTAGTTTATTTATAATTTTTTACTTACAAAATTAAATCAAAAATAAAAGTTAAGTTATTGCATTTAGATCATTAAACATACTAATAGTTATTTTAATTAGTTTTAACATAAAAAATAATAGTAATTTTAAATATTTTTTAAAGTTCTCAATATTATATTAGTTTATTTAATATTAATATGTAAAAAGTAATTATAACAATTTTATAAAAATTAATTATTTATCTCATAAATAGTAATTTTATCTAAAAGATATATATTTAATACTTGATATAAGAGTAATGAAAAACTTATTTTTAAAATAAAAATATTTTATTATTTTAGTAACTGATAGCATAAAATGCTATTTACATAAAATATTTTATATATAAAGAGAGTAACTATGACAACATTATTTTGGCGGATGTTTGGCAAAGGAAAGCGAGATGTTGTACTATTACACGGTTGGGGATTAAATTCAGAAGTTTGGCGCACGATTGAAGTTGAGTGCAGTTCTTATTTCCGTCTTCATCTTGTTGATTTACCTGGATATGGTCATAGTAATCTTTTCCCACCAATGTCTTTACAAGAAATGGCAGATATAATTTGGCAAAAAGCTCCTAAACAAGCTATTTGGATAGGTTGGTCATTAGGAGGATTAGTTGCTAGCATTATTGCACTTAATCATCAAACTGAAATAGCCGGTTTAATAACTGTAGCTTCATCGCCATATTTTAGTCAGCAAAAAAATTGGCCAGGAATTAAGCCTGAGGTAATTTTAGAATTTGAACAACAATTAGAAATTAATCTTCATCGTACAATAGAACATTTTCTAACATTACAAACATTTAATATGAAAGGAATATATGAGAATATACGATTACTAAAATTAGCTATATTAAAACAGCCATTACCATCAATAATTGTATTAAATGCTGGTTTAAAAATTTTACGAACAACCGATTTACGTAAATTTTTAGTAACATTAAATAAACCTTTTTTGCGTATATATGGTGATCTAGATAAATTAGTACCTAGAGAAGTCGTACCAATAGTAGATAAATTATTAGTAAATTCACATTCAGTAGTAATAAAACATGCCACTCATGCACCTTTTATTTCTCATTCTAAGGAGTTTATTAAACTATTAGTTGATTTCTCTAATAAGTTATAATGTATAATTAAGTTTGAATAAATTTTAAAAAGATTCTTCATTTAAGTATAAATAACAATTTATTAAAATTAATATTTACTTGGATAAAAAATAATAACGTAACTTCATAAATTTAATATTATATTTTATATAATAGTGATACATATAACTATATATGATATTTAAAATAAAAAGATAAATTTATTTCATTTTTTTAAATATTGATTAATTTACCTAAAATGATATCGTCTATTAAAATGATAGAATATTTCTAAATAACTTATTAAATATCTTTTATTATATAAAACAAATAAACTCTTTAGTTTATAAATAAATTTATTTATTATGTTTAATTTATAACATAAATTATTTCATTAAAATTATATTTTTTTATTAATAGAACTTAATTATAATATACTATTTAATTTATATGAATAAAATAAAAATCATTATTAATGATAAACTGAAAGTAATAAATATCATATAATAACGATAATATTATAAAAAAAGTATATTTTGTCAGAAAATTTCTACTTTATAAACTAAATTAAAAATGATAATCGATATTTAAATCTATAAATAATAATATTATTATTTATAGATTTATTTATGACTAAATAGTATTATAATATAAAAATATTACAATATACATAAAAATAACAAACTTCATTATAATAAAACTATTATGACTTTTTATTATATACTATTCATATATTTTGTAAATATCTATATATTAATATAATCAAATAAAAAAATAAATTAACTTTATTCAAATTATTTAAAATTTTATTAATTATATCATTAATTTATAAAATATATAAAATATTCTATATTAAAAATATTTAACATTATATTTTTAATATATTTAATTTTATATTCAATATATTTGTTATAAATTTTAGCTATTTTAAAAGTAAAAAACTTACTAATAAATATAATTATAATTATCAATTAAGTCGTCATCCTTTAATTTTATTAAAACGTTATTATTAATTAACATTAATAATAATTATTTATTGTTAACAATATTTTTTTAGATAAGATAAAATATTAATTATTAATTTTTAATTATATTAACAAAGATAATTACTTTTCTTTACTATAAAAGTGAAATGTTTAGTTCCTTAAAGATTATTATAATAATATCTTAAGTAAGCTCTATTTAAATCTAAAATTTTTTTATACAATATAAATATTAATTCTATCTTAATATTATTTAGTTTTATAAAATATATAATATTATTATATATAAATATATAAGTAACAACTTATATATTATTTCATAATACTAATTAAATAATTAATAGATAATGAAATAAAAACTTAAAAACTATGGATTTTAATCGTTTTTTATAAATATAAGATTGTATCTGAAAAATAATGTATTCAATCTTTATCTTAATAACGCTTATTAATTTAAATCAACTTTATCATCTATGTTTCAATAATTTTAATTAATTAATTTAATATATTTATATTATTTTAAATATTATTTAAATTTCTTACTTTTAAGAAAATCTTATATTTTTTATTACTAATTTTTATATAATTAATATAATTTAGTGATTGTTTATCTAAATACAAATTTATTTTTCCTAAATCATTAGAAATTAAATAGTTTATTATATAAATAAGTTCTGATCATATTTTATAGGTAAAAGAATAGATTTTTATCTATTATAATTTTAACGATAAATATATATTATAAGATAAACTATCTACTATATTATTTGATTTTTTTATGTTTATTCATCTTAATATCTTGCGATTTATTAATGATTTATTTTGGATAAAAAGTTTTATTCATATAAATTTAATTTATACATATTAATAATTGAATTTTTTATTTGAATAAATTATAATTTAACTTAATATTTTATTATAAGTTATCTATTACATAACAAATAAATACTTTTTAAAACTAAAAACTTCTATATTTTAATATTTTTTGTTGAATATTTATATATATTATTAATTTTAATAATTAAAATATAAGTATAATCTTTTTTATTTTGATTCATTAGTTATCAATAAACTATTTATTATATGTAGTTTAAATTTTGAAAAATAATTTTTTTATTTTAAAAATAGAAAGTAGTTTATATAGCTATGAAAAAGTTTTTGATGTACATTTAACATTATTGATACTATAATTAATTGCTGTATTTATCTTTTATTTAAATTGAAATAACTAGTAATTAAATTAATTATATAACTAATATTGATATTATAAAATAATATATATGTTATAGATTAATGCTATTTTTTAAAAAACATAAATGTATTATCTTTGCTGTTTATGATCAAAAAGAAAAAGATATTCTTATTAAATAAAATATATTTATTAATAATTTAATTAATATATAAATAATTATACTTAGTAAGTAAAAAACAAATACTTGTATTGCTTTTTTCTAAAACAAATAAAATAGTAAAATAATAAATTATTATATAATATAAATTATATTATTAAAATAATGATTAATTCTGTTATAAACAATAAATTATCATTTATTTATTTATAGAAAGATAGTTAAAATATGAAACAATTAAAAAATATTGAAAAGAGTTAGTGTTTATATTATTTTATCTATAAAAATTCTAGAAATTATATATAATTAAATTATATAAAAATATTTATTGATTATATTTTAAAAAATAAATATTTTTTAGATATACTATTAAATAATGTAACAGTAATAAATAGTTTAATATATATTATTAATATATAAACTACGAAACTAATAATTAAATATTAGTTTATTTAATTAATTATCCTATTAATCTCTAATATTAATATTATAATATTTTAATAAATTATTGTAACTTAATTATATAATTTTAATATTTATATAATTTTACACTACAATTTTATTTTTGCTAAAACTACAAATATATTATATAATATATTATTAAATTAATTATATTTATAAAGTTAAATATAATTTTCAATATTTAAATATTATAGAAATATAAATAGTTGATAAATTAATTTATTATTTTTAATAAAATTTAAGTTATTTTTAGTAAAAAAAATAAAATAACTAGATTATTTATTTGATAATTAAAAATTAATTAACTTTTATAGTTACAAATAAATTATTTTAATTTAATAATATGTTTATATAATTTAATTTAAATAAATAAAAAAATAATTTAGATATATCTTTAAAATTTATTGATATTAAATTAATTTAATAAGTTATATTATTAAATATGAAATTATATTTTAAAGTTATATATATTGTGATTATATTAATATAATATATAATATTTATTTTTAAAATAAAATAAAAAATATTTTTTAATAAAAAGTTTTTAAAATAAAGATTAGTAAATACATAATAAGTTTATGTTTAGATAGTGATAAAAATATAAATAATATATTCTAAAATAATAGTTTTAATATAAATTAAAAATTTTTATAATTAAAATCTAATAATTTCTATTGTTTATAAAAAATAATTAATATATATACTATATAATTAAAAATAAAGAGATCAAAAAAAATAATTATCATTATTAATTGCCATATTTAATAAAATATTATAATATATTATTTAATATAATAATAGAAATATATTTAAGATAAAATAATTTAATAAAATTTAAATTAAAATAAATTAATTTTAAATAAGATTTATTGTATATAATAATATACATTATTAATGTTTTACTAAATTTTAGTTAAAATTCGTTTTTAAAATACTATTTAAAAATATAATATTTAATCTAAATTAAATAATTTACTATTTTTTTGTTTGTTGTTTATTAAAGTAATTTAATTTATAATTAAAGATTTTTATCTAATTATATTTATTTTAAATAAAATATTTATAATTTAAATTAATATCAATAACTTTTAAATTATTCAAAGAATATATCTAAAAAATAAAAATCTCTAATAAGCTTTATAATAAAATATGTAAAAAAAATCTTATTAAAATATTAATGAATATTAATAATCATTATTAAAATAAGTTATGTTAATAACTCTAATTGATAATTATATATTCGTTTTAAAATTTTTCATTATTTCTCAATACTATTGTAGATAGATAAAAATGAGAATTTTAAATTCTTTATTTATATTTTTATAAACGATTTTGTGATTATTATAAAGTTTAATTTTTATTTAAAATTGAACTTATATAATAAAATTACTTTTATTAGAAACTGTTGGACAAACTGAATGGTTATTCATATTTTTACTTTCTTATACTAAATCAATAAATTTTATTTATGGAAAACATGAGAATAAAATATTTAAGTATTAAATATAAATATTTTCTTTATTTTATATAAAACATATATTTTATATAAAATATCTATACTAAAATCATAATTTCAATATTTATTATTATCAACTATAACTTAATTTATTTTCACTAATCAATTATACTTTAAAATTTATTTTTCTTAGATTATAATATATAAAATGATGATAATAAAAAATACATTTAGAGTAATATTTTATTAATTGATATTAATTAATTTTATTAATTAATTTAGAGTATATTATAAATAACGAATAATAGATACTACGTGATTAATATAAAAACAGAAATAAATTTAAAATTTATTTAAGCTTATAATTAAAAATTACTAAATTTAAAGTTTTAAACTCATTAATAATTATTTTATGAAAGTTAATTTCTTTATTAATTTATATATTTATCAGCATGATAAATATATAGTTTAATTTAAATTAATATTTATTTTATATATAATAGTTATTAAGATAATCTTATATTACTTAAATAAGGATATAATGGTTACAAAAAAATTTTGTTGCTTATTAGATGTAAGAGTGTAAGAGCGAAAATTATCATAATAATAAATTTATCTATTATTATGATAATAATAACTTAATTATCTATTATTATATAAAATAAGACTTTATCTTATAGATAGATAAATATCTATAATTATAATATTAATAATGTGTAAGATAAATTATCTCTGAAAATATAAATAAATTTTTATTAAAATAAAATAAAATTATAACTTATAAGATTTAGTTAATAATAATTTTTATTGTTTATTTTTAATGCGTTATTTGATATAATATAAATTATTAGTTTTTTTTAAAAAAAATTCTCTTTTAAGTATAAAATCAGAATTATAAAATTAATATCATGATTTATATTCATAAAATAATTATTATTTTTTTATAAAAATAATAATTATTTAAAAATAAGGTCAAATTAAAATATTCATAATAAAAATTATAGTAATTAAAGTAATAACTAAAATTTATATCTATATTTTCTTTATTTCCATAAATTTACTTATATTTTAAATAGCATTTTATAGAAAAATGAATTTTTTTTAAATAACGTTATAATCTTAAGTAAAATATATCTAATCTATTATAAGAGTATATCGTCAAAAGTGTAATTTTTTTTATTAAAAATACTTTTATCAACTAAAAATATTGATTATTTATTCTTTATATTTCTATAAATATAGATAAATAATTATAGATAATAATTATTATTTCTCATTTTTAATCCTTATTTAGTCTAGTATAGACTACTCTTGTAGTAGTAGAATGTTTTATTTATAATGCAAATAGAAATATTGATTATTAATCATATTAAGTTTATTAATTGATCGCTTAATAAACTTAATCTATAATCTTTTTCTATTTATTAATCAACTTAAAAATAGTTTGAAGTTATTTTCTAAATAATGAAAAATAACTTAAATAAATTTTAAAACTTAATAAGCTTATTATCATAATTAAGATCAATTTTTTATGATTTTTTATAGTAACAGTAATAAAACGATATTTATTTCTTTTGTAATCTTATGGATTGCAATATTTTACAATGGAATTATATATAGTTCATATGTAATAATCTAGTTAAGAATTTACTCATTATTTTATTTAATCTATAAATTAAGATTAGTAATTTATATTCATATTTATATAAGTTAAAAGTAATAATTTTAAGTTAAGATAATATCTTAATATTTTAATTTAATCTTTTTAATCAAATTATTTTAAGATTATTTTTAGTAAAAATACTGAATTAAGATTAATTAACTTTATTTTTATAACAAAAAATTTTTCTTCTAAAAAAATGGATAGTCTTAATAAAAGTTGAAGTTTCTTATTAAAATAGGATAGATTATACTAAAAGTTAGTTAAAGCTAAATTAGAAACAGTAGTAGAATAGTATTTTATAATTATTAAGAATAATATATTTTTTGAAAGTAATTATGAAAAGTTAATAAAATATTTTTATCTAAATAACTTAACTATAAGAAATAATTATCTCATTTTTTTATTAAAATATAGAATTTATTTTTGTGTTTAAATAAAAAGCAAAATAAAATTGATAAAATTCAAAATTTTTTTAATCATAAAAAATAAATTTAATTCAACTAGAATCAATTCTTATTAAAATTTACTACTAGTAACTTTTAATTTTATGTAAAAGTAATATAAAAAATTATATTAATACATTAAATGATGTGAATATCTATTCTAAATATTAGATATATACTAGATGTTAATAAGTTAATCTATTGATTTTAAAATGATATAAAATTTAAAAAATCAGTTAAATATAAATTTAAACAAAAAAGTTTAATAGAAATTACTTATATTATTATTGCCTTACTTATTATTAAAGAGATACATAAAGATCTTAAAATATTTATGGAGTTAAAAATGCAAGAAAATTATAAAATTCTTGTTGTTGATGATGATATGCGTTTACGCTCTTTACTAGAGCGTTATTTAACTGAACAAGGTTTTCAGATACGAAGTACTGCTAATGTAAAACAAATGTATCGCATTTTAACACGTGAATCTATTCATTTGATTTTATTAGATTTAATATTGCCAGGTGAAGATGGATTATCTATTTGTCGTCAATTAAGAAGTCAAAATAACCCTATTCCAATTATTATAATAACAGCAAAAGGTGAAGAAGTTGATAGGATTATTGGATTAGAAATTGGAGCAGATGATTATATACTTAAACCATTTAATCTTAGAGAATTGCTAGCCCGTATTCGTGTCGTATTGCGACGTCAATCAAATGAGTTACCTGGAGCGCCAGCACAAAACGAAGCGATAATTCAATTTAGTAAATTCAAATTAAATTTAGGTACACGAGAAATGTTCCGGTATAATAAGTCTATGTCGTTAACTAGTGGTGAATTTGCTGTTTTAAAGGTGCTAGTTTCTTATCCGCGTGAACCATTATCTCGTGATAAATTAATGAGTCTTGCTAGAGGACGAGAATATAGTGCAATGGAACGTTCTATAGACGTACAAATTTCACGTTTACGTCGAATGATTGAGGATGATCCAATTCATCCTCGTTATATTCAAACAGTTTGGGGATTAGGTTATGTATTTGTGCCAGATGGTAGTAAAACATGAAAAATGCTTATATTTTAATACGAAACAGATTTTTTATTATTTATTTTAATAATTTATTATTTATTAATTAATTACTAGTTATTAGTTAAGATTAATTTTATTATAATGTTAAGAACATTATCATCTTAATGATATTTCAACATATAAAATAAATAATTTTATTTATAAAAAAAATAAGTTGATAGATTAAAATTTTAATTTCTTATCTTAATTGGAATATTTAAATATAAAAACTTTAACTAAAAATATAATAAATTATTTAATCGTGGTATTTTATAATATATTAATTAAATTTTTAACTATTTTATATTGAATCAGATTACAATTTAACTTATTAGTATATTAGATATTATTTTATTTTTGTTAAAATTATATAAAAAATAAGAAAAGATATTGATTAATTAAAAATTAAGAAATATGTTTTATTATAATTGCATAGTATAATTAATAGGTTAATTATCATGTATTTATAAGCGTAGCATTACTATAAAATAGTAGAGCAGTATCATTAAGTATTTATTGGGTTATGTTGTTATAACTTTGTTAACACTAGTATTTGTTAACGATAAAAATGATAGATGAATAAAATTAATATTTATTAAATTGATTTCATATTTAATATTAATTTTATTATTAAATAATATTTTTGAATTTGTTATAGAAAACATATATTAAAAAAATAATATAAAATACTTTAATTTGAAAAATTTTAGTTAAAATTTAATGTTAATATTAAAATAATATTTTAATTGAAATGTTTATAAATAATTACATTTATTATTCAATAATAAATAATAGTAAATGTAATTATCATTAAAAATAAGTAATAATTAATTTATTAATTATTACTTATTTTTAATAACAAAAAATGTTGCATAATTCTTAGTAATAACTTAAAAATCATCTTTTATTTCAGATTAAAATTATTATATCATAATTAAAAATAAAAGTATTTAGTATTTTAATATACTTTATTAAAGAAAAAAAATAAAAAGAAATTCTATATTATAAAACTATTATCAGAAATTATCATTTAAATTATTGATATTTATGATGATAAAGTTATCATAAATAAAAATAACTAATGTAAAATTTATTTACAAAATATATCTATTTTAATTTAAAATCTATATTTTATCATTTTAATTTAATGAATTTTAGATGAACTTTTTAAAATAATTTTTCTTTTAAAAAGAAAAATAATAATATATTTCAACATTATTTTAATTAATTTTTATTCTTTATTTACTAAAATAAACATAGTAATTTATTTCTAATCTCTTAAAATAAGAGTATTATGAAATTAATATGTGATATAATTGATTTATTAGATATCTATTTTTAGTTTTAAGAAGCAAAAAGTTTATATAAACTACTATATTTATTAAGAACATATATTACATTTTAATTTATTTATATGAATAAAATAAATAGAGATAAAATATCTATACAAGATAGAGATCTTAACTATTAAATGATTAGTTTATTTTTTTATTTAAATGAATTGCAACTAAATAGTTAATTTTAATATTTATGAATATTATTATTAATAATAAAACTTAGCCAGTAATAATTCTTTAATTTTTAAGTACAATTAATTTATTTTCAAAAAAAATAAAATTAAATATAAAGATTTATCATAGAAATAATTTATTTTATTTTATAAAAAAAATAGTTAATATGCTATTGAAATAATATAAATAATAATTATTAGTATATTACATAAACCATAAAGATACTAGTTATTTTATAAAAGATAGTTATTTATTTAAGAATAAAATAAATATAAATTAATATTATTATATAGTTAATTAGTATTGTTTTAAAAAAAGTGATTAATATATTTTTCTCGTATTCAATGAATATTTAGTAAAATTTATTATCTGGAATATATTTATATCAAAATAGTGGAAATTAATTTTTCTAAAAATAAATATTTTAATATCAGTACTTAAAGATAAATTTCGATAAATTTCTACTAAATACTTAATAAATAAAATTTATTAAAAATAAAAAGTTATATTATCAATCCTTAACTTGAGAATATAATAAAGAAATTAAAATAAATCGACGACTTAGATTATCTGATATTTGTTTTGAATAAAATTTGGATCTATATTATTAAGTATAGAAAATGAGAAAAAATAATAAAAATACTTTATATTAAGTTAATTATTATATAAATTAATTGTAAAAATTTTTCTTAATTTTAAATTAAGTGACTTATATAATGGCAAATGTTATTTATATATTTATTTTCAATTTATCTTAAATAAATATATAATATTAATGTTACTAACAATTAACTTTTTATTTAAAATAGAATATAATATATTTATATCGAATATTATTGTTTTATTTTATTAATAATTCTAAAATAAAATTTTTTATGAAAATAACTCTGTATTTAATTAAACCTATTTTAATAGTTTATGACTATATTTTTTATAATAAAAGATAAGTATTTTAGTATTTAATAGATGTATATAAAATATATTAATATCAGTTTTTAGCTATATTATAGCCCTTATTATTATTAAATATATCAATTAAGAACTAAATAAATATTAAGTAATTCTGTAAATTTATTATATCATTATATATAAATTAAAATAGTAGATTAATTTATTAAATTTAAAATATTTTAATAAATAAAATGGATGTTGATAAGTATCAGTTATTATTTTAAAATTTATAGATAGTTATAATAATAATTAATAATATAGAATGATTATACTTAAACTTAGTAAATAAGAACAGTTTATTGTTATTTTATTTATAGATATTAGAATTTAAATATTTATCATTATTAAAAAATAATTTAATATATTAATATTATTATTTTATATAGTAAAATAATAATATTTTTTAAAAAAAATATTGTTATCATTATAAATTCAAGTTTAAATTTTTTATCTCTTATTAATTTAGACTTAATTTAAAAGATAATTTAAAAAAAATAAAATATATTTTTAATAATTTATTATAATATTTAATTATAGTAAATTTTTAATAAAAATATAATCTATATTATTAGTAATATTAATTAATTCAATATTTATAATTAATTAATTTTAAATAAAAATATCATATCTTTTATTTGCAATATGAATGTTACAACTATTATCTTTTATATTAATAAATTTTAAAACTTGATAATTTTTATATAATTTTATTTTAAAAATATGTTTTAGTGTTTAAAATTAAAACTTTAACGTTTTTATTATTATTTATAATTTATTTCTGATTTAAGTTTAATAATATATTTTAATTTTAGAATAATTTAAAATTTATATGAATTTATATTTAATTTTATTAATTTAAATATTCTTTTAATATCTTTCGATAAAATTTTAATTAAGTAATTAAATTTGTATTAATTACTTAATGAATATTTTACTTTATTTATAGTAAAATATTTGATATAATTGGAAATGAATAATTTAACTAAATTGCTAAATTTATCACTTTTAAATAACAATTTTTAACTATATTTTATTGTTTAAAATCAGATAAGTTCTATCAGTTAATAACTGAAATTATGATACATAATCACTTAATTATTTTATAATTTATCTAAATCTAGACATAAGATTAATTTTCTAAAATACTATTTATATCTCTGATATTTTATTAATATTATTATATTTATTTTAATTAAATAAAATTTTTTTATTTTAAATTTTTAAAAAAAAATTTTTTTAAGAAATTAAGTAAAGTAATATATAAAATAATATTTAGTAAAAATCTTTATTAAATATTGTATTTTATTAGATCTTATCTAATTAATATCATAATAAAATAAGTTGAAAACTATATTTTTATATATATAAAATTTAATTTTTATTAAATATTTTATATTTGAAATATTTATTAAAATAATATAATATACATTTTTAAAATAAATCAGTAATACTTTTGATATTTTTTATTTATTTAATTAATAAATTATACAGATTTTCATCTGTTATAATGCTGAATTAATTTTATTAATAATTTTGATTAAAAATTAAGTGTTAATTATGTAATTAAGTATAATTGAAATTATTAATCATTAATGATACATATATCATAAAAATTAAATTTAATTAAATTATTTTTATAGTTAAAAATAATTAAATATGAATAGAAATTAAATAATAATATTTTATAAGATTGATTATATAATCAAATAAATTAAAAATTTTTAAAAAAAGTTAATAGTTAAATTAATAAATACATTCAATATATAATTATATTTTATAATATTATAAATATTATAAAAAATACTATTTAATATAATTTAATATATTCATTTTCAGTAAACAAATAATATTATTAGTAAATTTTATTTATATATCTACGTATAATCATATACTATAAAATAATTAATTATAAATTGATTAATTTAATTTTAATATATGTTATATTATTAAAATTATAATAATGATATTAATCATATATTTATATTTTGTTTTATTATTTTTAATAATATTAAAATTGAAGACATTTTGTATTAACTAACGTTGATAACTTATATATGGTTATATTCAATAATTAATATTACTTTCTAATACCAGAAATATATTTGAACATTTATTTTTTAAATAGTTTTTGATTTTATGTCATAAAATAATATTTTATACTTAAATCAGAATATTATTATTTCTATATTAATGTACAATAAAGTTATAAACTTTTTAAAGTTTATCAAACTGATAATAAATATATAAAATATAATACTAATTAAATAAAAAATTTAAATAATAATATAATAAATAATATCAATTTTTATAAATTCAAAATTCTGGATATTACAAAAATATTTTATAAATTATTAATTACTATAAACAATTTAGTATATATTTTCTATGAGATTAAAATAAATATCATATTTTATTTATTTACTTATTAAGTTTTATTTAATAATTGATAATTTATAAAAAATTTTTATCTTTTAAGAATTTTTTATTTTATAATCAAAAGTAATAAATTATTTACTTTAAATCAGTTAAATATAAATTTATATATTTAGTATTATTTTAAATATAAATTGAATACACTTAATAGTTATTGACATTCTTTTTATTTTTTTATTCTAAAAAACTTTATATTAAAATTATTAATTTTATTAATAATTAATTAAGTAATAATTATAACAATTTTAAAAAATTTTAAATCTAAAAAATACTTTTTAATTATTTATTAATATTAATTATAAATTAAGTTATCAAAATTTTATTTTTTAAACTTAATCTAGCTAAATAAATTAATAAGTAGATAATTTATATTATTATTTTTTATTTATTTGTTTTTTAAAAATAAAAATAATATTTATATGAAATTAATTTAATTATATTAATATAATAGTTTTATATACTTGATTAAATTATAATTATAATATTTAAAAATGATGTTTATTATAGAAAATAATATTTTAAAATTTTATTAAATGAATTTTAATTAGTTTTAAAATATTGATATTAAAATTAACAATTTAGAATAGAATATAAAAATTAAATATATTAGTTTTATAATTGAACAATTAAGAAAATTGATAGTTAATGTGTTTAAGAGCAATATATTATAATTTATATAAATTTTATTATGATAAATTAATATAGTAAGTGAATATATAAATAATATTAAGTATCATAAATTTTATTTAAGAGATTATTCAGAATGAATATAATATAACTAAAATTTAGTATTGTACATATGATAATACATGATATTTTATATATAATTAGTTTTAATGTATTTCTATAAAATTATTAACTAATTAATAATTTTATATTTTAACTTAATTATATTGATACGGTACATAAAGATATTATCATATATATACTTATTAGTCAATAATAAAACTTATGTTTAAGATTTATAATCATTAACTCAAATCGATTGAAATACAATAAAACTTATAAATAATAAATATATTTATATCTAATAAAATATTTTGCTAAAAAATAGCATCGTATATGATTTTTTATAAAAACTATTAAAAATATATATATAGCATTGTTATAATTTATTAATAATGAATATTATATAAACAATTAATAATAAAAGAGAAAATTTCTCTATCAATAATATTTTATTATATAAAACATTATTTTATTACGATAGTTTTAAGTATTTTTTTAAAATATAACTACTATTAAGATTAGTTATATTTTATATTTATAAAATAAATATTTTATTTATATTATTTAATATAAGATTAATGAATTAATTTATAATTAATTTATATATTAAGTTTAATTTTTATTTTATAATAAAAATTATTAAATAATTTTAAAGTAAATTAATAATTAATTATCTTTTTATTTTATTTTTTATTTATAAAAGTAAATCAATTATATTTAAATTAATTTAAGATTTTAATACAATAAATCTTAATAACTTTATCTTTATACTTCTTATAAAGCTTAATAAATAATTTTATATTAAATAATTTATAATGTCTATTAATATAATAATAGAATTTATCATAAATTGATAATAGTAATTAAATAAAATCAATTTTTAAATTTAATTAATAAATA
This sequence comes from Arsenophonus sp., assembly GCA_052401645.1. Taxonomy (GTDB): domain Bacteria; phylum Pseudomonadota; class Gammaproteobacteria; order Enterobacterales; family Enterobacteriaceae; genus Arsenophonus. The sequence goes on from CP198939.1 coordinate 187,153, forward strand.
ATTATAAAAAATATTTTTTATTATTTAAGTAGTCCTCACTATCAAATATGTATTGAATTAATAGTTAAATTAAAATTTAATCATTTATTAATTATTTTTACTGATAAATATTTAATTAAGTTTTATATTTAATATATAAAATAAAATATTTAATTATCTAGTATTTGAATTAATAAAAAATAAAATAATAATTTATTATATTAAATTAATTTAATAATTTTATATTAAATAAAATTATTAATAAATGATAGGTAATTCAGAATTAAAATTTAATATCTTAATATTTCTCTATAAATTATTAAAAAATAAATTTTATTTTCTAAATTATAGTTAATAGAAAATTTTAATTAATTTCATTTTATAAATTGATTTAATTTATTTGCTTCTCAAATAAAAATTTGATTAATATTGAATATCATAATTCTAAAATAAAATACTAGTTAAATTAATAAAAATTTGAAAGTAATTTAGATTATATATTATTAATTTTAATAAACTGAAAAATTTTCTTTATTTGATATAAATTATATATTTTAACAAATTATATCAGTATTTTGAGTACTTAAAATATTCTAAAATAGTCTCTTTGAAAAAAAATTAAAGTATGTTACTAACTATTTAAATAAAAAAAATTAATTTTTACAAAATATCATTATTAATTACTTGATCTAATTTAAAAATATATATTTATTAAAAAATAAATATATATCTAAATACAACATAAATAAAATATATTATGATATAATTAAGTAATAATAGTATTGATTATATAATAACAAAAATCAAAAAAATGAAACCTTTTATTAAAATTTTATATATATTAGAATTAATATAGTTTTTAATTTTGAATGATGTTCATAATTTAATAGTAAGAAAATTAAAATAAGTGATATCATCGGATAAAAATTAATTATATTAGAAGTAATAGTATTTATATACTATTAAATAGTAAAAAATTATTTATTAATTAATGATAAAATATGATACTTAATATCATGTTATAAATTTTAAAAAAATATTTAATATGGACAATTTCTTCTAGAAACATACCTAAATATTTTAAGATATTTATCTTTACCTAAATAAAACTTGATAATATAAAATTATATTTATAATTTACTTAAATAAATTTTTTAAATTTTAATTGTTTTATAAATTACTTGTTTTTTAGTAAAAAAACTACTAGTAAAAATTTACTAAAATAAATTATAAGAAATTTAATTTTATTAAAATAAAAATAATTTGTTTGTTAAAAATAAAATATTAATTTTTTAGTTAAAAAAGACGATTTAATCCATTTAATGCAGCAACCCTAAATGCCTCTGCCATAGTTGGGTAATTGAAAGTAGTATTAATGAAGTATTTAATGGTATTTCCTTCATCCTTTTGTTCCATAATTGCCTGACCAATATGAATAATTTCTGATGCACGCTCACCGAAACAATGAATACCTAAAATTTTTAATGTTTCACGATGAAATAAAATCTTTAAACTTCCTATATTCATTCCTGCTATCTGTGCTCTAGCTAAGTGTTTAAACTGAGCACGTCCGACTTCATAAGGAATTTTCATTGCAGTTAATTGTTGCTCAGTTTTGCCAACAGAACTAATTTCTGGAATAGTGTATATACCTGTTGGTATATCTTCAACTAGATTCATATCTACACGACCAGTAATTATTATGCTAGCAACAACGCGACCTTGATCATAAGCAGCTGAAGCTAAACTTGGATATCCGATAACATCACCAATAGCATAAATATTTTCATTATTAGTACGATATGTAGCATCAACTTTAATGAGTCCTCTATTATCAATAGGAGTATCAATATTTTCTAAATTTAAATTTTTAGTATTTCCTGTACGTCCATTAGCATATAATAAACAATCTGCTTTAATTTTTTTTCCTGATTTAAGATGAATGATTACTCCATCATTTGTTCCATCTATTTTTTCATATTCTTCATTATGTCGAATAACAATACCATTATTCCAAAAATGATATGATAAAGAGTCTGATACTTCTTGGTCTAAAAACGAAAGAAGATGATCACGAGTATTAATGAGATCAACTTTTACTTCTAATCCTCTAAAAATTGAAGCATATTCACATCCAATTACACCTGCGCCATAAATAATTACATGATGTGGCTCATGATTGAGTTTCAATATTGAATCACTATTGTAAATACGCGGATGCTGAAAATCAACATCTTGTGGGCAATAAGGATGAGATCCTGTTGCGATAATGATTTTTTTAGCATATAATTTATCATGGGTTCCATTTTTATAAAGAACTTTTAATGTATGATTATCAATAAAAGAGGCTTCACCAATAAATATATCACAATTGTTACGATCATAAAATCTTTCTCGCATATATGTTTGTTGATTGATTATATTTTCTGATTGTTTAAGGATTTCGCAAAAAGAAGAGCATAAAAATCGAGATTTATCGGTATATAATGGATTTTGATTAAATTCTATAATTCGACTTACTGCATGTCGGAGTGTTTTAGATGGAATAGTACCCCAGTGGGTAGAACCACCTCCAATTTTATTATAACGTTCAATTATTGCAACTTTTTTTCCTTGTTTTAATAACCCTATTGCAGCACCTTCTCCTCCTGGACCTGAACCAATAATGATAACATCAAACCAAATATGTAGCATTTACTATATAACCTTATTATTTGATATAAATAAAAACTTCAATTAATATTTATCTTCTTTAATCAAAATTAAATGGAATATTTAAAATTCAAATCATTAAAAAATGAACAATAAATATCTTATATACTACCTGAAAAACATTATGAATCCATCAAATTTAATAGTGATATATTTTTATATTCTTATTGAATAAGATTGTAATTCTATGAGTAATATACAGTCATCATGTCATATTAAAGAATAAATAAAAAAAATATCACGTTCTTTAATACGAGTAACTTTTAATCAATTAAAATGTTGATTGTATTTTTACTATTCTTAGTTTGAGTTAAGTTTTTTAAAAAGAAGATATTAATATTAATTTCATTTTGTCAATATTTTAGTGATGTTGATGAATTAATATTAATAATTGTTAATGAAAGTGAACTTATGCTTTGTTAATTAATATGCTACTTAAGTATAATTTCGTATCGAAAAAGATGGCATTATCATTATAATATTTATTTATATTTTTATTAAATTTATTGATAATAATCTAAATAATTTTTGATTTTTGCTTCAAGAAGATCTGTTCATGTATATCTTATAAATTTTGCAATGTTATTATTAAAGAAATTCAATATTTTGTTGTTGAATTAATTAATTATTTGCAATATGAAAGTATAATATCTCAGTATTTTTCTGAAATAAAATCAGAAGATACGGTTATTATTGTGTTGTATTTAATTATTATACAGAGGCATTAAATATTAATAAAAAAGTAACTTTTATAAAAACGATTAGTTTTATAATTTATAATAATTGCTAAAAGAGTTTATTATTTAATATCGCTATAATTAAGAAAAATATAATTTTTAAAAAATAAATAATTTTTTATTGAAAATAAATTTTCAAACTCTATCTATTTATTTTTTAAAACATTTGTTGATACAAGAATAATTAGATAAATACTATTTATGTTAAAATATTATAATTAATACTTATTTAATAAGTAAATAAATATTAATTATAATATAAATATATTATTTATTTTTATAAATATTTCGCTTTAATAACTTATTTTGATTTTATCAAAAAATATTTTGTTTTAAATAAATAAATCTATTATTCTTATGTATCATAATTAATCAAATAATATTAAACTGATTAGTTTTATTAAGTGTATTTAATTTTTAAGCGTTTATTAATGATTACATAATAATATAAGAATAAGTTAATTTTTTATAATAGTTTAAAAATTTATATAAATCATAGTGATTTCAATCAATTTAAATAAATTTATATTTATAACTAATTTAGTAAATATATTTAAAATATTAAATTAATGCGCAATTACATTACTTTTATATAAAATTTTAACCAATGTTAAAATGAATTTATATTATTAATTTTATTATCTTAAATATAATTATATTAATCATTAGAAATTTCTCTATTAATGATTTTCAAATATAATCTAGAATTTTATATACGATTAATATCGTATCTAGTACAATAAAAGAAATTATTTTTCAAAAAAAATAAATAATTTTATTATATTTAGTGAAATTAAATTTTTAATTAATTATCTTAATAATTATTAATTATATTTAATAATTTAAAATTATTTTTAATTTAATAATAGGTAATTCTTTTACTTGAAATAATGATACTTTATCGATATTTCATATTTTAAAAATTAATTTTTAATAAATATTTATTTTAATAAAATATCAAAATTTTTATTTATTAAAGTAATATTTAATTATTTAATTTTTTCAATATATTAATATTATTTATCTAGTTTTTTTAAAAAATATAATTTTATTAATTAATATTAATAATTTTTTAGAGAAAAAATATAGAAATATAAATTAATTTATAACTATATAGCACAGAATTTATAGATTATAAACATAAATATATTTTTAAATTTATTCAGATATAAATAGTAATATTTATAAAATATAGGTATTAGTGTTATTAAGGTTATCAAGAATAAAGAAAGTATAATATAGTTTTAAAGTTAATATTTATATTCAAATTTAAAAATAAATTTATTTAATTTATTATTAATTATATAATTATTTTATATTTTACTATAAACAATTTTTTATTAATATATTTATTATAACTTTATGTGCAATGAATAAAAATAAAATAAAAAGTAATTTTTCAACAGTTATAAAAACTCCTCCGCAAACAATTTTAATTTTTGATTCTGGTATTGGTGGTTTATCTATTTATTATGAAGTTAAACGATTATTACCAGATTTACACTATATTTATGTTTTTGATAATGATGCTTTTCCTTATGGAGAAAAAAGTGCAGGATTTATTATCAAACGTATTATTCAAATTATTGATCAAATTCAGAAAAAACAAACGTTGGCAATAGCAATTATTGCTTGTAATACGGCAAGTACTGTTAGTTTACCTATTTTAAGAGCATATTTTAAATTTCCAATTATAGGGGTTGTTCCAGCAATAAAACCAGCAATTAAATTAACACGTAATGGCGTTATTGGATTATTAGCAACTAAGGCAACTATTAATGGAAATTATACTAAATCACTTATTAATCAATTTGCTGTTAATTGTAAAGTTAAAATGATTGCTTCACCAGAATTAGCTGAATTAGCAGAAAAAAAACTTCACGGTCAAATAATTTTAAAAGAAGTACTAGTACCAATTGTTAAACAGTGGTTAAAAATGAAAGAACCACCTGACACTATCGTGCTTGGTTGCACCCATTTCCTATTCCTTTTAACAGAGTTAAAAGAAATTTTTTTTAGAGATACAATATTTATTGATTCCGGCACTGCAATTGCTAGACGAGCAGTTTTCTTAATCAATAATCATCAAAATTCAATTTTGAAAAAAAATAAAAATATTGCTTATTGCACTAAAATAGATGTTGAAGCTCAAAAACTTATTCCTATATTAATAAATGAAAATTTTAGTAAATTAAAAAAAATTCTTATTTAAGTTAATTTATTAACTAAAATTAATTTAGATTGCTTTTGAAATAATGTTTATTAATATCACAAATTTATCTATAATATATATTATTTATATGTAATATAAAAAAACTTGATTAAATTAATTTGATAAATGAAGATTAGATTATAAATAAGTGTTTAATTTTATAATTAATAATATAATTAATAATATAACTTAATAAAGACATTTTAATATTTTATGAAAAAATTAAATACTAACTGCCTAAATAGTTGTATAAAAATAAATTTTATAAATAAAAATAATTCAATCCTTTAATTATTAAATTCTTAAACTAAATACCTTTTACTATAAAGTAATATTTAAATTGTTGAAAAAAAATAAATTTAAATAATATAAAATTATATTATTAAGTAAATTTGATAAATATTTATATAGATAATAATATACAAGTTCTTAGATGATATTTATCAAAGAGATTTACTTGTTAAAATTAATATAAATAATATTGATATTTAGATAAAAAGAAATTTTTAATACATAAAGTAATATAAAAAGTGTAATTGTATTTATATATAGTAATAATTTAAAGTTAAAAAGATTTTTTTAAATTATATAAGTACTCTACTTAATAACTAGAATAACCTGCTAAGTTATAGAATTAAATTAATCAAGTACTAGAATAATATATATAAGCGTATAAAATTATAAGGATTTAAATAAATGACTCATATTAATTATAATTAGTGATGAATATAAATCATTTTATATAATCATATAAAAAATATCTAAGTATCAATATTATAGTTTTTTTAGATTAAAAAATGTTATAATTTTCAATTTTAATACGTTTACTATATAATTTTTATTATCTTTATTTCACAAAAACTTTGCTTAAAACTTATAATAAATCTGAAATCTATACTCATTTATTAACATAACAATAAGTATAGTTTAGTATTTTAAAATAAGCTATCTAATGATAAATTAAATAAAGATTATAATAATATTAAATTAGATAACTTATGAATAAAGCTATCAGATATTATAATATTGAATATTTACGAAATAAATAAAATAGAAAGATTTTCTTAAATATAATTTGAACTTATAAATATTATTAAAAAAATATATTAGAATTTCTAACTTGATTCATATTAAGTTAATAATTTTATTATTTATATACAAAGATTAACTATTATATAAAATCCAGTATTTTACCATGTAAAAAAGTTTTTCTGTTATTATATGACTTAAAATATAAATAATTTGAACTTCTTGTTTATAATTATTATACTTTATAATTTATAATATATATAAATTTCAAAAAAATAATAAAAAATGAAATAAGTTATTTTACTTTTTTAGTATATGAGTAAAATAAAAAAGTATAAACGAGTTTATATAGATTATTCCATGAATAAATAAAACAAAAGACATTTAATCATATTAATAGAACAATAAAATTGTTTAATGACATTAAAAACTATAATAGATATAAACTAATTATTATAATATGCTATAATAATTTATTGTCCCCTTCGTCTAGAGGCCTAGGACATCGCCCTTTCACGGCGGTAACAGGGGTTCAAATCCCCTAGGGGACGCTATTTTAAAATATTCTAAACTCGGAAATAAGTTATGTAAATTATATATAATTTAGTTTAATTAATTTTATATGCAAGTATCTACTTTTAGTAGATATATAATATATTAATTTGATACATATATTATTGAGTTTTCTTTATTAAAATAGAATATATTGAAGTCTTTTAAATCTAAGTGAAATAATTATTTTTTTATAAAATACTTATAGATAGTTTATAATTTTATGAAAAATATGTTTTTTCGAAAATACTTATTAAGTTTAAATGAAATTTTATTTCTTTTGAAAATATAATTAAATTTATTAAGAGGAATTATTGTTTTATGAATGTATAGTTAAACTAAATAAAAATTTGTGAAATTAAAAATTTTAGTCTTCTAAAAAAAATAAATAGATAATCGATTTAAATCGATGTTTTTTTTATAAAAAACGAAAGTAGTTAGAATTATTATAACATGTTACAATTATAATAAATTGCTATAAAGTTAGAAATATATAATGATTTTCAGATATCTAATAGTATTATTATTATAAGTTAGAGAGTATTAGAAAAGAAATACATCTCTTCGTTTAAAGAAATTATTATTCTTAAAATTTAATATTTCTGAATTCATAATAAGCAAATCAATATCAAAATTGAAAAAAAATTGAATAACTTATAGAAAAATCTAAATAGAAAAATATATAAAATAATAACTTATCGTAATTAAATTAAAGTATTTTTATTTTAAAGTTAAAAGTTATTTTTTTATCATAAATATAAATCGAATCCATGAAGATTAAGTAAGCTAAATATATTACATATATATCAATGATTTATATTTTATAAATAGTTTTAATATATATTATTTCATATATTTTAAATGAAGATTAAATATTTTAAAAAACTCCTACTAGTACATAGGATAATTCTAAAAAATAATTAATAATTAATTAAATGAAAACAGTTAAATCAATAGAATATGTATTCTATTGAAAATAATAATAATTTATAAACCATTTCTAAAAAATAAGACTTAATTACTAATTAACTAAAATTTAATATCATAATTTATATGATAAATATCAAAATATTATTCTAAAAATAGAATTAGACTATTTTCGTAAAATATTTTATTTTTAAAAAAAAATAACTTAATTATTTAACTGATGTTTAAGATGATTAATTATTAAATTAAATGTTAAGAGAAAAAATAGAAAACAGAGTATTAATTTATAAAATAATATATTTTTTTTGAAGAAAAATATAATAATCTACTGTTTATAATTAATACATATAAAATTATTTAATACTATTAGATTATAGTCAGAAGTTTCCACTAAAATAATATTTTATTACTATTGATAAATCTAAATTATACCTATAAGTTTTAGAAGATATATTAAAATATTTTCTGATATATCTTCAAAGGATAAAGTTTTGTTATTAAAATAAGTTAAAAACTTAAATCTATTTTATAACTTATATCGAAACATTAGTTAAACATAATATACTTTTTAATGATTTATCTCATATATACTAATTAACTATATGTGTTTATTTATATACAATGATATTATCTAACTATAAAAGTTGATATATATGATATGTTTATACAAATATATTAGAATATTTTTTATATTGTAAAATATAAAAAAATAAATTCTTGATTGATATAGAAGTAAATAATACCATTAACTATAATAGATTATTTAATGTAAATAAATTTAAATTATATATTTAAGATTTAAGATTTGTATAAATGTTATATTAATAATAATATTAATTATTATTTAAATTTATAAAATATACTTATCTCTTTTAGTACGTAGTTTTATAAAAAAAAGAAAAATTCTTATAAATATTTATTTTTATCTTTAATATTAAATATCAAACTTTAATCTTAAAGATAGATATAAACATAATGAATATAAATAAAATAAATTATTTTTATATTAAATGTTCATATAAATATGTTTTTTATGATTTTATCTCATAAAACATAAGATGGAAATATTAATTAATAGACAAAATTTAATATAACTATTTCTTTAAAGTTATTTATTATATGAAATTAAATAATAGATATTAAGTATTTGTTTCATAGATTATCTTCATTTTAATATTATAATTTTATAGATGAATTATTAGAGAAAAAACTTAATAATATAAACTATCTAACTAAAAACTTACTACAAGTTACGATGCAGATATATTTAACTATGAAATTCATAATTAATATTTGAGATCAGTAATTAAATATATATATGATGTTTAATGATATATTGAAGTAGTTAAGAGTGATACTTAATAAATTTAATAAGTTTTAATTTAAAATAATACCTGAAAATATTTTAAATTAAGAAAAAAATCTTTTTTCAGGTTTAATAGTTAAAAAGATTTCATATTGAAACATAAAAAATAAATTTATAATAAAATAAGAGAAGATAAGTACAAAAAATTGTATCAATCAAATACCATAATATCCATATCTGATCTTATATCATACTTAAAAATAAGATATAAAAGTTTCTATAATAACATCTATTTTTCTTTCACTTAAAGTTAAAGTTGAAAAGAATTATGAAATTAAATTTCAATCCTAAAGATAATTTAAATTAATCTATGAAATAAATTTATTTGTATGGTAGCAAAAGAGGTGATGGATAATAATTTTAGCGTAATTTATTTAATTAATCAAAATTTTCATAATTTTAAATATATATTTTGTTTATTTCTTAAATACATCAATACATAATTTAGGGGCGTAGTTCAATTGGTAGAGCACCGGTCTCCAAAACCGGGTGTTGGGAGTTCGAATCTCTCTGCCCCTGTTATTTATTTTATAACAAAAATATTTTTAAATACAAATAATTTACCATATGCCTTTTGTTATAAAATAATTTATTATTAATTATAAATTAATTATAGAATTATATTTAATAACTTAATATTTTAAGTTTGAGCAAATGAATTTAATGGATTTTTATCTATAAATTCTATATGTGATAAATGTTAGATATAAAATAATTATTTTATTTAATGTTTTTATAAAAGTATTAATTAATTAATTAAATATAATTAAAAATTTATATTTTATTTATTTATGATTATAAATTTTTAATATATATTATTACTATTTTATTATATAACCAAATAATATGCAATAGTTTGTTATAAACTATATTTTATAATGCTTCTAATTAATAATATTGATTGAAAGAATAATTAATAAAATAGAAGCATATTATATTGTGTATAATAGTACTATAGCAAGATTAGATTATATTGTGTCAGTATTGTATATAAATTTTCTATTAAAATAATTTTTTAGTTGTATTTAAAAATATTCCAATTATTATTTAATAATATTAAGTTTTTAAAAAAAATTTTAATTAATTTTAATTTTATTTCGATGATAATATCAGTTTCAAACTTAGTCATTTTAGGTGGTTCAATTGTGATAAATAAATTAAGTTTATGCGAATGAAGATGTTTTATTAAAGATTATCTTGTTGAACATTATACATTTAAATTTAATATTTTTATGATTTTAATAAATAAGTTATAATTAACTTATTAATATTATTCATATAAGAAAATTATTGATCTTATTGAGAATTATATATGTAATGATTGATTGTAGATTTCATTTTTAGTTTCTATTCAATTACTTATTAATACTTTATATCATAGAATTAAACATTTACATACTGATATTAAAAATAATATATAGATTATATAGAAAATAAGATTGTATGTTAATTAGATTTCTAATTGACGTATTAAAAAATTTAATAATTGATTATGTTGGTTATATATAATATGATTCGGCTTCTCTCCAAAAGTATTTTGTTTTATTAACTTATAAAAAAGTTTTTAACAATTCAAGTATCCATAAAATAATCTTTATAATTTTAAATCCTAATAATTTAAATGTTTTATTTTACATAATACATTTGCTAAATAATATTATACACTATAATAAATATAGTATTATATTAGATATTGGAGTAAATTAAATGTCAGAAAACTTTATCACAACTAATCGTTTTTTGATAAAAGAAATTATCCTCTAGATTTTTTGCCATGGAGATTTTACCATTAAAGAAAATCAATTATTAGAACATTATGTCAATTAATTTTTAATAAACTTTATTTATGTAAGCATAAACCTAAAATAGAAAAAGAAAATTTTTTTACTATGTGTCGTGGTGAACGTGAACTTATAACAGTATAAGAAAAAATATTGTTTAAGACATATGATATATATTATCCCAAGCCTAAGCGTTTTATACCTTATCTGGAGGTAAAAACTACAAGTAAATTATTCAGAAAAGACTATAACTATATCGGTAATTAATATTAGGATAAATATGAATTAATTTTTAATGTTCTATACTTTTATATTATTTATTTTTTTGTAAGTAAACTAGAAGTTTATTTATAATATAATAGCTAATTTATTAATTAATATATTTTTTAATATATTATTGCTCTTTAATATCAAAAACATTTTATTATATTTTCAATATATAATTTTAGGATTAATTAATAAATTTACTTTATTCAATCTTTTAAAAATATTATCTTATTTTATTTAGAAAAATATTATTTATTTTATTATCTAGTTTTTATTAATTTTATCTTAATTTTCAATTAATTATTTCCTTTTATATTTATTGCATACATCATATTTTTATATGAATAATTTATTTTAGTTATATATAAAGAAGATTTACTATTACATTACAATATATTTATTTATATAGATAAATAGAAATAGATAGAAATTTCTAAAGAATAGATAAAAATATCTTTGATTAATGATAGAAAATATTTTTTATTTGATCTTTGTTTATATATTTATATATAGCATCTTACTACTATAATTTAAAGTTATAATAGACTGAATATTATATAGAAAATTAGAATTTTATTTTTTTTAAAAATTAATATAATGATCTTAGTTATACATTTATAATGGTAAGTACTTTTTTTAAAAAATTTAAAAAAATATTAAAATTAATATGGTTATTTCAAATTAATATATAAATAAATTATATTAATGAAATATATTAATGTTTAAGAAATTAAAAAATAAAAAAGATTGATGAAATATTAATTATATACTCATTATATTTTAAATAAATATTTTTATTATACATATATAGAGTATGAATAGATTTTAATTTATTTAATATTATATTTATAATTAAACAAATTTTTAATATAAATAAAGTTATCTATTTATTTTTTAATAAAAAGACTTTTAAATTGACTTATATTTATAAAAAATAATTTTTTATAATGTGTAATTTCATACTAATTTTAAAAAATAAGTAAATAGAAGATAAGTATAAAAAAGTATTATTTCTATTAAATATATTTATGGCACCAATAAAAATTGGTATTTTTTATGGGATATTTTTAAAAAAATAATCTTGATTTTTATTTTAATTTTATTGAGAGATAAAAAATCTGATTTTTCACCAATAGTTTTTTTATGAGATAAAAATCTTAGTAACATACTGATAGTATTATTTATTTTATTATAATTATAGATCTTATAAATATGTCATTATCTAGGATAATGGATTTTTTTATTTTGTTCTAATAACGTTTATTATTTCTCTTAGTCAATAATTTAATAATTAACTAAATAATAAATACTAAAATTTCTCTTATATTTTTTTTAAAAAAAAAATATATTTTCTATATTGTATAGAATTTTAAAATATGTAAAATTTTACAGTAAAAACTAATATATAACTTGAGATAAATAATAAAATCTTTTAAAGATTCATTTAATGAATAATACTTATTAATCACGATCTATATCCAAATCAACTTTTTATTTATCAAACAAATATACTTAATAAAATTAAACAAATTACTTAATTATATTATTTTATAAAAAAATAGATATTTCTGTTCAAAAAAATAAATATTATTTATTAATAATTTAATTTATTTTCATTCTTTTATGAATTAATTAATTTATCACAATATATTGATGTATTTCAATATAGTTGATATTATTTTCTATTTATTAAATACAATTGATTATTATGTATGTAAAAAGGTAAAATATATAAATGATGACGATGGTTCTAAGATAAAATGCTTATCTGCTTAAGAAAAGATAGAAGTTAAATTTATAGTTATTTTTTGAAATAAAAATATGAAAAGCATTTGTAATTAAAAATATAATATTTTTTATTATACATTCTATTTTTACTAAAATTTTCACCAAACTAAATATAGTTATCTGATAAACTAACTATTATTAATATTTTCATCTATTATTAATTTGATTATTTATAGTAACTTAATTTATGCTATAAGTAATAATTAACATTATTTTATTAATTAAATATTAAATTATTTATTATTGTTTAGTGAATTATATAAATTTTGTTATTAAAAACATAAAGTAATTATAAAAATTTTTATGTTTAAAACTATTTAACTATAATCTTATTTAATTAATTTAACTATTATTTTATAAAAAACTAATAATTTTATTATTAAATAGAAAATTATTAATTTTTAATTATTATATTATTTTTTTGATAAAAAATAATATAATGATATTTGAAATTCTTGTTAAAATGATAATTTTAAGGAAAATATTAAACTTAAATAATTCATATTATGATGAAAATATTTTTCTTAAAATTTAACTCATTGAGTGCATAAATAATACTTTTATTAACATGTTTTATCACGTAATATTTAAACGAAGATATATAAAGAAAAACTATTACTTAAATTTTATAGAAAGCTCTTTCTGTATTGAAGTTATTTTTATCTATTTATTTATTAATTTATGATTTTAATCTCTTATATTAAAATAACTTCACTAAATATTAAGTTTAATATATAATTTAATCATCAATTATTTATTTAGATGGATAACTCATAACCTAAAAAATACTAAGTATATTACTATTATATTAAAGATTATATATGTCATAAATAAAATCCACTAGATTTTTTTATAATCACTATGCGAACTTTTTATATCATACTTAATATCTTAAATTTTGATTTAATATTAAAATCTTATATAAGAAAATTTTTTATTTTAAAAATAAAACAAAAATATCATATTCATGATTGTGAATTATTTACAATTTTATTGTATAAAGTAATTTATTAATATTCATATATGAGCTATTAATAGAAATTAATCAAATTAATTGTACTTAAATTATTACTTATAAAATATTTTATTAATTAATTAAAATAATAAATTTCCAATTATAATTATCCATAAAAATAATAACTTAATAATAAATTATCAACTTTCATATTATAAAAAAGAAATTATAATTTATATGATACATAAATTATATATTATTGATATATTAAATATATGAAAGATTTATATTATAAAGAATATATTATCATAATATAAATTATATAGTTTTTTTAATTATCAATATGTAAGAAATTAAATTTATATTAATATAACTCTTCCATCGAAGATAAAAGTATTTGTTAATTTAAAGATATCAATATAAATAAAAAAAATAATATTATAGAACAGAAATATTTTTTCTAAAAAAATAAACTTTAACATAAATATTTTAGTAATAAAGAAAAGTAAATAAATTGATAACTAAATTATATACTATTATTAAAACTAGTAATATTAATGATAAATGATAAAAAATTGAATTTTTTTCAAAAAAAACACTGATAAACAATTACTTATAATAAATTAAAATATGATAAATTGATTTATTGGAATTAATATAGACAAAATTCCTTAAATTATCATTTATTAAGACAATAAAAATATTTAAGATAATGTTAATTCTTAATTTTAAAAAAAAAATAAATATAAAACTTTATATTTATAAAGCAATTAATAATTTATAGTATAATATTATAATTTTAATATATTTTTTTCTTAAAATATAATTAAGTGTAAGATATTAAAATAATAAAGTGCATATATTCATTTTTGAATTATTATTTATTATATCTATATAAGAAAAAATGAATATTAAAAAATGTTTTTATTATTTTAATATGTTTACTTATTCCTATTAAATACTATAAATTGATATTTAGAAAAATTTAGTAATGGAACTATCTAAAATATATAATATAATATTAATCAATGATTAAATATCTATAAATAATTAGAGATAAATAATTTTTTAATAAAAATCATAATATTGGATTTATAGAAGTTTTATTATTTATTTAATAAAAAAACTTGTTTTATTAGTGAAATAATTAGTTTTATACAGAAATAATTTATACCTGTTAAATAAAAATGTTTTATAGATACTTCTAAAAATATAGATATTACTAATTCTTATTTATTGTTTGTTAAGATAAATAAATTACTATCTATTATTAGTATAAACTATAACTATAAAGAATTTTATAGTTTATTTAAATAAATCAATATATACCATATATAAAATATTTTATGTTATTAACATTTAACACATGATAAATTTTAAAAAATAGGATTTATTTTAGGTAATAATAGTGATTTTTTTCTAGTATAAATTTATTAATTAAAGTATTTACGATAATTTTATTAATTTCTTTTTTATTATTTTTATTGTAAAATTTCAAAAAGTATACATATACTATATAAATGACAACATAGTAGCTTTAGTATTAGTAAATTTTAAAAAAATCATACTATTATATATGATAATATGTTTTTTAATACTTAATTCATCCTTTAATAATATATTGATTTTAAAATATTTTTAAGAAGTTAAAGTAATAAAATTATCATTATTTACTCTTTAATTATTCCTATAAGTAATAGGATTAATATAATCTTTGTAATCATAAAATTGTATAATAATTAAATATATAAGTGATAAATTAGATATTTGTAACATCTGTAATAATATCTTTTAAATTAATATATTTAAATCATTTTAAATCAATTGTTTGAGATTAAAAGTATATAATTTTTTATTATTATTATTCATTTTCTCTTATAATAAATAAAATAATAACCATAGTTATTATTAATAATATTATCTGATATATCATAATACAGTTATATTTTAGTAATAAAAATATTATATCTTTAAAATAATTTTTATTTTATTTTTTTAAAAAAAATAAAATAGTTTTTAAAAAATGATACTTTATTTTAATTTTAATATTATTCTGATTAATTTATTTATCCATATTTAATTTTTTAAACTCAATAAAAAGATAGCCTTAAAAAGTAAATTTATAAAAATATTATTTAACAAAATATATTTTATGAAAAAATAAATAAATATCTTTAAGAAAAGTAATATTTTTTAAAAAAAAATAAAAATCTATATTAGATATGAGATTAGTTATGATAGTAAATAAATGAATATTATCTAATTAAACTATAATCATATTAATCATAATATACACAATGGATCTTAATATTTATTTAAAACTATAGTAAATATGAATTTTTATTCATAGTTATAACTATAATAAATTATATCTATTTTTTAAGATTATTAAAGCGATTATTTTTTACATATAAGTCATATATTTGAACCACTAATTTTTATATGAAAAACTTATAATTATAGATGATTTTTTATTAATTAATTAATTGTTTTTAAATTTATTTATTAATAAAATAAATAAATTTAAATATTAATCAATAAAAAAGTAATATTTTACTCGTTTTTTTTGAGACTTTTCATAAAAATTATAACATTCAATAACTGGAAATGATTCTAATAATTATATAGGTGTATAATTATTAGAAACAGTTCCTACTAAAAACTTAAGAATTTTGAATATGAATAAAAAAATCTATAAATAACATTTTTTATTAAATATAATCTTATAAATTTCATTATATAATAATAAGTTAAGTTAACTACTTTTATAAAAGAAAATTTCTTGAAATAAAATAAAGATTATTAAATCAATGTTATATTAAAGTTGTATATATTATATTTGGAGCATTAAAATGAATAATAAAATTATTTATCTATCTGATAATGATTTTAATAAAAAAGTTTTTTCGTCAGAAAAACTAGTGTTAGTCGATTTTTGGGCAAAATGGTGCGGTCCTTGCAAAATGATCTCTCCTATTTTAGATGAAATTGCTGATGAATATGAAATTAAATTAATTATCGGGAAATTAAATGTTGATGATAATCCTAAAACATCAGCTAAATATGCTATTCGTAGTATTCCTACTTTATTACTCTTAAAATCTGGAAATCTAATTGATAAGCAAGTTGGTTTTCTATCTAAAACTCAATTAAAAGAATTTTTAAATAAAAATATTTAATTTAAATATAAAATTAATTTAAAAAAACATTTAGTTAACTATTTTTCTTAATTTTCTTATAATATCTAGTATTTATGAAATTCATAACTAGACGTTTGCTTTGAAGCATGTTAATTTACGATATTACTTAATTATGATAAAATTTTATTTTATAAATTGCATATATTAAGTATAATATTAGATAAATATACTTATAATTCTATGAACAATTTTTGTTATATAAAAAGCTTTATTAATATTAAGTTCCTATAGAAATACTCTTTATGGAATATATATCAAATTTATTATTTTATAATATTTCAAGTAAGATTTAAAAAGCGTAGAATGAAAAATTTATCACTATATTTAAGATAATTTTATATTCTTATAATCTCTGTATTTTACAAAATATCTTATATTATATAGTAAATTAACAATTTTACTACTATTATATAAATTTATGTTTTTATTGAATTAGTATATTTATAAAATAAAATTGCTTTTAAATATTTTTTAAAAATACATTTACATATTACTATATTATATATTGTTAATAGTTCAAAAATATACCTCGAATTTAAGAACCCACCATTATGAATCTTACCGAATTAAAAAATACGCAAGTATCTGAATTAATTATTCTTGGCGAAAGTACTGGATTAGAGAATCTGGCTCGTATGAGAAAACAGGATATTATTTTCTCGATTTTAAAACAACATGCAAAAAGTGGAGAAGATATTTTTGGTGATGGCGTGCTAGAAATTTTACAGGATGGATTTGGATTTCTTCGTTCTTCTGACAGCTCTTATCTGGCAGGTCCTGATGACATTTATGTTTCTCCTAGTCAAATTCGTCGTTTTAATTTACGAACTGGAGATACTATATCAGGAAAAATTAGACCTCCAAAAGAAGGAGAACGTTATTTTGCTCTACTAAAGGTTAATGAAGTCAATTTTGATAAACCTGAAAACGCTCGAAATAAAATTTTATTTGAAAATCTAACTCCTCTACATGCTAATAATCGTTTACGTATGGAGCGTGGTAACGGATCAACGGAAGATTTGACCGCTCGTGTTTTAGATTTAGCTGCACCGATAGGACGCGGACAACGTGGTTTAATTGTTGCTCCACCAAAAGCAGGTAAAACTATGTTATTACAAAATATTGCTGCTAATATTACCAATAATTATCTAGATTGTGTTTTGATGGTATTATTGATTGATGAACGTCCAGAAGAAGTAACTGAAATGCAACGTTTGGTTAAAGGTGAAGTTATTGCATCAACTTTTGATGAACCAGCATCTCGTCATATTCAGGTTGCTGAAATGGTAATAGAAAAAGCTAAGCGATTGGTTGAACATAAAAAAGATGTTGTTATTCTTTTGGATTCTATTACTAGACTTGCTCGTGCTTATAATACAGTGATTCCTTCTTCTGGAAAGGTATTAACTGGTGGGGTAGATGCGAATGCTTTACATCGTCCAAAACGTTTTTTTGGTGCAGCCCGTAATGTAGAAGAAGGTGGAAGTTTAACGATAATTGCTACAGCATTAGTTGATACTGGTTCAAAAATGGATGAAGTGATTTACGAAGAATTTAAAGGTACTGGAAATATGGAGCTACATTTATCTCGAAAAATAGCTGAAAAACGTGTTTTTCCAGCGATTGATTATAATCGCTCTGGTACTCGTAAAGAAGAGTTACTGACATTACATGATGAATTACAGAAAATGTGGATATTACGTAAAATTATTCATCCTATGTCTGAAATTGATGCAATGGAATTTTTAATTAATAAATTAGCAATGACAAAAACAAATGATCAATTTTTTAATTTTATGAAACGTTCTTAAATAGTCAAACTATTTAATTATTTATTGAAAATCGCTACTTTTCATGTGGTGTTTTTGTTTGCTTTCATTAATCATAATATATTATTTAATATAAATTTTACTGATTAAATAATAAGCAACGTAAAATAATAGAATATTTTATTCTCACTATATATGCGATAAGTTAAATTATATTTATAGTTTATTCATAACATGAATTCAATAGATAATTTCTAAAAAATAATAAGAGAATAAATATTTTGCACATACTAAATTTAATAATTAATATTTTTTGGGTTTTTTTATTTTCCCTTACCTTTATTTTTATTGCACGAAAAATAGCAAAAATATTTGGTCTAGTAGACCAACCAAATTATCGAAAAAAACACAAAGGAGAAATCCCTTTGGTTGGTGGAATATCACTTTTTTTTAGTATAAGTTTGGCATTTATAATTACAAACGAATATATTCCTCATAAATGGTTATATTTAATTTGTGCTGGAATTTTAGTATTTGTTGGTGTATTAGATGATTGTTTTGATATTAGTATCAAAATTAGAGCAACTATTCAATCAATTGTTACATTTGTAATGATTTATTTTGCAGATCTAACCTTAAATAATTTAGGTTATCTTTTTGGTCCATGGCAAATAAAATTTGGACCTCTAAGTTATTTGATGACGTTATTTTCTGTTTGGGGAGTTGTAAATGCTTTTAATATGATTGATGGTATTGATGGTTTGCTTGGCGGACTTTCTTGCGTATCTTTTGCTACATTAGGTATCTTACTTTATCAAAATGGTAATATAGCATTAACTTTTTGGTGTTTTGCTATTATTGCTGCCATTCTTCCTTATATATTCTTAAATCTAGGCTTTTTAGGAAATCGTTATAAAGTGTTTATGGGGGATGCTGGTAGTACATTAATTGGTTTTACTATTATTTGGTTATTGTTGATGTCAACTCAAGGTAAACATAGTTTTATTAAACCAGTGACTTCTCTTTGGATCATTGCCATTCCTTTGATGGATATGATCCTTATTATGTATAGACGCCTTCGTAAAGGTATGAGTCCATTTTTAGCAGATAGACAACATATTCATCATTTAATTATGCGCTCAGGTTTCACACAAAATCAGGCTTTTATATTAATTACTTTAGCTGCAGCTATTTTAGCAATGATAGGTCTTATTAGTGAACATTTCAGTATTGTTCCTGAATGGATAATATTAATATTATTTTTATTTATATTTGCTATTTATGATTACTGCATTAAACGTGCCTGGAAAGCAGTTCGTTTTTTAGGACGTTTTAAATACTGGATGCAACATATAACAGATAAATAAACAAATGTTTAAGAGAGTGTTTTATGCTGCTGACAAAAACAGAAATACAACTAAAACCTAATTCTTATTCAGATCATCTTGAATATGAGTTAGATATTAAAGATTTATTTTGTACGTTATGGTCTGGGAAAATATGGATTTTTTCTTTAATATCTATTTTTATGATTATTGCATTAATTATTTCTTATTTTATGCGACAAAAATGGAGTTCCAATGCTGTTATTGATTTACCTACAGTTGATAATTTAAATGCATATTATTCCCAAAAGCAATTTTTACGAAATTTTAATTTTAATATGAATGAAATTAATAGTAATCAATTACCAATAATTTTAAATCAAGTTTATCAAGAATTTATAATTCAACTTTGCTCTTATGATACTCGACGAGAATTTTGGTTAAAAACTGATTATTATAAAATAAGGATAAAAGGAGATATTAAAACTGACTATATACTACTTGACGAATTGATTAATAATATTCAATTTATTCATAAAGACGATGACAAGAAATTAAATGATAGCATAAAATTAATTGCTGAAACTGCTAATTACGCAAATCAATTGTTACATGAATACATTGCTTTTGCTAATAAACGAGCAGGTTTTAATCTTAATAATCAAATTAAAAGTATGTGGATAGCAAGAGAACAATTTTTAAGATCATTAATTAAACATCAGGAAATGGTTGCAAAAAAAAATTATGAACGGATTTTAAGTAATCTAAAGCAATCGTTAAAAATTGCCAAAAAACAAGGTATTTTACGAAAAAAAGTAGATTTACCAATAAATAAGTTATCAAATTTAGAAATGTTTTTATTGGGTACCTCTTTTTTAAAAGCGCAAATTGAAATATTACAAGCAACAGGACCTAATTATGATGAAAGTTATCATCGAAATATAGCGATGTTAATGATGTTAAATTCAGTCAATCCAATTATAGAAAATGACTTTCAAACTTATCGATACTTAAAAACACCTCAATTTCCTATTAAACGTGATAGTCCTCGTAGATTATTAATGATGTTGGTTTCAGGAATTATTGGTGCCTTAAGTGGGATAGGAATTGTCTTATTAAAAAGACAAATTTGATTATTTGTTAAATATATAATAATTAAATAACTTCATAAATTGCTAATAATTTAAATATAAAATCTGTTTAATAACATATTTTATTACCAGATAATACTAATATAAAAAGAGAATCAGTATTTGAAAGTGTTAACTGTATTTGGTACAAGACCAGAAGCTATAAAAATGGCTCCACTTATACATGCTTTAACAAGCGATAAGGACTTTGAGTCAAAAGTTTGCGTGACTGCTCAACATAGAGAAATGTTGGATCAAGTATTGAATGTTTTTGAGATTATGCCTGATTATGATTTAGATATCATGACTCCAGGACAAAATTTAACAGATATTACTTGTCATATTCTTAAAGGGATAAAACCTATATTACTATCTTTTAGGCCAGATGTTATATTAGTCCACGGTGATACAACTACTACAATGGCAGCTAGTTTAGCGGCTCTTTATCAACGTATTTCAGTTGGTCATGTTGAAGCTGGATTACGTACAGGTAATTTGTATTCCCCTTGGCCAGAAGAAGCTAACCGTAAAATTGCTAGTCATCTTGCTATGTATCATTTTGCACCAACTGAATATTCACAAAAAAATTTACAACTTGAATCGATTCCAGCTCATCGTATTTTTGTTACTGGTAATACTGTGATAGATGCGTTGCTATGGGCAAATAATAAAATTATGAATGATGATACAATCAGATTAAATCTTGCTAAAAAATATCATTTTCTTGATAAAAACAAAAAATTATTGTTAGTTACAGTACATAGACGAGAAAAATTTGGTATTGGATTTGAGCATATTTGTTATGCATTAGCTGAAATTGCTAAAAATCATAATAATGTTCAAGTTGTTTATCCAGTTCATCTTAATCCTAATGTCATAGAGCCAGTATATAGAATTTTACAAGGTATAGATAATATAATTTTAATTGATCCACAGGATTATTTATCTTTTATTTATTTAATGAATAATGCTTATTTAATGTTAACAGATTCAGGTGGTATTCAAGAAGAAGCCTCAGTTTTAGGTAAACCAGTTTTAGTTATGCGTGATAGCACTGAGAGACCTGAAGCAATTGAAGCTGGCATGGTATGCTTAGTTGGTTCACAAAAAGAAATAATTGTTCAACTAGTATCTAAATTACTAATCGATGATTATTTTCATCAAAAAATGAGTCAAGTACATAATTCATATGGTGATGGTAAAGCTTGCCAACGAATTCTTGAAGTGTTGAAAAGAAATTAGGTGGATATTATGAGTTTTGAAACTATTTCTATTATTGGTTTAGGTTACATAGGTTTACCTACCGCTGCAATATTTGCTGCACATCATAAAAAAGTTATTGGAGTTGATATTAATCAATATACTGTTGATGCGATCAATAAAGTTAAAATTAATATTTTTGAACCAAATTTATATAAGATTGTAAAAGTAGCAGTAGAAACAGGATATTTAAAAGCATTCACTAGACCTCAATGCGCAGATGTGTTTTTAATCGCAGTTCCTACCCCATTAAAAGATGATCATAAGCCAGATTTATCATATATTATGAAAGCAGCAGAATCAATTGCTTTACTTTTAAAAAAAGGTGATTTGATTATTTTAGAGTCAACTTCTCCTATTGGAACAACTGAAAAAATGGCAGATCAATTAGCTATTATAAGATCTGATCTAACATTTCCGCAACATAATGGTGAAAATTCAGATATTGATATTGCTTATTGTCCTGAACGTGTTTTACCAGGAAAGGTTATGCTTGAATTGATTAAAAATGATAGAGTTATTGGTGGTATGACAATGAAATCATCACAACGAGCTATTAAGTTATATAAAATTTTTCTTTCTGGTGAATGTGTAATAACTAATACAAAAACAGCAGAAATGTCTAAATTAATAGAAAATAGTTTTCGGGATGTAAATATAGCATTTGCTAATGAATTATCTTTTATTTGCTGCGAACATGGAATTAATGTTTTGGAATTAATTAGTTTAGCTAATCGTCATCCTCGGGTTAATATTTTAGAACCAGGTCCTGGTGTTGGTGGTCATTGTATTCCTATTGATCCTTGGTTTATCATTGATCAGAATCCAAAACAATCTCATTTAATTCATACAGCTCGTTTGATTAATGATAGTAAACCAATTTGGGTTGTCGATCAAGTTAAAACAGCACTAATTAATTATTTAACTAAAACAAATAAATTATTAAATAAAATTAAAATTGCTTGTTTCGGTCTCACATTTAAACCGGATACCAATGATTTAAGGGGAAGCCCTGCTATACAAATAATTAAAATGATTAGCGATTGGCATATAGATACAACTTATGTTATAGAACCTAATATCAATAAATTACCAAAATCATTAAATGGTTTATGTAAATTAGTATCTTCTGAAGTTGCTATTGCCAATGCAGATATTATATTATTATTAGTTTATCATAAAGAATTTAAGTTAATTAATCGTAAACAAATTCAACAAAAATGTATTTTTGATACCAAAGGAGTTTGGCGTTGAAATCTATTTTAGTTACTGGTGGCGCTGGATTTATTGGTTCTGCAGTAGTTCGTTATATTATTAACCACACTGACGATAGTGTAATAGTTGTTGATAGTTTAACTTATGCTGCTAATATACAGTTATTAGAATTAGTTATGAAAAATCCTCGTTACAAGTTTGTTAAAGTAAATATTTGTGATTCAGTAAAAATTAATAAAATTTTTCAAAAATATCAACCTGATGCAGTTATGCATTTAGCAGCAGAAAGTCATGTTGATCGTTCGATTAATAAACCATCAATTTTTATCAAAACTAATATTATTGGTACTTTTTTTTTATTAGAGGCAACTCGTAATTATTGGAATAATTTGAAAGAGTATAAAAAAAAGTTATTTCGTTTTCATCATATTTCTACTGATGAGGTTTATGGTGATCTACAAGACAGTAAAACGCTATTTACTGAAAAAACAGCTTATGCACCAAGCAGTCCTTATTCAGCATCTAAGGCTTCCAGTGATCACTTAGTGAGAGCTTGGCAACGTACTTATGGTTTACCAATATTGGTGACTATTTGTTCAAATAATTACGGCCCTTATCATTTTCCTGAAAAATTAATTCCTTTAATGATTTTAAATGCGATAACAGGTAAATCATTATCTATTTATGGACGTGGTGAACATATACGTGATTGGTTATATGTTGAAGATCATGCACGGGCATTACATTTAGTTATTAGTAAAGCGGATCCTGGTAAAACGTATAATATTGGTGGTTATAGTGAACGTAAAAATATTGATGTTGTAAAAATAATTTGTAATTTATTAGAAGAATTATCCCCGTTAAAACCTAAAGGTATTAATCATTATTATGATTTAATTACCTATGTTTCTGATCGTTCAGGTCATGATATGCGTTATGCAATTGATTCTAGTAAAATAGAAAAAGAGTTGGGTTGGAAGCCACAAGAAACATTTGAATCCGGTATTAGAAAAACAGTTGAATGGTATTTAAATAATGAAAGTTGGTGGCGTAATATTATGAGATGATTAATATGCATCTAAATAATACTTATACATATAATAAAATGATAGAAAATAAGGAAAAGTAATGAAAGGTATTGTTTTAGCTGGAGGATTGGGAACTCGTTTATATCCGTTAACAATTGGTATTTCTAAACAACTTTTACCTATTTATGATAAACCAATGATTTACTATCCACTTTCTGTATTAATGCTAGCTTGTATAAGAGAAATATTAATTATCTCAACACCTGAATATCTCTCTAATTATCAACGTTTACTAGAAGATGGTGATAATTTTGGTGTTAATTTTACTTACGCGGTACAACCATCGCCTGATGGGTTAATACAGGCTTTTTTGGTAGGTGAAAGATTTATTGCTGATGATGCTTGTTGTTTAATATTAGGTGATAATATCTATTTTGGTCAATCTTTTAGTTCTAAACTAAAATTTGTTATGAGTCGACAATATGGAGCGACTGTTTTTGCTTATCAAGTGATGGATCATCCTGAGCGTTTTGGTGTAGTTGAATTTGATAAAAAATTTAAAGTTTTATCAATTAAAGAAAAACCTCAACAAGCTAAATCTAATTGGGTAATTACTGGTTTATATTTTTATGATAATCAAGTTATTGATTTTGCAAAACAAATTAAACCATCTTTACGTGGAGAGCTTGAGATTAGTTTTTTAAATCAAATGTATCTTGAACGCGGGGAGTTAAATGTTGAATTGTTAGGTCGTGGATTCGCTTGGTTAGATACTGGAACTCATGATAGTTTAATTGAAGCGAGTATATTTGTCCAAACTATTGAGAAAAGACAAGGATTTAAGATTGCATGTTTAGAAGAAATAGCATGGCGTAACGGTTGGTTAAATGAGCAACAAGTTAGAAGATCAGCAGAAAAATTAGTGAAAACAAGTTATGGTAAATATTTACAGGATTTATTGTATGTTTATTCACGCTAATATTGAAATCCTTAGTTGGGAAAGTGCTTTTTTTAAGCGTAAAATAGTGAAATTAGATTTCAAACATAATGCTCCAATTCTTTCATTAAGTCAATTAAATAATTATGATATTACTCAAGCTAAAATTTCTATTAATAACATTAAACTAATTGATGCAATGATGCTTATGCGATTTTCAATTATTCAAGGTGAAATAGATTTCAGTCTAGATATTACTAGAATTTTAGAAAATAAAAACTTAACTTTAACTATTGCAGTTGAAGAAGATATTGAAGAATTAAAAAATATCGCTACTACATCTTTTTTACATAGTCGTTTTTGCACTCCATGGTATAGATCTGTAGATAGTGCTCGTCTTTATTCTTTCTGGGTTGAAAAAGCTGTTATGGGAACTTTTGATGATGTCTGCTTATTAATTAAAGATATTAAAGGAAATATCCATGGATTTGTTACAGTAAGGAAATCGCTAATAGTAAAAGAAGCACGAATTGGTTTATTAGCTACAATTAGTAATCATCAAGGAAAAGGAATTGGTAAAAAATTAGTAACAACAGCATGTCAATGGTGTAGTTGGAATGGTGTGGAAAAATTAAGAATATCAACTCAAATTAATAATTTTGGTGCAATACGTCTATATTCTCAAATGGGTGCAAAAATTGAAAAAACAGATTATTGGTTATATAGAGGATCCCATGATCTCATTTAATGAGTTACCAATTATAGGTACTGAATTAGATTATATCAAACAATCGATAAATGATAGTAAGTTATATGGTGATGATTATTTTATTAAATGCTGTCAGGAATGGATGGAGAAACATTTTCACTGTCTAAAGGTATTGCTAACACCTTCTTGTACTGCGTCTTTAGAAATGGCAGCAATTTTAATTAATATTAAACCTGGTCATGAAGTTATTATGTCAAGTTTTACTTTTGTTTCTACTGCTAATGCTTTCGTTCTCAGAGGAGCAACAATTGTATTTATCGATATACGTCCTGATACCATGAATATGGATGAAAATAAAATTGAAGAAGCAATTACAGTTAAAACTCAGGCAATTGTAACAGTTCACTATGCTGGAGTTGCTTGTGAGATGGATATAATAATGAAATTAGCAAAAAAATATCACCTTTATGTTATTGAAGATGCGGCTCAAGGTGTTATGTCTACTTATAAAGGTAAATCGCTTGGTACGATAGGACACATAGGTTGTTATAGTTTTCATAAAACAAAAAACTATTCTTCAGGTGGTGAAGGTGGTGCTGTGTTAATTAATTCCAAATCGCTTATTGAGCGAGCAGAAATTATTCGTGAAAATGGAACTAATCGTAATCAGTTTTCTCGCGGAGAAGTTGATAAATATATTTGGCAAGATATTGGTTCTAATTATTTAATGTCAAGACTACAATCTGCTTATTTATGGGCACAATTAGAACAAGCGGAAAAAATTAATCAATATAGATTAAATCTATGGGATAATTATTATAAAATGCTTAAACCTTTAGCTGAAATGGATAAATTAGATCTACCGGTTATACCAACTGATTTAAAACATAATGCTCATATATTTTATATAAAGCTAAAGGATATTGAACAAAGAACAGAATTTAATAATTATATGCGATTAGCGAATATTTTATCATCATTTCATTATACTGTTTTGCACTCTAGCCCAGCTGGTCATAAATTTGGTCGTTTTCATGGTTATGATCGCTATACAACAAAAGAAAGTGATCGTTTGGTTCGTTTACCGATTTTTTATAATCTTACAAAAGAAAAACAGAAACAAGTAATTAATCATATTAAATGTTTTTTTGTTTAACATGTCTTTAGCTAAAGCATCTATTTGGATGTTTATTTCAATTTTCGTAAAAGTTATTACAGGAGTAATCATTATTAAATTACTATCTGTTTCTTTTGGTCCAAGTGGAGTTGGACAGGCTGGAAATTTTCGTCAATTAATTATTATACTTAGTTCTTTATCTGGTGCAGGAATTTTTAATGGTGTGATTAAATATGTAGCTGAATATTACCGAACACCAAAAAAATTAAGTGCTGTATTAGGTACATCATCATCAATCATTTTAGGGTTTTCAGTTTTATTAATAATTATATTTTTATTTTTTAGCTCATTCATCAGCTTTGCTTTATTTGGTCATACTCGATATCAAATAGTTATTTATGCTTTAGGATTCATACAAGTTGGAATTGCTTACGCTAATTATTTTTTATCAATACTAAGAGGTTATCAAGATGTACAAGGAAATGCAATATCGATTATTGTTGGTAATTTAGTAGGAATCATTATTTATTATTTTTGTTTTAGATTAAATGATTATCAGTGGACATTAATAGGATTAGCTTTATTTCCTGCATTAACTATTATACCATCAGCAATGATAATATTTAGTTACAAACATTTTACTTTAGCATATTTTAAACCATGTTGGAATAGTGTTATAAGTCGTAATTTAGGTAAATTTACCTTAATGACATTAATAACTTCAGTCACATTGCCAATTGCATATATTATGATGAGAAATTTATTAGCCAAAGAATATAGTTGGGATGAGGTGGGCATTTGGCAAGCAGTAAGTAGTATTTCAGATATTTATTTACAATTTATTACTATATCTTTTAACATCTATTTATTACCAACATTAGCTAAATTACAAGATAAAAATTCAATTAGTATTGAAATATTTAAAACTTTAAAGTTTGTTTTACCTACAGTGTTTATACTTAGTAGTATTATATGGTTGTTTCGAGATCTTATAATTTTATTATTTTTTTCTGTTGAATTTACAACAATGCGTGATCTTTTTATTTGGCAGCTAATTGGTGATGTATTGAAAGTTGGTGCTTATGTGTTTGGTTATTTAGTTATTGCTAAAGCAGCATTATATTTTTATATTTTAACAGAAATAATTCAATTTATCTTATTAATAGGATTTTCTTATTTTTTGATACCTGCTTATGGTGCTTTAGGTGCTACTCAATCTTATATGATAACTTATATCGTTTATTTTATACTTTATAATAGCATATTTTATTTTTATTTTAGGTGTAAATAAAATTTTAATTCATGTATTAGGTTCTGATATTCAACATCATAATCAGACAGTTTTATCATTTTTTAATGATGTTTTATATTTATCAGTACCATCTCCAAAAAAAAGAGAGTTTATGGTTGTTAGTAGCGATCCAACTCTAACATCATGTTATCCGCATTTAATAATTAATCAATTTGATAATAAAAAATCTATTGCTAATGTTATTAATATTAAAGCTAAATCAGATAGAAATTGTCAATTCTTTTTTCATGGTCAATTTAATGTCTTAATTTGGTTTGCATTATTATTTGGAAAAATTCATAGTCAACAGTTTTTTTGGCATATTTGGGGTGCTGATCTTTATGAGGATTTAATTTCATTAAAATTTAAATTATTTTATTATTTTCGACGATTAGCATTTAAACGGATAGGGTATGTTTTTGCTACACGAGGAGATTTAGAATATTTTTCTTATTTAAATTTAACAACACCAACATCTTTACTATATTTTCCATCAAAAATGAATTTCTCTCAAAGAGACTATAAAAAATCAGTTAATAAATTTAATAAAGTAACAATTTTGGTTGGTAATTCAGGTGATAGATCTAATCGACATATTGAAGCATTATTAGCGATTAAAAAAAAATTTATTAATCAAATTAATAAAATTTTTATTCCTATGGGATATCCAAATAATAATGAAATTTATATTAAAGAAGTTACTTCTGCTGCTAAAAATTATTTTCCTAATGATGAAGTTATAATTATTAAGGAAAAAATAGTTTTTAATGATTATGTTATTTTATTATATTATTGTGATTTAGCTTATTTTATTTCCAATCGACAACAAGGTATAGGGACACTATGTTTGTTAATTCAGCTAAACATTCCTTTTATCATTAGTCGTCAAAATTATTTTCGACAAGATCTTATTGATCAATCTATACCTTTTTTATTTGATGATGATCAATTGAGTAAACGACAATTAACTGATATTCATCAAAAAATGATATTATTAGATAAGAGTAAGATAGCTTTTTTTAACCCTAATTTTATTAAAGGATGGCAAACTGCATTGAAATTGATAGGAGATAGTCAATGACTTTGATAGAATTTGGTAGTCTATCAATTATTTATTTTATCTCTTTGATATTAATCTTTATATTAATATATTATGAATATCGACAAATTCGCTTTAATTTTAATATTTTTTTTTCTTCACTTTATTTATTAATATTTTATTTAGGTTTTCCATTAACAGGATTACTTATTTTTAAATTTAATATTAAAGTAGTGCCGTTAAATTCATTATTATATGAACTAATTTTATCTATTGGTTTTTATATTATTTATTATATCGCTTATAAAATAAGCTTAATAAATATTGTTAAGCAATCTAAACAGTCTTTATTCACAATGAATGGCGTAGAAACTAGGTTAACTTGTTTTTTATTGATGTTTATTGCTATTTCTGCTGTATGTATATTTTTATTACAAAATGGATTTTTATTATTTAGTTTACAATCTTATAATCAAATTTTTTCTAATGAAGTTTACAATGTAGGATTAAAACGTTTTTTTTATTTTTTTATACCATCCATGTTAATTATATTTTTCTTAAAACCAACTAAGAATCGTTGGTTTTTTTTTTATTTAGTACAATTATTTTTGGGATAGTTACCTATCTAGTTGTTGGCGGAACACGAGCTAATATTATTATCGCTTTCTCACTTTTTTTGCTTATTGGCATTATTCATGGTTGGATTAATTTATCAATAATAATTATTGCTGGTATTATTGGCGTTATTAGCATGTTCTTATTAGCATTAAAACGTTATGGATTAAATGTAAATGATGCTTCGATTTTTTATACATTTCTTTATTTAACGCGCGATACTTTTTCGCCTTGGGAAAATTTAGCATTATTATTAAATAATTATAATAAAATTGAATTTCAAGGATTAGCTCCTATTATACGAGACTTTTATGTTTTTATTCCAAGTTGGATATGGTCTGATAAACCAGATATAATATTAAATACATGTAATTATTTTACTTTGAAAATACTTAATAATCACTCTGGTCTAGCGATATCACCAACATTAATTGGTTCTTTAATTGTGATGGGAGGTATTTTTTTTATTCCTATTGGTGCAATTGGTGTCGCTTTAATTATTAAGTGGTTTGATTGTATTTTTGAAAAAAGTAAGATAGAAATGAATCGTTATAAAATTATTATTAAGCAAACTTTTTGCTTTAGTTCTATTTTTAATATTATTATCCTTGTTCGAGATGGGATGGACTCTTTTATATCTCGAGTTTTATTTTTTGCTTTAGTGTTTATATTTTGCTTATTTATAGCGAAACTGCTTTATTGGTTATTTATTAAAGCAGGTTTAATTCGAGTATATGTGATTAGTTATTATGATAATATGCCATAAATAATAGCTTATTGGAGTAATATTATGAATCAACAAATAATCCCAAAATATGATATTCGAGGTCATATTATTTGGGGTTTTCATAATAAGATTCACTTATTGAATTATTTATTTTCTGATAAACAAGTTAAAATTGGAGTATTAGTAGCTATAAATGCTGAAAAAATTCTAATTTTAGAGAAAAATAATAATTTAAATTTATTACTAACTAAAGAAGATTATTTATATGCAGATGGAATTAGTATTGTCAAAGCAATTTATCGTAAATATCCGCATGCAAATATTTCACGTATTACTGGTGTTGATTTATGGGAAGCATTAATGAAAATTGCAGGTCAGAAGTCAATACCAGTATTTTTACTAGGTGGAAGAGCAAAAATTCTTAAACAGACTGAAAATAAACTTCATACTGAATGGTATGTAAATATTGTTGGTAGCCACGATGGTTATTTTAAGCCTGAACAGCGTGAAATATTATTTAATAGAATAAAAGACAGTAAAGCAAAAATTGTAACAGTAGCATTGGGTTCACCAATGCAAGAAATTTTTATTTATGATTGTCGTAAAGTTTATCCAAATTCACTTTATATGGGAATAGGTGGTGCTTATGATATTTTTACTGGAGAAGTAAAACGCGCACCAAAATTTTGGCAAAGGTTAGGATTGGAATGGTTATATAGGTTATTTTCTCAGCCAAACCGTATTAAAAGACAGATAAAATTATTATCTTTTTTAATATATTACTGTACTGGAAAACTTTAGTTTTTTATTAATATAAAATTTCTGTCTAATAAATAGTTTGAAAATAATAAATTTAAATAACATATTCATATTAGTGTTATTCTTAAATATATTATATTTTACAATCCGTTTATGTTTACTAAACTCTTATTAGTATTTTATACTAATTTAAAATTATCGTATTTTAAAATATGTATTTGTTATAAATAATATTATTTATTATTTTAACTTATTACATAAGTCTTAATATTATTAAGTATCTTATTAAAAAGATTAAGTTAAAGTAGTAACTTATTATCAAAAATTATAAAAAAGTTTTAATAATTATAGTTTAAGAGAAATTTATTGTATGAATTTAATATATGAAGTTAAAGAATAAATTCTAGATTTATTTTAAATTAAGTTTGTTAAATTAAATTATAAAAATATTATTTTAATGTATAAATATTATTCTTATTTTATTTAGTTATAAATACTTAAGTGTTAATTGTAAATATTTAGATGTGAGATATGATATATAGTTTATTAACTTATTCAGATATCTATTTATTGAATATATGATAGATTATTATTATAAATTAGTATTTATTATTTAATTTTAGTTTTTTTTATAATATAAATTTATTATTATTATTCTAATAATATTAATTAAATTTAATTTAATGTTGACATTTCTATAATTTAAAATAATTACATTATTAGATTTAACTAAATTATTATAATTTTTTATTATTAAAATATTTTATTCATATTTTATATTTTAATATATATTTATTAAATATTAATAGTTAAATTATTTTATATAATCGATTAATAATCGAAAACTTCGAAAGTTAAATTAAAATCTATTAATAATATTTAATAATAAATTTTATTTTATATCAGTGTTATTTTATTATTATATAATTTCTTTAAAAAAATGATATAATAATAGTTAAGTTTCTATTGATGTTTTCTAAATAAAGTTTTGTAGTTGTATGATATATAAATAATTTATACTATATATAGTAAATAATACTATAATAAAAGTTGTTTTGATAACACAAAGAATATAAGTTTAAATTTTAATTATTTTTTATTTTTAAAAAAAAATACTAAATTACTAAAGTTTTAATAAAAATAAAGTAGTTTATTTGTACAATATATTATATTTATATTTTCTATATTATTTTTTTATTTAAAATATTAATTATATTAGATATAATATATATGACTTTTTTATTTATATTTATAGTATAAGTAATAAATCATTTAAAATGATATTATTATTTATTATTTTTGAATAAATCTTATTTTAGTGATCTTATTGACATAGATTAATTTATAATATTTTATAACTTAATATTGTTTTAAATTAATAATTTAATATTATTTATTTTACATATTTATTAATTAAGATTAAAATTAATTTGTATACATATTTATCATTTAATTTTTATAGCATATTTTTATTGATTATTTTATCGTCTATTTTATGATTACTTATCTATGATAAAGTAATCATAAAGTTATTAAGAATAACTCTTATAAATAATTCAATACAGTAGTATTAAATTAATTTAATGAAAATTAAGATCATAAATATAAAATGATTATTTTTTAAAAAAAATACTGGATAGTTTTTTATTAAATTTATACTACTATTATTATCTGAAATAAAATTAAGCGCCCGTAGCTTAATAGGATAGAGCGCTGCTCTCCGAAGGCAGAGATCTCAGGTTCGAATCCTGTCGGGCGAACTATTTACTTTATATTATGTTATGTTGTAATATATAGACATTTATAAAATGAATTTTATTTTTAAAATTTTACGGTGACTATAGCTCAGTTGGTAGAGCTCCGGATTGTGATTCCGGTTGTCATGGGTTCGAATCCCATTAGTCACCCAGTATGTCTTTTATTTGATTTAAATAACAATAAAATAATAGAGAAGACTTGTTAGATTTAAAGTTTAAGTACTTTAAGATATTACAAATAAATATGTATATATTTACACATATCGATATAAATAAGTTTTAAAAATTAAATTAAAATATCTCTAATGAGAGAGATTATTTGTTGATAAATAACAAAGATAGATTTATAGAATTGATATTAATATTTGTAAATTAAAAATTAAAATCTTCACATCTACTATTATTATTAATTGAATTTTTTTAAAAAAACTAGAAAATTTATTTTATAAATTCTTATTTATAAAGTTATTTTTAATTAAATAAGTTAATTCAACTAAATTAATTTATAATTTATTATTTAGTCAATATTGACTACTATATTTTATAGTTAAAAAATAATATAATTATATATAAAATATTAATTTTTATATATTTGCAAAAATTATTATTTTTAAAAATAAATTAAATAATTAATATTAATCTGATTTTTTTCATAAAATAAATATATAAATATTTTTTATAATGTTTTAACTAAAGTTAATTAAGTAATTTGCATATAACTGAATATTACGGTAATTATTTTTTAGAAAGTAGAAATAATTAGTTTTTAATTTTAACAATATTCATTTAATAACTAAAAATGGTTTTTAAAAAAAATTAATTATTAATTATATTTTTAATAAAGTATGGATAAAATTATTTAATTTTTATGAGAGTTTTTAGATATATAAATTTCATAATATCATTTATAGTAATAATTAAATTATAATCATATAATAGATATTTTAAATTTAGAATAATATTTATTATTAATTAGATATAAACATTAAGTTAGAAATAATTTATATTTAAATTTGATTAGATTTTAAAATATTTTATTTTTTTAGAAAATTAAATAAAAATTATTAATATCAAAATATTCTGTTAAATAAGATTCAAAGTATTTTCAATTTCTTCTTATTTAATAAGTTAGAAAACAAGTTAATATATTTATAATTTAATGATAAAATTTTAATATTTTTATTCATTAAAATTATTTTTTTGATTTTTTTTGATTGTTATTATTTTTAATAAACAAAGATAAAAAATAATAAATTAATTATACTACTTTATAATCATAATATAATTCTGTGAATTGCATATTTAAAAATATATATTAATATTTATAATATTAATCTTAAGTTTATCAAAAATAACTATTTTGAATATTAATTAATTAAATTCTTTATTAGTATATCAATATATCTATCTATTTATTTTTTTTAAATGTTTTTTGTTATTAAAAAAATAACTTATAATTAATTATTTTATATATATAACAATATAATATATTAATAGTTTTTTAAAATTTTTAAAGATTACTTCTATTAACGTCAATAATTATTATATTTGGATTATATATCTAATAATATTTATTAATTTTATATAATTATGTATAAAATATTTTATCGAATATAATTCCAATATAAGTCAATAAAACAAAAAGTTAATTTTAAATTAATAAAACATAAACAAGCTTATTATATTCCTTTAAATATCGTATATATTTAAATTAATAAAAATATCATATTAATTTTTTCTAAAAATTAAGAAATATTGATTTTACCTAATATAAATATAGAATAAAAGATTAATACCTTATTATCTGTTTTTGTTTAAAAAAATTTTTTATCCAAAATACTATCCTTCTTATTTTGTTTAATAATTAATATTTTATATTATGATTTTTTATTAATTAGTTTAATATACTTTATTATCATGTTAAAAAATAATGAATTATATTTAAATAAATTTTTAATTTTTTATTTTATAGCATTAATCCTTAATTTTATATACAATATAAGCCAAATAATAAATTGTTAATTTAACTTATTTATTTTTAATAAATAGATATTTTTTATTTTATTATTTTTGTTTAAACAGATTATATCTGAATTTTTATGATGAAAATTGTTCTAAAAATCATTTATTAAGTTAAATACAACTATTGAGATGTAATAATATTTTTTTTAATAATTAATAATTAAACTTAAATATTTACTATTAGTAAGTTGTTAATTCTTTTTCTAGTAGAAAATATTTTTTAAAAAATCTTTATTAATAATAAATAAAATTTATTATTAATTTTATTTATTATTAAATATTTTCTTAGCAAATATTTATTATTAATTAATTTAAAATTTTAAATTAGATTATGATTTCTTTTCTATTTTTTATATATTATTCAAGTTATTAATTATATTTTTTTATTTAAGATAATAGATTAAATAAATTTTTTATTTAAGTAATTAATTAATTTTTTATTTTTTTTTAATATAAAAGTTTATTTATTGTTTTAATTTGTTATTTTTGATGCTTTGATTTAAGTTAAACTAATATAAACAATCATTTAATATATAATAAAAATGATAGTATATATTAATAATATATTATAATATTATATATTTTTAATATATTTAGTTATAGATTTCATTATTAATTTTCAATTTATTTAATAGGTTCTTATTATCTTATAATATTTATTTTTTTGATCATAATTAATTAGTTTACATCAATGCTTGAATTAAAGCATAATTATTGGCACTTTTAACTACTTGTATTGATTTCCAGCCCAATTGATAAGCAATACAAGCTAGGCGTTCGCTAACGATAATTAAGTGACGAGAAAGTAACCAAGGTTTAAGGTCATCTGTAATTAAGTTAAATAATAAATATAGCATTTCACTACTAGTAATGATAATTGTTTTAATCTTTTTCTTTTTCCATTGTAACTGAAATGTCTGTGGATTATATTTTATTGGTTGACGTTGATAACATTCACAATAGTCAATATGACTTCCACGTGATTTTAATACTGAAAAAAGTAATTCACGCCCACCGTTACCACGTAATAACAAAGATTTTTTACCTAATAATGATTGTAAATCAGGCAATTCTAGCAATGTTTCGCTAGTTTCGCCTTTTTTAGACAATTGAATAGGTAAATTAGTTAATTGATTAAAAACTGATGCTGTTGAGTTCCCTATGGCATAATAGAATAAAATATCTGGCCATTTTTGTTTTATTAAATAAAGAGCTAAATTAGCATATAAAACTGCATTTTGAGATAAGAAAAAAACACGATCACCATTAGCTAATTTTGCCAATTTAGTCGGGAAAAGATGCAATTCATTACTTGGTATAATTTTAATCAATGGGGCGTGAAAAGCTATTTTTCCTAATGATCTGATATGTTGAACAAGTTTTTTTCCATTAGGATTCGGTCTTGTTATCAATATACTCATCTAAAATATTCCTAGAGAAATTTTGTTAATAATTTGTTTAGCACCATTATTAAGTAATTCTTCTGCAAGCTCAATACTTGCTTGTTGCGTATTTTCTGGATAAAAATATCTTTCTCCACAAATAATTCGGCTTCCATCAATAGAACCAACTAAAGCTCTAAGCCAAATTTGTTTATTTTGCAAAATAGCATAACTACCTATAGGGACTTGGCAACCACCTTTTAGTTGATTATTAACTGTTCGTTCTGCTTGAATGCAAATAGCAGTATCATGATGATGTAGTGGTGTCAAAAAATCTTGTATTTGATAGTCATCAAGACGACATTCAATACCAATAGCTCCTTGTCCAACTGCTGGTAATAAATGCTCTGGTAGTAAAGGCATACGTATTCGTTTTTTTAAATTAAGACGTTTTAGACCAGCTTCAGCAAGAATAATACCACTATATTCACCATTATCTAATTTATCCAATCTTGTTTCAATATTACCACGAAGATCTTTGATGATTAAGTGTGGATAAATATGTCTCAATTGGCATTGACGACGCAAGCTTGATGTTCCTATAGTACCTCCAATTGGAATCTCGTCAATAGAATTATATATATTAGATATAAAGGCATCATAAGGGTATTGTCGCTGACAAATAGCTATTAATCCTAAATTTTTAGGAAAAATAACTGGAAGATCTTTTATAGAATGCACAGCAATATCAGCTCGGTTTTCTAATAGTGCATTTTCTAATTCCTTAACAAAAAGTCCTTTTCCACCAATTTTTGCTAATGGAATATTAAGAAGAATATCGCCTTGAGTGCTCATTGGAATAAGTTCAACCATTAATGTTGGATGATATTTTTTTAGTTGTGTTTTTACAAAAACAGCTTGCCACATCGCTAATAAGCTTTTTCTTGTTGCAATCCGTATTTTTTTTATTGACATGTTTTTATTTTTTTCTTGGATAAACTTTATTATAAGTAAATTATAAAAATATAGTTAATTTGAAATTCGATAATTTTTAAAATATATTTGATTATGAATTAATAAATATATCTAAATATATATTGCATATTCTAGATAGAAAAGTAA
The DNA here is from genome assembly GCA_052401645.1 of Arsenophonus sp. Taxonomy (GTDB): domain Bacteria; phylum Pseudomonadota; class Gammaproteobacteria; order Enterobacterales; family Enterobacteriaceae; genus Arsenophonus. The sequence goes on from CP198939.1 coordinate 225,862, forward strand.
TTTTCATTATTAAATAAAAGTAAAGATATATATCTTAATTAATTTTTATATACGTTTCTAAATATTTATTTTTAAAATAAACATAAAATATTAATAAGAAAGTTTATGTAATTACTTATAATCATAATATATGTTATTTATTTAAAATTTTTTTATAAAAAAGAAATGAATTTAATTTAAAAGTTAACAGTTAATATCAGAATAAAAATTTTATCATTTACTATAAAATATTAAATTGAATTACGTTTTAGATATTTTTAAAAACACTTATTAAGTTTTTATTTTTTAATACTAAAAGGAATTAATAACTATGTTAAAATTATTTTTAAAGTTAATTTATATAAAACTTTTATATTTTTATATATTAAACACTAAAATAAAAATTGGATGTAATAAATAAATTATAACTATGATTAACATCATAGTCTATACGAGTAATGCATTTAAGCATGTATATTAATTTCCTATTCGTTTTATTAAACTACAAAATAATAAGATGTTGTTATATATAATTATATTGAAATGTAATATATATATTGATATTTGTTTATATCTAATATCGATCAAATTAATTTATTAAAATAATTTATGATATATTTTCTACATTAAATCGCATCTCAATAAATAAATAATGAAATTATATATTAAAGATATTTATTCTATATGAAGTAAATCATCAATCAATCAAATTAATATTTTTATTTATATATCTATGTATGCCATAAATTATGTATTAGATCAAAAAGAAAGTAAATTTTTACAAAAAATGTATATTAATTAAATAATTAACCTTATCTATTAATATAAGTGTTACTTTTTTAATTGATAATAATCGTTATTACTATAATAAGAAAAATAATTTAAATAACTAAAATTATGGAAAGAAACAACAATATATACTACTTTTAAATAAATTTTATTTCACTTCGGGTTTATATAAATGATAAAAATTTATTAAGGAAGATATTTATTCAATTAGAAATTGATATTAATTATCATGAATATATTTATTATTATATGTTAATATATTCTAATTCTAAATTAATTGCTAAATTTATCTTATTTAAGCGAATTATTAATTGAAAAATTATTTCAGTATTAGTTTTTGATAACTTTATAAAATATTTATTATTCCTTATAAAGATTTTTTAAAAAGTATTTTTATTAAAATTTTATATTAGAAAATATCAATATGCAATATTATTATTAATAGAATTTAAGAAAGGTTTTAATATGGAAGAAACTATTTCTTATAGATTAAATGTTTATTGTTTTATGTAAGAATGTCTTAAACATTATTTAATAAAAATTAAATAAAAAAACGATTAATTTTATTTAATAAACAAAATTATTGTAATATAGAATAATTGTAAATTAGTATAGTAAAATTACTAGATATATTGTACTAAATAGTAATCATAATTTTATTTGTTTTTCTCAATGTAATAATTTATTTATTATATTAAAATAATAAGACAAGATGTTATTATACTAATGCTTTAATTATGTGTTATTTCTAAAATATGATTAAGAAATTATATTAGTTAAATATATATCTTTTAAAAGATTTTAATGAAATTTATTTAAATTAGATATATTAAACTTTTGTGATTACTATAATTCTTAATTAATACTATTAATTAAAGATTAAAATTTTTAAATAAAATATTAAGAAATTAATTTCCTAAATTAATAAAACTAATGTTAGAAAAATTAAAAAAATTTTAGATAAAAAATATTAAATATTGAACTATGATTATAATAGTTGTTATATTTTAATATAATCAAGAAAATAGAAAGATTTGATTATATAAATTAATAATTAGTTAAATAATATATATAATAAAATTTTATTAATTTATTTCTATTACTTAAATTATTTCACAATATTAAATATTTTAGATTAAATTTTAAAATATTTTAAGTATTTTAAAATTTTAGTAAAAATAAAATATAGTTAAATTTTTATAAATAATATTTATGATAGAAAATCATAAATATTATTGATAAAATTAAATTCAAAATAATATTTATTGTTTTATATTTAGTTTCTTATTGTCATATCATTAAACAAATAATAAAATTCATCCTTTAAAATATATAAAAACACTTTTAATATATCTTATATTATTTTTTATAGAAAGAATATTTTGGTAAAATTTATTTTTATGAAGATAAAAATAATATTTATATTTATTCAACAGTTATTTAGCAGAATTAAAATAATTAACTTCTTTTAATAAAATATGATAATATTTTATATAATTATTATTGATATATCATTAAATGTTAATTTTTTAATTTATTATTAAAATAATTACTATTTGAGTTTATAATTAATTATATTAACTAGAATAATTTAATGCACTTATTAATGATTAAAATTATGATTTTAAAAAAAATTTTTTTATAATGTTATTCTTAGATTTATAACATACATAATTATTATTATCTTTATTAGAATAATTTTCTATCATACATATTATTTTATCAACTAGTTATTAAAATTTTCTATCTATAATTCTTAATTTCATATTTATTTTATAATTTAACTAAAATTATAGATTATAAAAGGATAGTAATATAAAAATGTAGATTTTAATTTATGAAAAAATTAGTTTGGTTATTTATGACATTAATATTTTTTAATTTAGTTTCTTCTTGTGGTTTAAAAGGACCGCTATATTTTTCATCAAAATCAATAGAGGACAAAAAATCTGAAAATATAATTTCTTCAAAAAAATGTCATCAATAAATTCAGATAAAATACTTAATAAATAAATTAATTAAAATAGTTAAATTGATTTTAATGGAATAAAAAATGCAATTTTCTAAAATGCATGGTTTGGGTAACGATTTTATGGTAGTAGATGCTATTACTCAAAATGTTTATTTTTCTACTGAACTTATCTGCCGTTTGTCTGATCGACATAGAGGTATCGGATTTGATCAACTTTTAGTTGTTGAAGCTCCTTATGATCCAGATATTGATTTTCATTATCGTATTTTTAATGCTGATGGTACTGAAGTTTCTCAATGTGGTAATGGTGCTCGTTGTTTCGCTTGTTTTGTTCATCTTAAAAAAATGACAAACAAACGTAATATTAGAGTAAGTACTAAATCTGGAAAATTAATATTATCGGTAACGAAAAATAAAGATATTTGTGTTAATATGGGTATTCCTAAATTTGAAAAAAATAAAACACAATTTAAAGATAAAAAAGTTAATAAAACTTATACAATTAGAAATCAACAAAAAACAATATTATATGGAATAGTTTTTATCGGAAATCATCATTGCGTATTACAAGTTGATGATGTTGATACTGTTGAAATTAGTTTACTAGGTTCACTGCTTGAAAAACATGAAAACTTTTTTAAAAAAACTAATATAGGATTTATGCAAGTTATTAATCATGAACGTATTCGATTACGTGTACATGAACGTGGTGTAGGGGAAACACAAGCTTGTGGAAGTGGAGCTTGTGCTGCTGTTGCTATTGGTATTTATCATGGTTTCTTAAAAAAGAATGTTCGTGTTGATTTACCTGGTGGTATGTTAAAAATTCGTTGGAACGGATTTGGTCATCCTTTATTTATGACCGGCCCAGCAACACATATTTATGATGGTATTATTCATTTTTAAGTTTTTATTTTTTATAGATTTTTTATTTTGAATTAAAAGCAAAGTTTTATTCCTAATTTTTATTAGGTGATTAAGTTTTTATAAAATATATAAAAAAATTCTTATTTTTCTATTTAATTCAATAAAATATATCTTTTGTTGAAGGAAGAAGAATTTTTTCATCTTGTTCATTAAATCATTTTAATAAAAAGTTAAATAATTATGATGAAAATATCAACGATTGTATATTCAAAATTTATAAAATATAAAAAGTTAATTAAATAAATTTACGAATAATAAAAATAAGATTTAATAAATTATTAAAATTAGTTATATAAGTCTTAATAATATGTTATTTTTTCATTTTCAGAAATGTCCATATTAGTTAATATAAATAAGTTTTACTTTATGTAATACATGTATTCATTTGTTTAATAATTATTTATAATTAGTAGTTTAATAAAAGATTTTAAAAAATTATGGTTTTCTTTGGAATATTAACTATAGTTAATATTCCAAAGATTTGATATTAAATTATTATTTAATAGATAAAATAATCTAAAATATTTTTTAACGATAATTAATTATTAATTATATTAATTTGATAATTATTTTTATTAAGATATTACGGTAATTTAATAATGTTATCTATAGTAGTTATAGTTCATTTAACATTATAAAAAAAGTAAATAACTATTTTACTATTTAACTAAATTATTACTAGATTATATTTTTGTTATGTAAATCATTTTGTATATATTTAGTATTGTGAAGTTTATAGTATTAAATCATAATTTAACATTAATTATATATATAATAAAGTATAGAATATTAAAATTAATAATAGTTATTTTAATAATATTAGTTAGTTATAATAATTAATTACTATTATAGATCTTAATATCAATTAATGATTAGATATATTTAAAAAAATATTATGTATTTATATTATAGTTTATAAGATATTATTCGATTGACAATTAATTATAATATAATTTAATGATATTTAAAATAATACAAATAAAGTTAAATAATTAACAAATATTAATTTTCTTGATATTTCATTTATATATAAAAATAAAAAATTGAAACTATATATTATATTAGAGTAATTTATATAAATTGTTTATCTAGTTTGAATAGATAATATTTTATAATATTATAAATATTATAAAGTTTTTATTATAGAAAAAAAGAAAAATAAATAATAGAATTTATTATAGATTTATAGACTTAGAATCATTAAAGATGTTAATTTTAAGTTAAATTAATAATATTCTAAATAAAAGATAATTTTCTCTAAATACAAAAAAATAATAAGATATTTTAATTATTAATTCATAAAGTATTTTGTATTATTAAAAATAAGTTAAAATATCAGAAAGAATAAATTTATGTAAAAATTTTTTTTCACTTTTGATGCTTATATTGTAGAATCAAGAAAAATTTAAAATTTACTTAAGATAGTTAATAAAATATATGAACTTTTTACAAATAAAATTTATATTCATCTAATTTTAATACTTAATCAATATTAATTATTTTTTTAGAATAAAAGATTAAAAAAATAAATTAAACATTAAATTTATCTTATAAATAATTAAGATATACTATATTTGATTATTTTTTAAAAAATATAATATATTAATAAAAGTATATTTTTAAATAAAATAAGATAAAAACTTATTAAACTTCATGATTTGATTATGATAAGAATCGTTTAATAAATTTAGGTTTTTAAATTTGAAAAAATTATTAAATGTTAATTTTTTAATTAATATCTTGATATTTTCATAAAATAATTATACTTATTTATTAATAATAAAATATTAATTTCCATAAATGTTTATAAGAAATAATAATCTATTAATTGTATTTATAATATAAATGTTATATCTTTTTATTAGTTTAATCAAACTATAATATAAATTTAAGTAATATAGTTTTTTAAAAAAAAGATTATTAACTAGGATTATTACAAATAATATATTAAATCTTTATAATTATATATTAGTTATTTTAAAATTTTTTTTAAAGTAAATTATAAATTTTAATAGCTAATAGTATCATTAAAAATATTATTTTTGATGAAAATTAATAATATATAGATAAAATTTTATATTTATGTCTAATTTGACAAGAAATATTAAAAGTTTTTTAAAAAATAAAATAAGTTAATTATACTGAGCTAATGATAGTTTGAACTTATTAATAAATAAAATTTACATAATATTTTTATATTAATTTTAATTCACTTTAGTTTAGTCTTTTATAATAAATTAAATTTCTTATATAGTTAAAATATAGTAATAAATTTATTAAGAATTTTTGTTAAATTAATCATAATTATGAACTTATTATACTTGCTTGAAAATTTAAATGATAAACAACGTGAAGCCGTTGCTTCACCTAGAACAAATATGTTAATACTTGCTGGAGCTGGTAGTGGTAAAACAAAGGTTCTTGTTTATAGAATAGCTTGGTTATTGACTATTTATAAAGTTTCACCTTTCTCTATTATGGTAGTAACATTTACCAATAAAGCAGCAATTGAGATACGTCATCGTATTAATACTTTGTTAGGTGATGATAAAAGTGGTATGTGGATAGGGACTTTTCATAGCTTAGCCCATCGATTATTACGAATTCACTATTTAGATGCAAATTTACCACAAGATTTTCAAATTTTAGATAGTGATGATCAATATCGCTTACTTCGTCAAATAATTAAATCAATCAATTTAGATGAAAATAAGTGGCCAATACATCAAGCCGCATGTTATATTAATGCAAAAAAGGATGGAGGATTCAGGCCGAAATACATTGAGAATTATAGTAATTCATCAGAATTAATTTTGTTGCAAATTTATAAAGCTTATCAGAAAGCTTGTGATCGGGCTGGATTAGTTGATTTTTCTGAACTTTTATTACGTTCACATGAATTATGGTTAAATAAAGCAAATATATTACAACATTATTGTAATCGGTTTAATGATATTCTAATTGATGAATTTCAAGATATAAATGGTATCCAATATGACTGGATACGTATTTTGGCTGGTGATATAAATAAAGTAATGATTGTTGGTGATGATGATCAATCAATTTATGGTTGGCGTGGTGCACAAGTAGAAAACATTCAAAATTTCTTACAAGATTTTTCATATGTGAAAACTATACGATTAGAACAAAATTATCGATCAACTAAAAATATCTTAAAATCAGCTAATGCATTAATTTCTAATAACGATAATAGGTTATTAAAAAATCTTTGGACAAAAGGAGTTGATGGAGAGCCAATCTCAATTTATTGTGGTTTTAATGATTTAGATGAAGCATATTATGTTATTAATCGCATTAAGGAATGGCATAATAAAGGTGGAGCTTTAAAGAAATGTGCAATTCTTTATCGTAGTAATTGGCAATCACGAATATTTGAAGAAGCATTGTTGAAATCTTCAATATCATATTATATTTATGGAGGACAACATTTTTTTCATCGTCAAGAAATTAAAGATGCTATCTCTTATTTACGTTTAGTAATTAATCGTAATGATGATACATCATTTGAACGAATTATTAATACACCAACTCGTGGTATAGGAAAAAAGACATTAGATATTATTCGTCAAACATCATGTGAAAAACAACTTACTCTTTGGAATAGTTCTAAATACTTATTACATAAGAAAATTTTTAGTTATAGAGCAGAAATGGCTATTAAACGATTTCTTGAATTAATTGATACGTTATCTGAAGAAACTATAAATATGCCTTTGCATACTAAAACTGATAGAATCATTTATAACTCAGGTCTTTTTAGGATGTATGAAAAAGAAAAAGGTGAAAAAGAAAAAGAACGCATTGAAAATCTTAAAGAATTAATAACTGCTACTCGTCAATTCTCTTATCAAGAAGAAAATGAAAATTTAACTCCATTACAAGCATTTTTATCTCATGTCACGTTAGAATCTGATAAAAGATATTCCAATTTATATCAGGATGCAGTTCAATTAATGACTATTCATTCAGCAAAAGGTCTGGAATTTCCATTGGTTTTTATTGTTGGTATGGAAGAGGGTATGTTTCCAAGTAAAGCAAGTCTTAAAGAGGATGGATGTTTAGCAGAAGAACGACGATTAGCTTATGTTGGATTAACAAGAGCGATGGAGAAATTAACAATAACTTATGCAGAAAATCGACGATTATACGGTAAAGAAGTATGTAACCGTCCTTCTCGTTTTATAGCAGAATTACCTCCAGAATGCATTGAAGAAGATCGTTTACATGTAATAGCTTCACACTCTATTCGATATAAATAATCTAGTTGTTTAATTAACTTAAATTAATAATCACTATATATGTTATATAAATAGAAATTTATTATTTTAATTTTCTAAATCAACTATTATTAATTTTTAAGACATAGTAATTATTCTTGTTTATACTTTTTTAAAAATTAATATGATTATTAAATGGTTTTTTATAAAAAAACTATAATTAGTATATTAAATAATATAATTTATTGTTACTCTAAATATATAATATTATTATTAATTAATTAATTTTGCTATTTATTTTATTATTAGGTTTTCTGAAAGAAAATCATAATATAATATTTTTATTTAAATAGAGAGGAGTACTATTTCGATTTTTAGATTTATAAAAGTAAAAAAATAATAGATATTTTATATCTTAATTCTTAATTATTTATAATTGAATCAATCATTATAAAATAATATATTCCGTTTTGATAATAAAAATAGTTTTTATATTCATTTATTTTATTATTAAGTTATCTATAAACATATTTATAATTTTTTAATTATTTTATTTTTATTTAATTTTATAAATTAGAATGAAGTGAAAAGTTATTAATGCTAATTAATATTCATAAATCATTATTAGATTTATTTTAAAAAGAATAAAAATATTAATATAATAGAAAATTTTTTAATATATTAAAATTAATAAGTTTTTAATTATTTATAAGTAAGCAGAGAAATAGATTTAATTAGTATGCTTTTTGATTTAATTAGATTAGAAAATTTTGTTTAAAAAACAAGATTTTAAATAAGTAGTTAGTTTAATTAATATTAGATTTTTAATCTAAAACATAAAATTACCTTATCGATTAGATAGATAAAATAATGAGATATTAGATTCTATTGAATTATTGGTATATTATTTCATAATAATTTTTTATTTAAAATTAATTATATTAATAACTATTATTAGTAGTAGTATATAATATATAAATTTATATTTAAGACTTTTATTTATATTCATAAGGTAATTAAAATAATTTATTTTATTTCAATATATTAATTTTAATATAAAATAAAATTATTTAAAATTTTTAAATTTTTTTTTAATTTATTTATTAAGTTGTTTTTATTTTATTTATAAAATAAATAAGTAATAGCAAGTTTATATATATTATCTTTTTATATTATATAATTTTATTTTTAAATAGTAATAATATTTTGAATTGAAATAATTTTAAAAAATTTTAATTTTTATTAAATATATTCAAGTAATAAATATTTAAATTAATGATTATAATAGTTAATAATTAAATATTTTCTGAGTTTTTTAAAGTATTTTTTTAAAATAAAAATAATATAAATTTAAATTCTATTAATTATTTATTATCTCATAATAAATAATTATATTAATATTTAATATATGAAATTCAAAAGTTTTTAATAAAATTCCTTATTTTATTAAAAATCTAATTAATTTTTATATTATAAAAGAAAAAAATCTTAAAATTTAAGAATTATTTGATTCTGATTTTATCAAAAAATTTTTAGATTATGTATTTTATACATATTTTTTAATATAAAAGATGTTCTTAATAAATATTTTTATATATTAATTAATCTTATTACTTTTTATAAAAAAATAGTTTTTACTAAAAATAATAAATATCTATTTTATTATTATCAATGTTATAATATATTTTTAGTAATGATTTATCCTTAAGATAAGGATTTCATTTATTACTAAAATTTACTTAAGAATAAAAATAAATTATTAATATTTTAAATATTAAAATTGTTTTATTTTACATTAAAACTTAAAAAACTTTTTATTATCAGATATCTGTTTTTAAATTCATTATTTTTAAAAAAAATTTTTATAAACATCTTCTTAAAAGATAATAAAATTAATTATTTTAATAAATAAACATTATAACATAAGTGTTATTTATTTTAATAATTATTGATATGTTAAGAAAATAGTTAAATAATTCAAAATTAAATTTTGAATTTTTATAACTTATCTCACATAGTTTTTTTTGATAAAATATATTAATTAAAGTATAATAATTTTTGTAAATATAATTTCAATTAATAAGTAAAATAATTATTATTTAATATCTTTATTAAATAAATACAATATTTATTTTATTATTATTTTTGATATTATTAAAATATAAATTTTATTTTAAAAAATGAATAAATAGTATTAAATTAGATTAAGTCAATTATTTGATATAATAATATTATTTTACTATATATCTTATTTTATTTTTTGACTACAGTCTTTTAAAATAATTTATTTATTAAATTATTATAATATAAGAGATTAATAGCATAAATTGAAATACTATGATTGATTTTTAAAAACGAAAATTTTTTTCAAATTTTTTAGTATTATTATGCATTATTTTAATGTAAATAAGTAATCATATTATCTTAATCATGATATTTTTTCAAAAAAAAAGTTAACTATCTAAGATTATAATTAGTGCTTAAAACATATTCCTCTTATATTTATAAAACAAAGATGGTATATCTCATATATCTTGTATTATTGATATCTTATTTGATAAATATGATAAGGTCGCTATATCATATTATGATAATTAGTTAATTTATTGATATTCAAATCGGATAATTACGAAAAGATAATTAGTAATTTTTATTGTTTATATTATTATATTAGTTTGTTACTTCACAATATTTTGCATATTTTAAATATATAATTAATAAAAATTAACTTTAATAAATAAATAATACGCAATAATTAGAAGAAACCACTATTCTAATTATCATTGTTAAAATCATTTTATAAAATATATAAATCAATGAATAAAGCTATTAAAATTATCTTTGATAAAGATCATTTCTTAAAAAGAAGTATAAATTATTAAAAATTACTTCTAATAAATATAACATTTTATGTATTAAAGTAATAATAGTTTTAAATAAAAATAATCAAAACATTAATTATTTCTAAGTTAAATTAATTATCATTTTTAATATAAATTGCATATTTTAAAAAAATAATGTGATTTAACGATATATTTATATTGCTGATATTAGTTATTTTATCTTTTGTATTTTAAATTAATTAAGTAGTAATTATTAATTTCTTAAAAATATATTAAAAACCAAACTAGTTTATATATAAAACTCAATTTTGTTATCTTAAATGATAGTTTTTATATTTTTGAGTATATATAATGCATATTCAATATATTATCTGTGATATATATTTTATATATATTATATAAAGTTTTATATTGTACATATGTTATAAATCGATTTTAATTTTATTAAATTTATAGATAAAACTAAAAATGATCTAAAATATATTATAAATTATATTTATTATTTTTATCATCTTTATTATAATAATTCTATTATAGATAACTTCAGAATAAAATGATTTATTAGAAATAATATTTATTTTGTATTAAGAAAAAATATATTTTATAAAGATATTAATTATTTTGATGATTTTTAATATTTTTATAATTATTATCTATAAATTACTATATTGTTAATTATTGATATAATTTAATTTTATTAAATATAGTAGTAGATATTATATTTAATTATTTATTAAGAGATATTTGTTGATTTTTTATTATAGTATTTTTATCTGTTTTAATTGATAAATATTAATTTATTTATTTCAGATAATAATCTAATGATTTTATCATTGATGTTTTAAGTTAATTTAATAATATATATATGTTCATTATATAGTTTAATAAATAAATAGTAAAAATTACTTATTTAATATTTTATCAATGTCTTATTTATAGACATTAATTATTATTGGCATTAAATATAAAATAATATTAATTATCTTAAATTAATTATTGGTGATGTAATTTATTTTTTAAAATATAATAAATTTATAATTCAATATTAATTTAATTTTAAAAAAATAAAAAAAAATACAATTTTATATCGTCATAAACTAAATAAATATGATTTAATTAATAATTATTATTAATATTTAATTTAATTTTGAATTTTTAATTAATATTAATTAATTTAAAAGATAATGATATATTTCGTTATTATTTGATATTAAATTGTATTTAATATATTTCTGATTACATGTTATTTTTTATATAAAAATTATAAAATTATCATCAAAAAATATTTTTTTATTTTTAATATAAATTATCATAATATTAATTTTAAATAAATATCTTTAATAAATTGAAAAATTAATTCTCATATATTTTACATATTGTAACTAAGTTATATCATATAATCGTAAATATTACTTTAAAATAAAACTCAAATGATAATATTAATTATTATTTATAATTAATGTAACTTTAATAAAAAAATATTTTCACAAACTATTTTAATAAAAATTAAAGTTAATTAATTAAAAAAAAAGAAAAATAATTTTAGAATAGAAAATTGTTTTTAAAAGTTTTATACTTTATTTATTATTATTTATCAAACATTCACATTAATAATGAATATGATTAAAACTTTATTTGATTTCTTAGGATAATACACAATATTTTTAATATCATAATAATAAATAAAAATTTTTTTGATAATCAAATTATTAATATTTTAAATTTAAAAGTTATCTTTATATTATGTATAATAGTGTTAATATAAAAATATTAAAGTTTTAGTAAAAAAACTATTTTATTATTTTGAAGTAAAGTATTATTTAATTACTTAAATTTATGATTATATTATATTGATCATATCAGAATTTTTTTTTTAAAATCATATAAATTATTATAAGATATTTTATATGATAAATAAATATTATTTATGATGAAATAGAATCGATATCATATTATTTATATTTGATTTATAACAATATTATAAATATTTAATATAGATTAAAAATAATATAAATTTATATATTAAAAATTAATTTCTAAAAATAAATTTATTTTTTTTATTTTCATTTTTAATAGATTATAGAGGCATATGATGAATAGATTAAAGAAATTAATAAATATTTTTTTTATTTAAAAATTAGCTATAAAAATTAATAATACGATAAGATCGTAAAATTAATTAGTATATTTATACTGTAAATATTATCATAAACAATTGATTTATTATTTTTATATAAGGAGATATATTATATAATAAATAATTACTTTAATCAAAAAAAATAGATAATTATAAAATTCATTATTAAATTAATAGGATTAATATTTTAACAAAAAAAGAATTTTTAGGATTTTGAAAAGTGTTTTTTATTTAAATTTTATAAATTAAACAATAAAATTATTTTGTTTAGATTTTTATATATATAAATTTTTTTATATTAGATTAGATAATGATCTCCTATTAGAAATAGTATAAAATACAATAATATAATAGTATCTTCAAACATAATATATTATACCTATTATATATATTAATTAATTAAATTTAGATTAATTTTAATAAAAATATATTAGTATTTAGAGATACAAACAAAAATATAATATTAAAATTAAATAATTTAATTTTAATATTAACCTGTATATTACTAATAATCGATATTATAACAAATATAAGAACTATTAAATTAATTTAACTAATTATAAAATAAGAAAATATTAAATATTAAAATTATTCATCTATTATCTATTATAAGATATATAATTTATTATAATGATGAATATATATAATTATATAAATGCTATATTATTGTTATATGTAATAGTAACAATAAAAATTAAGAATTTAATGATAAAATCTATAATTTTATTATTATAACAATAAAATTATTTAATATAATATTTCAATTACTTTTGTATTTAAATAAAACTTCACTTAAATTATTAAAATAAATTATATAAATAAAAAGATTTAAAATAAATTTTATTATTTAGCTATAAAATTAATCATTATTTATAATTCTTTAGATTTTTATTCTTATTATACCTTAGTATGTTTTTAGTTTTATTTTGTAATTTATTATTAGTCGATATATCAATCTGGATTTTAAAAGAAGGAAAAGCTAATTTAATCCCATCTTTAGCAAAACCGATTAATATATTTTGATGAACTTCATGACGAGCAGGCATTCTATGTCCCATTTCTGCTACATAAATACGTAATTCAAATATTTGAATACCTTTTTCTAAATCAACTAAGTATACTTCAGGTTCAGGATTAGTTAAAATCATTGATGTTTTTTTAGCAGCATTTAGTAAAATTTTGCTGATCTTAGAGCTATCTATTTCAGCTGATGTCGAGATGGTTAAAACAATACGAGTAATTGTATCTGATAACGACCAGTTAATAAATTGCTCTGTAATAAATGCCTTATTAGGCACAATAATTTCTTTACGATCCCAATCTGTCAACGTTGTTGCTCTAGTATTTATTTTCGTAATGCTTCCAGTTAAATCGCGAATAGTTACAGTATCACCAATACGAATCGGTTTCTCAAATAATATCATCAAACCGGAAATAATATTAGTAAAGATTTCCTGTAAACCAAAACCTAATCCAACACCCATCGCAGCAATTAACCATTGAACCTTTGACCATTCAATACCGAGCATAGAAAATCCAACTAAGCTACCTATAAGCGCAATGGTATATTTAGTTAAAGTAGTGATTGCATATCCTGTTCCTGGAGTCAAATCAAGATGTTGTAAGAGAGCGAGTTCTAATAATGCTGGCAAATTTCTAATTAGTTGCGCAGTAATTATAATAATAAGAATTGTAATAAATAAAGAACTTAATGTAATATATTGGATGCTATCAACACCATTAATAGTAGTAGTAACATTCCAAAGACGGATATTTTCTAGAAAAGAAAATGCTGAATGTATCTCAGACCAAATTAAAATTAATGAAACTAATGCTATCATTGTAAGAATAGAACGTACTAAACCCAGAGATTGTGCACTGATGATATCTAAATCAATTGTGCTTTCTTCAATATCAATTAATCCTTCACCACTGATATTGATATTACTAGTTGTATCACCATCATCTTTTGCGCGTTGAGCAAGAATATTAGCTCGTTTTTGTTTTGCTCTTTCAAAAGCAATTTTACGTCGTTGAATAAACATCCATCGGCGAATAATATGATAAATAATTAGTAAAAAAAACCATATTGCAACAGAAGTTTCCAATCTAACTAAAAGTTCTTGAGATGTAGAAAGATAACCTAATAATGATGCGATTGCTGAAAAAATTGGTGCTATAATCAATAATAACCATAATATATTGCTAATTGTATTCTCACCAGATCCGTGGCGATCTAAATAAAGTGGTACACCTACTCGTTTAAGGTTATGGGTAATCAAGCTTATCGAAACACAAAGTAATAAAAAACATAATCTACCTAAACTTGTAGCAAATTCACGGTTATTATAATATTCGAACGTAATTAAAGCCATTATCAATGGTGCTATAACAAAAATTGATAATTTGTAATAACGCATTGCCTTTTTTACATTTTCCTCCGACCAACCAAAATGTGAAATAAACAATCCATTTGGCAACGAAAAAGTAGCGCTAATCATAAATATCCATAAAACTGGTGTTGTTGCTATAACTCCAGATCCAATAGCAGTAGCCATTGGAAATTGCCAAACGTTTTGTAGACAATGACCAATTGTTGACCATAAAATAGGTAAAGGAAGTGCAATAATGATTGACCAAAATACAGTTCCTAAAGTTAATGTAAAGCGATCCTGTGTTACTTTACCAATTCGTGTAGTAGATCTAAGAAGAAAATTATTATAGTGTTTGTGTGTACTAACATTGAATATTAAAATAATGATAGCAACGAATAGATATAATAAACTATCTTGAGTAGAAATGATAATTTTAATTGCACCACTAAGTTGTGATAAAGTATCTAATGATAATAAGCGAGTTAGATCTTTTACTATTGTAATAGGATAGTTAAGATTTATAGGATCAGTATCTGCTATCCAAAACATATAACGATGAGTTGCATCTTTGATATCTGTTAATGCATCAGTTAATTGTGTTGCTTCAATACTAAGCTTAGTTAATTCTAATATTTCACTATCATAACCAGAAATTATTGAGTTTAATAACTCTTTTCTAGTTTGAATAAGTGAGTTATAAATTTGAGTTTGTTCCGATGTTAATTTTTTTGTTTCAGATTGTTTTTTCCAATTATTTTTATTACTAGAATTTAAATTTCCCAACATATCTTGGTATTTAAGACGATTTACGCGTTTATTAATGATTTCTCTTTCAATTTGCTGATTTTTTGGGATTTCAGGTAAGTGGTATAATTGTGCGCGTAACGCTTCACCTAAAGTTGTTGAACCACTTAGCCATTGAGCTTGCTCACGAATTGTTTCAAGCGCTTGACGAACAGTTAATATATCATTTGAGATGCGTCGTTTTCTTTGTTCAATATTATTTATTCTGTACGTCTGTTCATTAAGTTGTTGTGATAATTTACGATTTATTTGTAGTTCTACAGTTAAAAATCCTGGAAGTTCTTCATCTTGAGCAGCTAACATTTCAGTGTGTTTAAGTGCTATCTGTGCTTTTTGTTGACGCTGAAAGTTTAGATGATTTCGCAATAGCTGAAGTTCTTGATCAATTAGCTGATATCGTTTTTTAAAAAGTTTGATACGTAAACGGGAAATTTCTTGGCGATTATTAGCTGAAAGTTGTGCTATTTCTAATTCATTTGTTTTTGATTTTCTTGCTGTAACTTCTGCTTGTATTAAGTTGTATTGTGCTTCAGCTAAAGGATAAACAGGAACACGCAAAGATTGTAATCTAACGTTGGACTCAGAAAGCATACGACGAGATTCTAATAATTGTTGAGGTAATGTTACAAGAGAATCGCTAATTTCATGATTTCTATCTTGTTCTTGCTGAATTTGCCTACCTTGTTCAAGTAACTGGCTATTAGATTGAATAATACGTTGCTCAAGTTCAAGGATTGTTATATTAGTTGGTATAGTAACTATTTTATTATTTTCAATAAGTAAATGTTGTTGTAATTCTCTTATAATTTTAGGAAAATTATCAATTGTTTCTTGATAAGCGCGAATTTTTTTTTCTGATTCCTGTGCTTCTGATAACCAATTCAGAGCACCTTGTAATGTTTGAATAATTTCAATATTTCTTGAATTTTTATTTATTTCAAGTCGCTTAATTTCTTTTTTAATTTCTATTTCATTAAGATTAATAGCTGCAAATACAGGTGTTATAATAAATGAGAGATTAAATAGAATGCAGAAGATTATCAGGTGCACAATATGATTCCTCAGAGAAAATTATTAAAATCTATTTATTGTTTTTTAGATTAGTATATTCCTCAGTATTTTGATAAATTGATTCTGCTAATAATTGACCTACTCTTGTTATTGTTCCTCTCTCTAAAACAGAATTGAATTTGATATTATCAGACTGAAATAAATTAATAACAGTTGAACCTAATTTAAATTTTCCCATTTCTTCACCTTTTTTTAGATAAACTGCTCCTGCTTTATCTTTTTTTGGATAAGTCCAACGATTAATAATCTCTTTATTTGTTTTATTAAAACAACTAGACCAGCTAGTCTCTATACTTCCAACAATTGTTGCACCTATTAAAATTTGTGCCATTTGTTTAACCTGAGTGTCAAAAATACAAATCACTCGTTCATTACGGGTAAAAAGATTAGGAATGTTTTTTGCATTAAGTAAATTAACTGGGAATAGGTCACCAGGAACATGAATCATTTCAGTTAATAGACCATCACAAGGCATATGAACTCGATGATAGTCTCGAGGAGATATATAAGTAGTTATAAATAATCCATTACGAAACTTATCGGCCAATATATAATTACCTGCTAATAAAGTTACTAAACTATAATAGTAACCCTTAGCTTGTAATATCTGGTCATTCATAATTAATCCTAATTGGCTTATTACGCCATCAGCAGGTATAGCTAGTTGATTTCGTCCTGTAACAATAGGACGAATGTTTTCTTTCAATTGACGCGTAAAAAAATCATTAAAGGTTGAGTAAGCTGAGAATTCTTTTTTCTTAGCTTCTGTCATATCTATTTTATAGAGTTTTACAAAAAGTTTAATCATTAACTGAGTAAATTCAGCTGCTTTTTGATCTGCAAACCAACCTACTAATTGCGTTAGCCATTGTTTTGGTAATAAATATTGTAATAAAATTTTTGTTTTTTCAATCATATTAAATCTCTAATTTAATTACCTTAATGATATTGAGGAATATAATCAAAAAAATAATGATCGTGCTTATATTTTTTATTTACTTTAAGGTTGATTTAAAAAAATATTTGTTATATTTATAAAGTTTATATAGTTTTATTTATTCTAGTATTTGTTAAAATATGATAATATATGTTATAAACATAAACTTATTATTTTCTAACTCATTGTTTTTATAAAATAAAATTAATGATAATTTAAATAATTAAAATCTTAAAACTTGCAGTATTGTAAATATCATTTAAATTCGACAAACTATTTATTTATTTGTTCCTGTATGATATATAACAATCTACATTAATTGATAAACGATAAAAATAAATATTATCAGATTTTATAAAAATATTAAAAACTTAAAACTATTATTATATTTTAATTTAGTCTTAAATTATCAGATATTTTATTTAGTTAATGATTTTATTTATTTCTAAATAAAATCATTTTTTAAATTAGATTTGGAGATTAAACTAACATCAAGTTAATAATATAAAAATAGATATTCTTTTATATAATATTAATAATTATTCTTTATTTACTTATCATTATAAGTAAAATAAGTATAGTTTTATAAAGTTATATAAAAAATAAATATTATGATGGAAATTTTAATATTAGTAAATTACTTATATCTTTTCTTTTTTTATTTTTAAAAAACAAATTTTATTTAAAATAATAATTTTGATTAAATATTAAGTATTTTATATGTTATTGAATAATGATGATTGATATTTTTTTCATTATAAATGAAGTAAAATTTCTAAGATAAATAATCGTAATCTTAATATTGTTAGTGATAAGTCTAAAATATAATTATATTATTTTGATAAACATAATATACTAGAATGCATTAATTATAAAACTACTATTATATATTAGATCATTAATTTTTTATATTAGATTGATTACTTAATATATAAAACTATAAAATCAATTAAATAAAAACATTAAATTATAATTTAAAAATAAGATATTAGATGGAATATTGTTGAAGTATTAAATACTATTTTTATCAGTTTATTTATTTCTATATTGTTTGAAATTATATATGACTAACTCGATTTAATAAATTCTAATATTGATTATCATAAGTATCTTAATGAGATTAATTTTATTGTTTTCATTTATTCGATATCACTGGATTTTAATAAATATTTTAACTATATAACAATTATTAATTTTCTAGTTTACTAAATGAATTCATTAATTATTAATATCAAAATTGATTTTAAATAATTATTTTATATTAAAAAATAATATTTCATTAGTTTTATTATATAAAAGGATATATCATTACATGATAAATAATGAAAATAATTTAATTTGGATAGATTTAGAAATGACAGGTTTAGATCCTGAACAAGATCGAATTATTGAGATTGCAACAATCGTTACTGACTCTAATTTAACAATTTTATCTGAAGGTCCGGTTATTGCTATTTATCAAATAGATAAGCTATTACTTATGATGGATAGGTGGAATTTTAAAATTCACACTGAAAGTGGATTGATTAATAGAGTTAAATCTAGTAAATATAACGAAAAAAAAGCAGAATTAGCAACAATTTCGTTTTTAAAAAAGTGGTTGCCTATGGGAGTTTCACCAATTTGCGGTAATAGTATTGCTCAAGATCGTCGTTTTTTATTTAAATACATGCCAGAATTGGAAAAATATTTTCATTATCGTTATTTAGATGTAAGTACTTTAAAAGAATTAGTTCGTCGTTGGAAGCCTGATATATTACTCGGTTTTAGAAAGGAAAATACTCATCAGTCATTAAAAGATATACGGGAATCTATTTCAGAACTAAGTTATTATCGTCAATATTTTATTAATCTTTAAATCATATTATAAGTATAAGCAAATATAATATTTATTATTAATGAATTATTTTTCATTAATATTTAAGATTATAAATGGATTTTTAGATAAAATATCTATATAATTTGATAATTTTATACTAAATTAAATCTAATAAAATTATAGATATTTTTATTTTAAAATACACAAAATTAATTTAATTAAAATAACAAACCTTATTTTTATAATAGTTCTTAGTTTTGATTTTACTTTATATTTAATATTCTATTTTATTATTAGTAATATAAAAATAATAATATAATTTATTTTCAATATTTTTATTATTTTATCTTTTTATTATTTAAAGGTTTATTAATTATTTTATATTTTAGTAAATTTTATTTTTTAGATTTGTTTAGTTAAAAACTTTTTATTTTTAGAATAAAAAGTTTAATTTAAAATTGAAAATAAATTGGCTATTTAAACAATTTAAATCTAAATATTGAAACTTATTATTTTATATATAAAGTTGATAATATCATATAATTTTAAATAATAAATTATCTTAATATTTAAAATCTATTTAATATAAATTTATGTTGTTATTAACTTTTGATATAAAATGGATATATTTTATATTATTAAAGTTATTATATTTTAATAGTTAAATATTTTAATAACTTATTAATTTATAATTAAATTTTGATTTCTATATCATATATTAACTATTTTCTTTTGTTATACATAATAATCAATAGAAAAATATGTTTTATATTTATTATTATATAAATTTTTTCTATAAATAAAATAAAATATTGAAAATATTTATCATTTTTATTTTATTATAAGTATAAATTGAAATATCTATTTTAGATATTAACAATATTAATAACTAGGATGTCTACGTGAATCATATTAATATTTTATAAAGTCTCTAGAGTTATAAAGCTAAAATTATTTTATCGATAGATTTCAATGTTTAATTATTAAATATTAAAAAATTAATTAATAAAAGTATTTAATTATGTTTTATATAGTATGATGTATATCTATTCAGATAGGTAAATTTTATTTTAATAATTTAATTATTAAAATAAAATATTTTAATCTCTTGTCTAACGAAAATTGTTTTTTTGATAATGATCAACAATAGTAACATATCAAACTTTAATTATTTAAATATTTTTTATATTATGTAAATTTATTTAAATTTAGTAATAAAATATTGATAAAAATAAGTAATTAAATATCCAACTAATTAAGTAATAGCTATATCAATGTAATTTTATTGAAGATATGATATTTAAATATTTATAACATTCAAAAATAATACTCCTTTATAATCTATTTTATGATTTAATAATTAAATAAAAATCAGAATATATAAATATTTTATGAAAGAACTTATATTACTTGCTAATGAAAAAGAAACAATATCTTTAGGGTATCGTTTAGGATCGCATTGTAAACAACGCTTTATTCTTTACTTATATGGAGATTTTGGTACTGGAAAAACAACTTTTAGTCGTGGTTTTTTACAATCTCTTGGTTATCAAGGATATGTAAAAAGTCCAACTTATACGTTAGTTGAATCGTATTTATTAAATTATAATACTGTTTATCATTTTGATTTACATAGATTGACTGATCCTAAAGAGCTTGAATTTATTGGTGTTCGTGATTATTTTAATTATGATGCTATATGTTTAGTAGAGTGGCCAAAGAATGGCGAAGGGATTTTACCATGTGCTGATCTTGAACTCCATTTATCATATAATAATAATTGGAGACAAGCACAATTTATTCCGTTCTCATCATATGGAGAAATGTTATTAAAAAAATTGTTATAATATGAAGAATATTAATTTAATTATAATAATGATATCAGAAATATCTATATAATAAAAATTATTACATCATATATATTTTATATGTTAACAGTAATGCTATTGCATATTAATTCGTTATTGATAAATTTATGTATTTTAGATTTTTAAACATTAATTTTAAAAATAATGTTTACAAAAAAAATACTTTTATAATTTTTAAGATAATCATATATGTTATTTTTATATATGTATTTGAGTATATCCAGTTATTTTTTGTTAGTATAATTAGATATTTATATCTAAATTTATAAAAAAATTTTAAAAATAATAATTTTACTAAATAACTTTTTAATAAATTAAGCAATAATTAGTATAATATACTATTATTTAAATCTCATATATAGTGATAACAAATGTTATTTAGCTTTGTGAATAAATAATTATTATTTAAATATTTTATTATAAATAATAATATCTATGATAATTAGTCAATAGAAATTATATGTTAAATCATAAAATAAAATAACTAGCAATTACCAGTAATTAATTAGATAAATTTAAAAAATTTATCTAATTAATCGTCATTTTTTTTAAAAAAATATATCTCAATATAATTAAACAAATTATTTTAATAATTTATTTTTAAAAAATTTTGATATAAAAGAAATTTATGTACAATTTAGTTAGTAGTATAAAGTTATATTGAAAAATATAATATAAGTATTATTAAATATAAGTTAAAAAAATTATTTAAATATAAGTTTTATTATAAAAGAAAATAATTATATGTAATAGAAATCTTCTTATATCACTTTTTGAAGTTACATTAAAATATTATTAATTATTTTTATTTAATTTTCCTTTATACTAATATTTAATGCAATCATAAAAATAAATTCTTCTTTGTTTAGATTTACTTATAATCAAAAAAAACAAATAGTGAATTCGATAATTAATTTAAAAAAGATTAAGAATGGAATTTAAAATTATTTTATGAAGTAAAATAAGTAAAACTATAAATAAATGATATGAATTATCATCTTTAGATGATTGTTTTAATATTCTAATTTTAACAGATAAGATTATATTATTTGCAATAAAATTATGAGAGAATTAATTAAAGTTATTAATATTTATGAATATATTTGAAAATAATATAATTTTTATCTATCTTATATTTTTTATTCTTATATTCTATATTTTCTTTTCAAAAAAAAATTTTGATAATTATTTTAAAGAATATTTTTAATATTAAATGATTATCAATTAAAATTTACTAAGATTTGTATATTTAAAATTATGTAATAATTTTACATAGAAACTTTTTCATACTTTAGGAGTAATTTAAAAAAAATAAAAATTGATATAAGCTATACTCCTCTTACGCATATAAGAGAAATTTTTTTATTAATTAAATTATTAAATTATTTTTTCTAAACTTTTTTATATAATGATCATCAACGGTATAAAAAAGTTAGTTGTAGATAATAGTTTATTTTGTTATATAAATATATCTTTAGTTATATCAATATTTAATATTGAATCTTATCATATAAAAGTTATTTTTTATTCATGTTAATTTCATTATTTTAATAAATAAAAATTAATGATATCGATTAAAGTATATAATTTTTTATAAAATTATTATAAATATAATTTATTATTAATAATAATAAATTATATTTATATATAATAGATTATTTATCAAATGAGTATTTAAATACACTAACTTAATAATTATTATATCAATACAATAAATAAATTTTATAATATATCAGTTGAACTTTCTTTAATATTATTATGATTATAAAAGTTTATATAAAAAGTTATGAATTAACATTGTTTAAATTTATTTTATTTCATTTGCATCCTAACTAAATATTACGTAGATAATAAATTATATTTATTATTTTAATTCAGATAAATTATTTTAACTTTTAAAAAGTTAAAATAATTAATATTTATATTAAATATTTTATTTATTTAAAAGTAATAATTATGTTTGCAATCCTTAATAATAGTAATAAATTAATGTATTGTAATTTATTTTATTTCAAATATTATTTTTCATTATTTATCAAAAATTATCATAGTTTTATCTTGTTAATATTAATTTTTATATAAATAATCTCAATAGAAATAGTTTACTTAGTTTTGAATTTATTTTTTTTAATTCATTAAAATATTTAATTTATGTTTTGTTATACAAATGATCTTTAATTTATATTTTAGTACTGTGAAAAACTCTTCTTTATATTAATTTATTATTATTTTAACTATGCTTAATTTTAAACGATAGACTATCTGCTAAATTATTATTTTTTTTTTAATTATCTTTACATAGATATTTATAATATTGTTTAATTTTATATTTCATCTTACATAAAACATAAATTTTATATAAATAAAATTTATGTTTTAGAAATTTTATTATATTAATATAGTTATTAATATTTGTTAATATATTTTTAATTAAGTTTTTTATATTTTTTACTATTTATTTAAATTAAATATATTTTGTTTTTAGCTATTGAATTTTTATCCAAAAATAAAATAGAAAGTTTTATTATTAATTATATATATTGAGAAATTAGTATAATTATAAATTTTATTTAATTATATTAAACTAATAAAATAAACTATTTATTAATATATAATATCATTATTATTGATGATTTTTGTATTAAATATTTTTTACTTAAATTAGTATTAAAGTTAAGATATTTAATAAATTATAAATGATAAAAATATAAATAATAGCTATGTTGTTTTATTTTAGTGTTATTAAACTATTTCTATTATTGATTTATATTTTTAATAACATATTTTTTTATTTTAAAATAAATAAGATATCCGTATATAATAGCAAAAATTTCTTTTTTTAAATATTTCTAATATTATTTAGTATATTAAGAATTAATTTAAATTAAAATAATCAAAATTATATTTTTTAAAAAAAATAATAATAATATTTATTATTAAATAAAAGTATCACATAAATTTATGTTATGTAAAAAATAGTAGTAACAATATTTTTTTGAAAAATATTATATAAAAATGATTATTAAATATAATATATAGATGAAAAATAATTTCATTAGTATTTATTCTATTTCTTATTCAATCATAATTTTTATATATAAATGATATAAAAATAAAGTTATTAAATTCATGCTAAATAAAACAATGTTAAATTAACTAAAAATATTTTTTGATTTACCTAATAATATTAAGGTTATTATCTTAATTTATTTTTATCCAATATTGTTTCTTAATTTATTTTATGAATTAAAAACTAAATCTATAAGTATACTTATAATATTAAGTAAAAAATATTTTTTATATATATATTAATTTTACTGATTAACTGATATTTTAATTATAAATAAGATTAATAAGTTAATATTAGAAATATTGAAAATTAATATAGATAGAGTTTCTTTTATATTTATTATGATATTTTTTTAAAAGACTGATATTATATTAGCATTGTAATGATTTAACAATTAAGTAGTTGATGAATATTTACATTAGTATGTATAATGATATTAAAATTTAATATAATTATTATTAATAATAAATAATTACACAATATGTTGCTAATTAATCAAGTTATGTAATAAGTTAATATAAGATAAATGTTCTATACTACTATATTATCTCGATCGTTTATAATAAAAGTAATCAACTGCTTATTTTTTAATAAATATTATTTTTTAAATTGAAATATAAATGTTTATAAATTTTATTTATAAAGGATTTTTATATTAAATAAAACTGATTTATAATTTTATCATATTAAAATATGAAGATCTTTATTGAAGAATAACTAAGTCAGCGTCAGAATTTAAAGATATTTAATTAAATAGTAATTAACCTAAAACAGAAAATTTCATACTGTTTTAGAATTAACATATTAGTTAAATTATATAGTTATTGATGATTTTTACTTATTAATTTTATAATATATAGTTATTTAAAATAAAAAAATCGAAATAGTAATAGAATTGATTGTGTTTATATATAATATTTATATCTATTCAGACTAAATAATTTTTTTCTAGAATAATTATAAATAATTAAATAATTTATATCAAAATATGATTAACTTTATCAACAGTTTTTGAAAAACAAGAAATATATAAATAAAAAAAATATGAGATTCCAATTGGAAAATATATAAAAAATTGATATTATAAACAATTAAATATTTTAAAAAATGATATAAATTATATCAATAAAATTATATATTTATTGAATTAATTATTTTTAATATGTTTTTATTTTAATTAATAAAAAATCGAATAATATCTTAAAACGGAGGTAATTAATTCCTATTTGTTATTAGGTAATTAAGATCTCAATCTTTATTTATAAAAATAAAAATTTCTATAAGATAAAATGAAATCAATAATTTCTATAAAATAAAAGTATTAATAAATATAATATGTTTTAAAATCAGTATTTATAATAAAAATCAATAATTAATTTTTATATTATTCATTGAAATTCTGAAATTTAATTCAACTTATTTTCAAAGCTATTTTGATATTTTATTCAAAATATTTCTCGTTAGTTTTAAAAAAAATAGTTATTTGTTTAATAAATTATTTATTAGATAAAAAATATAAATAAGATTTTATAATTGAAGTACAAGTTTATTAACTTAATCTTAAATTAATTTACCATAAATTATGGTTATAAAAATTAAGCAAATATTATTATAATTAATTTTAAATTTATGATAATCAATTTAACTATGAGTAAACAAATTTTTAAACATAAACCAAAAGCTATTTTTATAATGGGACCAACAGCATCAGGAAAAACAGTATTGGCAATAGCATTGCGTCAAAAATTACCAGTTGAAATAATTAGTGTAGATTCCGTTTTAATTTATCGCGGTATGGATATAGGAACATCAAAACCAACACTAGAAGAACAACAGATTGCTCCACATCGATTGATTGATATCTTCGATCCTTTACAATCTTATTCTGTAGCAAATTTTCGACGTGATGCTTTATTCGAAATGGAAAAAATCGTTATATCAGGACGTATTCCTTTACTTGTTGGGGGGACTATGCTTTATTTCAAAGCATTGTTAAATGGATTATCACCTTTACCACCATCAAATATAATAATTCGAGCAGAAATTGAAATGCAAGCAAAACAATTTGGTTGGGGTAATATTCATAAACGTTTACGAGATATTGATCCTATATCAGCATCTAGAATACATCCTAATGATTCACAACGATTATCTCGTGCTTTGGAGGTTTTCTTAATTTCAGGAAACAGTCTAACTGAATTAAATAAAATCATAGAAGTAAAATTACCTTATAATCTTTTACAATTTTTTATTTTACCGAAAAATCGTAAAATTCTACATCAACGTATAAAGATACGTTTTCTTCGAATATTGAACATGGGTTTTGAAGATGAAGTTAGAACTCTTTACGTTAGGGGTGATCTACATAAAGATCTGCCTTCTATTCGTTCTATCGGTTATCGTCAAATGTGGTCATATTTATCCGATGAAATCACTTACAATGAAATGGTTTATCGTAGTATATGTGTAACTCGTCAATTAGCTAAGCGACAGATTACATGGTTGAGAAAATGGGAAAACGCACATAGACTCGATAGCGATGATATTAATGGAGCCGTTAACATAATATTGAATATCATTGGTACATAAGTTTATTATTTGTATGTAAATAGTTATAAAAACTTAATTTTTTAGCAATTATTCTTTTGAACTATAAAGGTTTACTAGTTAAAAACAATAAAACAAGGAAAATAAAGGATGGCTAAAGGGCAATCTTTGCAAGATCCGTTTCTAAACGCGTTACGTCGTGAAAAAGTTTCGGTTTACATTTATTTAGTCAATGGTATTAAATTACAAGGTTATATTGAATCATTTGATCAATTTGTTATTCTTCTGAAGAACACAGTAAACCAAATGGTATATAAGCATGCTATTTCTACTGTAGTACCTTCTCGCCATGTATCTCATCATAGTAATCAAGTTGGTAACATGTGTCTAGGTAATTACAATATAGGTAATGCTGTCATTACACAAAATAATGATACAACTAAATAATTAAGTTGATAATATGAGTGAAAATATAGATAAAACTTTATTTATTTATATTTCACTTTTTATTTGTATTTTTTAACTAAAATGATTATTTTTTTATTTTATATGGATATAAGATATAGAATTTAAATATTTTTATGAATATTTTCTTTAATAAAGAAGTATGCAGAATATTATTAAATTTTTGGTTATTTTTTTAACATCAAAAATTAATATCGATAATAAAATATAATTATAAATTATATATGTTAGAATATTTTATTGATGATAATAACTAAAAGAAAGAAAAATATTAAAATTAATAATAATCTTCTTTTCATTAATCAATACTTGAATTTTTAAAAAAATCTTTAGTAATTATAGAAGAGTGATATCAAGTTTTATTAATCGTATATAACTAATTTTATGTGTATTTATACAATTTCATAATATAATTTACAGTTAAATATAAAACTTTATTATATTATTTTATTAATATAAATCTTCATTTAATAAATAACTAGATTTATTTTCAAAATATAGAAAAAATCTAACTTGAATGTTGATATAATAAAACTTTAATTTAAAGGAATCATCAATTTATCTTAGTTAAATTAAAATAAACTATCTTTTTAATTGTTAAATCTTAAAAATCAAAAAAATAGTATAGAAATTAAAGACAAAAATAAAAATAAAGTCCATTATTCTACAATATTATATTAATAAGTTAGACTTAATTTAGGCAAACCTGGTTTTTAATTAATTAATAAAGTTAGAAGTGTATTCATAAGATAAATTATTTGATAGGATAAATATTAAAGCATAAAATATTTATATAGGTAATATTGAAATAATAATATTGATTAATATTATGTAGATTTTATTAGTTATTTCTTCTTATCATCTTATTTTTATATTTAAACTAATTTTATAAAAATATTTTAAGGTAATTTATTGTTAGATGGTTATTTATCTGTTGAATAACGATGTTAAAAACATTTATTGATAAGAATAAGAGTTTTTTAGTAAAAATTAAGATTAATGAATTTTGGTTTGTACTTATACTATTGATTTTAAGATTAAATAAATTTATCGTTTATTCATTATGATTAGAATAATATTTTTGTTTTTAGATATTAGCTTAAATATGTTAATAATCAATGATTAATATATTTTATTGTTATTTATTAAATATGATAAAAATATCTTTATTGAAAGATTAAATACTATGCATTATATTTAACAATATAAAATAGATCTAGTTTTTCTTAATTAATTCTATTTATTTAAGGTAATTGAATATAAAGAAATAAATCTATCTATTTTGAATATCAACAAATTTATAATTAAAAAAACAATTTTTATTTAATTATATTGTTATATAAATAGATTAAAATCTATATAATAAATTAAGAGTTAATATTTTTGCTCTTAATCTTTTAAAATAAATCATAACTAATGGAGTTATAACATGGCGTGGAATCAGCCAAGTAATAACGGACAGGATCAAGACCCGTGGGGAAATAAAAATAGTAGTAATTCAAATAGTAATAAAAATAATCTAAAAAAAAGATCAGTTAATTTTGATGATTTGTTCTTTAAATTAAGTCAAAAACTTAATGATTTAGGAGGAAAAAGTAATAAAGTTGGAGGTACTTCTGGTAATAAAAGTACTATAAATATAACTGGACGCTTTATTGCATTTACTACTGCAGCTATTATTATTTTTTGGACTGCAAGTGGTTTTTATACAATAAAGGAAAGTGATCGCGGTGTTGTTTTCTTTTTTGGTAAATATAGTCACATTGTTGAACCTGGTTTAAATTGGAAACTCAATTTTATTGAAAAAGTAATTCCAGTTAATATTGAAACTATACGCGAACAAGCTACCAATGGTATGATGTTAACTTCTGATGAAAATGTTATTCAAGTAGAAATGAACGTTCAGTATCGAGTAACAGATCCAGCTCAATATTTATTTAATGTAACTAATCCTGATAATAGTTTACATCAAGCAATAGATAGCGCAGTACGTGGAATTATTGGTCAATCAGCAATGGAACAAGTATTGACTACAAAACGCGCTTTTATACGTGATGAGACACAAAAAGAATTAGAGAATACGATAAAACCTTATAATATGGGTCTAACAATATTAGATGTTAACTTTCAAACTGCTAGACCACCTGAAGCAGTTAAAATTGCATTTGATGATGTTATTGCAGCACGAGAAGAAGAACAAAAAACTATTCGTGAAGCTCAAGCTTATCGCAATGAAGTTTTGCCATTAGCAAAAGGTAATGCGCAGAAATTAATTGAAGAAGCGACAGCTTATAAGTCAAGTATTGTTTTTAAGGCCGAAGGTGAAGTTGCTAGTTTTAATAAAATATTACCGGAATATCTAGTTGCTCCTCAGATCACTCTTGAGCGTTTATACATTGAAATGATGGAGCGAGTACTAAGTAATACGCGTAAAATTATTATTAATGATAAGAATAATAGTGTCTTAATTTTATCATTAGAACAAATTTTACGTAATAAAATTACTGATAAAAAAAATAATGTGAATAAAATAGCGCAGCCAAAAATCTTTCAACAACAGAATATTTCTAATGAACCATCATACTTATATAAATACGGTGTTAAAGACAATGCTAGGAGCAATAATCCTGGTCGCATAGGGAGACAATAAGTCATGCGTCAATCATTAATTGTTATTATTATTGCCTTATTAGTTGCGTTCTATATGTCAATTTTTACGGTTCAAGAAACGGAAAGAGGTATTATTCTAAGATTTGGTAAGGTTATGCGTGATAACAAAAATAAAACTATTATTTATCAACCAGGTCTCCATATTAAAATACCATTTATTGAAATTGTAAAAATGTTAGATGCGCGTATTCAGACATTAGATATTCAGGCAGATCGCTATCTTACTAGAGAAAATAAAGATTTAATGGTTGATTCTTATCTAAAATGGAGAATTATTAATTTTAGTCGTTATTATGTTGCAACTGGAGGAGGTAATACTTATCAAGCTGAAACTTTATTAAAACGTAAATTTAGTGATAGGCTTCGTTCAGAATTCGGGCGATTAAACGTGAAAGATATCATTACAGATTCTAGAGGTAGATTAACTGTTGATGTACGAGATGCTCTTAATAATGGTTCGATATCAGAACTTGAAATAATAAAAGATAATGATCAAAACAATATTTTTAGTTTACCACGTTTTAATAAAAATACCAAAGATAATTCGCCAGTTGTTGTTAATGCAAATAGTATGCTTGCATTAGGGATTGAAGTTGTTGATGTTCGTATTAAGCGTATTGAATTACCAAGTGAAGTTTCGGAAGCAATATATCAGCGTATGCGTGCTGAACGAGAGGCTGTAGCGCGTCAACATAGATCACAAGGTCAAGAAGAAGCAATGAAGATTCGTGCTGTCGCAGATAAAACTGTAACAGAAACATTGGCAGAAGCTGATCGTACTGCACTTAGATTACATGGTGAGGGAGATGCAATCGCAAGCAAACTATTTGCTGATGTATTTAATCAAGACCCTGATTTCTATGCTTTTATTCGTAGTTTACGTGCATATGAAAAGAGTTTTAGTAAAGATGGTGAAGATGTAATGGTATTAAGTCCAGATATGGAATTTTTCCGTTATATGAGAGCACCAACTAAGAAAAAAATAATAAAGTAAAAATATTAAAATATAAAATACAATGAGTTGTTAAATAACTATAGATAAGCCCGCATTGAGCGGGCTTTAATGTGTTAAAATTATCGTAAAAATATTATTTTTATAAAATTGCTGATAGTTAAATTATTGAAATATCAAATTTTTCTTAAGAAATCGAGTGAATTTTTAAATGGGTAAAAATATTGTAGTATTAGGTACTCAATGGGGTGATGAAGGTAAGGGTAAAATAGTTGATTTACTAACTGATCGTGTTGAATATGTTGTTCGCTATCAAGGTGGACATAATGCTGGTCATACTCTTGTTGTAAATGGTGAGAAAACTGTTCTTCATATTATTCCATCAGGAATTCTACGTAAAAATGTAGTAAGTATCATCGCTAATGGTGTAGTATTAGCACCTGATGCATTAATAGATGAAATAAAAAAATTAGAAGCACGAGGCGTTCCAGTACGTGAACGTCTTAAAATTTCGGCATCATGTTCATTAATTTTACCATATCATACTGCTTTAGATAATGCGCGCGAAAAAGCGAGAGGTTCAAAAGCAATAGGAACAACTGGCCGAGGTATTGGCCCAGCTTATGAAGATAAAGTTGCTCGTCGTGGATTACGTGTTTGTGATATTTTTAATAAAAAAATATTTCCTATCAAACTTGAAGAGATTGTTGATTATCATAACTTTCAATTAGTGAATTATTATAAAGTACATGCTATTAATTATAAAAAAATATTAGATGATATAATGGCTTTTTCAGACACATTAAAATCAATGACTATTGATGTCGCTGATTTATTATATAAAGCTGATAAAAAAGGTGCACTAGTGATGTATGAAGGAGCTCAAGGAGCATTATTAGATATTGATCATGGTACTTATCCTTATGTAACTTCATCAAACACCACAGCTGGTAGTGTTGCTACTGGTTCTGGTTTAGGTCCTCGCTATATAGATTATGTTTTAGGAATATTAAAATCTTATTCGACTCGTGTTGGAGGTGGTCCTTTTCCTACAGAGTTATCAGATAAAACAGGTGAATATCTTCTTCAAAGGGGAAAAGAATTTGGTACAACAACAGGTCGTTGTCGTCGCGCTGGTTGGTTAGACATTGTTGCAATTAATCGAGCAGTTCAAATTAATTCTCTTTCTGGCTTCTGTTTAACTAAATTAGATGTTTTAGACGGTTTGCATGAAGTGAAACTTTGCGTTGCTTATCGAAAATCAGATGGTACTGAATTAACAATAACACCATTATCTACAGAAGAATGGGATGATTTAGAACCTATATATGAAATACTACCAGGTTGGAGTGAAAATACTTTTGGTATAAAGGAATATAATAAATTACCTAAAACAGCAATTGATTACATAAAAAGGATTGAGGAATTAACTGGAATCTCGATAGATATCATCTCTACTGGACCTGATCGAACTGAAACTGTGATGTTATCAGATCCTTTTGATTCATAATTTTATTTCAAATAAAAAATTTTAATGATTTTAATAATTAATATTAATGTATTATTTGCGCATCTAATAATTAATATTAGCTAATTTACTATTTAAGTTTGTTTAAAACAAAAATAATTTTAGTTAAAATATATAAATAAATAAATTAATTAAAGATATACTTTTATTTTTTTTATAATTAAATAAAAGTTAATGTTTAATTAATTTTATTGAATTACTACTTAAGAATATTAATCTTTTATAGTTTCTATTAATTAAGATAGATAATAATTAATATTACAGAAATCACTAATATTTAAAATATTTTATCTAAAATATACTAAATATTATTAATAAATTAAGTTTAATTTAATTTATTATTGTGATTATGAATGATAAAAAAATTTTTTTGTATTTAGTTATGGGATCTTAGTAATAAAAGAAAATTAATAAATCTATATGTAGATAAAGACTGTTCAAATCATATAAGTCTATATGGTATTTATAAATTATTATAATGATTATTGCTGTATTATTTTTTCTTATCGTTAAAGTAGATATTAAATTAAGAAATTTATTATTTTAAATAAAATTATATAAATACACATTGATTGATATAGCAAAAAAAACAAGAATAAACTTTTTAAATTGCTTTTAAAGAAACAGTAGACTCAGTCTATCTATCTTCAGTATATTAATCGATGCTTATAAGCTTAGGATAATGGGAGATATGGTGATGATAAAAGATCCTTATAAAAACAGAGAGGCAGAAAAATATCACTCACCAATTGCAAGTCGTGAATACATCTTAAAGGTGTTATCAAAATTTAACACGCCTATTAGTCGCCAGAAAATTGCTAAAATATTAAAGTTAACCAAAGAAGAAGACTTAAAAGCTTTACGCCGACGCTTACGTGCTATGGAACGTGATGGGCAATTAGTATTTATTCGTCGACAATGTTATATCTTACCTGATCGTTTTGATTTAATTAAAGGTATGGTTGTTGGTCATCGTGATGGTTTTGGTTTTTTAAAAGTAGACGGTCAAAAAGAAGATTTTTATCTTTCTTCAGAAGAAATGAAAAAAACAATGCATGGTGATATTGTACTTGTTCATATATTTGGTAAAGATCGTCGAGGACGCACAGAAGTGCAAGTTGTTCGCGTTATTATTCCTAGAAATAATTATATTGTAGGGCGTTATTTTTTAGAATCTGGTATAGAATATGTTATTCCTGAAGATACTAGATTACCATTTAAAATCTATATCTCTAAAGATATAGTTAGTAATGTTAACGTTGGAAATGTAGTTGTAGTTAAAATGATAATTAGGCCATCGCATAATATTCAAGCAGTAGGAAATATTATTGAAGTGTTAGACGAAAGTATTGGATCTAATATGGCAATAGAGATTACGCTTAGAACTTATGAAATTCCTTATAAATGGTCTCTTCAAGTCGAGAAACAAATTATTGATTTGTACAAAGATGAAATTCCTATATCAGTAAAAAAAGGAAGAGTAGATTTATGTCATCTACCTTTAGTTACTATTGATAGTGAAGATGCTTGCGATTTTGATGATGCAGTTTATTGCATACAAAAAGAAGATGGTAGTTGGTGTTTATGGGTGGCAATTGCTGATGTTAGTTATTATGTTCGACCAGAAACTGCTTTGGATAACGAAGCAGTTAGTCGTGGAAACTCAATTTATTTTCCATCACGTATTATTCCAATGTTACCAGAAATCCTTTCTAATGGATTATGTTCACTAAAGCCTCAAGTTGAACGACTTTGTATTGTATGCGAAATGCAATTATCAAATAAAGGAAAAATCACTTCATCATTATTTTATGAAGCTGTAATGCGTTCTCATGCAAGGTTGACTTATACTAAAGTTTCGAAAATTTTAGAGGGTGATAAAGAATTATCTCAGGATTATAAATATATAGTGCCACATTTAAAACAATTATATCGATTATATAAAGTATTAGATGGTGCACGTATAAAAAGAGGGGCTATTACATTTGAATCTAAAGAAGTAAAATTTATTTTTAACGAAGAAAAAAAAATTGATCGGATAGAAGTAGTTGAACGTAACGATGCACATAAATTAATTGAAGAATGTATGATTTTAGCAAATATAGCTGCTTCACATTTTATTGAAAAAAATAAAGAACCTAGCTTGTATCGTGTACATGATAGTCCAAAACAAGAGAGCATTATAAATTTACGTACAGTATTTAATGAATTTGGTTTAATATTACCAGGTGGCATAAAACCTAAGTCAAGTGACTATTCTAAAATAATGAACGAAATAAATAAACGTCCAGATCATGAATTATTACAAACAATGATTTTACGTTCAATGAAACAGGCTATTTATGATTCAGAAAATAGAGGTCATTTTGGATTAGCATTGAAATCTTATACTCATTTTACTTCACCTATTCGTCGATATTCTGATTTGGTTTTACATCGTTCGATTAAATATATCTTATCAGTACATAATAGAAATAATAAATATCAATGTACAGATACTGGTGGTTGGCATTATGATACTAATAAAATATTACAATTAGGTGAACATTGTTCAATGACTGAACGGCGATCTGATGAAGCAATAAGAGATGTTACCGATTGGTTGAAATGTGATTTTATGCAAGATCAAATTGGTAATTTATTTATTGGTATTATAACTGGCGTCACTAGTTTTGGTTTTTTTGTTCGTTTAAAAGATTTTTTTATTGATGGTCTTGTACATCTTTCCTCACTTAGTAATGATTATTATAGGTATGATAGTATAGGACAACGACTTATTGGTGAGTCTTTTGGAATGATATATCGTCTTGGTGATGAAGTTAAAATTAAAGTTGAAGCTGTACATATGGATGAACGAAAAATTGATTTCACATTAATATCAACTTTACATAAAATGAAAAATCTAGATAAAACTAGAAAAGAAAAAAGAAAAAAACAAATTAAAAAAACAATTTTAAGTTATAGTAACCAAAATAGTAATAAAGATAAAAATCTTTATCTTCAATAGTTTATTTATTAAATCTAATAATAAAAGTATCATAAATGTTAAAATATTTAGAAGATTTTTATCTTAAGGAAATATTTTTTTAAAAAAATAAATAAAAAATGTAAACTTTAATAATTTTTATTAATATTTTAATCACTAGTGATTAAAATATTCTTTAATATTTATTATATATTTTAATAAATTTATAAATTAAATCATTTATGGTAATTTATATATTTTAAATATATTGTTCGAATTTTAAATTATATGTATTTTAAATAAGTATTATTTACTCAATAAATACTAAAGAGAAATATTTATTCATAGGATTAGATGGAAAGGTTTTTTATCGATTTTAATAATTTTATGTTATTATTTAGTTAGATGTTCGTGAATAGATAGATTTACAGATGTAAAAAAAAGTTGATTACAAAATGTAAGTTTTCTAATAAATTTAAAATAAAATGTAAATAAAGTTATTAAAATTTCATTTTTTTAATAAAATAATTATTTTTTATTTTTTAACTAATATAGTTTTATAAACTTAAATAAGTATTTATATATATAATATAGAAGAATAAATTGATAGAGATAATATTGCAAGAAAAAATAATTTATTTAATTTAATATTACAATAAGAAAATTTATTTCTATTTTAATTAAAAATATATCATTATTTTTAATAAAATTTATATAGAAAATTATATTAATTAAATAATTATCATCTTTAAATTGTTAAATATCATATATACACATGATAGTTACTAACTATATAAAAGTAATATTACATATAACTATTTTATAAAATAATTAATATATAAGATAGAAAAATATATTTTAATAAAATTATATTTTATATATTAACTAATAATTAAAATTGTAATAAAAATTATATAATTTTATATTTAAATATTCTGATATATCACTAATGTTTATTTATTTTATTTAAATACATACTAATGTTGCTTAGTGATTAAAAATCATATCATTGATGATCATTACTAATGATTATATAGTTATTTTAGATTGATAGTTAAAATCATATAAATAATATTTTTATTAATAATGTTTTTCTAATGTTTTTATCTAAGATATTTTAAAATATTAATTATACTTATAATTTATATTATTTTATAGTTTATATTTTTTATATTTAATTTATGCTACTTTAAGTTGATTTTATCTTAAAAAATAATTAATTTCTATTTTATTGATCACATAATATTTCTCATAACTTATTATTAAATTATCTATCATAGATTTTAGTAAAAATAATATTTTAAAAAATATATTTTATTAAGATGTTTTTTGTTGATAATAGTTAGAAATTGATTGTTAAATTTATTTTAGGAAAAATTTTTTTATCTTATAATAGCGTTACAATATGTAATAAATAGTAAAATAATGAATTTTATTTTACTTAATAGAAGTAAAATTATATTTATCTTAAATAATTACTAATAATAATATTTATTATAATAATGATTATTAAATTATGAAAATATATTTTAAATTAAATAAGTTTATTTGACGTTGTTAAATAACGACTATATAAAATAAGATAATTCCATTATATAATTAAAATTATATTGTATGATATAGGTTTATATAATATATGATTATCTTTAAGCGTTAAAACTTAAAATAATGATAAAGATTATTATTATAAAAAATAAATATTATATATTAAATATATAATATTAAAAATATTAATTTTCATAAACTCTTTTTATCTTTTAAATAAAAAACTGAAAAACTTTATTAATTTCTATAATTTAATTATATATATTTTAATATATAAAAAAATAATTTCTTCATATATGTAATATATAATAAATAATGATTTTATCTATGAGTTGAGTTTTAATTAAATGATATGTATAGTTATACTTTAATTTTTCGTTCTCAATTTAATGGATTCCTTGCCTCTTTATTCTATTGATGATCTTAATATAATAATATATAGGCTAATTAATTTAAAAGGAGCAAAATTTATGCGTCATTATGAAATTATTCTTATGGTTCATCCAGACCAGAGCGAACAAGTTACAACTATGATTGAACGCTATAGTAGATCTATTATTGAAGCTCAAGGTAAAATGCATCGTATGGAAGATTGGGGACGTCGCCAATTAACTTATCCAATTAATAAATTGCATAAAGCACACTATATATTAATGAACGTTGAGGCTCCACAAAAAGTAATTGATGAGTTGGAAATAAATTTTCGTTTCAATGATGCTATTGTTCGTAGTATGATCTTACACGTTAAATATGCTATTACTGAAGCTTCACCAATGGTTAATAAAGTTAAGGAGGATCAGCACAATCATAATTTAATTAACGAAAGTCTCGAAGAAATTGAAGAAGTTAATAATCATGAAGAGTAATTTTAGTTGTGAATATTAATAAATTAAAACTTTCAGGAAAAATTTATAATACTCCAATAAGGAAAATAAGCCCATCTGGAGTACCTCACTGTCAGTTTATACTTGAACATCGCTCACAGCAGAAAGAAGCTAGTTTTGATCGGAATGTATGGTGTAGAGTAACCATTATTGCTAGCGGTAAAAAAATACAAGAGTCTACCTATAGGATAATGATCGGAAGTATGGTCACTGTTATAGGTTTTATTAGTAGCCATAAGGGTGCTAATGGCTTGAATAATTTAGTACTTCATGCTGAACAAATTAAATTAATATATTTTGGAGACTAATTAAATGGCACGTTATTTCCGTCGTCGTAAGTTCTGTCGTTTTACAGAAGAGGGTGTTCAAGAAATTGATTATAAAGATATTTTAATACTAAAAAATTATATTACTGAAAGTGGTAAAATTGTACCAGGTCGCATTACTGGTACTTGTGCAAAATATCAGCGTCAACTCGCTCGCGCTATTAAACGTGCACGTTACCTTGCTTTATTGCCGTATATTGATCGCCATCAATAATTCTAGATTAATAAATTTAAAACTTAAGTAGGTATAATGATAA
The DNA here is from genome assembly GCA_052401645.1 of Arsenophonus sp. Lineage (GTDB taxonomy): Bacteria > Pseudomonadota > Gammaproteobacteria > Enterobacterales > Enterobacteriaceae > Arsenophonus. Next base: position 264,830 of record CP198939.1, read on the forward strand.
TGCAAATTATTTTATTAGATAAAGTACAAAATCTTGGTATTCTTGGTGATCAAGTTGATGTTAAAGCAGGTTATGCTCGTAATTACTTACTTCCGAAAAGAAAAGCTGTTACTGCAACTAAAAAGAATATTGAATTTTTTAAAGCCCGTCGTCTTGAATTAGAGGCTAAATTAGCTAATGTTCTCGATGCTGCAAAAAAACGTGCTGAGAAAATTAACTCATTAGCAAAAATAACTATTACATCCAAAGCTGGTGATGAAGGCAAATTATTTGGATCGATTGGATCTCGTGATATTGCTAAGTTAGTTACTTCCGCTGGAATTAATGTTATAAAAAGTGAGGTACGATTACCAAATCGTGTATTACGTACTATTGGTGAACATGAAGTTCATTTTCAAGTACATAGTGATGTATTTGCCATGCTAAAAGTAAATATCATTGCTGAATAATTACCAGTTACCTTATATTTTTTATAGATTAAATTTTTCTATTATATTAAATATGTTTTATAAAGATAAGTATTTTACTTTTTATATCTACTTATTAAGTATTAAAATAATTTCCCTTTTTAGTACTAAAATAAATTTTAATTTATTGATTAGTCATTAATTTATGTTTAATTGCTAATTAAGTATTTTATTTATAAGAATATTTATTTTAAAATTAAAATTTAAAATTGATATTTTTAATTTTAAATATTAATAAATTAATATAAAATATCAAATATATTAAATTTATTTATTGTTTATAGAATAGTAATTATTCGAAATAGCTATTATTTTATTTTAAGTAATTTTTTAATCTATTAAATGTTTGATTTAAAAAAATTTTTTTTTATTTTTTTGAAATTGATCATAGTTTTATAACTATATATTAAAAAATATTTTGTTAATTTTTTATTTATTATAATTTTATACGTTTTTATAAAAACTATCTATTTTTATTTTAAAATTTTCGATAAAGCATTTGATAAGATTTATGAGTAAATTTTATATAACAGTTGTGAAAACTTTAACGTAAAATATAAAATAGATAAAATAGATAGTATAAAAAATAGTGCATAAAATTAAAAATTATACTTAGTATAATAAATAAAATAAATTATTATATAATAAGATAAAGTAGATTTAATTTATCGTTATTGAATTACTTACTAAATTAATTAAAAAATTTTAATTATTCAAAATTTAAAAATAGAGGTATAAATAATAATTTCTTATTAATAATCTTTAATTAACTAAATTAAAGTATTTAAAATTATATCAATAAAATTAAATTGTGAATTTTATATTAAATAAAATTAATCTTATTAAAATTCTTGAAATATTAATTTCAAAAGTTAAACCATTAAAATTATATAATTAAATTTTATTAGTCATCAGGTTAAGTCCGTTTATAAAAAATATTTTGATAAATAATCTATATATCTTCAAAGATGTACTTTTTGAATAAATATTTAATTTGATAAAAAATAGATAGAGAGTTTATTTTTATTAAATAATAAACAATAGATCTCTATTAAACAAAAATACTAAATTATAATTAAGATTAACTTTATTACTAAAATAGTTATTAATGATTCTATTATAAATAGAACATTGAAAATACATTTCTTTTATTAGAAATTTATAATACTTGATATAAATATTTATATTTATCTATATTTTATACTATAAAATATAGATAAATTTTCTTAATTTAACATATTTATATAGCAACTAAATAGTTCTATACACTAGTACTTAATGTATATAACAGAACACTACTGTAATATCAAAAACATACTTTTATTTAATTGATAAGATAGAATGAATAAGACTGAAAATCTATATAAAATAAGAATTTTATTTCTTTTAAACTATTAAATTAAGTTAAGTTATATACGCACAAACTTAATATATATTAAGTTATACTTGATATTATTATCCTTTGTTATAATAATTAATATTATTATATTTATTGCACTATTATTAGTTTAAAATTGTTAAATATTTTATTTATAGTAATATTAATAAATTAAATTATCATATCTTATTTTATTGAAAAACTGTATTATCAATAATAATATTTTATTAAAATTTTATATTTTATAACTGATATTTTATAGTTATATTATTAATAACAATGTTTTAATCAATTCTTACTTTATTTAACTTCCTGTATAATATACATATATTAATTTAACATATTAATAAATTTAATTAGTATTTTATTATTTGAAGAATTAATTTTACGTTATAATTAACAGTAATTATATTTTATAGAACTAACTATTTATTAAAGTATTTAATTTTTATTATTAAATCTAATTTTTTATAGTTCTATCTAACTTCATAACTAATATAACTAATAAGAAAGTTATAATTTATACGAACTTAATTTAATTATCTTAAAAATTTAATCGTTTATTTTTAATAAAATATGATAATAATTAATTTAGATTAAAAACCTTCCAATATATTTAATATTCTAGTTTTAAACATATGTTTATCTTTTATAAATATTTTTAATATTATTCTATTAGTAAAATTAAAAATACTATTATTCAGTTATGAGTTAGAAAATTAGTATAATATTGATAATCTATATTACTTAGATGATAAATTAATTAATTATTTTATATTTTATATATATAGTAATTTTCTGATCTAAATGTTTATTTTATAACGTTATTTTTATTTATATTATATAAATTAATTTATAAATAAATCTTTAATAATTAAAGTATTAATATACTAGTTTTATTTTATTTATTTGTGTATAAATAAACTTTATTATATATAGATTTAATTTAAAAAAATCATCATTATTAAAAATAATATAAATAACTTTTGTAGTTTAAAGTTTTTTTAGCATTTAAATATATTTTAATATTTAGAATATTAATTGATTTTATATTGTTATTTATTTTATAAAAAAATATTTTATGTATATAACATTATATTATAAATTATTGACTCATTATTTAAGATAAATTTTACTTATATTAAAATTAATAATATTTTTTGAGAAAAATAAATAAATATATTTTCTATATTTTAATTTTGCAATGAAGGATATTATATCTTTATTTAAAGTATCTATTGGTTAGTTTATTTGCTTAATGAAATTAAAGAATTTCATTTGAAAATAAAAAATTTTTATATTTATTACTTTAATAAAAACTTATATTTTATTATTATTGATATAATCCATATATTATAATATATTTTATACTAAAAATAAATGAAAATATAAAAATAATGTATAGTATTATAAAGTTCTTTTAAGTTTTAGATCTTAATATATTAAGATTATTATAAATCTATTTATTACTTTATTTATATAAATATTAGTTTAATTATTTAATATATATAAATATAAAATAATCTTAATAGTATGTTAATTAAAATCTTTTTTATCTATATATTTCTATGATATGTAGATAAAATATTTATTTATCTTAAAATTTATTAAATTTATTTATAGATATAATTATATAATATATAATTGTTTTAACTATATATGCTAAAGCGGATATTATTAATATGATAAATATAATATATTTTTATAAAAAATATTCATTAAATTTAAATTTTAAATAATTTCATTATTTTTATTTAATTTATTATTTTAATTAATTTTTTATCAATATAAAAATATTTTTTAAATATTAAATAATTTTTTAAGATTTTTTAATTAAATAAAACTTTTTATTTGAAATTATCATAACAAAGTTTTTTTAAATTTAAATTAAAAATAATTAAACTATTATGTTATTATTAATATTAATCTATAAAATGAAAATTTTCATTTTATACATTTAAATATTATTATTTATAGAAAAGTCTTATAAAAATTGCATTATTAGTTTTAATGTTATATTTATCTAATACTCTTAAATCGAATATATTTTAATTTAATTGATTTCGTAATAATAATTCATTTAGTTTTTAATCAAAAAATATCTAATAATACATAAGATTAGTTTATTTTATTATAAAATTATTTATTATTATATTTTATTTATAAATAAAATTATTATTTCTTTATAAAACTTATAGTATTAAAGATAGTAAATTGTTATATAAACTAACCAATAATTATTGGTTTATAATTTTTAATTAATATCAGAAAAGAAAGAGTTAATAAAATTATTATTAATATAATATTTTATATTCAATCTTTTTATTTTTTTCTAAAAAAGTAATAAATAAATTATAAATGTTTATTATCATAGTAAATCTTAAGTTTTATTTTTTTAATAAAAAGATTAAATTATCATTTAATTATAAATAAAAAGTTATTCAAATAAGATATAAAAAATATAAATAATATTATTTAAAATAATTTTATTATTACTTTATCTAATTTTATTAAATGTTATTGAAAATTAAAAATAAAATTTTAAAGAAAGTTTATTTTATAAAAATTTTTATAAATTAATTTTAATAACTTTTTTGATAATAAAGTAAAGAAAAAGTTAAATTATTATTTTTATTTAATAAATCAAAAAATATTATGAAAATATTATTTTTTTAATTTAATTTTCAATTAAATAGATATTTAATATTAAAATCTCATAAAATGAAAAGATATATTATTAGCTAAAATCGAAGTAAGTGATATTTAAATTTAATAAATAAAATCAAAAAAAATTTTTTATTCATATAAAAATAGTACATCTAATGATATTTATTAAAACTAATGTTAATTAATATTAATAAATATATAAAATAAATGTTATTTCATCTATTTTTTAAAATAGAAATTTTATATAAAAAAGATTGATAAAATTTTATATCCATTTTTAATTACTTTATATCATATTTTATATTTATTTTCATAAATTTATTTAATTTTAAAACTATAGTTTTATTTAATAATTTAATTTTCGATATTGTTAAAATGATATTTTTAATATTTAAATTTTTAAATAATAAAATTTATTTATATTTTAAAATTTAAATAAATAATTAATTTATTAATTTGTTAAAGATTTATTTAATGTTTAAAGTTTTTTTTTAAAAAATTATGTTTTTTCATAAAAACTATTTAATATTATTTATTTATATATTTACTATGAAACTTTTTAGTTTATTAATATCAAAAAAGATATTTGAAATAAATCAAACAGTATATTTTATTTCATTTTAAAATATTGTTTTTATTATTATATATTAATTAGAATTATATAGCTTATATATAAAATTTAAAATAAAATTTATATATTATTTTTTATTAAATTTTATTTAAAAATAAAATTTAATTACATAATAATATAAATAAATTTAAAATTTAATTAAAAGATTAGTCTTTGTAAGAAATAATTTTCTTAATTTTTTATTATTAGTTATTAATTAATAAATAATTAAAAATAAGTTTTATTAATATAGAATTAATTTAACATTATTAAATATAAAATCTTATGCTAATATTGATTATTAATATAATTCAAAATAAAGTTATATATCCATTTATTTTTACTAACTTAAATTAATATCAAATTATTTGATGTTATTTTTTTTAATTATTAATTTAAAAAATCGTTCTATTTAACAATAGAATTTTTAAAATAAATAGATTAATAAAAAATATTATATAAAATAGTAACATAAAAGTTTAGCAGATTGTGAAATATTTTATAACATATATATGTTATCTATATTTACTATATAAATTATTTATTTTAACTATTTAATTAATAAAATTAATTATTAAAATAAAGTATTTCAAAAAAAATAATATTTGATTTATCTAATATAAATCAAATATTATCCAGATAAAAGAACGCATTATAAATTATCAACAAAATTATAAAATAATATATTTTAATAACTTCATATTTCAACTTAGTTTTATATTGACAATGAAAATAAAAATTAAAATCTAACAAATTATATATTAAGTTATTTTTTAAAATAAGTTTATAAAATAATAAATAAATATTGTAAATAAAACTAATAAAAGATGTGGTTGACGGTAGTATAATATATGAAACATAATTAATTTTTTGCTAAATTTTTACTTTAAAATTTTTTATTTATTGTAATCTATAATTATGATAAATATAAATTATATAAACAAAATATACTACAAAACATTTACTTTATATAGATAGTATAAAATAGATAATAAAATAACATGTTACATTTATTTTTATAAATAATTAATATTCAATATATTTTATTTCAAAATAAACTTATTTTTTTTTACCTAAATGCTTTATAATTATTATTTTATTAAGATATTAAATTATTTATATTTATAATAATATTGAATTATTCATTTAATATAAATTAAAATATATATTTAATAATAAATTATGTAATTTATGATAAAATTTAAAATTTTAAAAATATTTTTTAATCGATTTTATCGTTATGATTTTAAAAATATAATAATTATTATTACATAATAATAATTATTATATTATAAATTTTCTATAAATCTATATAATATCTTTATCAATAAAATATAACAATAAGTTATTAATATGATTTAAATTTAGAAAATCTTTCTAGTTTTCAAAACTATTTACTTGATTTTATATTAAATATAACTTATTACTAATAATTATTAAAATAAGTTATCATAGAAGTAGATAATAATAATTTTTAACTTATAAATTATTATTATGTTTTGTCTCTAAACAAAACATTCCACCTCAGTATAATCAAGATCTTAACTAGTTAATTTTCAATTTAGATTAGATATTATAAGAATAATTTTGATATTTACAGATAAATTTTATAAAATAAAATTAATTACTTTTATTAATTATTTTTATTAATTAAAAATTAAATAATTAAATAAATACATGGAATGTATTGAACAAATAGTATTTGTAAATTATTATTTCTATGATTTTTTTAAATATAATAAAAGATTTTTATATTAAGTTATTATATTTCTTATTTAATTAATCTTAATTAAAATCAAGCATTAAATTATCTCTAATTTCTGTTTATTATCATATTAATTAATGAAAAATGATAGTTCTTATTAATTATATAACGAGTACTATTAAAAAGAGTAATTGAAATAATTATAATTATTAGCCGTTCTTTTAGCGAAATTTTAATTTCATAAATATTTTTATTTAAAAAATATCATATTTTTAAAATCTTTAAAAAACCAGAAATAAATATAATAAAAAAAAATTATTGTTAATAAAACAATTAAAATTTTTTTTTACGTAATACATTTGAGTGAAAATATATTGATATAAAATTTCAATAAAATTTAGTTATTTTATCTTATTTATCACAATAATGATTAATTTTTTTTATGAAAATAAAATCTACTATATTTTAGTTTTCAATATTATAAATTATATAAAGAAAGAATAAGTTATTTTGTATATATTATATCAAATATGATTATTTTATTATACTTAATAAGTTATAATAAAAATTATAAGGAAATAACTTTTATATCATATTTTAATTTAATTACACAATTATAATTATAATAACTTATATTTTCATATATATAAATTATAATAATTAATCTTTTTAAGATATATATGGATAAGTATATATATTATATATCATAAGTGTTTTAGAAAAATACTATTTTATATATATTAAAATAGTATGAATATCAGAATACTTTTATTAAATAACTTAGATTTTATAATAATATAATATTAATTAAAAATATTTTATTAGCTATTATAATATATAGCAATAAACTAAACTATTCTTAGAAGATAACATTTATAGGTTTATATTGATTTAATGTTAATATCAATATTATAATTTATTTTATAAAGAAGTTTATTAAAATATTGAAATTTACTATTAGTTATTAATACCAATAATATTGTTTATATATAATGCTATTATTTATTCATAGAATAATAATTTAAGAATAAAGAGGTTAAAATAGAAAGAATATAATTTAATAAAATCAAAATCAATTATTATAACTAAATTCATATTTATAAATATTTATCCGCATAATTTATTATATATATGATTTATTTTTATTTTTTATTTTTAAAAAAAATAAAAAAATTCTTATCTTGTACCTAAAAGAATATCGTTAACTTAATATATATTTGATATTTTATTTATACAGATAAAAATCCTTAATTTAATAAGGTTATTGATTTTATATATAAGAACTATAAATAATTTTATAATATATAATTATACATATAAATAATATGTTATGTTCAATAATATAATCAATAATAAATTGATCTATTTTTTAATTTTTTATAGAAAAAATTTCTTTATTAATTAATCTTAAATAAAATTATTATTTAATAAAATAATATATGAAAATATAGAGAATTAAAGAAATTTTAATAAAAAGTATTATTTTGAAATAAATTTCAACTATATTTAATAAAATAGAGATTTATTTTAAATTAAAATTTATAATAACCTAAATAAATTATTAATATATATATTTCTTATAGTATTTACTATAAGAAATTTTATTGAATAATATTGACTTATTTAAATTAAATATCGATGTACAGATTAAAATTATGTGAAATATTTTATGTAATAATTTAGATTTATTGTTGAATTTTATTTAAGAAATAGTTAAATTAATGTTAATTTTAATTAAAATACATTTAGTATACTTAATTAAAATATAATAAAAAATATTATTTTATTTATCTATATTTTTTATTATTCTCATTAGAATTATAATAAATAATTAGTTTAAAATTATATCTTAATATAATTATTAATGCTTATAAAACTACTTAATATTTAAATATAAGTTTTATATATATTAATAAAGTATAGGGCATTTGGTAAGAATAATTAAAAAAAATAACATTATTTTTTATAATAGTTTATCTCAATTAGATAAAATAATAAATTAAACAAAGTTGAATCTGATTTTTTATCATTTATTAAAATTTATTATAATATTAGAAGTTATAGTAATAATAATTTTAATTGGATTATTAATAGTTAAAAACAATTAGCCAAGATTGAATAATCTATATTATAAGATTTATAATTAATTTATTAAAATATTAATATTATTATAATAAATTATAATTTATATAAACTAGGTTAGGTAATCAAGTTATAAAATAACTAAAACTTATTAGTTTATTTTTTATTATTAACGTTATTAATAATAATTTATTATACAAAAATTCTTTAATTATAATTATTTTTTTAATATAGTAGTAATACACATTCCTCTAAGATCAGAAATTATATTTATTTAAATTATGTCTGATGATTTTAATTTAGAAATAGTTTATTATTAAATAAGAGTTGTTAGTATTTATTTCGATGATTTTAATAAAAATTTAATCTTTAATTTCAAATCAATTCTTTAAAATATTTTTAATTATATGTTAATGAAATGATTTCAACTGAATAAATCTTCAATATTAAGATTGATATTGAAGATTTAAATATTTGAAAAAAATAATTAAATAAAAAAATTTTTAACTAAATTTTCAGTTATTTATTATATCTTTTTGAAATTAGTTAAAACTAAAAGTATTAATATTAAATTTAATAACTCTTTTTTTGTTAGTTAGATTAAATAATGATACTAATCATTTAGTTAAATTTGTATCTAATAATTAAAAAATAAATAGTTTAAATTATTATCAACAAAAAAAATTAAAATTTATTAAATTATATTAGAATGATGGCTAATTTAGAAAAAAATTAATTATTTATATACAAATTAGTAATAAAAAACTCTGGTTATCATCATTAATAAATTTAAATTTATTATCTTGCTTAAATAAATAATAAATATTATTTGATATATTAATTTTTAACTATACATATTTTACTATATTTTAAAGCAGATATTATAATAAATAAATAATTAAAATTACAAAGTGATTTTAAATTACATTAATTTATAATTGATATTATTGTTGATAAAATAAAACTATAAAGTTAATTTTAGTTATTAATAAGGAAATTTTAATATAATATATTGTTTGATAAATAAAATAACGATAAGTTAATAACATATTATTTATCAAATGAAGAGGTATATTAAATTATTAATAATTTAATACTTAAATATTAAAAATAAAATAAAAAAATAATATATTATTAAATAAATATCGATTAAAATATATTTTTAAGTTATATTCAATATTGAAATGTAATTTCAATTACTAAAATAAGTAATAATAATTTTATTAAATCTAATATTTTATATATGTAAATTGTTAAATTATAATCAAATAGTTAATAATAAAAATTGAATATGTAAAATAATAAATGAAAATGAAGTTGTTTTCTTCTTAGTTAAACTGCTTAAAAATTATTTTTGTTAAAACAATAAAATTAATATAGTTTACAATGTAAATATTATTATTAAAGTAACTTTTATTTAGTGTTAATAAAATGATTATAATAGTTGAAATTTAACTTATTAACAATTTTTTTCATAAAAAAATAAACTAAAATTATAATTTTCACTATAAAATAGTAAATTTTACTTATAGTTATCTATAAATGAAACAATTAATTTAATAATTTTTTATTAATAAAAAATTATTAAATTTTTAACATTATTAAATATAAATATTATAGTTGTAAAACTATATTAAACTAATTAATATAAATTAATAATAATAGTAAATCTTTAAATAAAGTAATGATTATTAATTTTTAATTAAAATTATAAGTTCTTAGATAAAATTAATATTTAGATTAAATTCTATAATAGTATTAGTTTATTCAAATTTAAATAAATATAAAAAATTGATAGCAATTTAAATACTTTTCAGTTTTATATTAATAATGTTAAAAAAAATCTAATTTAGTAAAATTATAATTTGTTTATTTCTATAAATCCAGTATAAAAAATAAATGATATTGATTTTTATTTAATGCAAATTAAAGTTTTTTTTAAAATTAAATTGCATAAAAACTATTAATATTTAATTAAAGATATTAATAAATTATATGTTTATTTAAAATTAATTAAATAAGTGAATTAATATAAAATAAAAAATCTAGTAATTATCTATTTGTTGAAATAAATAGATAATAGAACTACTGATAATATAATGATAGTGATTTATCTTAATATTAAGATCACGTGAATATTTTTTAAAGTTACGTTTAATATATAAAATATTAATTGAAATCTAAATGTTTCTTTTATATGTATTAAGTGTATATGATTATTAAAATAAGTATGATAACTTTTATTAAAAATAACTATATAAGATATGAATTTACAAAAAAATTAAAATATATCAATATAGTTATAAATTAATTTGTATATTAAAATTAGAAATAATCTTAGTTTTATACACTTTATTCAAAATATCATTAATGGAATGAAAATTATTTAAATATAATAAATATTATATTAAATATATAAATTAATATTTTGAATATAAACATTCATTTATATTATAAATAAATTTTATAAAAATATTGTATAAGTTTTATTTTATAGTTTTTTGTTAAGAAGATATTTTATATATAGAAACCTTCAAAATAATAAGAATATAAATTATAATATGATCAATGATCTAATAGTTAAAGTATTAATTAATAAATTAGAATAAGTAGCTTTAAAGTTGATTAAAATTAATAAGAAGAATTTTTATTTAATGATATCCTAGAAACTAGGATATGTTTTAAAATAAGTATTTCAGAATAAAGTAATGCTAATATAATTATTATTTTACTTATCTTCATTATTTAAGGTTTAAACTTAAATAATTATTCATAAATTTTGTAAATTATTTGATGTTTTTTTATTTAATATAAGACTTATTACTAAAGTAAAATAATTAAAAAATATTAAGTTATTAACTAGTAATATAACTAATGTTTTTAAAGTTAAATACTAGAGTGTAGAGATACATAATTTTATAGTTTATTGTTGAATTATATATTTTTTATCTGTTTATTAGTAGAAAGTAATTTTTTAAAATTAATAAAGTTTATGATTTATATAATTACTATTTAGTAATAATATTAACAACCACATGTTATAATACATATTATTTGAAATTTTTTTATATTATATCATAAATCTCCAATTTTAATGAAGTTAATAAGTTAAAAATTTTCATAATTATTGCGAAAGAAATTTAATATCTACCTTATAGATTATAATGAATAAATAAGTTTATATTTATAAATTTTCGTAAATTATTTTTAATAAATTTAAAATAATAATTTTAGTTAAAGTATTTTAAAAAATAAATAATTTATTTTTTTAATAGATCTTTTTTCTATTGATGATAAAAAAGAATTTTGTTAACTTATATGGTAATTATTTTTTAGCTGCACGTTCAAAAGAAGAAAGAATTTCAGCTTTTGCTATCTCAGCATTTCCCCAACCTTTGACTTTTACCCATTTTCCATGTTCTAAATCTTTATAATGTTCGAAGAAGTGTTTAATTTGAAAACGTAATGATTCAGGTAGATCGTTAATATCTTTAATATAATTATATTCTTTAGTTAATTTATGATGAGGAACAGCAACTAGTTTTATATCTTCACCAGATTCATCAGTCATTTTTAATATACCAATTGGACGACAACGTATTATCGTTCCTGGTTGTACTGGATAAGGCGTTGGAACTAGAACATCAACTGGATCATTATCTAGAGATAGAGTATGATTAATATAACCGTAATTGCAAGGATAAAACATAGCAGTTGACATAAAACGATCTACAAAGATCGAACCAGATTTTTTATCCACTTCATATTTTATCGAAGAAGTATTTGCTGAAATTTCTATAATGACATATATATCTCCAGGTAATTCTTTTCCTGCTGGAATGTTATTTAAGCTCATAAAATATCCTTTATTTAAAGATAAATAATTATAGAATAGATGATTTTAACTTTAAATGAAAGAAAACTTCACTATAAAATAGTGATTAAATTATAAAAATAAAGTTAACAATAAAAGCTAGATGGATTTTTTATTATATATAATATAATTCCTTTTATAGCTTATTAGGTTTTATAAAAAAAACTAAACATAAAGACTATTGTTTTTTATCATAAATTTTATTAGAATAAAAAAATTTATATATTAATATAATTATTATTGAATAATATCCTAGTATTTTATTTAATATTATTAGTTGATTTATTTTAATTTTATCCAAATACTTAGACATCATATATAGATTGCAGTTACATTATATTTTATATAATAGAAATTATATTTATAATTTATTCATAGATTAATTTATGTTATGTATTTAATTAATTTTAATTACTTCTTTTAAGTTAATTTTTATAAAAAATTTTTTTAAATATTATTAATATAATATATAGAATCTTAAAATTATAAATTGGTAGTGAAATATTATTTTTGATATATATTTATATATATTATTTACATAATAGAATTATATATTATAATTCTATATATTCATTAAATATATTTTTTATTTTGAAAATAAATATGGTTATTTATAAGATAGATAGAATATCGTTTAAAGAAGAACTATAAGTGAAGTAATAATAACAAGTATATAACTTTACTATATAGATTTTAAATTATTAAGATATTATACTTATCATATTTAATAATGTTTTAATATTTTAGTTATAAAAATATACTTTAATAAAATATTTTCAAAATTCTAATATGATATGAAGGAAAATTAAATAGAAAAAGAAATTTATATCAAAATATTTTTTATGTTTATAAAAACTTATAAATAAATTTAATTCATTAATGTTATAAATTTTATTTAAATTTTCTACTTAAGATTAAGTTATATATTTTCTCTTAAATATTAAGTAAATTTAATTTTATTAATATCTTTATCTTAAACAATGAATATTTTTTTTATATAATTTTGTTGATAAAATATTAATTATTAACATTGTTATATTAACAATAATAAGGAAAATCATATTATTTTAACAAAAATTATTGTAATTCTTAAGAAATTAATTTCCTTTATCTAAACTTTATATAATCTTTAAAAATATTTTTATATTTTTCTTATTTACTCATTCAATTTAGATAATATTAAATAAAGATTAATAATCTTATTATTTTGTTAATTAACATAGAAATTTATTTGATATTATCATTTTAATTAAATATAATTATTTATTTTTTTAAATTATTATTAAAATAAATTAAAAATGATTTAATAAAATTATTTTTTCAAAATACTAGAATTAAATTATGATAGATAATATTAACATATGATGATAATAACTTTATTTTTTTTGAGAACTAATAATTTTAAGAAAATAATAAACTTTGTAATTCCGAGTTAATATAGCTTAATACAAATAACCAATAATTTATTTATTTTATTAATATTTAGTACTTAAATTAAGTTAATCAATTGTTGTATCAATGATTTATTTATCTCAAAGAAATAAATAAATTATTTTTAGTTTAATACCATAATTATTTATTTTTTAAAATTTAATTTCTATTTTATATTTTTTAATTTATTTTTTTTGAAATTTTTTTTTCTTAAAAACGATTTATAATATAACAATTATACTTTGTTATCTGAATTGTTCTTCTTTTATTATAAGCTATATAACTTTTATTATATTTTCATATTATAGAAAATATTCATTTTTTCTATTATATCTATAAAGTAAATTTTATTTTTTAAAGTTTTTTATAAAAATAATTTGATGGTCCAAGGATTATATAATCTACAATAAGATAACGATAACAACAAATAATTATAAAGATTGTTTATTATTTTTTTGTAAAACACAGTTAAACTTTTTTTTGAAAAAATTTCACAATATTTATTATTGTTAATAAAAATTAATTTGATCAATAAAATAAGTACGCTATATGAATAAAGACAATATATAATAAATTAAGATTTTATAAATTATTTTGAATCTTTATTATATAAAGGAACATTAATATGAAAATAACCATTCTTGGTGCAGCTGGTAATATTGGCCAAGTACTAGCACTTCTTCTTAAAAATAAACTTCCATCAGGCTCAGAGCTTTATCTTTATGATATTGTTTCTATAATCTATGGTGTTGCTAAAGATTTAAGTCATATTCCAACAGATATAAAGGTAATTGGTTTTTCTGGTGAAGATCTTATGCCAGTACTTGATAATACAGACATAGTATTAATTTCTGCAGGTGTTTCTAGAAAATTAGGAATGGATCGTTCAGATTTATTCAATATCAATGCTAGTATTATTAAAAATCTGATTCAAAAAATTGCTAAATATTGTCCTAAAGCATTAATTGGGATTATCACTAACCCAATTAATAGTATTGTTCCAATGGCGGCAAAAATTTTAAAAAAAGCTAATATTTATGATAAAAACAGATTATTTGGTATAACCACATTAGATGTTATTCGTTCAAATACTTTTGTTGCTGAGATGAAAGGTAAAAATCCTCAAGAAATAGAAGTGAGAGTTATTGGTGGTCATTCTAATGAAACTATTCTTCCATTACTTTCACAAATTCCAAATATTAACTTTACAAAAGAAGAATCTGAAGAATTAACTAAGCGTATTCAAAATGCCGGGACTGAAGTTATTGAAGCAAAATCTGGGATTAGCTCAGCAACGCTTTCTATGGCACAAGCTGGATATAGATTTACTTTATCACTAATTAATGCTTTAACTGGAAAAAAAGATGTAATTGAATGTGCATATGTAGAAAGTAATGGTGAATATGCTAGCTTTTTTGCTCAACCAATATGTTTAGGTAAAAATGGTGTTGCAGAAAGATTACCTATTAATATTATGAATAAATTTGAAAAAAATAAATTAGAAAACATGTTATATGTACTTAATAAAGATATTAAATTAGGTGAAGATTTTATTAATAATAAATATTATTTACTTAAATAAATAACAAATTATAAATTTATATTTATAGTTTATTAAAAATTTACTATTAAAATTAATTAAAATGTTTATTTTGATAACTTTCTTTTTCTAAAATTATAATAATTATATTATTTTAAATAAAAATGAAATTTTAAAAAATCTATAATGATAAATATTTTTAAGATTATAATCTCTAAATAAATTATTAAGTTTATAAATTGATAATCTTAAATTATTTTTTCATAATATAGTTATTAATATTTTTCTATTCTTTTATTTTTATGATAACAAAAAGTATAAACTTAATAATTGAAAATCTTTTTAAAATATCAAAATTTTAAAAGATTGTTTAAGATAAAAAATTTTTAAATATTAAGTTGATAATCTATCTATAAGATATATTTAATATATTTATTTTTTAAATAAAACTCTAATTCAGTGTTAATTTGTAGAAAAATAAAAAATATTTTTAATATTTAATATATCTTATAGATAGTTTGATAAAAAAATAAAATTTTAAATTTTATATAAAAAGATTTTTTAGAAATTAATTGCTTATATAGATTGCTATATAGTCATGTTTGTTAGAAAATAATTCTTATAAAATTAAGTATTATTTAGTAAAATTTTTACGATGTCTGTTGAGTAGAAATAAAAGCTAAACTTATTAAAGCATCTTTATAGGATGTGTTAGATAAAATATCAAGAGCTTTAATTGCTTTATTAGCTTCTTTTCTGGCTTGATTTCTAGTATATTCAATGGATCCGCAACGTTTCATAATGATTAATATACTTTTAAGTAAATGACGCCCATTACCTTTTAGTATTGAATTGCAAATAAGTGCAGACTCTTCTGTAGTACTTTTTTTTATTGCATGAAGTAGAGGTAGTGTTATTTTTCCTTCATTTAGATCATTACCGATATTTTTACCAAAAGTCTTACTATTAGAATCATAATCAAGAAGATCATCAATTAATTGAAAGGCAGTACCGAGATAACGACCATAATCTCGTAAAGATTGCTGTTCTATTTTATTAGCACCTGATAAAATTGCTGATGCATGTGTAGCTGCTTCAAATAAGCGTGCAGTTTTATTATATATTATTTGCATATAAGTACTTTCAGTAATATTTGGATTATTACAATTAATTAATTGTAATACTTCACCCTCTACGATAATATTTGTTGCATCAGACATTAACTTTAAAATCGGCATAGAATCAAGTTTTGTCATCATTTGAAATGATCGAGTATAAATAAAATCTCCTACTAATATACTAGCGGCATTACCAAAAATAGCATTTGCTGTTTTCTTACCACGTCTTAAGGTAGACATATCAATAACATCATCATGTAATAATGTTGCTGTATGAATAAATTCAATTAATGCTGCTACATTAATGTATTTTTCTCCTTGATATCCTAAAGCTTTTCCAGATAAGATAGTAATCATAGATCGAATTTTTTTACCACCACCACTAATAATATGTTGACCTAGTTGATTAATAAGATGAATATCTGAATTTAATTGATCTAAGATTGTCTTATTAACTTCTTCCATATCATTTGCAATTAGATTAATAATTGATTCTAAATTCATTTTGTAAATTCTTTTATCAATTTAGTTTTATTTAAATATAAATATTTAAATATTTTATATTATTCTGTTAATTAATAATTAATTTTACTGTAAAATACAGTATAAATTAACATTTAAAAAATAAATGCATTTTATATATTTATATGTATATTTTAAGATTAAATTTTATATTTATTTTATAATGTTTATATAATTTATGTTACACTACTAGTAGTTTATAAATGTACAATAAAATTAAATAAAATATAGTGTACATTAAATGGAGTTTTTTATATATGTACGTGATTTTCAAAAATGGCGCTAAACAATACCGTGTAAGTTGTTTCCAAACAGTTCGTTTAGAAAAATTAAATGCTTCTATTGGCGAAATTATTAAGTTTGATAATGTATTGATGGTAGCTAATGGTGATGATATTAAAATAGGAACTCCTTTAGTTGAAGGTATTAAAATTAAAGCTGAAGTTATTACGCATGGCCGAAGTGAGAAAATTAAAATTATTAAATTTCATCGACGTAAACATAGTCGTAAACAACAAGGTCACCGTCAATGGTTTACTGATGTTAGAATAACTGATATTTATTAAGAAATAGGAGATCGTCTTTTAATGGCACATAAAAAAGCTGGCGGCTCAACTCGTAATGGACGCGATTCGGAATCAAAGCGATTGGGTATAAAAAGATTCGGTGGTGAATCTGTATTAGCAGGTAGTATTATTGTTCGTCAGCGAGGTACTAAATTTCATGCTGGTAATAATGTTGGTTATGGTCGTGATTATACTTTATTTGCATTGATTAATGGAAAAGTTAAATTTAAAGTTAAAGGGCAGATAAATCGTAAATATGTTAATATCGAAGCTGAATAGGATTTTATTTTTTTAAATATAGAATTTTATAATAAAAGATACCATTGCTAATTTTAGCGAACTTTTATGTGGATATTTTTAATATTACTTTAAATAAAACTACTACATTCTATACTGAGAAAAAATAATGAAATTTGTTGATGAAGCTAAAATATTAGTTATAGCTGGTGATGGTGGAAATGGTTGTGTTAGCTTTCGTCGTGAAAAACATATTCCTAATGGCGGACCTAATGGTGGAGATGGTGGAGATGGTGGAGATGTTTATTTGTTTGCTGATAAAAATCTTAATACATTAATTGATTATAGATTTAGAACAATCTTCCGAGCTGAACATGGACAAAGTGGTAAAAGTTATGATTGTACTGGAAAACGTGGTCAAGATAGTATACTTAAAGTGCCAGTAGGTACTAGGATACATGATTTTTCAACAAAAGAAAGAATTATTGATATGATTAGTCATGGACAGTGTCTTATTATTGCAAAAGGCGGGTTCCATGGTTTAGGTAATACTCGATTTAAATCATCAGTCAATCGCACTCCTCGTCAAAAAACAATTGGAACAAAAGGAGAAACAAAAGAATTGTTTCTCGAATTAATATTACTTGCTGATGTTGGTATGTTAGGTATTCCAAATGCAGGAAAATCTACTTTTATTCGTTCAGTTTCTTCTGCGAAACCAAGAGTTGCTGATTATCCATTTACTACTTTGGTACCAAGTTTAGGCGTAGTGCGTATAGATACTGAACAAAGTTTTGTTATTGCAGATATTCCTGGTTTAGTGAATGGAGCTGCAGAAGGATATGGTCTTGGTATTCATTTTTTAAAGCATTTGGAACGTTGTACAATACTCCTTCATCTTATTGATATTTGCCCTCTTGATGGTTCTGATCCGATTGAGAATATTAAAATAATTGATAATGAACTAAAAAAATATAGCGAGGAATTAGCAAAAAAACCACGTTGGTTAATTTTTAATAAAATAGATCTATTAACCAATAAAGAAATAAATAATCGTTCAAGAATTATTATTAAAGCAATAAATTATCAATATAAATATTATCATATTTCTGCTATAACTCAGCTAGGTGTTAAGTTACTTTGTTTAGATATTATGAGATATTTAATGAAAATTCTTCATAAAAATATATCTGAAGATAGTACATTAGTTTGCTTAAATAAATCTTAATTTCTTAAGATAATTATTGAAAACTATTTCAATAAAAGGATTCTATAATAGATAGATAATACAGAAAAGAAAAAATAATTATTTTAATAAATAATTATTAATAAAATAAAAAAAAGAAGAATAAATACGTAGATAAATAATATCGTTAATGATTTATGTGTACTATTTAAAATAATAAAAACAATTTTAGAGATAGTAATATTTTTTAATTACTAAAATATTATATCTATACTTATTTTATTTTTACTTAGAATTTTAATTCTACGTTGTTAGTGATGGTTTTTATTTTTTAAAAATTAAACTTTGATAAATTATTAATAATTAATACTTTAATTTAATTATTATATTATGAATTTATTAGTATTTTAAAACTTGATAGTTTTGTAGTTAATTTAATGATTTCAATCATTTTTTTAAAAAAAATACAAATAATTTTCATTTAATTTTTAAAATTGGCGATAAAAATTAATAATCAATGCATTATTGAAGTGATTCGATTAGCATATGTCATATGTAATATTTTTAATATATTTTAAGGAAAAAAATATTATTTATTAGATATAGTAATCAAATATTCTACTAGAATATTATTCTAGAATTTTTTCTCTTATAAAAATAAAATTTTTACAATTAGAAATAATCAATATAATTTCAAGCAATCATGATATCATTTCTTAATTTAATATAGAAAACAGGTAAATAACTAATATCGTCTTTTATTTTTTTTTAAAAAAATATAAATATTTATATAAAATATATATTATGAAAATAATAAATTTTAATATGGAAAATATAAGGATATACTTTAATTAAATATCGCGTTAGAATCACTTATTAAAAGATAGGATAATTAAATTGAAAATTAATAAAATAGTTAAGCAAATATAGATTTATATCTTTTTATTTACTAGTATATTTTATTTGTAAAAATTCTAATTTGCTTTAATAATAGAAAAGTAAAAAATTTTTTATTTTTATGAAAATTAAATTTAAGGGCATCTATTAATGAAACAAATTCCAATGACGGTACTCGGTGCAGAAAAATTACGAAAAGAGTTAGAATTTTTAAAAAAAATCAAGCGTCCTGAAATTATTTCTGCTATCTCATTAGCACGTGAACATGGTGATTTAAAAGAAAATGCAGAATATCATGCAGCACGTGAACAACAAGGATTTTGCGAAGGTCGAATTCAAGAAATTAAAACTAAATTATCTCATGCGCAAATTATTGATATAACAAGAATAAAAAATGAAGGTCGTATAATATTTGGTGTAAAGGTTACTGTCTTAAATATTATAACAAATGAAGATCAGGTTTATCGTATCGTTGGTAACGATGAAGCTAATATCAAAGAAAATCTTATTTCTATTAATTCACCAATAGCTAGAGGTTTAATTGGTAAGACTGTAGACGATGTTATATTTATAACAACTCCTAGTGGAGAAATTAAATATAAAATTTTAAAAGTAGAATATATTTAATTTTTTATTAAATCCTAAATATGTATTAGAGATATCCACATATCATTATTTTTTTTAAAAGTAAAAAAATTATATTGGAATTTTTACCACATGGTAAAATGTTAATTCTCTTAAATGAGAAAGATAAAGAAATTATTTAGAAAAAGTATCTTATATGTTAAAAATATGATAAAATATCAATATTATTATCAATAAAATTCGCATTGTTTATGTTATCAATTTTTTCTAATTAATATATTTATTAATATCAACTTTCTTCTTATTTAGTCTTAGTTTTGTTATTTTGTTTTAATGAGTTTGTTATTAGATTTATTGTTTTAGTTTTGTTAAAATATATTCATATTAAATTATTTTATTTATAATTATAACATATTTTTGATAAAAAATTTTATATGTATGATATTTACTATTTATTAAAAATAATTGTTTCTTACTGATATTGAAACAATATATTTTAGCTATATCTTTTTAATATAATTAAAAATTTTATAATTTTGTATACTATAAATATTAAAGATAAATATTTTTATAAAAATGAAAATAGTGACTAAAAGAAAACGTTCAATAAGTTCAACTCGCTGGTTATTGGAACATTTTAATGATAAATACGTTTTTCAAGCAAAAAAAAGAAACCTTCGTTCACGTGCTTGGTTTAAATTAGATGATATAAATAAAAGTGATAAAATATTTAAATCTGGTATGACTGTTGTTGATTTAGGTGCAGCACCTGGTAGTTGGTCTCAATATGCAATAAGTAAAATTGGTCGAACAGGAAAAGTTATTGCATGTGATTTATTACCAATAGATCCTATTATTGGTGTTGATTTCTTGCAAGGAGATCTTCAAGATAATCAAATATTAAATAAATTATTTGAATTAATTGGTGAAAAAAAAATTCAAGTTGTTATGTCAGATATGGCTCCTAATATGAGTGGGATACCTGTTATTGATATTCCTCGATTTATCTATTTAGCTGAATTATCGCTTAATATTTTACGTTGTATATTGTCTATCGGAGGAAGTTTTATTATTAAAATATTCTATGGAGATGGTTTTAATGAATATCTGAAAGAAATTCACTCTCTTTTTTTAAAAGTTAAGATTCGCAAACCAGATGCTTCTCGGTTACGTTCACGTGAAGTTTACATTGTGGCTACAGGACGTAAAATATAGTATCCTATGCATTATTTATATTTAACTATAATTGTAGTAAGAGGTTTATATATTGAGTGACATGGTGAAAAACCTAATTCTCTGGGTAGTCATTGCGGTAGTTCTAATGTCTTTATTCCAGAGTTTTGGTCCTAGAGATTCAAATAGTCGTATGGTGGATTATTCTACTTTTATGAATGATTTAACTCAGGATCAGATACGTGAAGTTAGAATTTCTGATCGTGAAATTAATGTTAAGAAAAGTGATAACAGTCGTTATATAACTTATATTCCAATGAGAGATGATCCAAGATTGTTAGATACTTTGCTTGAAAAACATGTTGTTGTAATTGGTGAACAACCTAAAGAGCAAAGTTTTTTAGCAACTATTTTTATTTCTTGGTTCCCAATGTTTTTATTAATTGGGGTTTGGATATTTTTTATGCGTCAAATGCAAGGTGGTGGTGGAAAAGGTGCTATGTCTTTTGGCAAGAGTAAAGCACGTATATTAACAGAAGATCAAATTAAAACAACTTTTGCTGATGTTGTTGGCTGCGATGAAGCAAAAGAAGAGGTTAGTGAATTAGCTGAATATTTACGTGAACCAGGTCGTTTTCAAAAATTAGGTGGTAAAATTCCTAAAGGAATTTTAATGGTAGGACCACCTGGAACTGGTAAAACTCTATTAGCTAAAGCTATTGCTGGTGAAGCAAAAGTTCCATTTTTTACTATCTCTGGTTCAGATTTTGTGGAAATGTTTGTTGGTGTTGGTGCTTCTCGTGTTCGTGATATGTTTGATCAAGCAAAGAAAGCGGCACCATGTATCATTTTTATTGATGAAATAGATGCTGTTGGTCGTCAGCGTGGTACAGGTTTAGGAGGTGGTCACGATGAACGAGAGCAAACTCTTAACCAAATGTTAGTAGAAATGGATGGGTTTGAAGGCAATGAAAATATTATTGTTATTGCAGCTACAAATCGTCCAGATGTATTAGATCCGGCATTATTGCGTCCTGGACGCTTCGATCGACAAGTTGTTGTTGGTTTACCTGATGTACGCGGTCGAGAACAAATTTTAAAAGTTCACATGCGTCGTGTACCTTTAGATCCTAGCGTTAATGTTTTAGTTTTAGCAAGAGGAACACCTGGTTTTTCTGGTGCTGATTTAGCTAATTTAGTTAATGAAGCAGCTCTTTTTGCTGCTCGCGGAAATAAGCGTGTTGTAACTATGGTCGAGTTTGAAAAAGCAAAAGATAAGATAATGATGGGTGCTGAACGTCGTTCTATGGTGATGACAGAAGAACAAAAAGAATCTACTGCTTATCATGAGGCTGGTCATGCTATTATTGGACGAATCGTACCTGAACATGATCCTGTTCATAAAGTAACAATTATACCTCGTGGTAGAGCATTGGGGGTCACATTTTTCTTACCAGAATATGATCAGATTAGTGCTAGTCGACAAAAATTAGAAAGTCAAATTTCAACCCTTTATGGGGGACGATTAGCAGAAGAAGTTATTTATGGATCACAAAAAGTATCTACTGGTGCATCAAATGATATTAAAGTAGCAACTAATATTGCTCGTAATATGGTAACACAGTGGGGTTTTTCTGAAAAATTGGGACCTTTACTATATGCTGATGAGGAAGGTGAAATCTTCTTAGGTCGATCTATTACTAAATCTAATCATATCTCTGATGAAACCGCACAAATAATTGATGAAGAAATTAAAGTAATTATTGATCGTAATTATATGCGAGCCCATAAAATTTTAAATGATCATATGGATATCCTTCACACTATGAAAGATTCCTTAATGAAATATGAAACTATTGATGCACATCAAATTGATGATTTAATGAACCGTCGTCCAGTCAGGGTACCTGATGGCTGGAATGATAATGATAATAAAAATCCTATTTCAACATCTTCATCACAATGATGACTATAAAAAAATATTTATCTTATTTTTAAAGTAAAAGTATAATTTACATTGAAATTATGGTTGTAAGTGTAACAACTAAACTTATTAAATAATAAATTTTATATAGAATTAATAAAGAATTAAACATATTATTATAAGTATAATATGTTTATTTAGTTAAATAAAATGATTATGAAAATTACTGCTAAAAAAATGGATCTTGAATTTAATCATCCTATCGTTATGGGAATATTAAATATTACTCCTGACTCTTTTTTTGATGGTGGCATATATAATCGTTATGAATATGCACTTAGGCATACAGCAAGTATGGTGGATCATGGTGCAAAAATTATTGATATCGGTGGTGAATCAACACGTCCTGGTGCTACTGAGATAAGCTTACAGGAAGAGCTTGATCGAGTTATCCCAATAATTGAGGAAGTAACTAAGCGTTTTGAAATTTGGGTTTCAGTGGACACATCTAAGGCTATTGTTATGAAGGAAGCAGCTAAAGCAGGCGTTCATATTATTAACGATGTCAGAGCGTTAAAAGAAACTGGTGCATTGGAAGCTGCTACAGAAATTGGGTTACCTATTTGTATAATGCATATGTTAGGTCAACCTAAGACTATGCAAAAAATATCAAGTTATAAAAATGTAGTTGAAGAAGTAAAGCAATATTTATTAAATGAAATTAATCGCTGTAAGACTGCCGGCATTAAAAAAAATAACTTAATTATTGATCCTGGTTTTGGTTTTGGTAAAAATTTATCACATAATTATCAGTTATTGGCAAAATTAAATGAATTCCATACTTTTGGGGTGCCAATATTAGTTGGTATGTCTCGTAAATCGATGGTTGGTGAATTATTGGAAATACCAATAAAAGAGCGACTTATTGGCAGCATTGCATGCGCAGTAATTGCAGCTGTACATGGAGTACATATTATTCGTACTCATGATGTAAAAGAAACTGTACAAGCTATGAAGATTGTTCAAGCAACCCTTTCAGTAAAGGAAACATTATTATGAATAAACGAAAATATTTTGGCACTGATGGTATTCGTGGTAAAGTAGGAGAAAATCCAATTACCCATGATTTTATTTTAAAGTTAGGTTGGGCTGCAGGTAAAGTTTTAGCACATCATGGTTCTAGAAAAATAATTTTAGGTAAAGATACACGTATATCCGGTTGTATGTTGGAGTCAGCTTTAGAAGCTGGTCTCTCTGCAGCCGGTTTATCTACTAGATTTACTGGTTCTATACCAACTCCAGCAATTGCTTATTTAACCCGTACATACCGTGCTGAAGCAGGTATTGTTATTTCAGCTTCACATAATCCTTATTATGATAATGGAATTAAATTCTTTTCAATTAATGGAACAAAATTACCTGATATTGTAGAAGAAGCAATAGAGGCAGAAATGGAAAAACCACTTATTTGTGTAGAATCTGCGAAATTAGGACGTGCTAATCGTATCTCTGATGCTAATGGACGTTATATAGAATATTGTAAAGGCACTTTTCCAAGTGAACATAGTTTAAATGGATTAAAAATTGTTTTAGATTGCGCTAATGGAGCAACATATCATATTGCGCCGAATGTTTTAACTGAGCTTGGAGCAGAAATTGTTGCTATTGGATGTGAACCGAATGGTTTTAATATTAATCATGGATGTGGTTCTACTGATGTTACAATGTTGCAAAAACGTGTTATTGAAGAAAAAGCAGATATTGGTATTGCATTTGATGGTGATGGTGATAGAGTAATAATGGTTGATCATTTGGGAAATAGAATAGATGGTGATCAAATTATTTATATTATTGCTCGTGACGAGCTTCAGCAACATCAATTGCATGGTGGCGTTGTCGGTACATTAATGAGTAATATCGGATTAGAATTAGCTCTTAAAAAATTAAGTATCCCTTTTATTAGAGCAAAAGTAGGAGATCGTTATGTTCTAGAAAAATTACAAGAACAAGGATGGAGATTAGGTGCTGAAAATTCAGGACATATTATTTTGCTAAATAAAACTACTACAGGTGATGGTATTATTGCTGGTTTACAAGTTTTAAGTGCAATGATCCGTAACGAAATGAGTCTCTATGATCTTTGTTATGAAATTAAATTAATGCCTCAATTATTGATAAATGTACGTTTTTCCGGTACTAATAATCCATTAGCTACATCTGATGTTTTAAATGTAGTGAAAAAAGTTGAAAAAGAATTATCAGGTATAGGACGTGTTTTATTACGTAAATCAGGTACTGAATCCTTAATTCGAATTATGGTGGAAGGTGAAAGTAAAAATCAAGTTACAATAATGGCTAATCTTATAGCTGATGTAGTTAAACAAGTAGAAGATAGTTAAATAATTATTTTTTAAAAATAATTATTTGAGATATTAAATTGTTTTTATTAAAGATAATTTCATCTAACTGTTTTACTATTTCTTAATATCTATAAATATCAGTATAATAATTTTGTTTATTAAATATAATATTATTTAAATCATTTTTTTAAAAAAATGATTTAAATAATAAAATTATCTTAATAACTTATATTAAACTTTGTAATTAAATAGGTAGTTAATTAACTATGTATACAACTCTTTTAGTTATATTTTTATTAGTATCAATTTCTTTGATTTGTATGATAATAATGCAACAATGGAAGAACTCTAATATTGGAGGTTCATGTGTCATAGGGTCTTCTGTAACCTTATTTGGTTCATCTGGATCAAATAACATTATGACAAGAATAACTGCTATCTTTGCAACATTATTCTTTGTTATTAGTTTACTTTTAGGAAATTTAACCTATAATAAAAACTTAATTGGAAGTAAATGGAAAAATATTGGTGAATCTTTTGAAACTAATAAATCAACTAAGATTAAAAAAAAATCTGAATTATTAAAAAACGATATCCCATATTAACTGAATAAGATTTTTTAGTAATAAATTTTTATAAAAATATTTTATTAATATGCCGAGGTGGTGAAATTGGTATACACGTTACCTTGAGGTGGTAGTGCTTATAAAACTGGCATACGGGTTCAAGTCCCGTCCTTGGCATAATTTCAAAAAATAATTTGCTTTTTTTATATTATAATCATAAACTTTATAAAGTTTATAAACGCGGGATGGAGCAGTTTGGTAGCTCGTCGGGCTCATAACCCGAAGGTCGTTGGTTCAAATCCGACTCCCGCAACCATTTTTATCTTTTATCTATTTTATGTGTTTATTTAGATTATTTTAGTCTAAATAGAGAAATGTATCCGAGTATGTATTATAAATTTATTCGCAAATATTTTATAGGGTCCAATTGCATATAAAAGCCCCGGGTTCGGGGTTTTTTATTATTTAAAATATAATCTATTTAGCTTTTAAATAATAACTTCTTTATGTTTAAATTAGATTTTTTGTACATATTAGAATTAGAATAAAGATTAATATAAATTATTTTATAATATTAATAGAAATTATTTATTTTAAATTTATTAGTCTCGAATTTATTTTCGTATGTTTTTACAATTTCATATTTATATTTATTAATAAAGCATGGTGATTTATTAATTTATTATTATTTAAATATTTGTCACTTGATTAGTGTTATTTTTTATTTTAAATATTTTGTTTCATAGTTTTATATTTTAAAATATCTTTTAATTGTAGTTCGGAAGTAGGATTTTTTTATTATTGAAAATTATTATTTTTATTAAAAAGTAAATTTTAAAATTAAAAATTGTAACGCAAAATAATCATAAAATGTGAATGTATAATAATGAAAAATATTAATAACAAAATAATTATAATTATTATTGGTGATAAATATTAAATATTTCCATTAAAACATTGAAAAACTAATGTTGTATCAAGATCCTAATAAAGGAATAAGGTGATAATTAATATGAATAAAGAAATTTTAGCTGTTGTTGAAGCTGTTTCTAATGAAAAATCTCTTCCTCGTGAAAAAATATTTGAGGCGCTTGAGATAGCATTAGCAACAGCTACAAAGAAAAAATATGATCAAGAAATTGATGTTAGAGTTAATATTGTTCGTAAAACAGGAGATTTTTATACATTTAGGCGTTGGTTGGTAGTTCAAGAAGTTACGCAACCAACTCGTGAAATTACTTTAGACGCAGCAAAATTTGAAGATTTAGATATTAAATTAGGTGATTATGTAGAGGATCAAATGAAGTCTATTACTTTTGACCGCATTACTACTCAAACTGCAAAACAGGTTATTGTTCAAAAAGTACGTGAAGCTGAGAGGGCTATGTTTGTTGAGCAATTTCGTAAACAAAAAGGTAAAATCATTACTGGAATTGTAAAAAAAATAAATCGTGAAAATGTTACATTAGATTTAGGTAATAATGCTGAAGCAATAATTTTACGAGAAGATATGTTACCACGTGAAAATTTTCGATTATGTGATCGTGTACGTGGTGTATTATATGATGTGCGTCCAGAAGCACGTGGAGCGCAATTATTTGTTAGCCGATCTCGTCCTGAAATGCTAATGGAATTATTTCGTATTGAGGTACCAGAAATTGCTGAAGAGATTATTGAAATTAAAGCTGCTGTACGTGATGCAGGATTACGAGCAAAAATTGCTGTAAAAACAAATGATAAACGAATTGATCCAGTAGGAGCTTGTGTTGGAATGCGTGGCGCTAGAGTACAAGCTGTATCAAGCGAACTCGCCAATGAACGTATTGATGTTGTTCTTTGGGATGATAATCCTGCACAATTTGTCATCAATGCTATGGCACCAGCTGATGTTTCTTCTATTGTAGTTGATGAAGATAAATGTACAATGGATATTGCTGTTGAAAGTAGCAATTTAGCTCAGGCAATTGGAAGAAGTGGACAAAATATTCGATTAGCTTCTCAATTACTGAAAAAACATCGTGGATCTGATAGATGGGAATTGAATGTTATGACTGTAGAAGAACTTGAAACTAAGAGTCAAGCAGAGACAGATGAATCTATTAATTCTTTTATTAAATATCTTAATATAAGTAAAGAATTTGCTACTATTCTCGTTGAAGAGGGCTTTTCTACATTAGAAGAATTAGCTTATATACCAATCAATGAATTATTAAAAATTGAAGATCTTGATAAAAAAACTATTGAAGTTTTGCGTGAAAGAGCAAAAGCAGTATTAACAACATTAGAGTTAGCTAAAAAAGAAAGCATTTGTAATAATAAACCAACTAAAGATCTTTTGAATTTATTTGGTATGAATCATGCTTTAGCAATGAATCTAGCTGCTCATGGTATTTGTACATTGGAAAATCTTGCTGAACAAGGGATAGATGATCTTAAAGATATTAAAGAATGGCTGAATGATAAACAGGCTGGTGAAATTATTATGGCTGCGCGCAATATTTGCTGGTTTGGCAATGATCCAAAATAATTTGTAACAGGAAGGAACAGAATGGAAGATGAAACTGTAAAATCATTAGCAGCAGAGATTCAAACTTCAGTTGAACGCCTAATACAGCAATTTGCTGATGCTGGGATAAAAAAAACTGAAAATGATGCTGTTACTCAAAATGAGAAAAAAAATTTACTTACATACTTAAATCGTGAAGATGGTAATATCCATAATCACAGCATTCAATTAACATTACAGAGAAAAACTCGTAGTATATTAAGTATACCAAGCGCGGGTGGAAAAAGTAAATCAATTAATATTGAAGTCCGTAAAAAGCATACATATATTAACCATGATGTATTAGAAAAAATAAAATCTGAAGAGAAAATAAAACGTGAAATAGAAAGAAAAGCTAAATATGAAGCAGCGGAAAAAGAGAAAGTGAAACAAGGTAGGAATAATCAAAAACCAGTTAAATTGAATCAAGATTCAGCTGTTTATATTGAAAAACAACGACGTGAAACTGAAGCAAAAGAGATTAAACATAAAGTTGAAGAAGAGATGCGTCGCAAAGTTGAAGTTGAAGCTAAAAGAATTGCTGAAGAAGCTCGTCGTATGGCAGAAAATAACTATACTCGTTGGAACAGTGATAATGAAGTAGATGATAATGATCAAGATTATCATACAACGACATCACGTCATGCTCGTGAAGCAGAAGATGAAAATGATGCTAAAGAAGAAGGTCGTCGTATTAGAAATAGAGGTGGAAAATCTATTCGGCAAAAGAAAAATAATAAACTTTCTGAAAAAGCTGATCGTGAAGAAGAGCGATCTGTTTTCCGTACCAATAAAACTAAAGGTAAACAGAAAAAAATTAGCTCATTACAACAAAGTTTCATAAAACCGGCTTCGATTATTAACCGTAATGTTGTTATTGGAGAAACAATTTCAGTTTCTGAATTAGCAAATAAGATGGCAATTAAAGGCTCTCAAGTGATAAAAGCAATGATGAAGATAGGTTCGATGTTAACTATTAATCAGATTATTAATCAAGAAACAGCAGAACTTGTCGTAAAAGAGATGGGACATAAAGTTATCTTACATCATAAAAATGAACTAGAAGAATCTATTTTAAATGATCGTTATAAAAGTGAAGCAATTGCAGAACCACGGGCCCCAGTTGTAACGATCATGGGGCATGTTGATCATGGTAAAACTTCATTACTTGATTATATTCGCTCAACTAAAGTTGCATCTTCTGAAGCTGGAGGGATTACTCAGCATATAGGTGCTTATCATGTCGAAACAAATAAAGGTATGATTACTTTTTTAGATACACCAGGTCATGCTGCATTTACATCGATGCGTGCTCGTGGAGCTAAAGTAACTGATATTGTTGTTTTAGTTATTGCAGCTGATGATGGAGTTATGCCTCAAACAATAGAAGCTATTCAACACGCTAAGGTTGCCAATGTACCTATTGTTGTTGCAATCAGTAAAATTGACAAACACGAAGCTAATCCTGATCGAATTAAAAATGAATTATCTAAATATGATATTATTTCTGAAGAATGGGGTGGTCAAAATCAATTTATCAACATATCATCTAAAAATGGAATAGGTATTAATGAATTATTAGAGGCAATTTTATTGCAAGCTGAAGTCTTAGAGCTAAAGGCTATTCGTACTGGTATGGCACGTGGTATTGTTATAGAATCTTATTTAGATAAATGCCGTGGTTCAATTACAACTATTTTAGTTCAAGAAGGAACTATTAATAAAGGTGATATTGTACTATGTGGTTTTGAATATGGTCGCATTCGCGCTATGAGAAATGAATTGAATGAAGATATTAATTTTGCTGGACCATCTATTCCAGTCGAAATTTTAGGATTATCAAATGTAACTTCAGTAGGTGATGAAGCAACTGTTGTTAGAGATGAAAAGAAAGCGCGTGAAGTTGCACTTTATCGTCAAGATAAATTTCGAGAAATTAAATTAGAACGTCAGAAAAAGTTAAAATTAGAAAATATGTTTGCCAATATGGAAAATAGTAAAATTTCTGAGTTAAATATTGTATTCAAAGCAGATGTACAAGGTAGTTGTGAGGCTATTACAAATTCATTAAAAAATTTATCGACTGATGAAGTAAAAGTGAAAATTATTGGTTCAGGTGTCGGCGCTATTACAGAGACAGATGTTACATTAGCCTCTACTTCTAATGCAATTATTGTTGGTTTTAATGTTTGTGCCGATGCTACTGCAAGACGTATTGTAGAAAGTGAAAATTTTGATTTACGGTATTATTCAGTTATTTATAATCTTATTGATGATATAAAAAATGCGATGAATGGTATGTTATCGCCTAAACATAAGATGCAAATTATTGGATTAGCAGAAGTGCGTGATGTCTTTAAATCCCCTAAATTTGGAGCAATAGCTGGTTGCATGGTTGTTGAAGGTGTAATTAAGCGCAATAATCCTATCCGTGTATTAAGAGAGAATATAGTTATTTATGAGGGTGAATTAGAATCATTACGTTGTTTTAAGGATGATATTAATGAAGTACGTAATGGTATTGAGTGTGGTATCGGTGTGAAGAATTATAATGATGTACGTATTGGTGATAAAATAGAAGTATTTGAATTCATTGAAATAAAGCGTAATATTAATTAAATTTTTTATTAAAATAATATAACTTATTTTTAAAATCTTTCATATATAAAATATATAAATATATATTTAAACTTGATAAAATAGTTATAAACTGTTGAAATATTTTTAATTTCATTTTTGATAAATAATATTTATTTATATTATTTTAAGGAGATTTATATAATGGTAAGAGAGGTTAATCGAATTCAACGCATAGCCAAAGAAATACAAAAAGAAATAGCCATTATTATTCATAAAGAAATTAAAGATCCACGTGTTAAAATGATTACTATTTCATTGGTAAAGATTTCTCGTGATTTGACTTATGCTAAAATATTTGTGACTTTTTTAAATATATTAGATAAAGAAAATAAAACAGATATTATTAAAAATGGAATCCAAGTATTGAATGGTAATATGGCTAAATATATTCGCTCTTTATTGTCTAAATCTATGCGATTACGCATTATCCCTAAATTAACTTTTTTTTATGATAGTTCTTTGATCGAAGGTATGTATATGACTAACTTAGTTAACGATGTAATACGCAGTGATAAAAATCGTTGTAATCTTAATAAAGATAATAAGAAAATAAGTGAAACTACATTATCTTACTCGTGAAGTTCACGGGATACTATTACTAGATAAACCAGAGAAACTTTCATCTAATGATGCCTTACAAAGAACACGTCGTTTATTTAACGCTAAAAAAGCTGGCTATATAGGAGCGCTGGATCCATTAGCAACCGGGATGTTACCAATTTGTTTAGGTGAAGCAACTAAATTTTCACAATTTTTGCTTAATTCAGATAAACGTTATCGCACTATTGCTAAGTTAGGACAACGTACTGATACATCAGATGCATATGGTAAAATCATTTCTCAACGTCCTATTAAAATAACACAACAGCATCTTGATGAAGCATTAGATAAATTTCGTGGTAACATAATTCAAATACCATCTATGTATTCTGCCATTAAATATAATGGAAAACCACTTTATAAATACGCTCGTCATGGTATTACTATTGAGCGTAAATGTCGTATGATTACTGTTTATGATTTGCAATTTGAAAATTGGCAAAAAAATGAATTACA
Source organism: Arsenophonus sp. (assembly GCA_052401645.1). Taxonomy (GTDB): domain Bacteria; phylum Pseudomonadota; class Gammaproteobacteria; order Enterobacterales; family Enterobacteriaceae; genus Arsenophonus. The sequence continues at coordinate 297,959 of CP198939.1, forward strand.
ATTAACAATTCACTGCTCTAAGGGAACATATATAAGGACCATTATTGATGATTTAGGCGAAATATTAGGTTGTGGTGCTCATATAATTTATTTAAGACGCTTACAAGTAGCTAATTATCCTTATGAACGTATGGTAACATTAGAACAATTATATATGTTAAATCAGAAAGTAAAATTTAGGAATGATTATTTAGAAAAACAATTAGATTCTTTATTGTTTCCGATTGATACAGCCGTTAATCACTTTCCTGAAGTTAATATTTCACCAGTTGCTGCAATACGTTTTAAGCATGGACAGTCTGTTATTGTTACTAATCACACGTTTTATAAAGATAATATAATTAGAGTAACGGAAGGTAATATTCATAAATTTATTGGTATCGCTAAAATAAATGAGAATAATAAAATAGCTCCATATCGGTTACTTGTTGATAGTGTTTAATTTAATCAAAATGTTGTATTGTGTTTTAATTAATTAAAATGTAAAATAAAATAATAATTTAATTAGTAATAAATACTAAATTGGAGATTTGCTCTATTTATACTTAATAAAAAATTGGAGTTATATTTATGTCTCTATCTGCTATAATAAAAGCAAAAATTATCTCAGAATATTCTTCTGATAACAATAATACTGGATCTACTAAGGTTCAAGTTGCTTTATTAACTTCTCGAATCAATCATTTGCAAAATCACTTTACAAGGCATAAAAATGATAATCATAGTCGCCGAGGTTTATTACGAATGGTTGCAAAACGTCGCAAACAATTAAACTATCTTAAACGTAAAGATATTTCTGATTACACAAATCTTATTGAACGTTTAGGATTACGTCGTTGATTAATTGATTTTTAATAGAAAGGGGCCAACATTGGCCCCTTTCTATTAAAAATATGTAAAAATTTAAGAATTAATTAAAACTTATTAAATAATTTAAAATAGATTATTTCTTTTTTTTAAATACTATCTTTAATCATACTAAGTTTTAGTATAATTTACTAAAAATATTTATTTTCCATAAAATGGATAACTTATTTATAATTATTATTAATTGTTATTATATAACAATTAATAAAAATATTAATATTATTAAATAAATAATCAGCTATTTAAAAGGGTATTATTTTGCTTAATCTTATTGTTCGTAAATTTCAATATAACGATCATACCGTAACTATTGAAACTGGTATAATGGCACGTCAATCTGATGCGGCTGTTATGGTTAATATAGATGATACATCCGTATTTGTTACTGTTGTCTGGCAAAAAAAAGTGAAAGAAAAACAGGATTTTTTTCCACTTACTGTTAACTATCAGGAACGATCTTATGCTGCTGGTCGAATTCCTGGTAGTTTTTTCCGTCGTGAAGGTCGCCCTAGTGAATCTGAAATATTAATTTCTAGATTGATTGATAGATCTATCCGCCCATTATTTCCAGAAGGATTTATAAATGAAATACAAATTATTGCTACAGTTGTATCAATTAATCCAAAAATAAATCCAGATATTGTTGCTATGATTGGCGCTTCTGCTGCATTATCTTTATCAGATATTCCATTTTATGGACCAATCGGTGCAGCTCGTGTTGGTTATGTAAATAATAAATATATTCTAAATCCCAATTATAATGAATTAAAGAACAGTCGATTAGATTTAATTGTAGCATGTACAACTAATGCAGTGATAATGGTAGAATCTGAAGCTGATTTATTGACAGAAGATCAAATGCTTAATGCAGTTATTTTTGGTCACAAACAACAGCAAATCATAATTGAGAATATTAATATATTAGTAAATGAAATAGGTAAGGAAAAATGGAATTGGCAACCAGAACAAGTTAATGAAAAATTATATAATCGTATCTATGAATTAACAGAAAAACAATTTATTTGTTCTTATCATTTTACCAAAAAACAAGAAAGTTATACTAATTTTGATGCAATTAGAGAAAATACTACTTATACGCTTTTACAAGAAAATGAATATTTAGATATTACTAAAATAAATGAAATTCTTATCAAAATACGGAAAAGAGTTATTCGTACTCTCTTATTACAAGGAGAACTACGAATTGATGGTCGTGAAAAAGATATGATACGTCCACTTGATATACGTATTGGTGTATTACCTCGTACTCATGGTTCAGCATTATTTACTCGTGGAGAAACTCAAGCATTAGTAACTGTAACTCTCGGTATTGAACGTGATGGGCAATTAATTGATGATATTATGGGTGAATATACTGATTATTTTTTATTTCATTATAATTTTCCTCCTTATGCAGTAGGAGAAACTGGTATCATTAGTTCCTTAAAGAGACGTGAAATTGGACATGGTCGTTTAGCTAAACGTGGAATATTAGCTGTTATGCCAAATCAATCAGAATTTCCTTATACTTTACGTGTAGTTTCTGAGATCACTGAATCTAATGGATCTTCTTCTATGGCTTCTGTTTGTGGAGCATCATTAGCATTAATGGATGCAGGCGTTCCAATTAAAGAAGCTGTAGCAGGTATTGCAATGGGATTAATAAAAGAAAATGATAATTTTATTATACTTTCCGATATCATCGGTGATGAGGATCATTTAGGTGATATGGATTTTAAAGTAGCAGGTACTTGTAATGGTATTACCGCTTTACAAATGGATATTAAAATTGATGGTATTACGTATGAAATTATAAAATTAGTATTAAATCAAGCAAAAATAGCTCGTTTACATATCCTAAATATTATGGGAAAAACAATTAATTTTCCTCGTGAAAAGATTTCTGAATTTGCTCCTCGAATTCATACTATCCATATTAATCCTGATAAAATTAAAGATGTTATAGGTAAAGGTGGTTCTGTTATTAAATCATTGACAGAAGAAACAGGTACTGTTATTGAGATTGATGATGATGGTACAGTAAAAATTGCTGCAATTGATAGTTCTATGGCAGAAGCGGCTATTCGTCGTATTGAAGATATTACTGTAGAAGTTGAAGTTAATCGCATTTATCATGGTAAAGTTACGCGTATTGTTGATTTTGGAGCTTTTATTAGCATTAGTGGCAGCAAAGAAGGATTGGTACATATTTCTCAGATAGCAGAAAAACGAGTTAAAAAAGTTACTGATTACTTACAATTAGGTCAACAAGTACTTGTTAAATTATTGGAAATTGATCGTTATGGGCGAATTCGTCTCAGTATTAAAGAAGTTACTTCTATTGAAAAGTTAGTTGAAACAGAGATATAGATTTTTACAGAACAATTTTATATAAAACTTAGTTTTCTATAAAAGGAAAAAATATTTATTTTTAATAAATGATTTCTAAGTAATTTAAAATATTAATAATAATATCGATTACTTTTTTGTTTTTTAAAAAAAAGAATAGATTTCTTTTATCTACCATAATTATGGTAGATAAATATTTTTATCGTTAAATACAATAGTAAAATTAGAATTAATATTAATCTTTATTATTAAATATAACCACCTTAATTATAAAAATAACTAATATCTATTTTATATATTAGATTTTTTATTATCTTATCATTATTTAATAATGAATATGTATGTTTTTATATAAACGCAATTTAATATATGATATTATCATATTAGATTTATAGCGTTAGCGTATAATGATTCTATTATTTCACCACCTATATATTTTGATATTCAAGATTTTTAAAAATCTATTTTCAGTACAGTAGTTAAGAAATTTTTTGCTTATACAGCAAGTAATTATAGTTTAATTAAACTTTTAACTTTATAAAAATAAATCTGAATTATATTATGCTTTGTTATGTCTTAAGATATCTATTAATAAATGATTATTATATCTTCTAATAAATTATAAACAAGATTAATGTATATAATCTCTTTCGTAAGAAATGCTTTTTTATTGTAAAAAGAGATAAACATAAAAATAAAATAAAGTAATTCTAATCTTATTATAGTCAAAAGAAGAAGAACAATAGAATAAGGTTTAAAGATATAATCTTTAATACTTCTATTATATAAAGTCACTGAAAATATTGATGGTTTATCTAAAAGATAATTAAAAGATAATATTTTTTATTAACTATTTTTAATTAAAATTTATATTTTATATAAATATTATCTAAATTTAGTAGATAATGAAAACTATATCGTTATTTAAATTATGCTAGTTAGAAACTATAGATTGGTTTATTTAATTATTTCTATTATCTTTTGTAGAATTAATTTTATGACGATAAGTATAAGAACGGATCTTTCAGAATTAATCCTGAAAATAACAACAAACTTGTTTATCACTTTTAAAAGTCTTCATCAAATCATGATGAGGGCTTATTGTTCGTATAATAACTAATTTAAGCCAGTTTATATTTAAATGAGAATCATTAATTTTTTCATAAAATCATCTGAACTGGCTATCATAATAAATGAGGCATTTTTACATGATTAATGAGACTGAAATCTCTTTTGCTGATTTAGGCTTATCAGCACCAATTCTCTCTGCGCTAAATGATCTTGGTTATAAAAAACCATCTCCAATACAGCAGCAATGTATTCCCTATTTGTTGGATGGATGTGATGTATTAGGTATGGCTCAAACCGGTAGCGGTAAGACAGCAGCTTTTAGCTTACCATTATTACATAATGTAGATATCACATTGAAATCTCCTCAAATTTTGGTATTAGCACCAACTCGTGAGTTAGCTGTACAAGTTTCAGAAGCCATGAGCTCTTTTTCTAAATATATGCATTCAGTTAATGTAGTCGCACTCTATGGCGGACAACGTTATGATTCGCAATTATATAGACTTAGACAAGGCCCTCAAATTGTAGTAGGAACACCAGGTAGATTATTAGATCATTTAAAACGAGGAACTTTAAGCTTATCTCGTTTACATGGTTTAGTACTAGATGAAGCTGATGAAATGTTACGAATGGGTTTTATTGAAGACGTTGAAAATATTATGAGTCAGATTCCAAATAAACATCAAACAACATTGTTTTCTGCTACGATGCCAGAAGCTATTCGTCGTATTACTAGTCGATTTATGAGATCACCAAAAGAAATTAGTATGCAATCTAGTGTAAGAATGCGTCCAGATATTACTCAGAGTTATTGGTCTGTCTATGGTATTCGTAAAAATGAAGCATTAGTTCGCTTTTTAGAGGTAGAAGATTTTGATGCAGCAATTATCTTTGTTCGCACTAAAAATGCTACATTAGAAGTTTCTGAAGCTCTTGAACGTAATGGTTATAATAGCTCTGCTCTAAATGGTGATATGAACCAAGCTCTACGTGAAAAAACATTAGAACGATTGAGAGATGGTCGACTTGATATATTAATTGCTACTGATGTTGCAGCTCGTGGTTTAGATGTTGAACGTATTAGTTTAGTTGTTAATTACGATATACCTATGGATGTTGAATCTTATGTACATCGAATTGGTCGTACTGGTAGAGCTGGTCGATCTGGGCGTGCTATTTTATTTGTTGATAATCGTGAACGCCGATTATTGCGTAATATTGAACGTACTATAAAGCAATCAATAAGTGAAGTTGAGTTACCGAGTTCTACTATTCTAAGTGAACGTCGTCAAGCTAAATTTGCTGAAAATATTCTAAAACAATTGGAAAGCAATGATTTAGAAAAATATAGATTATTATTGACCAAATTAGTTTCTAATGAAGAATTAGATATGGAAACTTTAGCTTCAGTATTATTGAAAATGGCTCAAGGTGATCGTTTGTTAATATTACCACCAGATCCAATTCGTCGGTTAAAACATGAATTTAATTTTCGTGATACTCATCGACGTAGTAATAATACTTCTAATTACAGTATGCGCCGCGAACATTTTAATTCATGTGATATGGAATTATATCGTATTGAAGTTGGTCGTGATGATGGTGTTGAAGTTCGTCATATTCTTGGTGCAATTGCTAACGAAGCGGATATTAATAGTCGTTATATTGGTAACATTAAGTTATTTTCTTCATATTCAACTATAGAATTGCCGAAGGGCATTCCAAACCAATTATTAAATCATCTAACTCGTATACGTATTTTGAACAAACCAATACAAATTCAATTATTAGGTGATGTACAGTCGTTTAAACGTCGATATAATAAACATCATGATAGTAGTGAATTATCTGAACGAGGACGACGTTTTAATAGTGAAAGAGGACGATTTTATCGACGTAATGAAATACAGAATAATGTTGGATTACGTCGACGTGGTAATCATAATATATAATGTTAAAAAATATTTAAATTTTATTTAAAATAAAAAACTGAATTTATTTAAATTGAATTTTTATTTATCTTTAATTAAGATGATTATATTCTTTTAAAAAAATTTAAAATAATTAAAAACATGATCTAAATATACTAATCATTGCTTAATATTAATTAAATTTAATTTTTATTAAAAGAAATTTTTAAGTTAATTATATTAACTAAATATTAGTAATGATAATAAACTAATATAGTTTTATATTTAAAATAATATATGTTTTTATTTTATAAAATAATTTTTAGTTTTTTAGCTATCAATACCGAATATAAAGATTATTTATGAACAATATATAATATTAATTATTTATTAAAAATAAATAATTATATATTATTTAATTAATATTAAAAATTTTAAATTTTTTTTAAAATATAAAAGCTTTATTATATAAAGCGTTTTTATATTTTAAGAAATAAATTAATTTAGTTTACATGATAAATAACATTGAAATAATTAATATTAATACTTTATTTTTTTAATAAAATTAATATTAAATAATTCATTATTATAATTAAAAGTATAACTTTTATATATAAAGAATTAAAATCTATTCAAAAATAGAACTGTGATATTATTTGTTTAATTTAATATATTTATCATTATAGAATGTAAATGTTAAAATAATTATTTTTTAACAATAATTCTTAATTATAGAATATTACCACAGGCAATATAGTTTAGGTGATCATTTATTATATTTAAATTTATTTATTTTTAATTAATAAATTAAATACTAATTATGTGATGAATTTATATCTAATTTAGATAATAAATAATAATATATTTTTTATAGTATTAAGCTTTAATCTATAAGTATTTAATAAATATTAATTTATTATTTTTATTCGCATTTTTTATTAAGAATTTATCTTAAAAATTATAATTTAATGATTTATAAAATTTCCTTCAATTTATATTTTAATTTTTATATATTATTAGTGATATGATTTTTATAGATAACTCATAAATGAAGATTTAACATAGATTTTTAATTTAATTATTTAAAAAAATTATCATTTTATTTTAAATTATTTTAGAAAAAAATATACAAATATAATTTATTGGTTTGATAGTTTATTTTATTCTTGTAAATTACTGTTTTTAATATATTTATATTGTTAAATAAAAAATAGAAATTTATTTTTAATTTAATAAAGATTATTTATTTTATTTATATTGATGAAATTGAAATTTCATCAATATAAATATATATTTTCTCTTAAGGTAAAATTAATTAAAAAATAATAAAAATAATTTATAATGAAATAAATTAATAATCCTAATTAAGTTTATAAAACTTATATTTATTGAGAAGTATTTATAAAGATTATTTATTTTAATGCATTATATATTAAGTTATATTTTTAACCTTACATTGTTTTATTTTAAAATAATGTAAGGTTAAAAATATAATTATTAAAACCAATATAAATAAAAAAAGAAGAAAATTTTACTTAATTAATTGATTTAAAATAAATAAATTTAATATTTTAATAAATAATAGTAATAAATAAATACTAGTTATCAATACGATTATTATTTTTTACAATATACTATTTAATATAAATTATAATTTTTGATTTTTCGATATAAACGGTAAATACATATATTTAATATTAATATGATTATCTAATAAAATTAAAAAATATTTTTGATTAAAAGTAATATTAATTAATAATAATTAAAAAAATTTTTTTTAAAATTAAAATATAACTATATCAAAGAATTTTTTAATAAAAGAATTATTATATTTAGATAATTAAATAAAATAAAATTAATACTAATATTAATAAATAAACAATTTATTAAGTTAATACATAATAATGATATATTATAATTCATTAATTAAAATTACAAAAATAATTTATCCTACATGATAAGATATAAATATATTACTGTTATTTAATTAATAAATATTATATTAGTATCAATAATATTATTAAATTTTATTCTACTTTTACTTTTAAATAAATTATTTAATATTATATAAATAGTATGAATGTTGTTAATTAAATTATAAATATATATAATTAGAAATTATTTTAATAATTTTAAAATAAAAAATATAAATTAATAGATCAAATCTATATTATATATAATAAATATTATCATTAATAATGAAATATTTATGTTTAAGTGGATCTACTAAATATTAAATAGATATATAAATTAAATATATATTTAAAAAAAGTTTTAATTTTAATAAACAAATTATAAACATAATTAATTTAGTAAAATAGATTTTATCTATATTATTTAATTAAATAAGTAAATCAATAAGATAAAAAAACATTTTAGCATTAAAAATATAATATATATAGAATTCAAATGTAACAAAATTAATTTATTTTTAGTAAATATCATTGAAAGAATTACATATATTATAATAAAAATTATTATTTAAACTCATGGATTATTTGAATTAAGATTACATACATAAGTTATAATCTAGAGTCAAAAAAAATATTTTTTCAACTATTTCTAAAAAGTAATTTTAGTAACAATAAAATAATAGGTATTATTATATTTAGAATATTTAAAAATTTGAATAACTTAAAGATTATCATAGATAAAATATTAATTATGAATAAAGATATTATCTTTTAAATAAAATAAATATACACCATTATTTAATTTAATCTTTATTTATAAAGATATAAAAGAGCTTGATAATTTTTATCTAATTTTTTAATATTTATCACAGCAATTTAATCTCAGTTATGATTTGTATAGAATACAGATCATATTATACTATATAACAAGTAAGATCTTATATCTTTTATAACTATTATGTAGACTTTCATCTATAAAATATTTTGATTAATATCACTATTTTATTAGATATAATTAAGCTTATTTAAAATATTTTAAAATAAAGAAAAAATTAATATTTTGATACATAGACTTATAATTATACTTGTAAAGTATAAATGATTTAATCAATAGATAATTTATTAAAAATAAATATTTATTGTAAAATACAATGAGTTTTTATTAAACTTAAACGATATTATAATATTTGATAAAATGATAAAGATTTTATAGTTATATTTATAACTAAATTAATTTTCTAATATAGAATATTAATAAACATATTTTATAAATATCAATTTTATTTTTTATAAATTATGAATGTTATAGTATCACTATACAATTTATAATATTTTTATTATCGTCTATAATAAATTAGACTAATATACGTAAAGATATAAATAGATTCATGATACTTCTTTTGGATATTTGTATTATGAACAAAACAGTTAATATAAAAAAGATAATAATACGTTATGTTATTAAAATTAACTAATAAGATCAAATAAAACATTTTTTATTTTATATAGCTAAGATATTTTATTAAAAAGAAAAATAAAAATACTAAATTATTTTAGTACATTTAAAAAATTATCATTTAGTTTTATTATTTTAAACATATTGTTTTTAAATGCTTTATAGATCTTATTTTTTTTAAAAATTTTTTATGAAATAAATTTACTATAATAAGAATGTTGTATTTTATAGATTAGTGTATAAAATAAGGTTGTATATTTAGTAAATTTTATGAATATCTAATTTTTTAAGATTATTAATTTTTCTATATTACTTTCATTAAATAGTTATATTATTATTGTAATGAAAATTAAGATAATTTTTATTAAAATTAATAATTTAATTAACAATATTTATTGATATATAATATTAGATTAATCAATAATTTTAATTTTTTTACTTACATAAAATATTTTTTATATAGATAACATTGTTTGTAACAAACATTTTTATTATTGTTTAAATTTATTAATAAATTTAATTTTAATTAGATACTTATTAAGTTAGTGAAGTAAAATCGAAAGTTTGATTTGTATTTTATGATGTAAATATATCCTTATTATGAACATAATTTGATTGATATCTATTGCTATTGATTATTATATATTATTATTGGTTTAAAATTTATATTTTTTGATTTATAAATTGGTAATAATCTATTTTTTAATTGTAGTTTAAGAGTGGAGTGTGCTTTGATATTAAAAATCTTTATAGTTTTAATATATTTAATACTGGAATAATTTAATTGGATATTCTAGATCTATCATCGATATTTTTCTCATTAATTCATGTATAAAATTTATTTTGTAAGTTATATTTGAATTTGGAGAAATTATTACTATAATGTAGATTTAATTTATGATATTTTAGATAATTTATATATTCTTTTATATTTAATTATTCAATAGTTAAAATATGTTATACATAAATATAATTATAAAGATTTTAAATAGTTAAAAAATACATTTCTTTATTTGATAATTGAATTAAATAAATATAACTTTATTTTTATGAGTTTTTAATATAATTACTAAATGGTTAATATTATTAAACATTTTTTAATCTTTTTTTTAACTATTATGTCAAATCAACTGGATACTTTATTAAAAGAATATTTATTTAATTAAATTCTTAATATTTTTAACTTTAAAATTATTATCATCATAATATATATCTATATGTATAAAAAGATTGAAAATTAATACTTTCATTATAATTTTTTATTCTTTTACTTAATTAAAATAAAATATTTAAAAAAATAAAACGTAACTATTATATAAGAATAATAATAATTATTAAAATAAGTTTATTTTATTATTTATCAATTTCTATTGATTGAAATAAAATTATAGAAAGATAACGAAAATATATATGAAAATAAAAATGTGTGATTGTAAGATAATAATTAAGTTATAATAATTATTTTTTTTAAATGGTCAATGATCTATTAATTTATGATTTTAGATTTATATAGTATTATTAAAAACAATAAATATAAAAAAATAAAAATATGATTAGTTTAATATTATTAATTATTTTCTGTAAGAGAAAAATAATTAATAATAGGATTTTAGAAAATAGTTAACACTATATCATATTATTTATAATATAATTATAATATTCTTATAGAAGAAACTTTGGTTCTAGATCTTTTATCTTTAATAATTAAAGTAGTAATTTTAATCAATTTTTTAATAAAGCAAAATCTCTATAATTAAAGCAAGAAATTATTTAGTAATAAATTCTATAATTTTAATCATTAAATCTGATAAAAAATAAATTTTTTATTTTTCTTAATTAATAAAATACAACTGTAACATTCTTATCATCCACAATTTATAAAAAATGATAGGAATTAAATGTAATATCTCTAATATTCAAATTAATATTTCATTTTAAGCAATTTATTGCTTAAAAAACTAGTTAATAGTAAATTATTTTTATTTTATTTTTTTATAGATTTTAATAATATAAAAGAATTAATATAATTATGAAATTTATTATTATTTATAATATATTAAATGTTTAATCAAAATATCTTATACTAGATATTTATTAATAATTTTCTTTATATGATCTATAATAATTAAATTAACTTCATATTCATTTACTTAGTTATTAATATAATAGTATTATTATATATACTTTACTTAAGTTTGTTTGTTTACTAATGAAGATAAAATAGATATAAAATATTCATAAAAATAATTTTTATCTAAGTTAGTTATTTAAGTGTGATAAATATTTATCTTTTTTAAAGATAAATATTAAATAAAGAGATATTTTAACTATCTCTTAACATTTTATTTTTAATCTTTTGTTTAAATCTAAAATAATAATAAAATTATTAAATTAATTCTATTATAAAATTGTAATATTTTATACATTCAGTGATTGTTAAACGTATTTTGATTTTTTTATAAAATTTATTTATCGTATAAGATCTTTTTTAAAATAAAAAATTTATTTTGTACGTTTTATTATAACTCATATGAAATATTTTTCATTTATTTTAAGAGAATTAATAATTGAAAATGATTATACTATAGTAATAACATAAATATTATTTGATAAATATTAAGTTTTTATATTCTTGATAAATCATTATTGATTATTACTTAATATAAGATATTCATATATTTTATAATATAGTTATATTTGTTTTAATAAATTTAATGTTGTTAAAATTATCTATATTATTTAGTTAACTAAATAATGTTATTATTAATCTTTATACATATTAAATATGAGTTATATCTCTTTATATATAAATAAATTTTAATAACATTTATTATTTTATTATTTATATTAATAATAACATTATTATGAAACTATAAATTACATTATTTTTATTTTTTTAAATAAATCGTATTATAAATTAATAATATAGATGATAATATGATATAAAAAATTATCGTATTGAATATACTTAAAATATAATAATTCAACATTTGATCATAATTTTTATTAATGTTAATATATTTTTTTTCTAAATTTATAAATAATTTCCATAGTCTTATTTTTCTATATTTATGATATCATCAAATAAATACATTATTAAGTAAAGTTTTACTTAATATTCTATATTTTACCGTGAAGATATCTCTATGTTGGTTTTAAATCTATTTTATAAACTATTATTTTAAAATTAACTATAATTTTAATTATTAATATTATCAGTTTTATAAAAAATTTAATCTTATATAATATTTTATTATATATATTATAAATAATTTTTCAACTGAATATTCAAATATTAATTACATGATGTATATATAAAATATAAGAACTTTTTAGAATAGCAGATTGATTTACTTTTAAGACTTTTTATAAATACTTCAATATAATACTCTATAATAACAGTAATAAATATAATCTAGAGATAAATTTATTAACTATGGTGTTTTTTTATTTATTAATTTGATATATAGATTAAATTAATGAATAAACTTTATTTTTTTATCTGTTTATTTTATTGATTTTTTAATAATATATTTTCGATTTTTAAAATTAATATTTAATGTTATAAACTTTTTTTTTGAACAATAAGTTTATTAATTTTAACATTAGCATTATTATTTAATATAAGTTTTATTTAGTTATTGACTTATTTGTTTTCTATATAAATATAAAATTTATATTTTACTTTATAAATAAAAGTTATTAGTATTTTTTTTAACTATATAAAATAAATATTTTATATTTTCTAATATAATTAATAATAATTTTATTTATAAAAGAGAGATTATTTTAATATATTAAATATTTTCCTATTTATTTTGTATTTTAAAGTATTAATAGATTTCATTAAAAATAAAAATTATATTTGTCTTAATTTAATTTTATTATATAAATAATTTAATTATCTTTACGATTAATTATATTTATCATTTTTTCTAAATTAACATCTTCTATATCTTTTATATACTAATTTAAAATATAAATATCTTTCTTATAATTATTTAGTTTTACATTCTAATAATATATTTAATATTATTAAAAGTTATAGATTAATAAGTCGATATAATCAATAGTTTATTATCAACATATAATCCAGCTAATAAATTATTTTGATTTTTAATGTAAATTAATTTTATTATTTATTTTAGATATTATTTTACTTAGTATTATAATAAAATTATAGTTTTATTAATCATATATAACTATTATTATAAATATATTTTAATTGTTTCACTTAATGATTCATAAACTCTATTATAAAATGGTTTTTAAAAAAAAATTTTATATTATTAATCATAATATAAAATAGTTTATGTGATTATAATTTATTTATTTTTTTTTAAATATTATAGTATATTCAAATACTTATAAGTTAACATAGCTTAATTTATAGCTACATTTTTATTTAATAAATATGTTTTAAATAAATTTTAATAACAAATTGAAATTATTATTAGATAAGTTATACTTATTTTAAATAAATTTTATTTTAGAAAAAATACAAATAATTATCACTTTAAGATTAATTAAATTATTATTTTATATTATTAAGATTGATAATTTAATTTATCAATACATATTTCAGCAGTCATTCAATTTATTATATAAAGTTTTATAAAATTATTATTTATTACTACTATCTTTTATAACTATATAGTGTACATCAATAACATTAATATAATTAATATTATTATTTCAGTTTTAAACTAAAAAATTTATTTTAGTTTTTATGAATCTATAAAAATTATATTAATTATTTGATATTTTAAAAGTCTATAATACTTTTTTTATTAGGATATTAAAAATATTTATATATAGTTATTTTATATCATATATTTAATGTAGATATTAAATATAATAGTTTATTTATAATACTCATAATTAATATTTTTATAGATAGAAAACTATTTTTTAAATGTTATAATTTTATATTATGTTAATTTTAAATTATCATAATTTATTTTTATTTTATTTTTTAGTAAAATAAATCAGATTACTATAAAACTAAGTATATAAAAATTATGAATAGTTAGTATTATTATATTAAATTTAAATGCATTTTTATATGATAATAATCATATCATATTAGTAAAATAATATGGTTATTTAGCATAATTATTTAATAAAATTAAACATTAATAAATTATTTTGGGATAAAAATAATTTTATTTTTTCCTATTAATTTATTTAATGATAAAATATCAAACTACTTAATATTAGTATATCAATTTGATAATTAAATAAAAGTATATTTTCTGATAACATTTTATTTATAATTAGTTTTATTCTAATTTTAGAAAAAAATTTTTTTTAATTTCATTATTTCAATTAATATTCAAAATATTATAGATTTTAAGAATTTTAAATAGTTTACTTAATATTTATTTTTTATTAAAAAAGTGATCTTATAGTAGAAATAATACTAATTAATCAAAATATAAAATGATATCTTTTAGACTATTCTTATTATAGTTTATTTTATCAATTTTATTAAAAATAAATTAATAACAATATCGTGTTTAATTAACTATTATTATTCTATAATATGTTTAAATTATTATTAATAATTTAAACATATTAATTTAAATTATTATTTTTTATAAATTTATTTATATATAACATATTTTTATTTAGTTTAATTTTATTGATTTATATATAAAAATATATTCATATTTAACTAATTATTAACAACAATATATAGATTTAATTAAATGTTTAATAATTTTAATCATTTATATTATTTAAATTTTATTATATATGAAAGTAAATTAAATAATATTTATTATTTAATATCTATTATATTAATTTTCATGTTATTGTTTTTTACTAAAAGATAATTATAAAGAAGAATTAATAAAATAAAACTATATTTATTTTTCTTAAAAAATTTTATAAAATAAAAAAACTTAATTAATTAAAATAATTAAAAATATTTATAAAAATCAATAATATTAATCATATTTTAATTAAAAATTAATATCTTCAATATAATCTAAAGGCTATTTAATATAAAAAACATTATTTAATCAAATAATATTTTCAAATATTTCAATAATTTAATATTAAATAGATTTTTTTTAAAATATAAATGATCCATCTTATAAAAGATTAACACTACTAAATTTAATAGTTTTGATATTTAGATTACTGACTATTTAATTTAATTTTATATAAAATAAATTTTACTCTAATTCCCCTATCTTAGGAGTTAAATTAGAGTAAATTTATAGCTACCACTTAACATAGTATTTAATATTTTGTAAATTAATTACATAATATCTAGATTACATGTTATTAATTACTGCATGTCGATCAAATATTTTTTCACAATATTTACATGTTAGAATAACTTCATTATGCTCTTGTTTAATATTAAAACTACTATTAACAGGTTCATTATGACTAATGCAATTACTATTTGGGCATATTAAAACAACATCAATTTGTTTAGGTAAGGTAATTGATAGTTTTTTTTCTACTCTATAATCCTTAATGCAGTTAACAGTAGCTTGTGGAGCATACATTGCTAATTCATTCGCTTGTCCAATAGTTAGAAATGTATTTTCAATTTTAATTAAATCTTTTTTACCTAAGTGATTAGAAGGTAAATTTAAACCTATTGTGATACGCTGATCAGTTTTTGTTAATTTAAATAATGAAAGTAACTTAAAACCCATTTGAGCAGGAATATGGTCTATAACAGTACCGCATTTAATTGCTTCAACCTGTAATTTATGGTTAACTGCCATAATTGTATGCCTCATAAATTAATAGTTTTGTTTAATATTAGCGCTAAAAGAGCTTGTCGAGTATAAATTCCATTGTTAGCTTGTTGAAAATAGTAAGCATGAGATGTTTTGTCAACATCAGTGCTAATTTCATCTATGCGTGGTAAAGGATGTAAAACTTTCATACTAAGTTTAGCGGTAACTAACTCGTTTTTGTTTAAAATAAATTTAGATTTTAGATTAGCATATTCTGAAGGATCTAAACGTTCTTTTTGCACTCGTGTTATATAAAGAATATCAAGTTTTGATAAAACTGTTTCCATATTATCATGTAAGCTATATGTTATTCCTTTTTTATCTAATAGATGGAGAATATGGTTAGGCATTGTTAAAGCTTCTGGAGCAATAAAATATAAATGATTATTATCGAATTTTGATAATGCCTGTGCTAACGAATGAACAGTTCGACCATATTTTAAATCACCAACCATAGCAATATGTAAACCATTTAAGCTACCTTGACTTTCTTGGATAGTAAATAAATCAAGTAATGTTTGTGTAGGATGTTGATTAGCACCGTCACCAGCATTAATCACCGGAATTTTCCCTGAAAATTCAGCTGCTAAATGTGATGCTCCTTCTTGTGGATGTCTAATAACTATAGCATCAACATATTGGCTAATAACTGATATTGTATCTGCCAATGTTTCGCCTTTTTTACTTAATGAGGTATTATTACTATCAGAAAAACCTACTACAGAAGCTCCTAATCGATGAATGGCTGTTTCAAAAGAAAGACGTGTACGAGTCGAAGCTTCAAAAAAACAACTAGCAATTACTTTATATTTTAGTAGATCTGGTTTTGGATATTTTTTTAATAATTTAGCAACTTTAAGTACAGCTCGTAGGTCTTCACGTTTTAAATCATTAATCGAGATTATATTTCGAAGATATAATGGATTAATAATCATATTACTTCTCCTTCCTTATTCTATATCTAAGTAATATACCAAAATCTCTTCATTGATGGGATTGAATGAATAGAGTTAATTAAGAATGGAATTAAAATAATTAAATAGCTTATTGCTATAAATATATTTTTAAAAAAATTAAACATTTTTCTATAAAAATTTAATAAATTAAACGTTTTTATATAGAAATAGCAATTCTTTTATAAAAAATAATGAAATTTCATTAAAAGTGATTAATTAAATTTTAAATGAGAATTATTTATTTTTTATTAAAAATATTTTTTATTCTATTCATATTAATTAATAATTTGATAAATTATATTCTACAATTATTAGTTAATTAATAATTTAGTACTAGAATATTTATTTCTTTTACTTTCTAATTAATAATTAATTTTTATTAATTTAGTTATTTTTGGATTCATCTTTATAATTTTAAAAATAACTTTTTATTAAGTAATAATAAGTAATTTAATCTAATTTTTATTAAATTTATATTTAAGTTATAATAATAAAAATTAAAATATATCAGAATATAAAATTCTTTTTTAAAAATATTTTTTACTTATTATATGTTTATATATATTTTATTGTTTTAATGTATTCTATTAGTTAAAATTTAGATTAATATGGTAGCTATAGTATTTATTGCAAGTGAATAGAGTTTGACAAAATATTATTTTGTAATTTAATTTTCTTAGTTTTTTTAGTATTCTATACATTTCTATATAAAATATTAAAAACTTTTATTAAGATTTTAATATATTCTTCTTATTTAGATGTGATTTGATAAATTGATAATATATAAATTATATTTTCCTTATTATTAATTATTATTAATTATATAGTTATATTTTTAAAGGCAAATGTAAAATATTATTATATCATATCAATAACTTTTTTAATTTTCATTAAGATTAAAATATCTGAATCTTTTTATTAAAATCAATTAATTAATTATATTTTATTTTTAAAATTATTTAATTAATATCAATTTTTTATGATATTTCCTATTTTATTACTGAATAAGTAATATAACTACTTTTAATAATTAAAACTTATTACACAGGTATAAATTTATTTATTTCATCATTAAAACTTTTTATTTTTTTAATAAATAATAATTATATTTTATTTAACAATAGTTCATCTTCCTTTTATATTATTAATTTTTATTTACTTATCTTTGTATTCTAATATACATTCCCAACATATATTTTTATAAATAAAGAAAAATTATATTCATGTTAAATAAATTTATATATCTAAGAAATTTAATCACATTTTTAATTAAATAAATTTACTTGTAGATTATTTTCAAATTAATATATTTTATATATTTAATATCTTTATTCTAAAGATTTACAATCTCATTTGTAATTGAATTCTTTTATTTTATTATGATTTTAAATATTTGTTATTGATTATTTAATTGAGAAATTGTTATAATTAATGATTTGTTACATATAGAGAGTTTAATAAAATAATCTTAATTTTTAGAATTATAGTCTTCTTATAGATAATCTAGATGTTTTACTTATATTTTGAGCAATATCTGATATATAATAAATTTTTAAATAATAAAAAATAAAATATATTTATATTATCTAATATAAATATTCATATATAAATCTATAAAATATAATGAATAATTTATTTTTTTAATATATCAAATATTAGATATAATATAAAATATTAAAGATTAATATTATTTTTAAAAAATATATAGATAAATATAACTAAACACATAAGAAAAAAAAAATTTTTTATCGTATTGATACTTAATATATATATCGTAATTAATAAAAAATACTTATTATAAATAATAAATTTTAAAAATAAATTTATTTTAAATAAAATAATAAAAAAGTGATAAATATAGTAAATTTTTATTTTAAATTATTAAAGATGAATCAAAAGATAGTAGTATTTAAAATAATTTAAGTATAATAGAATATTATTTTTAAATAAAATTAAATTTAAGAATATTATAAAATATTAATTACTTGTATTTAGTTAAATGATTAAATATATGATATTAAAAACTAAAAATTAAAATTAATTTAATTAAATATTGATATATCTCTTTTTTTATAGTTAAATTTCCTACCTAATATATAATTAAATTAAAAAAAATTGTTTGTTAATTAATTAAATCTATAATTTCATATTAATTAGATTATATTAATATATTAATATAATCTAATTAATATAATATTGAAATACTAAGATATCAATCTTGAATAAGATAATTCAAATTAGAATTATTTTATTCAAGATTATATAAAAAATATTACTAATTAATTATTAATGGATATTGATTTAAATAAAATAATTATCATAATAAATTTATGAAATAAAACACTAATATATATAAATAGTATTATTTTATCAAATTAAGTTAATAATTTCTTTTTTTTGATTTATCAATTTTTGTTTTTTTTCTAAATGAAACTTTAGATTTTTACGCTTGTTTTCAACAATAACAGCAGGCGCTAAGTTAAGGAAGTTATAATTATTTAATTTTTTTTGAATAGAAGATATTTCATTAGTTAATTTATCTATTTCTTTATTTATGCGCATTAATTCATCATTTTTATTAACTAAATTTTTTATTTTTATCAATATTTCGGCATTATCTACTAGTTTAATCACATCATATGGTGTTGGTTTAAGTTCATCTAAAATTGTAATAGAGTTAAGATGAGCTATTTCTTTAATAAAAATTATGTTTTCTTTAACGCATTGTTTTGTTGCATAATTGTTGCTACATAATAGTAAATCTAATAATTGATTTGGCAAAATATGCATCTCTACTCTAATATTACGTATTGCTATTATTAATTTTTTAATCCATTCTATATCATTCTGTGCTGCTTTATCAACTTTGATAATTTGAAAAATTGGAAAAGGTTGTAACATAATGCTTTCTTCTTTAATGCCTTTAACTATTTTTATTCTTTTCCAAATAGTCTCAGTAATAAATGGAATTATAGGATGAGTTAAGCGCAACAAACTTTCCAGTATTTCAATTAATGTATAGCGTGTTGCACGAATTTCTGTATCACTTCCTTTATGAATAGATAATTTAGACAATTCTAAGTACCAGTTACAAAATTGGTTCCAAGTGAATTCATATAAAATATTGGCAGCAATATCAAAGCGATAAGTATCTAGTGCTTCACGATATAATTTTATAGTTTGATTAAATTCTGCTTTGATCCAACGATCAGGCAGCGAAAAAGTCATTTTTTTTTCATTATGACCACAATCTTGTCCTTCAGTATTGATTAAAACATAACGACTTGCGTTCCAGAGTTTATTACAAAAATTGCGATATCCAGTAAGACGTTTCATATCCCAATTGATATCTCGACCGGTTGATGCTAATGCTGCGAGTGTGAAGCGTAAAGCATCAGTACCATGAGCTTTAATACTATTTGGATATTCTTTTTTAGTATGATTGGCAATTTTTTCAGCTAATTTAGGTTGCATTATATTACTAGTACGTTTTATTAGTAGATCTTCTAAAGAAATACCATCTATCATATCGATCGGATCTATTATATTTCCTTTAGATTTTGACATTTTTTTCCCTTGTTCATCACGAATAAGGCCAGTTATATAGGCAACTTTAAAAGGAATTTGCGCTTTACCATTATCATCTTTAATAAGATGCATCGTTAACATGATCATGCGAGCTATCCAAAAAAAAATAATATCAAAACCACTAACTAATATATCTGTTGGATGGAAAGTTTTTAATTCTTCGCTATTTTCTGGCCAACCTAATGCTGAGAAAGTCCAAAGACTGGAAGAAAACCAAGTATCTAATACATCTTCATCCTGATATAAATTGATATTTTTGCTTAAATTATTTTTTAAACGAATCTCATCTTCATCATATCCAACATAAATATTGCCAAATTTATCATACCATGCTGGTATTCTATGCCCCCACCATAGTTGTCGTGAAATACACCAATCTTTAATATTTTGCATCCATGAAAAATACATATTCTCATATTGTTTAGGAATAAATTGAATACGACCATCTTTCACTGCTATAATTGCTTCTTTTGCTAATGGTAAAGTTCGAATATACCATTGATCTGTTAGCATTGGTTCAATAATAACACCGCTACGATCACTATAAGGAACAGTGAACTTATGTGATTTCATAGTCACTATTAATCCTAATTTTTCTAATTCATTTATTATTGCTTTACGAGCATTAAAACGTTCCATTTTCTGGAATGATAAAGGAATTGTCGCTATATAAATATTACTTGGATTTCCTAAACTATCAAATACTTTTGGTTTTTCTTGTATTTGTCCATTAATATCAAAAATATTAATCATAAGTAATTTATGACGCTTACCAACTTCATAATCATTAAAATCATGAGCTGGTGTAATCTTAACACATCCAGTACCTTTTTTTATATCAGCATATTTATCACCAATGATAGGAATCAAACGATTAACTAATGGTAACAAAATTTGTTTGCCAATTAAATTTTCATAACGTGAATCATCTGGATTAATAGCGACACCAGTATCTGCAAACATAGTTTCTGGCCGAGTAGTAGCGATAACCAAATAATTTTGACCTTCTTTTGTTTTTATATCATTGGCAAGAGGATATCGTAAATACCACATAAAACCATTAACTTCTCGATATTCAACTTCTAAATCAGAAATAGCAGTATGTAAGTTAGGATCCCAATTAACTAATCGTTTACCTCGATAAATAAGATCATCTCGATATAACCTAATGAATGCCTCTTTCACTGCTTTTGAAAGGCCTTCATCCATAGTAAAGCGTTCGCGTTCCCAATCAATAGAGATGCCAAGTCTTCGCATTTGTTTTGAAATGTTATTTCCAGATTCTGTTTTCCATAGCCAAATTTTTCTAATAAACTCTTCTCTATCATAGTCATTACGAGTTTTGTTTTCTTCTACAGCAATTTTTTTTTCAATAACTATCTGAGTTGCAATTCCAGCGTGATCCATACCACTTTGCCATAGCGTATTTTTTCCTTGCATACGATGATAACGAATTAAGATATCCATAATTGTTTGTTGAAAAGCATGCCCCATATGCAAATTACCTGTTATATTTGGCGGTGGAATAACGATACAAAAACTTCCATTTCTTTTATCACCATTAGGTTTAAAATAACCATTTTTTTCCCAGTATTCATATATAGACTGCTCAATTTCATCTGGTTGATAAATTTTATCAAGAGATGATTTAAATTTAGTTTGATTTATAGACTGCTTTTTCATATTATTTTCGTTATTTATTTAGTTAAAATTAGTACTATTATCGTTAAATCAAAACCAATATTACGATATATTTTATATTGTTCATATAAAAACTGTTTTAAATATTCATCAATATATACAAAATCTATTATTTCATGGAATATTCTAGAAAAGTCTGAAAATGTTGATCTTATATCTATCAACATATCTCTTTCTATAGAGCAAACCCTCATTTATAGCTAATAAAGTTCAATAGTGACTCCATGTAATAGGATTCTTTGCCGATTAAATTATGTAGTATAAATTGATAATGTTCTATTTATTAAAGTATTTTCATCTAGCTTTTTTAGCTTCTATTTTTTATCCTCGCAAGTAATTAAAACACGTTTGCTTATACGCTATTTTTGTTGTTATATGACTAAGCTAACCATTGATGATTTTCAAATTTTTTTGTGAAGAAAGCTTCTTTATTAAATAAAAAGTTGATTTTTCATAAAATCTATATTTTAGAAAAAGTGTTATTTAGAGTATTTTGTTACAAGTTTACTGATTTAATTATTCTTTATAAATTTTAATCAGCAAAATTTAATAAAATTAAGAAAATAATATAAAATACTGTTGCTTATTATACTTATTTTATCTTTCGTTGTATTATTAATTTTTCCTGTGATATTTAATTATTTTAGTGATATTTTATAGAAATATTTTAAGAAAAATAATATTAGTAATATTTCTTTAAGAACAATCTTCTATATTAATAAAATTAAGAAAGTTTGATTATAACTTTTATAAAGTTTTAGTTATATATAGTAAAAAACTATGGTTTATTTCACTATTTTTAATTAATAATAAATATTATATGTATTAATAAAAGAATTATAACTATAGATCTAATTAATTGTTATACTTAAAAAGTATAAATAATATAGTTTTTATTTAAAGTTACAAGATAAATTAATTAGAATATTGATATATAAAATATATATAAATTATTATGTTATAAGTAACTAATTTTTTTTATTAAGAATAAGTATTAAATATTTTTATATATCTAATGTTAAATATAATTGTTAAAATATTATCAATATAATAAATTTTATCATTCAAAATATTTTAATAGTTAGCCAATATAATATAACTATGAATTAATATTCTTAATTTAGTAAATTAAAATAAATAATATCATAAAACTATGAAGTTAATATATTAATAATATTAATTATATTTAATGATAGATCTATAATAATAGAAATTCATATATATTTAATAATTAATCATTTTCTGCTAATATAAATAAGTTTGATCGATGAATATATTTTATTTATATTATTTAAATCAATATTAATATTTTTCGAGTAAGCTCTATAGTTATAAATAAAAAAAATAGAATTAGTTTTTTATCTTTTTTAATAGCATTATTTTCTGATAAAAATTTTATGATTATTATCTTATTTAAATATATTTATATTAACTAATATATAGATAGTATCTATAAATATTAGATAAATATAATTAATTAGATTTTTATATAATTATCATAAATAACTTTAATACTATAAAATATTTATATTTAATATATCTTTTTACTTGTTATTTTATAAATTTATATAAATTATGTTTTAAGATATTGATATAATTTAATGTAATGATAATTTACTCTATAGTATAATTATTATTTATTTCTATTAAATTAATTAAAATATATATAGTATTATTTTGATATTTATATTATACATGGTTAATAACTTTCTTTATAATATTATTTTAATTTTTATATATAATTTAAAATTATACAGAAAACTGATTTAAGTAAACGAATTTTATTTTAAATATCTATTATTTTTTAGATAATATTTTTTATATTGAAGTTTATTTAAAATATATTATTTTATTTGATTGTAGTAATTGTAATAGAATAGATTTAGATAAAATATATCATATTTATAATAAATTAAATTGCATTCAAAATCATTTTACACTAAATATTTTTAGTAGAAGAAAAGGAGTCTATTTTAGATAATTTATTATTTTTATTTCTTCAAATATAGAATATTAGTATCTTAAACATATCAATTATCTGTAGTTTTATTCTAAAAATAAGACAAATATTTCTCATTAAAAATTTAAATTATAATTTTTTGATTATATTTTATGAAATTTATAAGTTTATTAAAATGTATATTAAAGATTTTAATTATCTTCTTTTTTCAGAAAATAGTATGATTATTATCCAAAAGATAGTTTATTAATCTTATTCTTTAAATCTATTTAAATAATTTATATATTGAATGTAAAATTGATACACAAATCTTTTAATAGATATTATTCTAATTGTTTTGATAAAGTAATATACCTTTTTAAAAACAATATTTGAATTAAATCCATATACTTTTTATCATTAATAATGATTTGATATTTAATATTTATTTTATAATAGAAACAATTTATAATTTATGATATTTTATTTATAGATTGTTGTTGTAAGTATTAAACTTTTTCAAAATCTTTTATTCTATTATTAATTTTTATATAATAGCCTGATATTAATCATGATTAGTTCAAATGATAATTTATTTTTATATTATTAAAATATTTAAATATATTAATATTAACAGATAATATTAGTTGCTTTATATTAAAAGATATGTTTGTTATTAAAACAATACTAATCTATATTAGTGTAATATATTTTATTTTTCTAATCATTGAATTTTTATCGATTATTATAATTTTTATTATGCGACTAATATATTTTATTGTAGATAATAAAATATTTTAATCTAAATTACTTTAGACATAATTGTTATTAAATTACCTTAACTATCAATATATATTATAAATTTTTCAACTTTAAATATTTATATTTTAAATTTTTATTATTATTAATTTAAATAGCATTTTATTTACATAGATAATAAAAATGAAACATAACAATTTTAAAATAATTAATATATAAATATGGTTATTTTTAAATAAATAATCTTTAATTATAAGTATATTTATTTTTTTTTGACAGTAAAGTTTTATAAGTAATTAAAATATAAGTAATATTTTAAAATTAGAAAACAAAGTAAATTCGTGTTATTTATTATATAAATAAAATATCTATTGTTAGTAATCTTCTTAGATTATTGAGAAAAATATTATATAAGTTATATAGTAAAAAATTGTCACTATTGCCTATCTATATATACTCTAGCAATAGATAATAATGAACATTAGTAGTCACTAAATTATTTTTTCATAACATAGATATTGATTTTTATTAATCAAAATTTGTATTTTATAACATATAATAATTTTATATTATCATAATAACTTTTTAATCTTGTATTTGATAAAGCGTTTTATTTATTTATCTCCTTAGAACTTTATCTTTATAAAAAGTTTTAATATAATAATTAATGAAAATTTATATAAATAAATTTCTGATTTTTTTTAAAATAATGTTCTTAAAAAGGAAAAAATAGAATGAATTTACTATGGTGTTTAATCAAAGCGTTATTATTTAAATATTATTATTATAAATTCATAATCCAATTTATGAGCTTTTTTTAATCATTGCACAAATTAAAAACATAAATTTTTTTATTAATAATTAAGGTATTTATCTTTTAATATATTATTTTATAAATTTTCTTAAATAATAATTATTAAAGAAAATTAATATTCTTTTTATTTAAAGAATAAAATTCTGTTCTAAACTATTTTAATAATTATAGATAAATATTATTTTTTTGATTTTAGTTTGATAACAACATATATTGTATTATTATTTATAGATATTAATAGTTAATCTCACTACTTATGATATTTTTTAAATATCTATTATAATTTTATTAAAATTCTAAATAGTAAAATTGATATTACGTGAGATAAACTTAAAGATTTTTTTGTAATTAATTACAGATCTATCTAAAAATAAAGATTTGTTTGTTATCATTATTTTTTTATTTATTAAATTTTAATTACTAGATATATTTTAAAATTTAAAAAATATTAAAATAGTTTATATACTAAATTAAATATAACTTTCTATAATCATAGAATTATATTCTATATTATTTAATATTGATTAAAAGTATATATTTTATTAATTAGGTTGTTTAAGTTAATACAATTTATTAAAAATAATAATTTATTTATTAATAAAAATAATTTTTAGTCTTTACTATATTTTATAACTTAATAGTTTATCTATTATTAATAATAGATAAAAAGTTTTCATTTAAAGATTTATAATCGTTACTAAGATTATTATAAATTTTTATTTATTACTATTTAGTAATAAATAAACTTATATTTACTTAATTTACTATTATTTAAATTTTTACTGAAATTGATTAAATAAAAGATGATATTTGTTTTTATAAATAATAATTAACTAAAACAGTTAACCTATATTATCATATTAAATCAATAAAAATATAATATAAATTAACAAATTTTAATTTATTAACATATATTATTTCATTGAAAAACTAATAAGTAGTTAACTAATTATTAAATTAGAAAATAATTAAAAAAATACTAATATCTATCGTTGTTGCCTAAAAACTATAGTTATTCAATATTTAAATTTTTATGTAAAGTATCAAAAAATAAATTATATATTTATAATATTTTAAATAATTATTATATTAATTATTTATGTAAAATCATATTTGTTATTAATTAATAACAAATATGATTTATTTTATTTAATTTAAATAAATTATTTTACATAAGTAAAATAGTAAATTAAATTTATTAAAAAATTAAAATTGTTTATTTTTATTTAAAATAATATTTTTTATTATACTTATTGATATAATAGTTTAAAGACATTAAAAAATCTTTTTGTAAAATCCTATTTAACAATTAAAAATATATTTTATTAATTTCAAATAAATTATTGATCAATACTTTTAATTAATGATAGCTAATAAATTTAATTATTATATTATAGTTTTATTTCAGAAATAATAAATACTATTTATTTATCCTTCTATATAATATGATCTCTTAAGATAAAAGAGATATTATCTATAATAATTTCTTAGTTAATTATTAGTATAGCCAAATAGATAAATAAATTAATTAATTTAATTTAAATAATATATCTTATTATCAAGATACTTATTAAGATTTAAAATATAGGTATAATAGAGAATTAGATGGAATAAAATATTTAGTTTTATAAGAATTTATATGAATTAACTAATTTGTTTATTTATGAATTTACTAAAAATAAATATTTACTTATTGTTTAAGTAGATATATAAGAATGATATTACAATAGTTCATTAATATGATAATATTACTTTATTATTATATAATAAATAAACCAATTTAGTCTTTAAATCAAAATAATGATTAATAATTTAATAAAAAATAATTAGTAATTATAATTATTTCTTTTAACTAACAAAATATTATTTTAAAAAGAATATTATCAAAAAATATTAAAAACTCTGATAATAATAATTAAATTAATATAATAAGAAATAAATTTTTAATATTATACTAAGTTAGTAGTATTTTATTTGATAGATATAATTATTATAAATAGAAGTTAATTATTAATGACGCATCAAAAGAAAAATACTAAATATAAAAAACAATATGCTTGGTAATATTGCTGCTATCAATGGAGGAGTATCATAGACTAAACTTAAGTTACCAAAACCTTCATTTAATAAATAAAAAATAAATCCACCAAAAATACCAATTAATACTCTTACACCAATTAAGACATTTCTCAGTGGTCCAAAAATCAATGATATTGCCATTAACATCACACTACTGACAGAAAAAGGTGATAAAATTTTTTTCCACATATTTAATTGATAAATCGAAGCTTTTTGACCAGTCTCTTTAAGATATTTAATATATTTATATAAACCACTTATTGCTAATGAATCAGGTTCTAGAGAAATAATTTCTAATTTTTCTGGGCTTATATTAGTCTTCCAATCCATCTGTAAACTCTGTGAGTTAATAATTTCTTTTCCATTGTTAATCAATGATTTATCTATTTTTGATAATTTCCAATGATTAGTACGAAAATTATAAGAACCTGAAGCTGCAAAAATAATTGCTTGTAATTTTTTTTGTTCATTAAATTGATAGATAGAGATTTCTTT
The DNA here is from genome assembly GCA_052401645.1 of Arsenophonus sp. Taxonomy (GTDB): domain Bacteria; phylum Pseudomonadota; class Gammaproteobacteria; order Enterobacterales; family Enterobacteriaceae; genus Arsenophonus. The sequence goes on from CP198939.1 coordinate 326,620, forward strand.
TATTTTATTTTTATCAATAATATGTTGAATATGAATAAAATTCATACCATCTTTAGCCCATAATCCATTACTTGTGACTATTAATGACTGTCCAACAATTTTTTCAGCTTGATAATTACGTGCCCACTGTTCTGTAGAAGGTGCAATCCATTCACCAATAATCACTATAATAATTATCAAAGGAATCGATGTTTTCATTACTGAAATTGCAATTTGAAGACGAGAAAAACCGGCAATTTGCATTGCAACTAATTCATTGAAGGTTGATAGAGCGCCAAGTCCTAATAATGTACCTAATAGTGCTGACATTGGAAAAAAAACTTCAATGTCTTTTGGGACAGTAAATAAAATAAAAATTCCTGCATTCCAGCTAGTATAATCTCCGTCACCTACTTTTCTTAATTGTTCAATAAACTTAATAGTTCCTGATAATGAAACTAACATAAAAATTGTCATTAAAATTGAAGAAAAAATAGTACGCCCTATATATTTATCTAATATATAAAGCATCGGTAATTTTTTTATAAAACTTAGCGTGAAGTATACGCATAGAAAAAGTATCCCAAATATTTAATATAATAGCTAATAAGAAAAAAATACCGTTAACTAACCAAATCATTATTCTAGGATCAAATTTATATTTTTTTACATTTGAATGAAACATACTTTGTAATAAAAAAAATATCATATAAAGTAAAATAGGAAACAACATATTTAATACTCTTCCATGTCTTGGATTAGCATGACTTAATGGTACAACGAGTAAAGCCATAATAAGTGTCGAAATAACTAATGTTAATCGCCAGTGAAATTCCAATTTTGATTTAATATCTGTGCTACGCCATAATTGTAACATATTCTTCTGCTCTATTTTATTATTTTTAACTATTATATCTTTATGATTAATTACTGCTTGATAATCTTTAAATTCTGTTATACGAAAATTACGTAATAAGATTTTAGACTCATAACGGATTCCTTTATCTAATATCACAATTTTATTACCATTTTCATCTTCTCGGATATATCCACTTTCTGCAATTACAATTGATGGTGGTTGATTATTAATTGGTAGTAATTGCGCCATAAAGATATCAGTAAAATTTTTTCCTGTTACATTTCTAATATAAAGAACAATATTTTTATCTTTGGTTGTTTTGAATTTTCCTTCAACAATATTAGCCAAACTAGGATTATTTTTCTCATTAGATAACGTTTGTTCTTGGTATTTTGCTGACGCAGGTAACACTAAATCTATGTTTATTGCCGAAATTATAATTGTAAATAATGCCAAAATTAAAGCTGTTATTATTAATATTTGTTTACTCAAACCACAGGCATACATAACAGTAATTTCACTATTAATATAAAGCTTACTGTATGTCATTAATAACCCTAGAAATAGACTTAATGGAAAAATCAATTGTGACATTTCAGGGATACCTAGCCATAGAAGTGGAAGAACTAAATTGGAAGGAATGTTTCCTTTAATTGTTGAATTTAGTATATTAATTGTTTTTTGACTAAAAAAAATTAAAATTAGTATAAAAAATATTGCAACTTGATTTTTCAATGTTTCTTTAATTAAATAGCGAATTATTATCATACTAATGATACCTGTTAAACTTAATTTAACAGAGAGATAGCTAATATAATCAAATAATTATGTATTATATTTGATTTTTTAAGCTTATAATTTATTATAATAATAAATATATGATTTCAACGATTAGATCATTTAATAAAATTATGTTTAATCACTATTTATTTTATTCAAAACAGTTTAATTAGTTTTACATAAAGAAACTATTTTATATAAATAAATTTATACTATTTTAGTTTTCAATAGAATCAATCTATTATTTTAAATTTATAAATAGATATAGTTTAACTTAAAATATGTAATAAATAAAAATAACATAATATTTTATATTTATTATTAATATATTTTAAAACAAAAAATATAATTATTAAGTTTATTTTTAAAAAATAGATATTATAGATTTTTAAAAAATACTAATCTTTTCTACATATATTTTATAAGTAAAATATTGAGCTTAATACACTAGTAATTGTCTATTTATTTTTTAAAATATAATATATTGTTATAAATAATTCAATTTTCTGATGAAATGTAAATATTAGGAATATTTAAAAAGAAACCTTTTTTATAAATTAAAAGGATCAGGATATAGGTTTTTTTATGTTCTTTAATAATTTTTTTTTTAAAAAAATAAATATACTCATAACATATTTTAATTGCTGAATAAAATAAAAGACCATATTTATATTTTTATATAAATAAAATAACCAGTTAAAATTGGTGTACATTAAAATACTATGGACTTATTTTTATCAAAAATAAAGTTAATTTATTTAATTAATATTTACATAAGATTATGATTATATATATTTTCTTATAAATTATTCTTTATAAGAATATTTTTATTTATTTTTTGATAGAAATTAAAAAATAAAATAGGAAAGTTGATAGTTTTAATTAAGAATATTAAGATATAGAATTTTTTTAAATTAGTAAATTATTAATTAATATTAATTATTTTACTGATAATTTCATTATTTAAACACGAAGGGATTAATTTTACATAAACATAACTTTCTTATCTATATCAAAATTTATCTGATTAATTCTACTTTAGAATGCCTGTATAAATAGGAAAAATTAAATAATAAAAAATAATAGTTTATTATATAAAATAAAATTACTTTAATTATATAATAAAAAATATCTTCAGATTAATAAATCTTTTATAACCATTTATTTCTTTAATTAAATTTAAAATATTTTAGTAACAAAATAAAGCAAACAAATTATAAAGTCTCTACTATATATAATCATCATTATAAGGTTGTTATATATAAAATTAACTGAATAATATAAGAATATTTTATTGATATAAATAATATCAAGTTATTTTTAAAATAAATTATTATAATATAACACTAAATATTATTTCAATTGGGTTTTATATATTTTATTAAGGAAGTTAATATTAGAAATAGTATATATATTTTATAAATATTATTATCATAAAAAAAACTTAAAACAATAATTGTTTTAAGTTTTTTTATGAATTTATTTTTATAATTTATAAGAATGGTATTTGAAATACTGTTTCTGTTATTTTACTAAATTTATTCTATCATTAATATTATGTAATTGTTGTGTAAGAATTTATTGAAGAAATAATTTAAATTTTAAATAAAAATATTGTTCTAAATAATCTAATATTTATAGATATCTATCATATATAGAACAATCTAATTTTTAGTGTTTACTAATTCTCATATTATTCTATTAGCTATATGAAAGTAATTATTATATTAATTAAATTTTGATATTACTAAATTAGTATATAAGTTATTAAATGAATTAACAATATATTTTAATAAATATTATAATTAATATATTTAAATTAATTTTCAATTTATAAATAAAGATATTTTTAAGAATATATTTAGAAATTTTATTGGTAATATACATATATCTTTTTATTATAAATAATACTTTATCAATATAAAATCTATATTATTTATAATAATAGAAATAGTTTGATAATTTTGTATTATAAGAATAACTTGTATAAAGATCTTAACTTAAAATTATAGTTAAAAATATTAAATATATTAGTTAAAACTTTAACATTTATTTTTTAATATTTTTTCTAAATAACAAATGAATTTTATAAACGAAAATTATTTTTTTTTCAAAATGAAGATGTTAATAAATATAAATTAAAATTTATGATTTTAAATTAATGATTAGCAATCGTTAGCTTATATAAATTAATGATTTCTATAGTAATTAGAAGTTATATTATTTTTTTAAATGATTATTGTTAAATTAAGATTATAGGAATTATTATTAACTATAAATTAGTTGGAATATTATTTAAGACTTAAATATATATAAGATTTTATATAATTAATATCTATAAAAAAATTGATTTATCAGATTTATATTATTTATTAATATAATAATTTATATATTTATAATAATTTATTTTTAAGATCAGTTGTTTAAGAGATATATATGTTATTTATAGCTAATAAATTATAAAATTAATAATAATTCAGATTATAGATACTTTCTGAAATTGAATTTCTATTTTATTTTAAATAAATTGAAAAGACAGGTAAAATAATTGAATTTAACATTTAAATTAATAAACATGATTATTATTCTTATAACTCTATATATCCTTTCTATATTTGTTTAACGTTTATAATAAAATTAGAATAGAATTCTATTCTAATTAATCTTCTATTTGATATTGTTATGAATAAAATTTAGAAAATTATATTAATCATTAATAAAATGAATAAATGAAAACATAAGTTGATTTTTATCATAAATTAATTTAATATTTTAAAATATTAACTTTAGATTGATTTAATAACTAGGATTCTAAATATTAATTTATCATATATTAAAGTGATAATATTGTTATATATATTAAATAAATATATCGCAATAAAATTGATAAGAATTAATGTTATTAAAATTATTTTTAATATTAAAAATAATAGAGTAAACAAATATTATCATTAATAATTAACATATTGTTTTATCTAAACAGATAAAAAAGTTAATAAACTTTTATTATTAGTATTGATTATACAAATATGAAAGAATGATATTCTTATAAAATAGGTTATAATGAAAGTTGAATGATAATAAAAATTATTTTTAGTTTATTAATATAAATTAATAAATATTTTAATAAAATTAAAATAAAAAAATAAAATATTAATTAAAAATATAATATAATTATAAATTATATCGAAATTATTTATTTGATAAAAGCAAGATTATTGATATTAATATATATAAATAATATTATTATCCAATATGATCATAAAATATCTAAATAAAAAGATTTCTTATTAAGATATAAGTTAGATTCTGTATAATTTATTATATATATTTTCATGGAATTAACTAATTTTTTACTATTATATTTTAAGATTTAATAATTAAAATTATTACTGTAATTATCATTTTCACTTTTTGAATTTAATTTAAATAGTAATAAATATTATCGATATTAAGAATATAAAAATAATTTCTATATTAATATTATTAATAATTTAATAATAGTTATTATTATAACATCAGATATTGTTCATAACTAAAGTAAATTAAATATAAATATTAATATAAATATTAAAATATTCTATAATCATATAGATAATTTATTTATATAATTATAAAAATGCTATGAGTTGATTATAACAATACTAATCGTTTAATAAAAAGAATTTTTTTAAAAATCTACTTTTAAGTAATTTATGAGAGATATAATATTTTTAGATAAAATTTGATATATATTTATTTTATTAAAAATGATGATATATATTAATTCATAATTAAAAATAAAATAAATAAAAATATAAAACTGTTGATATTATATTAATTTATTTTATAAAAAATAATTACGGAGAAAATAATAACCAAGATTATTTTACTTATACTGATTCTTTTTAATTTAAGAAAATTAAAAAGAATTAAATAGATTCAAGATATATTCAATAGTAGATTTAATATGTATAGAGTATTATATTATGGTGGTGGTGTGTAAATTTTTTATTTTTTTGAATAATTCATATTTTTATTGCACTTAAATAATATAAGATTAGATCAGTATATTTTATTACAATTAAATTTAAATTTATCTCAAATTTTATTAATTATATAATTATTATTGATTTATAAAAATTTTAAAATAAATAGATAAAAACAAGTTTAAATCATGATATGTTATAATTAAGATGTTTTTTTGCTGTTGTGCAATACTGACAATAGTAGCAAAAGCATCAGCTTTCAATGATGCATTACCAATTAATGCACCATCAATATCTGGTTGAATAAAAAACTCGATAGCATTATTAACATTTATAGAACCACCATATTGAATTATTATTTGTTCGACAATATCTGGATCTTTTTTTTTGCAATGTGATTGCGGATGAATTTATGAATTTTTTGTACATTGATTAGATTTGCTGATTTTCCAGTACCAATAGCCCAGGTTGGTTCATAAGAAATAACGCTATTTTCAAATGCAGATACACCTAAATTATTTAATATTATATCAATTTGACTAGCACAAATTACTTTAGTTTTAGAATCATCTTTTTCTTCTTTATATTCACCAATACATAGTATTGGTATTAATCCCTGTGATTTTAATACATAAAATTTTCGAGAATATATTCATTACTTTCCATATGATAAATTCTTCGTTCTGAGTGACCAATAATAATATATTTTACGCCAATATCTTTTAGCATTTCTGCTGAAGTATCGCCAGTAAAAGCACCTGATAAATTAATATCAACATTTTGTGCACCAAGTGATATTTTACTATTTGATAAAGCTTGCTTTGCTTGAGACAAATAAATTATTGGTGGGGCAATTGCTACATCACAGCTATTTATGTTATGTAATTCATTACATAAATTTTTAATTAGTTTTTCAACCATTTTTTTATTGCCATTTAGTTTCCAGTTACCAATGACTAATGGACGTCGCAAATTTTACTACAACTAAAAATATTTAATAATAAGTGAGAAAATAATTAATAATTATTTAATGTATTTAACTTATGTAGTATATATCTTACCATTTAAATAACTTTATTTTTATTATTTATTTGTAATGTTATTATATTATTACTTTAAAATTGATTATGTTTTTCTAATATATAAGTAAATCTAATAGTAAATTCAAATTCATTATTAATTGAATTTAAGATTATTAATTAATATTAATATATAAGATTTGAATAATAATCCAATTAATTTTATAGATTTTTTATTTTTAATTATAGAAAAAAATTATCTATATATTTTATTTTTTAACTTTTAAGTTAAATACAATGAATGAATATATTTTAATTATTAATTTAATTGATAATTAAAATATAAGGAAATAAATATCCTTATTTTAATTATTTTTAATTTGTTTATTGAATTCTTTATTTAATATTCTTATGTTCTGATTATCTTTGTTTTTTATTTTAAAATGGAATTATTTTCTGTTAAAAATAATTTATATTAATAAATAACCAAAATTTATTTTTTTAGATATATAATTTAATAATTATTTTTAGAAGATTAGAAATTATAATATTAATAAAATGAATACTTTATATGTTATTATTAATTAATAATTTATTATTATTATTTTCTTATAAAATATTAATTCTATAATAAATTTAGTAAATAAAATAAATAAGATATAGATACTAGTTTAGTTAATAGTTGATAAGCTAATTTAAATAGTACTATTTAATAATATTAATAATTTATTTTATTAATAGTTAATATATTTATAATTTATGTTTTTTATTTTTATATTCTACTATTCTTGCTCTTATTTTCAATTGATTTACTAGAAATTGACGTTTAGTAATCTCGTTTATATAATAATAAATTATTATGATTTATTATTTCTTTATTATTGATTTTCTATTATTATTAATAATAAGTTATTAATGTTTTTTTAAAAAATGTTAGAATAAATCTATTATTAATTATTTGTTAATTTTTTTTATATAAATATATTTAGAATCTTTTTATAAAGTAAATTAAATCATTTCTATAAAAATATTTAATAAGTTTACTCCATTAATTTATTGTTTTTCTTTATCTTATAATCACCAATATTGTTCACTTGTAATTTGTCCAACTTTGCGACGTAAATTTAAATCCATTCCTCTTTCTATTTTTAGAAGTTTCTGTGTATCTTTAACCATTCCTGGATTACCACAAAGCATAACATGGCAATTTATTGGATCAAATTTTGCTTTAACTGCTTTCTCTAGTTTACCATTTTCAATTAGTTTTGGAATTCGACCTCTGAGTGAGCTAATTTTATTTTCACGACTTATAATTGTTTGAATACTTAATTTTCCTTTATATTTTTTCTCAAGTATTTTCATTAATGGTAAATAATTTAAATCTTTAGAATAGCGTACTGCATGTATTAAGATTATTTTATAAAATTTCTCTAAATTTTCACCAAATTGTAAAATAGATAAAAACGGTCCAATTGCGGTACCTGTTGATATCATCCAAAGCGTTTCACAATCAGGTAATTCCTTTAATACAAAAAAACCAGCTGATTTTTCTGTTATATAGATAGAATCGTCATATTTCAATGTTTTAAGATATGGCGTTAATTTTCCTTCTGGTACAGTAACAAAATAAAATTCTAACTGATTATCATTAGGTGCATTAACATAGGAATAAGCTCGTTGAACACGTTGTCCATTTATCTCTAAAGCAAGTTTAGCAAACTGTCCAGCAATAAAAGGTTTTATTGGTGCTTTTAAAATCAAACTAAATAATGATTCTGTCCATTTATGGTTTTTGATAATTTTTCCTATTACCCAATTTGTCATATTATTTGCCTCAAAAATTTGTTAAATAAAATATTATTATATTAATAATATTATTTTTGAATTAAGTAAAACTAATATTAGAATGTATTTAATTTTATTAATTAAATAATGATTCTTTTATTATTAGATATATTATCAAAATAAATTTATAAAATAAGTAAATAAAATAAAGATTTAATTAAGAGATTAATAATTTAATTAGTTAACTTTGATTTTTAAATTTAATTATATTTAATTAATATTATCATATGAATTTCATCGTATATTTTTTCCTTATCATAAGGTATTTTATTTATTTTAAAATATCAATTAAAATATAAAAATTAATAAATTTTAACTTCTAATTAATTCTTATATTTTAATTGAGTTGAGTAAAGTAAATAAAAAAATTATATTTATTTATTATTTTATATTTTATAATTATTTTTATCTAAATTCAATAAAATATTAATTTCATTCTATTATTTAAATAATGTTTATTATATATTTTATTATAAAAATAAGAATGATTATTTTATTAACTCAATTATTGCAGATATTTTTTATAGTAAATTTACAATAATATCATTTTAAAATCTCTAATATTAATTATAATATAAATTAAAACTATATCTGTATTATATAATTTTAAATTAAAAAATATTTTTTATTATAATAAATATATTAAGCATAAAAATATTAGTTAATCTATTAACTAATATTTATTTATGATTCCAAAAATAATTAAGCTATTTTAACTTTTTTATAACTTGTTTTTTATTAATTTTATTAAAATGTCTTTATTTCGATTGATATATAAAACAGTTATATTAAGTTTATCGTATAATCCTTGAAAATTAAATATATTTTTCGTTTATTATTTATTATTATCAAGTCTTATAATAATTGATAGATATATTGTATATTATATTTTTATATATAAGTTTTATGTCATCTGAATCATATAATAAATTACTATTTGTATAAATATTAAATTTAAATAGTATTATTATTAATATTATATATATTTTTAATTCTATTTAAATTTTGTATGTATTATGAACAAATATAAAAAATATTTTCTTAATTAATTAAAATATTATATATTTTATATTTTTATTTTATTAAAAATCTATTTAGTTATTTTAATTTATAAACTTATGATTATTATTAATTATTAAGCATTTTGATTAAGTTATATTAACTTTATTTGCAAATGCTATTACTGTTATAAGATATTGTAATTTCTTCATGTCTACTTTTATAAAGTATGTTTTATATTATTAAAGTAGTTTACAAAATATAGTTTCATTTTGTTCTGAAGAGATTATTAGTATATTTTATTAAATTTTATAATTATTTTAAGATTTTAATATTATTATTACTATGCTACCTAATTATATTAGATAGCATATAAACATAAATATAAAAAGAAAAATATCTTTTATATAATAAAATATTTATTTACTAAATAATTAAGTAATAATGCTTTTATTAATCAATTAAAATTCTATTTTTATAGAAAAAATGATTTTTAAAGAAAAATCCTATTTTTAACTATTTTTATTTTTAATAAAAATTATCTGTAAGTAATTAGATAATATAAATTCACTTTATCTTATATTTTAATATTTTTCAATGTGTATTGTAGTAAATAATATATTTTTATATTTAGAATATAATTATTAATATTATTGAATAGTATTTGTTTATAAAAATAAAATTGATTTTTTATAACAAAAATTATAATTTATTTGTTTTAAATAATTTATTAACTATAAGTACATTATATAATTAATTATTTGAATAATTTTTAATAGGATAATGGTCTATGAATTAATTTTTTAATTTATTGTTTAACCTCTATTTTAATTGAGACGATAAATCAATTTAATATATCATAAATATTGATAATTATTTAAATCAATGTTTATTAAACTATTATTAATATAATAATTATTATTATTTTTGATAAAAAAGTTGTTTAAAACTATTATAATTATTTTGAATATAACCTTGATTTAATTTTATTAAACACTAATTGTTTAATTTTTAATTTATTATTTTAATTAATAAATTGAGTTAAAATCATTTATGTATTATTAATAAAGATTAAGGTTATATTAATTTTAGTAGGTAAATAATAATATAACTATTCTAATAATTTATTGATTATAATTATAATAAGTATTTAATAGGAATTAATATATAAAATTATTATTTTTATCAATAAAGATTAAATTTATTTAATAGTAAGATTTAATTAAGTTATAGCATCTAAATACATTTAAATTCATTACTTACTAATAATATTAACAGTTGGAATCAGCGATTAATTTAATTTTATTATATTGATATAAATTATATTAAGTTTCTGTATTAAAAGGAATACTAGATATAAGATTGAAAATATATCGTTAATTTTTATTAGTTATCATATAACTTCAGAGTTTTTTATTGAGTAATTTAATCATTAATATATTAATTTTTTATGTATATAATTTGTTATTTAAATAATCTATATAAAAATAAATTTAAAATAGTATATTTTTGTTAAGTAAAAGTAAAAAGTTTTTTTGTTATGAAATTAAGTAAAATTATTATTTTTTTATAAAAATAAGAGTATTTTTTATCTATTCTCCAAATTTATTTTTATTAAGTAAATTAAGTTAATAGTGATAGTTTTTTATTAATTTTAAATTAAAAAGATCTAAATTAATCACAATTTAAATTATGAACAAAATCCTATGGAAATTAGTTAACATATTACTAAAATAAATATAATTGGAATTATTTTTTTAATTAATGATTGATATTTTTTAAAATTAATTATAAATAAATATTACTAATAATGAAGTTTTAACTATGAGAAAAGAAATTAGTTTTTCTACCTATCTTATAGAATAATAGTTATATGGATAGTTTGTATTATGAATTTTATTTATTAATTAGATATTATTTTGTATTTTAACTTTTAAAGTTATTATTATTTATTTGATATTTTCATCAACAGATTCTTCTTGTTATCTCTTGAAGATTTATTAAAATTAGTTATTAGAAATAACTAATATAAATTAATTTTCTTATCTATTGTTTATTATGATACGTTAATTATTCTATTAGAATTAAATATTAAGTTTAAATTTAGAATTATAGTTATCAGATCTGATAAAATCATATATTTTATTAAATGGTAATAACTCATTATAGACATTTAAAATAAATCTAAATATTTTTTGGTTATCTTAATGATAATTTAAGATTAAATATTAATTATTATAAATCTATTAAATTTATATATTATGATTTATCATTTTAGTTTATAAAAAATTATTTATTAAGATTTATAATATAATTCTTGATTATAAAATCATTTATATAATTCTTATCTTAAATCTATAATATAGTAAGAATAATTTTCTTTTACTATTTAATTTAAAGTAAAGATAATAAATTATTATATAGTTATTATTAAATATGTAAATTAGAACAAAAATTCTAATAATTAAAGAAAATAGCTTTTTATAGAAAATTGTTTTAATTTCGTTTTATTTAAAAGTTGATCTTTCAAAAATCTATTTACTTTATGTATTAGTTATTATCGAATTATATCATAACTAAGCTAGTTTAATATTTATTATTTAGTTAATATAAATAATAATTATTATTTATATTAACTAAATAATTAGTTTTTAAATATTTAAAAGATAATGTTTTAAATGGAATTTAAGTTAAGAATAAATTTTATATAATCAATATGATTTTGGATATGAATAAAAAAATTTTAGTTTGATTAATATCTTATCAAATTTTTAAAAATTATTCATTAGATAAATAAAAATATTTTTTTACTGAAATTGATTTTTTTTAATAAAAGTGCTTTCATTCTATTAATATTTACTAAAATTAATAGAATGAAATTATTTTTATTACTTTAAAGTTTTATTAGTGAATTTATTCTTATATAATATTTTATCAAATATAATATCTATTATTATATTAAATGCTCTTTATTTTAATAAAGTTAAATTTTGTTTTTATTAAAAGTTAATTTAGATTTTTTTATAATATTATAGATAGTATTTTATAGTCAATATTTTTTATATTTTATTTTGAAATTTTTTTTAAAATAAAATATTGATTAAAAAGTTTTTTAATAATTTTATCTAAAAATAAATTCTTTTTATCTATATAAAGTTTAAGATTATTACTACGTATGTGTATTTTATACTATCATACAATAATTTATTATTATTATATTAATTTTAGAAAATTGATATATAAAAATATTCTTAAAATACTTTCTAAAAGCAATTTATTTTGAATAATATTCATATATTTATTTTTATAATTTAGTGAAATGATATATTTTATATATATGTTAATATGACATTTTTTTATAAAAATAAAATAATAATAATTGATTTTTGATATTCTATTATTTATAGATATTAAATAGTATTAATTATTATCTTATAATTTTATTATTAAAAACAACTTTTTTATATTTAATATAGTTTTACTAATTTTTAATGATTTTAATTTAATAAATTAAAATATTTTAAATATATATTTAAAATTTTATTTTAATTTTATTAGAAATGACAATTTTTTCTTAAAGTAAATCAAATATATAGCATATCATTTCATAAAAAAGATATTATAAGATAAAAGAATTTAGTATAATGTGCTATATCTTAATTATATTAATAAATTAATAGTTAAATATAGCAATATTAACAGATAATAAACTATAACGGATATTTTGTAGTTTTTATATTTATTTTATAAAAGGATAAATACTGTATATCTATTGTTAATTTTGATATTATATGAATAATATATATACGATTGGCATGGTAAGTATTAAAGTAAATCTTACTAAATAAATAAAATATTTCTATATATAATATCGATAAATTTATTTAGTAGATTAGATGAAATAAACAATATTATTATCAATTTTTGATAATGAATATTTAAAATTATTAGTGTCATCGATTAATTTAAATTATCCATATGATATTTATATGAAATTATTTTCATTAAAATAATTTTTTTTTATTAAATATTCAATTTTATATTTTGAATTATATATAATAGTACTCAATAATATTGAATATAATTTTTATAAATATTTTAATATAAAAGATTTTTATAGAAGTATTTTTATATATTTTATTTTAAAATATATTATATTCTATATAATATGATTTGTTGATAAACAATTATTAAACTATTGATATATATTAGATCTTTACTATTAATATTGATTTTTGTGCATTAACTATTAATAATAGATTTATTATTTATAATATTACAACATCTTAAATATTAGATCTATTATATAAATTTTAAATTTATAATTTAAATATCTGAATTTTATATAACATAATATAAAATATTAGTATAATTAATAATTTAAAAAATTTTTCGTCATTTTACATTAGATAATAATAAATTTATTCAAAAAAATATTTATTTTTTTTGAATAAATTTTATTTGAGATTATTTATATTCAATTTAACTTTAATATTGTATAAAAATATAATCTATTAAATTTTATTTTTTATAAAAAATATTTTTCTACTTTTAAATTTTAATTATACTATTTTATTCTGATTTAGAAATTAATGATATTAATGATATTAATAAAAATTATATTTATAAATTTATTATATATATTTTTTATCAAATAAAAATATTTTCTTATTCATATTATTTATATTAATTCTAGTGAATTAATCACTATAATGTATAACATATAACATAAGACATTAGTGTTAACTTTATAAGAAAAATTAATATTTTTTATTTATATATATTCTATTCGATTATAACTTATTTAGTTTAATTTTAGTAAACTTCATTAAAGTTTATGATTTAATTATTATTAACATTATGATTAACATTTTAATTAACATTAAAGATCATATTTTACATTAGTGTTGCATTAATTAATGATATATATTTTTATAGTTATTTTAATTATTATAATAATCTCTTAATTTACTTCATATTACTTTTTTTGAATTATTTTGAGTTTTAGATTTATATTTTAATAATTTAATAGTAGATAATTAATTTTTTATAAATAAAATAATAATAATAATATTATTATTAGTGCTTATTAAAACATTTCGCAATAATTTAAGTTATATTTATTAATTAATCAATATTGATTTTAATAGTTAGAGATTAATCATTGATCTAAAACTAAAATAATAAGAAATATTTTAAAATAAATCTAATTAATAAAAGTGTAGCAGTAATACATTACAGATAATTATAAAAAATATGGTATAAATAAGTAATAATACTTATGAATTACAAAGTGCGATATTATATTATTAATATAAGTTATACTGAATAGTTTATGAAATAAAATAATGTTAACATGAATTTAAATATAAATTCTTAAAGAATATTAGTTTTATTTAAAGAGTAAGTAGAAAATATCATAAGTAAATAAATTTTATTTATAAATAAGATATTATATTATATTATATTTTTGTAATTTATAAATAAATTGAAGTTTTTTTACATATAAATAGTTTGTTATAAAATTAACAATATTTATAAAAATAAAACAAAATTCTTTTGTTAAAGTAGTCAAATTATTAAAAATTAAAATAATGATTATATTTAAGTGTGAGGTGAATATATATAGTCATGTAACTATTAGAAAGTACATATATTTAATTTTAAATAATTTCCATACTTACAATAAATAAAAATGATATAGTTTATGTTTATATTATCCATATAAGCATAATTTATTAATATAAAATAAATTTAAAATTCATAGATAAATATTAACTAGTAATGCGTGTAGCTAAAATAATTTTATTAATATATTTATCTTCTAAAGAAGTATGGAATATTAAGTAATCAAATTTCTTTTTTTTATTATTTTCAAAAAAAAACTTTTAATAATTTTATTTCTTAATAGATATATATAATAGAAATAATAATATTTAAATCTGTTAAATCACATGAATAAATAAGCAAGATCATCTCTTATAAAGAGGATAAAACTGATATTCTATCTAATCTATTTTTATAAATTATTAGATATAAATAGAAATAATTAAAGTTAGACTAGTGAATTTATACAGAAATTTTAACTATATAGGGGTATAAAGAATGATTTGTTAAAATTATAGTATTGTTAAAAGAGGATTGAATATATGTCATTTGAAGTTTTTGAAAAATTAGAAGCTAAAGTTAAACAAGCTATTGAAACTATTGAAATTTTACGAATAAAAGTTATAGAACTAAAAGAAAATAATAATAATTTATATCAAGAAATAGTAAGTGCTAAAGAGAAATATATAATATTAACTAATGAAAATGAAAATTTAAAAAAAGAACAATATGCATGGCAAGAGCGCTTACGAGGTTTATTAAGTCGAATTGAAGATGTTCAATAATTATTGAATAATAGGATTATATTTAAAATAATACTAATAAATTTAATTTTTATTCTTACTTATTTTATTTATTTTTATCTGTTTTTTATTAAAAATAATATTAATAAAGTATATAATAGCAATATATTATTTCTTAGATATAAATAATACTTTATAAAGAGATAACATTTACCTAAATTAACTTAGATATATTTTTATATATAAATTTTTATTTTCTATTTCATAGCTAAACTTATACTAAATAAAAATCAATGAATTTTCTTTGAAAATTTCTCACTAATATTTATTATATTTATAGCTTATTTAAATAATGTGTTTATTGTAAAGTCAAATAATTAATTAGCTATTTTTATTAGCTAATTAATGATCATGAATAAATTAATTAGCCTATAGTATTATAAAATTTTTTATAGACATTAAAAAATAATTATTATATAAGTTATTTTATGCATTCTTAATAATTAAAATTTTTTATTAAAAATTAAATATATCCATATTAAAGTTTTGAATTTATTGAATAAAAAAATAAAATAAAATAATAATGCTCATGTTTTAATTATTTATAATTTTCTTTTATTTTATTTTTGTTATTTATTAAAATAAAATAATTGTTAAAATGAACAATAAGATATAAGGCAAACTATATTAATTTATAAATTATAAGTTACTTCATAAATCCAATGAATATAATGTATTAATAATTATATTAATTTATAAATTAATAACTGATGATAATATTTATTGTTATACTTTATTGAAAATTAAACAATTTATGAAATATAAAAATAAATACATTAATTTAATGATACTAAAGATATAAAGTAACTTATCTTTATATAAATTTCTAAAATAGAAATTAATATAAAGACAATTCATTTATTATATAAAAATAGTATTAGTATTAAGTATATGTAAATATTTTTTTAGTGTAAAATTCGACAAAATAAAAGAAATATTAAGATAAGTAATAAAAATTAAATAATATAATAAATTATTTATTACGTAGAATATAATTCTTATTAATTATAATTTTAAAATTAATATATCTTAAATAGTAATCATTAGTAAAAATAATTGGATTCAATAAAATTTAAATATTTTCATGGATCCATGAATTAAATAAGTATGAAATTACCTGAATCATACTACTATTAAACATAATTATATGAAAAGTTATTATAAAAAAAATAAGGTTTTTATAAATTATTTTCTTTATAATAATTAATTAAATATTATAAAAATAATTGAGTAATTTTATTATTATTAAAGATTTATATCAAGATGCTTAATTAATAAAATATAAAATATAGAATTAAATTTAAATTTTAAAATCATATTTTTATATTTAATTAATAATATAAATATATCACATATGTTAATTTTATATATAAGAAGTAAATAAATTAAAAAATACTAAATTTTTATAACTTTTTACTAAATTATACATTTTTATTTATATAAGTTTATAAATAAATATATTATTGCGATAAATTTATCAGTATTACTAAATCTCATAAAATTATTATCTACATATTTATTCTAAGAATCATTAATTTTTTAGAAAATTAGAAATAGTTAAATATATAAATAAACTTAATTGCTATATCAATTATTTTAAATATCAGAAGGCTTAATAATAATTTTCATTTTTCACTTGCCATTGGAATTAATATTAAGTTAAATAAATAATAAAAATTATTATTTTTATTATTATATAGATAAAATCTATAATATAATATTAAGTTAACGATTATAATAATATATAATAGAGAATATAAAGAATATCAATAATCTTATTTAGAATATCAGTTGTCTAGTAAATTAAAATATTAAAATAAATAATAAATAATATTTTATAATGTTTTAAAAAATAAATTTTTATTTCTATTAATGTATATAGATATAGATAAATTTATGTAGTTAATTCATAAATTTATTTTTATAAAAAATAACAATAAATTTTATTACATTAATATAAATGTAATAAATAAAATTAATGATATTATATTATAAAATAAATCGACTTAAATCTTCATCTGCTACTAGATCATCTAAATGCTTAGCAACATAATCAGCATCAATTGTAACATCTTGACCATTCCGTTCACTAGCATCAAAAGAGATATCCTCCATTAATCGTTCAAGAACTGTATGTAATCGACGAGCACCAATATTTTCTGTCTTTTCATTCACTTGCCATGCTGCTTGAGCAATTTTATCAATTCCTTCTGAGGTAAATTCAATATTTAAACCTTCAGTTGCCATCAATGCTTTATATTGCAAGCTTAAAGATGCATTAGGTTCAGTTAAAATACGATTGAAGTCTTCTACAGTTAATGCTTGTAATTCTACCCTTATTGGCAGTCTACCTTGTAGTTCTGGAATTAAATCAGATGGGCTTGAAATTTGAAATGCACCAGAAGCTATAAATAGAATATGATCAGTTTTTACCATACCATGTTTAGTGGAAACAGTACAACCTTCAACTAATGGTAATAAATCACGTTGCACACCTTCTCTAGAAACATCAGGGCCAGATGTTTCTCCACGTTTACATATTTTATCTATTTCATCGATAAAAACAATACCATGTTGTTCAACCGTATCAATTGCTTCCTGTTTTAGTTCTTCTGGATTAACTAGTTTTGCCGATTCTTCTTCTATTAATACTCTAAAAGCTTCTTTGATTTTCATCTTGCGAAGTTTCTGTTTTGGACCAGCTATATTTTGAAACATAAACTGTAATTGACTTGTCATTTCCTCCATACTTGGAGGGGCCATAATTTCAATACCTATTGGTATAATAGCAATTTCAATTTCAATTTCTTTATCGTCTAGTTTTCCTTCTCTTAATTTTTTACGAAAAGATTGACGTGCTGTGGAAGGTTCTATATGTGAATCTGGCTGCCCCCAATTATTTTTAGCTGGTGGTAGTAAAACATCAAGAATACGTTCCTCAGCTAATTCCTCTGCACGGTAACGATTTTTTTTTATAGATTGAAGTCGTACCATTTTTACAGCAGCATCAGTTAAATCACGAATGATAGAATCAACTTCTTTACCTACATAACCGACTTCAGTAAATTTTGTTGCTTCTACTTTAATAAATGGAGCGTTAGCTAATTTTGCTAAACGACGTGCGATTTCAGTTTTACCAACACCAGTTGGACCAATCATTAAAATATTTTTAGGCGTTATCTCTTGACGCAATGCTTGATCAAGCTGCATACGGCGCCATCGATTACGCAGCGCAATAGCAACAGAGCGTTTTGCTTTGTTTTGACCAATAATATGATTGTCTAATTCACTGACAATTTTACGTGGCGTCATTTCAGACATGTTTAAATCCTTAAGATTTTGAAGATAGTTCTTCAAAGTTAAAATTATGGTTGGTATAGATACAAATATCACTAGCTATACTTAAGGCTTTCTCTGTAATATCACGCGCGCTCATTTTTGTATTTTCTAATAAAGCTCTTGCTGCTGCTTGTGCATAGGCACCACCAGAACCAATAGCAATTAAATTATTTTCTGGTTGTATAACATCTCCACTACCAGTAATAATCAAAGAAGTATTTTCATCTGCAACAGCTAAAAGTGCTTCTAGTTTTCTTAACATTCGATCAGTGCGCCAATCTTTAGCTAATTCAACAGCGGCTTTTGTTAGATGCCCTTGATGTAATTCCAATTTCCGTTCAAAAAGATCAAAGAGTGTAAATGCATCAGCAGTACCACCTGCAAAGCCTGCGATGACTTTATCATTATAAAGGCGACGTACTTTACGAATATTACCTTTCATAACAGTATTACCCATCGTTGCTTGACCGTCACCACCAATTACAACCTGACCATTATAGCGAACACTTATAATTGTAGTCATGAGTTAACCTTTGATTATTTTATTAAGGAAGTATATAAATATATTTTAGGTTTTTATCATATAAAACTACAAAAATTTTTTTAAATTTATTATAGATATAAATGGGGTAATGGAAATCGTTTTTCAACCCTTATTTCTATGAAATAATATAGATGCACACACAAATAGATTTAACGATTTATAATATTTTGATGTTTTTGCTTATAATATTTAACTATTAGAAAATTTTAATATTATATTAAGTTAATTATACTATCTAAATTTAATAATGCTAAAACTATATTTCTTTAATATATTATTATTTCTCAATATTTTTAAATATTGTTAATAATTGTATTATTTTTATTTTATGTATTTTGATTAATTTAATTGTTGTATTTATTTTAATAATTTAGCGAATTTTATTAACTAGATTATTGATGATTACATACCAAAAATATATTAATATATTATATGTTTTAAATAAATAAAATGATAGGATTATACTTATAAGTATAAATACTACTCAAATTATCAACGTTTTGCATCAATTAATTTTAATATATTATTAATATTTTATTATATTGAATGTTTAAGATATAATTGATTAGTACTTTAATTTTCTAAGTTCTATTTTTTATAGAACAGCATTATTATTCTTTTGATCTAAGTAATATGAATTATAATGAGTATTTTGATTTATCGTTTATTATTATGTAATATTGTTTTATTAGAGATAAGAATTAATTTATTTTTATGAAACATAATAAAATTTACAATAAAAATAATAATAATTGTTATAAGAAATAATTTTTTTTTATTTCTTAATTCCATTTTTGCTTTAATCTTTAATTTTATCTAATATTTTATATTTTGTTTTATATAATTTTATTAGATTTTTAATTAAACTATTTAATAAAAATTAAATTAATTTATTTATATATATTATTTTTTAAACTTAATTTAAAGTTGATTATCTTTATCTTTAAATGATATAAGATAAATATCTTTTTATCATAGATAATTTTAATTAAAGTTTAAAAAATTTCTATTTTTATCTATTTCATTATTTTGAATTTTAAATGATATAATAATATTACTACTTAATAATTAATTTGTAGTAAAACAGATCTTAATTAATAGTAATATATAATTTTATATTGCTCCCAAATATAGTTTTTAATAATACTAAATATTTTAGTTATTACGATTTATTTTTATAATTTTAGAAGTTAAGATTATTATTAATAATATATAATTATTATATGATTAACCTTTATACTTTATATTTATTTATTCAAAATATAATCATGCTAATATATATTTAAAGTAGATGATTATTATTCAGTTTATTATTAAACTAATATATTTATAAACTGGTTCTTCTAATAATTAATTAATATTAAATGAATAAGTTAAGATTATTTTTATTTATAGTAGTAATTTTGAATTAAGATATAATGTTTTTATAATAATAATTAAATAATTTATTAGAATACAATAACATAATTCCATTGATTTATTAAAAGCTAAAATCAACGTATACACTTATATGGTATTGATATTACTAAATATCACTAATAATATTAGGATTAATAGAATTAATAATACTAAATATATAAATATAAATAGTTTTTATATATAAAATAATATATATTTTTATTAAATAAATAAGATTTTATAAAATATTTTAAATATATTTTTTAAATTTTCAACACTTTATATGAAAATAGATCTATATGAGTTAATTTTTTATTAGAATAAAATTCTTTTATTATAAAGAGACATATATTATATTAATAATATTTTTATTTTATGATATTTTTTTATTGTTTTTAAATTATTAATTTTAATAATTAATAATGTTAATTTAAATGTATAGTTTTTATTTACTTAAAATATTTTAAGTGTTAAGTATTAAAAATATGCTTAATTACTTCAATTATTATTATTTATAGAGTAGTTTACATATATAATTAATTTCTTTATTTTAACTTAATTAATAAAAACGTTAATTTCAATAACTAATTTTCGGTTGGATCAACATCGATGTTCCATTTTACTTTTCGACTTTCGGGATATTTTATTATTTTAGGTAATACATATGAAATTAATTTTTGTAAATAATGACGTGAAAAATGTTGAAGTAATAATTTCCAATGAAAATAACCTTCTCGCTTAGCTTGAACAGCAGGCATAGGACCAATTAATATAAGTTCTGTATTATACATATGATGTTTCTCTATCTGTTTCTTGAATGTATTTAAAAAATCAAATGCATATTCATTATTATGATCTTTTGAACGAATAATAATATGATTGCTGTGAGGTGGTAAAGAAACATCTCGTCGCTCTTTTAGTATTTCTAACGCAAATTCGTTATATCCTCTTTTTAATAAAGTTGATAATAATGGATGTTCAGGATAATGTGTTTGTAATATTACTTCACTGTATTTACCAGTTCGACCAGCACGTCCAGAGACTTGAATATAAAGTTGAGCAAATCTTTCTGTTGCTCGATAATCATTAGAAAAAAGTACGCTATCTACATTCAGTAAAGCGACAAGAGTAATATTAGGAAAATGATGTCCTTTAGCTAGCATTTGAGTACCGATCAAAACACGAGCTCCATTTGTATAAACAAGGTCTAGTTGTTTTTCTAATGCCCCTTTATGTTGAGTAGTATCTTTATCAATACGAGTAACTGGTATTTTAGGAAAAAGTTTATTAATAGATTCCTCTAACTGCTCGGTTCCTAAACCAATAGGAAGTAAATGAGTTGATCCACAATCAAAACATTGTATTGGAATTAATAATTTGGTATTACACAAATGGCAATTTAGACGATGTTGATAGTTATGTAGTGTATAATAATGATTACATCGTAAACATTTAGCAATCCAGCCGCAATCATGGCAAATTAATATTGGTGAGTATCCTCTTTGATTTAAAAATAACATAACTTGATTATTCTCTGTCAAATGATCTTTAATACGCTGAATTAATGGTTTTGACATGAGATATTTTAATGATTGGCCTTTTAAATCAATTAAATATTGATTCGCTAATTTAGCATTTCCAGGTCTTTTAGTTAGATCTAAACGATGATATTTTCCTTTTTTGATATTATATAAACTCTCTAATGAAGGTGTTGCTGTACCCATAATAACAGGAATGTTTTCTTTTTTAGCACGAAAAACAGCTAGATCGCGAGCGTGGTATCGCCATCCATCTTGTTGTTTATAAGAATTATCATGTTCTTCATCAATAATGATCAATGCAAGCTTTGAAAAAGAAGTGAATAATGCTGATCTAGTACCAATTAGAATAGAAGTATGTCCTTTTTTTGCGCGCAACCAAACTGACAACCGTTCACTATTATTTAATGATGAATGAAGTACATCAATAGGAGTATTAAAACGATTATTAAAACGTTGGATAGTTTGATGAATAAGACTTATTTCAGGAACAAGAACTAATGTTTGTTTTCCTTGTGCTAAAATATTTTCAATAACATTAAGGTAAACTTCTGTTTTACCAGAACCAGTTATCCCAATTAATAACCAAGGTATAAATGTTAGTTGAGAATTTATTGCCTTTACTGCTTTTAACTGTTCTAAGTTTAGTTTTGGTTTTTTGTCGCAAATATAAAAATCAGAATGCCAATTTTTTATTTTTGGTTGAACGGATAATAGTTGAATTAAACCTTTCTTTTTTAGTGTTTGTAGCGAATTTTTACTTAATTCATATTCCACTATCTCATGATGATAAATTGATTTTTGTTGTAATAATTTTATAGCATATTGTTGTTTTGGTGCTTGTTTAAGTTTATTTAAAGGAAGAATTTTCCCTTGTTTGGTGATTTGCCATTGCCATACTGAAGAAAATGCTGCTTCTTCACCTTTTCGCAATAAAACTGGTAGTGTATGAAATAATACTTCACCAATAGGATAATGATAATATTTAGATGCCCAAAGTAATAACGACCATAAATTATCTGAAAATAATGATTCTTGATCTAGAACTTGTTCAATAGTTTTTAATTCTTTGTAATTAAATTTACTACTTTGATTATGTGATAATACAATACCTAAAATAGTTTTTTTTTGCTTACCAAAATGTACTACTACACGACAACCTTTGCTTGGAAAAAAAATATTTTTTGGTAATTGATAATCAAAAGTTTTCATTAATGGAATATGTAGTGCAACTTGCACAATAGTCATTTTAAATATACCTAATAAGTATTAGAGATAATATTTATAAAAATAAATTTATTATAATTTTATTATTTAAATAAATTATATTGCATTGTAAATAGATTTTATATATAATAATTATATTATATTATTTAAGTTTACCATTAATAATTACTATTGTAATTTTTTTATGTATATTACTATAGTTTTAAGATTATCTAGAAATACTTTATAAATAGAGATTTTATACTATGAAAAAAAATACTCATCCTAAATATGATGAGGTTACCGTAATTTGTTCTTGTGGTAATATAATTAGAATTAAATCAACTGTTAGTCATGATCTAAATTTAGATGTTTGTGGTAAATGTCATCCATTCTATACAGGTAAACAACGTGATTTGGCTACCGGTGGTCGTGTAGATCGATTTAAGCAGCGATTTAATATCCCATCCATAAAAAAATAGTATCTTTATTAATTGAGAGATACAAAATTATTTTTAATATTATTCTAATATCACAATTATTTTTAAGATAAATAGAATTTATTTTTAATGAAATTAAATTTCAAATTAAAATAATTAAGTGAATATTTTTTAACAATATTTTTTCTCTTGTAAAAACCTATTTTATATAATTATTTTTACTTACTTTTTTAGATTTAATCATTACGACTTTTACTTAAATTATAATTATAATGTGAAATGATTGACTAAATAAACGCATGTAAAATACTTAATATAATAATTTATTATTTGTCAAATGAAATAAATTATTATTTTATCTACGAATAAATTCGTTGTCAATGTTTAAAGCATTTTTAATGGGAATTAAAAATATAATAATACTCTTTATTTACTATTATTTTACTCTGTTGAAAATAAAATTGAAATAATGATTTATTCAATTTAGCGATTAAAATGCTTTAAGCTAAAAAAATCAATTAATAAAAGATTTAATTTATTTAATTGTTTATGAATAAATCTTATATTTAAAAAATGTTTAATAAACTTAAAATATTTTATGATTTCCATTTTCTATTATTAGCAATAATAATATTATTTAATTTAAATGTAAAGTATTTTGTATTTGCGAATATATTGATATTTTTATTTTTATTTGGATTAAACTTGATTATATTTTATTTTTTAGTATAAAAAAATATTTTGATTAAATAAAACAATGTTAATTAATATCATTAATTAAATGCTATATATGTATCATATTATTTAATATAATATAAAAATTATAATAATTTATTAGGTTTTTTAAATAGTTTATTTAACTTTAGTTAACATGTCTTAGTTAGTGTTGAAGAGGTATTTTTTTATAATGAATATAGTAAAATCTGAAGCAGTAAAATATCACCATCGTCAATTACATAAATTTGGAGGCAGTAGTTTAGCCAATGTTAAATCTTATCAAAGAGTTGCTAATATTATGATAAATTATAGTCAACCAGGTGATTTAATGGTAGTATCTTCGGCAGGAACGACAACCAATCAGTTAATTAATTGGTTAAATCTAAGTCAAACTGATCGAATTTTAGCAAATCAAGTGCAGAAGACAATTAGTAGTTACCAACAAAATCTTATTATTGGGTTGTTACCTAGTAAAAAAGCTAAGGTATTAAAGTTAGATTTTTTAGCTGATTTTGATCGTTTAAACAAGTTAGTGGATGAACAATTTTATGATGATATTTATGCAGAAATTGTTGGTCATGGAGAAATTTGGTCTGCACGTTTGATGTCTAGTGTATTGGAAGAATTCGGTTTACCAAATCATTGGTTAGATGCTAGATTATTTCTGCGTGCAGAGTTTTCAGCTCAACCACAAGTAGATGAAACTCTATCACTTCCATTACTAAAAGAACTCTTAAAAAAATATCCAAATAAACTATTAGTTGTAACTGGTTTTATTGCGAGAAATAAAAAAGGTAAAACAGTATTATTAGGACGTAATGGCAGTGATTATTCAGCTACTCAAGTAGGCGCATTGGCTGGAGTTAACAAAATAACTATTTGGAGTGACGTTGCTGGTATATATAGCGCTGATCCGCATAAAGTTAAAGATGCTTATTTGTTACCACTATTGCGTTTTGATGAAGCTATTGAATTAGCACGCTTATCAGTATCAGTACTTCATACCCGTACATTACAGCCAATTTATGACACTAATATTGATTTGCAACTTAAATGCAGTTATCAACCAGAACAAGGTTCAACAAAAATACAACGTGTTTTGGAATCAAAAAACGGTGCTAGAATTGTTATAAGTCATGATGATGTTTATTTAATTGAATTAAATTTAGAAAACGAACAAAATTTTAATCAATTTTATAAAGATATTGATTTATTATTAAAGTCCAAACAATTACAGCCATTGGCTAGTGGATTACATCCAGATAAAAAGTTAATTCAGTTATGTTATACACCAGAGATCGCTAGTAGTGTTTTGAATATACTGAAAGATATTTTTATGGTAAAAAGGTTATCATTATTATGTGATTGTTTTTCATTATTTGCTCTTGTAGGAGCTGGTGTTAGAAAAAATCCGTTACATAATTATTTTTTTTATAAAGAATTAAAAGATCAACCAGTTGAATTTATTTGGTATTCCGAAAAAGAAATCAGTATAGTAGCTGTTTTACGCTCAACAAAAACATCAAATTTAGTGCAAAGATTACATAAGAAATTATTCCAGGTTAAAAAACATATTAGATTTATTTTATTTAATAGATATGATATGAGGTCTTGTTGGATTAAATTATCACTAATCAACCAGAAAAATATTTCTATACTTATTAATTATTTTAAATTTATTTTCAAATGTGTAGTTAATAATTATTATAGTTCTGGTTATTTGAATCACTTTAACATTAGATTCAATTAAAATATTATTTTTTAATCATCAAATTATAATATATCAAAATCGAATTTTTAGTAAATTAAAAAAACTATTTGTTTAATTATTTTTATTTTAATTTATATGATAAAAACATTAATTTTAAGTAAAAATATATTAATATTGTTAATTATAATTTTATGCAATTATTGCTGATAAGTATTTGATATTTTAATTCTAATAATAATTATTTTTAATATATTTATATTTTTCAAAAATTGATCTGATATTAGTTTTATCTAATTTAAAAATCAAATTGAAGATACCAATAAATTATATTTATTTGATTAAAATATAAAGTATTGTACAATATAATATTATAATGATGTTTAATTAAATTTTTAATAAACTTCATAATAAATTTATAAATATAGAGATAAAAATTGATATATATAAACAAGATTTAATATACAAATTAATGATTTGATATATAATCTAAATTATGTAATTTAAACTGAAAATATGAATTATATACTTATTAGTGTAAATATTAGTTATATTTAATAATTTAGATATTTTTATTAAATAGCAAATAAATTTACTAATAATAAGATAGTAAAAAATATTTTTTAAAATTATTTAAGTAAAATTTGTTATTTTTTTATATTGTATTATTATTTAATATAGTTAAAACTCTCTAAAATTATTTTTAAATTTTGTTTAATATAAATAAACAATTATTAACATTATTTATATGTTGATGTTTTTATACCTAAAATTATTGATATTAAAATTATCTATTGATAATAAAAATTAAATATTAAATATAATAATAACTATAATTTATTTTTAAATTAGTTAATTATTAAAATTTCTTTAATTAATTATTAATAATAACTTATTAAAGTATTTATTTAATATTTTTAAAAATCGATTTATATCTTTAATTGAAGTAATTTTTATAATAAGTATTTATAAATATATTAATTTATTTTTTTTATCTTATAAAACTATCATATTTCTTTATATAGATTTAAGTTTAATAATAAAATACTATTTATTTCATAAATAATATTTTTATTTATTTTTATATAAAATAATTCATTTGAATAATAAAATTATTCATATTTAACTAATGTATAAATAAGTTTTTTAATAAAAAATCCTAGTAGAATTACTTTATAAAATATTCATTAATCTATATTAATATATATATTTTAAGTAAATTATTAACTAATATAGTTAAAAATATTTCTTATAAAAATACTTTAAAAAATAAAGTAGATTTATTTATAGATTATTAAAATATTATTAAAAATAAAATATATCAAAGTATAAAGTTTTATTAAAAAGATTCTAGATCTTATATAGTTAAAAACTATCTTATAATTTAATCTATTCAATAAATTTTTATTCATATCTAAAATATTCAGTAATATTAATTTACTGAAAATTTAATGCTATTTAAAATAAAATATTTTATTAATAGTGATATTAAAATTGATTAATTAATTATAAATTAAATTAGATATTTAATAACATATTTAATAAAAAATTGATTTATAATTAATTTATAAATTAATTATAGTAAATATTACGTCTAATATAGTTAAATAACTGATTATTAAATGTATTATTATTATGATGATATGTTGTTTTTTTACATCAATAAATTAGTATGCATAATTATGAAACACATTATAAAATTCATAAAGTAAATCTATTATGATTAATAAAAGTAAATATAGATTTATAGTTATTAAAAATCAATTATACAAGCATTTTATTTTTTTATGATAATTTAATTAAATATTTAAAAATAATTTTATTATTCAATATATTTGTTAGTATTAATTAAAACAATTTTACTTCATAGATAGAGAATATATATATTTTATGATTATAATAATTATAGTTATAATATTTTAGTATATATATAGTTTATATAATACTTAATATTGGTATAAGATTTAATTTTAATTTTATAATAATGATTAGAAAAATAAATTATATATGTGATTTTTCAATTAATTTATTACATTAATAATATTATATAAATACTTAAAAATAAATTTCTACAACTATTGAAAAGTTTTTTATTTTTTTTAAAAAAAATAAAAAACTTTTCATAATAAGGATTTCAATCAAAAAAAATAAAATAAAGTAATCTTACTTATTCGATATAATTGTTTAAGAATTTATCTAATTTTATTTTTATACTTATACAGTTAGAAAAGATATTAAAATAACTTAATAAAAAAATTCATTTTAGTTATGAATTATAAAATAATTTATTAATTAATATTAGTAAAAAAGTATTACTAGTTTCACTAATTTTCAGTTAATAATTAATAAAATAATATTTTTTAAATTTCTGTTGTATTCTATGAGAAAATTAAAGAACTACAAGAAATATATAAATATTTTAATTATATGTAATAAAAAATATAATTAATATTAACTTAGAAAAAAATAAATGATACAACATAATATGTAATAATTATATAGTATATATTATATACCATAGTTTATTTAAATTTTAAATAGCAAAACATATTTTTTACTTAATGTGGAAAAACATTTTCTTATATTGTAAAATTTAATTATATATATGTTATAAGAAAAAAAAGTTAATAATTAAGTTAATAATACTAATATTCAATTAATAATTATTATTAAGTAATTAATAATAATAATTATTCTTTTAGCAAGATCGATATTAATAAATAATACTTATAATATAATAAATTATTATAATATATATATTTGATATTATCAAAACATAATATTCAAATATATTAAAACTAATAAAAAGTTAAATTACATTAATATTTATATTTATTTTAAAAAATAATAAATTTTTATTAAAAATAATTAATAAAATTATAAGTAAACCTTATCTATTAAATTTATATATATTAAATAAATTAAAAGTATATTATAAAATATTAAAATTTATAATTTTATATATTTTTATAAATTCATTTATCTATAAAAGACATATGTAATGTGTATTTAGAATTCAGATGTCTTTATTAATATTACTAATATTATTTCAGTTTTACTTTTAGAAGTAAAATATCAATAACAATTAACGTTATAAAATATATTATAAATACTATAAGATTATAAGCTAGATTTTATCTAGATATTAAATAATAATTGATAATTATTTGATTTATTAAATGTTTTATATAATATCGAAGATATTATTTATTTTTAGTATAAAAATACTTTTATTATATATTGTGTAAGTAATATTATTTTTAATAATCCATATTATGTTGTTAAAAATGATACATAATTAAAAATTATTTATGATTAACTAAATGTTATAATCATTGTTTAGTTTAAAAAATAATTTCATTTCTTTAAATAAAGAATTAGATGTAACATCTAAGAATGTTAAAATATATTTTTTTTCTAAAAATAAAATATTAATAGTGTTTATTATATTGAATAATGAATGATTCATAATTTTACAAGATATTTATAATAATTCTTTTAATTTTATTATTAATAGTGTTATTATTATTATTTTAATAATATTGATGATTTTATCGATATTTTTGCTAAAAAACGTATTAATATCAATTATTTTTATATTAAAGATTTTCTATTATTATATTATTTAGATAAATATAATTTCATATTATAAATAATTTTAATAGTTATAATATTAAAATATAGTAGATATTGAATATTATGAATCTTATATCAATTTTACTAAAAAAAATTGAAATAAATCAAATTATTTTTAAATAAATAATTATTGTTAATATTCTATATCATATAGTTATATATAAAAGATAAATTATATAAATATAATAAAATTAATAAATAAAAATTTTTTATTTTATAAAATATGAAAATTAATTTCATAGCGAAATTAATATTTTATTTTATTTTCTAATAAATTATATAAAAAATAAAGTTAATTTTATAATAGAGATTTATAAAATTATTTTTTAATTAAGTCTTAATAAAATAAATTAAATTTGTATAATAATATATTTAAGAAATTGTGAGTATTGAATCTATAGTATATATATTATAATAAATCGTAATATTTATATCGTATATAAAGCATTCATTTATTGGAAATTTATTGATATTTATTTAAGTTAATAACTAATTCTATAATTAGTTATTAACTTAAATAAATATCAATAAATTAATTTAAAACTAACATTGAAGAATAATTATTAATTTGAATATATTTTAATTTTTATAAATAAATAATAATTATTTATAAAATAAGTAAAAATATATTAATAATAAAATATATTGATAATATTCAAAGTGAATTTGATGTTATTGAACAATAATATTTTATTAAAATTTTTTTCAATTTAAGTAATATTAATCTTTTTTATTTAAAAAATATTAAAAATATCTTTTAAATTAGACAAAATTTTAACTTATTTATTAATAAATTAGCGCTATATTTAATAACTATTTATTTTTTTAAAAAGTAATCTTATTTAGATATAGGTTTCAATTTATTTCATTATGTCAATAATGTATGTAATTATAAATATAATATATTTAAATATATTTACTATGTATAAACTAATATTACATCATAGATATTTATTAATATCTTTTATTAAGAAAAAGTATGGTAAAAATTTATGCTTATTGAAAATTTAAGAAATATAGCTATTATTGCACATGTTGATCATGGAAAAACAACACTTGTTGATAAGTTATTACAGCAATCCGATACATTTAGTAACTGTAATAATATGAGTGAACGTATTATGGATTCAAATTTTTTAGAAAAAGAAAGAGGTATCACAATTTTTGCAAAAAATACAGCAATTAAATGGAATAATTATAGAATTAATATTATTGATACTCCAGGACATGCTGATTTTGGCGGTGAAGTTGAACGCGTTATGTCAATGGTTGATAGTGTATTATTATTGGTTGATGCGATAGATGGTCCTATGCCACAAACACGTTTTGTTACCAAAAAAGCTTTTTCTCATGGATTAAAACCAATTGTTGTAATTAATAAAATAGATCGAAAAGGCGCAAGACCTGATTGGGTTGTTAATCAAATTTTTGATTTATTTATTAACTTAGGAGCAACTGATGAACAATTGGATTTTCCTATCATTTATGCCTCAGCCTTAAAAGGTATAGCTGGAACTAATTATAATGATATGTGGTCGAATATGACCCCATTATATGAAGCAATTATAAAGTATATTGCTCCACATAATATTGATTTAGTTGGCGCTTTTCAAATGCAAATATCTCAACTTGATTATAGTAATTATTTAGGTATTATTGGTATTGGTCGGATTAAGCGTGGTACAGTAAAACCTAATCAAACTATAATTATAGTTAATAGCGAAGGTAAAATACGTAGTGGTAAAGTTGGTAAGGTATTAACATATTTAGGATTAGAGCGCATTAATTCCAAAATTGCTCAAACAGGTGATATTATTGCTTTGACTGGTCTTGGTGAATTAAATATATCAGATACTTTATGTGATTCAAATAATATTGAAGCAATGCCAATACTGACTATTGATGAACCAACAATAAGTATGTATTTTTGTGTTAATAATTCACCATTTTGTGGTAGGGAAGGGAAATATATTACTTCTCGTGAAATCTTAAATCGTTTGAAAAAAGAATTAATTTATAACGTTGCACTACGTGTAAAAGAAACTGAAGATCCAGATGCTTTTCTTGTTTCTGGTCGTGGTGAACTCCACCTTTCTGTATTGATTGAAAATATGCGTCGTGAAGGTTTTGAGCTAGGTGTCTCTAAACCAAAAGTTATTTTTCGTGAATTTGAAGGTCGTAAACAAGAACCATTTGAAGAAGTTATAGTAGATATTGAAGATCGGCACCAGGGTAATATTATGATGATTTTAAGTGAACATAAAGGTGAATTACGGAATATAATATATGATAATAAAGGTCGAGTACAACTTAATTATACCATTCCAAGTCGAGGACTAATTGGTTTTCGAACAAAGTTTATGTCCTTAACATCAGGTACAGGTTTATTATATGCAACTTTTAGTCACTATGATGATGTTCTTCCAGGAAGAATTAATCATCGACAAAATGGTGTTATGATATCAAATGGTCAAGGTAAAGCAGTAGCTTATGCACTTTATAATTTACAAGATCGTGGTCAATTATTTCTTGATTATGGTGCTGAAGTATATGAAGGACAAATTATTGGCATTCATTCTCGTCATAATGATTTGACAGTTAACTGCTTAATTAGTAAAAAATTAACTAATATACGTGCTAAAGGAACAGATGAAACGATAATATTATCTACACCTATTAAAAAAACACTAGAAGAAGGGTTAGAATTCATAGATGATGATGAATTAGTAGAAGTTACTCCACAATCTATTCGTTTAAGAAAACGTTATTTGAAGGAAAAAGATCGTAGATGTGCTTATCGAAAAAAATCTTAAATAAAAGTATTTATTTTAAATAAAAAAATAAATATTTTATATTAAGTTTATAAACTTAATTAAAACTATAAAATATAGTTTATTATTTAATTTATGAAATTTTATTGATATAAAATAAATTATTAGTAAATTTAAAAATTGATTATCTAATAATTAATGTCAATATGCTTAGTATTAGGAAGATAAAGTTAAATTAAAATATAATTTTTAAATATTAGATTTAAATCTAATATTATTTTTATATATATTTTTATCCTCATTAATTTAATTTATTTAAATAATAAAAATAAACGCTCCATTAATTAAAAATAAAAAAAATATCAGTTCATTATTTAAATATTAAATTAGTTAATTTTACTAATATATTTTTAATATTTGTATAAGATTTTATCTTAAAGAAAAGTTCTTATATAAAAAATATTAATTTTAAATAACTATTTTCTTTATTATAATTTAAATTCTTCTTTTATTAAATTTATATTTAGTTTAACATTCGATAATGTTGACTAATCTAAATATAAGATAAATGTTAATATATATAACTAAGATTGGTTGATTTTAAATTACTAATATTTTTTTTAACTAAAAGAATATAAATAAGATATATTAAAAATTTAACTAATTATTGCCTTATTAAAATAACTTATTATTTATTATTTAATAAAATAATATTTATATATTTTTACTTGATATTATAAATTTTTAACTCTAGTATAACTATACTAGTAATTAATAATTGTTAAAATAGAGTATATCATTATCAATGATATATTAATTATTCATTAACAAATAATTGATATTAATATGAGTATCAAAATAAATAATATTTAAACTGTTTTGATTGTTTGAATTTAAATTATTATTAAAATAATTATTTTATTTATTTTTAATCCATAAAATAGAAATAGTTGATTTTTTCTTTATAGATATATACTAGTAGAATTATTTTTTAATAACTTATTATAAAATTTATTTGAATTTAGAATTCATAAATGTAGTGATGATAAAATAACTTCAATCTGTTTTTTAAAACAATTTTGATCTTATTTATCTTATTTTTTTATAGTCGTATATCCAAACTTTATTTTTGAATCTATTTAAAAATTTATTTTTAAATAGATTCTATATTTTGATAACATGTGATATAAATTAAAGCTTTACACATAGTTTTTTTGTAAAAAAAAAATTAGCTTATATCTTATATTATAAGATATAAGCTAAATAATATCAATAAAACTTAATTCTTCTACTTTTGAAAAATTTATTATAAGATAATAAAATATATATAAAGAAAAAAATTTTTCTAAATAATAATAGATATTAAGATTTTTAATCTATGCATACTTATATAGAAATTTTAATTTTAATAAAAGAATTTAATTTAGATCGTAATTGACATAA
Source organism: Arsenophonus sp. (assembly GCA_052401645.1). GTDB lineage: Bacteria > Pseudomonadota > Gammaproteobacteria > Enterobacterales > Enterobacteriaceae > Arsenophonus. Next base: position 361,219 of record CP198939.1, read on the forward strand.
AATATATCTTTATTTTAAAGATTATAAAATTATAAAATATATATTTTGATAAGGAATTAACTTGTGTTACACATGCTAACTAATATTACCTTATTTATTAAATAATAAATTAATATAATGATAAATATTTTCAATAAAATATTATGTATAACTATAATATTTTAATATTGTTGATCTGTATTTCTTTTGAAATATTTCTATTGAAAATTAAATTATTTTTTATTATAAATTTTTTATTATTTATATTTGTAATATTTTAATATTAAATAATAAGAGATTTTTAATTATTTTAAAAGTAATTAATATATAATTTTATTAGTAAATTGATTATATTTATTAATATTATTTTTATATTATTTTCGATATAGTAAATTATAAAAAATAATTTCATATTATTAATCTTTTATTATAACTCACATTTATTATTTTAAAATAAATATTTTATAGATTTCATTTTTAATTATTTCTTTTTTAATTTTTATAAAAAATAATTTATTATATTTTATTTAAAAAATAAATTAATTAATAAAACATTTATTAATTTTTTTGATATTAATTGAACTAAAATTATTATAATTATTTCAGAATAGTTAAAATATCTATTTAATAAAATAATAAGTCGTTAGATGTTAATCGAGTTTTTTCTTAATACTTATTATTTAAAATATAATTATTATATTATATACGTTTAATTGTTATAATAGTTTTAATAAGGTTATATTAAATTAATTGAATATATTATTATAGTATAATTAATAAATTTATATAAAATTATCTGTAATTAATTATTAATTTGTTAAATAAATTTATATTATTATATTAGGAAATTTAATTTAAAATTAATATTGGATTCCATTTTATATTGAGAATAAATATTTTTATATAAATTAATAAAAATTATTGTAAGTAATAGCATATCATAAACTAGATCTATCTCTTATGATATCAAGAAACACTAAAATCTTATTTTAATATTTTGTATTATACTAATTTAGTTAAGATATATATTTATATATATTAAAATTTAATCTATAATATTTCTCTGTTTATAATTATAAATATAAATAATTTAAAATTATTAATAATATTAAGTTAAATTTTGATTTTTATAATGTAAAGTAAATAAAAAGAAAATATATATTATAAAGCTTTAGTTTTATTAATATTTATTTTTTATAAAAGAATAAGAATTTTTTTTAAAATACTAAGAAGATATAAAAAGATATTTTTTATTATACAAAAAATTTTTAGATTGCGGTTTATTTAATAATTTATTTTTATATAAATAAATATTATGAAATAAATTTAAGTATTTTAAAATAATTATTAGATTAAATGAATGTTATTAAAAGTTAATTTTATTATTTTTTCTTTTAAGTCTTTTTTAAAACAATTATTAATAAATATTTATTTTTTATTCTTATTCCTAATAATTGATTAGAAGAATAGAGAGATTTAATATGTTAATTATGTTTTATATATTATATAATAATGGATTATTTAAAATATTTTATTTGAAAAAATTATTTGTTATAACATAAAGTTAATATAAATTTTGCTAAAAATCTTTTAAAGAAAAATGATATTTTATATAAAATAATCAAGATAAGATTTGCACTTCCATACATTAACCATTTATTTTATAATGAAGATTTTAATTAATTTTATAAAAGAAGATAAATTTTTTGATATTTTATTTTAAAATATGAATTTTAAAATATTTAATTAATAATTAGTAGTTTTTATAGTCAAGATAATAATAGAATTATTATATAATTTATGTTTATTATTAATATAATAATATTATATTAAATTTAATAATTTATAATATTATTATGATTTTATAAGTGTTATTATATATTTTATATATTCATAAATTAATATATATTACAATTGATATGTAAAACAATCAGTCATAATATATGTTTTTAATTAATTGGAATACGATTTTTTAGAGGTTAAATGAATAAATACATAATGAATAGATTAATCTTTTACTTTAGTGTTTATATTTTGAATATAATAAATTCATATTGTTGATTTCTATAATTAAGTTAGCTAATACAGATTGATGATTAATTATATTAACTTTAATATCAATAATAAAATTATTATTAATTTTTCATTATATTTTATTTATATAAAATTTTCTGATTTTTTATATTTTATAATATTTTGTTAAGTTTTATAATCTATAATTAAATATTATTTGAACTGATATTATCATCAACAAGATCTCTTTAGGAATAGAATAATATAATTTAGAAAATGTAATTAATGTGCTTTTTATTCACATTTATCGGCAATTTATAATGTCTATTATTATAATTTATAATAATATTATTTGTATTATTGTTTTTTAATAAATCATGTGTAAAAATAACATTTATTATATTAGTAAATTCAATTTACATAAAGTAAATCATTAATTAAGTAAAGTTTTATTTTTATTAATTCTTTATTGATATCTTTATAATGGAAATTACTTAATTGTTTATTTTTTCTAAAGCATGATTAAGTAAACCAATTCCTAAATTAACCGAATCTTTTATATTAAGATTCTCAAGTAATTTATGTATTTTAACATAGTTTTTGAGATAACAACAAAAATTTATCCATGATGTATTTAACCTTATAAATATCTTCTTAATAATTTCAGTAATTTGTCTAATACTTAATGATTAAGGTAAAGAACAGTATTTATTATTTATTTTATTTCTCCAATGTAGATATTACTTATATTTGTATGAACAGCATAGGTAAGATCAATTGGTGTTGAATCATTAGGTAATTCGATAATTTTCCCTTCTGGAGTAAAAAGATATATTTCATCAGGAAAAAGGTAAGATTTCACATTTTCTATAAATTCAAAAGAATTATATGAATTTTGTTGAAGCTTCAATAGATTTTTTATCCAGTGTTGTACTCTGATTTGAGTCATTACGTGAGATTCTCCTTGTTTTTTATATGCCAAATTGGCAACAACACCAATTTCTGCCATTTGATTCATATCTTCTGTACGAATTTGTATTTTAATTGGCAATCCATTTTGAGAAATCATTAAAGTATGTATAGATTGATAACCGTTTGCTTTTGGAATCGCAATATAATCCTTCATATGTCCTGGTCTAGGATCATATAAACTATGTACTTGTCCAAGAACGCGATAACATGTATCAATATCTTTGACAATAATCCTAAATGCATAAATATCCATAATTGAATGGAATCGTTGTTCTTTTAGGTTCATTTTACGATATATTGAATATATGTGTTTTTCTAGATCAGATACTTGACAAGGTATTTTTGTTTCTAATAATCTATCTTCAATTTCTACTAATATTTTTCGTATCATTTCTTTTCGGTTACCACGATCTATTTTTATTATCTTTTTAATAACTCGGTAACGATTTGGATAAAGTGTTTTAAAACCTAATTCTTCTAGTTCAGTTTTAAGATTATTAATACCAAGACGATGTGCCATTGGGCTATAAATTTCTAATGTTTCTCTTGCAATTCTTTGACGCTTATCGATACGAAAAGAATCAAGAGTACGCATATTATGTGTTCGATCTGCAAGTTTTATTAAGATAACGCGTATATCTTGAACCATTGCCATAATCATTTTTCGGAAATTTTCTGCTTGAGCTTCCTTTTTATCTCGGAAGGTAAGTTTATCTAATTTTGATACACCTTCAACTAGACTAGCAACAGTTTTACCAAAAAGATGATTTATATCATAAAAAGTTATCGATGTATCCTCAATTACATCATGTAATAATGCTGCCATTAATGTTTCGTGATCTAAATTCATTTTTGCTAAAATACATGCTACTGCCTCAGGATGAGTAATATAAGGTTCACCACTCGAACGGATTTGACCTTCATGTGCATCCCGAGCAAAAATATAAGATTGTTTCAGTAACGATATATGCTTTTTTGGCAGATATTCCTGAACAATTTGATTAAGACTTTCAAATAAGTGCAAGTCAGGCCTACCTTTTAGTTAACAACACTTTTGTTAATATCGGATATTATTTTCATTTTTCTAATTTTTTGTTCTTGTTATTCTTTATATTCTCGGATATCAAGAATTTTAGCATTAATCAATCCAGATTCTATTTCACGTAATGAAATAACGGTTACTTTATCATTTTCTTCTTTAACTAATGGTATTTTACCTCTAATTTGTAATTGCCGCGCACGACGAGCCGCTACTAAAATTAAGTCGAAACGATTACCGATTTTTTCTACAGCATCTTGAACTGTTACACGTGCCATAATATTACTCCAAAGATAAAGAAACTATTAAATATGATACTTAACCTTTTTAGTCTGCTAATAATTTATTAATCAAAATATTATGTCTCTTAATTTGCCTATCTAATCGTAATCGTTCAGACCTAATAATAGATTCTAAATTTTCTAATGCAGTGTTAAAATCATCATTAATAATTATGTAATCATATTCGTTATAATGTTTTATTTCAGTAACTGATTTTGCCATGCGGTAATTAATTGTTTCTTTGCTATCTTGTTTACGTGCACCTAAACGTAATAATAACTCATTTTTAGAAGGTGGTAAGATAAAAATAGTGCAAATAAATGGCATTTTTTTTCGAATTTGTTGCGCTCCTTGCCAATCAATATCTAAAAATACATCGATACCATTATTAATTTTTTTTTCAATAACTGCACGAGAAGTTCCATAATAACTACCAAAAACAATGGCATATTCAAGAAAATCATTATGATTAATCATTTGTTTAAATTTTCTTTTATCAATAAAATAGTAATCTTTGCCGTTTTTTTCACCAGGTCGCATTTCTCTAGTAGTATGCGAAATAGAAATTTCTATATCATATAAGTGTTTTATTCTCAATAAAGATTGAATAAGACTTGATTTACCTGCACCACTTGGTGCGGATATAATATATAATGTTCCATTGATCATAATAATTTATAATTAAATTAATTATCAATAATTTTAAAAAAAGAGAATTTATATAAAAATATGCACATATAATTAATAATATATAATTTTAGTATCATGATTGATCAAACAATTATTTTTTAAGATATAATACTTTTTTGATTATTTTTTAATAAAAAGTTATTAGTAGATAATATCTTATGTAATTATTTTATTTATTAATTTTTAATAATTAAAATTCTATATTAAAAATATTTAATTATTTATAATAATATATAAAATAAAGTAAAAGAACAATACTGTTTATTATAAGATTTTTTACTATAATTTTTAATTAATTAACATAAGAATTTTTATTCTTTATTTTTTGAATATAAAATTATTAATATAAAAAATGACAATTTAATAATTGATCTAAATATCTCTTTTGCATATAAAAATTATATATAATTAATTTAAGATTTAAATAGTAATATAAAAGAAAGGATATTTTTTATTAATAGTTAAAAATTTTTTTAATAACTGAAATTATGAAAAATTTTAAATTTCAGAAAAACTAATCAAATTATCTAAATATAACATATATAAAATTTATTTATTTCTAACTTATTATAAAAGGAAAATAACTAACTTATTTATATTGTTTAAACAAAAAAATATATTATAAAAGTTACTTTATTAGTAATGTTTTATGAAGTTTAATTTTTTATCAAAGTTAATGATATTATGTTATATGAATCTTTTAAAACTAAATTGATTGTGTTAATTAGTTGTTATATAATGATATTAATTGAAATTAATTTATCTAAAACTTATCTAGATTGATATTTATAAAACGATTCTAAATTATGTTATCTAATATGCATTAGAATATTAATTATTTTAATAATTATTAAATTATCAATAAATTATTTTAACTTAAATTAATATAAACAATAAAAATTCGTTAACTTATTAACAAATAGAATTTTTATACTAAATAAAATAAATAAATCTGAAGTTTTATTTATAATTAGCTTATATAAATAATATAATATTTAAAGATAATTTGAATATTTAGGAAATGTGATTTTAGACATAAAAATATTATTAATAATTAGATTAATATCATTTAATTAATAATATATAACTGATTAAGCTTTAATTATAATCAAATGATATTTTTTATAAAAATATCATTTGTAAGATCTATATATACTTTATATATAGATAACTTTATACAAATAATAAATGTTTTATTTTAAGAAATTTATTAGAAAATAAAATATTTGATCTATCTTCAGTTAAATTATTAAGATTTAATATATTAAAATTAATTAAGTTAATTTAAATATTATTTTTATTTTTCTTTAAATAAGTATAATAATAAATTATTAATTTTTAATATAATAATAATATTATTATATAATCATGAAATTATTAAACTTTAAAATAATCAATTATAAATTAATATTATTAAGTTTTTATTTATATAAAAAAAGTTATCATTAATTAAACTAATTTTAATAAGTAAAATATTAATATTATTTTCAATTTAATATAACTTAAAAAAGAACTTGAAATTTAATTAATTAATAAAGACATTAATCAGGATAAATAATAATTATAAAATTATTAATTTAATTTATTAATTAAAATTAGTATTATAACAAATAAAGCTCTAATTTTAAAAAATTTTTTAAAATATTGATAATTTTTTTTTAAAAAATAATAAAATAATTCAATTCATTTTTTCTAAAAAATTACTAGTGACATTTTATAATAAAATATATAAAAATTTGATTCAATTATTTAGTATAAATATATTAATTAGTTAATTAATCATTTTAAAAATTAAAGTAATTAAATTACTAGGTAAAAGTTGAAATGAAAATACATTATATTTAATTATATTTGATTTATCAAAAATAATTTATTTTAAAATAAAAATAATCATAATAGATAATTACTATATAAATAAATAGTAATTAATTACTATATTAAGATAAATAATAATTATATTTTATATAAGTTATTATATAATATATATAATATAAATAATATTTTTATCAAATAAATATTATTTTTTAAAAAAAATAATATTTGATATATTATTAAAATTTTTATATATAAAGTTATAATATCAGTAAATAATTATAATTTATTTTAAATTTTATTGAACTATTCTAATAAAATAAATAATAATATTAAAATATATAAAATTTAAACAGATATTGTATTTTTTATTAATTAAAGAAATCTAATAATTATTATAATATAATAAAATTAAAATATTTAACTATGTTAAAATAATATTTTATTAAGTATAATATTATAAATTATGATTATTAGTTAGATCAATTATAATCGTGGATTTGATAATGATATAAAGATATCTATCTTAATATGATTTTATATTATTAAGAATTTATTATTAATTTAATTATAGTAATAATGATATAAAAGTGTATTGAATAATATAATAGTTTATTAGATATTTTAAAATTTAAAATTATATTAAAAAATGAAATATTTAATACTATTTTATAGTATGCATAATATAATTAGTCTTATTTTATGATTCATAATAAAGTTATATAAATAACAAATCTTTAATTAATAAAAAATATTATTTTGATAATTCTAGTTACTGTAATCAATTAATATAAATCGATAGTTATAAAATAACTAATAATTAATTTTGATATATAGTTTAATAGTAATTTTATTTATCCAAAAAAGATAGATAAAGAATCATAATATTAATTATTATCATCGTTTTTTCAAATAAATATAAGTAATTTAAAAACTAATTTTTATAAAATATTAAAGTAATCTATGTTATTTTTTTATTTCAATTATTTTATTAAAAATAGTTTATCTTTATTTATTTATAATTAAAACTGAATTAAAATTAAGTTTTAATTATAAATAATAATATTATATGTAGATTTAGTTTATAGTTTTATTTATATTAAATTTATATATAATCTATATAATTTATTAATTTAAAAATTAAGTATAACTAAAACAAATAAAATATATCATTATTATAATAATATAATTAATGAAATAATATTGGTATCATTATTGTGGATAATGATAAAACTAATTCTAATTATAAAAACTATATATATTAAGATAAATATTAATAGAATATAAATTTTGAAAAGTAATATTTATAAATTTTATTAATTTAATAGATTTATTTTATAGATGTTAAAATATAGTTACAATTTTATTGTATTAATGTTTAATTAAATAAATTATTATTAAATAATATTTAATTATAAAAATAAAGTATTAAATTATAATAAAATAATCATGTTATTAAAGTATACTACGATATATTTAATTCTATTATTTTATATTTTATATCTATAAATATACCATATATAATGTTTATTATTAATCTTATTATTAATTCTATTACTTTTTTTTATTAAAGTAAAATTAGTCTTTGATTAAAAGATATGTAAATTAATATATTATTAAGAATATATTAATAGATATATAATCAGTTTTTAAATTAAATTATATATATTTTATATACCATTTTATTCATGATAAAATATTTATATTAAATTAAATTTATAATATAAAATCAAAAAAAATTTACTATGTAAAGTGATTTATAATCATAAAGTAATTTACTAGTTATTATTAATGATATAATTATTATCTATTTATGTAATACTAATATATTCAATAATTGTTTTTTGAAATATAAATTATTTAGTTTAAATTTTCAAGAAATTAATAATGTTATGATCTTAAAATATAATTAATAATTAATATAATGATATTATTTTATATATTTTATTACTGATTTTCATAAAATTTATATTTAAATATTTACGATTATAGTAAATAAGAAATTTTTTCTAATAATATATTTGATTTATACATTATCTTATAAATACTATTCTTTATTAGAATAGTATGAGAAGATATTAATATCAATTAATTTTTCAAACTTAATAAATATTAAACATTAATTTATTTAATTTTATTTGATTTTTGATTCTAATCCTTACTAACAATTAATATTTTCTAATTTTTTAATAGTTATAATTAATCTTATTTTTATTAATTAAATTTAATTTAATTTAAGATTATAAAATTCTTTTTTTTAAAAAACATTTTTAATTAAATTTGATATAAAATAATTTTATTATAGTAATATGTTTTATCTAATTTTAATTTTCAAATATAATTTTTCATTGATAAATTAGATTATAAATAATTTATTTTTTAATAATTAAAAAATAAATTTATAAATATTAATAAAAAATAATTTTTTATTAATATTTATAAATTTATCATTTTCAATTAAATTAGTTTTTTTAATAAGAAAATAGTAGTTTTCTATTATATGTTTATATATTTTTTGATATTTAATATATATTTAATATATTAATAATATTATAAATATTAATATTTATATTTATTGTAACTATATAATTAATATTATTTATACATTAAATTAATAAATTAAATTTAATGTTTAACAAAATAACACATTAATATTAATTTATTTTTTATTAGAATAAATATTAATTTAAATAAAATTAATATTTATTCTAATAAAAAATTTTTATGTTAAAATTTAAATTTTAAAAAATAAATATAAGTTAAATTAATTTCTTTTATTAAAGATAAATAATTTTATATAAAATATTTTAATTAATTACTTTTATTATAAAGTTTATTTCAATATTTTATTAGTTTTTTATTTAAAAGAAATAAATCTATGTTTGAAACAATATCATAATTAATAATACTAATAATAATTAGTATTATTGAAAATAAAATATTTTTAACTTAATATTTTAAGAGATTTTTAAAAAATTATATTTAAATCAATTTTCTTATAAAGAAAAAGTATATTAAGTTAATATTATTTAGTTTTTTATAATGAATTAATTTTTGAAAAAAGAATATTTTCTTATATCATTTGATTTATAAATCTTTGATTTATAAATCAAATGATATAAGAATAAAATTATAAGTAATTATAATATAATAATATTATTTAACATCAATTTCTATTGATTAAAATATAGTTAAGTATTAAATGACTTTATGTATTTTAATATGAAGTATGATATTGTGTTTACGATATAAGAGATTAAAATAATTAATATTATATTTAAAATTAATTATATATTTCTAATTATTCAGATGATTAATAGAAGTAATTATTATTATATAATATAATATTATTAAAAATAACAAATTATACAATTATTCAATTATATTAATGAAATTATTATAATAATATAAATTGTTTGATTTATATAAAATTTATAAAAATAATATAATTTATTTTTAGAAAATCAAATACATATATATTTTATCTATACTATAAAAAATAGTCGTATAACTTTTTTATAATATAATTAAATAATTTTTAAAAATTAAATACATTTAAATCATTATAATGGATTTTATAATCTATATTAAAATACATTTAAACTAATTATCATATGAACAATCTATATTTTTATTAAAATCTAAATATATCCTTAGCTAATAAGAATGAATAAAAAATTTTTTTAAAAGATAAATAGCAAAGATTTTTTATAAAATTATATTCTATAGATATTCTATTTTATATTTTATAGTTTAAATTTTAAATTATATAAAGTATGAAATAAATTTAGAAATAATAAAAATTCGTTATTAATAATCCTATTTAAACAAAAGCAAAATATAAATTTTAATATAATTATTTAAGTTTAACAGTTTAATATGATATGCATGATATATTAAATAATATAAATATGATTTATATTTTATTTATATCTAATTAATTTAGCTTAATATTTATATATAATTTAAATTAATATTTAAATATTAATTTAAATTAAAAACATTATATAACAATTAATTATAATCAATAAAATATTGATTATTTTAATATAAATTTATTTTATTTCTGAGAATATAACTATATTAATTAATAAAGTTATATAAATTATTTATTTTAATAAAAGTTATTTCTTTAATCAAAAAAAACTAAGAAATTAATTTTTAAGAAAAAATATTAAGTATGTATTAAATAAAATAATTATATTCTTCATTTCATATTATATTTTAATTTAAATAAAATTAGATAAATCATATGGTTATATAAAAAATAATATTAATATATATTGAAATTTAATCTATAGATTAAATATATTAAGTAACTTAATTATATAAATAATAAATTTATTTTAATAAATAAATTTATTTTATTAAATTTAATATTAATTATATGTTTTAAATATGATTTAATGTAATATTATTATATTAAATCATATTTAAATTTTTTAATTTTATAAATTCTTTTTATTATAAATTTTATAAAATATTTTAATATTTAAAATATTAATTATTTTAATTATTAAAAATCATACCATCAAATAAATCTAATAATATTTTTAATTTTAATTATTAAAAACGTATTTATTTAAATTTTACGGTGATTATTAATAAAATTAATCAATTAGCATATAAATAAAAAATATACAATTTTTATATATTTAATTTATTTTTTTAACAGAGATTTATTAAGACAGATAAAATTTATTAGTATTATTAATTTTTTATGATTGTTGATATAAGATAAAAAATCTTTTCTTATATTAAGTTATAATATTAATTAAATATATTATTTATTATTTTAACTTAATAAAATAAAATGGAATATTTTAACTTTAAATAATAATTGTAGACCATTTTTATTAAAAGAATAAATTAATTATATATCCAGTTTATTTTGCACTAAGATAATATTAATATTATCTTTAATATTTAATTAAAGTATTATTTATAATTCAAATAAAAGAAATTATTACTTAAGAGTAAAAATTAATTATTTCAATATAAAACTATTCTACTATATTTATAGTAATATATTTAAGTAAAATATATTAAATGATAATTTTATAAATTTTTGTCATTAGACATATAACTTATAAAGTTATGTATTTGCCATATAATAACAATACAGATATTAATAAATATTAATTACTAAAAAAATATCATCTATGAATTTAATTGATATAGTAAAATTAGTACTTTATGAATAATGAAAATAAAATAATATCTAATATTATTAACTGTTGTATATAATTATAATACAATTTTTATTCTAATTAAATTAAGTAAAAAAATTTAAATTTTAATTTATTATTTATCTTAATAATTTAAATAAAATTTATTAATAATTAAAAAATAAACATAGAAAATTTCTATAAGTTAGTTATATTAATCATGTTATTTATAATTCTTTAAAATATATAAAAATATCTTAAATCAGAATAATGTATAGAAAAATTATTAACAATGTTTAATTCAATCTAATCAATATTCATTTTTTCTCTTTTTTATAGTATTTTAAAAAAATAATAATTTATATAGTAAAACGAATAATTTCAATAATTTCTTATTTATTTTTTAAAAAATATAATTAAGATTTTATCTTTTAGTGTTTTTATTTATATAACTTCTTAAAATACTATTTTTATTTGATATAAAATTTGAGTTCAGAACTAATATAAATAAACATTAATTTATCTATAATCAATGTAAAACAATAATATTTATTAATAATTATAAAATTATTATTTTTTACTTAGTTTTATAGCATTATTATAAAAAAAGTGCTATATGTAAAATATAGAAATTATTTATAATAATATAAGTATTATTGATTATACTAATTTAAAAATTAAAATTGAAAATTAAATTTTCATCCTAAATTACAATTAATAGATTAATTATTTTATTTTTATAAATATTTTTATTAAATATAATTAAATTAATAATATGATTTTTAGTTTTTTTTAAATATTATTTTTTATTAAAATTTAGAATATTTTCTCTATCACTAACAACTAATATATTAATGTATTATTACTTAATAATACATTAATATATTAGTGTTAATAAATTAATTAATTTTATATCTATAAGATTACTTAATAAATGTTTTTTTAAACATTAATATTCAATTAATGGTAAATATTTATTTATTTAATAGATAAATAAAACTGCGTTACTTAAAACAATAATCTATTTTATTACGTAAATTTAAACATGCAAAAGTTTGATATAAAAACATTTCAGGGATTGACTTTAGCATTACAGGATTACTGGATGCATCAAGGTTGTATGATTGTTCAACCCTTAGATATAGAAGTTGGCGCAGGAACTTCACATCCAATAACTTGTTTGAGAGCACTTGGCCCTGAGCCAATTTTTGCTGCTTATGTTCAACCATCTCGTCGCCCAACTGATGGGCGTTATGGTGAAAATCCTAATCGCCTTCAACACTATTATCAATTTCAAGTTATTATGAAACCTTCACCAAATAATATTCAAGAGTTATATTTTGATTCATTAAAAGTATTAGGATTAGATCCCACTATCCATGATATTAGATTTGTTGAAGATAATTGGGAAAATCCTTCCTTAGGGGCTTTTGGGATCGGTTGGGAAGTTTGGTTAAATGGAATGGAAATAACTCAATTTACTTATTTTCAACAAATTGGTAGTTTAAAATGTAAACCTGTTACTGGTGAAATTACTTATGGTCTTGAGCGTTTAGCTATGTATATTCAAAATGTAGATAATATATATGATTTACTTTGGTCTGATACTTCTTCAGGAAAAAGGACTTACGGTGATATTTACTATCAAAATGAAATTGAACAATCAGCTTATAATTTTGAATATGCAAATGTTGATTTTTTATTAAAATGCTTTGAAGAACATGAGAAAGAAGCGCAATATTTATTATCACTAAAAACACCATTATCTTTACCAGCGTACGAACGTATTTTAAAAGCTGCTCATACGTTTAATTTATTAAATTCAAGAAAAGCGATTTCAGTTACCGAACGTCAGAGTTATATTTTACGTATTCAAGCCTTAACAAAAAAGGTTGCAGAAGCTTATTATACTTCTCGTAAAGCGTTAGGTTTCCCAATATGTAAAATTAAGAAATAAATAGGCTATTATTTATGCAATGTACTTTTTTAGTAGAAATTGGTACAGAAGAATTACCACCAAAATCTCTTCGTTTATTAGGTGAATCATTTTTAATAAATTTTAAACATCAACTGGATAAGATTAATATAAAATATGGTAAAGTACTTTGGTATGCATCTCCTCGTCGTTTAGCATTAAAAGTAACCGATTTAGCTGTATATCAACGTGATCATCAGATCAAAAAACGTGGCCCAGCAATTAATAAAGCTTTTGATTGTACAGGTAAACCTACTAAATCTGCTAAATGTTGGGCTAATAGTTGTGGAATTTCTGTTGAACAAGCTGAACGTTTAGTTACTGATAAAGGGGAGTGGTTATTTTATCAATCAACTAATAAAGGTAGAATGATACAAAGTTTACTCGTTGAAATAGTAATTAATTCGTTGAATTTATTGCCTATCAAAAAACCTATGTTCTGGGGTGATAATGAAACACAATTTATACGTCCTGTTCACACCTTCATTATGTTATTGAATAATACGCTACTTAAAGGTGAAATATTTGGAGTACAGAGTAGTCGTGTTATTCGTGGTCATAGATTTATGGGTAAAACTGAATTAACTATTGATTCGGCTGAGCAATATCCTTTAATTTTACGTAAATATGGTAAAGTTATTGCTGATTATGAAGAACGTAAAATCTTAATAAAAAATAATGCGAATAAGATAGCACAAAAATTAGGTGGTTTTGTTGAATTATCTGATAATTTATTAGAAGAAGTGACTTCATTAGTTGAATGGCCAATTGTATTAACTGCAAAATTTGATCAAAAATTTTTATCAATACCAATGGAAGCATTAGTTAACATTATCAAAGATAATCAAAAATATTTTCCTATTTATGATAAATTTGGTAACTTAATGTCAAATTTTATTTTTGTCGCTAACATTGAATCTTCTGATCCACAACAAATTATTATCGGAAATGAAAAGGTAATTCATCCACGTTTAGCAGATGCTGATTTTTTTTTAAAAATAGATTCTAAAAAAAAATTAGAAGATTACTTACCACAATTAGAAACGATTTTATTTCAAAAACAACTCGGTACATTACGTGATAAAACAAATCGGTTACAAGTATTAACAGGTTGGATTGCAAATAAAATTGGTATAAACGTTAATCATGCTATTAGAGCAAGTTTATTATCTAAATGTGATCTAATGACTAATATGGTATTTGAATTCACAAATATACAAGGTATTATAGGAATGTATTATGCTCGACGTGATGGTGAAGAAGAAGATGTAGCAATAGCAATTAAAGAACACTATAAACCATGTTTTTCTGGTGACGAATTGCCATCAAATAATATTGCAGCTACATTAGCATTAGCTGATAAAATGGATACCTTAGTAGGTATTTTTGGTGTTAGCCAACAACCAAAAGGTGATAAAGATCCGTTTGCATTACGTCGTGCATCACTAGGCGTATTGCGTATTATTATTGAAAAAAATTACGATTTAGATTTATTAGCATTAACGCAGAAAACGGTTAAATTGTATAACAGTAAACTAATAAATAAAAATGTTATAAATGATGTTATTAATTTTATATTTGGGCGGTTTCGTACGTTGTATATAGATTTAGGATATCGTATTGACATTATACAGTCTGTTTTAATTTGTCGTCCAATTAATCTGATAGATTTTGATTTGCGAATAAAAGCTGTTACTTATTTTAGTACTTTACCGGAATTTAAAACGCTGTTAACTGCTAATAAACGAGTTGTTAATATTCTTAATAAGTCAAGTGAAAAATTAAATAAAAGTGTTTCTACCACATTATTAATGATACCAGAAGAAATTATATTAGCAGATAATTTAGTTATTTTAGAGAATAAATTATCTCCTTTATTTGACGATAGACATTATAAAACTGCATTAATTGAACTAGCTTCACTACATAAAGTTATCGATTCTTTCTTTGAAAAGGTAATGATTATTAATAGCAATCAATTATTAAGAATAAATCGTTTAACTTTATTAAAGAAATTGCGTGACTTATTTTTACGTGTTGCAGATATTTCTTTACTATAGTAAATTATAAGAACTTAAAAATTAATTTAATCAATTATAAATACATTTTTATTATCAAATATTTTATCTTTTATTAAAGATAATAAAAAAGTTATGTGTAATAAATACAACTATTACTATTTTTAAAAAAATGTTGTTAAAAATATAAATAAATTTTTATTATTTGTAACTATAGTTATTAAATTTTAATATTATTAAATAAGTATTCTAAGATTTATTTTTAATTACTTTAATAGTTTAATTTTTATGAATTATGAAGATTTTAAATTTAATTAAGATAAATTAAGTAGATTTTTATAAGATCAATTAAATTGTAATTTAAATAAATTTATGTTTTTAAATGAATTTAATTTTTTATATAAGATATTGATATTTATTAAAAATAAAGATATTATTATCTATAATTAATATTAATATATAATTATTAATAATAAAATTATAATAAATAAAATTATTGTTAATAATAATTTTATGTTCAACAGATATTGAATAGTGATATTATAATTTATATTAGATTTGATTTTAATAAATTAATTAAAATATATTAATGCCTAGTTAAGTAAATGATACTAAATTTAATATTTTTTATTAGAAAGATTTAACTATTTTTTAAAATTTTTGTTAATAAATTGATATTTAATAATTATTACTAACTAATCAGTTAATTTTTATAAAAAAATAATAATTAATATCAATTATTTTAATAATTAATTAATATCTCTTATTTAAGATAAATTATATAAGATATTTTATATAATATAAAATATCTTATCATTATATTAATTGTAATAATAAAGTTAATATTATAATTATATTTTATTTTTAAATAAAAAAATATTTCTTTTTAAGAAATTATTTACTTTTAAGTTTAAAAATAACTAAAATTATTGACTAGCTTATTATGACAATGTAGGATGGTTATTATTCGGTGAGTAGCGCAGCTTGGTAGCGTAACTGGTTTGGGACCAGTGGGTCGGAGGTTCAAATCCTCTCTCGCCGATTAAATCTTATAATTTTATACTTAATAAAGATTTTTATCTTATTAATAAGTTGATATCTATTAAAACTTAAATTAAATTAATATAAATTTTAATATTTATATATTAAAATTTAATATATTTTTTAAAAAAATCAACAATTACAATAAATAATTATTTAATTTTAATATCATTTATTATAACTGTTTAATGATGATAAAGATTATATAAAATTATATTGGAAAATTTCATTAGAAAAAAATAAGAAATTATATAAAAATTAATTAGTCATTAATATATTAATTAACTAATAATAAATTTATTAAAATAAAATTTATCTAATTTAATCTTAATATACTTACTTAAATTTTTAATTATTTTTTGCTAAATTGCTAGTAATAACTATTTATTAATTAATATTATAATTGATAAAAAATAAAAAATTTTAATAAGAATAATTAAACGCATATTAATACAATAACTATATAATTATTGAATTTTATTACTTAAGAAGATTTTATATCTGTTATTTTAAAGATAGAATGAATGATTTATGATCTTGTTTATATATTTGTTATATTAATTTAGATAAAAAGTTACTATTTTATACATAATTTTTATTTAAAAAAGTATTTTTATATTATAAATATTTTAAAAAATAAAGAATATATTAATTAACTTTTAACTATAAACTGTATATTACTATATTTGATGATCTCAAAAAACTAAATAGTAGTATTTATTAAAAAATAATTTATATAATAATAAAATTATCTATATATATGAACTCTCTATTAAATAAATTAACGTATGTAATAATTTTATCTAAATATTGTCATACAATATTTAATTTAAAATTAATTAAATAGCTTAATAAATAGTTATTAATAAAAAATAAATTTTATTTTTTATAAAACATCCTTAAATACTAATTTAAATAAAAATATTAAGTATTATTATATTATTTTTTTAATTCTTTCACTTAAATATATTATATTTATTATTTTATTTTTATGAATTATTTAATTTTTATTAAAAATATCAGTTTATAACATAAAATAATTTATATATTGATATAATTTTATTTTTATATGTAAAATGTATAAAACTTATATTTTAAATATTATAAAAATATATTTTATATACTATGCATAAAATTATATCTGTTAAAAATGTTATTATTAATATTGATAATCAGAAAAAATTTCTACTATATAAATTTGAAATTTATACAAAAACATGTTAATAATCTAAAATTAACTAAAATATGATTTATAGTTATTATTATTAATATTTTTAATGTTAAAAAAAGTTATTTTTTAAAATATGTAATAAACTTATAATAAAATTTGTTTTTAATCTATAATTATTTTTTAATAAAAAATTACTTAATAGTAAATTAATTATTATTTTAATAAGTGATTTTAGTATCCAAAGTCTAAATGATGTTATATATAATCATTGTTTATATTTAAATTTATTAACAAAAACATTTTCTAGATAAAGTTTTCATATAATTAAAATGTTTTTAATGATAGTTGAAAAAGTTGTTATAACGATTCAATGATTCGTAAATTATTTTACATATAAAAAATACCGATAATATGTCTAAATATATTATATTTAATATTCATAATAAAATTATTATTCATATATATTTGAATATTTATAATATTTTATTATCAAATTTTGATAAATCCATTATTTTAAGAATTAAAATAGTATCTGTATTATATTTAAATAACATGAAGATAAATTTCATAAAATATTAAATTTTTTTCTAGATATCTTTTTATAGATATTTTAATAAATTATATCAAAAAAAATTTCTAATTTTATTATTTCTTAATCTCTTTAGTATTTATTATGATGCAAGAGGTTATTATATAAAATATATTAGAATATCATTTGATTATTTTAATATCGTATTGTATTTAAACTTTAAAATATAATAAAAAATATTTTTTAGAAATTTATGTTAGTTTAAGACTATACGAATGTTTTATTTTCAATAATACAAATAAATTAACTCATTATGTTTTACTTAATTTTAAATATTATTTAATGTTAAAATTATAAATTACTTATTTTTCTATAATTATTTTATATGATTAAAATCAATAGCACTTGTTCATATTATCTATTTATATTTTTTTATTTTTTGCATAACTAAATATTTAAAGTTTCATTAAATGAAAAATATTGTTTATTATCAATTAACAATTGATAATAAACTTTTATTATTATAATTAATAATAATCTTATATATTTAAAATAATCATTTCTACTTACTATTTTATTAAATTTTTTATTTTTTTAAATGTATATTCTATATTAAATCAAAATTTAATATAAATAAAAAATTATTTTACTGTGAACTTAATTTTAAGTTATTATATTATCAACTAAATAATTTTTATTATAAATAAATAATTATTTAATTATATATAATACTATTTTTAAAAATTAAAGTATTTTATATTTTTAATATTATCATCTTAAATATCTATATATGTATTATTATGAACACTTAATTTTAATCTTAAAATATAAAATAACTAATACTATTTATTATTTTATGAATTAAAATTAATAAAATTAACAATCTGTTAAATTTTTCAATTAGTATACTATTTTCATGAATTAAAATTAAAATTTTATAAAGTAACTCATTTTTTCTTAATAAATTTTACTATAGATTTATAAAAAATAAAAAAATATAATTTGATCATCTATAAATAAATAAAAAAATATAAGTATAGTTAATTTTATTTAATTTTACTATTATGAGAAAAATTCTACTATATAGATATATGTAATTTTAAAAAGATTTTTTGTCAATAAATCTAAAAACACTTTATACAGTTTATTATATTTTTATGTGTTTATAATATTTTTAATATATCAATCTAATTAAATTTACGTTATTTTATTTTTTAAAAAAAAGTTAAATATTAAGACTTTTATCAGTTCTAATATTATATAAATTATTTATTTAAAATAAAGTTAATATACTTGATGATAGTTTTTATACATAAGAAATTTCTTATATAAATATTACTTATTAAATATAATATAATTAATATCATATGTATAGATATTATATTAGTAGGAAATTATTTAATTTAAATTATATATATTATATAATAAAAAATATATTATTCAATAATAAAAATTAGAAATGTTATATATTATTAATAATAAAATTAAATATTTATTTCATTGCTGTATAAATTTAATTATCAAGATTTTTTAATCTTAGTTAATAGATAGTAATAAGTCATAAATATATTAAATTATGTTAAATTGTTATTCTCGACTATGTTGTTATAGTAATAAATAAACGATATTTATTAAATATGATAATTATTAAGTAATTTATTAAAAATATATGTTAATATAATTTATTTATGAATATTATAAATATTTATAATATTCATAAATAAATTATATTAACAATTATCCTTTTCTATTCTATATAGAAATAATTTTTCTTATTAAAAATAAATCTTATGTTAATTATTAAATTTGATATTTACCAAAAAGATATTTTTATATAAATCATTAAAATTAAATATTTTTTTGTAAAGTACAATAAAATTAATTAGAAAATTTAAAATATGAAATCTTTAAAATTTATTGATAATTTTTATATCAGATCTAAAGAATATATTATCGTAATAATATATTAGATAAAATTTTATATAATAATTATTATTGATGATATTAAAGCTAATTGATAATTATTTATTATACTAATAATTTTATAGATTAAATTTTAATTAAATTTAATAGTTAAACTTATGTATTTAATTCTATTATCATTATCTTTCATTCAAAACAAGTAGCTGACTTTTATATAATAATGCATATAAATTATGTTAGCAAAACATTATCCGATTCTATATCTAGATAAACTTATTAAATTTATCTAGATAAAATAGCTATTAAATCACTTTATACAATTTAAATATATATAATACATATTATTTTTTTGTTGTTTTGTGTTTTATTTTATAAGCTTTATTTTATTATAGATATTTTATTTAAATACTAATTAAATTATAGTTTATTTATACCATTTAATTATTTTATTTAAATTATTTATATTTATTTTATAAATAATCTACAGAAATATTTTTCTTGAATAATAATATTTTATATTAAACAACTTTATTTATAAAAATTAATGAAAAATAAAATATTTAATTTTTCATTAAAATAATAATTAACATAAGTAAATAAATATAAATAATATTTTTTAAATATTTATATTTAAGTTAAATATTTTATACTTCTAATAAGTTATTACTCATAACTTTACTTAATTTCTTATAAACATATTTTTTTTAAAAAAAGTATTTTAATTTTTTTCTCTAGAATTTTAAAAAAAATTGAATTTAAATAAATTTATCCATATAAAATTATATCGTAATGATATTTTATATATATTTCATTAATTTTAAATTAAAATTTCATATTTTAAAGTAGTTTAAGTAATTTAATTTCCTATTTAAAATAGTTTTATTTGTATTTAAAAATTTTTATTTTTGATAAGAATTCAGAGATTATTTATTAAAAAATGATATTTTTATTTTTAAATATTTATTAAATTCATTATTGAATAGACTTAATATCTTTTTTTAAAAAATGTTCATATCTTACATATTTTAAAATATAACAAATTTTAACCGGATTAATATTAAATTTTTAATACCAATAATAACTTATTCATATTTTAAGTATAAGTGAATATCTATATTTTCTTAATATTTATATTTTTATTAAAATTTCTTAGAAAATATTCTAAACAATGATACTGTTTTTTTATTTATTATTAATGACAATAAAGTATTAATTATAAATAAAACAAATAAAATTTGTTCATTAGAATAATGATGATTATAAGTTTATAATAAATCTCTTTAAGATTTAAAAAACTCTTCTTATTATAATTTTATAAAAATATTTTTTAATTAATTTTATATAAAAGTAATCAATTAAATAATTTATATTTAATATATATTAAAATATCTTATAAGATATTTTAATATATATGCTCTTATTAAGAACGTTATTCTTAGTATATTAATATTTTATTAGCAATGAAATATTATTATTAAGATAAGTTTTAATCTAAAAGAAAAGATAACTAATAAACTTTTAACACTAAATAGTACTCAAATTAATATTTTTATTTAAATCATATATTTAGATTATTTATTTTTAAAATATGATAAATAGTTGATATAAACAATAGTTATTTCTTATTTATGATAACTAAATAGCTTAATAAATATTAATAAATTTATTATAAAAGAAATTTTCATCGTAAAAAATATATTTTTTAAAATTTATATTTTAATTTGTTATTGCGCCTGATTTTTGAAAAGAAAATAAAAATAGTTATTGGTAGAAAACTTTATGTAAATAACTAGTTTTTCGAAAATTAAATATTTAATTGATAACTATTCTTCTGATTAATTAATTCTAATATATAAATAAATAATATAGATATTTTCATTATTTATAATTTAAAATTATTTTATTTAAATATTATTGCAATATAGAAATAATAATATTTATTAGAAACAATATTAAAAAAACCAAAATAATTTTTTGATAAAAATTAACTTAGAAGATGAATTTTTATTAATCAATTTATAACTTTAATATATATTAAAGTTATAAATTTTTATTTACTATCAATATGATATCATTAAATTAATTTAATTAATTTATTTAAGATATATTTATCTATTATACAACTAAATTATTAATTTAGATAGTTATACTAAATAATAGGAAATTTTTTTAAAATATAGAAATATGAATATTATAAATTAAATTAATTATTGTTTTTAAAACTCTTTAAAAAATATCTATAATTAAATTTAATTAATTATTATAATTAATTAATTAATAAAACTTATTTGAGAGTTAGTTGTGGTTATATAATTTATTCATGATGAATATATGATCTTTCATTTAAATAATATGAAGCGATTTTGTTAGGTTTTAGAATAGTGGATATTTAAATTGAAAATAATTATAAAAAAAATCTAAATAATGATTTTTTCTATTTTAAAATTTATTAATATAATATGATATAGATAATAAATAAAATAATAAATATTTTTATATTGATTTTTTTTAAATACTTAATTCTTTATACAATAATAAAAATTATTTAAAATCTCATTTGTAGATTATATAGAACATTAATTATTAAAATTTAGTTTTTTTTTGCTTGCTAAAAATCTCATAAAATATTATTTTATTAACTTTTACGTTAGATTTTTGCAATTGTACTATCAACAATAATGATATTATTTAATATTCTTTTCATAAATTAAGTTTATTAGTTATTAATGCTGCTTATTTATTTTCTATCATAAACTATTTTAGAAAAAAAAGATAAATATTTATTTTACTTGTATACGATTGCCTATTTAAACTTAAGTATTTTATTAATTTTGATAATCTAAAATTTGAAATAAAGATAATTATATTTTCAATACATCATTTTTATTTTTTTTTAAAAATCTTATTTATCATATCAGTAATATTTCTTTAAAAAGAAACCATTATATTTATTTAATCAAATTTAATTATTATAAGCTCATAACAAAACAATAATATAAGAATTATATCTATGATTCTATAAAAATATATTGAAATAATATAATTAATTTAAATTCTTACTGATAGTATCATATATTGGACTGTATATACATATTTTGATATATTCAATTATTATTGACTATATCAATATGTGATATGTATTAGTTTGTTATTCATTATAGAATAATATTAGAATTCTAAAAAATAAATTTTTAATATTATTATTCTTCAATAGTTAAAAGGATGATTTAAGCTAATAAATAATAGTTACTTTTCTGAATAAATTTAAGTTAATAAACTTAATCTGGTATCCTTTTACAACCCAATTTTAGTTATTAAGAAATTAAAAATATTTTTGGAGAATAGTAATATGAATAAATTTTTGATAACTTTAATAGTAGTAGTGATATCTTATAATATTTATGCTTCGAATTACACAGAAGGCACTGAATATATTACTTTACAAAAAAAAGTAGATACTACACTTCGTGTAGTAGAGTTTTTTTCTTTTTATTGTTATCACTGTTATCAATTTGAATTTATTGATCATATATCACAAACAGTAGCAAAAAATTTACCTAAAGATGTTAAAATTAAAAGATACCATGTTGATTTTTTAGGTATATTAGGACCTGAGCTAACAAAAGCTTGGACAGTAGCAATGGTGTTAAAAATTGAAGATAAAGTATCACAGTTTATATTTGAAGGTATTCAAAAAACAGAGTCAATAAATACACCTGCTGATATTAAAGATATATTTATTGAGGCTGGTATTAAAAGCAAAGAATATGATATTACATTAAATAGCTTTATCGTTAAATCGTTAGTTGTAAAACAACAAAAAGCAGTCAATGATTTTAGATTACGTGGCGTACCAGCTATATTCGTTAACGGTAAATATATGATATGTAATGATGGTATAAATAATAAACATATAAATAATTATGCTAAAACTTATTCAGATGTTGTAAATTTCTTAATTAGTAAATAGTAATTTTTTATCTTATTTTTAATAATATAATATTATATAAGTAGTTTATTATACTCTAATTAAATAATCAATTTTCATTTTAACATATTTATTTTAATAAAAAAATAAATATAAAACAGAAACACGATACAAATTTTATTAATAAAATCATAATTATAATTTAAATTTTGTTTTTTGTATTGAATATGTTTATATATAAAATATAATCAATAAAAATATTGATTATCTTATTAAGAAAATATTTTTTGTACCATATAATCAGTAGAAAAGTGATAAATTGAAATAAATTTAAATAAAATATCTATTTATGATAAGCGAGATGTTTTATTATTATCAATTAATTTAATAGTCATGAAAACTATGATAAAAATTAGAGAAAATTTATTAATCCTAGTTGATGGTTCTTCTTATCTTTATCGTGCGTATTATGCTTTTCCATCGTTAATTAATAAACTAGGAGAACCAACAGGAGCTATGTACGGCGTTCTTAATATGCTCCGTAATTTAGTTATTCAATATAAACCTAGTCATATTGCGATAATATTTGATGACAAAGGAAAAACATTTAGAGATAAATTATTTTATGAATATAAAGCTCAGCGAGCAAAAATGCCAAATGACTTATGCAAGCAAATAATACCGCTTTATCAAATAGTTAAGGCGATTGGACTTCCTTTATTAGTTGTTCCTGATGTAGAAGCAGATGATGTAATAGGTACATTAGCTTTACAGGCTAGTGATAAAGGATTACCTGTATTAATTAGTACAGAAGATAAAGATATGGCTCAGTTAGTAACTACTGATATTAAACTAATTAATACTATAACAAACACTATTTTAGGACCTGTAGATATCGTTAATAAATATGGTATTTCTCCTAAGTTAATTATTGATTTCCTTGCATTAATGGGGGATTCTTCTGATAATATTCCTGGCATACCTGGTATTGGAAAAAAAACAGCGTTAGCTTTATTAAGAGGGATTGGTGATCTTTCGACAATTTATAATAATTTATCAACAATTGCGACATTGGGATTTCCTAAAGCCAAAACATTAGCAGAAAAGATGATAAAATATAAAGAAATTGCTTTTTTATCTTATAAATTAGCGACAATTAAAACTAATGTTAATTTAACTAAAGATTATAATGAATTAATTATAAAGTCTCCAGATATAAAAAAGCTATATATACTTTTTAATCGTTACGAATTTAAACGTTGGTTAATCTATTTACAAAACAATGGTTTGATTGATGAAAAAAATACATAAATTATCGACGATTATTTCTATTAATAATAACGATAGTTCTTTGAATAAAATATCTTCTAAAATTTTATCAAAAAAAAATTATAAAACAATACTTACTAAAGCTGATTTAATTAAATTTGTTAAAAAATTATATTTATCTAAATGTTTTGCTTTTAATATTGAAACAGATAGCTTTGATACTTTATCAACTAATCTAATTGGATTATCTTTTGCCATTGAAAAAGGTAAAAGTGCTTATCTTCCGTTAGGACATAATTATCTTGACGCACCGAAACAATTATCATTAGATGAAGTAATTACAGTGATAAAACCTATTTTAGTCGATGAAAATATTGAAAAAATTACTAAAAACTCAAAATTTAATTATGGTATAATGGCAAATTTTAACATTGATCTAAAAAACATGGTCTTTGATATAATGTTAGAATCTTATATATTAAGTAGTGCTAATGGAATTAAATATTCTGATAAGTATGATTTAACAAAAGGATATTTTAATCATAAAATTATATCATTTCAAGATATAAAAGAAAAAAGAAAAGATCAGTTAACATTTGATAAAATCAAACTTGAAGAAGCATCAAATTATGCAGTTAAAAATGTAGATCTTATATTTTTTTTGCATAAAAAACTTTGGTCTAAACTTAAAGAAGAGCCTAAATTAAAACGAATTTTTCAACAGATAGAAATACCATTAATACAAGTTCTAGCACGTATAGAACGAGTTGGCGTACTTATTGATGCAAATAAACTTATTGAACAATCTAAGGAAATTTCGAACAAATTAATGGAAATTAAAAAAGAAGCTTATGATATTTCTGATCAAGAATTTAATTTGGAATCAACTAAACAATTACAAGCTATTTTATTTGAAAAGTTTCAATTACCAGTGATAAATAAAACTTCTTCTGGATTACCATCTACTAATGAAGAAAGTTTAAAAGAGCTGGCTTTTATTCATAAACTTCCAAGAATTATTTTACAATATCGTAACTTATCGAAATTAAAATCTACTTATATTGATAAATTACAGATGATGATTCATCCAAAAACTAAACGAGTTCATACTTCATATTATCAAACATCAACAACGACAGGCAGACTATCTTCAAGTAACCCTAATTTACAAAATATTCCAGTTAGAACTAATGAAGGACGTAGGATAAGACAAGCTTTTATTGCTCGTAAAGGTTATAAAATTTTATCAGCTGATTATTCACAAATTGAATTACGCATTATAGCTCATTTTTCTCAGGATAAAAGATTACTTAATGATTTTTCCGAAGGAAAAGATATTCATAAAGCAACAGCTTCAGAAGTTTTTTGTGTATTATTAAATGATGTTACTAATGATCAGCGTCGTATAGCAAAAATAATTAATTTTGGTTTAATTTATGGTATGACTGCATTTAGTTTATCACATAAATTAAGAATTACCTTTAAAGAAGCAAAGCATTACATAGATTGTTATTTTGATCGTTATCCAGGTGTTTTAAGTTATATACAACATGTAAAGAAACAAGCAACTAAACAAGGATATATCGAAACGATAGAAGGACGTAAATTATATTTGCCTAATATTAACTCTTATAATATAAGAATACGTAAAGCATCAGAACGTCAAGCAATTAATGCATTAATTCAAGGAACAGCAGCTGATATTATAAAAAAAACAATGATATTATTAGATAAATGGATTGAAACAGTTAAACCTGATATTTATATGATAATGCAAGTACACGATGAATTAATATTTGAAGTAAAAGAATCTGCAATTGATTTTTCAAAACAAAAAATTCGATTGTTTATGGAACAAAGTATTAAATTAACTATCCCGCTTAAAGTTTATATTGGTATTGGCAATAATTGGGATGAAGCACATTAAATAATAAAATTTATTGAAAGAAAATTATATTTTATGTTTTTTGATAAAAATTTTTAAATATTTAATTTTATTAATCATTAAACAAAATAATGAGCAATAACTCAATCTATGATAAAAAATTCAAGATCTTTTAGGTAAAGTATTTTATTTCTATAACTAAATATATATAAATGATAAGTAATTGTCTAATTTAGTTTTTAATAAAATTATTATTATTTAGATAATAATATTTAAATTAAGTTTATTAAAATAACAAAGAAATTTTTTATTGTTTTAAATAACGCAAGGTAATTAATAAATGGTGTAAATAGATAAAGTTTTTTAAAAAAATTTTATATAAAAAATTAAATAATTGACTAAATTATTTTTATTTCTTAAAATTTAACAGTAATAAAATATTATAATCATTTATTATTTAAATTAATTGTTTTAAAATAGTGTTCATTAATCCATTTATCTAATTTAAGTTGTAATTTATTAACACCTATTTTTTTAAATGAAGAAAATATTTCAACTTCTATATTACTATCTACTATTTTTAGTCTATTACGAACTTCTATAACTTGATTTTTTTGTTTATTAAAGTTTATTATATCTGCTTTACTTAATAATACGAGTATTTGTATATTAAGTACCATCGACCATTCAATTATTTGAAGATCAATATCTTTTAATGGATGACGAATATCCATTAATATAATTAATCCTATTAAGCATTTTCTTTTTTGTAAATATTCAGTTAATCTTTTTTGCCATTGTCGTTTAAGTGATTTAGAGACTTTTGTATAACCATATCCAGGTAAATCGACCAATTTAATATTTTTTGTTACTTCAAAAAGATTAATTAACTGAGTTCTACCAGGTATTTTACTAGTATTAGCTAATTTTCTTTGTTGTGTCAATGCATTTAATGCACTAGATTTGCCTGTGTTAGAATAACCATAAAAGGCAATTTCTATACCATGATCATCTGGTAGGTGATGAATATCAGATGAGCTTATGATAAATTTTGTTTGATGGTAATTATAGCTATTGTTTTCTATCATTTTCTCTCTGATTTTATAATATAAAATAAAATTATATTTATAAAAGAATGTGTAATTAAAGTACTATTAATATAGTACCATATGTAATATATAATATAATTATTAATTAATAGTTTTTTATAAAAACATTTTAATATATAATAAAATATAAGATATAATTTAATGAATATTCAAAATTAATTATAATATATATTATATCATAATAATAATATGATAATATTGAATATAGATTTTTATTCAAAAAAATAAATAAACTTGAGTATAAAATACTCATTTTACATTATTACTAATAATGGTAATTTAGTTTTTTAATTATTATTTTACTCCCTGTCGGATCTATGATAGTTTACTACTATAGACTTATATAAGTTTTTAAAGTTGTAAAAAATTAAAATTAATTTAATTAATAAAATTTTCATAATAACATAAAATTTTATTTTAAAATAAAATTATTACCAAAATAATATTTTATCATGTTATTCATAATATTGTGATAATTATATAGAGTTATTAATAAAAATTAATAACTCTATATAAAAATTACTCGTCAATCAAAAATAAAGTCATAATATATTAAATATATTATCTTCATGAGAATAAATCATGAAAAAAAAATCAAATAATTAAGAATTGTATAAATATCTATTTTAAAATGAAAATAATAAATTACTATTTATTATTAATAATTTGATCTCATTTTATTTTTAACAAAAAAAATTTTAACAAGAAAATTTTTTAACAAAAAAATTAATGCTTTATTATAAATCTTTATACTTAGATTAAGTAATAAAAAAATGTTTTTATATCAATGAAAAATAATTTAATTATAATAATATTTATTATTAAATTTGATCAATTTTTAAATTTCTGTTAAATAACAGAATTCTTTTTTTATAAAAAAATAAAGTTCTATCAGTTTGTTAATTAAATATTATTAAATATTAATTTTAATAAAGAATAGTTATTTTAAAACACTATTTACCTAATTATTATAAACTTAATATAAACATTATTAAATTTTATAATAAAGATAAAAATTAATAAATATATATTTGCTAAAATAAATTAATATTATATATTTTATTTATTAATAGTTTACTTTAATAATTAAAAGATTCTTTCTAAAAAAAATCTTAATCTATATAAAAGTATATATTTAAATTTTAGTAGATACTACTAAATATACTAAATTTTATTATGAAGTTTATAATAACTGATATTATTAATAATAAATTTTATCTAAAAATTAAACATATTATTGAAATTTATAATAATTACAATCTTATTTATTATAATTATAAAATTTATTTATTATAATATAATAATATATAATTATTAATTTCTATCCAAATTATTTTAATTATTGTATAATAATTATTATTATAATATTCTGATTTATGAAAATTAATTAGATAATTATTATGATTTTAATAATTGATAATTATGAATTTCATTTACCTATAATATTTATCAATATTTATGTTAATTAGGTGTCAATGTTATTATTAAACTCAATGATATAATAACTATCCCGGAAATAAATATATTAATACCTATACACACTTAATTATTTAATCTAATCCATATACATCTAATAACTCTGGTATTTTATTAAGTACAGTTTCATATATTGCTAATAAAATCCTAATTCTTGGCGTTTGTCTTGCTCATAAAAGAGATTAGTCAAGTTTTTTAGAGATTCTATTATTAATGTAAGAAAAATAATTCATAGCAAGGTATTAGTAATTCATCATAATAAATAATGGATCTTTAAAAAATTAAATCATTCATTACTAGTTGCTAATTAAAATTATTTAGTTATTGTTCCTAGGAACAATAACTAAATAATTTTAAGGTTACTATTTGGATATTATACTACGTAGGAGGTGTGTTGATAAAATTATTGGTAATAGATAAAAACTATTTATTAATAAGTATTCAATTTCATTTAGAAAGTATATTAAGTTAATAAAGACATAAATTATTAATTAATTTTATAAAAAATTAATTAATAATAAATTATATATTATTTTGATATTTATGTTCAATAAATTGATATAATTATCAACGTTTTAAAATAATATTTATTTTATTTTTAATAAAATACTTTTTATTAATATCAAAATAAGAAATAATCTATTTTTAAATTAAAATTTAATAAAAATTTATTATTAAAATAATAAAAACAATTATTATTAATATTAATTAATAAAGATAATAAAAAATATAAAAATAAGATTTTACTATAAAATAAATAATAACTATTTAAATAAGTATTTTCTGACTAGATTAGTAATCATAAAAAGATTTTTTTAAAATTAATAAAAAGAATTATTTTTATTGTTTATTTTAAGATAAATTAATATCTGATTAATTTAATAATATTACAAATTATTTTTTTAATTATAATTAAATAGTTAATTTTTTTGATAAATATTTATAATTTTTAAAATTTAAAATATTATTTAATATTTTATTACTATCATCTATTATAAATTTATAATTGAAGTTTTACTTTAATAAAAGTAAATAAATATATAATTAAAATAAAATAGATAAACAATATATATTTTTTATAAATTAATTAATGCGTATCATAAATAACAATTTTTATATTTTTATTAAAATTAGACTTTAATTTTCTACTACTTTTATTGTGTATCTAATAGTTTTGCGTGAAATACTATACTATATATAATATTTCTTAACGAATTATTTTTAATTTACATTACATTAAGAGGATTTGTTATTAGATTTTAAATAGTTTTACTAAACTTAATAATATTTTTTCGATCAATTAATAATATATAAAAAATCTAGATTATCAGATTTTAAAAAAGTTATTTGTAATAACTTAGCTATTGTTCTGATAATTAAATCAAAATATCTAGATTTATTTCAGTTAATTGTTTAAATATTTTATGATTAATTTTATCGATATTATAGATATCTTTAGCTTTTTTTAAGAAAAACTATTCACTTTTATTATTTTTAAAATAATATAAGTTAATTAATAAAATACATTTGATTTAGATAAAAAAGTATTATCTCTTTTTTTCTTCGTATTTAATTGAAACATCAACATAAAATTTTAAAATAAAATAAAATGTTTTCTACTTTTCCATCTTCATGAATAAGAATGCTTTTTTATTAGTATTTTGTATTTATGAATATTATAGTTTGACAAAACTACCAAAATAATGTTGTTTATATGTGCTTTCTAAAAGCTATTTTTATAATCTTCTAAATATTATTAATTTTTAATTAAAATATAAATAATTTTTATAAAGTTCATTTATTTATATATTTTATATATTAAACAATAGTAATTTGTTTAATTTAATAAAGTTAATATAATTATAGATTATATTGATTTTAAAATTTTGATATTAATAATTATAATTATGTTATAAACATATATACTATTTAGTAAAATAAAATACCATGTATATTCTTTCTAGATATATAAATCTTCTATAGAGTAAAACTTATATTTCAGTAATTAAAATAACTAATTTTATTTTATATTTAATAAATATTATTAGATAAAAATATTTTATTTAAAAATCAAATTAAGTATTAATTAATTTAATTATACATATAAAATATATTATATTATATATATTATTTTTTATAAAGTAAGTAACTAGAAGTTATTAATGTTATTAATATATATAAATATATATTTTATATATAATTAAACTTTAAGATAATCATTAAAATAAAATTAATATAAGTAAATCATAATTTTACATTATTTTCTTTTTTATAAGATTTTATCTTATTTAAGAATATATTATTATTAATTAGAATAATAATTAATTCTAATGATAAGTCTATTTTTTTAGAAAACTAATCTTTTTTTTTAAAAAAAGATTAGTTTTATTAGTTCAATAAAATATCTAAAAATACTTTTTTTGTTATGTTAATTAATATGAATTATATTAAAGATTTTATTTTTATATATTAAATTTAATATTAATTTAAGAAAAATATTAGTGATATAGATATATTTAATATATTTTATTTTAAAAAAATTGATTTAGTTTATTAAATATTCTTTCGAATAAACATTATTTTGATATATTTTAATTAAATAATTAATTTATTTAAAATTAATAATAGAGTTAATATCTTAATTAAAAAATCTTTTATTTTAAGAAAATATTATATTAATATTAAATAGTAATAATTTATTTTTATAAAAATTAAATGTTATTATTATATATTATTTTAGTGAAATAAAACTTTAAATTTTAAATTTATATAATAGTTATTTTATATTAAGTATTAAAAATCTAATATTATATATTTTCTTTGTTTTTTCTTATTATAGTTTATTAAAATTTAATTTTAATAATTTAAATTTATTGAATTTTTATAAAATAGCTAATATATGGTAATTAAGATTTTAATTTTATTTTATAAAATAAAATTAATTTTAGTTATAAAAACAATATAACTATAATCTAAAATAATAATCATATTAAAAACTTTAATTTAGTAAAGATTTCTTTAAATAAAGTATTTAATAATATTATTATAAATTAAAAAAATATATTTTTACTTATTTAAGTAGATCAAACGGGAAATATATAAATTACTTCTATTTTATTTACTTAATTAAATAATATTTATATATCAATTTATATAAAATATATATAATAATTTTGCTAATTGTTTAAAATAATAATTTTTATCTTAATAAAATATTTTTTATTTTTTATGATCTACATAGAATGAAGCATAATACTTGTTAATCACATTTTAATATGATAGATATTATATATTTATTTTCATTTTTGATGATAATCAGTTCTTTTTTATAAAATATAATCTTTAATCAAATTATTTAAAAGTATTTTTAATAACTATTATTATAAAATAGTTATGAATTATAACTTTATATTTCTGAAGTCAAATAACTAAATATATACTTATTAAAATATATTTTAAGTTGTTTTAATATTTGAATAATATATCATAACTTTAGACATAATATTCAATATTGTGTCATTTTATACTTAATATTAAATAAATTATTAATTAATATTAAATATAATTTAATACTATAAAAATAAGATATTATTGATTTTTTATATAAATATCTGTATGTTTTAATATACGAATATTCATTTATTAATTGAAATAAGGAACTATATTAATAATCATTAATATATCGTATATTCAAAATTATTTATTTATTTATATTTATATAGTTAACATTATGCTGTTGACTTTTTTTAAATGCAGAGTTAATTACAAATAAGTAAATATAATAGTATCAAATTAATTTTTATGTTGTATTGTATTGAATTAATTTAGTAAGATTATTATGAATCATAAAGTTTGTTTTAAAACAAATTGAAATATTAAGATATTTGAATAGAAAATAAAAAATTATAATTTTATAATAAATAAATTATATTAATTTTATTAAATAAAAAAATTAATATAATATCAGTAAATAATTAACTAATATAAGCAATTAATATTTAATTTAAAATTATCTTGTTTTTCAAGAAAGCAAAATAGTAAAAAAAAAGTAATAGTTAATGTTTATAGTATAATTAAAATGATAAATATATTTATATCAATTATTTCTAAATATAGATAAAAATCTATATTATATTAAACTATTTGTATTTTTAGGATTCTTTAAATCGAAAATATTTATTTTTTTTGTGAAACTAATTTATAAGAAAATAAAATAACTAGTTTAGTTTATATTTTCTATATTGAAAACATATATTAAAAGTAAAATCAATTAAAATTGATATAAAATGATTTAAAATATTTAATAATATAGTTTAATTTATTTTTAATAAAGTAAAGATAATAAAGATGTTTATAAATAATGTTTTTTTATTAAATTTACTTCTTAAAAATCTTTACTAATAATTATAAATATAAATAATTAATTTTTTAATTATGTTCTAATAAAGAATTAATATTATTAATATGATATATTAATAATATTAAATTATCGTATTTAATATTAATTATAATTTATAATTTTATACTGTTTGTTTTTTTATTTATTTTTTTTAAAAATTAATAATTATACTAAATAACTTTTATTTATATTATTAATTATTACAAAAAGATTTTTAATTATTTAATTTATTTTGTCATTTCAATATTATTTTAAATAAAAAATATTTTATCATTTTTTTATAAATAATTTTTTAAATAAAATTAATATAGTTCATTATAATTTCTAATCTAAAATATAGATATGATATATTATTTATTATAAGTATCTATATAATTAATAATAAGTATATTAACTTTATTTTAATAATAAATTTTATAACATGTAAATAATTATTAATTTAATTTAGTTATTTTCTTATTTAGATTTATTTGATTTATCAGTCACATTTTTATAGATATTATATATTTTTTATTTTAATACTAAATAAAAAATATTTTTTATATTTACTTACACTTTTTCTTTTTTTAATTATTTTAATTTTAATAGATATTATTGATATAAAAATAAATGAAATAAAAAAATATAAATATTATATTAAAATACGTGTTGTAAATATAATAAATATAATTTTAATTAATTTGAAACATAAAAACTAAATTAGTTTATTTTTAGACTAAATTAAAACAAAAATTAATATAGATAAAAATGCTACTAGTAACTAAAATACATATCATAATTTATTAAAATTTAATTTAATATAGAATATTACTACTGGTATAAGTTGAAAACTTT
Organism: Arsenophonus sp.; assembly: GCA_052401645.1. Classification (GTDB taxonomy): domain Bacteria; phylum Pseudomonadota; class Gammaproteobacteria; order Enterobacterales; family Enterobacteriaceae; genus Arsenophonus. The sequence goes on from CP198939.1 coordinate 396,731, forward strand.
ATTACTTAAATAAAGTTAGAATAGTTATTTTTAAATCTGATTATATAAATAAGATTATTATTAATATGACTTATATTTTAAAAAAGATAACTGAATTTTTATATTATTAATAATTAAAATAAATCAAAATAAATTATTAGTAAGTATAGAGTAAAGAAATATCAATTAAAAATTGATTTATATAATATATAGATATATAACTATAAAATTGATTGTTTTTTTAATTTTAAAGTAATTATAAGCTTATTAATGAATAATAGTCACTATTAGTATTAGTTATTTTATCTAGATATACTAAACTTAAATAATAATCAATGTTATTGATAGATTTTAGTATTATATTGATAATGAAAAAATAATTTTCTCAATTAGTTTTTTAATCTATATATTATAGATATAAGCTGGTAAAATATTAATAATGTTACTTTAATTCTTAATAATACAATTAAAATTTATTCATATTATAGTGATATTTTCTTTATATATTAATATAGAAAGAAAAATATAAAATAAAAATTTTCTTTCAATAAGAAATTATAAAAATGATTTGATAATATAACGATTAGTAATTTTTAATAACTTTTTTTATATATTCTAAAACTGATTTAATAAGAACTTGTAACTATAAAAAAAGATATTATTTTTATTAAAAAATAAATGATATAAAATATTAAATTAAGAAGAAAAATCTATTTATATTATTTTAGTTATTAAAAACAAACTATAGTAAATGATTTAAATCATTTACTATAGTTTTGCAATTTAGTTTAATAAACTAACGATAATAAAATTAAATACAAGTTATCTAAAAATAATAATAAAAGTAGAAAAAAATTTTTATATATTAATTTAGTAAATTTTTATTTTTTTATTATCACTAATAGTTTTTGTGAATCATTTGATATTGAAAAATACTTCAATATCTTAGATCTATTTATTTAATTAATTTATTTTATTACATAAATAATATCTTGAGTCACATATAAACACAAGCAATTGATAATTATTTTTATCACTTTAGATAGTTTTAAAGATATCTAAAATTTATTAAGGTTATATTTTATAACTTATTGTATATCGTTAAATATTATACGTTTTAATATAAATTATTTAATTTATTTATTATACTAAATTATATTTCAATATTTCTATAATTTTATCTGTATATATTTAACTACTTAATTAATAAAATTTATAACCACAATGTTTTATTTTAAAAAATTATTATTTGGTAACTTATCTCATGTATTTTTAATGCATTCATAAACAAATGATTATGTATCAGAAATATTTATTTTTATTATTATATTTTCTTAATATAAAAACATTATTGACCATAATAAATGGTAGTTTTTACAAAGGTTATTGTACTTAATTATAGCTTAGTTTCTTTTTATTACTTTAATAAATTATAATCGTTCATTATTTGAAAATATTTTTATCTATCTCCAATTATCATTGTATACTCTATATTTTTTAAGTATGTATTATTCTATTTTTAATAATTTTATATTAAATTTTAATTTATATTTTACTAATTTCATCATTTATAATATACATATAAGTTTTGTATTCGATAATATACATTATTTATAATATTCTCTATATTAACTATTTTTATTATTAGAATTTAAATTGATATAAAAATCAATTATTTTCGTATTTTAAGATAGTTTACTGAACTTAACAGATAGGTATTAAGTCAATTATTCTAATTTAAACTAAATATATTTTTTGATTAAAAAGTTAAAGATTTGAAATCATTAATACAAAATTTATATCTTAATTATTTTTAATAATATCTATTCATTGAAAAGTCGATTAATATGCACCAATGATTATATCATAATTACCATATTAGTAATAGTGATATAAAGTTTTATAATATTACTATTATATATCTAAAATAGCAAAAAATCAATAAATGTTCAAATATTTTTGAAAAAAAATTAATTATATTTAAAAGTATATATAACTTTGTAAATAAAATGCAATTTTCGTAATTTTTTCTTAATAAAAAATTGATTTTTTTATTTTTTACTATACATTTTTTTAAAATACATGAATAAATTATTTATTTTATATGTATTATTAATTATAATTAAATCTGTTCTTATTAAATACTAATAATGAAATAAGGTATAGATAAAATAATATTAAATTTAATCTAGTCTTTATTATATTAAAAAATAATAATTATTAAATTTAGATATAAATTTTATTATAATAGATTATCAGTTTTAAAAGTAAATAATAGTAAAAAATAATTCTAAAGAATATTTACTGATCGATTATATAAAATTATTTATAGTTAAATTATGAAAATGATAATTTTATATTTATTATATAAATATAATAAATATAAAATAATTTATCATATATTATAAAAATAATATGACAGAATCAATTATTAGATTTTTTAATAAAGTTATATTATTATATGATAATATAAAAAGTTATAATTATTAGCATTTTTTATTTATATAATAAAATATATAAATTAGAAATTGTATAATAACTATTAATTATAAAATTAATAGTTATTATATTTAAATAATAAAATTATTAACATTTATTTTAGAATATCCATATTACTATATTATTTAGTAGAAATAAAATATTTATAAATAAATAATTATAGTTGAACATAAAATATAAAAATAAATTGTATTTTTTTTTATTTATTCTTTATTTTATAATAAAGAATAAATAATTATTCATCAGTCTTATTCCTATCTCTATTATAAGATAGAGATAGGAATGACTGAATTATTAATTATGAAATACACCAGTTTAACAATTAATAAATCACATTAATAGTAAAATTCTACTGTTATTATTACTACCAATAACTATTATTAATTTAAACATTCCTTAGTAATATTTTTATTAATTACCTTTAAAATAAGTATATATTGAATTAAATTATATTTGATATTTAAATTTTTATCATGTTTTAATATTTTTTAAACATTATATATTTTACAGTTTTAATTTTCTATAATATGAATTATAAAATTTATATTATGTAATTTTAAATTTAAATTTATGATCATAATTGCAAAATATTATTATTAATTAGTTTTATTTAGTTTTTAAGTTATTTATTGGAAATTCATTATTTATTTTTATATATAAAGTTATTTTTATTGATTTTATCTTAGTAGGATTCTTTTATACTGTTTTATATTTTTTATTATCTTTAATAGTTTAAATTTTATTAAATGATATTTACCAAATAACTATTTATTATAAATTAAGATTAATATCGATGTTTATTTTTTTATTAACAATATTTATAATTATTTAGATTATCATTAAAGGAATTCGATATGAACTTTATAATTAAGAAGAATAGCATAAAACTTATTGCTAAGTTAAATAAATACGATCATTTTATATCCTAATCAAAATTAGATAATATCAAATACGATAATTTTTTTAATATTTATAATATGTTAAAACTTAAATTCTTAAGTTTTAACATATCAAAAAATATTTATTCCTTTAGATATTAAAAAATAATACTAATTATGTTTTAACATAAATATAGATAACTATAATTTACTTTATTAGTTTTAAATTAAAGATATCATTTTTAAATATAGTAAATTTTCTTTAATTTCACATAGTAATAAATATATAAGAGTATTATAAATTAAATTTATTTGTATATAAAATAAATAAATTAATTATTAATTTAATAAACTTATTTATTTTTTATTAATCATTTAAGTAAAACAAAATTAAAATGATTATTCTTTTTAAATATTTAATAAGTTTTAATTATACTTTTAATTTGTTATTTATTCAAATAAAAATAACTGTTCAATTAATCATTGAAAAGATTCAAGCTATAAATGATAAAATAGCTTATCAACTTATAATTCGCTCAATTAATTTATAATTGCAACAATTTTATCAATATACGATTGATTAATTATTCGACAGTTACTATATGAAAGAAATTGATCATATTCAAAGATATATATAAATAATTTAACTAGAATGTTGAAAATATAAAATAATTTAATTCTATAAAAAAACTAGATAATTATTCATTAATAAAATAATTTAATTTATTTATATTCATAAAAATTAAATTTTACTTAAATATAAATTTAATGATTATAAAAGTAAAAGTTAACTATAATCTAATAAAAGTATATCAATATAAAATATACTTATTATTTAATTTTTAATAGTTTAGTAGTCTCAACCTGAAGTTAATAAATTAGGTATATATTGATTACTTATATAACGAAATTTTAATGCTTTTATAATATAAAAATAACTACATAAATTATATAAATCAATAAAATTATAAAGTTAATTATATTATAAGTTTTTAATAAAAACTAAAGATTATGTTAACAAAATATCTTTATACTGTTAAATAATCTACGAAATTTTAAATAAGATTTGAGAAATTATTTTATTTTTTATTTTATGTATAAAATAAAAAATAACTTTAAAATAATATTTCATTGTGTCATAGTTTAACAATGTATTAAATATCTATAAATATAGAATTAGTATCCAAATACTCATCTATCAATTGCTATTGTTAAAACTTTAAAGATATATGATATATTATTAGAAATAATTAATATATTCTTTAGATGTTTATTATTCATGGTGAGAATACAGTCATATCATTGATTAATTATTATTTATAATATTTGATATCTTTAATAAAAAGTATTTTATATAGAGATTGTAATTACATTTTTATATTAAAATAAATAATATTTCATATTGGAATCTATTATAAAAATATGTTTTCTGAGTTTTTTTTATTTATTAATAGTTTTTTAGATTTATTTTAATAATTAAAGTTAATAGTAATTATTTCTTAGTTTTCTAATATTTTAAAATAAACTACATATCTTTTTAATTAAAATATTTTAAAAATTATTATTTTTTAATTGTTTGATATAGTATTTTGATAATCTTTAAATAAAATTTATTTCTTAAATTTATAGTTTTTGTATTTTTTTAAAGTAAATATATTTTATTTTTTATTGCTTTTTTATTTTTATATTTTTAAATTATCTTTAATCTAATTAATTATTATATTATGAACATAATTCATTAGTTTATTTATGCTTTGATATAATTTTATAAAAATATTAAAATAATTAAATCACTATATAAAATTATTATTAAAACTAATTTTGTTATTGTCATTTTTTATTATAATAAATACGACTTTAAATATTATTAAATTATGATATGAATAAAAATTTCATAATAAAAATTAGAATAGTATTTACTTATTAAGTATTTTTAAGTTGTCTAGATGAAAAGTTTTTATTTAAAAATTTATTATATTAATTTGATAGATATTTATTTTCTGTCGTTTTTACTGCTATAAAGAATACATTTTAAATAAAATTAAATTTATTAATAAGATGATAACAGTAAGATTATGATATATAAAAATAATTTATATATCTCTTATATTATAAAGATAAAAAAAAGAAAATAAAAATAATAAATTAAGATAATGAATATTTAATTTCTTTAAAAAAAAGTAAAAATGAATTAAAAAATAGAATGAAATCATAAAATTAATATTAATAATTAAATATCAATAAATTAATAAAATTATATAAATTATGAATTATAAATTATATTCAATTAATAGCTTGATATTTAAGGATTTTCATAAATTTCATGAACGATTAATAATTAAAGTTTATTTCAGTTTTTTATTATTAAAAATGTTTTAATACATAAAAATAATAATTAAACACCCTACCTATTATTTTATAATAAGCCTATTTATACTGAATTTGTAATATTAATGATTTATTTTATAAAATTTAACTTTGATCTTTAGTATCGAATTTTTAATTATTAAGGTTCTTAAAATAATTAAATATCAAAATAAAAATATTTCAATGATATATTCTACTTTTTTAATGATTGAAGATTATAGTTATAATTGATTAATATAACTTATAATAAATGATAAAGAAATATAGTAATTTAAATGATTTATTTTAAATATGTATAATTAAATTCAATTTTGAAATATTTCCATAAACGTTAGTATTATTTTTTATTTAATGTATATATAAAAATATTTTATGTATTTATTCAAAAATGAATAATGAAATTTTATATAACATTATATTTATGTTTAATATTTTTTACATTTTAACACTTTATTTTTTTATTTCATAAAAAATAAGACACATTTTTAAATAAATCATATATTAATAATAACACTGTTCATTTTAATAATTATTATTGATAAAGTATTATAAACATATGAAAATATATTAAAGTTTTAATTAATCAAAACTTTAATAATAATTGTAATAATTATTTATTAAATTATCAAGCTTTGATAGTCTGTGTATGATTTTATATGATTTTTGAAATCGTATTAATTTTACTTTATTATTTAATTGTTTCTAATTAGTAGATTTTATTTTAAAACAATTATTTATTAAATTAAAAATTTAGAATCATAGTAATCCAAATAGTTTTAATAGTAAAAAAGTAGTTTTTAAAATTAATCAATTAATTACTAATTTAACTTTATATATGTTATTTAATAAAATAAAAATACTTCAATTAAAATCTATTAAAAAATTTTTTACATATTTGGAATATATTGTAATATTTCTAATAAAGTAAATGGATTATTTGAATCAATAACTGAATACAGTTGATTTAATGTAGTAAAATCACCAATTTATTCTATATTTATTAATATTAATTTAGATTTGTAATTTTTGATGTAGAAAATGTTTAGTGTTTGGAAATTTATGTTGAAAAGTAACTTCAACATAAATTTTTCTTTTTATATTAATGATTTTTTTTGAAAAAATTAAATTTTTCATCGAAGAACTTAATGCGGATTAGATATCAAAATAATATAAAATAAATCTAATTATTCTATTTTTTTTATATAGATTATATATTTCGATATTAAATATAGAATTAATTAAATTTTAGTCACTTGAATAAATATCTTTAGTCATCTAATGTATCTTTAATATACATATAGTAATTTAAAAATCATGAGTAGATAAATGAATGTTTCTTTTTTAAAAAAATCCTTATCTTATTGTTTGTTAGTAACAGAACCTGCTTATGGAACTCAACAGGCTACTAATGCTTGGCGATTTGCAAATACTTTAATAATGGAAGGTCATATATTAAAAAGAGTTTTTTTTTATCAAGAAGGCGTTTATAACGGTAATCAATTGATTTCACAATCTAGTGATGAATTTAATTTACACATAGGATGGAAGACCTTAGCACACAAAACAAAATGTCAATTATATATATGTTCTTCTGCCGCTTTACGGCGAGGTATTATTGATGAAACTGAAGCTAAAAATAATAGTTTACCTTGTGCTAATTTAGATAAAGATTTTGAACTAAGTGGATTAGGTAGTCTAGCTGAATCTATGTTTGTTTGCGATCGTACAATTCAATTCTGAGATAAATATGAAAAAAATAGCATTTATATTCATGAAAATACCTCATGGAACTTCTAGTAGTCGAGAAGGATTAGATGCTTTATTAGCTACTTCTATGTTAACTGAAAAAATTGGTGTTTTCTTCATTTCTGACGGTGTTTGTCAGTTGTTAATAAAACAAAATCCAAATAAAATTTTATCACATGATTATATTTTAACATATAAATTGTTATCATTGTACGATATCAATGATTGCTATATTTGTCAAGAAGATTTAGAATCAAGAGGCATCTCTTCTGATTGTTTTATATTGCCATCAAAAGTTATCTCTGCTGATATTCTTAAACTTAAATTAGCAGATTATGATGTAATTCTAACTTTTTAGTGAAAAAAATAAAATGCTATATACTATCTCCACTTCTCCTTATTATAATGATTTTGATTCATTAATTAATCTATTAACAAAGAATGATGAAATATTATTATTGCAGGATGGCGTTTTAATGGGGCATAAAATATTATCAAGTAATAAAGATAATAAATATTTAATGCAATTAAAAAATAAGATGATTAATGTTCTTGCTTTAAAAGATGATATAGATGCGAGAGGGTTAATGCAATATATATCATCTTATGTAAATAAGATATCTTATATTAATTTCGTAGAGTTAACAGTAAAACATTCACAATATTTTTCTTGGCAATAAGTAACCATTCTCCATATATCTTGACACACGTTTCTATCGGAAATAAGATCTTAAATCTTATTATTTTACTATAAGGATGAATAAGAAAAATATCCGTGTTTAAAAAGAAATATTAGGAGTTTTTTAATGTCAACAATAAATCAATTAGTTCGTAAACCACGTAGTTCTAAGATCGTGAAAAGTAATGTTCCAGCATTGGAATCTTGTCCGCAAAAACGTGGTGTATGTACTCGAGTGTATACTACTACACCAAAAAAACCTAATTCAGCACTTCGTAAAGTATGTCGGGTTCGTTTAACTAATGGTTATGAAGTATCTTCTTATATAGGTGGTGAAGGTCATAATTTGCAGGAACATTCAGTAATTTTGATTCGTGGCGGCCGTGTTAAAGATTTGCCAGGTGTTCGTTATCACACTATTAGAGGTGCATTGGATTGCTCTGGTGTAAAAGATCGTAAACAAGGTCGCTCTAAATATGGCACTAAAAAGCCAAGAACTTAATTATTATTTTATTAAATATATTTAAATATTTATCTTTTAATATTAAAATAAACTTATATATAGAGCCTTGGAAAGGATAACCAATGAATTTAAAAACGGAGTATATCTATGCCACGTCGTCGTGTAATTGGTCAACGTAAAATTTTATCCGATCCAAAGTTTGGATCGGAATTATTGGCTAAATTTATTAATATTTTGATGGTAGATGGTAAAAAATCTATTGCAGAAGTAATTGTATATAGTGCGCTTGATGCTTTAGTTCAACGAACTAAAAAAAAACATTTAGAAGTTTTTGAAATAGCTCTTGATAATGTTCGTCCAACAGTCGAGGTAAAATCACGTCGAGTTGGTGGTTCAACTTATCAGGTTCCTGTTGAAGTTCGTCCTGTACGTCGTAATGCATTAGCAATGCGTTGGATTATTGAAGCTGCTCGTAAACGTGGTGATAAATCAATGATTTTTCGATTAACAAATGAATTATCTGATGCAGCAGAAAATAAAGGCAGCGCTGTTAAGAAACGTGAAGATGTTCATCGTATGGCAGAAGCTAATAAGGCATTTGCACACTATCGTTGGTAGTTTTTCGCTAATTATGTTTTACATAGGTAATGCCCATGTTAGTTTTATATAAATTGAATGGTCACGAGAGAAGTGAAAATGGCTCGTAAAACTCTCATTACACGTTACCGTAACATCGGTATTAGTGCTCATATTGATGCTGGTAAGACCACTACAACAGAACGTATTTTATTTTATACCGGAGTTAGTCATAAAATTGGTGAAGTCCATGATGGCGAAGCCACTATGGACTGGATGGAGCAAGAACAAGAGCGAGGTATTACTATTACTTCTGCAGCAACTACTGCTTTCTGGTCCGGCATGGGAAATCAATTTAACGAACATCGTATTAATATTATTGATACGCCAGGACATGTTGATTTTACTATTGAAGTAGAGCGTTCTATGCGTGTTCTTGATGGTGCAGTAATGGTTTACTGTGCAGTTGGTGGAGTTCAACCACAATCTGAAACTGTTTGGCGTCAAGCAAATAAGTATCAAGTACCACGTATAGCATTTGTTAATAAAATGGATCGCATGGGTGCTAACTTTTTGCGAGTTGTTGAACAAATCGAAACACGTTTAGCAGCAACGCCAATTCCACTTCAGTTACCTATTGGTTCTGAAGATTCATTCGCTGGTGTTATAGATTTAATTAAAATGAAAGCAATCAAGTGGAATGACAGTGATCAAGGTGTTACTTTTGTTTATGAAAATATTCCAACAAATATGCAAGCTCAAGCTGAAGAATGGTATGAAAAGTTGATCGAAGCTGCAGCTGAAGTATCAGATGAGTTGATGGAAAAGTATTTTAATGGCGAATGTCTATCTGAAGAAGAAATCAAGATATCATTACGTAAGCGTGTATTGAACAATGAAATTATCTTAGTTACATGTGGCTCAGCTTTTAAAAATAAGGGCGTACAAGCGATGTTGGATGCAGTTATTGAATATTTACCTGCACCAACTGATATTCCATCAATTAAAAGTATTTTAATTGATGGTAAAAAAACAATAACAGAACGTAATGCAAGTGATGATGCGCCTTTCTCAGCATTGGCGTTTAAAATTGCAACTGATCCATTTGTTGGTAATTTAACTTTTTTCAGAGTTTATTCTGGCGTAGTTAACTCTGGAGATACCGTTCTTAATCCACTTAAAGATAAGAAAGAACGTTTTGGTCGCATTGTTCAGATGCACGCTAATAAGCGTGAGGAAATTAAAGAAGTTCGAGCTGGTGATATTGCCGCTGCTATTGGCCTGAAAGATGTTACTACTGGCGATACTCTATGCGCTATGGACTTACCAATTATTTTAGAACGCATGGAATTTCCACAACCAGTTATTTCAATTGCTATTGAACCTAAAACTAAAGCTGAACAAGAAAAAATGGGCATTGCTTTAGGTCGTCTTGCTCAAGAAGATCCATCTTTCCGTGTATCAATAGATGAAGAGAGTGGTCAAACAATTATTGCTGGAATGGGTGAGCTACATCTGGAGGTATTAGTTGATCGTATGCGTCGTGAATTTAAAATTGAAGCAAACGTTGGTAAACCTCAAGTAGCGTATCGTGAGACTATTCGTAAATCTGTTGAGCAAGAAGGTAAGTTTATTCGTCAATCTGGTGGTCGTGGTCAATTTGGTCATGTATGGATACGCGTTGAGCCTTTGGAAACAGGGCACGAGATAGGTTATGAATTTCATAATGAAATTGTCGGCGGTGTCATACCTAAAGAGTATATACCTGCTGTTGATAAAGGTGTACAAGAACAGATGAAAAGTGGTGTTTTAGCTGGCTATCCAATTGTTGATGTTAAGGTGATATTGTATGATGGTTCATATCATGAGGTAGATTCCTCAGAAATGGCATTCAAAATTGCAGGTTTTATGGCTTTCAAAGAAGGTTTCATGAAAGCAAGTCCAATTTTGTTGGAACCAATCATGAAAGTTGAAGTTGAAACTCCTGAAAGTTATATGGGTGATGTAATTGGTGACTTAAGTCGTCGTCGTGGTATGATTGAAAATATGGAAGATACAGAAACTGGTAAAACAGTTCGTGCTCAAGTGCCATTATCAGAAATGTTTGGTTATTCCACAGATTTACGTTCACAAACTCAAGGTCGTGCTTCTTATTCAATGGAATTTTTAAAGTACAATGAAGCCCCAACCAATGTTGCTCAAGCAATTATTGAAGCACGTAAAGCTAAATAATTAGCTTTTAGTATAAGTATTTAATTCAGTTCTCTCTCTTATTGTTTGAGAGAATTCTATAAGGAATAAAATCGTGTCTAAAGAAAGATTTGAACGTAAAAAACCACATATTAATGTTGGTACAATTGGTCATGTTGATCATGGTAAAACAACTTTAACAGCAGCAATAACTACTGTATTAGCGAAAACTTATGGCGGTACTGCTCGTGCATTTGATCAAATTGATAATGCACCAGAAGAAAAGGCGCGTGGAATAACCATTTCTACATCTCACGTAGAATATGATACACCTACCCGTCATTATGCACATGTTGATTGCCCTGGTCATGCAGATTATATAAAAAATATGATAACAGGCGCTGCTCAAATGGATGGTGCAATTTTAGTGGTAGCAGCAACAGATGGTCCAATGCCACAAACTCGTGAACATATTTTGTTAGGTCGCCAAGTAGGTGTTCCTTATATTGTTGTTTTTTTAAACAAATGTGATATGGTTGATGATGAAGAATTATTAGAATTAGTAGAAATGGAAGTGCGTGAGTTACTTTCTCAGTATGATTTTCCAGGTGATAACACACCAGTGATCATAGGTTCTGCTCTGAAGGCACTAGAAGGTGATCAAAAATGGGAAGAAAAAATTCTTTCATTAGCAAAGGTATTAGATGATTATATTCCAGAACCAAAAAGAGTAATAGATAAACCTTTTTTATTACCAATAGAAGACGTCTTTTCAATTTCAGGTCGAGGAACGGTAGTAACAGGTCGTGTAGAACGTGGGATTATTAAAATTGGTGAAGAAATTGAAATTGTTGGAATTAAAGAAACTATTAAAACAATTTGTACCGGTGTAGAGATGTTCCGTAAATTATTAGATGAAGGACGCGCAGGGGAAAACATAGGTGTTTTATTGCGTGGTATTAAGCGTGAAGATGTAGAACGCGGACAAGTTTTAGCAAAACCAGGTACAATAAATCCTCATACTCAATTTGAATCAGAAGTTTATATTTTGAGTAAAGATGAAGGAGGTCGTCATACCCCATTCTTTAAAGGTTATCGTCCTCAATTTTATTTTAGAACAACAGATGTAACAGGTACAATTGAGTTGCCGGAATCTTTAGAGATGGTAATGCCTGGTGATAATATTAAAATGAAAGTAACACTGATATCACCAATTGCCATGGATGAAGGATTACGTTTTGCTATCCGTGAAGGAGGTCGTACAGTAGGTGCTGGTATTGTTGCTAAAATTATTGCTTGATATTTAAAAGAATAAGTGTAAAAAGGGCGTCAGATGATGCCCTTTTTACACTTATTTAGAATAAATAAATTTAACCTATTTTATTAATAAGCTATATAGTTTATTATATTAGTTAATAAATATTAAATATTTAAAATTATTAAATTATATCATTTAGTAGTTAAATATTTATGTTGGTTTATATTATAAATTGTATATAAAAATAAAATGTTGATTAAATAGTTATAATTTTGTATTACAATCAAGTTTAAATTATTTTTGAGTTAAATTGATTTTTTTATTATACCACCATACATAGTAATTGGGTTAATTTATGAGTTTAAATAGTAATCACCAAGAAAATAGATTTAGTTTTGATATAGCAAAATGGCTGTCAGTAACGATTCTTTTAATTATTTCTATTGCTGGTAATTATTATTTTAAAGAATACAATCCTTTATTACGTATTATAGGAGTTGTTATTATTATTATATTTGCCGGTGGAATTGCATTATGGACAACAAAGGGAAAAGAAGCTTTAAAATTTTCTAGTGAAGCTCGCATTGAAATGCGTAAAGTTATTTGGCCAACGCGTTCAGAAACATTACAGACAACATTAATTGTTGTTATAGTCACTGTCTTTATGGCTCTAATCCTTTGGGGATTAGATGGTATATTGGTCCGTTCTGTTTCATTTATTACAGGTCTGAGGTTTTAAGATGTCTGAATCTCCAAAAAAACGATGGTATGTTATTCAAACATTTTCCGGTTTTGAAGTTAGAGTTGCTAGGTCATTGCGTGAACATATAAAATTACATTCTATGGAAAATAAATTTGGTGAAGTGATGGTACCAACTGAAGAAGTAATGGAAATTCGAAGCGGCCAACGTCGTAAGAGTGAACGAAAATTTTTTTCTGGTTATGTTTTAGTTCAAATGACTATGAGTGATGATAACTGGCATTTAGTACGAAATGTACCACGAGTTATCGGTTTTATTGGTGGTACTGCAGATAGACCAGCTCCTATTAGTGATAAGGAAGTTGATGCAATTATGAATCGTTTACAGCAAGTTGGTGATAAACCTCGCCCTAAAACACTATTTGAACCAGGGGAAATGGTTCGTGTTAATAATGGTCCATTTGCAGATTTTAGTGGTGTAGTTGAAGAAGTTGATTATGAAAAAAGTCGTCTTAAAGTATCAGTTTCTATTTTTAGTCGAGCAACACCAGTGGAGTTAGATTTTAATCAAGTAGAGAAAATGTAAAATAATTAAGAATTTATTTATAAAATGTATAAAATTTGATTATAATTCTTTGTTTTTATTTTCAATAACTAAAAACTTACAAAAATTAATTATATATAATTTTGGTTAGTATTCATGATTGAATACGATATTATGGCTTATTCGGAAATACTACATATGGCTAAAAAAGTACAAGCTTATGTTAAGTTACAAATTGCAGCAGGTATAGCTAACCCTAGTCCACCTATTGGTCCAGCTTTAGGTCAGCAAGGTGTTAATATTATGGAATTTTGTAAATCTTTTAATGCTAAAACAGATAGTTTAGAAAAAGGTTTACCAGTTCCAGTTATAATTACTGTTTATTCAGATCGTTCATTTACATTTATAATAAAAACAGCTCCTGCTGCTGTTTTATTAAAAAAAGCAGCTGGTGTTAAATTAGGTTCAAGTAAACCAAATAAAGAGAAAGTTGGTAAAATAACAAGTGCTAAAATTTTAGAAATTGCAGAAACTAAAGCTGCAGATATGACAGGGGCTGATATTAAAGCAATGATGCGATCAATTGAGGGTACTGCTCGTTCAATTGGTTTAGTAATAGAGGATTAAAATGGTTAAATTAACTAATTATATGCGTAATATTCGTAAAAAAGTTGATGTAACTAAACAGTATAACATTATTGAAGCAATTATTCTTTTGAAAAAGTTAGCGACTGCTAAATTTATAGAAAGCGTTGATGTTGCAGTCAATCTTGGTATTGATGCACGTAAGTCTGATCAAAATATTCGTGGTGCAATTATCTTACCGCATGGTACAGGTCGTTCTGTTCGTGTTGCTGTATTCACTCAAAAAGAAAATTATGAAAGTGCAATAAAAGCAGGAGCTGAATTAGTCGGGATGGAAGATCTGGCAGATAAAATTAAACTTGGTGAAATAAACTTTGATATTGTTATTGCCTCACCAGACGCAATGCGCATTATTGGTCAGTTAGCTCAAATTTTAGGGCCTCGTGGCTTAATGCCAAATTCTAAAGTTGGTACAGTAACACATAATATTACTGAAGCGATTCTAAATGTAAAATCAGGTCAGATTCATTATCGTAATGATAAAAATGGTATTATTCATACTAATATTGGTAAAATTAACTTTGATGATAATAAATTAAAGGAAAATCTTGAAGCATTATTAATTGAATTAAAAAAAGTAAAACCATCTTCTGCTAAAGGTGTTTATTTTAAGAAAATTAGTTTATCTAGCACTATGGGAGTAGGAATTAACATTAATAAAGAAGAATTATCTTTGTTGGATTAATTATTCGTAATATAATTTAAGCTTTACCTTTTATATTAAATTTGTATAATATTTATGTTTTATATTTACAATACTTACTCTTATAAAATAAGAATTAAGTGCATCTAGATTTTATGCTTTATTAATATTAATGTTATTCATATCTGATATATTGATTTAGATGACGATTTTATCGTATATATACGATAAAATCGTTATTAAGATTAATTTTTAAGATTTTACTCTTAGCATATTTAAGAATTAAACATATTAAATTTTTAATAAATGTGTTATGATACTATAAAAGTACTCTTTTAATATAGGAGTAAAAAATTAATGTCATTAAATTTTCAAGACAAACAAACTATCGTTGCTGAAGTTAATCATGTATTAAAATGTGCATTATCTGCTGTTATTGCAAATTTTCGTAGTGTAACTGTCGATAAAATGACTGAACTACGTAAAACAGCTCGAGAATCAGATATTTATCTCCGTGTTGTTCGTAATACTTTGATGCGACGTATTGTTGAAGGTACAATTTATGATTGCCTTAAAGAATCGTTTATTGGTCCAACGTTAATCGCTTTTTCTAAAAAACATCCTGGTACCGCAGCTCGATTGTTTAAAGAATTTTCTAAATTAAATTCAACATTCGAGATTAAAGCAGGATCTTTTGAAGGGGAGTTTATTCCAGCTAATCAAATTGATCGATTGGCAAATATTCCAACTTATGAAGAAGCAATTATACGTCTAATGTCAACAATGAAAGAAGCTTCTATATGTAAACTTATTCGTCTTATAGCGGTATTGCGTGATCAAAAAAGAAGTTAAAAACCATATTATTATTGGTTTTTAACTTGTAAATATTCTGAATTTTAGGAATCATTGTTATGTCTATAACAAAAGAAGAAATTCTTAATGCAGTTGCAGAAATGTCTGTAATGGATATTGTCGAATTGATTACTATGATGGAAAATAAATTTAATGTTTCTACTTCACCAGAATTAACTATTATCGCACCAAGTACATCTGAAATCGCTGAAGAAAAAACTGAATTTGATGTTATCTTATCTAGCATAGGTGCTAATAAAGTTGCTGTTATTAAAACTGTTCGCACTGCAACTGGTTTGGGATTAAAAGAAGCAAAAGATATAGTAGAATCATCTCCAGTAACAATAAAAGAAGCAGTAAGTAAAGATGAATCTGAAAAATTAAAAAAATTATTGGAAGAAGTTGGTGCTTCTGTTGAAGTTAGATGAGATTTTTAAGTTTAATGATTACATTTTATAGAATGATGGCTGATAATTTTTAGTTACAAACCTAATGCGATATGAATCGCATTAGGTTATCAGTAATATTTAATACTGTTTAGTTACTAATTTATCATTTTAATACTTTTTTATTAATAACTTTAATTGTTTCTCTTTATGGATATTATAATTTAAATTGGTAGTTATATATAACACAATAAAATAATTTAAGACTAAATAGTAATAAGTATTATGAAAATAATATATTCATTCCAAAAAAATAGTGTTGTAGATGCTATCTTTTAGGACTGGCAGAAAGTAGGACACTGATCAGCAATCTAATTTGAGGAACCCTATGGTTTACTCCTATACCGAGAAAAAACGTATTCGTAAAGATTTTGGTAAACGTCCGCAAGTTTTGGACGTTCCATATCTTTTATCTATCCAACTTAATTCATTCGCTAAGTTTATTGAACAAGATTTAGAGGGTAGGAATGGGCTAGAAGCAGCATTTCGTTCTGTATTTCCAATTCAAAGTTACAGTGGTAATGCTGAATTACAATATGTTAGCTATCGTCTCTCTGAACCTATATTTGATGTTAAAGAATGTCAAGTTCGTGGTATTACTTATTCTGGACCTTTACGAGTTAAATTACGTCTTGTTATTTATGAACGTGAATCCATAGAAAACGCAGTAAAAAATATAAAGGAACAGGAAGTTTACATGGGTGAAATTCCTCTCATGACGAATAATGGTACTTTTATTATCAATGGTACAGAACGCGTTATTGTTTCTCAATTACATCGTAGTCCTGGTGTTTTTTTTGATAGCGATAAAGGGAAAACTCATTCTTCAGGTAAGGTATTATATAATGCAAGAATTATTCCTTATCGTGGTTCATGGTTAGATTTTGAATTTGATCCTAAAGATAATCTTTTTGTTCGTATTGATCGTCGTCGTAAATTACCTGCGACAATTATTCTACGTGCGATGAATTACAATACTGAAGAAATACTAAATCTTTTTTTTGAAAAAACGATTTTTCAAATATACAATAATAAATTGTTAATGATATTAATACCTGAACGTTTACGTGGTGAAACAGCTTCTTTTAATATCGAGGTGAACGGTAAAGTTTATATTGAAAAAGGACGACGTATTACTTTTCGTCATATTAATCAGCTAAAAAAAGATAATATTACAAGTATTGAAGTACCTTTTGAACATATTATAGGTAAAGTAGCTTCTAAAGATTATTTAGATGAAAATAACGGTGAATTAATATGCACAGCTAATACAGAACTTTCTCTAGAAATTCTATCACGTCTAAAGCAGGCTGGTTATAAAACTATTGAGAGTTTATTTACTAATGATTTAGATCATGGAGCATATATTTCAGAAACACTTCGCATTGATCAAACAAATGATAGATTAAGTGCATTAGTTGAGATTTACCGTATGATGCGTCCAGGAGAACCACCTACTCGTGAAGCAGCAGAAAATTTATTTGATAACTTATTTTTCTCTCAAGATCGTTACGATCTTTCTGCTGTAGGGCTTATGAAATTCAATCGATCACTAGATCGTGATATCAATGAAGGTTCAAGTATCTTAAGTAAACAAGATATTATTGATGTTATGAAGAAACTCATCGATATTCGTAATGGAAAAGGTGAGGTTGATGATATTGATCATTTAGGTAATCGTCGTATTCGTTCAGTTGGTGAAATGGCTGAAAATCAATTCCGAATTGGTTTAGTACGTGTTGAACGTGCGGTTAAAGAGCGATTATCATTAGGTGATTTAGATGGATTAATGCCTCAAGATATGATTAATGCAAAACCGATTTCTGCTGCTGTTAAAGAGTTTTTTGGCTCAAGTCAATTATCGCAATTTATGGATCAAAATAACCCGCTTTCTGAAATTACACATAAACGTCGTATATCAGCATTAGGTCCAGGAGGTTTAACTCGTGAACGAGCTGGTTTTGAGGTTCGTGATGTTCATCCAACTCATTATGGACGTGTATGCCCGATTGAAACTCCTGAGGGGCCAAATATAGGCTTAATTAACTCATTATCTGTTTATGCACAAACAAATGAATATGGTTTCTTAGAAACTCCTTATCGTTTGGTAAAAAATCGGATTGTAACCGATGAAATTCATTATTTATCGGCGATTGAAGAAGGTAGTTATATTATTGCGCAAGCAAATACTGTTTTAGATGATGATGGTAGATTTGTTGAAGAATTTGTCACTTGTCGGAATAAGGGTGAATCTAGTTTATTTGGTCAAGATCAAATAGAGTATATGGATGTTTCAGCTCAACAGGTTGTTTCTGTTGGTGCTTCATTGATTCCATTCCTTGAACATGATGATGCAAATCGTGCATTAATGGGCGCTAACATGCAACGTCAAGCAGTGCCAACGTTACGTTCAGATAAACCAATAGTTGGAACAGGTATGGAGCGTGCTGTTGCTGTTGACTCAGGTGTAACAGCAGTTGCTAAACGTGGCGGAATTGTTCAATATGTAGATGCTTCTCGTATTATTATTAAAATTAATGAGAATGAGATGTATCCAGGTGAAGCCGGTATTGATGTTTATAATTTAACTAAGTATACTCGTTCTAATCAAAATACTTGCATAAATCAGATGCCATGTGTTTCACTAGGTGAATCTATCGAACGTGGTGATGTTTTGGCTGATGGGCCTTCAACAGATTTAGGCGAATTAGCACTTGGTCAAAACATACGTGTTGCATTTATGCCTTGGAATGGTTATAACTTTGAAGACTCCATTTTAGTATCTGAACGAGTTGTACAAGAAGATCGATTTACGACTATTCATATTCAAGAATTAGCTTGCGTATCTCGTGATACTAAGTTAGGACAAGAAGAAATTACTGCAGATATTCCTAATGTAGGTGAAGCTGCATTATCTAAATTAGATGAATCAGGTATTGTTTATATCGGTGCAGAAGTAACTGGTGGTGACATTTTAGTTGGCAAGGTAACGCCGAAAGGCGAAACACAATTAACACCAGAAGAGAAATTGTTAAGAGCTATTTTTGGTGAAAAAGCTTCTGATGTTAAAGATTCTTCGTTACGTGTACCAAATGGTGTATCTGGAACTATTATTGATGTACAGATTTTTACGCGTGATAATGTAGAGAAAGATAAGCGTACATTAGAGATTGAAGAAATTCAACTTCGTGATGCTAAGAAAGAATTAACAGAAGAATTTCATATCTTTGAATTAAGTTTATTCACACGTATTAGAGCAATATTAAATATTAGTGGAATTGAAAATTATAAACTTGATAAATTACCACATGAGCGTTGGTTAGAATTATCTTTAAAAGATCAAGAAAAACAAAATCAGTTAGAACAATTAGCCAAACAGCATAATGAGCTTAAATCTGAATTTGAAAAGAAGTTAGAAGTTAAAAGTCATAAGATTACTCAAGGTGATGATTTAGCGCCAGGTGTGTTGAAAATTGTTAAAGTTTATTTAGCAGTAAAACGTCAGATTCAACCAGGTGATAAGATGGCTGGACGACATGGTAATAAAGGAGTTATTTCAAAAATTAATCCTATTGAAGATATGCCGTACGATGAAGATGGTAACACTGTTGATATCGTTTTAAATCCACTTGGAGTACCATCACGTATGAATATTGGTCAGATCTTAGAAACTCATTTAGGTATGGCAGCTAAAGGAATAGGTGATAAAATTAGCGCTATGCTAAAACAACAAAATGAAATAGGAAAATTAAGGGAATTTATTCAAAAAGCTTATGACCTAGGAGATGATCTTCGTCAAGATGTTGATCTTAATACTTTTTCTGATGAAGAGGTTTTACGGTTAGCACATAATTTAAAGAAAGGAATGCCAATTGCAACACCTGTCTTTGATGGTGCAAAAGAAAATGAAATAAAAGAATTATTAACTTTAGCCGAGTTACCGACTTCTGGTCAAATTGTATTATATGATGGTCGTACAGGCGAAAAATTTGAACGTCAAGTTACAGTTGGTTACATGTATATGTTAAAACTAAATCATCTTGTTGATGATAAAATGCATGCTCGTTCAACAGGTTCATATAGTCTAGTTACTCAACAACCTTTAGGAGGTAAAGCACAGTTCGGTGGTCAGCGTTTTGGTGAAATGGAAGTTTGGGCTTTAGAGGCCTATGGCGCCGCATGTACTTTACAAGAAATGCTTACAGTTAAATCAGATGATGTTAACGGACGTACTAAGATGTATAAAAATATCGTAGATGGCAATCATCAAATGGAACCAGGAATGCCGGAATCTTTTAATGTATTATTGAAAGAAATCCGATCATTGGGTATTAATATCGAACTGGAAGACGAATAATAAATGGATATTGTGAAGTTTAGTCTATACTTAGCTTTATAAATTATTATATTTAAGTTTATGATAAAATAGATAAAAACAGTTTCATAGCAGATTTAACTCCAATAGAAGGCACTCTTCCGTGAAAGATTTATTGAAGTTTTTAAAAGCACAAACTAAAACTGAAGAGTTTAATGCAATTAAGATTGCTTTAGCATCTCCAGATATGATACGTTCATGGTCATTTGGTGAAGTTAAAAAACCAGAAACTATTAACTATAGAACATTTAAACCTGAGCGTGACGGTCTTTTCTGTGCACGTATTTTTGGTCCAGTTAAAGATTATGAATGTTTATGTGGTAAATATAAACGATTAAAACACAGAGGTGTAATTTGTGAAAAATGTGGTGTTGAAGTTACTCAGACTAAAGTACGTCGAGAGCGTATGGGTCATATTGAATTAGCATCACCTACAGCACATATCTGGTTTTTAAAATCATTACCATCACGAATTGGTTTATTACTTGATATGCCTTTGCGTGATATTGAGAGGGTACTTTATTTTGAATCTTATGTTGTTATTGAATCTGGAATGACAAGCTTGGAACGCCGTCAGATTTTAACTGAAGAACAATATCTTGATGCTTTAGAAGAATTTGGTGATGAATTTGATGCTAAAATGGGTGCGGAAGCAATTCAATTTTTATTAAAAAATCTAAATTTAGAACAAGAATCTCAAATATTACGTGAAGAATTAAATATAAATAATTCTGAAACTAAACGTAAGAAATTAACTAAACGTATTAAACTAATAGGATCATTTATTCAATCCAATAATAATCCAGAATGGATGATTCTGAATGTATTGCCGGTATTACCGCCTGATTTACGTCCACTTGTTCCTTTAGATGGTGGTCGTTTTGCAACTTCTGATTTAAATGATTTATATCGTCGTGTTATTAACCGAAATAATCGTTTAAAGCGTCTATTAGATTTGGCAGCACCTGATATTATTGTACGTAATGAAAAACGAATGCTACAAGAAGCAGTTGATGCTTTATTAGATAATGGTCGACGTGGTCGCGCTATCACTGGTTCAAATAAACGTCCGCTGAAATCTTTAGCTGATATGATAAAAGGTAAACAAGGTCGTTTCCGACAGAATTTACTAGGTAAGCGTGTTGATTATTCTGGTCGCTCTGTTATTACAGTTGGTCCTTATCTTCGTTTACATCAATGCGGATTACCTAAGAGAATGGCATTAGAATTATTTAAACCATTTATTTATGGTAAATTAGAGTTACGTGGATTATCTACAACAATTAAAGCAGCTAAAAAAATGGTTGAACGTGAAGAAGCTATTGTTTGGGATATTCTCGATGAAGTCATTCGTGAGCATCCAGTGATGTTAAACCGTGCTCCAACACTACATCGTCTCGGTATTCAGGCATTTGAACCAATTTTAATTGAAGGTAAAGCAATTCAATTACACCCATTAGTCTGTGCTGCTTATAACGCTGACTTTGATGGTGATCAGATGGCTGTTCATGTTCCACTAACTTTAGAAGCGCAGTTAGAAGCTCGTGCCTTAATGATGTCAACAAATAATATTCTATCACCAGCCAGTGGTGAACCTATCATTGTACCATCTCAGGATGTAGTTCTTGGTTTATATTATATGACACGTGATTGTATAAATGCTAGGGGTGAGGGCATGATTTTATCTGGACCTAAAGAAGCTGAGCGAGTTTATCGATCAGATTTAGTATCATTACATGCTCGTGTTAAAGTACGTATCAGAGAAGAAGTTCGTCGTGATGACGGTGATATTGAGATTAGAACACAATTAGTTGATACAACAATTGGTCGAGCTATCTTATCGATGATTGTACCTAATGGTTTGCCATATTCATTAGTTAATCAGACGTTAGGAAAGAAAGCAATTTCAAAAATGCTTAATACTTGCTATCGCGTTTTAGGTCTAAAACCAACTGTTATATTTGCTGATCAAATTATGTATACCGGTTTTACTTACGCTGCTCGTTCTGGTGCTTCTGTTGGTATTGATGATATGGTAATACCAGATAAAAAAGCTAGTATTATTGCTGAAGCTGAATCTGAAGTTGCTGAAATTCAAGAACAGTTTCAATCAGGCCTAGTTACTGCAGGTGAGCGTTATAATAAAGTTATTGATATTTGGGCTGCAGCTAATGAGCGCGTTGCAAAAGCAATGATGGAAAATTTATCAACTGAAACAGTTGTTAATCGCGACGGTCAAGATGAGCAACAAGTTTCATTTAATAGTATCTTTATGATGGCTGATTCTGGTGCACGTGGTTCTGCAGCACAAATACGTCAATTAGCAGGTATGCGTGGTTTAATGGCTAAACCAGACGGTTCTATTATTGAAACACCAATCACTGCTAATTTTCGTGAAGGTTTGAATGTATTGCAATACTTTATTTCAACACACGGAGCACGTAAAGGTTTAGCTGATACAGCTCTAAAAACAGCAAACTCAGGTTATTTAACGCGTCGTTTAGTTGATGTTGCACAAGATTTGGTTGTCACTGAAGATGATTGTTTTACTCATGATGGTATTTTAATGACGCCTGTTATTGAAGGCGGTGATGTTAAAGAACCTTTACGTGAACGTGTTTTAGGTCGAGTTACAGCGGAAGATATATTAATACCTGGTACAGTTAATATTTTAATAAAACGTAATACTTTAATAAGCGAAAAATTATGTGATGAGTTGGAAGTAAACTCTGTTGATATAGTAAAAGTACGTTCTGTTGTTAGTTGTGATACTAATTTTGGAGTTTGTGCAAAATGTTATGGGCGTGATTTAGCACGTGGTCATATTATTAATAAAGGTGAAGCTGTTGGTGTTATTGCTGCTCAATCAATCGGTGAGCCAGGTACGCAGTTGACAATGCGCACATTTCATATAGGTGGTGCTGCATCACGTGCTGCTGCTGAATCAAATATTCAAGTTCGTAATAAAGGTAATATTAAGTTAGTTAATGCTAAATTTGTAAAAAATTCAGAAGGTTATTTAGTAATTACTTCTCGAAATACAGAATTACAAGTAGTAGATACATTTACTAGAATAAAAGAAAGTTATAAAGTACCTTATGGCGCACACCTTAACAAAGGTAATAGTGATGTAGTTAATAGTGGTGAGATCGTTGCTCATTGGGATCCACATACAATGCCGATTATTAGTGAAGTTAAAGGTATTATTCGTTTCTCTGATATGTCAGATGGACAGTCTATTATACGTCAAACAGATGAACTAACTGGATTATCATCAATTGTTGTACTTGATACTTCTGAACGTACTTCTATTAGTAAAGATTTGCGTCCTGCATTACGGATTGTTGATGTTAAAGGTAACGATGTATTAATTCCTGGTACTGATATGCCAGCTCAATATTTTTTACCAGGTAAATCCATTGTTCAATTAAGTGATGGCGCATCGATAAATATTGGTGATACTTTAGCTCGTATTCCACAAGAATCAGGTGGTACTAAAGATATTACAGGAGGTTTACCGCGGGTTGCTGATCTGTTTGAAGCTCGTCGACCAAAAGAATTAGCTATTTTAGCTGAAATTAGTGGAATCGTTTCTTTTGGTAAAGAAACTAAAGGTAAGCGTCGTTTAGTAATTACGTCAATAGACGGTGGTGATATTTATGAAGAGATGATCCATAAATGGCGTCAACTTAATGTATTTGAGGGTGAACGAGTTGAACGTGGTGATGTTATTTCAGATGGCCCTGAATCTCCACATGATATTTTACGTTTGCGTGGAGCACATGCTGTTGCTCGTTATATCACGAATGAAGTTCAAGAAGTTTATCGATTACAAGGAGTTAAAATTAATGATAAACATATTGAAGTCATTGTGCGTCAAATGTTACGTAAAGTAACAATTATTGATTCTGGTAGCTCTGATTTTTTAGAAGGTGAGCAAATAGAATATGCTCGTGTTAAAGTGGCAAATCAAAAATTAAATAAAGAAGGTAAATCACCAGCGGTATATAGTCGTGACCTTTTAGGTATTACTAAAGCATCTTTAGCTACAGAGTCATTTATCTCAGCAGCATCATTCCAAGAAACAACGCGTGTACTTACTGAAGCTGCGGTTGCTGGAAAACAAGATGAACTTCGTGGTTTAAAAGAAAATGTTATTGTTGGACGATTAATTCCTGCCGGTACTGGTTATGCATATCATCAAGATCGAATACGTAATAGACATATAGTTAATAAGTCTCTTGACTCATCACAGATTATTGCTGATAAAGCAACTGCTAATTTGGCAGAATTATTGAATGCTGATTTTATAACGAAAGATCATGAATAACATAGCTAAAATACAGAAATTTAAATAAAAATAATCGGTTATATTTTATTGTCGTAATATTTTATATTTAATTTTTTTTGTTATATTTAAAAGAAACATGATTCTAATATTAGAAACTTATCATAGTTTTAAGCTAGATAAATTAATAAAATTACTTTAAAAAAATAATATATTTTACTCAATATTTTGATAAATATAATTAAAGAAGTTATTTTATTTTTGGAATTATTTTTTATTTTTTTTCAAAAAGAAATGTTATACCTAAAAAATAATTTTTACTATTTTGTTTTATTTATATTAATTAACTATATTTAATAACAATTTTTTAGAAAAAAATAAATTAAGTTTTTTGATCATATCTTATAAAATAATTATATAATCAAATTGATTATATGATATTTAATCATAGAAAATTTCTATATACGAAGGAAATATATAAGGATAATTTTAATTATTTTTATAATTATTTACTAATTTATATTATATAGTATTTAACTAATTGAATAACATTGAAAGTTAAGTATAATTCTTATTGTTTATTATATTCTTTCATTACAATTTATTTAATAGCTAGAGCAGATTATTTTCTGTTAGTATTTATGATGTTTTTTATTTATATAAATAATCTAAATTTAGATCTTTTGTTATTATTAATTATAAAATAAAAAATAATTTTTTTATTTTATATAAATTAATAATCTATAATTATATTTCTCAACAACAATTTTTAAAATATAAAAAGATTACTTAAAAAATAATTTATCATATATAAAACATATTTTATAAAAAATTTTTAATTATTAAAAATATAACTAAAATAGTTATATCCATTTATATTATATAATAAACATGAGTAGTTTTAATATTTTAATATTACTTGATTTTTTTAAAAATAAATAATAAATAAAACAATGGTTTATAATTAATATTATTTTATAGATGATTAAATAGTTTTTATCATAATTTTTTATGATGTCTTGTTACTATAATTTATATTGATACTATTTAGTTAATCTATTTTAGATATAAAAATAATAAATATCAAAATTAAAATCATTTAATGATTTTAATTTTGATATTGCTGATTATTCAATAGAATAATAAATTTTAATGATAGTATTTTTTTTACTTTAAAATAGTTATGTATATTTATATAATAAAAAATTGAAATTTATATGGATACTATGAACAATATAGAAAAATAATTTGTTAGTAAAACATTATTACTCGATAATAATTAATTATTAAAATATTATTTAAGGTTAAAATTATAAATAAACAAATTTAATTATAAATTAAATAGCTAAACAAATAAAAAATTTAAAATAACAACTTTTATCAAGTAAATGAATTTTATATGTGCTTAAAATGATTTTTTAGTATAATCTATTAAAATTATTAAAAAATTTTCTTTAAAATTATAGTTAAAACATCAATATTAACTTTAGTAATATTTTTATTACTTAAATAATCATAGATAGTTAAATTTTATAATACTTTAAATAATTTTATTAAGTATAATACCTAAATTAGATTATTTAATTAAATTTGTTACTGTTAATAATAAGTATTATGATTTTATTATGAAAAATTAATTAATTAATAATAAAAAACTTAATTTTATAGTATAAATAAATATTAACTGAAATATTATTTATATTAATAAACATTTATTAATTAAAAATTGTAAAAGTAATAATTTTCAAATATTTTATAAATAAAATAAATAGTTTATTATAATAAGTAATTAAATATGGATAATTATTAGATGATAATAATATATTTATATCATATATTATATATTAACTTTTTCTTTTCTCTTTTATCTTTTTATATAGTATTATTACCTATATAAAATATTTATAATTTCAAGAAGATCCATTGATGATAAAGTTTAGTTTATCTAACATATCAATATGATATTTTATCAAAAAAAATAAAAAATCTTAGTTAATTTAATAAAATTATTTTCATTGATGAATTTGATGCTAATTAATAGTTACATTTATAACGATGTTGATTAAGTTAAGTTGCTTATTCAATGATAATTTTCAGAAAATTACAAATAAAAATTTTTTATTTTTATCATAATAGATATTAATAATAATTAAAATACAGCTGTAAAGATAGTAGAATTAAAATTCTATAAATTATGATAAAAAGAGAATCAATACTACAATGAGATAAGATAAAATATTTTTTTAAATGATTTTTAACTAATTTTAACTTATAAATCTGATCAATAAATAAATATTTTATTTTCTTTTAATCTTAAGTTTTATTTAACATTCGTTAAATATGTATAATAAACTAGTATACAAAATCACTAATAGATAAATTTTATTTTTTATTTTTTAACGACAAAAGTATTAAGTAATATTTAAGATAGTAATTTTTTTTATAAAAAATAAATAAATTTGATTAAAATATAATATTAATTATAAAGATAAATTTATTTTTAATAATGAATATTTTAAATAAGAAGATTTTATCTTTATTTTTAAAAAAATGATATTTATACATATATTTATATAAAAATTATAATCCAATTAATCAGCAATAAAAATATTCGAATAAGAGTTAAATCTTACTAATTTAATTATTATATAATACTGATATAAAAACATAATAGTCGTGATTACTTTATTATTTAACATAATATGTATATATCTACTTTTAAAAATTTTAGCTTAATTAATTTATAAACGTAACAATAACTATATTATTTACTATCAAAAGTTTTTCAATATGAAATAATATAAAATAACCATTAATTTAGTTACTTTAATAATATTTATCATATCTATAATTTTAATAATTTTAAAAAGTTAGTTCTATTACTCTAAGTTATTAAGTAATTATGATAAGATTTATTTATATTTCAAAATAAAGATAAATATAATCATATTACATTTATTGAAGTTTTAAAATTAATAATTAAAAATTTAAATTCATCATATTATCATTAATAAATATTTTTTCTATTGCTATTTATATATATTAATTATTTCAGATAAGTTAATATATTATTAGTGTATATAAAATATAAGATTCTTCTAATTAATTGTTGATTGATAAGGAAAATAATAATTTTGTTTTATAAAATATTTTTACTTTGATTTCATTAATTTAATTAATTATATAATTTTATTGCCAATCTAATACTTAGATCAAAAAAAATATATTACATATACAATATTATAAAATTTTTTACATATTGTGAAATATATAGTTTCTAAGTAATAAAAGGAAAATAGATTATATTTTCAATCAATATTGTAATTCTAACAGTTAAATAAAATATGATTCTAGTTATATTTCATTTTATAAAACCTAAGGAATAAATATTTTATTTATTTTTAATTTTTCTTACTTTCATAATTAATCTCTTTAAGTAACATCTCAAAGATATAGGCTACAATAAAATAGCACAATTTTAAAAATGAATTATAATTTACCTTTCTTTTGATGATGTATTATAACTAATAGCTAATTTTAGTAAGCTAAGGTGATTTTAATAATCAAATTGATTATAATAAATATATCTTTTATGTCAATTATAATTAATCAGACTAAAATTGTTAAATAGATATTTCTAATAAAAAATTTTAATAAGCAGTAAGAAAGTAGTGATTATTGCGATTTTATTTCTTTTATAATTATCAATTTTATTAGATTATTGAAGTAATTATTACGGTAATAAGAAAATATGATTTAATGCTATATAATATATATGGTATCAAATGTTTTATATTTAGATAATTTTTAATTATTAAAGTTTAAATCTTAAATAACTATTCTGTTTAAGAAAATTTAAATTACAAAAATTAACATTACATTATTCTAAATTTACTCTATAGATAATTTTAATTATAGATAATTATTAATAAATATATTAGTCTTGATATTGTTAATTTAGTAAAATAATTATTTTTTTTGATATTTTTTCAAAATTATTAATTAATGTAATTAATTTTTTAATTAAAAAATCCTTTTAATACTCTAATAAATAGAGACGTTTGTTTAGTGAATAAATTTATCAACTTAATATAATTAATTATTAAATATAAATTATGTTTATTTTTAATATCTAAATATATGATTAAACAGTTTTATTATTAAAATCGTTTTTATACCTATAGTGTCTTTTGTTACTACTTTCATCAATAATGTTGATATACTATGTTATTCAAGTTTTATAATTTATATATTTCTTGAGAAATTTTCTTAAATAAAATTTATTATCATAAATATCTATTAAAATTAATAATTTTAATAGATATTTATGATAATATTTTCTAGTAATATAGATTGGTTTTTGTAATTAATACTTGAGTAAATCATTAACCAGATATTTTTATTTTAAAATCTTGATAATTTATAATACGAATTAATTTACAATATTAAGGTGTTATATAAATACCTTAAAAACTTTTTATTATATAAGTAGTTTATTATTATTGTTAATAACAAGAATTTATTTTTTAAAAATTAGCTATATTTAATATAGTCTTAATTATAAATTAAAAAATAAAATAATAGTATTTATACCATTTAATTAATAATAATTTATTATGCCTTAATTTTGTTATTTATACAAGTAAAAAATAAAATTTGAAAATATTAATAACGAAGATGATATTCTATATCATAGAATAGATTATTTATTAAAATAATATTTGGTATTTAATTATCACTTTTATTAATTTAATAAATAAAAGTAAATAATAATTATTCAAGATTCTATTTTAAGAAGTATAAATAATTATACTTGATGGATTTAAATATTTAAAATAGATATTTTGATACATTATTTATGTAAATTAAAGAAATCTATAGATGATCTGTTATTTTTTTAATAACAATAGAAGATATGTCTTACTAATTATAATGATAATTCAACTTAATACATATGTGAATTCAATTGACATAAATATATTTTTTATTTATGATGAATTTAAATATAGATTTTAAGAAAAAGATAAGTATTAAAAATTAGATTTTACAACGAATATTTACTCTCTGAATATATTTATTTGTTAAAATATAAAGTTAAAAATTTTTCTTTTATATAATAAAAATAAATAATGTTTATTAAGTTTATAGTAAAACATGAATGTTTTAATGATGTATAAAAATAAATAAATTTAGAATCATCAATAATCCAACTACATAATTAGTAATATTTATAGCAAAATAGTTAATAACTAATAAAATTAATTAAAAAATAATACTTTCAATTAATTTTAAAAAATAAAATAAAATCCAATAAATCAACTTATTCTTATTATTGTAGACTATTATCCTAAATTAATTTTTTAAAACCAATAAAAAATATATTAGATAGAAAGAGTTGAATTTTATTTTTAAAAACAGATTAATTTTAATTTAAAATTAATAATGATAAGTATAAATATAATATTAGTTAGTAGATTATACAACAAAGTTGAATATATTGTAGAAATGCTAAAGCTATTAAGTTTTATTATGAACTAATTCTAATACTTATTATAAATATAAGAATTTCTTTAAAGTGTATATATTATATTATAAACTTTATTATTTTTATTAAACACTATTTAAATTATTATCATAAATCTTCAATAGAAAATTATTAAAATTTTATAGTATAATATTAAACAATCAAATATATACAGATATTAATCTGAAGTATTAGTAAATGTAAAATATTATAATTAACTCTATATTATTTAATTAATATTAAAATTTATTCAATATCTATTTTATGATAAAAGATTAATTCTTTATTTATATAATAAATATATTATTTCTTTTTTTACAATATAAATATAATTTTTATTATTAATTAAGATTATATTAGTAAAAGTATAATTTAATTAATTTATATAATATATAAAATTCAGTGATCTTTTTCTTTATGATTAGTATATTATATAAAATATATGCTATATTTTATACTTAATTAATAAAATAATATATAAAATAAATAGTATAAATTGAAAATTTTTTAAAATAATAAAAATAAGAAATTTTACTTATTATATAATTAATATAGTTTTTAATATAATAAAAATGTTTTTAGAAAAAAATAACGCTTAATTTATTATAAATTATCTAATATATAACATTATATTTAATCTATTGATATATGTAATAAAATTACATTGTTTTATTTTAACTATATTTAAATATTTTAAAATATTTTAATTAACATTTTAAAAAATATAATTAATTTTAGATATTTAATGGATTTTATATTTTAAAAATATAAATATTAATTATGCTTTATTAAAATAATTATATTCTTTAATATTATATATACCATAATAAATTGATCAATTTATTATGGTATATAGATAGAGATTACAAAAATGAGTAATCGAGATTAAATTTTCAATTTATTTTTAATAAATTAAGTTAATAATTAATTTTACTAGTGAATTTTAGATAATAATCATTATTAAAATTAAAAATAATTAATATCACTTTTGATAATTAATATATATGATAATATTTTTTCTAAAATGATTATGTGGAAATTTTATTTTTCAGATTAATAATTAAATTTTAAACTTTAGTTTGTATAAACTGTTAGTTTAATAATTTTCTGTTAATATCTTTGTTTCTCATATTTTTACAATTGACAATAAATTATATTTTAAATATAATTATCCTTTTTTTTGACAATGTAAAAAAAATTATTGATTATATTTTAGTTTTGGTTCTTACTATTTTTAGTAAATTATTCAAGTAAAGATTATTTAATTCTATATCAACTATTAGTTATCAAACAGAATAAAAAATATTAATTTTTAATTAACTATGATTATTATAATTGATATTATAAATTATCAATTTTTTAAAATTTAACATTAATATTCAAAGTTATATTATAATATTATATAATACAAATATATTAAGTATATCATAATTACCTTTTTATTAAGATTTATTTAAATAAATAGTTTATTTTTACTATAAAGATTAAAATATATGGAAATAGAGCTTTCTAAATAAGCAATTTGAATAATATAGAGATATTTTGTTAAATTTATTCGTTCTATGCTAGAAACATATATATTCTATCGGTTTATTTAGAATACTAGCTTTTAGTTTTTTGTTGTTTTTTTGCAAAATAATATTCATATTAATAATGATATTGCTTATTAAGATAACATAATAAGAATATTGAAAATTTCCAAAATAATTTATTAAATAATTTAATGTAAATGATATTAATTTTATTAAAAATTGCTTATTTTAATATAATTTATATTCTTATTTTATTTATAAATATTTAGTTTAAAGTAAAATTAAGTTTAATCATATATTTACAATCTCATTTTGTATATATTACTATATATATAGTAGATAATAAAAAGGTATTTTATTAGATTATACAAGAAAGACAATTTGAACTATATTGTATTACTTCTTTATTAAGAAACTACTAATGAAAATAGTCATTAAATATTTATAAGATTTATTTAATTTATATTAACTTAATATCAATAACTTTACATTTTAAGATTTTAAAATAAATCATATATAAAAATTAAATTCATATAGTCAAAAATAATTAATAAAAATAAACTTTATATATTTCTTATGTTTATAAATAATTTTTTTAATAAATGATTTATCAAATAGTTTTACTTGATATTTATTACTAATAAAAAAAATAGCTGAAAATTTGGACTAATTCTTAATCAATTAGTGTAAAATAATACTTTTAAATAAAGTATAACTTTTATACTATTTATTATTAACAATAACAATTGTTTAATTATAAAATAGGTAAAATATTATATCTATTAATAAAAATATAATTTATATTGATAATAATATTAATTAATATAATATTTATGTTATTTCAAAATATATTAAGCAATAATAAAGAATGTAATTATACAATGATGATTAATATAATTATTGATTATTGTTTGGTTAAATATAATGATATTTATGTTAAAAAATAATAGATATATATCTGCACTATTACGTAAACCTGTTGATATAACTCCAGTATGGATAATGCGTCAAGCTGGGCGTTATTTACCAGAATATCGTAAAATTCGTCAACAAGCAGGTGGTTTTATATCACTTTATAAAAATAGTGAGCTAGCTTGTCAGGTAACATTACAACCATTATATCGTTTTTCATTGGATGCTGTAATACTTTTTTCAGATATTCTTACCATTCCTGATGCGATGGGATTAGGTCTTTATTTTTCAAAAAAAGAAGGAGATGGACCTATGTTTAAATATCCTATTCGTTATTTATCTCAAATAAAAAAACTACCAATTCCAGATCCAGAACAAGAATTAGTTTACGTAATGAATACAATACGTGCAATCAAGAAAAAGTTAGATAATAAAGTTCCATTAATTGGTTTTTCTGGTAGTCCATGGACTTTAGCAACTTACATGATTGAAGGAAGAAGTAGTAATGTTTTTACTTCCATTAAGAAAATGATGTATACAGAACCAAAAGTTTTACATTTATTATTAGATAAGTTAGCTAAAAGTATTATTCTTTATTTAAATGCTCAGATTAATGCAGGTGTTCAGTCTTTAATGATTTTTGATACTTGGGGCGGTATATTAACTGGACGTGATTATTATCAATTTTCTTTATATTATATGCATCAGATTATTGATGGTCTTATGCGAGAAAAAGAAGGTTATAAAGTTCCTGTTACACTATTTACTAAAGGTGGTTGTCAATGGTTAGAGGCAATGGCAGAAACAGGTTGTGATGCATTAAGTATCGATTGGATGACAGATATTAAAGAAGCTCGGCTTCGTGTAGGGGATAAAGTGGGATTACAAGGTAATATGGATCCTTCTATATTATATGCATCAAAAGAACGTATTAAATATGAAGTTAAAATAATTTTAAAAAAATTTGGTAAAGGAAATGGTCATGTTTTTAATTTAGGACATGGTATTCATCATGATACTTTACCAGATAATGTTAAATATTTTATTAATTTAGTACATAAATTATCGATAAAATATCATCAATGAGTAAAGTTTTTTAATAAAATATTATAAATTAAAATTATTCATAATCTATATTAAATATTTATAATTAATAAATTATATATAATTTAAGTTATATTCATATAAATTTAAATTTAATATTTATTAAATAAATAAATATTATTGATATATAAATTTTTTTGTAAATAGACAAAAAAATAAATAATTTATATATTATAAATATATTTTATTATCTTTAATTTTTATTAAAGATAATAAAATTGGATTCTTTTTAAAAAATAATAGGAATATAAGCTTGAATAATCTTTCATGTAATAGTATTTTTATTTATTTATATGTAAATATAATTTTCTTATATATACTAACTTAATTTTTAATATTTAAGATATATCTATTTTAGATAGGATTTTTATTAATATTTATTTATGGAAATATAAATCATAAGAATGATATGATAATAATTAATGATTAATAAAACATATGTTTTATTTTAAATTGTTAAGTTAATTATTTTTAATATATATTTAATTAAATGTTATATTAAAATTAATTATATAGTTATTATGATTTTTTATAAAAAATAGAAAATTAATAACTATTTGATTATCAATGATTAAATAAAAATTATTTTTATATTTATAATAAAAAAGAGATATAACTATTTTAATATATCACTAATTTGTAAAATTAATCTAGACATTTTATCATTAATTAATCGTTGTAATAAAAATTATTATTTAGTTAAATTTGTTTATTTTAATGATATATTTATTTTTAATGAGATTAAAATATATAAAATAAATTAATTTAAGTAATTATATCATAAAATAAGTAAAAAATTTTTATTTAAAGTAATTTCATTTTAAATTAAGTAATATATTAGTTGATAATATATTATTTCATTGATTATTTATGTATGCTTATATCTTGATAATTAACCTTTTATAAATATGAGATTTTTTAAAAAAAATATCATATAATATATATTACATGATATTTTATGATATTAAATTAGTTTTAATATAAAATTTATAATTATTTAAGATATTAAAATTTAATTTTGATAATAAGTTAAAAAACTTTATGAAATAATTATCTTTATTTAATGGTTAGAAATATATATTTTATTTCTATAATAATTAATAGTTTTTATTATAAATAAGTAATTTAGTTTTTTTTTAAAGTAAACAATAGTATAAACAGAGTATTTATATGAAAAGACTATAGTTTATATTAAAAAGTATTAATAATAAGATAATTTAATAAATAAATGATATTTTATTAAAAAATTAAAATAAGTTATTTACAATTAAAGATGAATAGTATATCTTAAATTATGGATTTATCTTTTACTTATGTTATATAAAATATAAATTAATAGTATCAACTTAAATATTAAAATATAATTTATATAAAATATAGAATTAGTAACATTAATATTGAGGTTATCTATTTTATTTGCATAGTGTTAAAAGTTTAATTTATTATCACAGGTATTATTTTTAACTGCTTTATATTTAAATATGTTATATTAAAAATGAAAAGAAATGAGTTACTTTATAATGTTATATATTTAAATATTAATAAATTATACATATAGAATATATTTAGATTTTGAAAATAATAAATAAATTTATTTAACAAAAACTTATGAAGTAAATTATAAATAATATGATATATATAGTGGGGATATAGATTAATATATCAAAAAATAAACTTTTAAATAAAACTGTATTTAATTTAAAATATATTAGAAATTAATGATTATTTTAATCTATCAAAAATAAGGGTTAAAGAAGGAAATTTAATAAATGATTGATAAAACTAAATTTTATTAATTTTGTATCTTTAAGTTTTAATTTTAAGTTTAAAGATTAAATCTTATTTAGTAAGATTGTTATCTTATCAATAACTAAAATAAAGAATAAAATAATATAAGTGATAAATAAATGTTTATAATGAAAAATATTCTAAAGTTATATTAAACTAAATAAATATTTGAATATTTTCATTATAAACATTTATTTATCACTTATATTATTTAATTTTAAAATCTTAAATTTTGATATATTATATTTATTTTGATTAAGAGTATTTTGTCTTAATTTATTTTAATACACAAATCTAAATATTTTAAAAAACTTTCTTAATAGTTCCTATATCTGATTATAATCGATAAAAATATCAATTTTATTTTTTACAATATATAATATATATATTGTAAAAAAGTTAATATTTAGTTGATATAATGATATTATTTTTACACGGTTGTTTATTAATAAAAAATAAGTTTCTTTTAATTAAAAACAATATTATTATTTAATACTTTTAATTAAATACGTTTAATTATTCATAAATTATATTCAACAATCATATAATACATATATTAGAAAATTATTAATATAATAATAATCGTTTTAAACTATGGCTTTAAAATGCATGATATGCATTTTATTTTTCTATTACAAATTTAATGAATCATAAAAATATTATATATAGACTACTAATATATAAATTTAATTATAGTCTGATTAAAAACATCTTTAAAGCAATAAGTTAATATTAGTTTCAATAAAATAATATTATTTATGAGTATAAACAAAAAACTTAAAATTTTTATTTTAATCGAGTTATTGCACGATATCCTATATCAGTACGATAGAAAGAACCTATCCAAAATATTTTCGCAACTTGTTCATAAGCTTTTTTTTGCGCATCAAGAATTGTTTTTCCAAGTGCAGTAACGCATAGTACACGGCCTCCATTAGTAATAATAAGATTATCTTTTAATTTTGTTCCAGCATGAAAAATTTTACACATATCTATTGATTCATCAGTGATTCCATGAATAATATCACCAATTCGATAATTTTTTGGATAACCTTTAGCGGCAATAACAACGCTTAAGGCAGGACGTTCATCCCAATTTAATGTTTTGTCTATTAACTCCCCATTTGCACATGCCAAAAAAAACTCTACAATATCAGATTTTAATCGCATCATAATTGGCTGTGTTTCTGGATCACCTGATCTGCAATTAAATTCAATAACTTTTGGATTTCCTTCTTTGTCGATTATTAATCCTGCATATAAAAATCCCTGATATCGCCTACCTTCAATTGCCATACCTTGTACCGTAGGATAAATAATTTTATCCATTATACGTTTATGAATAATATCAGTAATAAATGGAGCAGGGGAATATGCACCCATACCACCAGTATTTTCACCAGTATCATTGTTGCCAACTCTTTTATGATCTTGGCTTGTTGCTACAGGTAGCACATTTTCGCCATCAACCATTACAATAAAACTAACTTCTTCACCCTCAAGAAATTCTTCAATGACGATATTGCGACTGGATTTTCCAAATGCATTACCGTCAATCATATATTGAACAGCATTTTTTGCTTCTTCTAAAATCATAGCAACAATAACTCCTTTACCTGAAGCTAATCCATCCGCTTTAATAACAACAGGAGCGCCAATTTTATCTAAATAAATGAGAGCTTGTTTAACATCGCTAAAATGCTGATAAGTACCAGTTGGAATGTGATGACGAGTAAGAAAATCTTTCGTGAAAATTTTAGAACCTTCTAATTGCGCTGCATTTTGATTTGGACCGAATATCGTTAAACATGAATCTCGAAATATATCGACAATCCCTAAAATTAGTGGAGTTTCCGGTCCAACGATTGTTAAATCAATATTATTATTTTTTGCAAAATATAGCAATCCATTAATATCTGTCACAGGAATATTAACATTAGTTAGATTTTCCTCTAAACTAGTTCCTGCATTACCTGGCGCAACATAAACTTTCTTAGCAAGAGGTGATTGTGATACTTTCCATGCTAAAGCATGTTCACGTCCTCCATTTCCAATAATTAAAATATTCATATTATTTATTTTTTAAAATTAGTGTCGCAAATGGCGAATTTTAGTAAAAATCATAACGATATTATG
Source organism: Arsenophonus sp. (assembly GCA_052401645.1). Taxonomy (GTDB): domain Bacteria; phylum Pseudomonadota; class Gammaproteobacteria; order Enterobacterales; family Enterobacteriaceae; genus Arsenophonus. Next base: position 434,855 of record CP198939.1, read on the forward strand.
TTCATTAGCAGCATCTATAATTCTTTTATCATGAATTGAGCCACCTGGCTGAATAACACAATTTATTCCAACTATTGCAGCAGCATCTATAGAGTCTCTAAATGGAAAGAAAGCATCGGATGCCATTGCGCATCCGATGAGATCTAATTTTTCATCTTCTGCTTTTAATGCTGCAATTTTTACAGAATAAATTCGGCTCATTTGACCAGCACCAATGCCTATTGTCATATTATTTTTAGCAAAAACAATTGCATTGGATTTTACAAATTTTGCAACTTGCCAACAAAACAGAGCATTTTCTATTTCTTCTTCGCAAGGTTGACGCTTGGAAACTACATGTAGATTAGTAGTGTTAGTAACTGAACATATATCTCGCTCTTGTACTAATAATCCGCCACCATTCACGCTTTTAAAATCTAAACTTGAAATTTTTGATGAATTCCATTGTCCACATATTAGAACACGTATATTTTGCTTATTTCTTAGTATTTCTAAGGCAACTTTATTAACAGTTGGAGCAATAATAACTTCAACAAACTGTTGCTCTATAATTTTTTTAGCTGTATTTTTATCTAATTCACGATTAAACGCAATAATGCCACCAAATGCTGATGTTGGATCAGTTTTCAAAGCATTAGTGTACGCCGTATAGATATCGATACTAATCGCAACTCCGCAAGGATTAGCATGTTTAACAATAACACAAGCAGGTTTTAAAAAACTTTTTACACACTCTAAGGCTGTATCAGTATCAACAATATTATTATAAGAAAGTGATTTTCCTTGCAGTTGATTTATTGAAGAGACTGATCCAGTTATTATATTTTCTTCTGTATAAAAAGCAGCAGCTTGATGACTATTTTCGCCATAGCGCATATCTTGATGCTTAGTAAAATTCAAGTTTAATATATTTGGAAATTTATTTGAAGATTTTTTATTATCACTATGACAATTGGAGATTAATTTAGAAAAATATCTAGAAATTTTTTGCTCATAAATTGCGCTATATTTAAAAGCTTTAATTGCTAAATTAAAACGAAGAATTTCAGTTATAGAATTTTGATAATTATTTATCTCTTCGATGATTTTATCATAATCTTGAATATTAATAACGATGGCTACATCTCTATAATTTTTTCCAGCAGAACGAATCATAGTTAGTCCACCAATATCAATTTTTTCAATAGCGTTTTCTAAAGTACAATTTAGTTTTGTAATGGTTTCAGAAAAAGGATAAAGATTAACAACAACCAAATCGATTGGGATGATTTTATGTTTTTTCATTATTTCATCATCTTGCCCACGCCTACCTAGAATTCCGCCATGTATTTTTGGATGAAGTGTTTTAACTCTACCAGACATCATTTCTGGCCATTCTGTATAGTCGGAGACTTCTATAACAGCTAATCCAGCTTCTTTTAATAATTTAGCTGTATTATTTGTGGATATAAGTTTAATGTTGCGATAAGATAATTCTTTAGCAAATTCAACAATGCCTTTTTTATCATAAACGCTAAGTAAAGCGTGCTGAATAGGACGAAGTTGTGACATGAAATAAATTTCCTTAAAATGATAAAATATTTTAAAATATTAATTAAATTTTATAATTACTAATTACTATATAAATAATATTTGAAATTAACTATTTTAAATAAAACGGTTATCTTTCTATTAAAAATAGAAATTTTAAATTTAAATATTTACTTATTTTCTATAAAATTTATTTAGTTAGATAACTTTTATAATATATCTACATAATATAAAAAATCTTTTTTGATAAAATTCTCAGTGATATAAAATATCTTATAATTTTGTATATTGAATGATTTAATATATAGTTAATTTAACTAAGTTTACCTTATTTAATGATTCAAGGTAAAGAAAACATTATAAAGAAATATATAAATAATCACTATAAATTCATAAATAACAATATAAGATAAAATAGTTATATAAATTTAGTACTTCATTAATCTTAAATGATTTATATAACTATTATTATAAATAATATACTTAATAATTAAAGATTAAATCTTAAAATAATAAAAATAATTAATAATTAGAGAATAATAAGTGTAAATAAATTATTTAAAGTATTAATTTTTTAATTATTTAAATTTGATTATAATCTAAGCAAAGTCAATGATATACTTCATAATATATATTAGTTTTTTATATTATAATTTAGGATAAATAAATAAAAATATATCTGACTGTGATAATAATTAATAAAATAGTTATTAAACGTAATTAAAAGTATATAAGTTACTATATTTAGTATAGTAGTAAAGTCATATGATATAGTTTTTTTATAAAGAAATTGGAAATTTTATGAATTCAAGAAAGTAATAAACTTAGAAATATCTAAAAAATCTAGATTTTTTATAGAATTTATATATTGAAATTAATAATATATGAATATTAATAGTTGAAAATATTATTTTACATACTACTGATAAATAAGTTTTTAATTATTTTAATATATAATTTATTTCTTATAAGAAAACATTTATTATTTTAAATTGATAATATTATAAATAAATTTATAATAATATTATATAATCTTATTATAACTTATATAGTTTATTATTCTTATCGAAATAAGAATAATAGTAACATTTTAATATTTATATATGTTTACAAAAAAATAATCAGATTCATTTATCAAATTATTAGTAGAGAAAAGAATATTTGCTAATAATATTTTTAATATTACTGATATGTAATATCAGTTAATAGTTAATTAATCAAAATAATTTATATATAATTATTTATTTTTTAATAAAAAAAATCACCTAAAAGATATTATATTTTTTTTACAATTGATAATGAATATTAGTATTTCTAATGATTTATTAATATAATTAGTGAGTTTATTTTTATATTTTTAAGAGCTATAAGTAAAGTTAAATAAAATCAATAGTATAAAATTTACTAGAAAAATAAAATATTTAATTCTAATAATGTATATATAAATATATTAGTAAATTAAGATTTTAAAAAAGATAATTGTAAGTTTATAATATTATATTACATGAATTAATAATTTTATTTTGAATATGAATGTTAATTTTAAGTAAATATTGTATATGACAGATATTTTATGTATATTCTAAAGTTAGAAAAACTTTATATCACTTACTAAAGGTAAGGTATAAATGTTATACTTAAATAAATAAAATCGATTTTGAATAAATTAAGATAACTATCCAGTTAATTTAAAAGAATTTTTATTTTAAAATCCTAAATAAAATTATTGGTGATAAGTTTATATTATAGAAATATATAATAGAGAAAAATCATTTTTAAAGTTAAAATAATAAGTGATATTTTATTTTTTTATTATTGTTTTATCAAGTCTTTAGTAATAAAATAATATACTATCAGAAAAAAGTTATTTAAAAAATATTTAATTAAAATAAGAATAATTCTTTTTTAAAATTAATCATTTAAAATAAAATTTAGATTTATTAAAAAACGAGTCTAAAGATGCGATTGATTAAAATTATATTAATTCATTTAATAGACTGCGCGAGGATTTCTAAAAGATTACTTTTAAAATTATAATTTATTATCTAATAGATGTTTTAAACTTAAAAAGTTTAAGTATGATAATATCGATAAATTTTGATTATTTATAATAATAAGATATAGTTGCAAACTACTGAATGATTAAAATTTTAAAAATTTTTATTTTTAAAAACTAATCTAATAATAGTATAGTTTAGTTTATCAGTTATATTTTAAAGTAGATACAGGTTGTTTTTATAAGAAAAAAAATATTCATTTAATAAAATTAATGTAAATAGAATTCAAATTATTTTTTATCATTGAACTTATAGAAAAAAGATATATTTAATATTTGTTAATAAAAAATTATATATTAAAATCTTAAATATAGTTATAATAGCAATTATTTATAGTTACTTATTAATATATTATATTTTATAAATATAGAAAGATTATCGTATGTAACCAGTATAGATATAAAACTTAATATTGAAATATTATTCAATATAGTGGATAATTATAAAATGAAGATCATTGACTAAATAAGATTAAATAAAGAATTATAATAATTATTATTAATCATGATATAGTAAAATTTTTTATTTCGAAGATTAATTAAGATAATTAAAATAATATTTTTAAATAGTTATAAATTATTGAGCTATATTTCAATCTTAATCTTATCATAAAAATAAAATAGTTTATAATAGACTTGGTTATCAATTTTAAGTATGAGCATAAATTCATATATATTTCATAATAATTTTATAAAATGATTAATAATATCTCATTTAATTATATATTTTGATATCTTATATTTCAGTAAATATTATAAATTTGTTCAGTAAGAAAAAGAAAAATTACGTAGTTTAATGATTTTAATATACATAATTTTACAAAGTTAAAAAATTTCTTATTGTTCTTAGAACATCATAAAAATATTTTTAAGATAAATATCTTATTTTTTATATAATTTTAGAGTTAAGTATTTTAGATGAAATAATTAATTTTAATTATTTTTATACACATAGTAAAAAACTTTGATTATACTTTTAGCAAGATATTTATATAAGATATGTCTTATTAATTTAAGTATATTTAAATTAATGTCTATCATTAATTTAAATAATATTCAAAATCTATGAATGTTTTATCTAGATTAAAGATTATGATGAGTGTTATCGTATTAATCACGATTATATTGTATATATAAAAACAAGTAACAATTAATATTAATAGATAATTGAAACTAATATAACTAATTGTATTTTGTAATTTATTTTAAAATAAGAAAATATTAAAATCATTAATATATTAAAAAATTAATTTATATTAGTCAGATCAAGATATAAAAGAATAAGAGAAGAATTCAATCTGTTTTAAACAAGTCTATAATTACTTAATCAAGAAATATTTATATCATAATTTGTTTATAAATATTCTTAACTGGAATATGTTTCATAAGTTTAGTTATATCATAAACTTAAAATTAAATACTTATAAACAAATAATCTTATAGTTAACAGAAACTTAATCGAGAGGTAATCTGATTTTAAAATATTTTGTTATAGTTATAAAACTATATTATCTATTTATATAGTTATTTTATAATAGTAACATCTTTTAATATATTGATTAAGATGTTTTTTATTCTCTAATCTATATTATAGAAAATCAAATAATTGAAATTATTTATTTACATTCACTATTTTATTATAATAAAGTATAATTTTTTAAAAAAAATAGAATAAATCTCTCATTATCATTTACTATTATAATTATTAAGTTTAAATAATTATCATATAAGATAAGTTAAAACTTATATTAATAAATATCTTAGAATTATAAGATTACTTCTTTTAAACATTTAATTAAATTTACTTTACGATTAAATATTATATTTAAATGATGATATGATAGAAAGATATAAAAATATTTAATATGTTTATATTGCAATATATAATTTTATCTATAATATAGATTTTAAACTTAATAATAAAAATATAATTTTACATATAAATGAAAATACTTTAATATTATAAATGATAAATAAAATATTACTTAAAACACCTAAATAAAACTATTACTAAAGATTAGATTTTTATCTAATTATAATGTTTGTCATATTTTTAGAAATAAAACTTAAATAAATTTAATTAATAATTAATTATAACAACATGTTAAATTAAGAAATATTGATAATCGAAATAGTTAAATTTATAGTTATTGATGTATCTATAAAATTATAAATAATCCATTTATCTTGTTCAAAATAATCATAGTATGTACTATTTTATAGTAAACTAAAGTTTAGAGAGATATAATAGAGGAAAAGAAGAATAGAAAATTGTCTGGCGATAATAACGCGGTGGTACCACCTGATACCATTCCGAACTCAGAAGTGAAATGCCGTAGTGCCGATGGTAGTGTGGGGTTTTCCCTATGTGAGAGTAGGAAGTCTGCCAGACTTTAATAAAATATAAGAAAGCCACTTCAAGAGTGGCTTTCTTATATTTTATTAAATAAAAACATATTAATTTTATAACTTTTATATATCTCTATAGATCTATACAAATGTACTATATAGTTACTTTTATGTAAATTGAGTTTTAATATATGTATGATGATAATCATAGTGAATTAAAGAACTATAATACTTTTAATCTTAATGCTAAGGCAAAAACAATATATTCAGCTTTTTCAATAAAAGAATTGCTTATATTATGGAATTATGCGAAAATAAAAGGTTTATCTGTTTTATTATTAGGTGGCGGAAGTAATGTTCTTTTTATTGATGATTTCGATGGTGTTGTTATTTTAAATCGAATAACTGAGTTAGAAATAACTCAATCATCTCAAGAATGGTTTATTCATGTAGGTTCAGGCAACAATTGGCATCAATTAGTTAAAAATCTTATAAAAAATGGTATTTATGGATTAGAAAATATGGCGTTAATTCTTGGATCAGTAGGTGCTGCTCCTATACAAAATATTGGTGCTTATGGTATGGAATTTAAAGATGTATGTCATTATGTAGATATTATTGATTTAAATAACGCTAAGCAATATCGTTTAGACGTTACTGAATGTCAATTTGGTTACAGAGATAGCATCTTGAAACATAAATATCGTGAAAATTTCGCAGTTGTTTCAGTGGGTTTAAAACTTAATAAATTATGGGAACCAATATTATCATATGTTGGGTTAACTACTTTAATCGAAGAAAATGTGACAGCAGAAAATATTTTTAATATTATTTGTAAAATTCGGAGAAAAAAGTTACCTGATCCAATTTTAGTAGGTAATGCTGGTAGTTTTTTTAAAAATCCAGTTACCTCCAGTGCAATTGCAAATGAAATAAAGACTTATTACCCTCAATGTCCTGAGTACTTTCAATCAGATGGTAGAGTAAAACTTTCAGCTGGATGGTTAATTGATCAATGTGATCTAAAAGGTCACGAACATGGTGGTGCAGCAGTACATCGAGATCAAGCATTGGTTTTAATTAATAAAAATAATGCTACTGGAAAAGATATTGTAAATTTAGCTCGTTATATTAATAAAAAAGTTATAGAGAAATTTTCTATTATACTGGAACCAGAAGTTCGTTTTATAGGTAAATATGGTGAAGTAAATGCTATAGATGCTATTTCATGAAAGATGAAATCATCCTTTTAAAACTTATCAGAATACTTTCTGATGGCACTATATATTCAGATAAACAGTTAAGTGAATTACTTAGCATAAAACGAGTTTATATTAATAAATATATTTATATACTACATGAATTTGGTATTGAGGTTAATACTACTATTCATAATAGTACAAGCTATCAATTTAGCAAAAAAATGGATTTATTAAACTATGAACAAATTTATAGTTTAGTAAAAAAAGGAAAAATAATTATAAAACCAATTATAAACTCAACAAACCAATATTTACTTGAATGTATTGATCAATTAAATTCTGGTGATGTTTGTATTGCTGAATATCAAACTGCTGGTAGAGGTCGCCGAGGTCGATATTGGTTCTCTCCTTTTGGTTGTAATCTTTATTTATCATTATATTGGTATTTAGAACAAGGACCAGATTCTGTGACGGGATTAAGTTTAGTTATAGCTATTGTTATCGCTGAAAATCTAAATAAAATAAACGGTAGTGATATAAAAGTTAAATGGCCAAACGATCTATATCTTAATGGGAAAAAGCTTGCTGGTATTTTAATTGAAATGATAGTTAAAAATGAAAAAGCAACCAATATTGTTATTGGTATTGGGCTTAATATTGCAATGAATTATAATTATAATACATACAATATTAATCAAAGATGGATTAATCTTGAATATGTTGGTATTAAAATAGAAAGAAATATTATTGTTAGTCAAATTATTTTAGCATTACGTCATGAATTAGTAAAATTTGAGAAATATGGTATCGCTCCTTTTATTAATCGTTGGCTAACATTGGATATTTTTTTAGATAAAAAAGTAAAGTTATATATTGGTAATCATTTTCAGGTTGGTATCGTGAAAGGAATTAATGAGAAAGGTGCAATTTTATTAGAACAAGATGGTGAAACTATTTCCTATATGGATGGTGAGATTTTATTACGTCAGGGTTAGTTAAAGGATTTGATTAAAGTTGATTAATTAATTTAATTTTAAAATTATTTTTTCAATTTAATATTCATAATCGAATGATTACAACTTTTTGTTAGTATTAAATTAGCTCTCTCTTTGGTTGGTATTATATTTTTTTTTAAATTTATTTTATTAATTTCTTCCCATATTGTTTTAGCTGTTTTAATTGATTCTTTTTGTTTTAATTTAGAATAATGGTAAAAATAAGAGTCAGGATTAGAGAAAGAACCTTGGCAGAATTTTAAAAATCGATCTACATACCATTTTTTTAATAAATTTTCTGGAGCATCAACATAAATGGAAAAATCAACAAAATCAGATACAAAAACATGATGAGGAGTATATAAGTAATCAATATTACTTTGTAAAACATTTAGACCCTCTAAAATAAGAATATCAGGTTGCTCAATTAATTGTTTTTTACCAGGTAAAATATCATAAATGAAATGAGAATATACAGGTGTAGTAATTTTTTTAACACCTGATTTTATATCAGAAAGAAATTTTATTAAACGATGCATATCATATGATTCAGGAAATCCTTTTTTCTTCATTATTCCACGATTTTTTAAAACGTGATTTGGATATAAAAAACCATCAGTTGTAATAAGATCAACTTTACGATATATTGGCCAACGACTTAATAAAGTCTGTAATAGTCGTGCTGTTGTGCTTTTACCAACCGCAACACTACCTGCAATACCAATAATATAAGGTATTTTAGTATTATTAATACCTAAAAATTGTTCTATGATATTTTTTCTACATAGATTTGAACTGATATATAAATTAAGAAGTCTTGAAATAGGAAGATAAATTTGATTTACTTCATTCATTGAAATTTTATCATTTATACTCTTTAATTTCATTAATTCGTTATTTGTTAATAACTCTAGTGGAACAGAATCACGCAATATAGCCCAATCTTTTCTGTTAAATTTTAAATAAGGAGTTATTAAAAAGTTTTGTTTTTGTTTGATCATGAGTCAATAATTACTTTTGTACAAATTACTATAGTTATTATTTATAACAAACATAAAAATATATTGTATAATAACAATATAATATTCTATATATTTAAAGTTTTTTCTATTTTATATTCATAAAAAAATAATTTAAATTTTTTCATTTTTTATTTTTAAGAATGTAATTTTATTGTATAATATAAATTTCTTTTGATAGAAATCATTATTTTTTAATAAATTAAAAAATAATGATTTATTAAGCATTTACTATAGAAAAAATAATGGAAAAGATTAAAATAATTAATTTACTATTAAAATAGTAAATAGAATATATAAAATATTCTATTTTTTCTTTTAAATAATCCATTATTCATATATATAAGTAGAAAATACGTTATGCCGGTATAGCTCAGTTGGTAGAGCAACTGACTTGTAATCAGTAGGTCCCGAGTTCAATTCTTGGTGCCGGCACAGTTAAAATTTTGATAATAATTAAAAGGTGGGATTCCCGAGTGGCTAAAGGGAGCAGACTGTAAATCTGTCGTCAGAGACTTCGAAGGTTCGAATCCTTCTCCCACTACCATAATTTAAATTTAATATTGGATGTTCGTCTTAAATGTTTTAATCTTAAGAATTTAATGTAAAATTTATAAATTATTATAGTTAAGTCTTCATGGTATGCGGGCATGGTATAATGGTTATTACTTCAGCCTTCCAAGCTTATAATGCGGGTTCGATTCCCGCTGCCCGCTCCAAGATATGTTGATATAGCTCAGTTGGTAGAGCACACCCTTGGTATGGGTGAGGTCGACAGTTCGAATCTGTCTATCAGCAATATTCATGGAATATTTTATTAATTATTATTTGATATTTTATATTATAAATTAACCATAATAAGTATATTATCTTTAATTTATTTATAAATAAATTATATAATGATTAATTAGATTTTTTTAAAAAAATATGGTTTATGAATAAGAAATTTCAAGATAAATATTTATAAATTAAAGTTTATTTAATCAATTAATTTAACTTTTTTTTTAAAAAAAATAAAACTACAGTAATCATTAGTATTATTATCAAAAACTCATATCAATAATATTTTAAAATATTAAATAAATTAATAATTTTTATAGAAATAAATAAAAATTTAATCATCATAATTTATTTATTTATATTAAAGTACGAGTAAGAAATAAATTATACATAATTTTTTAATTTTTAATTAGAAAAATTCTATAGAGAGATTATATAAAAATAGTAATCATTTACTTAAATAATTATTTATATATAAATAATTATTATTTTTTTTTAAAATTTAAATGTTTTTTATTGTATAAAGATGTTTATAAATAAATTTTTATGTATTTTTTTATCCTTTGCTTGCTATTTTTTTATAATTATATATAATAAATAAATTATTTAATTTATAAATTTATTAGAAAAAGTTAGATAAAAGTACTTAAACTAAGTTAAAAAAAATTTTTAATGTTTAAGATTATTATTAGAAAAGTTACCACTCTTTTATCAAATGATATTTTAGAGTGAAAGTAATATTTTATGTTTATAAAATAGTTGGAGCTCTGGCCTCATGCAGAACCAAAGAATTCGTATTCGTTTAAAAGCTTTTGATCATCGTTTAATTGATCAGTCAACTACAGAAATTGTTGAAACTGCTAAGCGCACAGGTGCTCAAGTACGTGGCCCGATACCTTTACCAACGCGTAAAGAACGTTTTACAGTTCTAGTTTCACCACATGTTAATAAAGATGCACGTGATCAGTATGAAATTCGTACTCATAAGCGTTTAGTCGACATTGTTGAGCCGACTGAGAAAACTGTTGATGCTTTAATGCGTTTAGATCTGGCTGCTGGTGTCGATGTTCAAATCAGCCTTGGTTAATTCAATTAAATAAAACGAGTGGAATTAAAAGGTTTTAAAATAATGATTGGTTTAGTTGGCAAAAAAATAGGAATGACACGTATTTTTACTGAAAATGGGATTTCTATTCCAATAACTGTTATTGAAATAGAAAGTAATCGAGTGACTCAGATTAAAAATATAGAAACAGATGGTTATAATGCAATTCAGGTTACAACTGGTAGTAAAAAAGCAAACCGCATAAAAAAATCTGAAGCTGGGCATTTTGCTAAATTTGGTATCAAAGCTGGCCGCATTCTACGTGAATTTCATATCAGTGAAAATGAAAAATTTATAGTAGGTCAAAACATTGATGTTGAAATTTTTTCTGAGGTTAAGAAAGTTGACGTTACTGGTATCTCTAAAGGTAAAGGTTTCTCTGGTACAGTTAAACGTTGGAATTTTCGCACTCAAGACGCTACTCATGGTAATTCTTTATCACATCGTGCTCCAGGTTCTATCGGTCAAAACCAAACTCCAGGTAAAGTATTTAAAGGTAAAAAAATGGCAGGTCAATTAGGTAATGAACGTGTAACCATTCAAAATTTAAATATAATACGTATCGATTCTAATCGTAATTTGTTGTTGGTTAAAGGTTCTGTTCCAGGTACAACTGGAAGTGATTTAATTATAAAACCTGCTATTAAGATATAATCTTGGAGAAATAAAGAATGGAATTGTTAACGAAAGACTCAAAAAATGTTATAAGTCTTTCTGAAAACATCTTCGGACGCGATTTTAATGAATCGCTTATCCACCAAGTAGTTGTTGCATATGCAGCTGGAGCTCGTCAAGGTACTCGTGCTCAGAAAACTCGTGCTGAAGTTTCAGGTTCTGGTAAAAAACCATGGCGCCAAAAAGGTACTGGTCGTGCACGAGCTGGTTCAGTTAAGAGTCCAATATGGCGTTCTGGTGGTGTAACTTTCGCTGCTAAACCACAGGATCATAGTCAAAAAGTAAATAAAAAAATGTATCGTGGTGCACTGAAAAGTATTTTATCTGAATTAGTACGTCAAGATCGCTTTATCATTGTCGAAAAATTTATTTTAAAAGAACCAAAAACAAAGTTTTTAGTCCAAAAATTAAAAAAAATGGCTCTTAATAATGTATTGATTATTTCAACTAACATTGAAGAAAAATTATTTTTAGCAGCTCGTAATTTATATAAAGTTGATATTTGTAATGCGATAGATATTAACCCTTTTAGTTTAGTTGCTTTTAATAAAATAATTATAACTGTTGATGCTGTGAAGAAAATTGAGGAGATATTAGGATGATTCATGAAGAATACCTACTAAAAATATTACGTGCTCCGCATGTCTCTGAAAAAGCTTCTACAACAATGGAAAAAAATAATACAATTGTACTTAAAGTAGCAAAGTATTCAACTAAATCAGAAATTAAAGATGCTGTACAAAAATTGTTCGAAGTTAAAGTAAGTAGTATAAATACTTTAATAGTTAAAGGTAAAATAAAGCGTCATGGTAAAAAAATTGGTTGTCGTAAGGACTGGAAAAAATCTTATGTTGTTTTAAAAAAAGGTCAAAAAATAGATTTAATTGGTGGTGTAGAGTAAGTTTAGTTGAATGGAGAAGTAAAGAACAATGGTAGTTATTAAATCAAAACCTACATCTCCAGGTCGCCGACATGTAGTTAAAGTAATAAATCCTGAACTTTATAAAGGTAAACCTTATGCTTTTTTGTTAAAAAAAAATAATAAAACTGGTGGTCGTAATAACAACGGGCATATTACTACGCGCCATATTGGCGGTGGTCATAAACATCATTACCGCCTAATTGATTTTAAACGCAATAAGGATGGTATTCCTGGCACTATAGAGCGTTTAGAGTATGATCCAAATCGTTCTGCAAATATTGCATTAGTTATCTATAAGGATGGAGAGCGACGTTATATTTTAGCGTCAAAAGGTTTAAAAGTAGGAGATAAAATTCAATCTGGTCCAAATGCAGAAATTAAAACAGGTAATGCTTTGCCTATGAGTAATATTCCTATTGGTTCAATGGTTCATAATGTTGAGATTAAACCAGGTAAAGGTGGTCAACTTGCTAGATCAGCTGGTGCTTATGTGCAAATTGTTGCACGAGATAGTAGTTGTGTAACTATCCGTTTGCGTTCTGGTGAAATGCGTAAAATATTTTCTGATAGTCGTGCTACATTAGGTGAAGTTGGTAATTCTGAACATATGTTACGTGTTTTAGGTAAAGCTGGTGCTATCCGTTGGCGAGGTATACGTCCTACTGTTCGAGGTACAGCAATGAATCCAGTAGATCATCCACATGGTGGTGGTGAAGGTCGTAATTTTGGTAAACATCCAGTAACACCTTGGGGAGTTCAAACAAAAGGTAAGAAGACACGTAGAAATAAACGTACTGATAAATATATAGTACGTAACCGTTCAAAAAAATAATTAGAGGATAAACCATGCCACGTTCTCTTAAAAAAGGTCCTTTTATTGACTTACATTTATTGAATAAGGTAGAGAAAGCAGTGGAAAGAGGTGATAAAAAACCTCTTAAGACTTGGTCTCGTCGTTCAACAATTTTTCCTAATATGATCGGTTTGACAATTACTATCCATAATGGACGTTATCATCTCCCAGTTTATATTACTGATGAAATGGTTGGTCATAAATTAGGTGAATTCGCACCGACACGTACTTATCGAAGCCATGTGGCAGATAAAAAAGTAAAGAAACGTTAAGGGTTAATATAGAAAGAGATGGAAACTATTGCTATTCATCGCCATGCTCGTTCTTCTGCTCAGAAGATTCGTTTAATCGTTGATCTAATTCGCGGTAAAAAAGTATTGCAAGCACTTGAAATTCTTAATTATACAAATAAGAAAGCTACCAAATTAGTAAAGAAAGTGCTTGAATCTGCTATTGCTAACGCTGAGCATAATGATGGTTCTGATATTGATAATTTAAAAATTAAAAAAATTTTCGTTAACGAAGGTTCAACTATGAAACGCGTTATGCCTCGTGCAAAAGGTCGTGCAGATCGAATTTTAAAGAGAACTAGCCACATTACTATAGTTGTTTCTTCCGATTACTAAAAAAACCCTTGGAGATTAACAATGGGTCAAAAAGTACATCCTAATGGTATTCGCCTCGGTATCGTTAAAACCTGGAATTCTACTTGGTATGCAAATAAAAAAGAATTTGCTGCTAATTTAGAAAGTGATTTCAAAGTACGTCGATTTTTGAATAAAGAACTCGTAAAGGCATCTATTTCGCGTATTGTTATTGAACGTCCTGCAAAAAGTATTCGAGTAACTATTCATAGTGCTCGTCCTGGTATTGTTATTGGTAAAAAAGGAGAAGATGTTGAAAAGTTACGTAAGATAGTAGCAGATATTGCTTGTGTTCCTGCGCAAATTAATATTACTGAAGTACGTAAGCCAGAACTTGATGCTAAATTAGTTTCTGATAGCATTGCTTCTCAATTAGAGCGTAGAGTTATGTTTCGTCGTGCTATGAAACGTGCAGTACAAAATGCTATGCGTTTAGGTGCAAAAGGTATAAAAGTAGAAGTTAGTGGCCGTCTAGGAGGAGCTGAAATTGCGCGAACTGAATGGTATCGTGAAGGTCGTGTACCGTTACACACGTTGCGCGCTGACATTGATTATAATACTGCAGAAGCATATACTACTTATGGTGTTCTTGGTATTAAAGTATGGATTTTTAAAGGCGAGATCTTGGGCGGTATATCGACTATTGAACAAGTAGTAGAGAAGCCTCCTATAATCCAATCTAAAAAACAACAGCGTAAAGCTCGTAAGTAAGGAGACTCGCTGATGTTACAACCAAAACGTACGAAATTCCGTAAAATGCACAAAGGTCGTAATCGCGGTTTAGCTACTGGTACGGATGTTAGCTTCGGAATTTTTGGTCTAAAAGCAATAAATCGTGGACGTTTAACGTCACGTCAAATTGAAGCAGCTCGCCGTGCTATGACTCGCGCAATCAAGCGTCAGGGTAAAATTTGGATTCGTGTGTTTCCAGATAAACCGATTACACAAAAGCCACTTGAAGTAAGAATGGGCAAAGGTAAAGGTAATGTGGAGTACTGGGTTGCTATGATCCAACCTGGTAAAGTTCTTTATGAAATGGATGGTATTCCAGAAATACTAGCTCATGAAGCCTTTAAATTAGCAGCAGCAAAACTACCTATTAAAACTATTTTTATAACTAAGGCAATAATTTAATGAAAGCAAAAGAGTTGCGTCTAAAAAACGTTGATGAGTTAAATACTGAATTGCTTAATCTCTTGCGTGAACAATTTAATTTAAGTATGCAACTAGGAAGTAGAAAGCTTCAACAATTTCATTTATTAAAACTATTACGACGAGATATTGCACGAATTAAGACGTTAATATCTGAAAAGAAAAGGAGTACATATCATAATGAGTTATAAAATACGTACTTTACAAGGTCGTGTAACTAGTGATAAAATGGATAAATCTATTGTCGTTTCTATCGAGCGTATTGTTAAACATCCTTTATATGGAAAATTTATTCGACGTACAACTAAATTACATGTACATGATGAGAATAATGAATGTAGTATCGCTGATTTAGTAGAAATCTGCGAAACTCGCCCGCTATCTAAAACGAAATCATGGATGCTTGTTCGTATTCTAGAAAAAGCTGTTTTTTAATGTAAAAGTTATTTTATCTATTTATATTAATGATCTGATGTTATAATTATCACATAACTAATCCTGGATTAGGAATAGTATTTTTATTTTATGCTATAAACTATATTTAGTTTTAATTAATATTTAATGGAGCAGAAAATATGATCCAAGAACAGACTATATTAAATGTAGCTGATAACTCTGGTGCGAGACATGTAATGTGTATTAAAGTTTTAGGCGGTTCGCATCGTCGTTATGCAGATATTGGTGATATCATTAAGATTTCTGTTAAAGAAGCAATTCCACGTGGTAAAGTAAAAAAAGGTGATGTTTTGAAAGCAGTAGTAGTTCGTTCAAAAAAAGGTGTTCGTCGTGCCGATGGCTCAATCATTCGCTTTGATAGTAATGCTTGTGTATTATTAAACAACACAAATGAACAAGTTATCGGTACACGTATTTTTGGTGCAGTAACACGCGAACTTCGTATCGAAAAATTTATGAAAATTATTTCTTTAGCACCAGAGGTGCTATAAGTAAGGAAAAGTGACACTAATGGCATCGAAAATTCGTAGTGGTGATGAAGTAATTATATTAGTAGGCAAAGATAAAGGTAAGCGCGGTAAAGTAAAACAGATTTTTTCCAATGGTAAAGTTATTATTGAAGGAATCAATTTAGTTAAGAAACATCAAAAACCTATTCCGTCTATAAATCAACCAGGTGGTATTGTGGAAAAAGAATCAGCAATTGATGTTTCTAATGTTGCAATTTTTAATGTAATAAATAATAAGGCTAGTAGGGTTGGTTTCAGAATTGAAGATGGTAAAAAAGTGCGTTTTTTCAAATCTAATAGTGAAACTATTAAGTGATTTTTGGGGAGCATGAGATAAGATGGCGAAACTATTAGATTATTACAAAGAAGAAATAGTTCAAAAACTAATGATTCAATTTGGTTATAGTTCTGTCATGCAAGTACCAAGAATAGAGAAGATCACATTAAATATGTGTGTCGGTAAAGCCGTTACTGATAAAAAACTACTTGATAGTACATCTGTTGATTTAGCAGCAATAACAGGACAAAAACCATTTATTACTAAAGCGCGGAAATCTATTGCAGGTTTTAAAATTCGTCAAGGATATCCAATAGGATGTAAAGTAACTTTACGCGCATCCAGAATGTGGGAATTTTTTGAACGCTTGCTTTTTATTGCTGTACCACGTATACGTGATTTTCGTGGCTTATCTACTAAATCATTTGATGGTAGGGGTAACTACAGCATGGGTGTACGTGAACAAATAATTTTTCCAGAAATCAATTATGATAAAGTAGATTGTATACGTGGTTTAGATATTACTATCACCACTACTGCAAAATCAAATGATGAGGGTTTCGCACTGCTGATTGCGTTTAACTTTCCGTTTCGTAAATAAAAATAAGGTATTTATGGCTAAACAATCAATGAAAGCACGTGATATGAAACGAGCAAAATTAGTTGAAAAATTTTTTGTAAAGCGCACAGAATTAAAAATTATTATTTCAGATATAAATATATCGGATGAAGATCGCTGGAATAATATTCTCAAACTACAAGTATTACCGCGCGATTCCAGTCCTTCTCGTCGACGGAATAGATGTCGTCAAACTGGACGACCTCATGGTTTTTTGCGAAAATTTGGTTTAAGTAGAATTAAAGTACGTGAATCCGCTATGCGTGGTGAAATTCCTGG
Source organism: Arsenophonus sp. (assembly GCA_052401645.1). GTDB lineage: Bacteria > Pseudomonadota > Gammaproteobacteria > Enterobacterales > Enterobacteriaceae > Arsenophonus. The sequence continues at coordinate 452,277 of CP198939.1, forward strand.
ACTTAAAAAGGCTAGCTGGTAATAATTTATCACTAATTGAATCACTGGAGAAATATGGATGAGCATGCAAGATCCAATATCAGATATGCTAACTCGAATCCGTAATGGTCAGGCTGCTAATAAAGCTGTAATTGATATGCCTTCCGCTAAGCTAAAAGTAGCAATTGCTGCTGTGCTTAAGGAAGAAGGTTATATCAAAAATTATAAAATTGAATATGACACTAATCAAGCAATATTGAAAATCACATTAAAATATTTTCAAGGAAAGGCTGTTGTAGAAAATATTAAGCGTATAAGCCGCCCTAGTTTGCGAATCTACAAGAAAAAAGACGCATTACCAAATGTTATGGCTGGTTTAGGTATTGCTATTATCTCTACTTCTAAAGGTGTTATGACTGATCGTATAGCTAGAAAGGCAGGTTTAGGTGGTGAAATTATCTGCTATGTAGCTTAATTTGGGAGAAAGAGAATGTCTCGTGTAGCAAAAACACCTATCGTCATTCCTTTTGGTGTAGAAGTTAAATTTAATGGATGTAATATAATAATTATAGGTAAAAATGGTGAACTTACTCGTAAAATTCATAAAGCTGTTAAAATTAATTATGATAATAACCAATTAACATTTGTACCTTACGAATGTTTTGCTGACGGATGGATGCAAGCCGGTACAACCCGTTCTTTATTGAATTCAATGGTTATTGGTGTTACCGAAGGTTTTAGAAAAAAACTTCAACTTTTTGGTGTTGGTTATCGTGTAGCTATAAATGCTAATATTATAAGTTTATCGTTAGGGTTCTCTCACTTAATAGAATATAAGTTACCGGCAGGTATTACTGCAAAATGCCCTTCACAAACTGAAATTACATTGGAGGGGGCAGATAAACAAGTAATTGGACAAGTTGCAGCAGAATTGCGTGCTTATCGTCGTCCTGAGCCTTATAAAGGCAAAGGTGTTCGTTATGTTGATGAAGTTGTGCGTAATAAAGAGGCTAAAAAGAAGTGATGAGTAATATAGATAAGAAAGTAGCTCGTATCCGTCGAGCAAAACGCACGCGTTGTAAGCTTCATAAGCTTTGTGCAATGCGATTAGTGGTACACCGTACATCTCGTCATATTTATGCACAAATCATTGTACCTAACGGCTCCAAAACTTTGTTAGTTGCATCTACGTTAGAAAAATTGATTAATAAACAAGTAAAATATACAGGCAATAAAGAAGCTGCATCAGTAGTTGGTAAATTAATTGCAATACGTGCTTTAGAAAAAGGTATCAAAAAAGTTTCTTTTGATCGCTCTGGTTTTAAATATCATGGTAGAATTAAAGTACTAGCAGATTATGCTCGTCAAGCTGGCCTCCAGTTCTAAAGGTATAAGGTAGGGGTTTTTATAATATGGCTAACATTGAAAAACAAGTTGGTGAATTACAGGAAAAGCTTATTACGGTAAATCGTGTAGCTAAAACTGTTAAAGGTGGCCGTATTTTTAGTTTTACCGCATTAACAGTCGTTGGTAATGGTAGTGGTCGTATTGGTTTTGGTTACGGTAAGGCTCGTGAAGTTCCGGCAGCTATTCAGAAAGCAATGGAAAAAGCTCGTCGTAATATGAAAAATGTTGCCATTAATAAGAGTACTTTGTATTATCCTGTAAAAGGTGCATATACAGGTTCTCGTATATTTATGCAACCTGCTAACGAAGGTACTGGTATTATCGCAGGTGGAGCTATGCGAGCTGTGTTGGAAGTTGCTGGTGTTCATAATGTATTAGCTAAAACTTATGGATCAACTAATCCAATTAATGTTGTTCGTGCGACAATAATTGCTTTAGAAAGTATGAAATCTCCAGAAATGATTGCAGCTAAGCGTGGTAAATCAGTAGAAGAAATTATTGGATAATTTCAATATGACTAAAATTATTAAAATCACACAAATTCGCAGTTCTATTGGTCGTTTACCAAAACATAAGGCAACATTAATTGGTTTAGGTCTACGTCATATCGGACATACTGTAGAACGTGAAGATAAACCATCGATACGTGGTATGATCAATTTGATCTCCTACATGATTAAAGTTGAGAGGTAATAAATGTATTTAAATACTCTATCTCCAGCAAAAGGTGCTAAAAATACACATAAACGTGTAGGACGTGGTGTTGGTTCTGGTTTAGGTAAAACATGTGGACGTGGCCATAAAGGTCAGAAGTCTCGTTCTGGTGGAAGTATAAACCGTAGTTTTGAAGGAGGTCAGACGTCTTTATATCGTCGTTTACCAAAGTTTGGTTTTACTTCACGTAAAAAAATGATTACTGCAGAGGTTCGTTTATCAGATTTTTCTAAAGTTCAAGGAGATATTATTGATCTTAATATACTAAAAGCTGCTAATATAATTGGTATTCAAATAAAATATGCAAAAGTTATTCTTTCTGGTGAAATAAATCGTCCAGTAACTGTATATGGTCTTCGTGTAACAAAAGGCGCACGAAATGCAATTGAAACCGCAGGCGGTAAAGTTGAGGAATGAGTTATAAATGACTAAACAACCAGGTTTAGATTTTCAAAGTGCTAAAGGTGGCATATCTGAACTTAAGCGCAGATTTTTGTTTGTTATTATGGCATTAATTGTTTTTCGTATTGGTTCTTTTATTCCTATTCCTGGCATAGATGCCACTATATTTGCTAGATTACTTGAACAGCAAAGGGGTACTATTATTGAAATGTTTAATATGTTCTCTGGTGGTGCACTTAGTCGTGCTTCTATCTTTACATTGGGAATAATGCCATATATCTCAGCATCAATAATTTTACAGTTATTAACCGTTATTAATTCTCGATTAGGGGAAATTAAGAAAGAAGGGGAAGCTGGTCGACGTAAAATCAACCAATACACACGTTATGGAACATTAATATTAGCAATATTTCAATCTATTGGGATTGCAACTGGTTTGCCAAATATTACTGAAATTCAAGGGTTGATAATCAATCCTGATTTTTCGTTTTATTTTATTGCTATTATTAGTTTAGTTACAGGAACAATGTTTTTAATGTGGCTTGGTGAACAAATCACTGAAAGAGGCATAGGGAACGGTATTTCAATTATTATTTTTGCAGGCATAGTTTCAGAGATTCCATCAGCCATCGCCCATACTATTGAACAAGCTAGACAAGGTGATTTACATTTTCTTTTGTTATTATTAATTGTAATTTTAGTATTTACTGTGACTTATTTTGTTGTCTTTATGGAGCGTGGTCAGCGTAGGATAGTTGTCAACTATGTAAAACATCAACAACAAGGTCGTAGAATTTATACTGCACAAACTACACATTTACCATTAAAGGTAAATATGGCAGGAGTTATTCCTGCAATTTTTGCTTCTAGTATCATACTATTTCCTGGTACAATAGTTTCTTGGTTTGGTGGTGGAACAGGTTGGGGTTGGTTAATAGCTATTTCAATGTATTTACAACCAGGACAACCGCTTTATGTATTACTTTATGCATCTGCAATTATTTTCTTTTGTTTTTTTTATACAGCATTAGTTTTTAATCCGAGAGAAACAGCAGATAATTTAAAAAAATCAGGAGCATTTATACCAGGAATCCGTCCTGGAGAACAAACGGCCAAATATATTGATAAAATAATGACACGTTTAACATTGGTTGGTGCATTATATATTACTTTTATTTGCTTAATTCCAGAATTTATGCGTGATGCAATGAAAGTACCATTTTATTTTGGTGGCACTTCACTTTTAATTGTTGTTGTTGTTATTATGGATTTTATGGTTCAAGTGCAAACTTTTATGATGTCTAGTCAGTATGAATCTGCATTGAAAAAAGCAAATCTTAAAGGTAAACAATAATCTTTAAATTAATTTACTTCATATAAATGGATATTATAGAGAATAAAAATGAAAGTTCGTGCTTCAGTTAAAAAATTATGTCGTAATTGTAAAATTATCAAACGAAATGGTGTTATTCATGTGATTTGTAAGATTGAACCAAGACATAAACAACGACAGGGATAAGAAAAAACTATTTTTATTGCAAAGTTTAGTTCATCTAGCTAGATAGATTTGATAAATCAATTTTTTAAAAAACTTATAAACTGTTTTATGTATTTTGAAGGTGGGCTTTTTCAATATAAGTTATATAGAATTTAATTTTAGGAGTTCATAGTGGCCCGTATAGCAGGCATTAATATTCCTGACAATGAACATACAGTAATCGCATTAACATCGATTTACGGTATTGGTAAAACCCGTTCACGGTCAATTTGTACAGCAAGTGGTATTACTGAATATATTAAGATCGGCGAGCTATTTGAAGAACAAATTGATAAGTTACGTAATGAAGTTACTAAATATATTGTTGAAGGTGACTTACGTCGTGAAATTACTATAAATATCAAGCGTCTTATGGATCTTGGTTGCTATCGTGGTTTACGTCATCGTCGTGGTCTCCCTGTACGAGGACAACGTACTAAGACTAATGCGCGGACTCGTAAGGGTCCTCGTAAGTTGATAAGGAAATAAATCGCCTTCCCGAGGGTATTAAAATAATGGTAAAGGTATCTATTCGTGCACGTAAACGTGTAAAAAAACAAGTTCTTGATGGTATAGCTCATATCCACGCTTCTTTTAATAACACAATTGTTACTATTACTGATCGTCAAGGTAATACATTGGGTTGGGCAACCGCAGGTGGTTCTGGATTTCGTGGTTCTCGTAAATCTACTCCATTTGCTGCTCAAGTTGCAGCAGAACGTTGTGCTGAATCTGTGAAAGAGTATGGAATTAAAAACTTAGAAGTTATGGTTAAAGGACCTGGTCCTGGACGTGAGTCAACTATTCGTGCCTTAAATGCGGCTGGGTTCCGTATTACTAATATTACTGATATGACTCCTATCCCACATAACGGTTGTCGCCCATCAAAAAAACGTTGTGTTTAATATTATCGAGCTTTTTAGAATTATTGGAGAAAGAAATGGCTAAATATTTAGGTCCTAAACTCAAGATAAGTCGACGTGAGGGTACAGATCTTTTTCTTAAATCTGGAGTTCGTACGATTGATACAAAGTGCAAATTAGAACAGATACCAGGACAGCATAGTTCTCGTAAACCTCGTCTAACTGATTATGGTATACAATTGCGTGAAAAGCAGAAAGTTCGTCGTATTTACGGTGTTCTAGAACTTCAGTTCCGCAACTATTATAAAAAAGCAACACGATTAAAAGGTAATACAGGTAAAAATCTATTGAATTTGCTTGAAGGTCGTTTAGATAATATCGTTTATAGGATGGGTTTTGGCGCAACTAGATCAGAAGCACGTCAGATGGTTAGTCATAAGGCTATTATGGTAAATAATCAAATAGTTAATATTGCTTCTTATCAGGTTTCATTAGACGATATTATCAGTATCAATGAAAAAGCAATAAAACAATCTCGTATTAAAGCTGCTTTAGAACTTGCTGAACAACGTGAAAAGCCAAGTTGGTTAGAAGTTGATTCTGCTAAAATGCAAGGTGTGTTTAAACGTATTCCTGAACGTACTGATTTATCTGCTGATATTAACGAACATTTGATCGTTGAACTTTACTCTAAATAACGATAAAGCTTAGTAGAAAGAGAGGATACAATGAAGAGTTCTGTGACAGAGTTTCTTAGGCCTCGCCTAGTTGATATCGAACAAATTAGTTTGATGCATGCTAAGGTAACCCTTGAACCATTAGAGCGTGGCTTTGGCCATACTCTTGGTAATGCACTACGCCGTATTTTGCTTTCATCTATGCCTGGTTATGCTGTAACTGAGGTTGAAATTGATGGTGTACTTCATGAATATAGTACTAAAGAAGGTGTTAAGGAAGATATACTTGAAATTCTTCTTAATCTAAAAGGATTATCAGTAAGAGTTTATGGTAAAGATGAAGTTATTTTAAGTTTAAATAAATCTGGAATTGGTCCTGTGACTGCTGCTGATATTATGATTAGAGATGATATTGAAATTATGAATATGCAACATGTTATTTGTCATTTAACAGATGAAAATACTACTATTAACATGAATATTAAAATACAACAAGGTCGCGGATATGTACCGGCTTCTTCTCGTATTCGCTCAGAAGAAGATAATCGTCCAATTGGACGATTATTAGTTGATGCATGCTATAGCCCTGTAGAGCGCATTGCTTACAATGTTGAAGCGACGCGTGTAGAGCAACGTACTGATTTAGATAAGCTAATTATAGAGATGGAGACTAACGGTACAATTGATCCTGAGGAAGCAATTCGACGAGCAGCAACTATTTTAGCTGAACAACTAGAAGCCTTTGTTGATTTACGTGATGTTGCCAAGATTGAAATCAAAGATGAGAAGCCAAAGTTCGATCCAGTTCTATTACGTACAGTTGATGATCTAGAATTGACTGTACGTTCCGCTAATTGTTTAAAAGCAGAAGCTATCCATTATATTGGTGATTTAGTTCAACGTACTGAAGTTGAGTTGCTTAAAACACCTAATCTTGGTAAAAAATCTCTTACTGAAATTAAGGATGTTTTAGCATCAAGAGGTTTATCACTAGGTATTCGTTTAGAAAATTGGCCTCCAGCAAGTATTGCTGATGAATGAGATTAGAAATTTATGTTTTAATAATAAGAGATAAGATTATGCATCATCGTAAGAGCGGTCGTCAATTAAACCGCAATTGTAGTCATTATAAAGCTATGTTTCGTAATATGGCTGGTTCCTTAGTTCGCTATGATATTATCAAGACAACTTTACAAAAAGCTAAAGAGTTACGTCGTATAATTGAGCCACTGATTACTATTGCTAAGATCGATAATGTAGCTAATCGTCGTCTTGTATTTTCTCGTACTCGAGATAACGAAGTTGTGGCAAAATTATTTAATAAACTAGGACATCAATTTGAAAAACGTAAAGGTGGTTATACTCGTATTATAAAGTGTGGTTTTCGTACAGGCGATAATGCACCTATGGCTTATATTGAATTTGTTGATCGTGATATTAAATATTGCCATAAGCAGAAGTAATTATATATAATCAAATTAAAATTAAACAAAAATCATGATTAATCTAGATTTTTATGATCTAAAAATAATTTTATATTTTAATTTTTTATTATATAATTATATTAATTGAATATAAAATAATTTATATATTATATTAAAAAGAGTTAGTTAATTAAGTTAATTGATATTAAATAAATAGATAAAACATTATTTTTATAAAAATAATGTTTTATAAAATATTTGTATCTTAAAAAATAAGTTATTTCAACTAAAAGAAACTCTTAGAATTTATATTATATTTTTTATTAATCGTAGTTACTCACTAGATTCTAATTAATTTAAAAGTTATTATTTATTAATATTTTATACTACTTTTCCATTCTCAGTAAATCAAATATTATAGATTATAAAATTATAAAATAAATTAAAGTTAGGATTATATAAATTAGATGTAATTATATTTTGATTAAAATGTTTAAACATAAAAGTGAAGTGATCGCTTTATTCTAATAAATTTATAAATATTGATAGTTAAAGAATTAACTGTTGAATTTTATAGTTTATTAGAAATAATTAGTTTCTTTATTAATAATTATTAAAATTATACATTTATTCTTTATTACTAAAAATAAAATTTATAAGTATTTATTTAAAATAAATAAATTGATGTTCTAGAATTTAATATAATAAATCATTAAGATATATTAAATCTTTATAAATAAAATAATAAAGTTATAAAATTTTACTACCATCATTTCTTTATTTATAAAATCAATTAAAAATAAGAAATAAAAATAAAAAGTTATTAGTTACAGATAAGATATAATAATGAAATAATTAATATAATTTAATTATTTTGTATTAATTAATTTTTAAATTTAATTATTTTATGTTTTAGTAAATTAAAAGAGATATATAAATTTTATTTTTTTACTTTAACTATATAGATGCTTGATATTTATTTTTATCTAAGAATTTATTTATGAATTTTTTAGCAATTTTATTGTTAAATTAATAAAAAATATAGATATTTAAATTAAAAAATTTTTTATAAATTTTTTTTAATAAATGATATATAAAAAATATTTAAATAATAATATTACTTTTATTATAAATTAATAAATTCTAAAAATCTCAAATGTTTTTAAAATTAATTAATACAAATCTATCAGATTCTTTTTATAGAAAGAATAGGTTTGGTTGAAAAATTTTTTCTATTTTAGGAACATGTTTCTTATCAGTAATAAACAAAATAATATGATCATTATTTTCAATAATATGATAACTATTTGCAATGATAACTTCATTGTTACGAACGATAGCAGCAATGATTGTACCTGAAGGGAGTTTTATTTCTGAAATTTTTCTACCAACAACTTTAGATGTATTATGATTACCGTGAGCAATAGCTTCTATAGCTTTAGCAACACCCTTATATAATGGTGAAATATTAATTATATCTGCTTTCCGCACATGACCTAATAAGGCAGAAATTGTTGCTTGTTGAGGTGATATAGCTATATCAATAACACCTCCTTGAACAAGATCAACATAAGCAGAACGTTGAATAAGAACTATAACTTTTTTTGCACCCATTTTTTTTACAAGCATAGCTGACATAATATTAGCTTCATCATCATTAGTTAGTGCTATAAAAACATCTATCTGTTCAATATGTTCTTCTGCTAATAATTCTTGATCTGAAGCATCACCATAAAATACAATTGTATCATGTAATAATTCTGCTAATTCAGTTGCCCTTTCTTGATCATGTTCTATTAGTTTAACGCTATAACATTTTTCTAGCTTTCTTGCTAAACCAGCGCCAATATTACCACCACCAACTATCATAATTCGCTTATATGGTTTTTCAAGACGTTGTAATTCGCTCATAACAGTACGAATATGTTCAGTAGCTACTATAAAGAAAATTTCATCACCTTCTTCAATAATTGTTGATCCATGTGGTTGAATAGATTTATCTTGACGAAATATTGCAGTAATTCTAGTATCAATATTAGGTAAATGTTCATGTAGATTTGAAAGGGAATTGCCAATAAGTGAACCACCATAACAAGCTTTTACAGAAACAATACTTACTTTATCACTTGCGAAATTAACGACTTGAAGTGCACCAGGGTATTGTATTAATTTATAAATATAATCAATAACAAGCTGCTCTGGAGAAATAAGATAATCAATTGGTATATCATTAGGAGTAAAAAGCTTTTCAGTTTCTTTTATATATGCAGATGCACGTATTCTAGCAATTCTATTTGGAGTATTAAAAAGAGAATAAGCAACTTGACATGCAATCATATTAGTTTCATCTGAATTTGTTACGGCAACTAACATATCAGCATCTTTAGCCCCAGCTTCCTTTAAAATTTTAGGATATGAACCATGACCTATAACAACTCTTAAATCAAGTTTATCTTGTAATTGTCGCAATCGTTCAGTATTAGTATCTACGACGGTAATGTCATTTTTTTCATCAACTAAATTTTCTGCAAGCGTACCACCAACTTGCCCAGCGCCTAATATGATAATTTTCATTATATCTTTTATCTCACTTCTATATTGATTTTTATTCAAAATAGTAGTGTTATTTTTTTATTAGAGAAGTATAAAAAAAACCATCTCCTCCGTGTTGACTTGGTAATATTTGTTTGCCTAATCCAATATTATTATTCAAGGATGCTTCAGGATGAAGCAGAATAAATTTCTGTATTTGTTCTTTATTTTCATTTGGCAAAATAGAACAAGTAGCATAAATTAGAATGCCATTTATCTTTAAGTAAGGCCAGATAGCTTCCAATATTTCATATTGTAATTTAACTAACCGTTGGACATCTGTCTCTTTTTTTAACCATTTTATATCTGGATGTCTACGAATAACACCTGTTGCAGAGCAAGGTACATCTAGTAATATACGATCAAATTTAGTATTTAATATCCATTTATGTGGTTTACGCCCATCACCAATAATAACTCTAGCATGTAATTTTAATCGTTTAAGATTTTCTTTGATACGATTTATTCTTAGTTCGTCAATATCAACAGTCAAAACATCAGCTCTTGGAGCAAGTTCTAGTATATAAGTTGTCTTTCCACCAGGAGCTGCACAAAGATCAAGTATATGTTCACCATCTTTAGGAGCCAGTAATTCAACGCATTGTTGAGATGATAGATCCTGAATTGTAACCCAACCATGATTAAATCCTGGTAATTTATTAACTGAATACGGTTTTTTTAATTTAATGGCAAATTTACTATCATTACTTAAACTAGCTTCTATACCTGCTTCTCGTAATAGCACTAAATAATTATTAGTAGAATTGTATAATTGATTTACTCTTAACCACATAGGTGGTTTTTGATTATTAGCTTCAAGAATTTTTTTCCATTGAGAAGGATAAGCTTTCTTAATTTTTTCTAATAGCCATATAGGGTGTAAGTATTTTACATTATTACTAGCTCTTTCATTTAATATTTTTTCTTTTCGTTGAAATTGTCTTAATACACCATTAATTAAACCATTTAATTTAGTTAATTTTAATTGAATTGTTCCATTAATTGTTTCTGACAGTGCAGCATATGCCGGGATACGAGTAAATCCAAGTTGATAAATTCCTACAATTATAAGATAATGAATGATTCGTTGTTTCCCTTTCAATGGTTTAGTTACTAATTGTTGAATAAACCATTCTAATAAAGGTAGTACTCTAAGTATACCAAAACTTAGTTCTTGTAAAAGTGCTTTATCTTTATCTGATATATTTTTTTGCCATTTATGAAGCACAGTGCTTAATGATTGTTTTTGATCTATAACTTGTGCAATAATTTTGGCACAAATAATTCTGATATTATAGTACTTTTTGTTCATATTTAATATAATTATTTATTAATCTTAAATTTAAGTAAAAAATTTATTTTTAATTTTGTTCTAATTTAGAATTTATTATTTTACCTGTAATAAACCATTCTTGGCGAGAGTTTATAAAATCACTTACAAACATTATTTTTTTAGAAGCTGGTTGTATTTTTAATATATTTAAAATATATTTTCCAGTTGCTACTTTAATTCCTGTTTTATCAGCATTTATAATAGTTCCAGGTAATTCTTTAATTTCATGATAAATAACTTCAGCATGCAATACTTTAATAAGCTTATCTTCAATAATAAAATAACTTAATGGCCAAGGATTAAACGCTCGTATACATCGTTCAATTTGTTCTGCAGAAATCATCCAATCAATTAATGCTTCATCTTTACTCAATTTTTTAGCATAATTAGCAATTTCATGATTTTGTTTTTCAGGTTTTATTTTACCTAAAATTAGTAAGTCAAGAGTATGTATGAGCGCAATAGGACCAATTTCTATAAGTTTTTGATACAAAGATAAACTAGTATCTTTTAGTTCTATAGGACAACTTACCTTATAAAGTATATCTCCACTATCAAGACTAATATTCATTTGTATGATAGTAATACCAGTCTCTTTATCAGCAGCTAAAATTGAACGTTGAATTGGTGCGGCTCCCCTCCAACGAGGTAGCAATGAACCATGAACATTTATACAACCCATAGGTAAAATATTTAATATAATTTTAGGTAAAATTAAACCGTATGAAACAACAATCATAACATCAGCATATTGATCTCTAATCCAGTATTGACTTTCTATTGTTTTTAATGTTATTGGTTGAAAAATAGGAATATTAAATTTTTGAGCTAACATTTTTACTGGGTTTAATCTGATTTTTTGTCCTCTTCCTACTGGTTTATCAGGTTTTGTTAAAACACTAACAATTTGATATTTATCTTTTCTATTTAGTAAAGCTGATAAATGTTTTTCTGAAAAATCACTAGTACCGGCAAAAATAATTCGTAAACAATAATAAGACACGATTAAGATTCCTTTATTATAAATATAAAAATATTATTTTATATTAGTATTTAAGTTTTTCTATTTTATGGATAACATCTTTGATGTTTTAATATTGAATATAGTCAATAAATAATTTTCCATTTAAATGATCTATTTCATGTTGAATGCAGATAGCAAGCAAATCATCTGCTTCTAATTTAAAAATATTACCATTGATATCTAATGCTTTAATTTTGATCCATTTTGAACGTAATACAAATGCTCGTTGTTCCGGTATAGAAAGACAACCTTCTTCAATTCCTATTTCGCCATATTTTTTTAAGATAAATGGATTTATAAGTAATAATTTTTTATTATGAGATTCTGAAATATCAATAACAATAATTCTTTTATGAAAATTAATTTGAGTTGCAGCTAAACCAATACCTTCTTTTTTATACATTGTTTCAAACATATTATTTACGATATCTTTAATTTCTGCATTAATTTTTTTTACTGGTTTTGCAACTTTTCGAAGACGTTCATCTGGATAATATAATATATTTAGTAATGACATAAACGTTTAAAGTCTTATCTAAAAGTAAGTGTTTTTAACATCTATTTTAGACACTTATCTTTATTATTAACAGTATTTGGTTGCAAATAAAATATGTTTATTGCGAATTAAATATATAAATATATTTTTAATAAAAGTATACTTATATATAAGTATATATTTTCCCATTTTATCGTATAAATATTCTTTTAATTATGAGAAAAGTGATTAAATTAAATGATATTAAGATAAGATTTTTTCAAAATATTATATGTAACGATTTTATTATTACATATAATTTAATTATTTTAATTTTAAACTTATTAATTCTATAGTTAAATAGTATTATATAAATTAAGTATAAATTTATTACTTTATTTAATTAAAATTGTTTATATTTATTATTAAAATAAATATATTTATTCTTAATTATATTTTAATTGTAATTAAAATATAAAGTTTTTTATTTATTTCTTTAATAAATGTTTTTCATAAAGATTATTTATAATAAAATAAAAAACTAAAATATTTAATCAAAAATTTATAGATTGGTTTATAATTAATAATTATTCATTTATTGAGTAATAATAATTATTCATGAATGAAAATCTATATCTAAATATAATTATAATAGTATTTTATTATTAATAATAAATAAATTATATATAATCTATAAATAATATATTCGAGCAATAGATATTATCAAAGATAATAATCTTTATTTAATATTTTTGTTTAATATTTTATTAATTGTTAAATAATTAAGTTTAATGGTTTATCAAAAAATGATTTTTTTGATTATGTATAGATTTATTATCTTATAAAAAATATATTATTATATTTTAACTTATATAAAATGTTTCTATAGATTTAGTTGCTTTAAAAAATATATATTTAATTATTGAAATTTAAGTTAAATAATAAAATTATTTTTTGTATTTATTATATAAGTTATAGTTAAATAATTTAAATATGATAAAATATAAAAAGTAATTTTTAGAAAATTAAAAGATAAAAAACAGTTATATACAGTTTCTTGTTATTTATTTAAGTATAATGATATAATTTATATTATTAACCTAAAGTAGATAGTAGTCACTTAAATAAATAAAAAATTTTATATAAATTTAACTTATTTTTTATTAAAATAATGATATTTTTTAGTGTTTATTAATTTTCAATAATTATTATAAATATGTATATATTAAAGTTAATTAATAAGATATTTAATAGAAATATTAAATGAATATATATATTGCATTATAATAAATTAATATGAAATATGTCATATTTTATTAAATATTTAATAATTATAATAATAAGTTTAAATATTCTTTTTATCAGAATTTCTTTTTAATAAAAAGATTACATAAGATATCTAGATATTTTATGTAAATAAGTTTTATACTAAATAATACAAATAAAAATATATGAAATAAATTTACATGTTTTATGAAAAATCCTCTTCATATCAAAATAGTATTTTAGCACTAAATCAAGGAAAAATTATAGCATATCCAACGGAAACAGTTTTTGGTTTAGGGTGTGATCCAGATAATGAAAAAGCAGTCAATCAGTTATTTTTACTGAAACAGCGTTCGTGGAATAAAGGATTAATTTTAATAGCTGGAACGTACGAACAATTATTATCTTATATTGATGATAATAGATTAACTAATTTGCAAAAGGAAATGATTATCTCAACAGAATCCAAGACTATAACAACGTGGGTAGTTCCTGTTAAAAAAAATATACCAAAATGGTTAACAGGAAAATTTAATTCACTTGCTGTTCGTATTACAAATTTAAAGTTAATTAAAAATCTTTGTTTTTTATATAATAAACCATTAATTTCAACTAGTGCTAATTTAAGTGGATTATTGCCATGTAGAACAAAAGAAGAAGTTATTGCTCAGTTCAATGATCAGGTATACATTTTAGATGGATATATTGATAAACGTAATAATCCATCTGAAATTCGAGATATAATAACAGGTCATTTATATCGAAAAGGTTAAGTTGAATGGAAGAATTTGCAATATTTGGAAATCCAGTAGTACATAGTAAATCACCACTTATTCATAAATTATTTTCTGAACAAACAGGTATTAAATATAATTACGGAAAAATTTTAGTTCCTTTAAATAAATTTGAGAAGGAATTAAATATTTTTTTTAAGAATGGGAAAGGAATAAATGTTACCTTACCTTTTAAGGAGTTAGCTTATAATAAAGTTGATATTTTAACTAAACAGGCTAAAATATGTGGTTCAGTTAATGCAATTAAAAAATTAAATGATCATAGATTATTAGGTGATAATACTGATGGAATAGGTTTAATTTTAGACCTTAAGCGTTTAAATTTTATTGAAAAAGGAATGAATGTATTAATAATCGGTGCTGGTGGTGCAGCACGAGGTATTATAGCTCTTATATTAAATTATGGTTGTCAAATAACTATTACTAATAGAACATTTAGTAAAGCGAATGAATTGGTAAATTGTTTTTCTTCTATGGGACGAATAAATTCATTAATGTTAGAATCTGTTTGTTCTTTTGAATATAATTTAATTATTAATGCGACATCTTCTAGTCTTACGGATTCAATTCCTGCTATTTCATCTAATATATTTAATCAAAATGTTTTTTGTTATGAAATGTTTTATCACTCAAATGAAACTAAATTTTTAACATTAGCAAAAACACACGGAGTATTAAAATATGCCAATGGCATTGGTATGTTAGTTGGTCAGGCAGCTTTTTCTTTTAAATTATGGCATGGTAGATTACCTGATATTTCATTTATATTGCAACAATTAAAAGAAAATTATTAATTTTAATTAATAAATAATTTTTAGTGAAAATAATAATAAGAAATTCTATTTAGAAATCAGAATAGATTTTTATAATAAATTTATAAGTAATTATTTTTTATTTTTTTGTAATTAATTATATATTAAAATTTGAGTTATCATAGTTTTATAGAATTTCTTTAAAATTTGCTCTATAATGCTTAATAAAATATAATTAAATATTTTATATTTTTATATAACCTATAAATAATGTAATAATGATTATTATTCTTATTTTTTATTAGTTATCTGAGATAATCAAAATCATGTATAAAGCGAAATTTGATTATAAATTGTAAATTTATCTAATATTATCTATTATTAATATAAGCATAACATATCTTTCTTTTAAATAAAAGAATTTTAATATAAAATATTAATTCATTTTAAAAAATTGTATTGATAAAAATATAATTAATATTATTTTAATATGATAATTGATCCTAAGAATCCTTGTATATACCTAAAATTTGTATTTTTAATTTATTAATTAAATAAATTGAATATATAAATAGATTTTTATAATAAAAGATTTAAATATAAATTAAAGTATTATATTATAAATTATTCTTGTATTAATCTTAATTAAAATTAATTAAATTTGTTACCAGATAGTAAATTAATAAATTTTATTTTTATAAAGAATTTATTGATCAAATTAAGTTAATTTATTTTTTTAAAATACTATATAAGATTTTATCTTTGTTTTTTAAAACTATAAATTTAAATAAATAATATTAAAACAAATGTAATTTTGAAAAATTTTTAAGATTAAAGATATTTATGTACATAAAAATATAAAATAGTTTATCAAAATTCAGATAGATCTATAATTTAATTACTAATTATTAGTTAAGATAGATATAAAATAAATTAATTAATATTAAATTAATCATTAGATATGTGTAAAAAATATATATATAAAAAGCATAATACAAGGTATATTATGAAATAATACATCCAATTTTGTAAATGTTAATTAGAAATTATGTATAATAAAAAAAATATTTTATATATTATCAAAATTTAGAAAAATTAATTTTTAAAATGATAAAATAATTAATTTATGTTGAATAGCAATCAATAATAAATTTTATGACTAATTTTTAACTAAATCTAATAATAATGATTAAGACTAAATTATTAATGAAAGATATTATAAATATAATGCTATAACTAAGTATTTAATGATAGGATTATTTTACTATTAATATAAGATTAACATAAATAAACAATCCATAAAATATTTATCTATGCCAATAATATAAATAATTACATTAAACAATTTTATTAATATTACATAATTCATAAAGAAAAAATGAAAATTTTTTTAAATTTAATACTTATGAAATAAATGTAGATAAGATTAATTAAAAAAAATTCATATAAAAACTTCATTTTAATTACGAAATTTAATTGATATTGAAGATGAAATATTTACAGTCTAACTTATAACAGAACTGAATACTTATTTAAGATAATAATCTTAATTATTGAATATAATAAGTTTATAAGACTATAATAAGATTATATCATATTTATTAAGTGGATATGGATACCATTAATAAATATTATCAATTGTTCTTATTATTATAATAATATTAAGATTAATACTTTTATCAAATTTTTATTTTGATAAAAGTATTAATTTTTATTAGTGAACTCTAGTTAATATAAAGAATAATTTTAATGAAAAAACTAATAATTCTTAATTAAGATAATATAATAAAATTATAAATATAATATATATTTTAATTATAAAAGATAAATCTTTATAATTTTTTATTAAATTTAATAATTTAATTAACACTTAAAATTCGTAAAGTATTTAATAAATTAATTGATAAAAATCATTAATTAAATAATGAGATAATAATTCTATATAATATATGTTTAAGATAATATCATTTTAAGTTTATATTTAGAAGAACTAATAATTTGTTTTTTTATATTAGTTTTAATATAAATTTATAATAGCTAAGAAAATACTATGTGATTAGAATAACATATGTTATCATTATATGATAATATTAACTTTTAAAGAGTAAGATGTTATAATTTTCAATTAATATTTTAAGTCGTTATTAAATACAAAAAAATAAATTAAAAACTTAATTAGAAAAAGTTTTGTTTTAAAAATAGCGATTATTTAAAGAAAATATAATAATTTCATTGATTTAATATAATTAGTGTTTATAAAGATAAAAATTATAATATAGTTTAATATTATAAGAAAAAAATCAAACTAATACATACAGTAATATTATTAAATAAATATAGTGTTTAATATTTCTATAAGTTATTAAATAAAACTAGAAATCTACTATAGATATCATAATTATAAATTATACAATAAATAACGATAAAATAAATTAAAATTATTTATAAAGAAAATTTCTATTCAATATTATTATTAATATAAAAAATCATTTATCATATAAATAAATATCTATATGTATTCATTTTTATAAAATAATCTGTAAATAGATAACTTATGGTTATAAAGATAGTATAGTTTATATTTTAAATTTTAACTATTTTAAAAATCAAAAAAGTGATTATTGTATATTATTTAATAATATACATCTATTTGATTTAAAAACAATACTCTACAATACTCTGCTTATTCTTAGATCAGCAGAAGAATTAAATTAATTTAATTAGAGAATACGACATATTAACTTATCAGCACGTATTCTACTTAAACGATAAATAAGTTTTTTAATTTTTACTGGATAACGTTTAATATTTTCGAGCTCTTTATAATGAGTCATTATATGAGTATTAGCCATTATATATTTTAATTCTTTATTTTTTTGTTGTAATAAAACTTTTTGAGGATCATGAATTAATATTGCATTTTCTAAATCTAATCTCCATGCTCGTGGATTTAGGTTACTTCCGGTTATTAATTGCCAATTATTATCTATCCAAATTCCTTTTAAATGATAACTATTTTCACCATCTTTCCATAATCTGATAATTAATTGTTGTTTATCTACGAAGTATTGTAGACGACATATAAATCGACGTAAATTTACCTCGTATAGATAAGGTAATGCACTAATGATCTGAAAGGGTTCTTCTGGTGGAAGATAAAAGTCATTAGCTGTTTTATCACCAATAATAATTTCAATTTGTTTGTCATCATGTAATAATTTATTGATTATACGAGTTAAAATCGTAGGTAAATTAAAATAAGGTGTACAAATAATTATTTTTTTTTCTGTACTATTCATTAAATGTATAATAGTTTTATTTAATTCATTCTTTTTTCCTAAACCAATTAATGGAGTTACTGCTAATTCTTCATCTGTAGCATTAGTTTGAAATTCATAGTGAGAATTTTTTAAACTATTACGAAATTGTTTAATTAAATGTTTAATTTCAATATTACGAGTAATATTTACTCGATCTAGGCGTTGAATAGCTGGTGAAGATAATAAACTTTTATCAATAAACTTTTTCATGGTTGAAGCTAATTGTCTATTATTTAATATATGATAACGGTCATAGCGATAACGTTTATATTTTTTAAAATATATATTATTAATACTAGCACCACTATAAATAACTGTATCATCGAAAATAAAGCCTTTTAGATGTAACACTCCTAATGCTTCATATGTATTGATAGGGATACCAAAAATAGCAATATTCAATCCTTGATAAGTCATCGCCATTTTATAATACCAATCTGCATTGGTTATAGTAGTAGAATCTGTACCAATTCTCCCACGTTGAGCGCGATGCCAGTCAAGCATTATTTTGATATCTAATTCTGGTCTAGCTATTTTTGCTTTATAAAGTGCATTTAGTATATTTTGTCCTGTATCATCATGTTCAAGATAAAGCGCAGTAATATAAATATATTGTTGAGCATTGGCTATTTTATGCAATAATGCATTTCGAAAACTTTCTATCTTATAAAGAGTGACGATGTCATTAGAAGACTGAGATAATTTTGCTAATTGCTCAAGATATTGTTTATATTTTATTTTTTTTGATTTATACAACATTACAATGTAAATTTTCTCTTTTTTAAAGTAAGAAGATTATATATTTATAGCTTATTATTTGCTTTATATTTATTAAAATAGATGTTTATAATAACATTAGTTTATTTTTTATATCCATTAGTCAATATAAATATATTTATTATTTTTTAACCATTATTTATTGCATTATTAGATCGATTGATCTTAGTTATTAATTAATTTTATTCATAGTATTAAATTAAAGTTAATGATATTTTATTTAAGTTTATATCAAAATTAAAACTTAATTTTGATTTATTGTTAATTATATGATATTCTATTTTTTAGATACAATAATTTAGAGTAAATTATTGGAAGTATTATATATAACTTGAATATTATTAATTATTATTTATTAACTAACATTCAATTATATCATTTTAATATCAAAACATACTAAATTATATTTTTAATTGTTAATTATTAATATCCTTATTTTTTAAATATTTAAATAACTTTAAACTTTATAAATTTTATTATATTATTAATTTTATAATAAAGATCTATTTTATTTTTCAAAAATAAAAGCTTTTTATGAATTTCAATTATATCAAAATAGTAATAAAAAATATTATATTTTTAATATAAGTAATTTCTATTATTTTATTAAAAATATATAATAAATGATTTTATCATTACTTTAATAATTTTAAGAGTTTATATTGTCATATTTAAGAAAGCAAATTACTTATAAAATACTAAAAAGAAGTTGGTAGTAATATTTAATTTGCTTGATTTTATCATAATCTATTAATTAACTTTAAAAAAAATTTTAATTGATAAAATATATTTATATTCATCTAATTTAATATTTTTATTTATTTTATTTTTTAATATGTAACTATTCAATAATTAAATATTTTTTTATTAATCTCTATTAATAGAATTGTTTTTATTAAAATTACTAATTTTTATTATTTAATATATTTCTATTATCAAATAACATTAAATAATTAAAATGAATTTTTTTTAATTATTATCTTTAGTTTAATATAAATAGTTTTCTTATTTTAAAGATAAAATCTTGATGTTCTATTTTTAAATTTTTTATTAATTTAAAAATAAATAGATATTCTATCTATAAATAATGATGTAATAAGATAATTTATTATATTTTATTTCGAATATTTCTTAATAATATCATTTATCATATAATAAAAATTATTATTTCTCATCAGTAACTTTTAATACAATTAATATTATAACGATAATTATTTTGATTAATTATTTAACTTATTGTTTTTATATTTTTAAATTTTAAAAATTTACTATATAAGTAAATTTTTATAAATTTTTATGAACTAAATAAAAATTTATATAATTTTGTAATTATCGATAACTTTATTTTATATAAAAAATTTTTTATATATAATTAAATATTTACTATATAAATTTATATTTAAAAACTTTTTTGATTTGGTATAAAAGTTATATTTTATATCAAGTTAATATTTATATATCAAATAAATAAATTATCTCTATAATGAATAGTAAATAATACAACTATATTTTTAAAAATTAATATATCTTATTATCTTTAACGTTCTCAGTTAAATATTCATATATTTTTTATTAAATTAATAATCCTTTTTTTAATTTTAATGGAAAATACTATAATTAAGTCATGAATTCAAAATCATCATAGTTAATAATTTTAATATCTATATTAACTAATAAACTATTTTATAATTCATTGCTAAAGTTTTTATATATAACTTATATTTTAATAATATTTTTATATTAATAAACAAAAAAATTAATATTTTATCAAAATTAAATAATTAAAACATAAATATATTAATTTTGTTTTATTTTTATATATTGTATTGTAAGCTTTATTATTATATTTTTTTAAAACTATTATTAAGGAAATATAAATAGATTATATGATTAAATAATAGTTTTTTAAGTACTTTTCTATATTTTAAATTGTAAAAACAATTAATCTAATATCATTATATTTTATTTAACTAATATATTTTATCTAAAAATATAATCTTTTATTAATTTAAATATTAAATAAATTATATATAGAAAATTTCTAATTATTTTAGAAAATAAGTATATATCTATATGAATAATAATTAAGATTATATTGTAATAGTATTGAATATAATATTCAATGAAAATTAATTAATAAAAATATTAATAAAGTTTCGTTTTAAAATAGTTAAAAAATATTCATAAGAGTTATTAAATCTTATTTTCTATATGATAAAAAAATAATATAATTATTATCATTATTGGTAGAATAATAATTCTTGTTAAATTAAACAATTTTTTTATTTTGATTAATATATATTATATATAATATATATTAATAATAAGTAATATTTATTCAATGATCGTTAACAATCATTAATATAAATGATCTGATGTAGGCATTTATTAGATAGTAGATATAAATAATTCATTATAAAGTAATTTTAATAAAATATACTATCTTGTTTTATTAAAATAAAATTATTAATATTTAATTAACTAATAATGTCTATAAATGAAGAAATGAGAAAATATTTTAATATCAATCACAATATAAGAAAGAAGATTAATTTTATGAATTATCAACAATATAATATGATCATGTAATTAATGTAAATTTAGCAATTTATTAAAAAAGTTTTATCTTTTATAAAGTATTTTACTAAAAAAACCTATTTTACAGAAGAAAATAGAAATCAAAATTCATATTTTCTTTTGTAAAGAAGATAATTATCCACTAAACACTTTATTAATTAGAAAATTTTATAAATAAAATTTATTTTATTATATGAAATTAATATTAGATGAAATTTATATTTTAATTAAAATAAATAATAATTAACAAAAAAAGTACTTATTTATTTAATTGTGAAATTATAATTAAATAAATTATATTAATATAATATAAAATAATATATAAAATAGAATAAAAAAATAAAAATTTTATATAAAATATAAATTGATAAGATTTATTTATTTATCTTGCTAAGATATTTTTTTTATTTAGATATTAAAAATCTATATAAGTTTTATTTAAATTTAAATAAAAGTATTTATTAATATACTTATTAAGTTTTAATATTCTGAATATATAAATTTATTAACATTAATATTTATAATTAAAATTTTCATAAAAATAATTAATTTTAACATAGTAAAACTATTAATAAATACAATTTTATTGTACATCTTATTTATTTTCTTTACAAAAAAAGACAATATTAATGTTTTTTATTTTTACTAAATAGCTAGTTTTAATTATGTTTGATGATTATAATTAAATAATTAGCATTTAATAGTTATTACCTAATAGTTTTATGTCTATAATCTCTGTTTCAATCAGTGGTATTAGTTTTATTATTATTTCCTATTATTTAAATAAATAAGTAATTTAATTATTATTAAGTTATACTATGTTAATGACATTAATATTTATTAATAGTTTTATTCAATAAATAATTTAAAATTTTATTACTTATAAATTTATTTATAGCATAAATATTTATTTTAATAACTTTTCATATTTTTATATAAAATATAACAATTAATTATTATAAAATTATATCATTGCTAAAACTTTTGAATATACTAAAATAGTATATTAAATTTATTTAGTTAATAATATATTTTTAACTTAATATTTATAATATTTATTAATATAAAAAGTTTTAATTTTTTTTTATAAAAATATTTTAAGAAAATTTTTCTATATCTTACTATAAAAGATTTAAACGTAAAAAGTTTACTATCAATTTAGTTATCAAAGTATAATTAAAAACCAGTTTTATAAATTTTTATTTCTTCTATAGAAATTACATATAGATAAATGATCAAATTAAAGTTTTATGTTATAAAATTAAATCAAGTGAATTTAAAACTAATAAATTTTAGTTTTATGAAAATAGTTAAGATAATTTTACAGTATGACAATAAATCATATATTTTAACGTTAGCTATTTTTATTTAAAAAAATTAAATATTAATTTATTTAGAAAAATACCTAATAATATTATGTAGTAATACTATTCATAATAACAAAATTCATTACTTATGTAGATAAGTTCAGATTAAGTATTGTTTTATCTTATCTAAATTAGTTAACTTGAATTTAATTATAAATTTTCAATAACTATTATTATTAATAATAACATTGATGTCTGATTAATATATATTATAATAATAATATATATAATATTTTATAGCTTAAATTTGAATAAAAGTTATTTTGACTATAATATTAATAATTATTTAACATTATTTATATCATTAGATACTTGCTTCATTCTAAAATATTTAATTAAATAATTAATAGTATAGTTTTAATAAATAATTATTAATACAAGATAGTTATTTTATTAAAATAATAAGATATAAAAAATATAAATTTTTATATAATTTATATTATTATAGTTAAAGAAAATAAATTATCTAATTTATCTATTTATTATTTATTAACTAAATTTTTAATGATAGATTAATTAAAGGATATAAAAAATAAAATTAATATTAAAGACATAATAATTATTGTATTTCTAATTGAAATACAATAATTAAAATAAAGTTAATAAAATTAAAATATATATTTGTATTTATATTTTTATTTTATATTTACTTATATTAGTAATATTAAAAGATGATAAAACAGAAATGTAATATTATTATAATTTATTGAAAATTGTTACAGATAAAATTAATTAATATATACTTGAATTTTATATTAAATCAATAAGTTAAGATAAATAATTAATTTATAGAAGTTTATATAAGTTACAATATTTAAGAATATTAATTATTTCTTGATTTATAATAGTTTTATTTATTTACTAGATTTTATTTATATTGTAATAATTTTTCTTTATAAATAAAAAGATATAATCTTAATTATTTTAAATTTTAAAAAAAAGAAATTAAATAATATTTTAAAATAAATTTATTTAAATAACATTTTAATATTATTATAATAATTTTATATTAAAATTATTATTATCATTTGTTTAGTATTATATTATTATTAAATTTTTGCTTATTTTTATCAAATAACTAAGATCGATAATCTTTATTATTCACCATTTTATTTTAATATTTTATCAAGTAAAAATTCTAAAAATAAATATATAATAAACATTAGAAGAAAATATAAGATTTTATTAGATTACTTTTTATTAAAACAAAGAGGAGATTTATATAGTTTTTACCATAAAAAGGTTTATTTATATATTTTATTAGATAAATAATTTAAAATATTATTTTATAATTATAATATGATTTTTATTTACATGTATCTTTATTAATATTAATTTAATATTTAATAAAAAACTTTCAAGTTTCTACTATTATAATAATAGTAATCCATATTCAATTTTTTTAATAATCAGTGAAATTACAAAGAAATTTTTTATCTATCAAAATAAAAATTAATACTATTCATTATAATTATCGCTGATATAATAAGAGAATCTTAAGATATACTATCTAATAGTTCATTTTAAGATTGTTATTTATTATTTAATATCAATATTTTACAAAATAGATTGATTGTTTTTTTATAATTGTTATTCACTAATATAACACTGTTAACAAAATATTTAATGTACTATTTATTTAATAAATTGAAATTTAAAATTAAAGAAAAGAATTAAAAATATTAATTTTAATTTTTATATTCTATTTTGCGTATTTAATTATTAAATTTTATTTAATGTTTTTAACCTAATTAAAATTTAATTTTTTAATTAGTTCGACTATATTTGAAATATCATTATAAATAATAAAATTAATATTAATAATATTAATAATTAATACAATTTTATTAGTTTTTATATCTATATTTTTTAGTAAATATAAAAGCTTTATTGATATATTCTTCAAATATTTTATATAAATTTTGATTTTAAGTAAAATAATGTTTTAAATAATATAAAATTATTAATTTAATTAACATCATATGAATTCTTTATATTTTTATTAAATAGTAAATTCTATATAATTGCAATATAATTAAATATCTTGAGAATCATATACTAAATTATTTTATATAAAATAATTTAAAAATATTAATAAATTATACTACTTATAGTAATTATTTTATAATATGTATTATATAATTTATTTTTATTTTAATATAGATATTTTTATAAAAAATATTAATTATATATAATTAAGTTATTATTAATATAATTTTAAAAATTAAATTACTTGTAAATTTAATTAATTTCATTTTTTGTTAATTGATTATTAATAATGATTTTTAAAAGAATCATTTTTATATAATGTAAAAAATAATTTAATTTATTTTTATAAAAATAAATTAAGCATATATGATATTGTATTATACTTAATTTATTTAGTTATTTTTTATTTTACTTAATAAAATATTAATAAATTAGAAATTCCAATCTTCATCTTCTGTAGTAATTGTTTTACCAATAATGTAAGAAGAACCTGATCCGGAAAAGAAATCATGGTTTTCATTAGCATTTGGTGATAACGCTGACAAAATTTCTGGGCTAACATCAGTTAGTATTTCTGGAAAAAGAGATTCATAACCTAAATTCATTAATGCTTTATTAGCATTATAATGAAGAAATTTTCTTACATCTTCTATTAAACCAATTTTATTATATAATGATTCGCTATATTTAATTTCATTTTCGTATAAATTTAGCAATAACAAGTAAGCAAAATCTTTTATTTCCTTTTTTTCTTTATCGTTATATTTAATTAATGATTTTTGAAATTTATATCCGATATAATATCCGTGAATAGCTTCATCACGAATTATTAACCGAATAAGATCAGCAGTATTTGTTAATTTACCACGACTCGACCAATACATTGGAAGGTAAAATCCTGAATAAAAAAGAAATGATTCAAGAAATACACTAACAATTTTTTTCTTAAGAGGATGATTATTGGCATAATGCAATAAAATTAAATTTGCTTTTTTTTGTAAAGAACTATTTTCTTCGCTCCATTTATAAGCATTATCAACATCCGAAGTTAAACAAAGTGTTGAAAAGATAGAACTATATGAACGAGCATGAACAGCTTCCATAAAGCTAATATTTGATACTACAGCTTCTTCATGAGGTGTTAAGGCATCTTTCATTAACGTGGGTGCTCCTACGTTGTTTTGAATAGTATCCAATAGTGTTAATCCAGTAAAAACACGTATTGTTAGTTTTTTTTCTTCTTTTATCAATGTATTCCACGTTTGAATATCATTTGAAAGCGGAATTTTTTCTGGTAACCAAAAATTGGTAGTTAATTTATTCCATACCTCTAGATCTTTATCATCCTCAATACGGTTCCAGTTTATTGCATGTACTATCGAATTTGTTATCGCCATTTGTTAAACCCATAAATTATAGTGCACATGAAACACATCCTTTTACTTCTGTTCCTTTTAATGTTGATTGTCGGATACGAATATAATAAATCGTTTTAATACCTTTTTTCCAGGCATATATATGAGCACGATTAATATCTCGGGTAGTCGCATCATCAGTAAAAAAAAGAGTTAATGAAAGACCTTGATCAACATGTTGTGTAGCAGCAGCATAAGTATCAATGATTTTTTCAGCGCCTATCTGATAAGCATCTTGATAATATTCTAAATTTTCATTTGTTAAATAAGGAGCAGGATAATAAACTCGTCCAATTTTACCTTCTTTGCGAATTTCAATACGTGAAACAATAGGATGAATACTTGAAGTTGAATTATTAATATAAGATATAGATCCAGTTGGTGGAATGGCTTGTAGATTCTGATTATAAATTCCGTGTTTCATAATAGATTTTTTTAATTTCTGCCAATCTTCAGAAGTAGGAATGTGAATAGTTGATCGTTTGAATAGTTGTTTTACTTTTTCAGTTTTAGGATTCCACTGTTTATTAATATATTTATCAAAATATTCGCCAGAAGCATATTTAGAATTTTCAAAGCCGCTAAAATAGCGTTTTCTATCAATAGATAACCTATTAGATGCCATTAATATATAGTAAGTTACGGTATAAAAGTAGATATTTGTAAAATCAATTCCTTCTTCTGATCCATAATGGATATGTTCAGATGCTAGATAAGCATGTAAATTCATTTGTCCTAAACCAATGGCGTGTGATTTTTTATTGCCTTCTTGAATTGAAGGTACTGATTTGATTTCACTAATATCTGAAACAGAAGTTAATGCTTTAATAGCAACTTCAATTGAATGACTAAAATCAGGCGAATTCATTGTTTTACTTATATTCATTGAACCTAAATTGCAGCTAATATCTTTACCTATATAATGATAATTTAAATTTTCATTATAAATACTGGCATCATTAACTTGTAATATTTCTGAGCAGAGATTACTCATATTAATTCGACCATAAATAGGATTTAGACGATTAGCATTATCTTCGAATAAAATATATGGATATCCTGATTCAAATTGAATTTCTGCTAAGATAAGAAAAAATTTACGGGCGTTAATCTTTCGTTTATGAATATTTTTATTATTTACCATTTCTGAATATTTTTCAGTGACATTAATTTCTGACATAGGAATACCATAATATTTCTTAATATCATAAGATGAAAAAAGATACATATCTTGATTTTTTTTAGCTAGATAAAAAGTGATATCAGGGATTACTACACCTAGTGATAAAGTTTTAATTCTGATTTTTTCATCAGCATTTTCACGTTTAGTATCTAAAAAACTTAAAATGTCCAAGTGATGTGCATGAAGATAAACTGCACCTGCGCCTTGTCTTACGCCAAGTTGATTAGCATAAGAAAAAGCATCTTCTAACATTTTCATTACTGGAACTACACCGGAAGATTGGTTTTCAATTAACTTTATTGGTGCACCAGTCTCACGTAAATTAGTTAATAAGAAAGCTACTCCTCCACCACGTTTTGAGAGTTGTAAGGCTGAATTAATAGAACGACCTATTGATTCCATATTATCTTCTATTCGTAACAAGAAACAAGATATAAGTTCACCTCGTTGTTTTTTACCGCAATTTAAAAAAGTTGGTGTTGCTGGTTGGAAGCGCCCAGTAATAATTTCATCTAAAAGATGGGTAGCGAATATCTGATCTCCTTGCGCAAGAGTTAAAGTAACCATACAAACTCTATCTTCATAACGCTCTAAGTAATGCTTACCATCAAAAGTTTTTAAAGTATAGCTAGTATAATATTTAAGGGCACCAAGAAATGTTTGAAAGCGAAATTTATAATTATATGCTTGTTTGAAAATTTTTTTAATAAAACTAAATTGATATTGTGCTAATATTGATGGTTCATAATAATTTTTTATAATTAAAAAATCTAGTTTTTCTTGTAAATTATCAAAAAAAATAGTGTTTTGATTGACATGATGTAGGAAGTAATTATGAGTTGCTTGCTTATCTTTATCAAGTTGAATTTTATTATTTGTATCATAAAGATTTAGCATTGCATTAAGTGCATGATAATCAAGTTGATCCTTATGCTGTATTATTGTCATAGAAAAAGCTCCGTATTACTTTATTGCATTTGTTGTAGCCCAAAATCGCTGTAACCCTTGGCGTACTTGTTGAATATCCAATTCTGTACCAAGTAATTCGAACCGATAGAGCAATGGTACTTGGCATTTAGTGGAAATTATATTACCTGCTATAGCATAAGTTATACCAAAATTACTATTTCCTGATGCAATAACTCCTCGTAAAAATTTTCGGTTTTTTTGTTGATTTAAAAAATAAATAACAGGTTTAGGTACAGCTCTTATTTTACAACCACCACCATAAGTAGGTAGTAATAATATGTAAGGTTGCGTTGCATTTATTATCATTTTATTAGCATGAATTGGAATACGTGTAGCATGAATTCCTAATCTTTCTATAAAACGATGACAATTTTCTGATCTACTAGAATAGTAAATAAGTGATTTTGTTTTCATCATATAATTTTAGTTATTAAGTATTTGGCTAATCATATCTGGGCGAAAACCAGACCAATGTTGCTTATCTACTACTACAACTGGTAATTGTTGATATCCTAAGCTAATAATAAAAGATAGTGCTTCGATATCTTTTGTTAAATCAACAATATCATAGGATAAGTTTTTACGTTTTAGAGCTAGATAAGTTGCATCACATTGTACGCAATTTGGTTTACTATAGACTTTGATAATCATTATTAATTCCTTAATTTTGCAACAACTAAATTTATAATTTAATAACTATAATAAATACTATATATTGATTTATTTTTTATTCAACCATACCATATATAGTTTTATTTTATTTATGAAAAAAATTTTTTTACATTATTTTATTCCAATAAAAAATAAAAACTATATTTTATTATATGATTTTTAATTATTTTCTGATAGATAGAAGTTTTTTTTAAAAATAAAGATAGTTTTTGCTTAGAAGATAAAATTAATTATTAAATAGTTCACTATTTTAAGAAGATTATTTATCTTATCATTAATATTTTATATTTTTAAGAGATTTTAAAGAGGATTTATATAATTTATATATGCGTTTATAATAATAAAATAATAAATATTGTTTTATTAAATTAATCAATAAAAGAGAATATAAATCTTTTATATTAAATATTATATAAAACTTAGATAAAATATTTTAATAATGAAAATTTTTTTTTAAATCAAATTTAATAACTATATTAGTATCGGTAGTAATTTTAAGAAACATAAGTTAATTTAATAAGTTTTATAAAAATAAATATTATTTTGTTAAAAGTAACAGAAATTATTTTATTTTTTTTAATTTTATAAAAATGTATTTAGTATTTATTAAAATTTTATAATTTTAATCTACTTATTATTTTATGTTATTAAATTATTTTAAATAATATTAAATTAATATATTTATATTTTAAATTAAATTTTAAATATAAATATATATTTTAAAAGAATGGAGCATTAAAATACTTAAGTTATTATTATAATATTAATTATTATTATTTTTGATTATTTTGATTTTATTTTATATTGATTAATAATTAAAGTTATTAATTAATTTTTATTAATTTTAGTAATAAATAATAAATATATGATTTTATCTTTTGTAAGGAGATAAATTACTTGATTTTTTATATAAAAATAATTTTTTTAAAAAAATAAAACGTTAATTTAATTAGTTTATTGAAAGTAAATGTATTTTTTATAAAGGAACAGAAATTAAATAACAAGTCATTTAATTTCTGTTCCTTTTGATTGTAAATCAGCGTGATAAGATGATCGTACTAATGGGCCGCAAGCTACATGTGTAAAACCAATTTCTTTTGCTTTTTTTTTCATTTCTTTAAATTCTTCAGGACTTACATAACGTTTTACTGGTAAATGATTCTGACTAGGTTGAAGATATTGACCTAAAGTTAACATTGTAACACCATTACGTCGTAAATCACACATAACTTCAATTATTTCTTCATTATTTTCACCTAATCCAACCATTAATCCTGATTTTGTTGGTATTTTAGGGTGTATTTGTTTAAATTTTAAGAGTAGTTGTAATGATAATTCATAATTGGCACCAGGCCGAATTTGACGATAGATACGAGGAACATTTTCAATATTATGATTAAAAATATCAGGTGGTGTAGTAGCTAAGATTATCAAGGCACGATCCATACAACTACGAAAATCAGGAACTAATGTTTCTATTTTTATAGTTGGATTTTTATTTCTAATAGCTCTAATACAATCAATAAAATGTTGAGCTCCACCATCATGTAAATCATCGCGATCAACCGAAGTAATAACAACATATTTTAATCCCATATTTTTGATGGTTTCTGCTAATTTTATTGGTTCGTCAATATTTATAGGATTAGGGCGTCCGTGATTGACATCACAAAAAGGGCATTTTCGAGTACAAATAGTACCTAAAATCATAAAAGTAGCGGTACCATAATTAAAGCATTCAGGAAGATTTGGACAAGAAGCTTCTTCACATACAGAATTTAACCCATTTTTACGCATTTCGTTTTTTATTTCTTTTATTTTATTTGAATCAATAGGAAATTTTATCTTTAACCAGTTAGGTTTTGATAAAATTTTTTTATGATTAATAATTACTGTTTTAATAGGAATAAAAGACATTTTATCAGTATCCACTATATTAATACTGAGCTCTATTCGAATTGCTCTATTTACAATTATATGCAAGTTCTATTATTAGTAACTTGCTGCAAATGAATAATATCTATATTTAACTTATCATAATATAATAACAATATTTTTTATAAACTCTTATATTATTTTAATTTTATTCTAAATAATTATAACAAATTATTTTTCAAGTTCAAATTGAAACTTTAATATTTTGCAAAAATGTTTTATTAATAATAGTTTTACATCTTTAATTTGACTTCCAGGAACTAACTCATTTAATTGAGTCATCTTAATATTAGTGTAACCGCAAGGATTAATATGTTGAAATGGTGTAAGATCCATATTAATATTTAGTGCTAAACCATGAAACGAACAATTTTTATGGATACGTAGCCCTATGGAACATATTTTTTTTTGTTTAACGTAAACACCAGGTGCTTCACGTTTTGAATAAGATAAAATATCAAATTCTGATAAAGTATTAATAACAGTATTCTCAAGTGCAATAACTAACTCTCTTACACTAATTTGATTACGTTTTAAATCTAATAAAATATAGACTATTTGCTGCCCAGGGCCATGATAAGTTATTTGTCCTCCACGATTAGATTGGATAACTGGAATATTTCCAGAGAAAATTAAATTTTCTTTCTTACCAGCTTGCCCTTGAGTAAAAATAGGATAATGCTCAACTAACCAAAGTTCATCTAATGTATCAATTGTACGTTTTTTAGTAAATTCACACATTGAATCAAAGATTGGTTGATAGTCATGAAGACCTAATTGACGTAATATAATGATTTTTTTAAATATTTTTTTTTGCTTTTGATAATCAGATATACTAATCATATATTATTACCTTTATAAATTATATTGCTAATATAATTCATAATATAATTAAAATTATAAAAAATATTATATTTTAATTCATATAAAATATTAATAAAATTGTATTTTTATAATACAATACGAACTGATTTTATTTTACTTAAGTCCTCATAAAGTATTTCTATTTGTTTAATATTAGTTGCAATTACAGTAATTGATACTGAACAAAAGTTACCATTCCTACTTAACCTAACCAATGGCTGATAATTATCAGGAAAATGCTGTTGTACTATTTTAATTATTTGATCAGTTAATTTGAGTTTAGCAGAACCAATTACTTTATAGGTAAAAGAGCAAGGAAATTCTAGTAGTTGATATAGTTTAGTTTTCATGAGTTTTTAAATACTATCTACTTTATAAGTAATAAAAAGATTTAGATATTATATTTATTCATTTTTTTAAATTATAAATTAAAATATAAAATAGTAGTATTTTATTATAATATGAGATGATTAGAATAAAATAATATAATTTTTTTTAATATTTAATAATTAGCAATAAAAAACATTTTATATAATATTTAATTGTAGTAAAAAAATACATCTTTTACTACTTCTGTTAGTACGATAAGTGGTTGTTGTTCAATAATTTTATTATTTAATTGAAAATTAATTATACCAACAACTTGATTTTTTGTTAAAGGTGCTTGTAATTTAGTTTGATTTAATATGAAATTAAATTTGAAATCTTTCATATGACCTCGTGGAATTGTTAAATAAAGGTCATTTTTAATACCAAGTTTTACATCATTGATATTTGCAAATAAAACTGGTTGAGAAGTAATTTCTTCTCCTCCTTGTAATATTTTAATAGTTTCAAAAAACGAAAACCCCAAGTTAATAATTTCTTACTTTTTATGTTTAGTTCTTTACTACTATGATCTCCTAATATAACAGATATCAATCTCATTCTTCTATCAGTAGCAGAGGCAACTAGATTATAACCTGAAGAAGTTGTATGTCCAGTTTTAATACCATCTACATTTAGACTTTTATCCAATAATAAACTATTTCTATTTAATTGATTGATTTTATTAAAAGAAAATTCTTTTTCGTTATAAATAGCATATTCTTTAAGATAATCACGGATTATAGCTTGTCCTATTAAAGCTATATCACGTGCGGAAGTATATTATCGATCAACATCTAAGCCATGGACAGTAAAAAAGTGTGTATTTTTTTAATTTAAGACGCTTAACATTGATATTCATCATTTTAATAAAACTATCTTCATCAGCAGCCACATAATTTGTTATTGTAACACAATCATCATTACCAGATTGTAAATCAATACCACGTATTAATTAAGAAACTGAAACTCGATCATCTGGTTTTAAAAACATAAGTGAAGATCCTTTTAAAATTGGGTTACGTATAGCCCATGAATTTTTATCTATTGTAACAATATCATTTATGTTAATTTTACCTGATTTAATTGTTTTACATATAATATAATTAGTCATCATTTTAGTTAGACTAACTGGATTATGACGTTGATCAGAATTTTTTTCAGATAAAACCCTGCCTGAATAATAATCAATAAGAATATATGCTTTGCATTAATATTTAGTGCTGATTCGATTATATTAATTTTCATACTATTATTATTTTCAGCAAATAGATTATTTAAAATATAATAGTAATAATAACTATTTGACTAGTTATAAAGCATAAAAATATTATTTTATTCATAATAATAAGTTAATTTACTAGTTAAATATTAATAACAATATAATAATATAGTATTATCAATTTTAAAAGAAGTAATATTCTATTTTGAAATATAAATTCAAAATAGTTTATTTTATTTTACTTTAATTAAATTTTATTTATTTTTTAATAAATTATTTATTTTTATAGATATTTTTAACTAATTAAATTATTAAAAATATTTTCTTCGCTATCTTATATAAGTTTTTTAAAACAAACTAAATTTTATATGATACATTTTGCTAAAAAATTTGATATGAGTGGTCTACACAAGGTATTCTATATATTTATTTTTAAATAAATTATTGCTTATTAATTTTTACTATTACTTAAAGATTTATAATATTTTATATTTTAATAAGATATCTCTGTTTAGTAGTTTTAGTTTCTGATTTTTATTTATATGAATGATTATCATAGTTATTATAATAAATATTATTAAGTTAATATTAATATAAAATATTCATTATTTTTAATATTTATTTTAATTAGTATAAATAAAATTAGTTATAAAATATAATTTTCCATTATTAATTAATTATTTATTGATAAAAAATTTATAGAATAATTTTTTTTAATTTAATAAAGCATTAGCTTATATTATAAGAAATATTGATATTAATTTCGTTGAGTTAATATAAGATTTTGGATTTAAAATTAAAATAACATATATTTAATATGTATAAAATTACTATTAAGTTTAACAATTTATCACAAAGTTTATAGTAAGAGGAATACTATATTTATGATTTAAATATAAGATCTATCACTAATATTAATTATCATAAAATTTTCGCTTATTGCATTTGCAATATTTTATAATTTTAATAGCTTTAGAAACTAAATACCATGTTTAAAGTTATAAATTTATAATAGATATTTTATATCTATAGTTATTTTTTAACTTAATAATAGTAACTTTATTATTTAAATATTTTTAAGATTTTTTAAATCAAATTAATAATATTTCACTTTTTTATAAAATTTTAACTATTTAATTTATAATTATTATTATAAATATAATGATTATCTGTTACACATTGTAAGATATATATAGTATATTTTAATATTCTACTTATAAAGATATATTTGATATTTCAATTTGTAAAATATAAAACTTACTAAAATTATTTTTATAATATAAAAGTATTAGTATTAAATGACATTTATTATATATTCATTCTTATAAACTTTTTGACAATAATTTTTTATGAGTATGAATTGACATAATAATACCAAATCCAGCCATTAAAACAATTAATGCAGATCCACCATAACTTATTAATGGTAAAGGAATACCAACTATAGGAAGAATTCCACTAACCATCCCAATATTAACAAATATGTAAACAAACATGATTAATATTAGACCTCCAACAATAACTCTACCAAAAGTATTTTGTGCATTAGTTGCAATTATTAAGCCGCGAATAATTAGTAACAAGTATAATGTGAGTAATATAATCACGCCAATTAATCCCATCTCTTCAGCTAATACGGCAAAAATAAAATCTGTATGTCGTTCTGGTAAAAATTCTAATTGTGACTGAGTTCCATGCAACCAACCTTTACCAAATAATCCGCCTGATCCAATAGCAATTTTAGACTGGATAATGTGATAACCAGCTCCTAATGGATCTATTTTTGGATTAAGTAGTATTATAATACGATCTCTTTGATAATCATGCATTAAAAAAAACCATAGAATAGGAATAAAGCAACATATTCCTGTTGTTGCAATAGTAATATATTTCCACTTCATGCCAGCTAAGAAAAGAATAAATAAACCAGAGGCAGCTACTAAAATAGATGTACCAAGATCCGGTTGAATAGCAACAAGTAGTACAGGAAAAAATATAAGTATTAATACAATTAAAGTATTTTTTAGTGTTGGTGGGCATAGATCTCGATTAACAAAACGTGCAACCATTAATGGAACTGAGATTTTAGCAATCTCAGATGGTTGAAAGCGAATAAAACCAATATCTAACCATCTTTGTGCACCATTAATAGTTTGACCAAATAAATCAACAAAAATTAATAAAATTATACAGAATATATATAGATAAGGTGATATATTTTCATATATACGTGGTGAAATTTGCGCCATCATAATCATGATAATAGATCCAATGACAATTTGCATTAGCTTGCGATGTATTATTTCAATATCTTGACCACTAGCGCTCCATGTGAGCATTACACTATAAATTATTAAAGCAAGAATAATTATTAATATTGGAATATCAGTATGTAAACGCATAAAAATAGATAATTTATCTGAGTTATTAATCATTATATATTGCATATTTTCTTTATATAAATAAATTTATATCTAGTGTTTTTATATTGTTTTATCAAGTAAAACGTAATCAAAAATATTACGGACAAGATCACCAATAGCCATTCCTGTACCACCATTTTCTAAAATAACAGCAACTGAAATAATTGGATTTTGATAAGGTGCGAACCCGATCATTAATTTATGATCACGTAAATTTTCAGATAATCTATTTATATTGTATGTTTTATAACTAAATACTTGTGCTGTACCTGATTTAACAGCAGCTTTATAGGAAGTTTTAGCAAAATTTTTACTTGCTGTACCATTTATTGCATTAGCGCTACCGTACATACCTTCTTTAGCTAATTTCCAGAATTTTGAATTAATATCGTTTATTTTATGAATATGATCTTCTTGTTTGT
This sequence comes from Arsenophonus sp., assembly GCA_052401645.1. Classification (GTDB taxonomy): domain Bacteria; phylum Pseudomonadota; class Gammaproteobacteria; order Enterobacterales; family Enterobacteriaceae; genus Arsenophonus. Next base: position 489,017 of record CP198939.1, read on the forward strand.
AAAATTCGATAGAATTATTATCTAATTTCGCTTCATAGAGAAGATGTGGTATTTTAACGATCCCATTATTAATTAAAGTCATTAATGCTTTTATCATTTGAATAGGAGTTGTTATCCAATAACCTTGTCCGATACCTATTGATATAGTATCTCCCTGATACCAAGCTTTTTTATAGCGTTTTTTTTTCCATTCGCGAGTTGGCATGATACCTGAATTCTCTTCTGGAAGATCAATGCCTGTATACTGTCCATACCCAAATTTTTTCATCCATTTAGAGATCCGATCAATACCCATATCATAAGCAATTTGATAAAAAAATGTATCAGCTGATTCAATAATTGCTCTAACAACATTCAATTTACCATGCCCCCATCGTTTCCAATCTCTGTAACGTTTTTTAGAGTTTGGTAACTGCCACCAACCAGGATCAAAAACTGTAGAATTTGATGTAATAACGTTTTCACTTAATGCAGCAACTGCAATAAATGGTTTAACGGTTGATGCTGGCGGATATAATCCTTGAGTAGTTCTATTAATTAAAGGGCGATTTTGATTATTCAACAAATCCTGATAATCTTTATTAGAGATACCATTAACAAATAGATTAGGATCATAGCTTGGAGTAGATACTAGCGCTAATATTTCTCCGTTTCTTGGATCAGTTACAACAACTGCACCTCTACTAGTTCTTAGTAATTTATTAATTTTAATTTGTAAGTTAAGATCAATGGTTAAATAAATGTTTTTTCCTGCTTGCGGTGGTTCTTCATTAAGTTGACGAATAATTTCTCCAAGATTATTAACTTCAACTTCTTTATGTCCTATTTTTCCATGTAAAATATTTTCATAATATCGCTCTATACCTAATTTACCGATGTTATGGGTAACAGTATAATTTTTTAATAGACCGTTATTTTTTAAATATTCTATATCTTTATCATTAATTTTAGCCACATAACCTATAACATGCGTTAGAGCTGAGTTATAAGGATAATGGCGTCGTTGATAACTTTTAATTTCAATACCTGGGAATTTATACCTATTGACAGAAAAACGTGCAATTTGTATTTCATCTAGTGAAGTTTTTAATGGTATAGAAGTAAAACGCCGTGAATATTTACGCTCCTTCTTAAAGCTTAAGATATCATGATCAGTGAGGTCAACCACATCACGTAATTGTGTAAAAATTTTTGTTAAATTAGATATTTTTTCAGGAATCACTTCTAATTGATAAAATGTTCTATTTAATGCGATTGGAATACCATTCCTATCATAAATAATACCTCTACTTGGTGAAGTAGGAAGTAGTTTTATTCTATTATTATTCGAGCGAGTTTTGTAATTTTCATGATGGATTATTTGTAAATAATAAAGATTAGCAAGTAAAATATTTACTAATATTAAAATGATAATAAAAGATATTAATGCTCTTCGAATAAATATAATAGATTCAGTGCTATAATCGTGAAAATAGATATCTTTTTTTTTGTTTTTTTTATCATTCACACTAATGAACCTATATATAAATATGTTATTCTTAATTGTAAAAATAATTTAATAATAATACCATTTTCCTTGTAAAATATTTTTATAAAAATATTCTAAATGAAGAATAAAATATTATTATTTGTGATAGCAGTGATAGTAACCAACTTTGTTTTATTTATCTTTTATATATATTATAGAAATGATTTTTTTAGAAATTAAAAATTTAATATTACATCTATTTTATTTATTCTTATTAAATTATTTATACAGTTATCGATTTGTTTAATTTATACTTAATATATTTATTATAATTAGATCGTTATTGTTATTAATAACTTTTAACTTATGTTTTCCTTCCTTTTAAATTTAATTTTACAAATTATAATTTTTAATATGTTTTCAAAAAAAATAAAAACTATACACTAATGAATTAAAATAATATCGTTAATGATTAATAAAAATAATCATAAAACTTTTTTGAATATAATCAATTATTTTCAATAAATAATAATTAGTTATAAATTTGAAATTTAATTATAATGTTTTAAATTCAAATATAGAATGATATTTATTTTCTTTATTATTTTAAATAATTTCATTATTTAATTGTTTTTTATTTAATAAAAAACAATGTTTTGCATTAATTAATAAGATATATTTTACTATTTTAATATATAATATTATATTTTAGTTCGAAATTAATGTTAGTTAATAACGGATTTAATATTTTTACTATTTATTGAATTCAATAAATAGTATTTATTATTTATACATATAAATAATAAAAAGATATTGTATTTTTATATTAATAAATTTTTACATATAAATAAAAGATATTGTTGTTAAATTAATTATTTAATCTTAAATTTAATTTAAAAATTAAACAAAAAATAATATTAACTTTAATTATTAAATTTTAGTTAAAAACTAAATATAAAATCTATATTTCAATTTTTTTAGTAAAATTAGTTGGAATGTTTATAATTAGTTTAAGAATAAATAATCTGAATTATATTACTGAAATTGTAATACAAAAGAGTTAAAATAATATCAATTCTATTATATTTAAAAATAATTTAGGAAATTTATTATTTATTAATAATTATTATCTTAATAAAGATAGTGTTCATCAATATAATGCAAAACTTCTGGTGGCATCATATCTTTACATTTTTTTTTATTTTGTTTTTGTTTACGAATTTTAGTTGAGGAAATATTTAATAAAGGTGTGTTAGCTAGATAAATAGCACCACATGGTTTATATTTTAGTATTGCAGGATTATAAATTTGATGGTGATTTAACCATTCTCGCATTGATAAAGTTGGAAAATAAGTAGTATAATTTGGACGACTGCAAACTAATAAATGACAAAATTTTAAAATTTTTTGCCAATTATACCAAGTATTAATTGAGATGAGTGAATCTTGACCTATAATAAAAGCTAGAGGTTTTTTAGAACCTATTTGTTGACGTAAAGAGAATAGCGTTTCAGTAGTATAAGAATGGCCTTTACGTTCAAGTTCACTAGTATCTATACTAAGTATAGGGTTATTTTTGATAGCTAATTTTATCATCGCTACTCTTTGTTGATCTGTCGTTTTAGGTTTTGGTCTGTGTGGTGGTATATAATTTGGAAGTAAAAAAACTTTTTCTAAATCAACTTCTTTAGCTAAAGACTCCACAGATAGTAAGTGACCATAGTGAATTGGATCAAATGTACCACCAAATATCGCATGGACAGATGAATTTTTTTTTTAATTCGTTGAGTCATTAATAAAATTCTCGTAAAGTTATTTTTTACATAAAAGTATTGATAAAATTTCTAATTTTGAAAAAAAGGATTTATCATAATCATAGTCTTGTTTGAAATGTAATTCAGCTTGAGTAATTAATTCTATTGCAATTTGTAATTTACGAAGTGGTATACGGTGTACAGCAGTTATAATAAGAGAACGACGGGCTTTCCAGATTTTATATTCATCAAGTAATTTTTTAAAATATTTATCGTTACTTTGTTGCTTTAATGTTATAAGTAATATTAGTTCACGTTGAATTATATGTAATAATATGATTATCTCAGAGTTTTCTCGCTGTAATTGTTGAAGAATATATAAACCTCGTTTAATCTCACCAGCAAGAAGTGCATCAACCCAATGATAAGGTGTAAAATTAACAGCATTATCTACAACTTTTTTTACACGAGATAAAGTAAAATTATTATCAGAATATAATATTGACAAACGTTCAAGTATTTGATTAATAGCCATCAAATTACCTTCATAACAGTAACAAAGAAGCTGATTAGCTTCTTTATCTAAAGAAGCAGACATCATTTTTACTCGTTGTGTTATCCAATAAGATAATCTTGATTGCTCAGGTATCAAACAATTAATGTAAACTACATCTTCACATATTTTTTTATACCAAGAACTATTTTCTTGTGCTTTACTTAGTTTCATACCACGCAATATAAGTAATAGATCAGGGTGTAATAATCCAGTTAACTTAAGAAGATTTTTCGCCATGATTGTATTTGGCCCATTTTTAGGTAATGTTAGGATAAGAATTTGTCGATTAGAAAATAAGCTAAATGATTGACTAAGAAAATAAATACTCTCCCAATTAGTATTTGTATCTAATAAATATGTATAACGTTCAGTGAAATCTTTCTGTTTTGCGGTTTGACAAATTTTATCTATACTATCTTCTGATAAAAAAGGATCATTACCAAAAATTAGATAACAAGTTTTTAGCTTATAAGAAAGTTGTAAAGTTAGTTGTTCTGGATAAATACGAATCATTTTTAGTCTACCAATATTTTTTTTATAACATCTAATTTTTATGTTTATTTTTAAAATTATTATGAATGATTAGTAATTTAAAAATTAATTGACTAGCTGTTTGTTCAAGTATTTCTTTTTTAATAAATTCATTTTCAACGTCTTTAGCTAATGTTTTCAAAGAATCATCAAAGATAGATTGACTGATATGTGTTTTAATTGGAAAAACTATGCCATTAGGTAAAATCATTTGCGCATTGACATAAAAGTTTAATTGTTTTTCTGCACTTTTACCATCTTGATTAATAGAAACAGTTTCAATGTTTTCAGACGAACACATAATTTTTAAAATTGGCAGATTGTGGAAATTCTCATTTACTAATTTTATATTATTTAGATGTAATTGTTGTTTAATTGCAGTTGCTAAATTACCGTATTGATCACTGATACTTAATCTTAATTCTTTTAATTCTCTAGATATATGAATTGTATCTTTTAATGAGGATATACATCCAGCCATAACAAATATAGTAAAAGTTATAAATAAGATAATTAAATAATGCATATTCTACATCCTTATTAATATCTAGTTAACAACAAAATTTAATATCTTACCTGGTATATAAATTACTTTACGGATTTTTATATCCTTAAGGTATTTTGCTACAAAATATTCTTTCATTGCTATGTCTAAAACAGAATTTTTTGATAGATTATTGATATCAACAGTTATTCGTCCACGAATCCTACCATTAACTTGAATTATAATTAACTTAGTATTTTCTATTTTTGCTTGTTCATCAATGATAGGCCATGGTGCATTATCAATATCTTCCAAATGTCCGAGTGCCTTCCACATAATGAAACAAACATGTGGAATAATAGGCGATAACATTCTGACAATAGCCTCTAATGATTCTTGCATTAAAGCAAGATCTTGTTCATTATGATAAGTTATATGAGTTAGTTTATTCATGAATTCCATAATAGAAGCAATTGCAGTATTAAATGCATAACGACGACTGATATCATCAGTCACTTTAGCTATTGTTTTATGTAGATCTCGACGAAGATTTTTTTGTTTCTGTGTTAGGTTGATTATATCTAATATAGTTATTTTATATTTTTGTGTATGTTCAAAAACTATTCTCCAAAGACGACGAATAAAACGATTTGCACCTTCCATATTTGATTCTTTCCATTCAATAGTAATTTCAGGTGGAGCAGCAAACATAATAAATAAACGTAATGTATCAGCTCCATACTTTTCTAAAATTAATCCTGGATCAATACCGTTATTTTTTGATTTGGACATTTTACTCATCCCTATATAAAAGATTTTATGTCCGTATTTATCAGTTGCTTTAATAATTTTACCTTTTTTATTTCGTTCAATAGTTATATCATTGGATGACACCCAAACACGTTGTTTATTTTTATCTAAGTAGTAAAAAGTATCTGCTAATACCATTCCTTGACATAATAAGTTATTAGTTGGTTCATCATAATTTATCAATCCAATATCTCGCATTAATTTATTAAAAAAACGGAAATATAATAAATGCATAATAGCGTGTTCAATACCACCAATATATTGATCAACAGGAAGCCAATAATTAGCTGCAACTGGATCTAGCATCGCTTGATCATAATTAGGGCAGGTATAACGAGCATAATACCAAGAAGACTCCATAAAAGTATCAAAGGTATCAGTTTCACGTAATACTGTATAATCATTAATTTTTCTCTTTATTATCCATTCTGGATGAGTTCTAATAGGATTAGTGATCCCATTTATCAATACATCTTCAGGTAATATAACTGGCAACTCATTTTCTGGTACTGACATAATGGATCCATCTTCCATCGTTAGCATTGGAATAGGTGTCCCCCAATAACGTTGGCGAGAAACTCCCCAATCGCATAAACGATAATTTACTTTACGTTGAGCCGAACCTTGTGAAACTAGTTTATCTGTAATAGCTTTACCACCTGTTTCGTTATCCATACCAGTAAATTCATTTGAATTAATTAATTTATTTTTATTAGTCAACGTATCAATTGTTAAATTAAGTAAGTATTTTTCATTATTAACGATAACAGTTTTAATTGGTAAATTATGTTTAGTTGCAAATTCCAAGTCATTCTTATTATGCCCAGGAACACCAATTATTACTTCTGTACCATATTCCATTAATATAAAATTAGCTATCCAGATTGGAATTTTTTCATTAGTTAGAGGGTGAATTGCAAATAAATTAGTATCAATACCAATTTTTTTAATCTTAGCCATTTCAACTTCATTAGCTTTAATATTACGACATTCATTTATAAAATTTGTAATTTTAATATTTTTTTCTGCTGCTATTTTTGCTAATGGATGAGTTATTGAAATGGCTAGATAAGTTATACCCATAAATAAATCAGGTCTAGTAGTATAACCGATTAATTCTTCATTCTTATCTTTTAGTTTAAAAGTAACCTCAACTCCTTCCGAGCGACCGATCCAGTTACGCTGCATAGTTTTAACTTGTTCTGGCCAACCATCGAGTTTATCTAAATCATTGAGTAGCTCTTCAGCATAAGTAGTAATTTTTATGAACCATTGAGGAATTTCTTTTTGCTCTACATGTGTATCGCAACGCCAACAGCAATTATTAATAACTTGTTCGTTAGCTAAAACTGTTAAATCATTTGGACACCAATTAACTGCAGATGTTTTTTTATAAACCAATTTTTTTTCATAAAGTTTAGTAAAAAACCATTGCTCCCAACGATAATATTCTGGTGTACAGGTTTTAATTTCTCGACTCCAATCATAACTAAATCCAAACATCTTTAATTGATTTTTCATATAATCAATATTGGCATAAGTCCAAAGTGCTGGACTAGTATTATTTTTTATCGCAGCATTTTCTGCTGGTAAACCAAAAGCATCCCATCCGATTGGTTGTAGAACATTTTTACCAAGCATACGTTGGTAACGAGAAATAACATCACCAATGGTATAATTACGAATATGACCCATATGTAATCGACCTGATGGGTAAGGTAACATTGATAAACAATAATATTTTTCTTTCTTATAATCTTCTATTACTTTAAATGTTTCTTTTTTTTCCCAATGACTTTGTACGTATTGTTCTATTTCTTTTGATCTATATTCTTTTTGCATGATGTTGATCAAACCTTATTATTTATCTATGATAGAAATACCATATTTGCAGTGAATAATAACTACTATTAATTTAAATTCTAAATAAAATAGAGCTGATATTTTTTAAAGAAAAATTATTAATAAAATAATTATGATAAAATTAAATATATTTAAAATGAAGATTTCATATTCTAAATTTATATAAAAGAATTTATCAATATAAATTAAATTATAATTTATATTATTTAATACTATTATATTTGCAAAACTGAACAATCATTTTGTCATTAAGGAGATGAATAAATTAGGATTAATTTATGCTTTAAGGAATCTTTCATTATATAAATTACTTTGTTAATAATTTTATAAATTTAATATAGAAAATTATTCTTTAAAAGAATTTAAACTGTATTTTTAATAATGTGATTTAATAATGAACAATACGAAATATTATTGATTAACAAGTAAATAAATTAGAAGTTTATTTATGTAATCAGAGCTATTTTAATCTATTTTAATATTTTTTTAATATCATAAAGATCTTCATGATTTTATTTTTGAAATTTTTTATGTTATCTGTGTGGATATGTATATTTGAATTCTTAATGAATTATAAATATTATAATAGTTTGAATATTAAAATTTAATATTATTAATCAAAATTTTAAAAAATTTTACTTTATCATTTATATAAATATAATTTATTTAAAATATTTATTTAAAATATTTATTTAATATTTTAATAGATTTAAAACTATTAATAATTTTATTATTTTTTTAGAATAGATTAATACAGCATGTATATATATAACTAATGTAGTTATTATTATTCTATTTCTCATTAAAAAACTAAAAGTAATTAAAACTATCTATACTATTTATAGATTTTTAAAGATATTAAAAATTAAAAATTTTTTGGTATAAAACTAATATAAAATATAAATAAATTAATAAAATATTAAGTTTTAATAAATTAGAATTTTTAGAAAATATATTATTTAACTAATTCCAATTTTATTTTATCAATTGATAAAATAAAATAATATGATTAGTTATCAAAAATTACGATGATTAGTATATTTTAAATTAACTAATTTTTTTTCGTCTAATAAAGTATGATAGTATAATGAATATAGTCACTAATATCCATATAGGTAAATTACCCCAACGTGCATAAGGTGTTAGACCAGATGTAGGTGTTACTTCAATGCTTAATACAGAGCTAGTAAATTGAGGAAGTTCTGCTTGAATATCTCCATTAGGTTTAATTACTGCCGTAATACCATTATTGGTAGCACGTAATAATGGTCTACCAAGTTCAAGTGCACGCATACGTGCCATTTGAAAGTGTTGCCATGGACCAATAGAATGTCCAAACCAAGCATCATTTGAAATAGTTAATATAAAATCAGTATCTGATTTAAAATTATTTCTAACTTGATTTCCTAAAATAATTTCATAACAAATAGCTGCTGTTAAATGAATATTACCAGCCATTAATTGCTGTTGTTTATAATCACCATGACTAAAATTTGACATTGGTAAATTGAATAAAGGAGAAATTGGACGAAGAATATTTCTTAATGGTACAAATTCACCAAAAGGAACTAGATGATGTTTTTTATAACGATTGCTGGTTGGATATTGATAAGTCTCATTATCTCCCAATACAATAATACTATTAAAAAAATTTTTAAACCCATCTTTATTTACTTTTGTATCAATAATGCCAGTAACTAAATAAGTATTTTTTAAACGTAGTAGTTTGTCTAATGAAGTTAACCAAACATTATTATCTAATTCTATTGATGGAATAGCAGATTCTGGCCAAATAATAATTTTAGCATAACCAATATAAGGTTTAGAGAGATCCATATATGTACTAATTGTTTGTTCAAAAAAATCCGATTTCCATTTTAAACCTTGAAAGATATTACCTTGTACTAAAACAATTTTTGATTTTTTTTCTATTACTGGTGTATACCATTGATGCTTTTTAAGCATCAATGGTAAAGATAATAAAATAATTGCTGTAATTAGAGGGATAACCAAACGCTTTACATAAGCAAAAACTAAACTACCACTAATAACTAATAATAATAATGTTATCATTTCAACACCAAATATTGGTGCAATACCTTTAAGTGGTCCATCGATTTGACTATAACCAAATTGTAACCAAGGGAAACCAGTTAATATATAACCACGTAAATATTCAGTTATTTGCCATATTGCTGGAGTGGCAAAAATAGAACGAGCTATATTTAATCGTGGAAAGAATCGATTGAGTAAATAAGAAAACAATACTGGATAAAGCGATAAATAAGTTACTAATAAAAAAACTAAAAATATATTAACAACCATTAATGGCATACCACTAAAATCAGAAATACTTATATAAATCCAATTTATACCGCTACCAAATAAACCAATCCCCCAATAAAATGCCATTAAAGACGATTTTTTTATTGAAGAATTAATAATTAAAAATTGTAAGCCAAAAAGAGAAAGGATAGCAGCCAACCAAATATCAAAAGGTGAAAAAGCTAGTGTTCCAAAGAGGCCTAAAATAAATGCAATTAAGCCTTGAAACAAGTGATATTGAAAGAGTGATATTTTTTTCATTAATGTTATTCTTCTGAGAAATTTCTTTGAATAGATATTTCATCAGGAATTTTTATTTGAACTTGAATGATTTTTCGGCTATCAGCTAAGATAATTTTAAAAATATATCGATCAATTGTAATAACTTCACCTCGTGAAGGTAAATGTCCAAATGATTGCATCACTAGACCACCAATGGTTTCATTTTCTTTATCATTAAAATGTGTTCCAAATATTTTATTAAAATCATTAACATGAGTTAATGCTCGAACAGAATAAGTATGTTTACTTAATTTACGAATACTAATATCTTCTTTATCGTCATACTCATCTTCAATTTCACCAACGATTAATTCAAGAATATCTTCAATAGTGACTAAACCAGAAACACCACCAAATTCATCAATAACAATAGCCATATGATAACGTTGTGAACGAAATTCTTTTAATAATAAATCAACACGTTTACTTTCAGGCACAATAATTGCTGTACGTAATACTTTATCAATATTAAAAGGCTCAGCATTAGTTCGCATAAATGGTAATAAATCTTTAGCCATTAATAAACCTTCAATATGGTCTTTATCCTCACTAATTACCGGAAAACGAGAATGTGCTGAGTTAATGATTACATCAAGACATTCATCTAATGATTGATTTCTTTTTAATGTTATTATCTGTGAGCGTTGAATCATTATATCTCGAACTCGTTCTCCTGAAATATTCATCACTCCTTCAAGCATTTCTCTAGTATCAGGATCAATAACATCTTTTTGTTCTGAATCACGAATTAATTCAACTAAATCATTACGATTTTTTGGTTCGCCGTGAAACAATTGATTTAGACGTCCGAAAAAATTCTTTTTCGAATTGTGATTATTATCATTATTTATAGGATGATCTTCGCTCATGGAGTTTTATTAATAGTTCTCTATGCAATTTATCGTATCATATATTGTTTGGCATAAAAGTATCATTTTAATAATTAAGCTTTTTGCATTGAAAAGGGTTTGCATAACCTAATTTTTGCATAATTTCAGTTTCTATTTTTTCCATCTCTTTTGCTTTAATATCATTTTTGTGATTATAACCAAGAAGGTGAAGAGAGCCATGTATTACCATGTGCGCCCAATGAGAATCTATATTTTTATCTTGTTCAATTGATTCTTTTTCAACTATTTGACGACAAATAACTATGTCACCAAGCAAGGATAATACAATGTTCTTTGGTGTTTTAAATGGAAAAGATAGAACATTTGTTGGTTTATTTTTTCCTCTATATGTTAGATTTAAATATTGGCTTTCTACTATATCAACAATGCGAATTGTGATTTCACTTTTAGATTGAAATTGTGGTAAAAAAATCTCAATCCAATGTTGTAATGTTTTTTTACTTGGTAATGCATTATGATCGTTGCAGGCTAGTTGAAGATCAAGTATAACTTGTTGCAATAAAATATCTCCTTTTATATATAATGGAAATATGGATAGGATCTAATATTTTTCTATTAATAAAGTAACTACTTTAATTTTAATTCTTCTTCTTTTGTTTTTCTGTTTTTTATATGTTTTAAAAAAACACTTTTAATTATATAATAAAATAATATTTTTTTATATAAAAGAAATTATATATTTTTTATCTTTAGAAAATATTTTAATTTAGTTATATAAACATATAATTTATTATAATAAAGTAAATTTAATTTAAGTTAAGTTTTAAGTAAAATTATGCTTTTTAAAATTAAATTTAATATAGATTAAGAGCATTTTTATTCATTTAATCATAATACTGTCAGTTTTATTTAAAATATGGAATATTATTATTTTCTTGGTATATCATATAAAATAATTGTTATTAGTGCTAATCTAATTATTATATTCTAAATGATTTTTACTTTTTTATTAAAAAACTAAATTTTTAAATTGTTTCAACTAGCATAAATTGAGAATAAGTATAATATAATCTATTTTTTTGAAATTATAAAACTTAAAAAATACTACTAACAGTTTAAATATTTTTAGTTATTTATATAAAATCCTAATACTTAAATTAATATTATTGTTTAAGTATATTACTATAGTATGATAAATTTAACTCTACTCTAACTCTATTAGTTTAATAAAATTATGCTTGTTTTTAACTATTATTTATTTTCTATAATTTCTTGATTTTTTTAATTAATTATTTAAGAAATTAACCTTTTATATCAAATTGATTAATATTTTATTATAAATGATAGCATGTGTATAAGTAGAATATCAATACATGAATGATATGAAAATATTGTTAATTATTTCGATATAATTAAATAATTTTATAAATTTATTTTAAATAACTTATTTTATAAGTCAGTTATAAATACTTAATTTTTAGTTAATTTATATATTATTATACAATAACATATGAATATGTTGATAAACTTTTTATTATTTGTTAGATGATTTCAAAATATTTAGCTTATAGGTAAGTTATTTTTTATAATATTATTAAGTCTATCTATTTTAAATATTAACATTGATAATTAATTATTTTAAAATAGTTTTTATATGTAAAAGTAATAAGCTAATTTTGATTATTTTTAACTTTTTAATGTTAAATATTATCTTTATTTTTTAACTATTTTACCTCGTAAAGAATTAGAGTAGATATCAATAATTTTAACATCAATAAGCTTTCCTATCATATCTCTTGTACCTTCAAAGTTTATAACACGATTATTTTCAGAACGACCAGAAAGTTCCATGATATTTTTGCGTGATGGCCCTTCAACAAGAATACGCTGAATTGTACCTAACATTATGCGACTATAGTGCATTATTTGTTTATTAATGAGTTTTTGTAGTAAATAAAGGCGTTGTTTTTTTTTATTTTCACTAACATTGTCAGATAAATCAGCCGCTGGTGTACCTGGCCTAGGTGAGTAGATAAAACTAAAACTTATATCAAAATTAACATCAATAATCAATTGCATTGTTTTTTTAAAATCATCTTCTGTTTCACCAGGAAAACCAACAATAAAATCTGAACTAATAAGGATATCAGGTCTTACTTTTCGTAATTTACGTACAATATTTTTATATTCATTGATTGTATATGTTCGTTTCATCATAGTCAAAATGCGGTCTGAACCACTTTGAATAGGTAGATGTAATGAGCTGACAAGCTGAGGGATATCTTCATAAACAGCAATGATATCATCAGTAAAATCAATTGGATGACTGGTTGTAAAACGTATTCGATCAATGCCATCAATGGATGCAACTAGACGTAATAATTCAGCAAATGAACAAATTGTATTATTAAAAGTTATTCCACGATAGGCATTAACATTTTGTCCTAATAAGTGAATTTCATGCACTCCTTGTGTAACTAATTCTGAAATTTCAAATAAAATATCATCACATGGTCTGCTTATTTCCTCGCCACGTGTGTAAGGAACGACACAAAACGAACAATATTTATTACATCCCTCCATAATAGAAACATAAGCTGAAGGACCATTTGCTCGTAATTCTGGTAATCTATCAAATTTTTCAATCTCTGGAAAACTTATATCAATAATTGGAGATTGACTATCTTTAACTTTATTAATCATCTCTGGTAGACGATGTAAAGTTTGTGGGCCAAAAATAATATCAATACCTTGAACGCGTTGATGAATAAAATTCCCTTCTTGTGAAGCAACACAACCGCCAACACCAATAATAATATTTGGATTAATATTTTTTATATTTTTCCATCGACCTAATTGATGAAATACTTTTTCTTGCGCTTTTTCACGAATTGAGCAGGTATTCAGTAAAAGAATGTCAGCTTCTTCGGCAATCGTAGTTAATTTATATCCATGTGTATTATTTAGAAGAGCAATCATTTTTGATGAATCATATTGATTCATCTGACAACCCCATGTTTTAACATATAATTTTTTATTCATAGTATTTTGTATATTTAAAGTTTTGAAAATAAAATATGTTAAATTAAAAAATTATATATTAAAATATAAAATTGATATATATTAGTAAAATATTGATCAGTGTATTAAAAATTTGTTAATAGATATGTTAATAAAATCTAACTGTACTTTAAAATAAATAGCTATTTATAGTTAAATTAACATGAATATAATAGATGATAATTATGATATTATAGTTGTTGGAGCTGGTATGATAGGTTCAGCTATGGCAATTGGATTAGCTAAAGAAGGTTGGAGAGTTCTTTTACTTGAATATAAAAAACCTAAACCGTTCTCTCTATTAGAGCATCCTGATTTGCGTGTCTCAATGATAAGTTATACTTCTGTTAACTTACTTAAACAACTTAATGTATGGAATAGTATTTTGAGTATTCGCGCAACACCTTATCGAAGAATAGAAGTATGGGAAAAAGAAAAATCGAATGTAATATTCGAAGCAAAGAGCCTTGGTTTATCTGAACTTGGTTACATTGTTGAAAATCGTATTTTACAATTAGCATTATGGAAACAATTTTTTCAATACTCTAATCTTACTTTATTATGCCCAGCTAAATTGGTAATAATGCATCGTCAAAATCAACAATGGAAAATTATCTTAAATGATAAGAGACAATTCTTAACTAATTTAATTATTGCTGCTGATGGTGTTCATTCTAAGGTTAGAACTTTAGCTGGAATTGGTATTAATGGTTGGCAATATGATCAATTATGTCTACTTATTACTGTTAAAATGGATCAAGCACAACAAGATATTACTTGGCAACAATTTTTCCCTTCTGGTCCACGAGCATTTTTACCTTTATTTGATCATTGGGCTTGTTTAGTTTGGTATGATAAACCTTCTCGAATAAGACAGCTACAATCAATGTCAATATTGCAACTTAGACAAGAAATTATTCTTGCATTCCCAGATCGTCTTGGTCAATTTCAAGTTTTTTTTAGGGATAATTTTTCAATAATTCGTCAACATGCTAATCGTTATGTTGAAGAAGGTTTGGCGTTAGTTGGTGATGCTGCCCATACTATTAATCCACTTGGCGGTCAGGGGCTTAATCTCGGTTACCGAGATATTAATGTTTTATTAAAGGTATTGATTAATTCTAAAACACATTTATCATCACCATTCTATACAAAACAAACCTTACTTCTTTATCAACAGAACAGAATGGCAGATAATCGATTAATGCAGGTAAGTATGGATGCTATTTATACATTGTTTACTACTAAGTTAACTGGCATAAAATTTGCTCGAAATTTAGTTTTAATGTTAGTACAACGATTGAATATAGTTAAAAAAAGTATATTAAAATCTGCTTTAGGTTTATAAAAATAAAGTCAATTAAAAATATTTTTATTAGTATTTGTTAATATTTTATATAATATGTTTAGATTATTATTATATTAATGTTATAATAATAACCATTTTAAAATATTTTTTGTTTAAAGAAGATTTTTTTTATTTTTTTTATAAAAGTAATTTAATTATTTAATTAATAATTTTTATTGTCATTAACAGTTTTTAATATTATATATCTTATTTAATTTTTTATTCTTAAAATTTATTTAAATAATTATTATTATGTCACAATTAAGAGATATATTTTGTTTATAACTTCTTTTTGTAATTTTTGATTATCTAAATATTATAAAGTTTTGATATATTGAGAATATATATCGTAACTTGATTTAAGTTATTAATAATTTATGATATATTTTAAAAAATATTAATATAAAATTAGCGAAATATACTTTATATATATTAATATTGTTTTTTAAAATTTTCATAATACTTTATATTTACTAATAACATCTAGCATTTTATAATTAATGATAACTTTGATTTTAATTAAATATTTAATGATCACTTGAATTTAAAAAAATAATATAATTGTAGTTTTTTATATAGTTTATACTTATGTGATGTATAATTTTAATAATTACTTATTATCTATACTATTTATAATGAATATTTTAATATTTTATTATTAATGATATAATATAAACAAAATTATTTTTTTAAATTTAAGAATCGATACGATACTTTATAAAGATTGAAAGAGAAAAATATATTATAATTTTAATTTAAATTATTGATAGTATTAATTGCTGTTTTAAAAATCAAACATAATTCATTTAAGATATTATCTTTATAATATATTATAAAATTTTATTGTTTATATAGATTAATATATATATTTAGTTGTAAATAACCCTTACTATCTAAATCAAATTGGCTTTACATATATAATAAATAAAATAAAAAAAATTCAAGTATCAAATTATTATAAATTAATATATTAAAATTAACTCAAAATATTAATAATTGTATATATATGATATATTTAATTAATAGTTTAATATAAAATATAAGAAATATATTTAGTTCTTATTATTGTTATTATCATACTAATGCATTATTTTAATAATGAAATTATAGCATTAGATTTATATTTTCTATATTTATATAGATAGCAGTTTGTTTATTGATCTGGTTGGTTCCACGTTATATTCTAATAGATAACATAAATATCTGCATTATGTTTAATATTCTCTAAAGTATTATGTTATAAGATTTAGATTAAATTCTTTTGTGATTCTTAATATAGCAACTATATTACATATAGTAACAATTTCTTATAAACTTTATAAGATAGTAATATTATTTTGATTATTATATTTTTTATAAAAAATTTTATATATAGAATAAATAAAATAATATGAGTTTTAACGTTTAATATTTTTGATTTATTATATATATAAAATTGATATGGAGAAATTACACTAGTTTTTATTAATCCATTTTAATATAAATATTCTTTAATTTTTAAAGCTAAAATTTAATACTATCTCTCATATTCCAATTAGCATAAAATATAACTATATGTTCTATTTATATCAATATAAATAGAAACTAATTTATCATATTTTATTTCAGAATTCTTGTTGGTATTAATTTCATTGTAATTTTTTATTTTATTAATTAATTTAATTAAATTATCTTTAATTTATAGTAGTTTATTTAATAAGCTAAAGACTTATTTATTTTTTTTATAATTAAAAGTAATTATACTCTATAATTAGATATTAGAGATGTTAGGTAATTCAATCTTTACTATTTAACTTTGTAATATAAATAAGTTATATATTAAAAATATAAAAAATATATTACTTTATATATTAATTTAAATTAATTTTTAATAAAAAATAAACTACTTTTTATATGGTCTATGATACTTATTATTGGATTATTTTTGAAATTAATGTTTTTATATCTTTAATATTTTCAATTTAAATATCTTATATATTTTTTTAAAAAAAAACTTAATTTTTATTTTAAAATAGAAAGAAAATATTTTTATAACTTATGGATTATAAAAAATAATATAATTTACAATCTAATCGGTATAGGTGTATTTACAGTTATATTTCTTTATAATTTAATAAATTGATTTTCGATTTATATCAAAAGCTTACATACATAGTAATTTACTTTAATCATTTTAATTTGTACGATTTCTGTGATTAAGAGTTATTATATTAACATTATAATAATTAAATATAATTAAGTTCGATTACTTTATTTTATTAATTGTAAAATTTATTATAGATAGATTTAATTTTGAAAAAAAATTTTTTATTTCTAATAAAATATAGAATATGTTATGTAATAATATGAGTTTTTTGTATTTAGTACTTAAGATATCTTTTATATTTAATAATATAAATAATTGATAGAAGTAATCATTATATTTATGTATTTTAAAATTAAACAATTAGCCAATATTTTAGTACTAAATCTAGTTAAGAATTTAATAAATTATATACATATTAAAGATTAATAAAATCATATTAAGAAATCTATAAATAATGTTACTTAAAATGAATATTATAAGTAAAATATTTAATTTAGAAGATTTTTTATACAGTATCTAAAAGATATATATTATAGATTATGTTTATGATGATTTCTTTTAATTTGATGATAAAATGTTTTATGATGAATAGAGATAAACATCTTATCATAAATATATAAAAAATAAATCAATCTCTCTTTAATTTTTAGTAAACTAAGATTCTTGATTAATTCTAAATATAATACTAAATAAATATAAAAATGAGGCGAATTATTATTAAAGTGATATTTCTAAAATTTAATTACTAAAAATGTAAAATTTAGTTTTTTATGAAATTGAATATTAAATATTTTGAAAAATACGGATATATTGTAATAATGACTAAAATAATAAAAAGCAATTTATTAATATTAATTCAGATATGATCTATATTTTAAGTAAATAGCAAAAGTAAATATTTTATCCTAACTTTAAAAGTTTTTATTTTCAATGCCATGATCTTCTATAGATCTATTGATTAAGCTTTTAAAAATATTTTATATGTAATTTATTTTATTAAATTTTTGTTTAGTATTCATTATTTATTCAAATCCATTGAAAAGCTGGGGTACCAGGATTCGAACCTGGGAATGCCAGGATCAAAACCTGGTGCCTTACCGCTTGGCAATACCCCAAAAATATAAATAATTTTTTATAAAGAATAGTGCGGGAGGCGAGATTTGAACTCGCATACTTTACAGCGCCAGAACCTAAATCTGGTGCGTCTACCAATTTCGCCACTCCCACAAATTATGGTGGCTACGACAGGAATTGAACCTGTGACCTCAGCATTATGAGAGCTGTGCTCTAACCATCTGAGCTACGTAGCCATCTTTTTTAGATAATTTTTACCTGGATTTTTTATTTTTTTAAATATACGTTTATAGACTAAAATCGTCAAATTATTTTTATATTTTTATAAAAAATATTTTTGTTTGTTTAGTTTTTAATCATTTATTAATGAGATTAACAAAATAATACTATTGTTTATAATAATAACTTTATATCTTAAACATTAAGATTAATTGTAAATTAAAAAAATAATTTATTATCAAATAAGTGATAATTTTATATCTAATCATGTTATCAATAAATATTGATAACTAAAATATTTAGTTAATTTATTAAATTAAAAAATTAATTTTTACTAAATAATTTAGTAACTAGAATTGAAAATAAAAAAGAACAAAAGTTATAATAAATGAATAAATTTACATATAATATTATATATTTACGTTATTTTTTATCTTTATACTAAAAATTTTAATAAATATATATATAAATTATATTATAATTTTTTATTATTAATAATAGTATAGATAAATATGTTTTCAATTTTATTTATTATTAAAAGAAATTCTGGAGATATTTTCTTATATAATATATAGCTTTAATTTTAATCAAAACAAAAGTATTTTACTAATATAAACAAAATTTTACTCAAGTTTTTAAATAATTCTTATATATTATGGATTTTTTTATTTGGTTAAATTTTATATAATAACTAGGTGAGATATTTTTTATTTTAGTCATTGTAGTTTCTGCAATACTATAATCTTTTATATATTAAATTTGATAATAATAACAATTTTTATAAAATAAATATTTTATTTTTATTAATTATGTTAATTGATAAAAAATCTTTTTATCTATTAGTTTTAAACTATTTAAATAGAAAAATTATTTATTATAAATATTGTTCTTTTATAATTTTATTTAAATTGTTTTTTATAATTTTTATTATAAATAACATTATTAATTATAATATTATTCAGATTAGTAAAGTTATAAATAGTTATAATGTTCTTCTAATAGATTTATTTATTTATCTTATCTTATAAAATATAGAAACTATTCAATTAATTATATTACTAACAATCATATTTACTTTATTAAATATAAATGTATATAAAATTAATTACTACAGTTTTAAATAGTACTTGAAATAATTATTTTATTTGTTTAATTTTTACTAAATTAATTTTGTTTTATAAAACATGTTTTTGAAATATTATTTCAGATTTTTTTAGTAAAAATTTCTTATTTTATCTTATTTAATATAAAATAAGAAATTTTGTTTCTAATTTTACATAAAGATTGTAAATAAATAAGGTAGTAATTTAATTTGAAATTATATTAATATATTAATATTTAATTGAATTTTTAATTATTAAAATTAAATAATTTATTTATTATTGATTAATTTTTTAAATATTAATTTATTTCAAAAATATATTTTATTATTTCATAAACTTGAAGTATTTTTTAATCTATAGTTAAAAGAACTTAAGACTTTACACAATTATTTGATAAAAAATATATGTTTATAAATAATTACAACTATTTTAAATGATCACAAATATAAGTTTTTTTATTGGCTTATTCAATTCAAACTGCATTTATATTACATAGTTAATTAACATCTATTTTAATTATATAATTATTATTAAATAGTAATATTATGATTAATTACCAGTATTATTAATATATCTTATTAAAAATAATCTTATTTTTAATAAGATATATATGTTATTAAATAGTTTATTTAACTTTAAATTAAAATTATTATTTTTTTTTAAATATAGTTATAATTAATTATTATATATAATTTAAATTTAACTTAATATTTATTAATTATAATTTTGAGATTATTATATTGTAATTAAATTATATAAAATTTTAATTTTATTTTATAGTTTAAATTTTTTATTCACTATCGTTATTCTAATAATTAGAATATATTCATGTATAGCACTTTGCAATATTTAATGCAATACATTTATCTTAAGTAATTATTTTATAACATTTTATCATTAATTTAAATAAACAATTTTATGTTTTTATAAAAAAAGTCTATAATTATAGATATATAGTTTTTATGAAAGTAAAATTTTTTTAAATTTAATTTAAATAAAATTAAAGTATTATAGTCTTGTTATCATTTGTTATTATAACTAATTAATAATACTATTTATGGATTTTAGAAATATATAATATAGTATTAAAAATAGATTGAAGTTAACTTTTAATTTTAAAATATTTTGAGTTTTTCATAAATTTAATTTGAATAAATTTCTAAAATAATGATTCTTAATTTCAGTTAGTTGATTGATAAAGTTTTCTAATGATTTTTAATGCTAAAAAATAATTTTTTTATTAAAATATTTGTTTTTATATAAATAATTGATTTTTTAAATAAAAATTTATGAATAAATTTGGTATTATACGTATAATATTATTTAAGATAGTAAAATTCTTTAAAAACTGAAATAATTTTAATTTTTGATTTTATGATTATTAAAATAATTGGTGCATTATTTTTCTATAATTATTTTTTAATCATAAGATTAACGAATACTTTTTGTTATTTATTTTAAACTTATTTAATTATTTTTAGATAATATTCAGAGTTTTAATTTAAAAATCTTTTTAAAAATTAATTTAATAATAAATTCTAAACTATTTTATAAATTAACTTAATAATTAATGTAAATTTTATAGTTAGAATTATATTTTCAGATCATCAATTATAATTTCTTAATATATTACTTTTAACATAGAAAATTTTTTCTAACATAAAATTTATCTTTAATAATATTAAATTTTATGTTTAATTTTAATTAATACATTAATATGTTATAATTAATTTAAAATAATGAAAATATTTTAAGGTTTTTTCTTTAAATAAATGTATTGATATAATTCATTATAAATAAATGATCATTTCATGTGTTTTTATAAGAAATTAATAGTTAGGATATACTTAATTTTAATCTATTTCCTTAATTTAAATTTTTCAATTTTAAACTATATATTAATATTAGATTATTATTGATAATATATCATATATTAAATTTAATATTTTTTATTAAAAAAGTAGAATTTTTTATTTAATTTTTAGTGTTAAAATTTATTATTAGTTTAAGGAAAAGAAGAGAAAAGATAAATGTTATTGGATATAATATGTTTATTATTATTAAATTAACTATTAATGTAATGTATATAGTTTAATATAAAGTTTAACATTATCTTCATAACATTTTTATTCATTATTAATATTTTATATTATTATTAATTTAATCAATATTATCTTCTTATTATATAAGTATAGTTATAATTTTTTTTTAGAAAATATGATTATTTCATAGATACTTTTCAAGTAATAACGATACACTGACATATATTTAAATAATTTTATTTTTAAAATCAATTTTTTATTAGATATTAAAAGATTTAATAAATTTATAATCTAAGTTTATTAATGTTTTTATTCTATTTAGATAATTTTAATATAAATAAATATTGAAATAGTTATATTGAATTTATTAAATTTATTAATTTTGCTAATAACTTTAAAATATTCATAACTTCTATAGTTATTAGTATAATTAATTTTATTACTTTTTACTTTATTTAATTTTTACATTATCAATATCCGTATTTTTATGTTATTATTTACTGCAAATTAAATTTATATAACTTAAAATTGTATAATTCATTAATATTTATAATTTTTATTAGAATTAAATATTTTATGACATTTAGTAATAATAGATCACATTGATTAATTATTTAAAATGGTATAACAACAAATTAATTTATCTATAGTGAATAAAAGTTGTTTTATAATTTAATATATGTTATTAAACTATTTATTATTATAATTTTAGTTAGAATTTATTTATAAATTAATTTTAATTAATAGATAAATTATTATCTAAATATCTTGGTTATATATTTTGATATTATCAAAGATAATTTTGATAATTTATTAATTAAAAAATAATTATTTAGAAAATATATAGTATTTTTTTTAAACCAGTAAATTTACTAAGATAAAATATTGTTTTTAAATCATTTTACGATATACAAAGACTGTTAGTAATAAGAGGCAGTAATTTGTAAACTTTAGTGTTTCAGTTATTTTAACTAATAGTTATATAAGTTAAGTTGATATATTATCTATATTCGATATTATTAGTATTTTTATTTTCAAAATATAAATAATATTTATTTTTTTAAAAAATAAATATTTACTGTTATTTATCTTATGTTTTTAACATAATTAGATGTTATATCTTTAGTAATATTATTAGCTATTTAACTTATCATATTTTATTTATTATTTTTTGCTAAAAATTTTAAAAAAATATTTAATTTATTGATAATTTTAATATAATTAGTTTTAATAATAATTACTTACAACTATGTTATAAATTTATTATATTTCTTTTATCATTAAAATGATTATATTTATATAATGGATATATAAGTTTTATTAATGACTAATAGGTGAAATTAGATTTTATTATTATTAATAGTAATTATATTTTTATAAGTTAAACAATCTATTATATTATTTATTTTTTTATTTATCTTGATATTTCATAATTTATTTAGCTTAAATTTATATAAAATCTATATTCATATAAATTTAATTTTTTTATATTATTAGTTAATATATATTTATATATAAATATATATTAACTAATAATACCTTTTAAAATTAATATTTAATATAATTTTACACTTTAAGTTGAAGGTGTATAAATGTATCTCTTGTAAAGATAATTTAATTAATATAAAAAAATATTGAGTATTATCATCAGTTACATGTTTAAAATAAGTAAAATTGAGAACTAATCAATCACAATTAACTAATAAATTACTCTTTGCTTATAATAACGTAAGCTTAAATTATTATTTATTTTAAAAATTTTAATTGTTAAGTTAGAGATTAATTGAAATTATTCTATAAACTATCTTTAATAATTAAAGTATAAGTATATATACTATTTTCTCTAAGAGAGAAATTGAAAGTTCCGTTATTGTATATTTAATCTTTAAAAAAAGAAATTTTTTATTATTAAAAAAAATAAAAAAGCTTATATATTAATAAATTTTATTTTTTAATATTTTATATTTTAATGACGTAAAATAATATAAAATTGTAATGATATATATTATTTAATAAAAAAATTAATCGATAATATGTGATTATATTGTAACTAAATCCCATATTTTAAATAAATTAAATCTATATTAAAAAATTAATATAATTAAATTAAATACTGTATTTATATAATAAATATATTGAAATTATTTATATTTTATATATAAAAATAAAGATTTTTTATAAAACATCTTAACTAATTTTTATCTAATTTTTAATAATTAAAATTAGATTTTTTTAGTTATTTTAGATGAAAGAATTATCCTCTATTAAAATGATATCTATTCATTTATCGTATCATTTTAGTAAAACTAATAATTAGTTTATTTTAATATCAGTTGGATGTTTTTAAAAATTTAACTATTTCACTATATTAAAATTATATTAAATTAATAAAATTAATATTGTTTTTAATTGGTAATTAATAATATATATAGTCATATTAACTTTATATTTTTAAGAAATATATTGTTTTTTATTTTGATATATTTTATTCATTATGATTAAGTATTTATATTTTTAAAATATTTATTGATGATATTTTAAATTATATTATATATTAAATTGAATATTTATTTCAATATTGAAATTTTTAAAAAAATTATATTTTTATTAGTATCTATAAATATAAATGTATTGTTATATATTTTATAAAAAATATTATTATTATCTTATATAGATAATTGATATATTTTATACTTTAATCAAATTAATTACTTACTAATAAAAATTCTAATTTATTTTTAAAGTTTAATTTTATTTTATTTATACTATATTTAAATTTTATTTAATGCCTATTTAATTTTAATTAAATAACTATTCCTTCTCTTTAATTGTAAAATATAAAATAATTATCAAAATACTAACAATTATAACAGAATTATATTGAACTAATAATAAAGATGTTTAGCATCAAGCACATCTCTATATCTTATAATGATGAGTGGAATTATAGATAATTCATAGTAATTAATGCTTATATTATTTTATTAAATTTATATATATAATTTTTTATAGCTAATGTTACTAAATTATTATGCTTAGTAAAATTACTATTTTTATAAGTTATGTGCTACTTTTAATAAACATAATATTTAAATTATCGCTTAAGTCTACGTGAAAGTACTTACATAAATAATAAAAACATTATAGTAAGAAAACTTCTTTATATATAGAGCTTTAATGAAAATATAATATACTTTATTTGTTAATAGTAAAAATAAAAAATAAATATAGAGTAAATAGTTTTAACTATATCGTTATATGAATTTATTTTTTAAAATATATTTTTTCATAAACTGTTTACTATTTATATTATTTTAATAGTTTATTTATTAAATAACTAATTATAAAATTTATAGGTAAATTTATATAAATTTTATATCAATTGATTTTTATATTAAAAGTGATTAAAGATATTAAAATAATTATTCAATATCTATTGATATTATTATATTAATTTTAAAATAATTTGGATATATTTATGTTTAATTATAAAGAAAATAATAATGAAAAGAAAATAAATCTATTATATATAACATAATATATATTAATTATATTTATTATAATAAAATTAATAATAAAATAAATTATTATGAATATTATTGATAATTATCAATAATTACATATTATTAATATAATAAATTTTATTATCAATAATATAAATTTTATGATTGTATTAAAGTAATTTTTTATTAATTTTAAAAAGTTTATTAATATGTATTAATAAAAAATTGTTTATAATTTGATTTTCTTTAATGATAAAATCATCATTAAGATCTTTATATTAAGGTGGTATAACAATGAAAGAAAAAGGTGCTCGCCCGATAAATTTTATTGATCATATTATAAATAAAGATCTTGCTACAGGTAAACATAATCATATCTATACTCGATTTCCACCTGAACCAAATGGTCATTTACATATCGGTCATGCAAAATCAATATGTTTAAATTTTGGTATTGCAGAAGATTATCATGGACAATGTAATTTACGCTTTGATGACACAAATCCAGTTAAAGAAAATGTTGAATATATTAATTCTATTCAAGAAGATGTTAAATGGTTAGGATTTCATTGGAGTGGTAATGTCAAATATTCGTCAGATTATTTTAATAATTTTTACAAATATGCTATTGAGATCATTAAAAAAGGTTTAGGTTATGTTGATGAATTAAGTCATGATATCATTCATAAATATCGAGGAAATTTCAAAGAACCAGGTAAAAATAGTCCATATCGCAATAGAAGTATTAAGCATAATTTATATCTCTTTGATAAAATGCGTGATGGTGGATTCGAAGAAGGAAAAGCGTGCTTACGTGCTAAAATTGATATGTCATCACCATTTATTATTATGAGAGATCCTGTGTTATATCGGATAAAATATGCTGAACATCACCAATTAGGCAATAAATGGTGTATTTATCCAATGTATGATTTTGCCCATTGTATTTCGGATTCGTTAGAGGGAATCACTCACTCACTTTGCACCACAGAGTTTCAAGATAATCGTAGGTTATACGATTGGATATTAGATAATATCACAATTAATTATCGTCCACAACAATATGAGTTTTCACGATTAAATCTTGCTTATACTGTGATTTCAAAACGAAAATTAAATATGTTGGTAACAGAAAATAAAGTTAAAAGTTGGGATGATCCAAGAATGCCAACTATTTCTGGTTTACGTCGCCGTGGTTATACGGCGGCATCAATTCGTGAGTTTTGTCGACGAGTTGGCGTAACTAAGCAGGATAATATTGTTGAAATGTCGGTCCTGGAATCTTGTATTCGTGATGATCTAAATTATAATGCACCTAGAGTAATGGCTGTATTGAATCCAATAAAATTAGTTATTGAAAACATGTCTGATGATGTAGAAATACTGACTATGAATAATCATCCCAATAAACCTGAGATGCACACTCGTCAAGTACCATTTAGTCGAGAGCTTTATATTGATCGATCTGATTTTAGTGAAAAACCAAATAGACAATATAAACGTTTAGTTTTAGGTAAGAAGGTGCGTTTACGTAATGCTTATATTATACAAGCAAATAGAATTTATAAAGATTTATCAGGTAATATTATAACGATATATTGCACTCATGATGTTGATACACTAAATAAAAATCCTGCTAATGGATATAAAGTTAAAGGGGTTATTCATTGGGTAAGTGTATTACATAGTTTACCAGCAGAAATTAGATTGTACGATTACTTATTTACTGTGTCGAATCCTTCTATAGAAAAGAACTTTTTATCTGAGATAAATCCAGATTCATTAGTGATCCGACATGGATTCGTTGAATCAAGTTTAATTTCTTCAAAACCTGGAGAAGTTTATCAGTTTGAACGTGAAGGATATTTTTGTGCTGATAGTCAAGATCATGCTATTGGGAATTTAGTATTTAATCGCACTGTTGGATTAAGAGATAGAAGATCAAAAGTAATTTAGTTGATAATTTATATCATAAATATACATGACAATATATACTTTATAATTTTAAATTTTATATTTTTATGAAAAATATTTTTTTAAAATATACCTTTACTTATATTTTTAATTTTTGTTTGAAATAAAATCATCAACTATCCAAGATATAATATAATTAAATTAATTAATAATTACGAATAATAATAATATGTTATATTAAAGTTTATCAATTTAAATAACTTAAAAAATATGTATTTAAAATATAAAAAATAAAAATTAATACTATTATAAATTGTGATTTAAATTATTTATTTAAAATATTTAAAATATTAATATCTAAATATTTTTGTAAGAATTAAAGCTGAATAAATAGATCATTTATTAAAAAATAAATTTAATTATATAAAGAAGTAATTAATAGTATTAATAAATAATATTTTATTAAGTTACTTCATTTATAGTTATATTTTTATAACTTCAATTTCATTATAATTAATATCATAATCTTGAATTAAAAAAATTTTATCTAAAATATGATAAAATATATATAGTATAAATTACTAAAAAAAAGTAAAATTGAATTTATTATTAATACTTCTATATTAAAATTTAATATGAAATTCAATTAGTATTTTGCACAATTCATATCATAATTATACCATCATTTCTGTAGTAATAAATAACAAGTAGTTGAATTTAAAATATAAAACTTTTTATCAAAAAAACAAATATTAGTAATTTACTTAAAAAAATTAAATATCTTCTATAAGTAAATATGCAAAATATATTATATTTTTATAAATACGATATATTATGAAAAATAAAAAATACATCTTTTAATTAGAAAATGATTAATAGATTAAAAATTGATTTAATAGACTATTAAAATTAAAATATTTATCATATTAAAAATATTTAAACAAATATTCAGAAACATAACTTAGCTTGATTAATTAATTTAAATTAAACTATTTTATAAAATATGGATGTTTTAAAAATATAAATATAATATTTAATTACTACTATATATACTTTATATTAATGATTTTTCAGTTAGAAATATAATATTTAGAGTTGTATTATATTTGATTTGATATATAAATTAATTTTATTGATCATATTTAATCTATAATATATTAAATACTTCGTATACGTAACACGTTAAGATATGTTATTATTTTATTAATAAAATAATAACAGAAAATAAAAATTTAATAGCATTTATTTTATTTTCTGTTTTAAAATTGAAAATAAAATAGAAATAAAATTTATTATTTTATTTTTTTATTGTTATTTTGATTAATAGGATATTTAAAATTTCTTTTATCAGATAAATTTTTTCTAGAACAATATCCAAAAAAGATAACGATTATGATTATAAAGTTTAATATCTTCATATTAGGATATTTTTTGTTGCATTTTAATTGATTCATCACTAAATTCAATAACTTTGCTATAATCTAAACGAATTATGTGGATCATGATGATGTTGTTATGTTAACTTAAAGATAGATTTATAGTCTTCAAAATTATGACTAATAAGAATGTATATATTATCCAAATTGATTCAAAATACGATAAATAGTTGCAAAACTAATCTCTTCTATAATATAAACAAGTTTTTTATAGAGATCTTCAGCAGTAATATGCTTGTGGCATTCTTGTTATTGTAATACCTTTAAAATTTTTAAACACTGAATCGTTATTTTGAATCCTGTATTTTTAGTTTTTTTTTATTATTATCAGTCATACGGATTTTATTATAGTAATATTAACAATGAATTTAATAATATAAGAATATTATTAATGGCAATATATTGTTTATTAAAACTAATTTTATAATTATATATATCTTTAATATTATTATATAATTTATAAAATTATCATTTATCAAAAAAAACTTGATATCTATTTATAGACGATAACTTACAAATTTAGTTCTTCAGATATTTGTTTTATCCAAGTTTCTAATCGATCAGCTGTTAGTTCTGGTTGACGATCTTCATCAATGGCAAGACCTATAAAATTGTTATCATCAGCTAGTCCTTTTGATGCTTCAAAGTTATAACCAGTTGTTGGCCACTTACCTACAATAGTAGCCCCGTTAGGTTCAATAATATTTTTTACTATGCCCATAGCATCACAAAAGTATTCTGAATAATCTTCTTGATCGCCACAACCAAAAATAGCTACCATCTTATTTGTGAAATCAATTTTTTCTAATATTGGAAAAAAATCATCCCAATCACACTGTGCTTCACCATAATACCAAGTTGGAATTCCGAATAGTAAAATATCAAATTCTTCAATATTCTTTTTTGTGCTTTTAGCAATATCATGAATTTCAGCATTACCAATGGTTTCTTGAATCATTTTTGCAATATTTTCTGTATTGCCAGTATCACTACCGAAAAAGATACCTATCATTGCCATAAAATAAATAAACCTTTTAATTTTAATTAAAGTATTATGTTAATACCATATCATTATGTACGATTAATACAGAAAAGATGATATCCATTAAATTAGCAATTAAATAGTTATTTTTAACAAAATTAGTATTAATTTATTAATTTTTATTTTTATATTTAAAGCTAATCAATTATAGTTCACATTTTTTTATTTTCTAATTGCGCTAAAATATTGATACAATTTCATTAGTATAATTTATTTTTTATATCTGAACTAATATATTTATATTCAATATCATAATAATATATCGATTATTTTTTTAATTTTACTTATATAAACTTTTATTTTTATCACATTTTAACTAGTTAATTTTATTTTTTAAAATTGTTTATATTGAGATAATCATTGATTTTTTTTAAATGATTATCTTTTTAGTAAAACGATAAATAAATTCAGTATTTTAAGATTAATCATTTTTTATTTTATATTTAATATATGAATAAAATTTGATAAATTATTAAATACGTTATTTTAATAACATAACTATTGTCACTATTTTAGTAGTATAAAATATAATTGATAAAGAAAAATATTATTGATTAAATGATATCAAATAACTATAAAAAAAAGAATAAATAATATTTTTTATTATTATTTAAATAATTTTAATGTTAATTTGATTATTCTGATTTTATTTGTGATTCTTAATTAATTAAATATAAATACTGTTTATCTTAATAAAATTAATATTCTAATCTAATTTAACTACTTATTTTTAATAATTATAAAAACTTAATTAAATATGAACACATTATATTAATTTTTTATTCATTATTTAAAATTTTTTAATAAAACTTATATGATATACATTTTATAATATTAGTTTTTTTTAAATAAGATGTTAATATATATAGATTACTTCATTAAGAATTTAAATATACTATTGTGTTAAAATTAAAATTTATAATTTCTATCTAATAGTTATTGATCTTTATTTATGACTTTATTAAAAGTTTATGATTAATACAGAAGATTATCTAGTATATAGTGTTCATACTCTATGTTACTAAAAACAAAATATTTTATAATAATACAACATTTATTTATATCTTATATTATAAATAAGATAATATTAATCATAGCTAGATAGAGATTTTAATAAAACACTTTTACACTAAATAATGCAGGTAGTTATAATAATTTTATTAATGTATTTTCCAAATTTTAATTGATTATAGTAATTATACCTATAAATTGATAATTTTTGAATTATAATAAAGTAAGTATTTGTAATATTTATCATGTTATTAACATGTAAAATACGATATTATTTATATATAGTCTTTATGATAGGATTAAATATTTTATTATAATAAAATATTGCTATTTATTTTATTTGGAGAGTTAAATGTTTGATTTAATGTAATATAATTTTTAAAAGATTGAATCTTTATTTTAAACTATTAATTTAATATTTATTGTTAAGGTTATAAATATATTTTTTTATTTTGATTATTTTAAAAGCTATAATTAATTTAATGAAAAAAAGTGATATTATACTTTTTAAGCTAATATTTTCTGTTAAATTATAAATAAACATACTTAATAAATAAAAAATAAAATATATAATAAATAAATTAATAACAATAGAAGCTATAACTATACTTTACTTAAAAAACATAATAATGGATAATTTTAATTAAAATTAAATTAATAAATAAGGTTAAAAATTATAATAATTAAATGTTAATTAATTTAATTATTTTAAGAATTTAAATGATAATTTATATAAGCTTTCATTGTTTAAAATATTCATTTAGCTCTTTTTTAATAAATGAAGATATAAACAATTATTATATAATGAAGTATTAATTCTAATTAAGATATAATTAATGGTTTTATTATAAGTAAAATTAACTATAAAAAACTTTAAAAAACTAATCTGATTATAATATTTTTAAAATCATATACGGCTTTATTAAAAATAAACACTTTTAAAATATAGATTTTATTATTAAAAAATTTTTATGAGAAAAGATGTATAGATTTACTCTCTTTAATAAAGATTGGTATATTTAATTAGTAAGAATATTGCTAATTAATAAATCACGTTTCTTTAGATATGTATGATATAAAAATTAATGTATAGAAGTCTTTTTTTTATTAAAACTTAAAATAAAAACATTGTTAATATATATAAATTATTTATTCTGTTTTTAATATATAAATTAAATCAAGAAATAGTAAGATAAAAAGATCTTTTCAGTAAATTAGTAATTTTCTAGTTTCTTAATTAAAATTTAAGAAAGGAAACAATAATTTAATAATTTCATTAATTTATTAATTAAATACTATTACTATCTCAGAATATAATTTAAAAAATGATTAACTTAAATCATCTATATATTTTATATAAAAACTTTATTAATCTATAAAATTACAGATAAATTATTTTTATAATAAATTTATTTTGTATACTTTAAAGCATTTATTTATAACTATGTAAATTATTACTTTATGGAAAAAAATAAAATAAAAATCAAGTTATAACTAATTATAATTTAATAGTTTTATTATCAAATATATCTTTTAGATATAAAAAATATTAGTTATTTAATAAATAGATTCTTTTTACTAGGATTTTTATCCTAAATAAATATATTATATAAGTAATATGTAAAAATATATATTTAAATATTTTTAAAAAAAAGTTTTTTTAAAAAATATTATATAATTTATCTAATGTTTAGTTTTACATTAATTAGATCATTAAATTATCATATTTCATTTTATTTAAAAACAAATGATAGAATTATTAAAATATTTATAATATTAAAAGTATTATAAATATTTAAAAATAGGTCATTATAACTTCATGAACCGTTTTCATATTCTTAATAACGAATTTTTTTTAAGAAAATAAATTAGCAATAGAAATTGCAACTAGTAAAGTAAAATATTTTATTTATTTTATTGATTATCTAAAATTTATTTAAATAATAATTTTATTTTAAATACAACTAAAAATAACATATAAAATGAGTTAGGATAATAATACAAGTGATTTATATTATGAATTAAAAATTACTAACTTTATGTAGTAAAAATTACTGAAAAGTTAGCTAAATTTATCAATTAGTTAATTTATTATAATATTGGTGATTACATTTGTAAGAGAAATTAAATATTCAGAAAATAGATATAAATACTTTAACTGAAAGATGTTAAAACACAAAAAAATCTTTATTTTATAAAGTATATTATATTTGGTATATCCGTCATTATCATATATAGATCGTAAAATAATTCAATTTTATATATGAATTAATTAAGTTTATATAAATAAAATTTATATTAATAATAAAACTTAATATATCTAAAAAATAGATAATTTAATAAAATAGATTAAATAATTAAATATATAGTATATGCATAAAATATAGATTCTTAATAATTGTAAATATAAATGTTACCTTTAGCTACTCAAATATGATTAACTGCTTAATTAGATATCCTATAAAAATTAAATTATATATTTTAATTATATAAAATATATAAGATTATAACTAAATAAACCACTAGAATTCAAGATAATTAAATTAAAAAATAAAGAAATAAAAATGAATAATATTCCATAGGATATTTTGCTATAAAGTAGTAAAATAAAATAAAACAAACTGTAATTTTGCTTTTACAAAGATTTTTAAAATAAGAAATATCAGTGTCTAATATTAAATTAATAGAATAATAATTAATAATTTTAAACATTAGATTTAAAAAATGTAGATTCTTCATGAAAACCATTAACAGTAGGACTATAACTCTTATACACTAAATATGTACGATCGAGTATATACGATAAATTTTAAATAAATTACAAAAGTACTAAAATAATAAATTTTATTATATAACTTCGTAGTACCATTAAATAAAATTTATAAATAGAATGTGTTTATAAAATACATCTACTATTTTAACAGATTTATATGTGCTACTAACTAGTGTATAGTTTCTATCAAAAATATTGAATTGAAGAGTTATATATATATTATGCTGTAACATTAATTATAGATGATAAATATGAATAGATATTTTATGAGTAAATAACAAAGGAAATAAGGAATATAAATATATATTCAATTTTGCTAAATAAAATTAACATTTTGAATTAAGTGAAATTAAATAAAATGGTACTTTATAATAAACATTATTTTAATTAAATATTTGTATATATTCTTTGTTGCTATAAAATGATGAATTATTTTTTTAAAAAAAAAGTCTAAACCATAGCTATCTTTTTTGATATATATTAAAAGTATTTAATAAACTTTAAAAATAGTTATTTTCAAAATAAAATAAGTTTATTTTAAACTATAAAATTTATGGTTTATTATTTGAATTTATAAGAACTTGAATAATTATTTTATTAATGATTTTAATATATGTAACATTAAAAGAAAATAAGAAAATTTTAATAAATATTTGTTTATATATTAATAATAAATTATAAAAAAGAGTTTTTAAAATATTAAATTGTTTTTAGTTTATTTTAAACAAATGTTTATTTTAATAATTAATTTTTTATTAAATTTCTGTTTTTTAAAAAAATATTGATATATTTGTAATTGCAATTGGTTAATAATATTAATATAATATGTAATTTTCTGTTATAAATTAATAATTTTGCATAAAATAAAATAGATAAAATCTATATAATTTTTTATAAAAATTTAATATTTGTTAATTTTTATATAATTAATATAATTATTATATTAAATTATTTATCATATTTTATATGATTTTATTTAAATTATTTCATCAATCTTATAAATAATAATTAATTATTTTTTTTGTTATTTTATTTAGTTTAAAAATCAAAAATAAATATAAAACAATTTTAATTTTATTTTTAATAAAATATTTTATTGTTTAATTGAAATTTTATTTAATAGATTGATTTTTTTTGAAAAGAGTAAATAAATGATTTCATTATTTTTATAATTACTTATATTTTAATCGAAAGTAAAAATTATTTACTTATTTAAAATTATTTTATAAAATTAATAAAATTATTTAATTTAATTACAAAAAATAACTATTTATAAGTAATATCAATTGTGAAATAATTAATATGTTTATATATATTTATTATATATTCTAGTATGTATAAATTTTTTTTTATTAAAAAATAATTTTAATTCAAATTTATTAAAATTAAGAAAAAAATAATTTTTATTATAAAAATTATTTTTAATATAAATAAAAAATTTTTTATAGATATAAACTACTATCTAGATGATATTAAAAATTAAAATAATTCGTAACTAATTAATAATATTTTTGTTTAAAAAACAATAGAAAAATTAATTTACTAAATTAAATGATTTTAATTAAAATTAAATTTAGAATTAATTCATTTGATCTATTTAAATAACAATATTGATTTCTTATTTTGGAATTTACTACTTTTTTAACTAATTTATCATTATTTCATAAAATGAATAATATATTTTATAATTATTTATAAGATAAATTAACTAATAACAATATAAAAATTAGAAAATTTCTATAAATTATAGTTTGATTGTTATCCATTTATATTATTATTTTTCTATTAATAATAGGATATGGATAAAATTAATTTATTTTAAATAAGTTAATGAGATAAAATATTTGTTTGTATTGTTTTGTTTTGATAATAAAAGAATAATTTCTAATTTGTAATTAATTGATATGATTGTAAATGTTAAACTTAATGAATATAAATAATTTTATAATTACTATGTAAATACAAAATACATTGAAATTTTCAATTAGTAAATAATAAGTATATGTTAGTATGATAGAATTATTAAGAAGAATATAAATTTAATTTATAGATATAATAATTTATGTAAATTATTTAAGTGATATAGTTATATAATATTCTATTAACTCATTCTATTTGTTAATAGAATGAGAGATAAATATGTAATAAAAAATTAATAATTATAAAACTTATAGTTTATTAAAATTTAAATAATATATTTATAAGTAAAATAGTAAATAATAATAGAAATATTATCAATTTATATGGAATATTTTATTCATATAAATTGATAATTTAAAATTATTTATATATTTTCCAAAATTAATTTAAAATATAAATTTCTTTAAAAGAAAGCTAAGTTTAAGTAATTAAAACTTTTATTATTTTATTTTTCTGTACAATATCTTATATTTAGATGAAATAATTTTAATAAAAAAAATAAAATAATTTAAAAATGATTATAATTTAAAAAAAAATACAATTTTATAAATATGTATAATGTAGTAAATAATATATATGAATATGAATTAGTTATATATTATGTATCTCTATTGATATTTTGTTTTAATTAATCTTTTTTATTTCATTTCAATATAACTATAAGTAATATAATCTCAATAGTAAAATAAATTAATTTTCATATCATAAAAATGAAATAAAATATTATTTTATTGATTATTAGTAATTACAGCTAAAAAATTTTTATTTTTAAAATTTTAATAATTTAACTTTTATAAGAAATATAAAAGTTAAATTATTAAATATATTATCTATTTTATAGAAATAATAAATTAATATTAGCATACAATAATAATAAAAGATAAAACCTCACACTTTTAAAGTTTATATATTTTATTAACTAAACTAAAAATATCAATAATAATTATAAAAAAAATTAATAAAAAATTTTTTTAAGAAATATGAATATAATTTTCTATTAAATTTAATTAATAAGATATGTAGTATATACTTTAAATCAATATTATTCTTTGTAACTTATTTATTATTATTTTATCAATATTTTTTCTTGGAGAATGAAATTAAGTGATTTTACATAAACGTGCCGGACAGATTGCTAATAAAAATGATTTAATTAATACCAAACAATTGGTTATGCAATATTATTCATTACAGCCGCAAATAAAAAATCTTGATCATAGTGTTAAATTTGGTACATCTGGTCACCGTGGTAGCGCTTGTCGTAATAACTTTAATGAACAACATATTTTAGCTATTACACAGGCCATTGTGGAAGTTCGGCGATTAAATGGTATTACTGGACCATG
This sequence comes from Arsenophonus sp., assembly GCA_052401645.1. Classification (GTDB taxonomy): domain Bacteria; phylum Pseudomonadota; class Gammaproteobacteria; order Enterobacterales; family Enterobacteriaceae; genus Arsenophonus. The sequence goes on from CP198939.1 coordinate 525,818, forward strand.
TTTTATTGGAAAAGATACACATGCTTTATCATATCCTGCTTTTATGACTGTTACTGAAGTGCTAGTTGCTAATGGGATTTACGTCATTACTCAAGAAAATGAAGGTTTTACACCTACACCAGCTATTTCTCATGCTATATTGGATTATAATCAACGGTATAATGAAAAAGCTGATGGGATTGTTATAACATCTTCACATAATTCTCCTGAAGATGGTGGGATTAAATATAATCCCACACATGGTGGGCCTGCTGATGAATTTCTTACAATTGAAATTGAACGCTTAGCAAATCAATTTATAACTAATAGATTATTATCTATTAAACGTAATAGTTATCAATTAGCTATTAAAGATCCTCATTATAAGCAACAAGATCTTATTGAACCTTATGTTATTACTTTAAGTAAAGTTATTGATATGGCTGCTATTAAAAAATCTGGATTAAAGATAGGTGTCGATCCATTAGGTGGTTCTGGGATAAATTATTGGAAACGTATTGCTGAATATTATCAACTTAATTTAGAATTAGTTAATGAACAAATAGATCCAACATTTAGTTTTATGACTTTAGATCAAGATGGTATGATTAGAATGGATTGTTCTTCGAAATGGGCAATGAAAGGTTTATTAGATTTACGTAAGAAATTTAATTTAGCCTTTGCTAATGATCCTGACTGTGATCGCCATGGAATAATAACTCCATCAGGATTAATGGATCCAAATCATTATCTTGCTGTTGCTATCAATTACTTATTTAAACATAGACCACAATGGAGAAATGAGATTGAAGTAGGAAAAACATTAGTTTCAAGTACTATGATTGATCGTGTAGTTTCTAATTTAGGTCGTGAATTAGTTGAAGTTCCTGTTGGTTTTAAGTGGTTTGTTAATGGATTATATCAAGGTAGATATGGTTTTGCGGGTGAAGAGAGCGCTGGTGCTTCTTTTTTAAAGTTTGATGGAACAACATGGACTACCGATAAAGATGGCATAGTTCTATGTCTATTAGCAGCCGAGATAACAGCTGTGACAGGCAAAAATCCACATCAACACTATCAAGATCTCACTAAATATTTTGGTAAACTTTACTATAGTCGTATTCATGCTAAAGTTAATTATAAACAAAAACAATGTTTAACTAAATTAACTGTTGAAATGATATCAATAGATATGTTGGCTGGTGATCCAATTATCACTCGCTTAACAAAAGCTCCTGGTAATGGTGCTGATATTGGTGGTTTAAAAATAATAACAGATTATGGATGGTTTAGTGTTAGAACATCAGGCACAGAAGAAGTTTATAAAATTTACTCTGAAAGTTTTCGTGGTAATAAACATCTTAAATTAATTGAGCGAGAAGCGATACAAATTGTTAATAAAATTATTTCAGATTGAATAATTTATTACTTTTACAATTATTATATTGTTTTTTATTTAAAAAACTTTTTTATTATTATATCTTTTCATAAGAAATAATTAAGTATATTATCTTAATATTTATAAAGTTAATTATTTAAAAAATAAAGAGAACGATAGTCAATTCTTTTTTTTACTCTATAGATTTTTACTTATCTTAGTTATTTTATTTTTTTAGATTTTATCTAAATTATTTATATAAAAACTACTTTATAAAATATTATAGTTATCTTTATTTATTTGAAGTAAATATTGACTTTTATTATTTTATATTTAATAAATTAGAATAACATAAAATTCTAAAAGAATGAAAAATATTTCAATAAGTAATAATAACTTTTATTAATTAATATTTTAATATTATACTTAATAAATATAATTTTTTTATTTTAGTTAATAATTTTATAAGAATTATATTTATATTTAAAATATTATTAATATAAATTTGTATATATACATATTTATTTTTTAGTTTAATATTAGAAATTAATATAATAATTCCATGATTTAATATTTTAATATAAACTATATTCAATTTAATGATATTAATAAAACTGTTAAAATAACATATATACTTTATATATAAATACTATCTTATTTATTAAAATAATTATGTTGATAATACTATAAAAATGCATTAGTAGATAACTTTATAAGTTTTAGCACTTTATATAATTTATTCAAAGTTCTACTTGTATAAACTAAATTAATTTACAATAAATTTTTATTTATTAATATAATATATTTGATGAATTATATATATTTTTTAAAATTAAGATAAAGTAGTTTAAATTATCTATTATTATTTAAAATTTTTAAAACATTTAAAGATAATACCTATTTCTTATCAAAAATGATATCAACAAAGATAATTACCCTGTTTTTTTATTTTTATATTATATTTCAATACATATCTTAGGAAATTATCCTAATATTCTTTTTAATAAAATAAATCTTTAATATTAAAGATTTATTTAGTTTTAATTTTATTTGTTTTATATAATTAAAATATTTATGTCTTGTAAGATTTTTAAGTATATTATTGATATTTTACTAATTAAAAATTAATTTTTATTTTATAACTATAGTTAGTTTTTATTTTTTCATAAATATACTAATTATATAGTTTATTCAATTTATTTCACTTCTTAGTTTTATGTTTAGATATATTTAATTTTATCATAAACAAGAAAATTATATTAATATGAATTTAATTAATGTGTATAACTAATTAATTGAATCACCATTATATATCAATACTATAATGTATTTTCTGCGTATATATTTTTTATAATCATAGTTTCTATAATTCTATATCAATAGTTAAAATATTTATATTTATCTCATAAGTATTTAATTTTTTTTCTTAAACTGAGAATAGTAAGTATTCCCGTTAGTTAATTAACTAGAAAATCAATATATTTTCTAATTTTTTATTTATATAAACTATTATTTTTAATTTATAAAAAACTTTTTATTTTAACTCATTTAAAATATTGTTTTAATTTGATAAAAGTAATATTTATATTTGAATAAATATCAAATAAATTGTAAGCAATATGAGAGTATAATAGATTTTAGTTTGTTTTATAATTAATAATTTCTTATTACGAGTTTATTTTTTAACAAAGACTTTTATTTTTAATAAAATACCATAAAATCATATGTAGTATTAAAAGTTTTTTAAGTACTTAAAAAACTTTTAATATAATTAAATTAATTAAAAATATGGGTTCATTATATATTGTTTACTAAAATAGTAAGAAATGTAATTCAATCGTATTATTAATTCTTATATTAAATAAGTTATATAATTAAAGATTAATACTTTTTTGATAAGAATATCTATATACTTAATAATTAATATTATTTTAGCAAAAAATTTTTTTATATATTTGGCTAAATTATTATTTTTTAATATTAATAATTTTAATTTTTTTATATATTTATTTTCAACATAAACTAATCATAACTTTTTTTTAATTTTAATTTATTTTAATAAAATATATCTTCTTAAACAGATATTATTAATATTTTATTTAGCATATAATAAATAAAATATAATTAATAAAATAATTGATTAATTAAAAATCAAACATCATATTACTTTTTTTTCAAAGTAAATTTAAAATTTCTTATTTTTAGTTATTTTTAAATATATTTTTAAAGTTTTTTAAAAATATTAGTTTTATTAATAGAGAAAAGGAAAGATAAAGTGATGAATAATATTAAATTAGAACAACTAATTAATACTTATTTGAATATTTATAAATATCAAGATTATGCTCCTAATGGTCTTCAGGTTGAAGGATGCTCGGAAGTAAAAAAAATAGTAACAGGCGTGACTGCATCACAAAGATTATTAGATGAAGCAATAAAATTAAATGCTAATGCGATTATTGTTCACCATGGTTATTTTTGGAAAAATGAATCTCCTGTCATTCTTAATATAAAACATAAGCGATTAAAAACATTGCTTTGTAATGATATTAATCTTTATGGTTATCATTTGCCTCTTGATGCTCATCCTATTATTGGTAATAATGTAAAGTTAGGAAATATAATGGAAGTCGAAATTGATAGTTATATTACCCCGTTATTACCAATTGGTAAATTTTCAAAACCAATAACAGCTTATGATTTAATGTCGCGTTTAAATAATAGTCTATCACGTCAACCATTATACTGTGGTGATAATGGTCCAAAAGATATAAAAACTATTATTTGGTGTACTGGAGCTGGTCAAAATTTTATTCAACATGCTGAAAATATTGGAATTGATGCTTTTGTAACTGGTGAAGTTTCTGAGCAAACAATACATCTAGTTAGAGAAATTGGGATTCATTTTTATGCCGCTGGTCATCATGCAACTGAGCGATTTGGAATTAAAGCCTTAGGTGAATGGTTACAAAAAAATTATGGTTTTGAAGTTACTTTTATTGATATACCTAATCCTGTTTAATTTTTATTAAAATAAATAAAAAAGATAACTAAAATACTAAAATATTTATCTTTATTATTAAACTATGTCTTACTATTTATTTATATTTATAAATAAATAGTAAGACATAGTTTAATTTTATTAAAATGATTAATTATTTTTAATTAAATCACTATGAAAATCTTTTTGTTTATATCCTGTATATAATTGACGAGGGCGAGAAATTTTTAATTTTTCATTATGCATTTCATTCCAGTGAGTAATCCAACCAATTGTACGAGCAATAGCAAAAATAACTGTGAACATTGTTGTTGGTATTCCAATTGCCTTTAAAAAGATACCAGAATAAAAATCTACATTAGGAAAAAGTTTTTTATCAATGAAGTAAGGATCACTAGTTGCCATATCTTCTAACTTCTTAGTAACTTCTAATATGTTATCATTTAATTTAAGTTCTTTAAGTACTTCATCACAAGTTTTTTTCATAGCAGTTGCACGTGGATCATAATTTTTATAAATTCTATGACCAAATCCCATTAAACGAAATGGATCATCTTTGTCTTTTGCTCGTTTGATAAATTTAGGAATATTCCCGACAGTTTGAATTTCCTCTAGCATACGTAAACAAGCTTCATTAGCTCCTCCATGTGCTGATCCCCAAAGAGAGGCAATTCCAGCAGTAATACAAGCAAATGGATTTGCACCAGAAGATCCAGCTGTTCTTACAGTTGATGTTGAAGCATTTTGTTCATGATCAGCATGTAAGATAAAGAAACGATCAACTGCTCGTTCGACTATTGGATTAACTTGATATTTTTCATAAGATGAAGAAAACATCATATTAAGAAAATTAGCTGAATAGGAAAGGTTTTTCTGTGGGTAAACAAAAGGTTTACCAATAGAATATTTATAAGACATTGCTGCAATTGTAGGCATTTTTGCCAATAATCTCAATGCAGCCATTTCACGATGTTGTGGATTATTAACATCTAACGAATCATGATAAAAAGCAGCTAATGCGCTAGTTATACCACAAAGAATTGCCATTGGATGAGAGTTACGCTGGAAACCTTGTAATAATTGACTAATTCGTTCATGGATTACTGTATGCTTAGTGATAACGTTTTTAAAATTATCATAATCATTTTGTGATGGTTTTTCACCGTAAAGTAATATATAACAAACTTCTAAATAAGTAGACGTAGTAGCCAATTGATCAATCGGATATCCGCGGTGCAAGAGAATACCTTTATCTCCATCTATATATGTAATCTTAGATTCACAAGATGCGGTTGAAGTAAAACCAGGATCGTAGGTAAAATAACCTTTAGAACATAACCCCCTAACATCAATAACATCGATCCCAAGTGTAGGGTTTAGTACTTCTAGTTCAATTTTTTTTGCATTTTTGTCGACTAACTTTATGATCTTTTTTTCTTTGTTTGTCATTATAGAAGTCTCCTAGTGTTTATTAACCACAATTCATGAAAATAATGAAAGTATAGTAAAACGTTTTAAATTTGGATAATATTTAATTACTTAAAAAGTAGAGCTATTTAAAAAAAAATTAAAAAATTTTTTTAATTTTAATTTAATAATAGATAATTTATTATATTTTATATATATTTTAGATTTTTTTATAAAAAAGATCATATTTTATGATATGAATTTATAATTTTTTATTATTATATAATTTCTCATTTTTGTTTAGTTAATAATGACTAAATTACTTTAATTTAATTAGATGATATAAATAATTAATTTGTGTTAAATAACATATTAACCATTTAATAATCTATTTTAAAATTTTAATTTAAAATTATTATTTTTATTAAATTTATTCATAGGTATTATGATATTATTGCAATAAAAATATGAAAATTATATAATATAAATAAAGTTTTGAGATTTACTATACCACATGAGTTATATTTTCTATATAGTATTAATAAATAACAACTTTTATAAATTTATCTTAGATTAATTTATAACTTGAGTTATATTATTACTATAATAATAGTTATTTAATTTTTGATTCAACATCAGAAATAAAGAAAAAGATAAAAATCTTTTTTATAAAATTATGAAAAAACAAAGACCAATAAATCTTCAATTGCAGACAATTCATTTTCCGATTATTGCAATAGCTTCAATTTTACATCGAATTTCTGGTATTATTAGTTTTATTACTGTTGGTATTTTATTGTGGCTACTAGGATTATCGCTTTCTTCACCAGAAGGTTTTAACTATGTTACTAACATTATGTGCAATTTTTTTATAAAGTTCATTATTTTTACTTTATTAACATCATTAATATATCATATTTGTAGCGGTATTCGTCATATGTTAATGGATTTTGCTTTGATTAATGAAAGCCTATATATAGGACGTATTTCAACCATAGTTACATTTATTGTTACTGTTATTTTATCAATCTCAACAGGTTTTTTTTTATGGTAGTTAATTCATCAGCATTAGGACGTACTGGTACACAAGATTGGCTACTACTTCGTTCATCTGCTATTATTATAGCTTTTTATACATTTTATATTATCAGTTTTATTATAACCAATAAGTTAAATTATACTGTTTGGTTAAATTTTTTTGCTCTTTCTATGACAAAAGTTTTTACTATTTTAACACTTATTTCTACATTAATACATGCATGGATAGGTTTATGGCAAGTTTTAACCGATTATATTAAATCAATTCTATTGCGATTATTGTTACAATTTTTTTTTATTGTTATATTAATAACTTATTTAATTTATGGAACAGTTGTTGTATTTGGAGTCTAAATGAAGTTACCAATAAGGGAATTTGATGTAATTATTATTGGAGCTGGAGGGGCTGGAATGCAAGCAGCATTACAAATTTCTCGGCTAGGTTTATCATGTGCATTAATTTCTAAAGTATTTCCAACGCGTTCACATACTGTATCAGCTCAAGGTGGAATCAGTGTTTCACTAGGCAATATTCATGAAGATGATTGGCAATGGCATATGTATGATACAATTAAAGGTTCTGATTATATAGGTGATCAAAATGCTATTGAATACATGTGTAAAACAGGACCTGAAGTCATATTGGAGCTCGAACATATGGGATTACCATTTTCGCGTTTAGATGATGGTCGTATTTATCAACGTCCATTTGGTGGGCAGTCAAAGAATTTTGGTGGAGAGCAAGCCTCACGTACTGCTGCAGCGTCAGATAGAACAGGACATGCTCTTTTACACACCCTTTATCAACAAAATTTAAAAAACCATACTTCAATTTTTTCTGAATGGTATTCACTTGATTTAGTTAAAAATCAAGATGGTAATATAGTCGGTTGTACTGCATTGTGTATGGAAAATGGTGATGTTGTATATTTTAAAGCTAAAGCAACTATTCTTGCTACTGGTGGAGCTGGAAGAATTTATCAATCAACAAGCAATGCTTATATTAATACAGGTGATGGAATTGGAATGGCTGTTAGGGCTGGAGTGCCATTACAAGATATGGAGATGTGGCAATTTCATCCAACTGGAATTGCTGGAGTAGGTATATTAATAACAGAAGCCTGTAGAGGGGAAGGGGGATATTTACTCAATAAAAATGGTGAGCGATTTATGGAACGTTATGCCCCAAATTCAAAAGATCTAGCTAGCCGTGATGTTGTTGCTCGTTCAATTATGATAGAGATTCGTGAAGGTAGGGGATATGATGGATCTTATGGACAACATGTTAAATTAAAACTTAATCATTTAGGTAAAGAAATATTAGAATCACGATTACCTGGTATTCTTGAATTATCAAAAACTTTCGCTAATATTAACCCAGTTAAAGAGCATATTCCTGTTATTCCTACTTGTCATTATATGATGGGTGGTATTCCGACTAAAATAACAGGTCAAGCGTTGATGATCAATGAAAAAGGTGAAGATGTTATAATTCCTGGATTATTTGCTATTGGTGAAATTGCCTGTGTTTCTGTTCATGGCGCAAATAGATTAGGTGGAAATTCATTGCTTGATTTAGTAGTATTTGGACGTTCTGTTGCGATATATTTAAATGAATATTTATTAAAACAAGGTTTATCTGTACGTGATGCCAGTGAGTATGATATTGATGCATCATTAATGCGCTTTAATCGATGGAATAATACGAATAATGGTGAAGATATAGTAGAAATACGCAAAGCATTGCAAACTTGTATGCAGAATAATTTTTCAGTTTTTCGTGAAGGTTGTACAATGAATAATGGATTAGAAGAATTAAAAATAATTCGTGAGCGTCTTAAAAATGCTAGGTTAGATGATACTTCACGTGAATTTAATACAAACCGTATTGAATGTTTAGAATTAGATAATTTAGTAGAAACAGCATTTGCAACAGCAGAAGCAGCAAATTTTCGCACTGAAAGTCGAGGTGCACATAATCGATCTGACTATCCTGATCGTGATGATATTAATTGGTTATGCCATACTATTTATTTACCTCAATCTGGAACAATGACTCGACGAGAAGTAAATATGCAACCAAAATTATGCAATTCTTTTAAACCTAAACCACGTACTTATTAATGAAGATTATCTCTAGTACTCTAGAGAGTATAAATTATGAAAATTAAATTTTCTATTTATCGTTATAATTCAGATATAGATAATATACCACGTATGCAAGACTATAGTTTAGAGATAACTAAAGATCGTGATATAATGTTATTAGATGCTTTAATTAAACTAAAAGAAAAAGATCCGACTTTGTCATTTAGGCGTTCTTGTCGTGAGGGAGTTTGTGGTTCAGATGGATTAAATATGAATGGTAAAAATGGATTAGCTTGTATTACACCATTGTCGACTTTATATCGTAATAATAAAAAAATTGTCATTCGACCATTGCCAGGTTTACCTATTATACGAGATTTATTTGTGGATATGACTCAATTTTATACTCAATATGAAAAAATTCGGCCTTATATTATCAATCATAGTAAGGATAAACCGATTCGTGAATATATACAGACTCCTGAACAAAGGAAAAAATTGGATGGTTTATATGAATGTATTCTTTGTGCTTGTTGTTCAACATCATGTCCATCATTTTGGTGGAATTTTGATAAATTTATTGGCCCTGCTGGTTTATTAACTGCTTATAGATTTTTAATCGATAATCGTGATACTGAAACCAATAGTAGATTGGATAATTTAAATGACTCTTTTAGCGTATTTCGCTGTCATAGTATTATGAATTGTGTCAGCGTCTGCCCAAAAGGTTTAAATCCAACTAAAGCTATTAGTCGTATTAAATTAATGTTATTGAAATATAGTGCATAATTTTAAATATAATTTTAATTATTAAAAAATAATATTAGAAATTAAAAAAAATTTTTAAATTTAATTTTTAATTTATATCTTAAATTATAAGAAGTAATTATTAATTTTTTTATATTTTTTAAAGATTATTAAAAAAGGATCTAATGAAGAATTTATTTATTGATGATTATAGATAGAAGGGATTCAATAAATTTTCATTAAATCTAATATATATAAAGTGCAATTCTGTTATTTACGACAAAAACTTAAGTCTATAATAGACTTGATGGATTGGAATACAATGCAAAATCGTGTAATGAAGAACTGGTTAGATTCAAGTTTTTTAGCTGGTGCAAATCAATCTTATATCGAACAGGTTTATGAAGATTACTTAACTGATCCTAATTCAGTTAATTTAGATTGGAGGAATATTTTTGATAAACTAACTATTGATTCAGTTTCTCATACTGAATTCTTTCATTCTAAAATACGCAAATATTTTCTTTCATTAGCAAAAAGTTCTACGCATTATAAAACTTTAATTAATGATCCATCTTTTGATGTAAAACAAATTAAAGTTTTTCAAATGATAAATGCATTTCGCTTTAGAGGACATCAAAATTCGAATCTTGATCCTTTAAATCTATGGAAACAAGAATATGTTCCTGATTTAGATCCTACATTTTATGATTTAACTGATGATGATTTTAAGAAAGCATTTTTTGTTGGTTCTTTCGGAATCTGTAATGAGATGATGAAATTAAATGAGCTATATGCTGCATTAAAACGTATTTACTGTACTTCGATTGGCGCAGAATACATGCATATTGTAAATATTGAAGAAAAACGCTGGATTCAGCAACATCTAGAACTTTTAACATCGATTAGTGAACGATTTAGTAAAAAAGAAAAAATTCGATTTTTATCAGAATTAATCGCTGCTGAAGGATTCGAACGTTATCTTGCAGTAAAATTTCCTGGAGTAAAACGCTTCTCTTTAGAAGGTGGGGATTCTCTTATACCAACATTAAAAGATTTAATCCATTATGCAGGAAAACAAAATACTAGTGAAGTAGTATTAGGAATGGCACATCGTGGAAGATTAAATGTTTTAGTTAATATCTTAGGTAAACAATCAAAAGATCTATTCAATGAATTTTATGGTAAAAATAATGATTATTTAGGTAGTGGTGATGTTAAATATCACCAAGGTTTTTCTTCTGATTTTAAAACAGAAAATGATTTAATTCATTTATCTTTAGCATTTAATCCATCACATTTAGAAATAGTAAACCCAGTAGTAATTGGTTCTGTACGTGCTCGACGTGATCGTTTGAATAAAAATTCTAATAATATGATATTACCAATTACTATCCATGGTGATGCGGCAGTAATTGGACAGGGAGTTGTTCAAGAAATGCTGAATATGTCTCAAGCTTATGGTTATGAAGTTGGCGGTACATTACGAATTATAATTAATAACCAAATAGGTTTTACTACGTCAAATCCTAAGGATGCGCGTTCAACACAATATTGTACTGATATAATGAAAATGGTGCAAGCACCTATTTTTCATGTTAATGCCGATGATACTGAAGCAGTTGTTTTTATTTCTCGATTAGCATTAGATTTTAGAAATAAGTTTAAACGTGATGTAGTAATTGATCTAGTTTGTTATCGTCGCTACGGTCACAATGAAGCCGATGAACCTAGTGCTACTCAACCAATTATGTATCAAAAAATAAAAAAACACGCCACATCACTTAAAATTTATGCGGATAAATTGATAGCAGAAAAGATAATTACAAATGATGAACTAACTGAAATGATTAATATTTATCGTGATAAATTAGATAAAGGTGACCGTGTAGTTGATGAATGGCGACCAATGAGAATAGATCATTCGATATGGAAATCTTATTTAAATAATGAATGGAATGAAACTTATCCATCAAAAGTTAAGAAAAAACGATTACAGTATTTAGCTAAATGTTTAAATACTATTCCTAAAGATATAATTATGCACCCTCGTGTTGAAAAAATTTATAGTGATCGTTTAGAAATGGCAAGCAGTAAAAGACCTCTTGATTGGGGAGCAGCAGAAACTTTGGCTTATGCAACATTACTTGATGAAGGTATACAAGTTCGCTTATCAGGTGAAGATGCAGGTCGAGGTACTTTTTTTCATCGTCATGCAGTAATTCATAATCAAACTAACGGTTCAATTTACCTTCCTTTAGCTAATATACATAAAAATCAAGGAATATTTAAAGTTTGGGATTCTGTTTTATCTGAAGAAGCTGTACTTGCTTTTGAATATGGTTATGCATCAACTGAACCACGTGTTTTAACTATTTGGGAAGCTCAATTTGGTGATTTTGCTAATGGTGCTCAGGTTGTTATTGATCAATTTATTAGCTCTAGCGAACAAAAATGGGGTAGAATATGTGGATTAGTGATGTTATTACCTCACGGTTATGAGGGACAAGGTCCAGAACACTCTTCTGCTCGGTTAGAGCGTTATTTACAATTGTGTGCGGAAGAAAATATACAAGTTTGCATTCCAACTACTTCAGCTCAGATTTATCATATGCTAAGGCGACAAATACTTCGTAACATACGCCGTCCATTAATTGTTATGTCACCTAAATCATTATTGCGTTATCACCTAGCTGTTTCCACTTTTGAAGAATTAGCAAATGGTAAATTTCAACCAGTGATTAGTGAAATTGATCCAATAGATTCTAAAAAAGTAAAACGCATTGTTTTATGTTCTGGTAAAGTTTATTATGATTTGCTTGAACAACGTCGTAAAAATAAACAAAAAAATCTTATAATTGTCCGTATTGAGCAATTATATCCATTTCCTTATAAAGATTTAGAGACAACTTTAAAACCTTATAAATATATTCGTGATTTTGTTTGGTGTCAGGAAGAGCCTCTTAATCAAGGTGCGTGGCATTATAGTCAGCATGATATTCGTAAAGTAATCCCAAAAGGGTCATTATTAAGTTATTCTGGACGTCCTGCATCCGCTTCACCTGCTGTAGGTTATGCACATATTCATCAAGAACAACAAAAAAGATTGGTTGATGATGCACTAAAAATAAATAAATTAAAGGATAGAAAATGAGTAGCATAGAAATTCTTGCTCCTGATCTCCCTGAATCAGTTATAGATGCTACAGTTGCAGCTTGGCATAAGAAACCAGGCGATCAGGTGAAACGGGATGAAGTGTTAGTTGAAATTGAAACAGATAAAGTTATATTAGAAGTATCAGCATCAGATTCAGGTGTTCTTAAATCAATCCTTGAAGAAGAAGGAGCTACCGTTTTATCTAAGCAACTTTTAGGATATATAGATGTTAATGAAAAGATGAAAATTTCAATTAATGAAGAAGAAAAGCTTACTGAGTTAGAATTAATTAAAAATAATAATATCAATCTTAAGAAAGAAAATCATAACATATTAACACCTGCTGTTCGTCGATTAATTGCAGAACATGATTTAAACTCATCTAATATTAAAGGTACTGGTATAAGAAATCGTATAACGCGTAATGATGTTGATCAACATATCAAAGAAAAATTAATGGTAGATACAAATAGATTAATTGAACAAAATAATAAGGAATTTACAATCACATCATCAACTTCTTCTCACCGAAATGAAAAACGCGTACCAATGACTCGTTTACGTAAACGTATTGCAGAACGTTTATTAGAAGCAAAAAATAATACTGCTATGTTAACTACTTTTAATGAAGTTAATATGAAGCCTATTATTGATTTACGAAAATATTATGCTGAGAGTTTTGAAAAGCGACATAGCATACGTTTGGGTTTTATGTCTTTTTATGTTAAAGCAGTTGTTGAAGCTTTGAAACGTTATCCTGAAGTCAACTCATCTATTGATGGTTCAGATATTATTTATCATAGTTATTTTGATATTAGTATTGCTGTTTCAACACCTAGAGGTTTAGTTACACCTGTATTACGTGATGCAGATATGCTTAGTATGGCAGAAATTGAAAAATGTATTAAAGAATTAGCAATTAAAGGACGTGATGGAAAACTAATGGTTGAAGAATTAAAAGGTGGAAATTTCACTATTACTAATGGAGGTGTTTTTGGTTCTTTAATGTCAACACCGATTATTAATCCTCCACAAAGTGCAATTTTAGGAATGCATGCCATCAAAGATAGATTAATGGTTATTGATGATGGTAAAATTGAAATCTTACCAATGATGTACTTAGCTCTTTCATATGACCACCGTTTAATAGATGGGCGTGAATCTGTATTTTTCTTGGTGACAATAAAAAATATGTTAGAAGATCCGACTCGTTTATTATTGGATGTTTAGATAATTAACTTTAAATAAAAAATTATTATTTATAGTTTTAAAATAAAGCTTAATTATTTTTTAATGATTAATTTTAAAATAAAAATATATAAATATTTATTTATTATCTTTTTTATCAGATTAAATTATGGATACAATATCATGAACTTACATGAATATCAAGCAAAACAGTTACTTGCACGCTATGGATTGCCAATACCAATAGGTTATGTTTGTAAAACAGTAAAAGAAGCAGAAATTGCTACAATGAAATTGGGTAATAGTCCTTGGGTTATAAAATGTCAAGTACATGCTGGTGGTCGAGGTAAAGCAGGTGGTGTAAAAGTCGTTAATAACAATGAAGAGGTTCGAATATTTACTGAAAATTGGTTAGGAAAATATTTAGTAACTTATCAAACTGACTCTAATGGTAAGCTTGTTAACGAAATTTTAATAGAAAAAGCTACTGATATTTATAAAGAATTTTATTTAGGTGCATTAATAGATTCTAGTGTTAATCGTATAGTTTTTATGTCATCAATTAAAGGTGGAATAGAAATTGAGAAAGTAGCGAAAAAAACACCAGAGTTAATTCATAAAGTCATTATTGATCCTTTAACAGGGCCTATGCCTTATCAAGGACGTGAGCTTGCTTTTAAATTAGAGTTAAAAGGAAAACAAGTTGAGCAGTTTGTTAGGATATTTATCGGATTGGCAAAAATTTTTTTAGAACTAGATTTGATTTTAATTGAGATTAATCCATTAGTTATAACAAAACAAGGAGATTTAATTTGTTTAGATGGAAAATTTAGCGTTGACAGTAATGCATTGTATAGACAAATAGAATTAAAAAATATGCGTGATATATATCAGGAAGATCATCGTGAATCATATGCCTCAGATTTGGAATTAAACTACGTTGCTTTAGATGGCGATATAGGTTGTATGGTTAATGGTGCTGGTTTAGCGATGGGAACGATGGATATGATTAAATTATATGGTGGTTCTCCAGCTAATTTTCTTGATGTAGGTGGAAGTGTTACTGAGGAACGGGTAAGTAAAGCATTTAAAATTATTTTATCGGATAAAAATATTAGATCTGTTTTAGTAAATATTTTTGGTGGTATAGTTCGTTGTGATTTAATTGCTAGTGGTATTATTGAAGCAATTAAAAAAATTGAAGTAAAAATTCCAATTATTATTCGTCTTGAAGGCAATAGTGCTGAAATAGGTATTAAGATGTTGATCGATAGTAATTTAAAAATAATTATTGCAACTAGTTTAACTGATGCGGCAATTAAAGCAGTATCAGGTAGTAGGGGTGAAATAAGTAATGTCAATTTTAATTGATAAAAATACTAAAGTTATTTGTCAAGGATTTACAGGTAATCATGGCACATTTCATTCAGAGCAAGCTATTGCTTATGGAACGCAAATAGTTGGTGGTGTGACACCTGGTAAAGGTGGAACAAAGCATTTAGGGTTATCTGTTTTTAATACAATAAATGAAGCTGTAAAAGCTACAGGTGCTACTACATCAGTAATTTATGTTCCTGCTCGATTCTGTAAAGATTCTATTCTTGAAGCGATTAATAGTGGTATCAAATTAATTATCACTATCACAGAAGGTATACCAATATCAGATATGTTAACAGTAAAAGCAAAATTAGATGAGATTGGAATAAGAATGATAGGACCAAATTGTCCTGGTATCATTACACCTGGTGAATGTAAGATTGGTATTCAACCTGGTTATATTCATAGACCAGGTAAAATAGGTATCATCTCACGTTCTGGTACATTAACTTATGAAGCAGTTAAGCAGATAACAGATGTAGGGTTAGGACAGTCTACTTGTGTAGGTATAGGTGGTGATCCTATTTTAGGTTCAAATTTTATTGATATAATAAAATTATTCCAAGCAGATCCTAAAACTGAAATAATTGTTATAATAGGTGAAATTGGTGGTATAGCAGAAGAAGAAGCGGCTGTTTATATTAAACAACATGTAACAAAACCAGTTGTTGCATATATTTCAGGTATAACAGCACCAAATGATAAACGTATGGGACATGCTGGTGCGATAATTGCTGGTGGTAAAGGTACAGCAAATCATAAATTTTCTATTTTATCATCTGTAGGAGTAAAAATAGTTCGCAACTTAGATGAAATTGGTGAAACAGTTAAACAATTAGAGATTAATAAATAATTTATTTTTATGTTATTTTTATAAAAAATTATAGATTAATTTTTTATTATTATCCTAAAATAATGATAATTAATTTTATTAACAATAAAGTTTTAAGTATTATAATATTGATTAACATATTATTAACAGTTTTTTAAACTAATTTTTTACTGATAGTTGTTAAAAAATAAATAATTAATGAATGATTAAAATAAATTATTATATATATTATTAACATAATTATTATATTTTAATAAATTTTAATTTTCATTATAAAGTATATAAAATTGATGTTTTGGTTTTATTTTTTTACTTTATAATAGTTAGATAATAACTTAAAGAGTCAAAAAAATATTTTGTTTAAAGTTTTTTAGATTTTTTAATCTATAATATATATTAAAAAAATATTATATTTTTTAATTCTAATTTATTTTTATTATTTATAATATTAATTATTATTGATTATTGGATATAAAATTTTATTATTTAATTCTGATTAAAAAATATTTTTAGTCAAAATATTTAATTTTTTTAAAATTAGTTTTAAACTTAATATCATAAGTTAAATTTATTTATAATATCACTATATATTACTATAATAATGTAATATTTATTTTTAATATAAATATAATATTAATTATTTATTTAAAAAAAATTTTTGAAAATAAAATGAAAACATGATAATAATCACTATAATTTAATTTAATTTATAGACTAAATAAGAAAATAAATTCGTATAGGAATTTTACAATCCTTAAATGTAATAATTATTATTCATTTCCTTGATATAGTTATTTTATTTAAAATTTAAGAAATACATAATATCAAAATTTATATTTATATATGGTAATAAAGTTTTTATATGCTACTAAAAATATTAAACTATTAATAGAAATAATCATGTTATATAAAAGTACTTTATATAAAATAAAAAATTTGTTATTTTATCTTTTAATAAAAAGTTAATATAATTATATTATATTTATATAAGCAGATAATAAAATTAAAATATCTATAGAATAGTATTCTTTAAAAAAAAAGTTTACCACTTTTAAATTTTATATTATAACAATTTTAAATTTATCAATATTATTTATATTGTTTTATAATTCTGGTTTATGTCTATAAACTTATTAATATATAAAATAGATTTTTATTTATTAATACTGATATTATTATAATAGAATTAAATATTATCTAAATATAATGAAATTATTATTACATACCTATGTAATAATATTACATATATAGTGTTAATAGAAAGCCTATTTATTATTAAATTAGTATAAATCTAATTTTGATTCTACTAAGAAGATAAGATCTTTATAGTTATTCTTGATGATTAAATTATTTTTAATATCTAAATTTTCAAATAAATACTTTAATTATATCAAGATTCTTGTTATAGTTATAAATAATAAAATATTAAATTAAAGATGCTTAATATAATAAAATTTATTAATATTTAATTATAAATTCATAAGATTTATATAGTAGTAATTAATAATTACCATATTTTAATAACTTTATCTTAATTTATAATTTTGATATTAATATATTCTATTTTACTATTATTTATAGAAATAAATATATTAATTATCTGATTATAATTATAATTAATTCAATCTTAGTTATTAAATTTAAAATTAAATTTGGTTAGTACTGATTAATGATTATTTAATACTTTGACTTTACTAATTAGTATATATTATAGCATTTATTTTTTTATATTATTATGATAATAGTTTATATATATTTTATATTAGATATTTTCAAGTATTGATATAAGACTTAGAAATTTAAATATCACAGTATATGTAATTTTATAATATTTATTAGTAATTTTTTACTACTATTAATTATTAAAATCCTTTTTATTAATTTTATTATTTAAGTTTTTTTGTTGAATATAGGAAAATTATTATTAAGTTATATATTTTTTCTTTTTTTACTCAACATTTACTAATTTATTAGTAATTATAATTTTTACTATAATAATAATTAAAAAGATACGATTAATTTTTAAACATGTATTTTAAGTAAATTATATTTATATGAATATAAATATAATTTTATGTTGATTGTTTTTTATCTTAGTTATATTTTTAATATACTTATTTATATTAATATAGAAATTCTCTTGTTATCATATAAAAAATAAATATCGATATATATTTTATTTTTTAATTCACTATATGAAATAATAAGAGAAGAAGTTGTATATAATTAGTTTTTATTTTTAAAATATTAAGTACTTTATTCATTTGCTTCAATAAACTAAGATAAAATACTTTTATAAAAATTATTAGAACTAAAATATAATAATAAATTATTATCTTTTTTAGTAATTAAATTAACATATAGAGCAGAGAATATGATTTTATCATAAAATGTTTATTCAAATTAATAAAGTAATTATTAAAAATAAGAGATATTTATTATTTGAATGAGTAAGTATCATTTAATATTTTATTTCAAATTTAAACATTATTTGTTTGTAATTTAACTATAACTTTAGTCTTAATTATTTATTATCATTAAAAATAATATTATTAATAAAACTAAAATAAATAATT
Source organism: Arsenophonus sp. (assembly GCA_052401645.1). Classification (GTDB taxonomy): domain Bacteria; phylum Pseudomonadota; class Gammaproteobacteria; order Enterobacterales; family Enterobacteriaceae; genus Arsenophonus. Next base: position 544,585 of record CP198939.1, read on the forward strand.
AATAATAGCTGTATATAAGATTTATTTATTAATATACAAAAGATATTATCTGTTTTTTAAACTTTATTACATTTATGACTATTTTTTCAAATATTCAATATTTTTTACTAAAACTAGTTTTAGTATTTATTTTTCATATTAGAGAAAAAGATTATTATTAATTTTAATAGCGTATATCATATATTTATTAATATTTTTTATCTAGTTTTTATATAAAATAGTTTTATGTTATTTTATTTATTATCTACTATTTTAGTATTATTTTTTAATATCATATTTCCTTATTATTATTTTATTTTATCATTATTTTATATTTAATTACTATTTAATTTTATTTATAAATTATTCTAATAAATAATTTATTTAAACATAATAATAGATAGTTTATTAATATAATTATATGAAGTAAAAAATGTTATTTTGCTATCTTATCTATATTTTATATAAATGATATTTATTTTTAATAACTACAGTTAATTATGCAAGTTATGCCTATTAGATATAAAAATATTTTAAAAAGAATTTTAATATTAAAAATAATTACTATTTTATTGATATATTTAAAATAAATAAAACTAGACCTCTTAACTTTTTTATCAAAGAATTTAAGTAATAATTTGCATGAATATAATATATTTTTTTTTAAATGTAAGTTTCTTAGTTAAATTAATCCTATTTATTCTAATAGGATTTTCCATTACTTCTTTAGCTATTATTATTCAACGAATTATTATTTTAAATAAAGCAACTCGAGAAATGAAAATTTTTGAAGATCATTTTTGGTCAGGCATTGAGCTATCACGTCTTTATAAAGAATGTCAAATTCGACGTGATATATTAACTGGATTAGAAAAAATTTTTTATTCTGGATTCAAAGAATTTCTTCGCTTACATCAACTTAACCTTAACAAAAAAGAAGAATTAGTGAAGGGTGTATATAGAATTATGCGATTATCGATAAATCGTGAATTAGAGTTATTAGATGAACATATTAATTTTTTAGGTACTATAGGATCAATAAGTCCTTATATTGGATTATTAGGTACAATTTTAGGAATAATGCATTCTTTTATTAAATTGACCTCAATAAAACAACAAGCAACATTACAAATTATTGCACCAAGTATTGCTGAAGCTTTAATTTCAACTGCAATCAGTTTATTTACAGCTATTCCAGCTATATTAGCCTATAATCTACTAAATATAAAAGTGAATAAATTAGAACAAAGTTATGATAATTTTATGGAAGAATTTTTAATTATTTTATATCGTCAATCTTTTTTTTCTAAAGATAATAAATAAAGAGAATTGAAAATGGATCGTGTTCGATATAGGCGTGAACTGAAATATGAAATCAATATTGTTCCTTTATTAGATATATTATTAGTATTGTTATTGATTTTTATGTCAACAGCTCCAATTATTTTGCAAAATCTAAAAGTAGAATTACCAAATGCACCTAAATCAAAATTTATGTCAGATACTAATAAATCACTTATTATTTTTGAAATATCTGGAGTAGGACAATATAGTATCATAATTGGTAATCATCGAAAAAATATTTTACAAACTGAAAAAATTCAAATAATAATAAAAAATATTTTAGCAAAAAATTCAAATTCAATTTTTTTAATTGGTAGCTCTAAGAATATACCTTATGAAGAAATTATTAAAATTTTAAGTATACTTCATCAAACTGGTATTAGGACCGTGGGTTTTATGACTCAACCTATTTAATATAATTTAATAATTATTTATTTGGAAATCCATTTTGGGAATAATAAAAGAAAAAAAAAATAAATTAAATCGATTTATTATATTTTCTATTTTACTTCATATTTTACTATTCAGTTTAATTATCTTTAGTTCATTTAATCAAATTATTAATTTTATTAATTACAATCAAGATTACAAAGTGATTGATGCGATCATTGTTAATACAGGTTATGAAATAGAAAAATATAAAAAATTTGAACAAAAAAACAATACGAAACAAGATATTATTGATCAAAAACATTTTCAACAGAAAAAAAATGAACAAAAAAAATTAAAAATTCCTGAAGAAAATAGTATTAAAATAAAAGAAAAAAGAGAGAAATATCATTGGCAAATAAAAGAAGATATTAAGAAGATTAATCCTAAAGAACAAAATAAAATTATTAAAGATATTGCAGTTAAAATTAAAGTAAAACAAGATAAATTAATAAAAGATAAAATAAAAATAAAATTAAAAGATGAAAAAATACTTAAAGTATTGAAAACTAATAGAAAAATAAATATAAAAAAAGAACCTGTTATAGTTGATGATCTACTTGATGAATTAACGGTTAAAAAACCAATTGAGAAAACGATATACAGTGAATCTAGAAATCAAAAAGAAAATAAAAAAAACAAAGTATTAAGTTCAGAGCTAATCAATTATTCTGCTAAAATTAAAGCAGCAATTGAGAGTAAATTTTATGATGCTAACATTTATCAAGGTAAAATATGTGAATTAAAGATAAATCTGGATGAAAACGGTACATTAATTAGTATTTTTGCTAAAAATAATATATTAAACGATAAATCACTATGTGATGCAGCAATACGTGCGACTAAAACAGCCAGAATACCAAAACCACCAAATCGTAGTATTTATGATTTATTTAATAAATATGGAAGCGTTTTAATATTTAATATTATTTAGTTAAAAAATAAGATAAATTTTATATAATTAATAAAATTAACTAATTTTTAGTTATTTTGTTTTATATATTTATATTTATTAATATTAAAATTAATTATTGTATATAAATAAACATTATAAGAGAAAAAAATGAAATATATAATTAAATTATTATTATGTTTTATAATAATATGGATTGGAAATACTCATGCAGAAATTCGTATTGAAATTACTAAAGGTGTTAATACTGCGCAGCCTATTGGTATTGTACCTTTTAAATGGAACGGAATAGATTCCTTGCCTTATAATATAGAACAAATTATTACTGCTGATTTGCAAAATAGTGGTAAATTTAATCCTATTGATTATAATCATATGCCTCAACAACCAACTATTGCATCTGAAGTAATATCAAATTCTTGGATTGAATTAGGTATTAATTCTATTGTTATTGGCTATGTGCAACCTGTATCTGATAGTCAATATATTATTGATTATCAACTTATTGATGTCGTAAATTCTCCTTGTATTGTATTAATTAAAAATCAATTAAAAATATCGCGAAAATGGTTACGCTATGCGGCACATACTATAAGTAATGAAGTATTTGAAAAGTTAACTGGTATTCGAGGAGCATTTAATACACGTATATCATATGTATTAAAGGTTAACGATATAAAATTTCCTTATGAATTAAGAGTTTCAGATTATGATGGTTATAATCAATTTATTATTCATCGTTCTAAAGAACCGTTAATGTCTCCTGCTTGGTCCGCTGATGGTGAAAAAATAGCTTATGTAACTTTTGAAAGCGGTAATTCATCTTTAGTTATCAAAACTTTAGTAACTGGTGAAGTTAGCACAGTTACTTCTTTTCCATGTCATAATGGCGCACCTACTTTTTCGCCTGATGGCACAAAACTTGCTTTTGTACTTTCGAGAACAGGAAGTTTAAATCTTTATGTAAAAGACTTAAAAAATGGAAAAATTGATCAAATAACTTATGGTCGTAATAATAATACTGAACCAAATTGGATGCCAGATAGTCAAACACTTATTTATACTTCTGATGAAACTGGTCGGCCACAAATATATAAATTAAATATTAATATTGGTGTTCCAGAACGTATAACTTGGGTAATTAATCAAAATCAGGATCCTAGTGTTAGTCATGATGGTAAATTTATGGTAATGGTTAACTCTTATAACGGTAAACAACGCATTGTTAAACAAGATCTTCAAAGAGCTAATGAGATCGAATATTTGACTGATACATTTTTAGATGAAACTCCTAGTATTTCACCTAATAATACTATGATAATTTATAGTTCCTCACAAGAATTGGGAACTGTATTACAACTTGTATCAACTGATGGACATTTTAAAGCATGCATATCAGCAGATAATGGACATATAAGATTTCCTGCTTGGTCACCATATTTATGATATATAATAATATATATTATAATAGTAAAAAGGAATTAAATTAATATGCATTTGAATAAAATACTTAAACAATTAATAGTAGTATTATTTATCCTACTAATTACAGCATGTAATTTTAAAAAAAATAATGAAAAAAATAGTTATGGAAATAATTTAATAGATACAAATAATAACTTAAGTACAAAAGAATTTTTTTACAAAAAGATTAATCGAGAATTACAAAATAATAATATTGTTTATTTTGATTTTGATAAAAGTGATATCGATATAGGATATGAAGATATTTTAAATAAACAAGCAATTTTCCTACGTGAAAATCCTTCTGTTAATATTATTATTGAAGGTCATACAGATGAGCGTGGCACACCAGAATATAATATTGCACTTGGTGAACGTCGTGCTAATATTCTAAAAATATATTTACAAAGTAAAGGTGTAAATAGTAATCAAGTTTCTATTGTATCTTACGGTAAAGAAAAACCAGCTATATATGGTCACGATGAATCAATATTCTCAAAAAATCGTCGAGCTGTAATTGTATATTAATAAGAATATTATATGAATAATAATTTTAAACATCTTTATATTAATTTTTTAATGTTAGTTGGAATGGTTATTCCAGTAGTAACTATTGCTCAATCTCAAATTGTTAATATTAGTTCAGATTCGACAAGTAATCTTCTCATTCAAATTGAAACAGCAGTTAATTCTCATGGGCAATTATTATATCAGATTCAAAGACAGTTATTGGATGCTCAACGTGATATTGATATATTACGAGGTCAAATTCAAGAAAATCAATATCAATTAAAACAGGTTATTAAAGAACAAAAAGATCTTAATATTTACTTAAATTCATTTATGACTAATTCAAATAAAGTGAATGTAAATATTAATAATAATAATAAAAACAATTCTATTTCTACCATTAAATCCACAAATGAAAAAGTTGAATATGATACAGCTATTGCCCTTGCTATAAATAGCAAATCTAAACAACAGATTATACGAGCAATTAGTTTTTTTCAGAACTTTATCAAAACTTATCCTAAATCTAGTTATCAATCAAATGCTATTTATTGGCTCGGTCAATTAAATTATAATAATGGAAATAAAAATGATGCTGCTTTTTATTTTGCTACAGTTGTTAAAAATTATCCTAATTCGTCAAAAGTATCAGAGTCATTTTATAAGATAGGACTATTAATGCAAGAAAGTGGAGAAAATGAGAAGGCTCGTGCAGTTTATCAACGAATAATTAAAATGTATCCTGGTAGTCTAAGTGCACAATTAGCAAAAAAAAAATTAGTATCACTTTAATAAGTAAATATGCGAAACACATATTACTCCTTAAGTTTAAACAATATATTTTAAATAATTCATTTAAATCATTTCAGTAAAAATAATTTTACTTTTATTAAAAATAATAAATAAAATATTATAGATTTATAATTTTGAATAATTTCAAAAAGATAATTATCTCATTGTTCTTATAATAATATTAATTAATTTATGAAAATGTGAAAACATATTTTATTTATTATAAATATTTTATTAATTATTATTTTTCTACTTATTATAGTAAAATTATTTACATGAATCTAGAATCATTATATTTGAATATTTTAATTTAATTTAAACTTTAAAAAATAAAATATATTAAATTAAGATAATTTAAAGAAATAAGATATCTATAATTTATTTAAAAAATTTAGATTTATTTACTAAAATTTAATAATGAATATTATTATATGGCAACTAATTATTAGTTCTGTTTAGAAAACAGAAATAATAAAATATTAGACATTGTATTTTATTACAATAATTAGAGATAATAATAGAAAAAAACTGAAAGAAGATTTCAATTTATTATAGATCAATAAAATTAAAGCAATGTAGATTTTGTTAATATAAATACGATTTTTTGATAAGAAAGATTATTTATTATAAAATAAAAATAATATTTTTTAAGATTAAAATCTTAAATAGAAAGATTATGATATAATGTAATTATGATCGCTATAATTAGGTCTTTAAATTTAATAATTTATTAAATTTTTCTTTATAAAAAAAGCTTATAGTAATTCTTGATTCTTATCAAAGATAAATATCTTTTAATTAAAAAAATAAAATATTTAAAATTTAAGTAAATCTCATTTTGGTATATATTTCAATTGTTTATAAAAGATGAATAAAGCTAATTGATTAACAATCATATAATATTGCTTGTGTATCACTAACTAGTTAAACTAAAAATAGTTTTTCTTATTGATCTAATATTCTTTAAAAAATCAAGTTATGTGACTTCATTCTGTTTAATACAGCTTAAACTACTATTTCCTATTTTGAAAATAATTCAAGTAAAATTCAATATTTTCTTGAAAATATTTCTATTTATTTTCCTATTATTTCCATTATTCAAATGATACACCAATTTAATTAATTTATAAAAGTATAAGTTTTTATAAGATATTTATCTGGAATATTATTGATATTAATTTTTAATTAAAAATTAAGTGCTATCAGTTATTTAACTATAATGATATTATAAAATTATATATGATATTCTATTTGTATTTTTATGATAGTTATAAAAATAGTATTAATTATAATTAGAGCAGTTATTTAGTTTATATAACACAATATTTAAATCAATTAATTTAAATATAAATGATGATTTTATAATAAATAAATATTTATTTATAATAATTATTTATAGATTTTTACTAATTTTTTATCAATTATTTAAGCTAATCTATCTTTAATGTTAATGATTAGTATTTTATTTTTTTAATTTTGTACTGGAATAGTATCATGTATATGTATTTCTATAATATTGATATTTTAACAATAATTTAAGTACATAAATCTGAATTAATATATAGAGTATAACTAATATGTTATTATTTATGATAATCACTAATAATTATTATTATTGATTTATTAATTAAATGTTAAGTATATATATTAAATTATTAGACTTTATTATATTTAGATTACTTAATGATGATTAAAACTAATTAATTAAATTAAAGTTTTATCTTTTCAAATAAATTAATTATCCTTTAGTTAATTAATTTATTAGATTAATAATTATTTTATTAAATGATTTAGTTATAATTATTGATATAGATACTTAGTTATCACTTATATTGTGCTAAAATTTTAATAATTTGTATTGCTGAATATAAAGTTAATAACTTAATAGTATTTAGTAGAATAGAAATATACTAAAATAACAAACATATTTCCAATAAAAGATTTTTTATAAAAATAAAATATATAACAGTTCTTGTTAATATTATCCTTCATCTCTGAATTTATTATTAATTTAACAATTTTTTATAAAGTACCTACTACTCTTTTAAAAGATAATATTATATGTCATATAATGAACCATTTATTAATTTAAAGTAATTTGATCTTTTATTCATATAATTATAAGTTAATTAACTTATAATACATCATTGCATTTTTAACATTACTATAAAAATATTTATATTTTAGAATAATATTCATTATTATCACTGATTTTCTATATCACCAACATCATTAATAATAATGATTTAATTTCTGTATATTTATTTTATTTTTCTTATTTTATTGAAACATAAAATTTTACAATATAAATAAACGTTTTTATTCTAGTTTTATTAACCAATATATAAAGATTATAATTTACTATTAATAATAATTGCATTTTATATAAAATTTTTTTTATAAATAATTTATTTTTTATCTTTATTTTTTCCATTTTAATCTATTCTATCTTTCGTGTAAATAAGTGGGTTATATTAATATGAACTTTTTTTTATATGCTATAAATTAAATTAATTTAATAAGTAATAACATTTAGACAATAATTTTTAAAGTAATATTTTTTATATCTTAATATTCTTAATTAAAAGTATTATCAATATATCTTTTTGATTATTGAATTTTTTAGCATTAATATATAATTGGTTGTGATAAATAAATAATCTATTATTAATTTATAGATTAAAAAATCAATGAGATTAAAAATTTTTTGATAGCATTAACTAATAATTTATTTAGAAGTTTATATTAAAATATATACTTTATTTAGAATAGTTTATTTTTTATGTGAAACAGATAATAAAGATAAGACGATGATTAAAAATAGTGAATAATAAAAGAATAATTATTTTTATTTTTACTTAATAACTAATAATATTTATTATAGATATTATTAGTTTTAAAAAATCTTTTATTATTAATAACAATATAAAATAACTAATATAATGCTAAATTACTGTTTTTAACACTTATAATATTTTGATGCCTAAAGTAAATTAAAGTTTTCTAGTAATTATTATTTTATTAAAAAATAGTTAATTTACGATTAAATCTTAATTTAAAATTAAACATTAAATAAATTATATGTATAATAAATATTAATGCTATTTAATCAAAAAAAGTCCATATCTATATATGAAATTAAAGTAATAAATAATTTTTATTATTATTTTTATTATTTTCTGTTGAATTATTAATTCACATATTTGATATTAATTTTTATATATAAAAATTAATATCTTTATAGTATGTGCTATAACTAATATATTTTTAATATATCTATTGTTATATTCGTGAATTTTTATCATTATTTTAATAATATTTATCTTTATAAAAAAAATAAAAAATATTTATTTTTAATAAATTTAATAAGTTTTTTATTTTTAATTTAACTACTTTCTAACTAAATTAATTTTTATCTTTCATTTAAAACCAATTTAACTTTATTAAAATATCTAGTTTTATTAACTATAATGTATATATATTTGTAAATACTCTAAAATAGATGTGATTATTTATATAAATATAATAATCTTATTTTAAAATAAAAGAAAGATTAATATTGCAATAACAATCATTAATAAATAAAAGTATAATAATTCTACTATAAGTTAAAAATATTTAGAGTTTAAATATTATTTTTTAGAAAAAATTAATTTATTTAAAAGTTGTGATAAATAATTATTTTAAAATAAAGTAATAATTTTATAATTATTACGATTAATTTTAATTTTAATAATTTCATTATTTTATTAATTTTCTATATAAATAACTTTTATCTAAATATTATTTGTTACTATTATATCTATAGTAAATTAAACTAAATATATAATATTTTTTTATTAATTCTTCATAAAATAAAAATATTTTATTTATTAAACATAATTTAATAAATGTTTAACTATATTAAATAAGTTATAAATTAGTATTTAAATTATTATATAAATAAAATTTATAATTAAACTTAATTCACTACTAGTAAAAAATTGATATTTAAGTATTTTATTAAAAATAAATAGATTAATATTTAATATTAATAATATCCCCTGTAGGAGTTGAACCTACAACTAGCCCTTAGGAGAGGCTCGTTATATCCATTTAACTAAGAGGATATAAAATATAATTTAATTTATCTAAATATACTGTATATTTCATTATATTGTATTAATTAATATAAAATTATTGATACAATTTATTAATTTTAGTATTTTTAAATTTAAATTAAAATTAATTTTATTAAATTACAATAGATTTTATAAAAATATTAATCTTTTTTAATAAATCGCTTCATAGTATAACTGTGTCGTTATTTAATTTATTTATATATTTTATATTCTATAATTTTAATTATATTAATTATAATTTTTTATTATTTATCTTATTAATGTATCATATTATTATGATAATAGATTAAATATTTTATTTTTAAATAAACAATAATTAAATTTTTTTATCAAATAAGAAAAAAGTAATATTAAATATTATTATGAATAAATAATTTATATGAGGATTATTTAGTTGAATAAAAAAATAAGATTTAAAATATGTCGATTATTCGGAATATTTTTTGTTCTATTATTTACTGAAAGCTGCTCTAATACATTTATAGATAATAAACAACGATCCGATCCATTAGAACAATTTAATAGAAGAATATTTAATTTTAATTACCACATTCTTGATCGCCATATAATTAGACCACTTGCAATAGTTTGGCGTGATTATTTACCTATGCCTGTTCGTAATAGTTTATCTAATTTTTTATATAATTTAGAAGAACCCGCTAGTATGGTAAATAATTTTCTATGTGGAAATATTTTTCAGGGAATCAAACATTTCAATCGTTTTTTTTTAAATAGTGTTTTTGGTATAGCAGGATTAGTCGATATTGCTTCAATGGCTAATCCTAAGCTTGCTAAAGAAGAAACTAATCGTTTTGGTAGTACTTTAGGGTATTATAGGGTTGGATATGGTCCATATATAGTATTACCAGGTTACGGTAGTTTTACTTTACGAGAAGATTTTGGTAATTTAGTTGATACAACTTATCCAGTGTTAAGTTATCTTACATTTTGGATGTCAATAGGAAAATGGTTATTGGAAGGAATTGAAAATAGAGCAATTTTATTAGATTTTACTGAAATTTTACAAAATTCTTCTGATCCATATTTGATAATTATAGAATCTTATTTTCAAAATAAAGATTTTAAAGCACAAAGAAACGCATTTAAGCCAATTATTAATTTTAATTCCGCTATAATTGAAGGTAATTTAAATTCTGTTGATTAGAAATTAATTTCTATAATTTAATTCAAATGTTAATAAATAAAATAATGTTTTTATGATTTATAATTTTTGATGATAAGATAATTTTAATTTTTTTAAAAAAATTAAAATGTAATTAATAGTATAATTATTTTGTTAAATATTTTAGTATATTTATACATTATTATTTTATTTTTTTAATATTTATAATTTTACTTATATTTTAATACGATATTTTATTATTTAATATTTTAAATTGATTTAAAGAAATTACTTAATTAAAATTAATATTTATTTATATCAAATTAATAATTTTTAATTTAAAATTAATATCCAACTAACTATAAGATTTTATTAGATTAAATTTATAAGCTTTTATAATTTTAAATTATAGATAAGATCAATTTTTTAATTTTATAATAAACTATTTCTATGTAAGAAATTTATATGAATATTAATATATTTTATTAAAAATATAATGTTATTAATTTTATTAATTTAATTAATAAAATTAATAATAAGTGATTTTTAGTTGGTATCAAATTATTATTAAATGTATTGTCACTTACAAAATAGAAATAACTGTTATAATAATAGATATTATCTAAAATTAACTTAAATAATATTTCAAATCTTTCATAATTTTATTATTATTTTTTTAATTTTAAATTCTTGAATTTACTTTACTTTATATAGGGTTAAACTATGATTAGTAGATTACTTAGATAATATTTTATCATATCTATTCTATAGATTTTTAAATATTATATAAATTAAGATTTATTTTATTTTATTATTTTATATCTAAAATATTACCAATAATATATAAGTTAATAATTGCATAGTCTTTTTTTTAAATATCATTATAATTTTGAATGATAGTTAAATTTATAATAATTATTTCTAATAATTCATATAAAATTTCACTATTATAACTATATAGTCAAACTAATAATTTTTAATTTTTTAAAAAAAATAGTAATTATATTTAAAAATCTTCTTTAGTTATTTTTAAAGTTCGTTAATTAATACGCCATGTATTTTTTAAATAACTATATATATTATTTAAAAAAAATAAAATAACACTAAAATTTTATCAAATTTAATTTTTAATAAGATTAAATTTAAATTAGAAATAAAATTTAATTTTTCTAAAAAAAACATATTGCATTATAAAAATAAATCAAATTTAATATCTGTAAATATATATATTTAATACTTAATTTACATTAATTCTTTATTTAAAAAATACAATAAGCGTATTTTATTTTTGATATTGAATATTAATATAATTTTTATTATCTAAATAAATGAAAAAATAAACATAATTTATGATAGATTAAAAAATTATTCATATGTTTAAAGTTATCCATTACTACTTATCATAGTAATTAATAATCTATATTTATATATAGATGATTAAAATCAGCGACTACTTTTCAAATTCAATTATATTTATTAAATAAAAAATACTTTGTTTCACTTAAATTAAATTATTTGATTTAATATATTATCATTATTAATGATAGAATGTTTACTTTATTTAGTTTATTTAATCATAAAATATTAAATTTATTTTTTTTATTATTAAGTAGTTAAGGTAAAATAATTATTGAAATACTATATTAATAGGATTATACTATTCTAGTTTAAAAATTCAGTTAAAATATTAATTCCAATCTAATTAATAAAAAATGAAAATCTTGCTTATATAGTTTATTTATATTTTTATAAAAAATATCTTATTATGGCAATAAAAAAAATAAATAAATATAAAAGCAAAAAATCATTATTAATTCAGTATAATGGTTGTAATTATAGTAAATATTATTAGATTAATCATGTAAAAACATATAAGTCTTATTTTATAAAATAATAATAAAAATTATTGATAATTTATTAAAGATTTATTATTTAAAAATATTTTTTCAATTTTACTAAAAATGAAATGCGTATTTTAACAAATACACAAAAATTCATAAGATCAACATTTTAAATAAAAGAAGAATTATTCATTAGAGTTATATAGTGTATATACGATAATAAAAAGAAGATTATAAAAAATTGAATTTTAATTATAATTAACTAAGCATATTAAATTAATGTAAATACATATTTATATAATATTCTATATTTAATAGATAACAGATAATATCAATTTAATAATAAAAATTATAAATAATTTAAAAATTTAAGAATTTAAATTATTAATTATAGATTTTTTAAGATTTGATCTTGAAATATAAAATGTATGATAGAGAGTATAATAGAGCTAATAATAATTATTAATTAATATTTTTTTTATTTTGATAAATCTTTGATTTATAAAGAAAATATAGAGCTTGATAATAATCTAAATAAATAATTCAATTTTATTAATTTAATGAGATCAATAAAATACAATTAGTTTTAAGTAATTACTTATGTTAAGAAACTAAGTTATAAAACAATTACTGATATTTTATCAGTAAAAATATGGTATAATTGGTATCATTATCGTTGATATTCATTTTTATTTAAATTAAATAATTAGTAACTTACATAATTTAATTAAATATAACTTATCTAAGTTAATTTATTATATTAATAATTTTTTATTACTAAAAGTTTTATTTAGGTTTATTAAAAATAAAATTAATTTAAATATAAAAAATATAGTATTCTTTATTAAATAATTTTATGAATGATTTCATTTTCTTTTATAAATTAAGATTATATGAGAAGATGATATAAATTAATATATTTAAATATTTTAAAAAATAATTAATTATTAATAATATTATGTATTTAAATCTATTTTCTTATTAAATTTAATATTAAATTCTTTAATTTATTTATTGTGATTTTCTAAAAAATTTTAGTTTTATTAATTTTTTTCTTATTTTTTCTAAAAAAATAAAATAATAACTATAGAGTGTAAAATAATATTATTGTTATGATTATGAAATATATATATTTTAGTTAAAATTTATTTTTAATGTAAATCCATGATTTATAATAAATTAATTTATAATTATTTTATGTTAATAAATAGCATTAGAAAGATAATATGAATTGTCTTTATTTAATGTTAGTTATTTATTTTGTATTAAACTTCAATGATTATATATAATAAAATTCACTTATATTTTAATATTTATAATTACTCATATAAAAATATAAAAATCAATATATAATTAATATTAATAAGTAAATAGATAAAAAACTTATTAAAGTATTAAAATATTAATAATATAAACGAAAGATTTTTGATCTTCACCAAATCTGCTATATAATTATTAAATATCATTAGTTTCAATTAATATTAATAACGAAGCGCTACCACCCCAAATTTTAGGAGCTTGATGAAAAGCAGTGATATTTGGATGTTGAGCAAGCCAAAGAGGAATTTGTTGTTTCAAAATAAATTTTCCATGGCCATGTATAATACAAGAACAATGTATATTATTTTTATAGCAAGTTGAGATTAATTCTCCGATTTCTTGTTTAGCTTGTCTCTTTGACAAACCATGTAAATCAAGAAATAGTTCTGGTATATAATCACTACGACGTAATTTTTTTAATTCATAATGATTAATATCAGATCGTAAATATCTAGTTGGTCCGTCTGTTTCTAGCGCTGGTTGATATTCATCTGAAAAAAAATAACTAGTATCCAATTGTTTTGTAATCGTACGTTTTGTAATAAGTTGTGTTTTTCTTGTATGAAGTTTTAATGGTATATGATTACCAATATTATGTAATAAAGGTTTAATTCCTATGGTAGCTTCTTTAAAGAGGTTAATTTCATCAGTCATTAATTTAAACTTATTTTTCATTATTACTCTGTCAATTTAGTTACTTAATTATTTAATGAGTTTATCTTAATTTTTTTATTACTTTCTTTTTAAATAGTAAAATTCATAAACTATATTTTTAGTATTATAATCTTAATTAATCTGATTACTATAAAATATCTTAATAATAAGTTGATTTAATATAGAAAATTTAGTTAGTATTAAATTTATTAACATTATATTTTTTATAAATTTAAATGAAAGTTTTATTTACAATGATCAATGAAATTAAATACTATCAAAATTTTTTATTTTTTAATAATTTAATTGTTTATCTAAAAAATAATCCTTTTATTATTATAAACTATATTTTTGCTAAAATGAAATTTTAAAACTTATATAACTACTCATTTTTTATATTTTATAATTATTAATTTTTTTAATCTCATTTTAAATGATTATTATTATATTATTGAAAATAATTATTTGTATTAATGGAATACATTTGAATAAATTTATTCTTCATTCTTTACTTGATTAAAAAATTTTTTATTTCCAGATATGAATTTTATTCTAAAAGCATATTTTGATATTTTATTCTTATATTAATAAATTATATATATTAAATTATTTGTAATATTATCTAATAAAATAGATAATTCTTTATTAAGAATTATTATTCTACTAACTCTATATTATTAGATAATGCTATTAATCCTATTAAAATGATATATTATTTTATGTATCATCTTTCATATAAGAATCAAAATTTAAACATATACATAAAAACTTATTAATATTATTAATTTAATTTTTTCAGATTGTTATATATATTAAGTCAATATATGATTCATAATAGTTATTATTAATCTTCTTAATAAAGATATTAAGATTTTTTTTAAAAGTTAATATTTAAGATTATCTTAAATATTTTTTTATTAGCTTTAAATAATTTAAATTTAATATTTAATTATATAAATAAACTAATTTATCATATTTTTTTGTTTTTAAATATTGTTTTTATTATCGCATCTATTTTATTATAATTTATATTATTATAATTATTTCGAGACAATTTATACACCATTATAATAATAGTTTATATAGTTGTTTGAATAATTCTCTTTTTTATTTTATAAAAATTCTATGTCGTATAAAATACGTAATTATTTTACTTTAAATATAAAATACTTTTTTAAAATAATAGTAATTATATTTTATAATATAAATTATTTGATAAATCTTTTAGATTTATCATTTATACTTATATTTAAAAGTGCGATGTACTATAGATTACGCATAATTAAATTATTTTTATAACAACCTGTTTTTTTCGTATATTTATAATCAAAGTAACTATTAGTATAAATTATATTTTATACAATGCATTTTGGGGAAACTTCTATATTAATGTTTTTCTTAAAATATAATATGTTTATTTTAAGTTTTTTATATTTTATTTTATAATGTAAAATGAACTAATTATTAATTATTTGTTTTAGAAATTAATATAATTATGATCAAGTAAACTATATTAACTTAATAAGTTATTTTATAGTTCATAACTAAAACATTTCATTAGCGAATTATTTTTAATTTCTAATAGGTAAAACTATATTTGAATAAATTATGAATTATAAAATTATAAGTATATATGTTTTTATATATAATTAGTAATCTATATTCTATATTAATTAAATCTTAAAAGTAATTTTTATTATTAAAATAATAATAAAAATTCTTCTAAAAGTAAAAGTTTTTTTGATTTAGAATTTATTAACATTTTATAATATAAAATAATAAAATAGTTTTCGATCGTTTACTATTTAATAGAAATAATAAATTAAAATTAACTTATTACACATATTAAGTCTAATATATTAAATAAATTATTTACATAATAAAGATTAATATCTTTATTTATAAATATATATATTATAATAAATTTTTTATAGACAAATTAATATGAATAAGCGTTTTCTGTAATCGTAATTATGATCGTGATTATCTAATTTGTTTAAATCTATATATATTGGTGTAGTTAATAATATATTCTTATTTGTCGGTTGGTATATTTTTTTAAAAAGAAATAAAAAATTATTAAATTTCATATTTCTTTTAATTAATCAACAATAATTAAAGTAAAATTATTACTTTTAGTTTATTTTGAAATAGGATATTATTTATATATCTAAATTTATTCATTAATATCATATTGATTAAATATTATTCAGTAGTTACTAGTATATAATATATAGATATAAAGATTATTTTCTATACAAGAAAATACTTATATAGAGTTTAAGTTCTTGTTAAAATAAAGTCATGTTAATATCTTAAAATTTCTTTTAATAAATTTAAATCATAAACTAAATATTTTCTAAATAGAAAATTTTTTATTTTATTTAAATTAAATATTATTAAGTTATAAATAAATATTTATTTTAATTTATTAAAATTCAAGTATTATAGAAATATATTCGTTAATATTACGTAGAAATAAATTATTTAATATTAATAAATATTTAATTATTTAATTAATAATCAGATAATTTATTATTATATAATAAAAAATTATTCATTATTTTAATATTAATAAAGAAAGAATAAGGAAAATAGTATGGCTGGAAATTCAATTGGACAGCTTTTCCGTGTTACTACATTTGGCGAATCACATGGATTACTATTAGGATGCATTGTTGATGGGGTTCCTCCTGGAATGATGTTGTCAGAAAAGGATATACAATTAGATTTAGATCGTCGACGTCCTGGTAATTTTTATCATACTACTCAACGTTGTGAATTTGATAATGTTAAAATTTTATCAGGTATTTTTAATGGTAAAACTACAGGAACACCAATTGGATTATCAATTGAAAATAAGGATCAACGATCAGAAGATTATAGTAATATTAAGGATGTTTTTCGACCTGGCCATGCAGATTATACTTACTATAAAAAATATGGTTTACGTGATTATCGTGGTGGAGGTCGATATTCAGCTCGTGAAACAGCGATGCGTGTTGCTGCTGGTGCGATTGCAAAAAAATATTTACAACAGAAATTAGATATAACTATTCGTGGTTATTTAAGTCAAATTGGAGATATTTGTTGTGAACTAAAAAATTGGGATTTAGTTTCGCAAAATCCTTTCTTTTGTCCTGATGAAAGAAAATTAGATTCTATAGATACTTTATTGCGTTTATTAAAAAAAGAAGGTAATTCGATTGGTGCTAAAATAACTATTATTGCTGAAAATGTTCCAGCAGGATTAGGTGAACCAGTATTTGATCGATTAGATGCTGATATTGTTCATGCAATGATGAGTATCAATGCAGTTAAAGGTGTTGAAATTGGTGCTGGTTTTAAGGTAGTTACATTAAGGGGAGATGAAAATCGAGATGAAATAACAAGTGATGGATTTATTAGTAATTATGCCGGAGGCATATTAGGAGGAATAAGCAGTAGTCAACCTATTATTGTTAATTTAGCTTTAAAACCAACATCGAGTATTAGTATACCAGGTAGAACTATTGATGAGAAAGGTAATGAAGTCAAAATAGTTACCAAAGGACGTCATGATCCTTGTATTGGTATAAGAGCTATACCGATAGCAGAAGCAATGATGGCTATAATAATTGTAGATCATTTTTTACGTGCTCGAGCTCAATGTGGTGAATTATGCTTTAACAACATAATTTAAAAAATATTAAAATAAAAAATATAAAATATTATATAAATATTTTATTGTTATTTTTTAAAAAATAACATAACTTACTTGAGTAAATTTTACTGAAATAAATAATCTGTCTATCTATATGCAAATATATAATATAATGAAATTTACTATTAAATTTTTTAAGATAGATCTTAAATTTAATATTAAAAAATTTCAATAGATTTTATCTAGTAGAAAATAGATATAAACAAATAAATTATAATTTTTGTAATACTAAAATAAAACAAATGAATAAAAATAAAATATTTTATATAAATAGTTTAAATTAAACTTTAAAAAAAATTAATAAATTATTTATCTGTCCTTGATATATATCTTTAATATCAGTTAAAATAATTTAATTGTTGATTTTAAATCAAAATCTATTTTTTTGACTAAAGGTTATTTGCAGATATTTAATTACCTTGGAATTATATTTTAAAATCATCTATTAAGCATTAATTTAAGGTTTCATTTTTTTTGAAATATATTTCATATCAATAATTTAAATTTTATTTGTACTTAAAGATTTTAAAATAACTAATATTGAATAATGAAAATTATGTTTAAAAATTAAAAATATATTTCTAATAATATAGAAATATATAGATTATAAGATAACCACCAATATTCGTATGAATTAAAGCTTTTGATCAAAATTGATATCTAATATTTAACTAAATACTTATTAAAATCCCTTTAATAAGTAAAAAATAATAAAATTTAAATAAAATATTTTTATATCTTTAAATTAAAGGTTATTTAAAATATTATATTTGTCTTATTAATATTAATTTATTTGTAAAATTATATAGAACTTTACTTTAGTTATTAATCCATTATAAAATAAATAAATTAATTAAAATTTAGCATTTATTGCTAATTTTGCCTGTTTTTGTAAATAGTAGTTTAAAGATTAAAATCTTTTATATTTTATTAAAGTTTAAGTTTTAATGATTAAGTAAGAGATATAAAGTTTTTTTATTTTAAAAACATCTATTTATGCTTAATATTAAAAATACTAATTAGTAAATCTTTATATATAAAAAGTATTATTTAAAGAAAAAGAACTAAAAGTGATCAATATTACTTTAAATTATTTTCATAATATTTCTTGAAAAAAATCGTTTACTATTAATATTTTTCTTCTAAATTTGTTATAATTAAAAATTAATTATATTAACTATGTTTTCCTTTAAAAAAATGATTATTGTATAAATTTATTGCATTTTCATATCATTCGATTACGCTATAATATTATATATTTAATTTATTCAATAATAATTGGTATCTTTATTAGAAAATTAATTAATTAATTTAATTTTACAATAATTTATATATTAAAATTAATTAATATAAGAGTTTATTACTTTCTTCCTATAAAAGGTAAGTGTTGAAAATAACTATAACTAATTCAATAATAATTTATAATACAATATTATATAGATTTTATCTAGAAAAATTATAGAAATATTAATAATAAATAAATTTTTATAAATTTAAGTTTAAAAATAAAAATTGCTTATTTGAATTGTTTATATTATTTAATTATAATATATATTTAAATATAAATTAATTATATTTTAAATATTATTTGCTATCAACACAAGCTATAAAAATAACCACATAAAAATATATTAACTTATTATATAACAGAGTTAATTTATAATTTATAATTTGAAAATAAAAGCAAAGTAACTAATATAAAAGTATTTAATATCAATAAATTAATTAATTTATTGATATTATTATATTTTATTATAATGTTTTTTAACAATAAAGAGCTAGTTTTATATAAATTTAATTAATTTTATTATTTTTATTATTTTTATTCAAAATATGAAATAATTAAATTATTTTAATTGTTATAAAACAATATATAATTATTTTAAATTTCATTTAATATTATTTAAATTAAGTAAATAATAATAAAATCTCTTCATAAGATATTTATTATAACTAAATTAATAATAAATAAAGTTGTATTTTGATAAGTATTTTAGTTATCAAAATATAATATATTTTTTTATTAATATTAAACTTATATACTTTTACTTTATTTGCATAATAAGAAATATTAATTATTTTTAATAATAATAAGTTCTAAATAATAACAATAATAATATTAGGTTATAAGTTAAATTTAATAAACAAATTATAAAAAATTTATAAATCATGTTATTGATTTATTATTAAATTAATTAAACATTAAAATTTTAAGTTTAATCTAAGTTTTTTATTTCTAAATAAACCTTATTTTTAATCTGTAATAAAGAATATTAGTAAAATAATAAAAAAATAACACAATTATATATTTGATATTATATTAAAGTAAGTGAAGTTTAACTTCAAAAATTTGAAGATATTTTAAAAAATATAGAGATCTATTTTTAAATTAAGTATTTTTACTAAAAACTAGATTTTTAATTAAATTAATTGTATATTAATAATATTAAATCAGAAATCAAGAATAGTTTGATTTGTTTTCTATAATCATTTATATGATATATTATTAATAATTTAAAAGATTATTGTTAACAAATCTGTTTAGAAAAACAGTTTATTTAATCTATATTATAAAATCAATAAATTCTAGATAAATAAAAATAGAAATTAATATTTTCTAAACTAAAATATAGTATCGAAAACTATAATCTAAGTTTTAAGTGATTATTAATAAAAATTAAATAAATAACTTATTAAACTTCTATAAAATTTAATCTAAACTAAAACTTATTTTTTTGATAATAGATTATTTTATAAAATAAGAAAAATGGATTTATAAACTTTATATAAACTAAAAAACTGAATTTCTTTAATTATTTGATTGAATAATAAATATTATTAAAATATTCACACAGATAAATATATTTTTTTATTTCAGCTTAGTTTAATTTAAGATGATCTTATTTATATTAATAAAATTATCTATTTTAGATTATCAACTAATTCTAATCAATTTAGTATAAAATATACTAGGTATCTCTTTTAAAATATAAAGGTGGAAAAGTTAATATTTTTATATTATTTACTTAATTAGACTTTTTAAACTTATAAGTGTAAGTTAAAGTGATAAATTAAATTATAGGTAAATTAATTTCGACTATAAGGTAATATAATTAATGAATCGTGCAGTAATCACTGGTCTTGGAATTATCTCTA
This sequence comes from Arsenophonus sp., assembly GCA_052401645.1. Classification (GTDB taxonomy): domain Bacteria; phylum Pseudomonadota; class Gammaproteobacteria; order Enterobacterales; family Enterobacteriaceae; genus Arsenophonus. Next base: position 565,934 of record CP198939.1, read on the forward strand.
GTATAGGAAATAATCAGAAAGAGGTGTTGACTTCTCTAAAGTCAGGTCGCTCTGGTATCAGATTTTCAGAAGAATTTGAAAAAATGGGTTTACGAAGCCATATATGGGGTAATATTCAGTTAACTGAAAATTATGTTAAACAAAAAATAGATCGCAAAATTCTTCGTTTTATGAGTGATTGTTCTATTTATGCTTACTTGGCTATGGAAGAGGCTATTCAAGATGCTAATTTACCTGAAGAACAAATCTCAAATATTCGCACTGGTTTAGTTGTTGGATCTGGTGGTGGTTCACCACGTAATCAAGTTGCTGGCTCTAATGGTATGCGTACAAGAGGATTACGTGGTGTCGGTCCATATATGGTTACTAAAGCGATGGCTTCAGGTATTTCTGCTTGTTTAGCTACACCATTTAAAATTAAGGGTGTTAATTATTCTATTAGTTCTGCTTGCTCAACTTCCGCCCATTGTATTGGTCATGCTCTTGAACTAATTCAATTAGATAAACAAGATCTCATTTTTGCTGGTGGTGGTGAAGAACTAAGTTGGGAATTAACCTGTGAATTTGATGCAATGGGAGCATTATCTACAAAATATAATGCTACCCCAGAAAGAGCTTCGCGTACTTATGATCAGGATAGAGATGGTTTTGTTATTGCTGGTGGGGGAGGTATTGTTGTAGTAGAGGAATTGAAACACGCTTTAGCTAGAGATGCACATATTTACGCTGAAATTGTAGGTTATGGGGCAACTTCAGATGGTTATGATATGGTTGTTCCTTCTGGTGAAGGAGCAGTTCGATGTATGAAAATTGCATTAGCAAATGTTAAACAAGTTGATTATATCAATACCCACGGTACTTCGACACCAGTTGGTGATATAAAAGAACTAGAAGCAATAACTGAAGTATTTGGTATAAATACGCCTGCAATTTCAGCTACTAAAGTAATGACTGGGCATTCTTTGGGAGCAGCTGGTGTACACGAAGCTATTTATAGCTTGTTAATGCTAGAGCATGGATTTATTGCCCCAAGCATTAATATTAATAAGTTAGATAAAAAAGCAAAAAAAATGAATATAATTAGGGAGCCAACTATAAGAAAGTTAAATACTGTAATGTCAAATAGTTTTGGTTTTGGTGGAACTAATGCTTCGTTAGTAATGAGTAAATACCATTCATAATTATTTTAATTAGCAATAATAATTTCTAGATTAATAATCTATTAGTTTTTTTATGATTTCTAATAAAATTTATTTATTTTTAATAAATTATTTTATATATACAATTATATCTAATAAATTATTAAAAATTATATAATAAATTATAAAATTTTTAAGATAAAATGACATAAAATAATAAAATATTACTATCAGTTATAAAAAATAGTAGTATTTTCATTTTAAATATAATATTAAATGAATGTAGTAAATATCATTATTAAATTCATGAATATTAAAGCTATATTGAAAATAATTTAAATAAATATTATATATAAATAATATATATATCTAAATATATAATCTTAATATTAATATCATTAATAGTATTTTTAATAGTAAATTTATACCAATTTGATATAAGAGGTTAAATTATAATAGAATTATAATAAAAGTTATTCAGATAGATAAAAAAGCTCTTAATTTGATATATGTAATTAATTAATATTAAAATGAATAATTCACACAATTAACAAATAAAAATAGTAATGAATATTTAATAATTATAAAAATAATCTTATTTTCTTAAATAAATCACTATATATTTTTTATCTTTATATCAAATAAATATAAATTTATTTAATGAATAAAAAACAATTTAATTATGAAATTAATAATCAAAATAATGAATAATAAAAATCTTAATAAATATTACTGTTAAAAAGAATATTAAAATTTAATATTTTAATTAAAATTTAACTAATATAATTATATGCTAAATAAATACTTTATTTTTGAGATATATATAAGTATACAAAATAAAATTAAAGAAAAAAATTTCACTCCATATATTATAACTATTGATTTAATATTAATATTTTCCATTTACAATAAAGAAGATTAATAATAAGATAATAACTATAGATAAAAGGAAATAGTAATGAATATTAATAATATTACTTATATTTTATCTAAAAATTTTTTATTTTATTAATTGATTTCAATAAAATTAAAAGTAATAAAAAGAAAATTTCTATTATAATTAAATTTAATATTTAAATGTAGATTTAACATTATCATACACTATATAAAATAGTTTATTTAATTAAGTATATTTAGAGAATTTTTTTTATTCTATTTATTTTTGGACATTAAATATATAATAAAAGAGTATTAAATTTTAGTATATATAATATTTCTTTAAGTACATTGTTTTTTATTTTGAAAAAAACTTTATATATTAATAAAAAGTTTATTTTAGATTTTATTGATATATATATGATGAAACAAAATTAATTAAAATATATTAAATAAGATATTAACTTAGTTAATATCTTATTTAAGTCATAAATCGATAAATTTATTAGAATGAAATGTTATTATAGTTAAATATAAAGATAAAATTATAAAAATTAATTTAAAATAATTATAAAAAAATAAAGTAAATATAAGTATCTACTTTATAAGAAGTAGTTAACAATTTTTTATTATTATATATAGTAAATTATGTTTTTATCATATTTATACTAAAATCCTATTATTTTAATTAATAAAAATATTTTATTTATTTTATGTTTTATACACTTTAATTTTGATAAAATTACAAACAGAAATATTAAATATATCTTAATATTAGAAAATGATAAATATTAAATTTGTTTTATTTAAATTTATACACATTTCAATATATCTTTAGAATAAGATAATTTAAGATTTATAAAAATTAATTGCGACTAAATAACTTATTATAGATAATTTTATTAAAATGTAATAATGATTTTATGTATTATTAAATAATAAAATTATTAGTTGATTTTTATAACATTAATTTGACGTGATATAAGTGAAAATATTGATTGATGAAAATATGCCTTTTGCAATGCAATTATTTGAAACAATTGGTGAAGTTAAAGCAGTTTCTGGACGTTTAATCTCATCATCACAGGTAGAAAAAGTAGATGCGTTAATTGTGCGTTCTGTTACTAAAGTAAACAAAGCGTTGTTAAAGAAAAGTAAAGTAAAGTTTGTTGGTACTGCAACAGCTGGATTTGATCATGTTGATAAACATTGGTTAGAAAAAGAAGGTATCACTTTTTCTTCTGCTCCTGGATGTAATGCAATAGCTGTAGTAGAATATGTTTTTTCTGCTTTATTATTGTTAGCTGAACAAAATTGCTTTAATTTACGAGAAAAAATAGTTGGTATTATTGGAGTTGGTAATATTGGTAAACGTCTTAATGAAAATTTAAAAGCTTTTGGTGTCAATACATTACTATGTGATCCACCTCGTGCAGATATTCAAGATAGCAGTGAACAATTTTGGCCATTAGAAAAATTAGTTAATCAAGCAGATATTTTAACTTTTCACACTTCATTAAGCAAATCTTCTCGTTATTCGTCTTATCATTTATTAAATAAAGAATTACTTTCTTCTATACCTGAAGGTCGTATAATAATAAATACTAGCCGAGGAGAAGTTATTGACAATCATGCATTATTAAAAGCTTTAGAAGGTGGTAAAAAAATTGATGTTATATTAGATGTTTGGGAACATGAACCTAGTATCTTATTGCCTTTATTATCTAAAGTTAGGATTTGTTCACCTCATATTGCTGGTTATTCTCTTGAAGGTAAAGTACGTGGTACGGTTTATATTTTTACTGTATTTAAGAAATTCTTAGGATATTCTAAAAAAACAGAGGTAGATAATTTATTACCCATTGCTAAGTTTAACGAAATTAGTTTTAATGGTGAATTAACTCAGGAAAATTTAAAATGTTTAGTGCATTTAATTTACGATTTGCGTCGTGATGATTCTCAATTAAGAAAAGTTGCTCATATTATTGGTAAATTTGATCATTTACGTAAATTTTATCCAGATCGTCGAGAATGGTCATCTCTTAAAGTAAATTGTGATAATGCGGATGTAGCTGATATTTTAAAAAAACTCGGTTTCAATACATATTTAATTTGATAAAAAAATCTTATAATAAGTAAAGTATATTGATATAAGATAGATTAATTTATGATGCCAATAATCCAGATAATTATTGTTTGGTAAAGACATGTTTAAATTTCAATATAAAAACTATTTATCCTATTTTTTATTACTAATTATTTATATTTTTAGTAAAAAAAGTATTTTTTAAAATTATTTATATTTAATAAATATAAGATTTATTATTGGTATACAGTTTTTCTAATTTAATAGTAATATAAATTATTCTATTAATAGTAAAAACTATATTCATAGTATGAAATAAATAATTTATATTAACAATCATATAATTATTAATAACAATTATATTTTTTTGAAAAAAGATATTTTTTTATCGTTTGTAATGATAAAAAATGATTTATTAATTCTTTATAATTATTATAATATTATTACTATGATTGATAATTATTTTACTAAATTCTTACTTATTAGCTATTTTATTGGATATTTAATATTAATAAATTTATTTTAGATTTTCAAAAAAAATACTAAATAAGATCTAATTAAGTTCATAGTAAGTATTAATAATTTTAAATTATTAAACAAATTACTAATTGAAAATAAATGCTATGATAAATAAATAATATTTTAACTCATTACTATTATGAGCTAACGATAAAAATCATAACTATAATGATTTAACATATCTTATCAGATAATATAATGATATTTTGTATAACTTGAATTATAGAGATTATCAGTTATTTAGAAGAAGAATTCTATAATTCAATAAAATTACTTTTATGAAGAAAGGTTATTTTTAATAACCTCATAAGAAGAAGATTTATAGAAAATTTTTCAAATTAATTATATTAACTTATTATTTGAAAATAATTTATTAACTTAAGTTATATATAATTTTAAATATTAATATATTAAATATTACATATGGAATATTAATAAATGATTATATAAAATATAATATAGTAATCTTTTAGTTTTTAATATTAAAAACATTTTAATTTTATGTTTCTTTGATCTTTTAAAAAATAAACATAAATTGTTGCAGCAGAATAACTATAATGTTAAAGAATCATAATTAATTATGTCAATAATTAAAATTGCATTAGGTATTAAATATGATGGTAGTCATTATCATGGTTGGCAACGTCAAAAACAGGTAAAAAGTATCCAAGCTTGCCTTGAGTTTGCTATAACTAAAGTTGCTAATCAATATATAAAAATCTATTGTGCAGGGCGTACTGATGTTGGTGTTCATGCCATTGGACAAGTTATCCACTTTGAAACATCTGTAATACGTAAAGATTCTGCTTGGACGGTAGGTGTTAATAGCTATTTACCTTTTGATATTGTTGTTCTATGGAGCAGAATCGTTATTCCAGATTTTCATGCTCGTTTTAGTGCAATTTCACGTCAATATCGTTATATGATTTTTAATCATAGTTATCGACCAGTGATATTATCAACAGGAGTTGCCCATTATCATATATTGTTAGATGCTGAAAAGATGCATGCTGCAGCTCAATCATTAATTGGTGAACAAGATTTCACTTCATTTAGAGATATTCAATGTCAATCTAAATCACCTTATCGTAATATAAAATATGTCCATGTACGACGTTATGGTAATTATATTGTCGTTGATATTAAAGCTAATGCTTTTTTTCACCACATGGTACGTAATATCGTTGGTACTTTGCTTATAATAGGATATGGTAATAAAGATATCAATTGGATAGAAGAAATTATAAAGTTAAAAGATAGGAAGAAAGTACCGGCAACTGCAAAAGCAGAAGGACTTTACTTAATAGATGTTGATTATCCATTAAAATATAAAATACCTAAAATAAAAGAAGGACCATTTTTTTTACCAGAATAACTAATTTAATTTTATATTTTATTAACGAGTTCTAAAGTTATTTATAGTTATATTCTTATAAAATTTTTATTGATTTTATCATATATATTGATTTTTATTTATATAAGTTTCTTATTAGAAATATAATTTTTTACTATATGTAATTTTATTTTTAATATTTTAGTAAAATTCAATTATAATTATTGTTCTTTTCTTACAATGTGATTTTCTATTTTTTTATAGATAATATATTAACTGTACTAGATAAAAATGATCTATTTAAGTATTAACTTACTGATAATAATAATAATTATTTCTGCAATTATTGATGATGTAATTATACTATTAGTCGTTTATTTAGTAAAGATTTATTTAGTAATCAAAATTCGAAAATTTTTTGTTATTTTCATTTAGAATGACGCATAAATTTTTATGAAAATAAAGTATATAATAATAATTATTAGATATATTTATTATTAGAATTTTTTCTTCACTTTTTATAGTATGGTAAAAATATTGTATCGATATTTTGTTTTTTTATAATTTTGTATAAGATTTATTATTTTTTTATTATTTAATTTATGTAGTTTATTTTTTTTGTTATTTACCATAATAAGTATCTATGATAATTTTAAAATTAATAATTTTGATAATTATTTTAATTTTTAATCTTTCTTGTATCATTAAAATTTGTCGCTATTATCGATCATCAATTAAAGAAAAACTAGTTGTTAAACTAAATATATAGTAATTAATAAACTTTTAATTATTTTTTTTAACGACTGTGTTTTAATAATTTAATATAATAATTAGATTTGATAATATAATTTTAAATATAAAGGTTTAAGGTTTATTAATGAGTTGGATTGAAAAAATTCTCAATAAAAGCAATATTATTAAAACACATAAAGCCAACATTCCAGAAGGAGTTTGGACAAAGTGCGATAGTTGTGGGCAGGTACTTTATCGCGCTGAATTAGAAAGTAATTTAGCTGTATGTCCAAAATGTGATCATCATATGCGTATTTCTGCCAGACAACGTTTAATTTCTTTTCTTGATGATGGGATCAAAATTGAGTTAGGTAGTGAATTAGAACCTAAAGATATTTTAAGATTTCGTGATTCGAAGAAATATAAAGATCGTATATTATCAGCACAAAAAAGGACACATGAAAAAGATGCTTTAATTGTAATGAAAGGTGCACTTAAAGGTATTCCAATTATTGCAGCAGCTTTTGAGTTTGGTTTTATGGGTGGCTCTATGGCTTCAGTTGTTGGCGCACGTTTTGTTCGCGCTACTGAACAATCATTAAAAGATTGTTGTCCATTAATTTGTTTTTCTGCTAGTGGTGGGGCTCGCATGCAAGAAGCTCTAATATCATTAATGCAAATGGCAAAAACTAGTGCAGCGTTAGTAAAGATAAGGGAAAAAGGAATCCCTTATATTTCAGTGCTTACAGATCCAACAATGGGTGGTGTATCAGCAAGTTTAGCTATGTTAGGAGATATTAATATCGCTGAACCTAAAGCTCTTATTGGCTTTGCTGGTCCAAGGGTTATTGAACAAACTATGCGTGAAAAATTACCATTAGGCTTTCAACGAAGTGAATTTCTCATCGAAAAAGGTGCTATTGATATGATTATTAGACGACCTGAAATTCGTGATAAATTAGCTGAAATACTTTCTATATTAACTCATAGAACTATTCTAGATTAAATTAAGTTAACGTTATTACAACATAAGCTAATGATTATCTATATCTATTATATCTCGTTATGAAATGAAAATTTCAAGAGATAAAATTAAAAAAATGAAAAGACATTTAAATTTTAATGATACCAGTATCTACTTCTTCTTTAACTACTTGGTTAACTTATTTAAGCAATCAACATAGTAAAATTATTGATATGGGACTTGATAGAGTTATGGTTATTGCTCGTCAATTACAACTATTAAATCCAGCTAAAAAGGTTATTACTGTTGCGGGAACAAATGGTAAAGGAACTACTTGTCATACATTAGAATCAATTTTAATTGAAACTGGCCTAAAAATTGGTGTTTATAGTTCTCCGCATCTGTTGAATTATACTGAACGCGTTAGAATACAGGGTAAAATATTAGCTGAAGAGGATTTTTGTAAAGTTTTTTCTGATATCGAATCTATATGTTATATGACTAAAATTACGTTAACATATTTTGAATATAGTACCTTAGCTGCTTTGCAATTATTTAAAAAAGCTAAACTTGATATAGCTATTTTAGAAGTTGGTTTAGGTGGAAGATTAGATGCAACTAATATTGTAAATCCAAATATTAGCGTAATTACTAACATTGCACTAGATCATATTGATTGGCTTGGTAATGATCGTGAGCATATTGGTTATGAAAAAGCTGGTATTTTTCGATCAGGCTGCTATGCAGTTTTTGGTGAACTAGATATTCCGCATTCAATTAATAAAGTAGCTAAAGTTATTGGAGCCAAATTATTTTGTCGAGGAATAGATTGGCAATTTGAATTACAAAATAATTATTGGAATTGGGAATCTTGTAATCTTAATTTTAAAAAATTATCTTTACCACATGTCCCACTAGTAAATGCTGCAACAGCATTAGCAATTATTGATTGCTTAATTAAAGAAGATAATACGTTTATTCATATTATATCAGAGCAAACAATTCAAAGAGGATTAATAAAGGCAAAATTGCCAGGACGTTTTCAAATAATTCGTAAAAAACCTTGTGTAATTTTAGATGTAGCGCATAATCCTCACGCAGCGGCATATTTAGCTAATAAACTATCTTTGTTATCAAAAAAGAAAAATGGTAAAGTTTATGCAATCATAGCTATGTTAATTGATAAAGATATAAAAAATACTCTATTTTATCTAGATTCACAAGTTGATAAATGGTATCTAGCTTCATCAGGTGAAACGCGTGGCGCTAATTTTTATCAATTAGCAAAATATATTAATTCTCCATACAAATTTAATACTGTTAGAGATGCTTGGTTTCAGGTAATGAAAGAAGCTAAGAAACAGGATATTGTGTTAGTTTGTGGTTCATTTCATGCTGTCGCTGAAGTTATGAAGTTAGAAATAATATAGGAAAGGTTAAATGGCTAATAACTTTCGAAACAGATTGGTTGGAATGATTGTTATTTTTACTGTTGCAATTATTCTATTGCCAATATTATTTGATGGGAAAAAAAAGTATAATGATAATATATTTACAGCAATCCCTTTACTTAATAATAAAATTAGTGGTGAGTATAGAATTAAACTGATTTCTACAATTAACTTTAAACAACTAACAAAACCATTAGATAATGGCATTTCAGAAGTAATAGTTTCTGATAATATTTATGATACAAATTCTAAATTTAAAAATGACATATTTATTCAAAATAGAACAAATACTAAATCAGTGTTAATTGCAAAAAAAAATATTAATTTTAATACGAAAGCTAAAACATTAGAAAGTAAGGAAGATTATATCATTCAATTATGTGTTTTGAAAAATTCAATAAAAGTGGAAGAGATTATTTCTAAATTACGTTTATTTGGTTATCAAGCCTACACAGATCCATTATTACCGATTAATGGTAAATTAACAAAAATTCTTATTGGTTTAAATACTTCAATAGAAAAATTACAATCTAGTTTATCCAAATTAAAAGATTTAACTGGATTACAGGGTAAAATACGCAGTTATAGAGATCAAAATAGATTTATTAATAAATAATATATTAATATTAAATTAAGTGATATTAATTATTTAAACGTATAATTGTTATTTGTTTTTTTATAAAAATTTATTACTAATTTTGATAAAATATATTTTTATTTTTCATAAAAATATGTTTATTATATTGATATTTAATTCTTGGATTAAAATTATGGTTTGAATTGATTACGTTATAATCACCATTATTGGTTTTTCTTCTTTAATTAGTTTAGTTCGTGGTTTCGTACGAGAAGTTCTTTCATTTATTATTCTGAGTTGTGCTTTTTTTGTTGCTAGTCAATTTTATCCTTATCTGGTAGTTTATCTTACTAATTTTAATGAGCCTTTAATTAAAAATGGTATTGCTATCGCAATTTTATTTATTACAACTTTAATTATTGGTGCATTAATAAATTATTTAATTAATTCATTACTTGAGAAAACTGGATTATCTGGTACAGATCGTCTATTAGGTGTATGTTTTGGTGTATTACGTGGTATATTAATAGTATCAATAATATTATTTTTCTTGGATACTTTTACATTTTTACCAAAAACTGAAGATTGGCAACATTCTAAATTTATATCTCAATTTAATTATATTATTAGATGGTTTTTTGATTATTTTAAAAATACGTTAAGTTTTTTATCTGAAAATTATCATTCAATTTTGTTGATAAGGAAAGAATAGATGTGCGGTATCGTAGGTATTGTTGGTTTTACTCCAGTTAATCAATCAATTTATGATGCTTTAACAGTACTTCAGCATCGCGGACAAGATGCTACAGGTATTGCAACAATCGATAAAAATAATCAGTTTCGTATACGAAAATCGAATGGTTTGGTAAAAGATGTGTTTGCTGCTCGACATATGTTACGTTTGCGTGGTAAAATTGGAATTGGTCATGTTCGATATCCAACTGCTGGTAGCTCTAGTGCATCCGAAGCACAACCTTTTTATGTTAATTCACCTTTTGGCATTACATTGAGTCATAATGGTAATTTAACTAATGCTCATGAATTAAGAAAAACGTTATTTCAAATAGCTCATCGTCATCTAAATACTTATTCTGACTCAGAAATTTTGTTAAACATACTTGCTGATGAACTAGATAAATTCGATTACTTTCCTCTTACTCCAGAAAATATTTTTACTGCTATTTCTGCAATGCATGATAAAATTCGCGGTGCTTATGCTTGTGTTGCGATAATTATTGGTCATGGTTTAGTTGCCTTTCGTGATCCGTTTGGTATTCGTCCTTTAGTATTGGGTAGACGTATATTAGAAGAAGGTAAAAAAGAGTATATGATTGCTTCTGAAAGTGTTGCTTTAGATACTCTTGGTTTTGATTTTTTGCGTGATGTTGCACCTGGTGAAGTAATTTATGTTACTCAACAAGGACAACTTTTTTCTTGTCAATGTTCAAAAAATCCACAATTAACTCCTTGTTTGTTTGAGTTTGTTTATTTAGCTAGACCAGATTCATTTATTGATAAAATTTCGGTTAATAGAGCCCGTTTAAGAATGGGGCAAAAATTAGGAGCTAAAATTGCGCGACAATGGCATGATTTAGATATTGATGTTGTAATTCCGATTCCTGAAACTTCATGTGATAGCGCATTGGAAATTTCTTATATTTTAGGTAAACCATATCGTCAGGGTTTTGTTAAAAATCGTTATGTAGGTCGAATTTTTATTATGCCAGAAGAACATGAAAGGCGTAAGTTAGTACGTCGTAAACTAAATGTAAATAGAGCTGAATTCAAAGATAAAAATGTTTTATTAGTTGACGATTCCATTGTTCGTGGAACAACATCTCAACAGATTGTTGAGTTAGCACGTGAAGCAGGAGCTAATAAAGTTTATTTTGCTTCTGCATCACCAGAAGTTCGCTTCCCAAATGTTTATGGTATTGATATACCATCTGTTAATGAATTAATTGCTCATAGGCGTAAAGTAGATGAAATCTGTAAACTTATCGGTGCTGATGATCTAATTTTTCAGGATCTTACTGATCTAATCGATGCAGTTAGAGAAGAAAATATAGATATTAATAATTTTGAATGTTCTGTCTTTAATGGTGTTTATGTTACCAAAGATATTGATCAATCTTATTTAGATTATTTAGAAGATCTTCGTAATGAGAATTGAGTTTAAAAGATATAATCAAATTTGAAATTTAGAACAAATATTTATTATAATATTATTATATTTTAAATTAAATTAAATTAAATATCATTGAATATCATTAAAGTCTACATAATAACGAAATTTATTTTATAATTATTATTGAGAAAAAATAATGCAGAGAATAATTATCGGATTAACAGGTACAACTGGCGTTATTTACGGTATTCGTTTACTTGAGGTTTTGCATTCTATTGATAATTTTGAAATTCATTTAATTATTAGTTCAGCTGCCAAACAAACTATATCGTTGGAAACAACTTATAATTTACATGATGTTAAATCAATGGCAGATGTTATTTATGATAATAGAGATATGACTGCAGCAATTTCTTCTGGTTCATTTATTACTTCTGGTATGATTGTTATGCCGTGTTCAATCAAAACATTATCAGGGATTGCTAATAGTTACAACGATACGTTAATTACACGTTCTGCTGATGTAATTTTAAAGGAAAAACGTAAACTAATATTAGGCGTTAGGGAAACACCTTTGCATTTAGGTCATCTTAAATTAATGATGAATGTTATAGAAATTGGTGGGATAATTTTCCCACCACTACCTGCTTTTTATTATAAGCCAAAAACTATACAAGATATTATCGATCAAACCGTTAATCGCATATTAGATCAATATAATATAGATATAATTTTATCAAAAACTTTATTTACTCGTTGGTCTAATTCTAAGTAATTATTTTTATGATTACGTTAAAAAAATATTTTAATTCAAATATCTTTAGTGTGTTTAATAAGTAATAATATTTAAAAATTTATTTTCTTTCTAACATTAATATATTATAAGTGACTAATTTTAGAAGAGATTTAAAAATAAATTATACAATTTTTAATTAATGTTTTATTATTAAAATAATAATTAAAATAATAATAGTTACTATAGTTAACTAATATGAACCACAAATAGATACTATTTTAAATAGTAAAATTAAATAGTAATAAGTTCAAATTATTTTGATAACATTTACCATTTTTTATAAAACACCGTTTTAAATAAAGTTAATAATTAAACATAAAAGGAGTTTTTTTATTTATATTTTATTAAATCTTAATTAATATTACTTTTTTAAAAACTTTAATATATAATTAGAAAAATAATATTAAATTTACTAGATAATATAAGTGTTTAAAATAGTTAATATAACATTGATATTAATAAGATAATCTAATATGGATGTTTTAGATATATTTTATCTTTATTCATTATATATTTTTTTGATTATTTAAATTTCCAATATGTAATAAATAAATTCATTATTTAATTATTATTAAACTTAAATAGTAATGGTTTCCTCACTTTATGATAAATGCTGAAATAAATTTAATATTAAAATTTAATCAAATAAATCTTATAAGTTTCTTATTTTTATTTAAAGGTAATGGATAATAACTAAATTAGAAATAAAAATTTTTGATACTTTTTAGAATTTTAAGAAGTTTTTTTAATCGTTTATATATTTTTTAATATTTTAAAAAAAATTATTTTTTTGTTTTTTAACTAAAAATTTTTTTTAATAAATTCGTTAAATAATATTAATTATTGTATTAAATTAATTAAAACTTATTTAAATTTTATTAAATAATCAATATATTTATTATTGAATTTATACTTTTAGTATAATTGAATAAAATAATTATATTTAATGTATGATAAATTTTAAAATAGGTTATGAGTTAATACAATTTGATGTTACTGAAATTAAAATTCATAAATTATTGTTATGTAGTTTTCATTAAAGATATAAGTAACTAAAAAATTCATATTTAAATAAATAATAGGTGATTAAATTTATAAATATAATTAACAATAAGTTATCTAAAAATATAACTATCCCTTTATTTTTTATAATATAGATATTTTATTTATTTAATTAAATAAATAAAATAAATAATTATTTAATAAAAATAATTTATTCATAATATCTATCTTATAGTAATATTAAATTGATTATAAAATAATTTATTAATGTTTAATATTAGTAATGAATAATGAGTTGATTCAAATTATCATCATGAATATATATTAATATTTTAATCATAAGTATATATTATATGATGAATTTTTTAAAAAATATCTCATTTTATATATAAAACTCTATTATTTTAATTTAAAATATATTTATGATTTAAAATAATCAATTAGGTAAAATTTTAATATAGTTTTATGATATATAAAATGCATTAAGTATCTACTTAAACTATTAATATAAAAAATTTTTTCATAATTATTATAATGAAACACCATATTAAAAAATAAAAGTATAATTAGATTTTTTAATATTTTAATTTAGAATAGTATAACTATTAATTATCATTAAATTTATTATTTTATTAAGGTTAATCCAAGTTTTAATAGCTATAGAAATTATATTAAATAATGTTATTAATTAATTTTTGATTAATAATTTATATTATGCCTTATTATTTATTTTTATTTAATAAAGAATAATTAATTTAAATTATAATATATTATTTAATATATTATAATTAATATAAACATTATAAGTTAATAATTACTTTAAATATTTAGTTTATTTAATAGTTTTATAATTACTCTATTTATCAATTAAAGATAGTTATTAGAAAATATTACAATTAAATAGCAAAACTGTTTTTATGATATATATTAATTAATAATAGAATTTTATATTCGTTTTAGATATTAATTAATAAATTATTATAATTTTAATTATTTTAGGTTATGATTATTTAAAAGAATCAAATAATGAAGTAATTAAAATTAAAGAAAATAAAATATTAAAATATATATTTAATTTATAATATAAACAATAAATTCAATTGATAGTTAAATAATAAATTATTTTCTTAAATATTTTTAATATAGACGACTAACATAATTTATTATAGTAATAAATGTATCATTAATATATAATATTATCTTTTTGATATATTAGAATATTATCTTTTATAAAAAAATAAAATAAATATTAATACGTAATATTTATATAAAAGCCCTTAGACGATTTATTTTAATTAAAAGCTAAAATGTTTTAATCAATAATAACTAAAATATAGTTAAACTTTATATTATAATTATCTTTTATTTTATTAAAAAATAATTATTAATTAGAGTATTATATTATCTTTAATAACTTCTATGTTTGATTAATTTCAATAATATATCCATTTAAGTTTTTATAATATTTATTTAATTATATATATCATAAAATATATGATATTTTTATTTAATATTTCTTATTAATATACTAATTTAATTTTTGTCATTTTTTTTCTTACTAGTGTTTTATTAAGAATTTACGATATTATTACAATAAATTTATATTTTAAATTTTAAATAAGATTAAATAATTTAAAATATTTTTATAAAATAAATAAAATTAATTTTTATAATATAATATATGTACTATTAAAATAATTTAATGAAACAAGTAATAGATAAAATATTTAATTTTATACTTCTAGTCAAAAAAATCAATATTTATTATTAATAATAAAATAATTAATATGAATAATAACTTTACTATATTTAAATTATGCTAATTTAGCATTAATTAAAATCTATTTATAGTTTAATCTTGAACTTAATCTTATTAATTACTGAATAATAAATTATTAGTTAATATTATAATATTATTAACTTCTATTTTATTTTAACTATAAAACTATTTATATTTTTATTAATAACTTTTATATTAGACGATTCTTTATATTCTTTTTAAAAAAACTAATATTATTTTCAGCATAAATGCTTACATTAAATTAATTATTTTATTTAATTAAATATTAATAATATATTTAATTTATTTAAATCTTTAATAATATAATTTTTTATATTTTAATGATTTTAAAATAAATGGAGATCATAATAAATATATCTATTAATTAAATAATATTAAAATATTAATAGTTAATTAATATGTATATTAAATTTAAATTTATTTTAAAAATTAAGTTTTTAAACAAATTTTTTAAAAAAAAATTATTAAAATTATATAAAATTATAACTAAACATTTCTATATTATTCATAAATATATTTATTTTATAAATTATATAAATAATTATATTAATAAAGCAAATTTTGATAAAATCAAATTTTATTTTTATTTAAATTAAAATTAATTAGTATTATTTTTTTATTTAAGTTTGTTTGTAAAATAATAAAAATATTTTAATTACGATTTGTTAAAAAAAAATAAAAAAACATGTTTAATAATTAAAATTAATATTAAGAAATAATATAATATATAATTTTGAACTTTACTTTATTATATATTTATATATATGGCTATATAATAATTATTATTATATAATAAAAAAATAGAAAATAATAAATATTTTATATATATTTATAAAATCTATTATAATATAATTATATGATTATATATCTTAATCAAGATATATTTATTAATTTACTTTATTCTAAGATAATTTATTTACAATTATTAATAATAATTAATATCATATCTCGGATATGAATAAATATCTCATTAGTAATCAATTTTATTTCTATAATTATTATATAATAATTATAGAAATTGTTATAAACTAATTTATTCTGTTAAATTGCTTTTTAATAATTATATAAAAATTTTTTTCTTTAAATAGAATTCACATTAATTTTTAATTATAAAATCTATTTTTTAACCTTTTAAATAAAATAATTTAATATTTTATATTATTTATAATTTAAATTATTTAAAGTATGTTTTCATCTAAGGTTTATTGCTGCTTTAAAATAGGTAATAAAATTTTTTATTTATTTTAATCTAAGTTATTTTAATATTCAAAATAAATAGTTCAACAATAAACGCTTTTTATTATTTTAAAATTTATTTTAGTTATATATTTATTTTAGAAAAATATAATTCTTTATATTTTTATTAAAATTATTAATTTTTATTATTTATAATTAATAGTAAATTATAATTTTCAAATTAACAAATATTAAGATAATTTTTATTATATTATTTGATATTCAGAATTAAAATTCAATAATATATTTTATATCGTACTTTACATTATACATAAAAGATAATATCATATATTTAAAAATATTTTATTAGATTAATTTTTTAAGCAATCAGATTTAATAATATAAGATTAATTAATCTAAAGAGATAATTTTATATTAGATCAAATTAAAAAATATCATTTTATTTTGTTATTAATTATTTTAATTAAAATAAGTTAACTTAAAATATAAATAAAATTATTAGTTATTAACTATAATTAAATTATTCATTTAAATTATTAATAAAACTTAATTTTATTATTTAAAATTAATTATTAGTTAAATATTAAGTGAGTAAAAGAATACAGAATTAAATATTTTAAACTTTTTATTTTTTATTTTAAAATAAGTTATTTTAATTTTGTCATCCTATTATTTAAATGATAATAAATACGATTTAATAAATAATATTGTAGGAAAATAAGCTATGTGATAATTTATTAAAAAATTTTTATATTTTTATTAAATTATAAATAAGTTGAAAAAATATTTTTTAAAAGTTTAACTATTTTTATAAGTAATATTATATATCAATATTAAAATCATTGAAGCAGATAATATTTTTATTGAATATGGTTATAGGTTATAGTTTATTGTTCTTAGAGATGAATTTATATTTTAAATTTACTAATATTAATTATAATTTATCGTATTATATTTTAATTAAGTTAATAATACTTAAATATAGAATTAATATTTGGTTAAATTTAACTTTACTTTAGTATTTTATATTAATTCATTTCAGTATAAATATTAAAATTATTAATAATGATAAGAAATTATTACGTAGTTGACTTACATCATATAAGTTGTATCAATAAAAATAAAAAATTTATAATAAGTAATTTACAATAATTATTTATTACTTAAATCTATATTATCCTGATGATTTACTATAAACTAATATATAAAATCAAGTAATGAAATAAAATATTAAGAAATAATTAACATGAATATTTTTTAATAATTTATAAGATTTAACTAATAGTATTTATCATAGTAAGATAATATTCTAAAACTAAATTATTAACTTTATTTTTTAATATTATTATATCCTATATCTAATATAATCTTATTATTATTTATATAGATAATTGTTTTAATTATAAATTTTATTTATATCTAATTTAAACTAAACATTCTAAGTTTTTAGATTAAAAATAGAATTCCACAATTCTTAAGTGACGTATCCATATCTGCTAATTTAATTTTATACTTAATAATAGCCAGTTTTATTTTATTTTTTGGTTAACTGAATGAAAATATAAGTTAAAATATTTCTTTTGATATAAATATTAATTCTATTATATTACCATATTTATTCATTATTTCATGATAGTAAAATTTACTTGTTAATTTATCTAATAAATTCAATTAATTAAAAGAGAAAATCTATAATCAATAAGATATTTAAAAGCTAAATTAAATCAATTAGTAAGTTAATTAATTGATTTAATTAATACACAAAATATTATAATTTTTTATCATCAAAATTAGATTATAATCATATATATGATTATTTATAATAACATCAAAGTTCTATAAACTTAGTAAAATTTACTAGTATTATTAATCTGATATTAGTATGTGTACATAACTATCTTTTTTTAAAATAGAATGATGGAGATAATATACTATATATTAATAATAAAAATCTAAACCACTAATTAATAATGATTTAATTAATTTTTGATTTATTTTAAATTATTAAATAAATAAATATAATAACAGTATTATAATTAGAAAAATCATACAAGTTAGTTACAAATGAAAATACTTATGCTATTTTATATATACTTATTTAGCAAAGAAAAATCACATATTTTATTTTTTTATTTTACAACTAACTTTCAACAATAATAAGTGTTATTTAGATCATTAGCAATATACTAAGTATTAGTAGATATTATTAAATAAAGACTCGATAAAATACAATAGTCATGACTATGTCAATCAATTAATATACTGATTTTATCAATTAATTATTCTTAACGATATCTTCATACTTTATATATACATACTAAATTCTATATAAATTAATTCAATTATAAGCTACTTTTAACTGTTTTTCTATTAAAATTACTTAATAGTATATATAAAATATCATTAACTACTAATATTTAATAATACATTAATTTGATAAATCTAAAGATTTAACTAAGTAAACGAATTTACTATAGATAATATTTAAGTTTAAAATACAATTTATTTGATTTATTATATATAGTTGTGATTATAAAAATAATCTTTTTCTATAGAAATATTTTTCGATCATAAATTAGGAGAGATTTAATAATAATTAAATTTAGTATTTCTATAATTTAAACATTGGAATTAGAATATAATACTTTAGTTGTTTAATCACTATTATATTTAATGATCGAATCCTAGCCTTAAAATCATTAGTTTGATTCTCTTCGTTTTATTTAATAAAGATAAAGTAAATAAGATCACTATATTAAAATAAATACTTATTTTTGTTAAGATAATATAAATTTAAGTAGATATATATACCAAATTATACCTTATAAAGGTAAAAATAATTTTAAGAATTAAAATATATTTGAACATAATACTAAATAAACAATTTAACTAGAAATTTATAATTTATTCACATTATAAAAACATTTATTATTAATAATAAATGTTTTTATTAGTTAAATATTAAAAGTAATAATATTACTATCATTATAAGTTTTAATATTATATGTATTAAAAATAAATATTAAATTGCTTTTATGATTATTTTTTAATTAATCAAAAAAAAAATTAAATTGTTATTTATGTATTAGAATTGATTTTTTTGTATTTTATTCATGAAATAATTAGATTAAATATTATTTTATTAAAATATAATAAGTAGCTATATATTAAGTTAAACAATGATAATTAATATATATTTTCGCTAATTTTTTATATTTATATTAGTGATATATCTTTTTTAAGATATAAATAATTCATTTATTGACTTTAGTTAATAGAGGTTTATATATTAATCGTTAATTAATAATATACTAATTTGATTATCTATGATATAAAAAATTATTTTATAAATTAATGAAATATCTTTTGAATTTAATATTAATTTAATAATAAATTTCATTACCGTTATTTTTTTAGCTAAGAAATCTTATTTGAACTTATTGAAGTATTAAAAATTGTTGGAATTAACTAGAATAGTTTTGTTATTAATAAATACAATTTTTCTTAAAAATAGCATATGTTAATAAAATTTAATTTATTAATCTTAACTTATTAATAGTTTTTATTTGATAGCGTTCTTAAAAAGAAATAACAATATCGTTGATGTGGTGTTATGTATTAATATTGAAACATCATATCTTTTCTTTTTTTTGTATGGAGATTATAAAAGAGAAAATATATAACTAAACTTTAAGTAACATTAATTTAACAAATGGTGTAATCAAACATAGAATATGCTAAATTATTTTAAATATAAAAATAATTTTTTAATTTTTGAAACATGATAATATCATATATATTATATAATAGAGAAAACGAAATAAATTATTTAATATTTTCAATAAGTATATTATTAATAATAAATAATTTAGAAATAAAATTATATTATAATAATAAAATAATATAATTAAAAATTATTTAGTTAATTATTATTTTTAGTAAAAATTAATATTTTATTTTGTATAGAATATTTTATCTAAAATATTTTTATATATAGTTTAATTTATTTTTTTAAAAAATATGTTTCTAGTAAATTAAAATATGATATAAAAATATTTTTTTTGAAGTTAATAATATTAATTATATTAATAATAAATCTAAAAAATAGTTTTTATATATAGTTAGAAATAAATGTTAGCTTATTAGCTATAAAATTATTTATTATATTATTATTATAAAGTTTTATTTATATTATTTAATAAAAAATATTAAACAATATATTTTAATAAATATAAATTTAATAAAATGCTAATAAATCAGTTTATCCATTTTGATACTACTTAATAATAATTAGTATTATATTTTTATATAATATTATGATGTTTTAATTATATATATTAGCCTAATAAGAATATTATTTAATTTTATTATTAAAAATAAAAACATCAATGCAAATATTATCTGTTAATTTACTAATAAAGAAAATATATATTTTATATAGTATAATAAATTTATATAAGATTTTTAAATTTATAAATATTAATCTAAGTTAATCTAATTGATAATATTTTTATGAATTATAAAAAAGATTTTATACTTTATCTATTTTGATATTTTGTACCATATAAATTAATTAAAATCATAAAAAATATTAATAAATACTATATAAAAATAAATAAATTTCTACTTATTATAAAAGTTAAAACTAAATAATCAGTATATCAAAAGATCTATATGTTATATGATCTCTAATATTCATTTTTAGAAAACATTGAATATATTTATTACTAGATAAATTTATATTTTTATGTATTTTATACTTTCTATTTTTAAAATCATTTTGATTATTATATTAAATAATTATCTTAAAATTATTTAGTTAATATGATATTTGTTTATAGTTTATTTTTAATGATTATTCTCAGTTAAAAAAAAATTTTATTAAGTTAATATTATTTTAACTAGTTTTATGAAACTATTGAAAATTTAATTAAATTAAAAACATAATCTTCTTGATTAAAGTAATATTTATTTATTAAATAATATTAGTAGAATAACCTAAATATGTTTTTAAATAATTAAATTAATTTTAAATATATATTAAGTATATATTTAATATAAATTTAAATTTATAGTTAATTAATAGGAGAAATAAATAGTATTCTAAGATATGTTATTAATTTAATTAATACTTAAAAACAAATTTAAATCAATAAAAATTAAGTTTTACATATAAATATAAAGGAAAATAAAATGATTTAGTATATTTTAAATATATTGTGTATTCATAATTCGAATAATTAATTTATACAATTGGTTTAATTTAATCGATATTAGATATTTAATTATCTTATTATTTTAATAATAATTAAACTTTATTAATATAAGTCAAATTATCATTGATAGAATTAATAATTTTAAATTAATTATAATTTTTCTGAAAATTATATCGTTTAAAATAATTATTTTAAGTAAAATAGTGATATAAAAGATTTTTTATTAAATTTTTTAATATTTTGCAATTATATATATAATATATATTATATTAATTTAATTATGTTATTAATAAATAATTTATTTGAATAGTATTTTATATTAAAATATAATATGATTTTTATTTAAATTTTGACTATCCTGCTGATTTATTTGTTATTTAATATTTGGTTATTCTTATCCAAAACTTATCTTCTTAATCTATATTTTTATAAAAAAGTACTTTACTAGTATATTTTAGTAGCAATGTAAAGTAATAAGTTTTATCTGTGATTTAATATAAATATTTCTAAAACTAAATTCAAAACTAAAATTAATAAAGTTTTAAACCTAGAAAATATGAAGATAATCAGTATATTAATATTTTTATCATTATTTGATATAATCAAATTATTAAAATAAGTAAATTTATCTTTAACATGTTATAAAGTAATAATAATTTTAATATAATTTCTATTGTTTCTTTTAAAAAATATAATTATCATAATAAAAAATACTTTTTATCAAAAACAGATTAAAAAAGAAAAGTATCATACTTACTATAAAAATTTATTTAGTTTATTATAAAAATAATAAATTTATATTTATAAGTTCATATTTTAGTTAAATATATTGAAAATATGAACTTATCTGATTATATATTGATTTTATAAATTATAATTTGTTTACCTTTTATGAAGTTGTATTTATATAAGATATTTTATCGATAAAAATTTAATTATTAAATTCCCAATTTACTTTTATAGAAAATATTTAAAAATAAATAATTGTTGCATTATTAATTGTGATTTAAAAATATAAAAGTATTTTAGTTTTATAAATTTGGTTCAATAAATTTTCGTTATTTATAATAAAACAGATATATATAAATATCATAATATTATCATTTATTGTTGTTTTTAATGTCAACAGAATGATTCATCCTTATTAAGGAATCTTGTTGATTATAATAATCTCAATATATTTTTTTGATTTTATAAAATTTTTTTTAGTTAAGAATTGATTGTACTGGTATATTTTACATATACTAAATTGTCAGAGTTTTCTTATTGTAGTGCACTACATACTATAATAATAAAAATAAGATGTTGATATTTAATAATAACAGTCAAAAAATTTAAATATTTTTAAAAGTTTAACTGTATGCTATTATCATCTTTATTTAATTTCTAAAATTATTAAATTCAAAATTTGAATAATTAAAATTACATTATGATGCGATCATATTTATGAGTAAAATTATAATAATAGTAGCAAATATAATCAAATATAGTAATTAATAAAAAATTAGTTAAATAATATTATTATAAATTAAGATTTTTAACTTTAATATTTATTAAAGTTAAAATATTATTAGACACTCATTATATAATGATAATTTATTCATAATCAAGAATTAATAGAAGTTGCGTTATGATACTGATATTTATCAGTTAAAATTTTGTAATTTTACTAGGAATCCATATTTTAATAGATCTTAGTTTATTTTTAACCATCCTCCTTATTCTTATATTTAGAATCTATTATATATGAGCTATATATAAATTTACTATATTATAAAGATATTATTAATATTAAACGTTTATATTTTTTATCAAATTAAATTAAATATAAATATAATAATAGAATTATGTGAATTCTATATATTATTAATAGATATGTCTAATGGTAGAATTAATACAAAAGTAAATTTTGTTATTAATAAATATTAATGCTAATCATTTTACAATAGAATATTTTCTATTTTAATAATTAATTATAATTAATTAAGTTTTTCTTATAATATTAGTTTTTTATTAAATATTATATTTTAAGAAATTAAATTTTTACTTTCATAACATAACTAACGTTGTAATTTTTATATATAAAAATTATATATTAATTAATAAACTATTATATTTACTGTTATCTATATAATTATTATTAATTTGAAATTAATTTATTTATTATTAATTAATAGATGTAATTTTATTATATTAAATTTATCATAATAAATAAAATGGTTACAAAAACAGCAGTTCAATGCAATAACTCTATCTTATTTTTTTTATTTTATATAAATAATTATCTAATAGTAATGGAAAAGACTTTTAATTTTATTACTATATTTGTAGTATTATTGAAAAAATTTTTTATATATTGATATTAATAGAATTTATAGTATAATCTATTAATTGGAGTATTATTTTGTTTATTAGGTTACTAATAAATATTAGTAAAAGATGATTTTTATTACTATTATAATCACATAAATTTTTGTTTATATTTTCTCTTATTCTGATTAGTAATTACTGCTTTAATAATTTTAATAATTCTTATGAACTATAATTCTTCACTAATTAATATCTCAATTTTTTATTTAATTATTTTTAGTTATAATTAATCAATATTTTAATGATTTTTTAATTATTTTTATTTGGAATTCATTGCTTATTATATAACATATATTAAGATAATAATCTTATTTATATATTGTATTAACTTTTTAATATTATTATATTCATTCAATAACAGAAATCTAAATCATTGTATAAAAAATTCAATAAAATATTATACATTATTATTGTAATAATAGTTTAGAAAGTATTTTTAAATCGAGTTTAACTAGATAAATTAAGTATTACTATACGATAATTTTTCTAAAAATTTTAAGTAAGTACAAAATATTAACTTATTTAACGATATGACATTGTTCATTTCATGGTAAGGATATTCATTATCTGAAATTTATTAAAAATTTTTTTGTAATTCTATTACAATAGAATATCGATAAGTTTTTTCTGTATGTATTTTTATTTTTTATATTAATTAGTAATTTATTGGTTCATGATATTTGTTTTTAATATAATCACTAGCAATCATTTTCTTTACGTTATAAATACATAAAAATAGTGAAATATATTCAGAACTAATTTTATCATTAAATTCATAATTTTAATATAAATAAAACGAATAAATTATAAAAAATAACTTATAAAGTTTCATCATATAATTATAATATTAATAATTATCATTGATTAATTATATTAATAAGTTGAGTAGTTAAATAACATAATAAGAAACCATCTGATTTTATTTATGGTTTTTATTAAACAACTATTGATGATAGTTTATAATTAATTTACTAAATTTATTAATTTTAACTCCAATATCCGTTAAAATAATGTAGAATTACAATTCTGACGTGATTTTGTTAAATCTAATTAAAATAATTACTTGGAACCAATAAAACTTCTTTATAAATAAAAATTAAGTATTATTTTCAATCGTTTAAAATATTAAATTTTTAATATTGATTTTTAGAAATATATAATGAGTTTTATAATTTTACAAATTATATTCTAGGAATTTTATTTAATGAAATTGTATGTAATATTATTTTGTTCATATAATTTATCAACTAATATTGATAAATTTATTAATTCTTTGATAAACCTCCTAATGTTCTTTTTATATATCGTATACTGAATAGAAATATTATCATAGATTCCGCATAAAAATTTAATATTTTTAAGCTTTCAATATAGTTTTTGATTTTTTTAGGACAAATAAGGATAATTTATTCTTTACGAAAAGCAATCTACTTAATATTTTTTTGATAATTTATTAAAAGTAACTTTTAATAAATTAAATACTAGTTATGTAATTAACTAATATTTAATATTATCGTAAAGTATTTTACCATACAAATCTAACCAGCAAAATAATTCAACTGATACTAATTCCTATGGCTATATCTCCACTATTCTATTAATAATGTTTTACTAAAATATTATCCGGTAGGATTTTATTAGGATTAATAATAACTATTACGCGTGTTTATGAAGTTATTTTTATATAAATATTATTTATATATTTAGAAATCAATTTTAATATTTATAACACCTAAAATATACTGTTTTTCTATTAGAAATATAACGGAGAAATCTATAATAAGTAATCATGAATAATAATTATCATTCATAATTATTATTCAATAATATCTTGCATATTGATTGTATAATTAGTTTAAAACTAGAATTACCTATAAAAATATCTTAAATATTAATATCAATGGTATTCATTTATTTTGATAATTATGCAGGATTAATTTCTTATAAGAATAATTTTTTTTTGAATCACTCTCTCTATAATCTTATGAGTGACTAAAGATTATTTAGAATATTAAATAATATATCATATGGTACCTTAAAACCAAAAAGTTCTAGATTACACCTATATAAAGTTTAAGAAATTTATGTCAATATTTTCAATATGTATAACTTCCTTAAGAATTTGTTTTTATATAGTAACAATAATACGTTATTTAACTTATTATATTTAGTTATAGTATTCATTTATTCTTTTTTGAAAATTAATATTAATAGTATTAGAAAATTTTTTTTATATATTGTTTATATTTATTACTCGATTCTTTATTTATAAAATTTATAATGTATAGCCTATTAACAAATAATATCAATTTTATAATTAAATTTCAGTATTTTTTTAATTTAATAAATAAATTTATAAATATCATATTGATTAATTTTATATTATTAAATATGAAAATATTTTCTTATAAATAAGAAATGAATTTAATTAATATTATAATTTGCCATAGATTTTTTATCTACAAACTACTTATGTTTTAAGATAATAATATAATTATATTTAATTTACATTAAATATAATATTTTATATTTAAAATATACAAATATATATAAAGTTTTATTATTTATAATAAACTAATAGTTTTTAAAATTTAATCATATTTATAAGATATTTATTATAGATAATATACTTTCTATTTAATTAAATTATTATTTTTATATAGATTAGGATTAAATCCTAATCTGATAAAGTGAAAATATAAATATTATGTTTGTTACTTTATTTATTAAATATATAAATCATATTTATCATTAAGTCACATTTAAGTTAATAACTTATATAGTAACAAATTATTTTAATAGAAATAAATTTCATTATAAATGATTTAATTTTATTTCTTTAATTACTATTCATTTAATATTTATTAAAAATTAAAATATTAAAATTATATGAATAAATAAAATGATTAATTTTAATCAATGAATCATAAATTTTCTATATTTGATTTACTTATAATCTTATTATCAGTTCTCTATTTTAATTATTTTCAATAAATTATTATTTTTATTCTTTAATAAATCAATTATCTAAAAATAAAATTTATGGTAAAGTTATTATTTTTTATAGTAAGTATTTTTGATATAATCTCGATATTATGATTATGATAAATTATCACCTATAATATTTTTAATTATTGGATGATGATATATACTAAATGTTATGAGATAATTATTATACTTAATTTAACAAATTTATAAAATATTATTTTTATATGACTTTTACATTTGTTTTTTAAAATATTATTAATAACTTAATTGGTATCTATTACTTAAACCATATTGATCAAATATCTATATTTTCTTACTTACACACATTCATATTTCTATATAACTTGTATTTTTTATTAAAAATGTATTGATTAATAGTGAAATTGATTGAAAACTAATACTACTTATTTATTTATTATATAAATATATAAATATTATTTTTACGTTTTATAATAATAATTTATTTTATATTTCACACTTAATTTTAATAAAAATTAATTTAAATAAATTTTGTTTTATAGATGAAATTAGTTAGTTTATAAAATTAATATAAGTATCTTTAGTATTATAAATACTAAAGAGTTTATTCATTAAAACAAGTGATAATTAATACAAAAATTAATATTACTGGAGATTGATAGAAAATAAAAATAGAGATTTTAAAAAAAATCTAAATAAAATTTTATATGTATTTATTTTAAGATTTGTATAAATTATATCTTAATATCAATGAGAAAAAGATGCTTAAGTTATATTATTGCAATTAAAATATTGGAAATAATTTATATAAATAATAAATTTACCTTATTAAATTAAAATATAATTTTAATAAGAATATTTTAAAATTGAAGAATAAAATTATATTTTAATATAAGTTATTTATTTAAGTTAAGTATTATCAATTATTCTAATTTTTCTAATATTATTTCTATATATTTTATATACTTAGAATAAGTTTTATCACATAAAAACTTTATTTTTCGTCTGATAAAGATCTAAAATATTAGAATTATAATTATTTTTTATAAAATTAAAAATAATTATATAATAATTAATATTTTAATTTGTTTCTTTATCCATCTATAGAATTTTGATAAAACTCTTATGATAAGTATTCGTAAGATAGAATTCAATGGTATTTATTATCATACCGAATTAATTTATTAAAACGATAAATTACTTTTTTAGTACTATTATATTTATATATAAAATTAAGTTTATGTAGTATGAAATTATAAGATTTATTTTTTAATTTATTTTTGTTTTATTTATTCATCCATATTAATATATAAGTTATTATGTTTTTTCTTTCTATCAATTACTTTAATTAAAGAAATTTACTTATCTTTTAAAATATAATATTTAATATTATAATTATTTATTTTTTATTTATTTAAAAATGATTTAAAATTCTATTTTAGAATATCACAAGTAATTATTTTTCGCCAAATTTTATTTTGATATCATTTAGCACAATTAATTAAATGTTGTAATACTAATATAAACTTATATCTTATTAATTATTTTTTGCTTATCTTCTTTCTTACATCCAATATATATTAAATTTTATATAATAAAAGTAAATATAATTTATGTTTTATTAAATAAAATAAAATTTTTATATTTAAAATTAACAATAACTGTATTTTATTAAATAATGATTATTGTATTTTACATAATTAAATTTTTATTATTAATCTAATTCTTAACGTTATTTATACGATATCTATATGTTTTATAAAATAAATAAAAAATTATATTTATATGAATTTTATTCATAAATTTTATCAATTTAATGAATTTTTATAGAAAAAATATATTTGAATACTATTTAAAAATTAAAATTTTTTTCTTCCTTTTGATATCATTTGTTTAACATTCATATATATCTTCTAGATATTTAAAACTTTTTTGTTAAAAATAGTAAATAGTAAGTAATTTCTATAAATTATAGATTTAGAAATTTCTAAAATTAACAATTTTATTTATTTTAATAGTAATAACAGTTTATAATTTAGAACTTAAGTATGAAAAATTTCAGATAGTAAAAATATTTTTTTAAATAATTAAATGCTATCTTTAATTTGATAGCTAAATCAAGTTGTTATATCCAATTCTTTATTAAATATTTTTGATTAAATATTAGTTAAGGATTCTGTATTATATAATACAATATTATATAAGTTATGGATATACTAATTATATATATAGAATAAAAATAATATTACTCTTCATGGAATATTTAGATATTATAATTATAAATAAAATTATAAAAATGGTATTTTGTTTAAATAAAAAGTTATTTAAATATTTCTCATTAATATTTCTAAATTTTATTTAAAAATGTTTTTATAAGTTTAAAGTTTATTATTATATATAGTAATTATTGTTAATTACATGTTCATTAAAAAATAGTTTTGGTTGATATAATTAAATAAAACTAATTATTTTATGATCGAGATCATATTTTTAAATATAATTATACGTATTATAGGAAATAATTAAAGTGATGTTGTTTTAAAATAGATTTTTTATAAAAATAATGGTGTGGTAAAAAATAAAATATCAGTTATACTAATATAATAATTTTAATTTTAATATTATTAAATCTTATAATTATAAGTTCTTAACTTATAATATTTTATTTTATAATTTGAGATAAATCGTATCATAAATATTTTTATACAAATAAAATTGAAATAAGAAAAATGTTAACTAAAGAAATGATATTTATCTATCTATTTTATTTTCTTCTTAATTAACTATCATTAATAATATACTATATACTGTGGAGTATATTGCGATAAATCAATAGTAAAGAAATTACATTTTTATTTATGATAAATAATTGGTAATAAGTATGTTAATTTATAATGAAGTATTTTCTTATAATTGGGCTTTTATAATATATCTTATTGGTAGTCTTGCTCTCTGTTCTTTAATGTTACTTTGTTCTTATTATCTTGGAAGTAAGTCAACTGGAAAAGGTAAGCATATCCCTTATGAATCAGGCATTAATTCTGTTGGTAGTGCTCGCTTGCGTATGTCAGTCAAATTTTACTTAATTGCTATGTTTTTTGTTATTTTTGATATTGAAGCTTTATTCCTTTATGCATGGGCTGTTTCTATTAAAGAAAATGGTTGGTTAGGTTTTATTGAAGCAAGTATTTTTATACTAGTATTATTTATTGGTTTATTTTACTTGGTTCGCATTGGAGCACTTAATTGGACATCAAAACGTTTATGTAGTCATTTTGTAAAACATGGTAAAGTTATTAAAAATAATAATTATTATAAAGAGTAAAGTTGAGGAATTTAAAGATGGATTATACTATCACTCGCATTCAATTAAATAATAAAAAAAATTCTCGTTATCCATTAGAAACAAAAGAAATTGTTAAGGATCCATTGGAGCAGCATGTTAATCATAGTGTTTATATGGGTAAATTAAAACACGTTTTACATACTATGGTAAATTGGGGTAGAAAAAACTCTCTATGGCCATATAATTTTGGTCTTTCATGTTGTTATGTTGAAATGGTGACTTCTTTTACTGCGGTGCATGATGTTGCTAGATTTGGTTCTGAAGTATTACGAGCATCACCAAGACAAGCAGATTTTATGGTTATTGCTGGTACTTGTTTTATTAAAATGGCACCAGTTATTCAACGTCTTTATGATCAAATGTTATCGCCTAAATGGGTGATTTCTATGGGTGCTTGTGCTAATTCTGGTGGTATGTATGATGTTTATTCTGTTGTCCAAGGTGTTGATAAATTTCTTCCTGTTGACATTTATATACCAGGTTGTCCACCACGACCTGAAGCTTATATCCAGTCATTGTTATTATTACAAGAATTGATTGATAAAGAACGCCGTCCTCTATCATGGATAGTTGAAGATCAAGGCGTTTATCATGCTAATATACAATCTGAAAAAGAACGCAAGCGCAGTGAAAGAATAGCTGTAAAAACATTACGAACACCTGACGAAATATAAAATCATAAAATACGCTATTGAGTTTAAGAAAAATAATATAATGTATTTATTAATAAAACTGATTAAATATTGTGGTAGATAATGATAAAAAATCAGATATTTCAAGAAAGTATTGTAAGGCCAGTATGGAAAACTTATGATCACTATGATGACCCAATAATTTTAACATTATATAAACAATTTTCTTCAAATACTTTTAGTATTCAAGCAACGCGTACTGGAATATTAGTTGCATGTATTAAACATAAACAACTTATTACAAAAGTCATAGAATTTTTGAAAAAACAACCTAAACCTTATATTATGCTATTTGATTTACATGCAATCGATGAACGACAAAGAATGCATCGTCAAAATTTACCTGAAGCTGATTTTTCTATTTTTTATCATCTTATTTCTATTGAACGTAATCGTGATATTATGTTAAAAGTTGCGCTTAATGAGAAAGACCTAAATATTCCATCTATAGTTTCATTATTTCCTAATGCTAATTGGTATGAACGTGAAGTATGGGATATGTTTGGTATAATATTTATTGGTCATCCAAATTTACGACGATTATTAATGCCAATGACATGGCAAGGACATCCTTTACGCAAAGATTATCCAGCTAGGGCTACTGAATTTGATCCATTTTTCTTAACTAAAGAAAAAATTGATTTAGAAATGGAGGCTTTGACCTTTAAACCAGAAGAATGGGGTATGGTGATTGGTAAAAATAATGAAGATTTTATGTTCTTAAATTTTGGTCCAAATCATCCTTCATCTCATGGAGCTTTTCGTATTATACTTCAATTAGATGGAGAAGAAATTATAGACTGTATACCAGATATTGGTTACCACCATCGTGGTGCAGAAAAAATGGGTGAACGACAATCTTGGCATAGTTATATTCCATATACTGATCGAATTGAGTATTTAGGTGGTTGTGTTAATGAAATGCCATATGTATTAGCTGTAGAAAAATTAGCAGGAATTGATGTTCCTGATCGAGCTAAAACGATTCGTGTCATGTTGTCAGAATTATTTCGTATTAATAGCCATTTACTTTATATCAGTACTTTTCTTCAAGATATTGGTGCAATGACACCGGTTTTTTTTGCATTTACTGATCGCCAGAAAATATATGATATTATTGAGGCAATTACTGGTTTACGTATGCATCCAGCTTGGTTTCGAATCGGAGGTGTTGCTGATGATTTACCGAGAGGTTGGCAGAAACTGTTGCATGGATTCCTTGATTGGATGCCAAAACGTCTATCTTTTTATATGAAAATAGCACTGGAGAACAGTATCTTTAAAGGGCGATCAGTTGGAGTAGCTTCTTATACTACTAAAGAAGCATTAGAATGGGGAATTACTGGTGCAGGATTAAGGGCAACAGGTCTTGATTTCGATATTCGTAAATACCGACCTTATTCAGGTTATGAAAACTTTGAATTTGAGGTTCCAGTTGGAAACAATGGAGATTGTTATGATCGCATAATGTTAAAAGTAGAAGAATTAAGACAAAGCTTATATATTCTAAAACAATGTTTAAATAATATGCCAGAAGGACCATTTAAAGCTGATCATCCACTGACAACTCCACCACCGAAAGAACTAACTTTACAGCATATTGAAACTATGATTAACCATTTTTTACAAGTTTCATGGGGACCAGTTATACCTCCAAATGAAGCTTTTCAGATGATTGAAGCAACAAAAGGGATTAATAGTTATTATTTGATTAGTGATGGCAATACTATGAGCTATCGAACTCGTATACGTACACCAAGTTTTGCTCATTTACAACAAATTCCTGATGTAATCAAAGGGAGTTTATTATCTGATCTCATTGTTTATCTTGGTAGTATTGATTTTGTCATGTCAGACGTAGATCGTTAATTATATAAAAGATTATTTAATCTAAATAAACAGAAAAATAGTTCAATATTTCTAAGATAACAGAGTATAATATGAAATATAATTTCACATTGTCTGAAGTAGAGTTTGAAGAGATTGAGCAAGAAAAACAGCATTATGAAGATTCTAGATCTGCTTCAATTAAAGCTTTAAAAATTATACAAAAAAAAAGAGGTTGGGTAGAAGATGATGCTATCTATATAATCGCTGATCTATTGGGTATCTCTGCTAGTGACATAGAAGGTGTGGCGACATTCTATAGTCAAATTTATCGAAAACCTGTCGGTCGTCATATTATTCGGTATTGTGATAGTGTTGTTTGTTTCATTAATGGTTATCAAAACGTTGAAGCTAAAATTATTGAATTATTAAAGATTGTGCCAGGAAAAACAACAGAAGATGGGCGATTTACCTTATTACCGACTTGTTGTCTTGGTAATTGTCATAAAGGCCCTACTATGATGATTGATGAAGATACACATAATTATCTAAAGCCATCTGATATACAATCAGTCTTGGAGCAATATTTATGATAATAAAAAAACAAATTATTCCTAATCCTCAGACGCATCCATTAACTTGGAGATTAAATAAAGATGAGAAACCGATTTGGTTAAAAGAATACTTAAGTAAAAATGGTTACTTAGGTGCTAAAAAAGCTATAAAAAGCATGTCGCCTGATCAAGTTGTTAGTTTAGTTAAAGATTCTGGTCTTAGAGGTCGTGGTGGAGCTGGTTTTTCTACTGGTCTTAAATGGAGTTTAATGCCAAAAGATAATAATATGAATATCCGTTATTTGCTTTGTAATGCTGATGAAATGGAGCCTGGAACTTATAAAGATCGTTTTTTAATGGAAAAGTTACCACATTTGTTAATTGATGGAATATTAATAAGTGCTTTTGGATTAAAAGCATACCGTGGATATATCTTTTTACGTGGTGAATATATTGAAGCAGCTAAACATTTATCTAGAGCGATTGAAGAAGTTAGAGAATTTGGTTTATTAGGAAAAAATATTCTTGGTACTGATTTTAACTTTGAACTTTTTTTACATACCGGTGCTGGACGTTATATTTGCGGTGAAGAAACAGCGTTAATAAACTCACTTGAGGGCCGACGTGCAATCCCGCGTTCAAAACCTCCATTTCCAGCAACATCTGGTGTTTGGGGTAAGCCAACTTGTGTCAATAATGTTGAGACGTTGTGTAATGTTCCTGCGATTATTGAACATGGTAAAGAATGGTATCTTGGGATTAATGAAGGTAAAAGTAAAGATGCTGGTACAAAGTTGATGGGATTTTCTGGCCGTGTTAATAATCCAGGGCTATGGGAATTACCATTTGGTACTACTGCTCGCGAAATCTTGGAAGATTATGCAGGTGGAATATCTAAGGGTTTAACACTTAAAGCTTGGCAGCCAGGCGGGGCAAGTACTGATTTCTTAACTGAAAGACATCTTGATTCAGTAATGGATTTTGATAGTATCGCTAAAATAGGTAGTCGTTTAGGCACAGCACTTGCTATAGCAATTGATAATAAAATTAATATGGTTTCTTTAACATATAATTTAGAACAATTTTTTGCACGCGAATCATGTGGATGGTGTACACCATGTCGTGATGGTTTACCTTGGAGCGTAAAAATTTTGCAAGCATTAGAGCGCGGTGAAGGAAAACAAGGCGACATTGAAAAATTAGAACAAATTTGTCGATTTCTTGGACCTGGCAAAACTTTTTGTGCCCATGCATCAGCTGCAGTAGAACCTTTACAAAGTGCTATCAAATATTTTCGTTCAGAATTTGAAGCTGGTATTTTTCAAGAAAATTTTATTAATTTAAATCAAATTACTTGTATTCAATCGAATTTATTAAAACAGATCTTATGATAATGCTTATAACAAGCTAAATATAAATAATAATATAATTAAATTAATTAATTTTAAATTAATGTCTGTTAAAAACTGATTATTAGGAAAGTATCCTCAATATGAGTATAATACATGTAGATGGAAAGCAATATAATGTAAATGAAACTAAAAATTTATTGCATGCATGTCTATCTATTGGATTAGATATTCCTTATTTTTGCTGGCACCCTGCGTTGGGAAGTGTTGGTTCTTGCCGTCAATGTGCAGTTAAACAATATCAAAATACTAATGATACAGATGGTCGATTAGTAATGTCTTGTATGATAGCGGCTTCTGATGGAATCAATATTTCTATAAATGATGATGAAGCTAGACAGTTTCGTGCAAGTATTATTGAATTTTTGATGACAAACCATCCACATGATTGCCCTATTTGTGAAGAAGGGGGTAATTGTCATTTACAAGATATGACAATAATGACTGGACATACAATTCGTAAATATCGTTTCAAAAAACGAACACATCGTAATCAAGATCTTGGTCCATTCATTGGTCATGAAATGAATCGTTGTATTGCTTGTTATCGATGTGTTCGTTATTATAAAGATTACGCAGATGGTACCGATCTAGGCGTTTATTCCACTAATAATCATGTTTATTTTGGTCGAGTGGAAGATGGTACTCTAGAAAGTGAATTTTCAGGTAATTTAGTTGAGATATGTCCAACTGGTGTTTTTACTGATAAAGTTCATTCTGAGAATTATAGTCGTAAATGGGATAAGCAATTTGCACCAGGAATATGTCAACAGTGTAGTTTAGGGTGCAATACTAGTCTTAGTGAACGTTATGGTGTATTATCTCAAGTTGAAAATCGTTATAATAGCATGATAAATCATTATTTTTTATGTGATCGTGGTCGTTTTGGTTGTGGTTATGTAAATCGTAAAGATCGCCCTCGTCAGCCTAAATTAATTAAAAAAGGAAAACTATATACTATATCAGAACTAGAGGCTGTACAAGCAGGTGTTAAAATTTTACGTAAAGCAAAAAAAACTATAGGGATTGGATCACCACGATCTAGTGTTGAGAGTAATTATGGATTACGAACACTTGTTGGAGAAGAAAATTTTTATTCAGGAATTTCAACATTAGAGCAACGTTGTCTAGAATTAATAGTTAATATATTGCAAAATGGAGGTGTTTATACTCCAACATTGCATGAAATTGAAAATTATGATGCAGTACTTGTTTTAGGAGAAGATTTAACACAAACTGGAGCGCGTATAGCATTAGCGATTCGTCAGGGAGTTAAGGGTAAAACTAGAGCACTTGCTGAAGCACAAAAAGTGGCAGAATGGCAAATATCTGCCGTGTTAAATATTGGTCAACATTCTAAATATCCATTATTTATCACTAATATAGATAATACTCGTTTAGATGATATTGCTGAATTATGTTATCGAGCTTCAGTTGATGATCAGGCTCGTTTTGGTTTTGCTATAGCTCATGCTTTAGATAATAAATCACCGATAGTAAATAATTTACCTATGGTAATCAAAGAAAATGTTAAATTAGTTTCGAACGCATTATTACAAGCTAAAAAACCGCTTATTATTAGCGGTAGTAATGCTGCTAGTGATGCTCTTATAAAGGCTGCCGCTAATATTGCTTTTTCATTAAAAGCAAATAATATAGAAGTAGGAATCTCTTATATTTCCTCTGAAGCTAATAGCTTCGGTTTATCTTTAATGAATGCTCAACCTTTAGATATAGCAATGTCTAGAATCGAATCAGGTGATGTTGATACAGCTATTGTTATGGAAAACGATCTTTATCGGCATAGTGATGTTGATACCGTTAATAATTCTTTGTTTAAGCTTAATAAACTTATTGTTGTAGATCATCAGTATACAACTATTATGGATAAAGCAGATCTGATTTTATCTGCTACTAGTTTTGCTGAAAGTACTGGAACATTAATTAATAATGAAGGTCGCGCTCAGCGTTATTTTCAGGTATTTGATCCAACTTATTACCAGTCTAACATTATTATAAAAGATAGCTGGCGATGGTTTAATTTATTAATATCAGAGCTTCAGACAAATGATGTAAACTGGTTAACATTAGATCATGTGATTCAAGATTGTGTAACAAATATGCCTCAGTTTTCTGCTATTACTAATGCTGCGCCTAATTCTAAATTTCGTATTCATGGACAAAAATTATCGCGATGTCCTCATCGTTATAGTGGTCGCACATCAATATTGGCTAATATTAAAATTAGTGAACCAAAACAGCCATCTGATATTGACACGCCGTTTACTTTTTCAATGGAAGGAAATAATAGCCCAATGGCTGTACGACAACAAATTCCTTTTGCTTGGTCTCCAGGTTGGAATTCACCTCAAGCATGGAATAAATTTCAAGCTGAAGTTGGTGGACAGTTGCGTTTTGGTGATCCAGGTATTAGATTATTTAATTCAAATAATAATTGTTTAGATTATTTTACTGATATTCCGTTTTCTTGGAAACGAAAAAATGATCAATGGATTGTTGCACCTTACTATCATTTATTTGGTAGTGATGAAACATCACAGCGTTCGAAAGCAATACAACAGCGTATGTCAGAAGCTTATATTATTATAAATATTCTAGATGCTGAAAGTTTAGACATTAAAGTTGGTGATATACTTGAATTTAGTTATGGCCGGCAAGTTTATCAATTACCAGTTCGTTTTAGTTATCATTTAGTTCAAGGCCAAATTGGTTTACCTTTAGGTATGCCTGGTATCGCTCCAACAATGGCAGGTGTTGCTGTAAAAAATATGCGGAAGATAACATCATGATCCTTTTTCTACAGGAATTACTTCTATGATTATCGCTGTTTTAAAATCGATGGTTATTTTGCTAATGGTTGTTATTTTTAGTGCTTTAATGAGTTTTTATGAACGTCGTTTATTAGGGTTATTCCAAAATCGTTATGGACCAAATCGGGTTGGTTGGGAGGGTTCATTTCAAATCGTTGCTGATATGATAAAAATATTATTTAAAGAAGATTGGATTCCGCAATTTTCAGATAGGTATATTTTTATATTAGCACCAATAATTTCTTTTTGTTCAATGTTATTTGTATTTTCTATTATTCCTATTAACACAACTTGGTATGTTATTGATCTTAATATCGGTTTGTTATTTTTTTTTATGATGGTCGGATTATCTGTTTATTCAATACTTTTTGCTGGTTTATCAAGTAATAATAAGTATTCTTTATTGGGTGCAGTGCGTGCTTCCGCTCAAACTTTAAGTTATGAAGTTTTTCTTGGACTTTCATTAATGGGTGTCGTTGCTCGAGCCGGTTCATTTAATTTAATTGACATTGTCAATTCACAAGTAGAATTATGGAATATTATTCCACAATTTTTAGGTTTTTTAACTTTTATTATAGCTGGTATCGCAGTTTGTCATCGACATCCATTTGATCAACCTGAATCAGAACAAGAACTTGCTGATGGATATCATATTGAATATTCTGGAATGAAATTTGGTCTATTTTTTATCGGTGAATATATTAGTATTCTAACAATTTCCGCATTAATTGCGACTTTGTTTTTCGGAGGTTGGTACGGGCCGTTTTTACCTAGCTTTGTTTGGTTTCTATTAAAAACAGTCTTCTTTATTGTGATATTTATTCTTATCCGTGCTTCGTTACCACGTCCACGTTATGATCAAGTAATGGCTTTTGGTTGGAAAGTATGTTTACCATTGACGTTAATTAATCTGTTAGTAACAGCAGTGATTATTTTATGTGATATTAACTAATAGAGGATTATAAATCATGACATTAAAAGAATTAGTGGTTGGTTTAGCTACCCAGATACGTAGTATTTGTATGATTGGTCTACATGCTTTTTATAAACGTGAAACAAAAATGTATCCAGAAGAATCAGTTTATTTATCTCCTCGTTATCGCGGACGAATTGTATTAACTCGTGATCCTGACGGTAAAGAACGTTGTGTAGCTTGTAATTTATGTGCTGTAGCTTGTCCTGTTAGCTGTATTTCACTACAAAAAGCTGAACATTCAGATGGACGTTGGTATCCAAAATTTTTTCAGATTAACTTTTCTCGTTGTATTTTTTGCGGATTGTGTGAAGAAGCTTGTCCAACTACAGCTATACAACTTACTCCTGATTTTGAAATGGGAGAATATAAGCGACAAGATCTACTATATGAAAAGCATGATTTATTAATTTCTGGTCCAGGAAAATATCCAGATTATAATTTTTATCACAAAACAGGTGTTGCAATTAGTGGTAAGAATAAAGGTGAAGCTGATGATGAAGATATGCCTATTAATGTTAAAGATTTGTTACCATAAGGAGCAATATTTATGGAATTTACGTTTTATGTTTCCGGGTTGTCTGCTATTTTAACAACTTTTAAAGTAATCACACATACAAATCCAATACATGCACTATTGTATTTGATCGTTTCTTTATTAGCTTTATCAATAGTTTTTTTTTCTGTTGGATCTTATTTTGCAGGTGCATTAGAAATTATCATCTATGCTGGAGCAATCATGGTACTTTTTATATTTGTAGTAATGATACTTAATTTAGGTAAATCAATTATTGATCAGGAGCGAATTTCGCTACATCCAAAGATGTGGATTGGGCCAGCCATTATTTCAATAATTTTACTTAGTGTTATTATTTATGCCATTATAGGAATACAAGATGGTCAAATTAAAGGCGATGTAATTGATGCTAAAATGGTTGGTATAAATTTATTTAGCTCTTATATGATAGCTATTGAATTAGTTTCTTTATTATTAATAGCTAGTCTTATTGTTGCATTTCATATAGGACGTCAAAAACAACTTAACCATCTTGATAATAATTGTAATATGGAGAAAGAAGCATGATTCTTTTACAACATGGTTTAATTTTATCTGCGATTTTATTTGTTTTAGGTTTAAGTTGTTTATTGATTAGACGTAATTTTTTTTTTATGTTAATTGGGTTAGAAATAATGATTAATTCAGCTGCATTAGCTTTTGTCATTGCTGGTAGTTATTGGAGACAAGTTGATGGTCAAGTGATGTATATTCTAACAATTAGCTTAGCTGCCGCAGAAGCGAGTATAGGATTAGCACTTTTAATACAACTTCATCGTCATTATCAGCATCTTAATATTGATAGAGTCAGTGAGATGCATAGATGAGTTTACTTTATTTAACTATTTTATTACCAATATTAGGATTTTTATCATTATCATTTTCTTCTGGACGTTTGTTTAAAAATTTATCTGCTTTCATTGGTGTAGGTTCAGTTGGTTTTTCAGCGATTATAACATTTTGGATAGGAATTGATTTCTGTGCTAAAAATATTGAAGGTGGATATATTTATAATCAGAAATTATGGAATTTATTAACAATAAATAACTTTAACATTCCAATCACATTAATGCTTGATGGTTTATCATTAACTATGCTAGGAATTGTAACAGGTGTTGGTTTTTTAATTAATCTATATGCTTCTTGGTATATGCGTGATAAGGAAGGTTATTCTCGTTTCTTTGCTTATACAAATTTATTTATTGCTAGTATGATTCTCTTAGTTTTATCAGAAAATATGATTCTAATGTATATTGGTTGGGAAGGTGTTGGGTTATGTAGTTATTTGTTAATAGGTTTTTATTATGGCAATCCTGTAAATGGTAGAGCTGCAATGAAAGCTTTTTTTATTACCCGTATTGGTGATGCATTTTTATTGATTGGTATGTTTATTCTTTATAACCAATTTAATACGTTGAATTTCTATCAACTAAAGATATTTGCGTTACAAAAAATTACTACTGATTTTTCACAGATTAACTTGGCAACGTTAATGATTATTATTGGTGCGGTTAGCAAATCTGCTCAGTTACCTTTACAGACTTGGTTAGCTGATGCAATGGTAGGTCCAACTCCAATATCTGCACTTATTCACGCAGCAACTATGGTTACTGCCGGTGTTTATTTAATTGCCCGTACTCATATTTTATTTTTAATGTCACCAGAAATATTATATTTAGTAGCTATCATTGGTGCATCCACCTTAATATTAGCAGGATTTTCTGCCTTAGTACAAACAGATATCAAACGTATATTAGCTTATTCAACTATGAGTCAAATAGGTTATATGTTTTTAGCATTAGGTATAAAAGCTTGGGACGCGGCTATTTTTCATTTAATGACACATGCTTTCTTTAAAGCTTTATTATTTTTATCTGCTGGTTCATTGATTATTTCTTGTAACTATGAACAAAATATATTTAAGATGGGTGGATTATATAAGAAACTACCATTTATTTATAGTTGTTTTTTAATTGGCGGCTCTTCGCTTGCAGCGATACCAATAATTACTTCCGGATTTTATAGTAAAGATAATATCTTATTTGGGATTGCTAAACAAGGAGAAACTATTTTTTTACTAATCAATATAATTGGTGCATTTATAACTACACTTTATACTTTCCGTATGATTTTTATTATATTTCATGGAAAAAAACAAATTATAACTAAACTTGTTGGTGGAATTAATCATACCATTCCATTAGTGGTATTATCAATATTATCTACCGCTATTAGTATTATGATTATTCAACCATTATCAGGAGTATTCCCTATTGCTGAAGAAATTAGTAAGTCGGATAAAGTTATATTAGAAATAGCTTCTAGTAGTATTTCATTACTTGGTCTAATATTAGCTATATTTATATATCTTAGAAAATCAAAGCTTTTAAAATTATTTAATAAAAATATAGCAAACTCTTTTTTTACTTATTGTTGTTATAAATCATTTGGATTTGATCAACTTTATAATCTTATTTTTGTAAAACCATTTAAAATAATTACTCAATTATTAGAAAATGATCCTATTCATTCATTAATGAATATTCCATCTACCATATTATTTTTATGTAATAAAGGATTGGCTCTTAGCCAAAACGGGAATATCCGTTGGTATTTAGCTTCTATTGGGTTAGGGTCGGTGTTAATTTTAATACTATTACTTTTAGTTTAATTAATGGATATATTATATCATGATATTACCTTGGCTAATACTTCT
Source organism: Arsenophonus sp. (assembly GCA_052401645.1). Lineage (GTDB taxonomy): Bacteria > Pseudomonadota > Gammaproteobacteria > Enterobacterales > Enterobacteriaceae > Arsenophonus. The sequence goes on from CP198939.1 coordinate 607,992, forward strand.
TCCTTTAATTGGTGGAATGATATGTTGGCAATCTGAGCGATTTAGTAAACAATTACCACGGTATTTTTCATTGTTTCTGATGGGATTAACTCTTTTCCTCTCTATATTACTTTGGTTGCAAGGGAATTATCTATTAAATAATAATTCAGTATTAACCAAATGGCAATGGATTTTTTCTATGCCATGGATTAAATCATTAGGTATTAATATTTCGTTAGCTATTGATGGTTTATCAGTATTAATGATTACACTAACTGCTATCATGGGTATTTTTTCTATATTAAGCTCATGGAGTGAGAATCAAAACAATCAAGGTGCTTACTATTTTCATCTAATGTGGATTATAGCTGGTGTGATGGGAATTTTCATGGCAGTTGATCTATTTTTGTTTTTTTTCTTTTGGGAAATGATGTTGATTCCAATGTATTTCCTTATTACTAACTGGGGGCACAAAGGTTCAGGGGAACATGCGCACGTTAATGCAGCAATTAAATTTTTTATTTATACTCAAGTAAGTGGATTGATAATGTTAATATCAATTATCACATTAGCATTAATTCATTATCAATCTTTAGGTAATTGGTCGTTTTCCTATTTTGATCTTTTAAATACAAAAATGTCGTCCAAGACACAATATTTATTAATGTTAGGATTTTTTATTGCATTTGCAGTAAAAATGCCTTTGGTACCTTTTCATGGATGGATGATAGATACACAAGAACAATCGCCAACAGCCGGTTCTCTTGATATTTCAGCTATTATGATTAAAACAGCACCTTATGGTTTATTACGTTTCACATTACCGTTATTTCCTGAAGCATCGATTCAATTTACACCTTTTGCAATGACGTTAGGTATTATAAATATATTTTATGGTGCATTATTAGCATTTAAACAAACAGATATTAAACGCTTTGTAGCTTATAGTAGTTTATCACATATGGGATTTATAACTGTAGCAATCTATGCTGGCTCTTTCATGGCATATCAAGGTGCAGTATTACAAATGATAGCTAATTGTATATCAGGTGCTGCTTTAGTAATTATTAGTGGTCAACTTTATGAGCGAATTGGAACGCGTGATATTCGTATGATGGGAGGATTATGGAAAAGGATTGCATGGTTACCTCCTCTATCATTATTTTTCATGATTGCAACTTTAGGAATGCCAGGTACAGGAAATTTTCTTGGTGAATTTATTATTCTATTAGGTACTTTTAACAAATTTAAGTTGGTAACAATTATTATGGCATTCGGTATGGTATTTTCGTCTATCTATGCACTTTGGATGATGCAACGTGTTTATTATGGTACTGTAAAATCAAATCAATCACTTCCATCTCTAAATAGACGTGAGATATTAGTTTTGTTAACGTTATCATTATTATCAATAGTATTGGGTTTTTACCCGCAACCAATATTAGATACTTCAAAAAATGTTATGGAATCTCTTTTTAGTTTATATCTATTTCATTCTCAAAATTAAGATCATAATCTTATGACAATAACTTTTGAACAATTAATTGCATTATCACCACTTTTAATTAATGGGCTATTAGTATTAATTATGATGTTATCTATTGCTTGGAAACGTAATAATTTAATTAATGCTATATTAACTATAAGTGGTTTTATTAGTTCTTTGTTTGCCTGTTGTATAATTGGAGTTAGATTACCTATTGAAGTAACCCAATTAATTTATATAGATAAATATTCAATATTTTATAGTATATTAATTTTAATTGCTGGTATTGGTACATTAATTTATGCTTATGAATGGCTTATAGGATATACAGATAATAAAGAAGAGTTTTATTTATTATTAAATATTGCGGTAATAGGAGGAATCTTGTTATCAATGGCTAATCATTTAGCTACATTATTTATTGGCATTGAATTAATCTCATTACCATTATTTGGATTAATTGGATATTCTTTTTTTAAAAGGCGTTCATTAGAAGCTAGCATTAAATATATGTTGCTATCAGCAACTACTTCTTCATTTTTATTGTTTGGAATAGCACTACTTTATGCTGGAACAGGCAGTTTAATATTTACTAATTTAGATTTAAATCTAAATGATAATATTATTCATTATTCAGTTATTATGCTTGGTATTGGCATGGTATTAGTTTCAATTAGTTTTAAACTATCGTTAGTTCCTTTTCAATTTTGGACGCCAGATATTTATCAAATCGCACCAGTACCTGTAGTGACATTTTTAACAACTGCTAGTAAAATTGCTATATTTGCAGTTTTAATGCGTTTATTAATAATATCACCAATAACAGGAAATCAAAAATTATTATCAGTACTCACTATTATTTCCATTACTTCCATATTGTTTGGTAATTTAATGGCTATTTCACAAAAGAGTATTAAGCGTTTACTTGGTTACTCATCTATTGCCCATATGGGATACCTGCTATTACCTTTAATTGCTTTACAAATTGATAGTATTGCATCACAAATTACTATATCAATTTATTTTATAGGCTATTTATTTGCTAATTTAGGTATTTTTGGTGTTGTTAGTATTCTATCAAGTTCGTATTATAGTGACTATAAATACGATATTAATGTTTATTACGGATTATATTGGCGTGAACCTATTCTTGCAATTATTTTAACTATAATGATGCTATCCTTAGCAGGAATTCCAATTACTTTGGGTTTTATTGGTAAATTTTATATTATCATTACCTCTATTAATGCTAAGTTATGGTATTTAACAGCAGCTATTATTATCGGTAGTGCAATAAGTTTATACTATTATTTATGCTTTATAGCTAATTTATATAGCCGAAAACTAATGTCAAGTTATTGCCATGTTCATAAAAAATTAAGTAGTAATATAGTTATATTGTTTGCTTCATTATGTGCAATTATTACAGTTTTATTCGGAATATGGCCACAACCTTTATTTGAAATTGCGATTGCTGCATTGGCGTAATAATAATTAATATCATTTTAGTAATTTTAGATTAATATGTTATAATTTTTATAATCTATATACTTAATTATCAAAAAAAATAATAATAGTATTATATGAATACTATAAAATTTTATAATAAGTATTAAATTAAATAATTATCTTAATTAAATAATCTTTTTTATTAAAAGTTAAAATGACAGTAATTCTAAGTATTTATTAATTTTATCTTAATCTTAAAATCGATGATAAAATGTTTAATAATAAGAATTATTTATATAATTATATTAAATATATTGCTGTATTTATATTATCATTGAAGTGATTTAATTTTCGTCATTATAATTTATAATATCTATTTATTTGATAGAATAGAAAATATTACTAATATTTTATCGATGTTAAATCATTTTATAATATATAATAATTATACTATCTTCACAAATATTTAATGATTTACTATTTATTAAATATTGCTATAAAAAAATTTTTTATTAATAATTGATAATTATAACTATTTATTTTTATCTTTAATTAAAATAAATATTTATTAGTTATAAATATTATTAATTAAGAAGAATCTAAAATATAATAGTTCTTAAAAAAATAACTTTATAATTAAAAAATAAATTTTTTGATAATTAAATATTTTTAATATTATTATCTAATTTTAATTGCAATCATCGTTAATTACTTTATTATTATCAATAAAATTAATAGTATTATATAATATATATAAAAACTTTATTTTTTAAACATATATTTAATATTTTATTTAAAATAAAAGGAATATAATTATTAAAATAATTAGAATTTATATAAAAAATTAAGAATAAAATTTATATAAAAATAAAAAAGTTTTATTTTATAATTGTTTATACTATTTCTACTTAAGAAAATAATTATATAAAATTATAGAATCGATGATTTTAAACATTAAAATTTATAACTTATATAATTTACTTATTTTAATAATGATGGTTTATTAGTAGAGTATTTTATATTAAAATATAGAATTAATGAACTATTAATAATTTGTTTTAATCAAATTATTAAAATTTTAAAAAATAATAATAATTACTTTAATAATATTATTGACTTTTTTGTCAATATAAAAAATCTACTTCTAGTTCTTTATTTATTATATATAAAATATCTTAAAATCATTAATATAAAATAATCTAACAGTAGATAAAAATATTAATATAATAATGCTAATATTAAATTAAAATTTAATAAAATATAATAAATAATAGTATTAATAATATAACTTAGTTATATTATTAATATTTTAAGTAATTATTACTTCCTGTTAATTTACAATAACTTATATGGTTATAAATACAAATAAAATAAGAGCTAAAAAATAAAAGAACAATATAATATAGATTATAATTTAATATTTTTTAACATAGAAGAACAATATGATTAATATTTATTAAATGATATATATATTATGAATATTAACTTTATGAGTAAAAGAAATTATAATAAATAAAATATAATAATTTATTGATTAGATTTAATTAGTATTTTATATAAATAATTTCTTCATTAATAATAATTAATTAGATAATAACATAATTTATCAGAATATTCTTTTTTATAGAAAAGATATTAGTAATCTCAAAGTCATGCATTTTATAAGAGTTAATATTTTTTACTGCATATATTAATAATAATATAATTTAATTATATTATTTTTTTATTCTTAAATGGTTTAATAATTTATTAAAAATCTAAATATGTATAATTTATTAATAATTTTTTATTAAATAAAATAATTTAATCATTATGATAATTATCATAATAAAGTTAACATAATGTATGTAGTTGATATAGATATGAATAATGATACTATCTTTGTTTATTATTATTTTAATAGTCATCAAAATAATATTTAATATAGTTTTGTAAGCTTTATAAGACTTATTACTAATAAATTATAATAGTAATTATAATTTATTATTTATTATATTTTCAATTTTTATTTTATAAATATAAATTTCTAAAAAAAAATTTATCGAACGATAGAGTTAATTGAATAAAAATAAAAGTGTAATAAAAAAAATAAACTAGTAGTAATAGTTGAGTTAATTTTATATCAATCATTATTATTTAATAATAAAATATTTACGATCAGTATAAAATCTTATAAGATATAATAAGTTTATTTATTTTATATTTTATTAAATAATATATGAATAAAATGGAATATTCTAATTTTATTACTTAATTTTTAAAATAAATTAATATTAGAATATTAATCTAATTATACTTATTAATTATTTATATACAAAAACTGAAACAAAATTAACTAAAGATAATTGGTATAAATATTTTATTAAAAAATATTAAACATAAAAAATATTTTTGAAATAATTGTATTTTATAAAAAATATTATTAATAATATTAAGTTTTTTAGTTTTTTGCTATATTCTTATCAGTTACAGTTAATATAAATTAATTAATTTTTTTTAATAAAAATATTTATTTTTTAATGTAAAAGATATTTTACATATTATCAAATATTTTGTACATAACCATTTAAAAGATTAAAATTATGATAGTTTTAATTTAAACCTTTATTTTAATTTGATAACCTTTACTGAAAGAGGTTAAATATTTATTAAGTAATCTTCTTTGATTTTAAAATTATTAAAAGATATAAGATTTAATGATTTATTTTAAATTGTTTTATTAATGTTTTTTAAAAATTAATGATTTTTAATTTATTTTAAATATATGTATATAAAAATTACTTATATAAAAAATGATTAATAGATATCACATATCTAATGTGGAATTATATTTTATTATAATATATATCAATATATCGATAAGTACTTTTAATAAGAAAAAAAATGATATCTTATTATTATAAATAAAATAATTTATTTATGATGATATTATCATGATTTATCTATCTATATAGATAGATAAATCTAAGATAATAAAATTATTTTACTATTTAAATTAAATTTAAATTTAATTTCGTTCTAATATATTTATAGATTATCATAATATTTTAGAATAAGATATTATATATTTGTGTATATATTTTAAATATTTTATATTTTTAGTAACGATTATAACTAAAAAATTATAAAGATTATTAATATTAATTTATTATATATTATCAATTCATATTTTCACTTACTAAGTAATAAATTAAACTCTATTTCTTATATTAATTCTAAAATATTATTAGAAATTAATTACGTAATAATCTATTTAATATTATTTTAGTTTTAAAGATTAATTTTTAATTAAATAAATTTATTATTAATACGTGTATTAATATATATTTTATTCTTAATATAATTATTATAATTATATTTATTTAAATGATTATTTAAAAAATATTAAATTAATTATTTTCTATTTTTAATTTAAAAACTATTTATAACATATCTTATTATACTCATCTATAATGATGCTTATTTAAAATTATCTTGATTAAAAATAAATATATTTAATATATATATTATTATGATATATGATTTTGTTATTATAATTAATTAATTTGATAATTTTAAAGTTTATTTAAAATTTATTCATATTATTAAAAATAAATAATTAATTAAAAAAATAATATAAAAATATTAAATCTTTAGTCTAATAATACTTATTATATATAAATATGATGAATAGAAATTTTTTTTAGATAATTTTAAAAAAATAAAATTTAATTATTAATTATAATAATTATATATTAAATTTAATATAATAATAAAATTATTTTTAAATTAAAATAGTCATAATAAGTTTAATATTTTATATTATTTAATATTTTATTATAAGTTATAATAAAAATAATTATCATTGATATATTATTAATAATATGCCAAATAAAATCAATATTTAAAAATAGAAAATAAATAATTTTTAAAAAATATATCCGATTTCCTTATTTAAATTAAACTTAAAATTTTAATAATAAGCAGTATTAATCATCTAAGATTAAATAGAATCACATTTTTAGATAAAATCTAATAATATTTTATATTTTTATTTGTTGAAAATATGTTTCTGCATTTATTATATTATTATAATAATATAATTTTATTATGATAATATTAAGTATTAATTATTTTTTTAAAAATAGTTTTTTATAATTAAAGATTTTTAATTTTCTAAATTTTATATATTGATAATTAGTTTGTATTTATATTTATATAATAAATATTATATACATATACAATATAAAAATGATAATTTTTCATTAATGAAGAATTGAGTATAGAGAAATAATATTATAGTAGTTTTAGAATTATTAAAAAAATGATATTTTATGCATAAAATGCTTTATCTATAGAAAATTTAGTTACCTTATCTATCTTATAAATTTTATTTAAATTAATACTATAATTTATAATAGTTATAATTAAAAAAATATACTCAATTATATTGTATGAAGACGCTACACAATCAAATCTAATAGTTATTATTTTACATTTAATCAATATGTAAAAAATAAATTGATAAATTAAAGTATACATAAATATAAATAATACGGATTAAATAATAAAATTTTGAAAATTATTTTTTAAAAAAATCGATAAATATAATTTATCCGATTTTTTTCTTATTGAAAAACAATGTAAATTAAAATATTCATAGACTTTTGGATATTATAAATTTAATTATTTATCAAGTTTTATAGAAGATTATTTGTCTTTTAAGACGTTTAAATTATTATAATAAAAATTATTATAACGTAATTTAATGAAAAATTATTTTTCTGATAGATTTTTTATTAAAAATATCTTATGTGAAGTAAGGATGTAAATATGTTTATAAATTTTACTTATGTTAATGATATTTAAATATATTAAAAATAATAATTATTCAAATTGTCATATTTTTATATATAAAATAACTAATCAAGTTTTAAGAAATTAGTAATAAACTTTTTTTAATCTAAAATATAATATATGTATTATTCTGATTTCCTAAATATTTAAAGTTTTACTTTTTTATAAAATTAAGTTATTTAAAATATACTTTAAAGTTGTTAAAGTAAATATATTTACAAATCTTTATATTAACAAGATAATTACTTTTATAGATTTTATTAAAATGAAATAGTATTTTATTTATACTTTTACTATATGAAAAACTTTATTTATCAATATTCTAGTTAAGTGGTTAGATGATATTTATCAATAACTGAATTCAACAAGTAGATAATGAAAATATAAAATAAATATATGTTAAAATTATGATTAAATTTATATTTAAAATTAAATTAAAAAAGTGAATATAATATATAAATTTTATAATTACTATTATATTATAAGTATAATAGTAATTATTTTACTTCTTTTAAAAAAATAAACGATATAGTTTTTAAGAAATTGCTATTAAGTTTTATTAATTAGTAATTTATTCCATTTTATAATAAAAAATATTATAACTTTATATCTGATTTTTAATCATAAAAAAATAAATTTTATGATAAAATAATAATTTATTTATTAAACTAAAACTTAACATTTGGTTTCATTTATTAAATGTAATATATAATTAACATCAATATTTGTTCCTAATGAAAATTCGTTATTAATTAGATTATAATCCAATCCTATTATATTTTTTTCTGTTAAAGATGTTTTATCTATCCAACTAAGTAACTCAGAAGGTCGAATAAATTTTTTCAGATTATGAGTGCCTCGTGGAACCATTTTTAAAATATATTCAGCTACAATTATTGCTAATAACCAAGACTTTTTATTACGATTAATAGTAGAAAAGAATACATGACCATCTTTCTTAACTAATTTTGCACATGATTGAACTATTGATTCAGGATTTGGTATATGTTCTAATGTTTCCATACAAGTGACTATATCATAAGTTTTATTGTTATTTTTTGCGTAATTCTCAACAGTTTCTTGAATATAGGTGATTTTTATATTATTTTTTAATGCATGTAGCTGAGCGACTTTAATAGGTTCAGATGCTATATCAATTCCAGTCACAAACGCACCTTCTTTAGCCATACTTTCTGATAAAATACCACCTCCGCATCCTATATCTAGTACATGTTTACCAAACAAACCATTAGAGTATTCTAGGATATAGTTTAAACGTAATGGATTAATTTGATGAAGTGATTTGAATTTACTTTTTTTATCCCACCAATAAGATGAAATAGAGTTAAATTTGTTAATTTCAACTAAATCTATATTTGTTTGTTTAGATGAATTTTTAAAATTAATCATAAAACTTACTCCTTATTTTTATCCATATAGATGGAGTGAAAAATATTATTTTCATTATACATATTTTATACTAATTATTATGTATTTCTTATTTTTATAAAACAACGATTTTATGGTATATTTTATAAATTAATGAATAAAAATTATGAGGAACGATGTATTCATGAATGATGATATAACCAAAAAAATTACTCCGATCAATATTGAAGAGGAGCTAAAGAGCTCTTATTTAGATTATGCAATGTCTGTAATTATTGGACGAGCCCTTCCAGATGTACGAGATGGATTAAAACCTGTACATCGTCGTATATTATACGCAATGAATGTATTAGGTAATGATTGGGATAAACCTTATAAAAAATCAGCACGTTTAGTTGGTGATGTCATTGGTAAATACCATCCTCATGGTGACAGTGCTGTTTATGATTCAATTGTGCGTCTTGCACAACCTTTTTCAATGCGTTATATGTTGATAGATGGACAAGGTAATTTTGGTTCTATTGATGGTGACTCTGCTGCCGCAATGCGTTATACAGAAGTGCGAATGTCAAAAATTGCCCATGAATTATTAGGAGATTTAGATAAGGAAACTGTAGATTTTATTTCTAATTATGATGGTACAGAGCAGATTCCTGATGTTATGCCAACACGTATTCCAAACTTGTTAATTAACGGATCTTCAGGTATTGCTGTTGGTATGGCTACCAATATTCCACCTCATAACCTTAGTGAAATTATTGATGGCTGTCTTGCTTATATCGATAATGAAAATATTAGTATTGAAGATTTATTAAAATATATTCCAGGTCCAGATTTTCCAACAGCTGCAATTATTAATGGTCATCATGGTATTATTAATGCATATCGAACTGGTCGTGGTAAAGTTTATATTCGTTCACGTGCTAAAATTGAAATTGATGCTAGAAATGGTCGTGAAATAATTATTATTAATGAAATCCCATATCAAGTTAATAAAGCTCATTTGATTGAGAAAATTGCTGAATTAGCTAAAGAGAAGCGTATTGATGGAATTAGCGCATTACGTGATGAGTCTGATAAGGATGGAATGCGTGTTGTTATTGAAATAAAACGTGATACATCTGCGGAAATTGTACTTAATAACTTATATTCTCTTACAAAGCTTCAAATTTCATTTGGTATTAATATGGTTGCTTTATTTAAAGGTCGACCTAAACTTTTAAATTTAAAAGAAATTATTGAAGCTTTTATTTGTTCCCGTAGAGAAGTAGTTACTCGAAGAACTATTTTTGAATTACGAAAAGCGCGTGAACGTGCTCATATATTAGAAGCATTAGCTGTTGCATTGATAAATATTGATTCAATTATTAAGCTTATTCGTGAAGCATCAACTCCACATGAAGCGAAATTAATTTTAATTGCTCGTTCTTGGCAATTTGGTAATATTTATAATATGTTATCAAATACATCTGATAATGAAACTCATTATAAATACCTTAAATTTAAATATGATATACAAGATAATAAATATTACTTAAGTGAACAGCAAGCTCAAGCAATTCTTGATTTACGTTTACAAAAATTAACTAATTTAGAACATAAGAAGATATTAGATGAATATAGTGAGTTACTAAAAAAGATTACTTCATTATTATATATATTAACTACTCCAGATCGTTTAATGGAAGTTATCCGAAAAGAATTAGAAATTATTAAAGAAGATTATCCTGATTCCCGTCGTACGGAAATTATTGAAAATAGAGAAGATATAAATATCGAAGATTTAATTAATCAAAAAAATGTGATCGTGACATTGTCACATCAAGGTTATGTTAAATATCAATCATTATCTGATTACGAAGCTCAGAAACGAGGAGGTAAAGGTAAGTCAGCAGTACGAATAAAAGAAGAAGATTTTATTGAACGTTTATTAGTTACCAATACCCATGATACAATTCTATGTTTTTCCACTTATGGTTGTCTATATTGGATGAAGGTTTATCAGTTGCCAGAATCTAGTCGTGGTGCGCGTGGACGACCAATAGTTAATTTATTGCCATTAAAAAAAAATGAACGTATTACTGCAATTTTACCTATACGTGAATTTAATAATAATTATTATGTATTTATGGCAACTATAAGTGGTATAGTTAAAAAGACATCGCTAAAAGATTTTAGTCGTCCAAGAAGTGGTGGAATCATCGCAATCAACCTTAATGATGGAGATGAATTAATTGGTGTTGATTTAACTTCAGGTGAAAATGAAGTAATGCTTTTTTCTGCTAGTGGAAAAGTTGTTCATTTCCCAGAAAAAACAGTTCGTCCTATGGGACGAAAAGCAATAGGTGTTCGAGGTATTAAATTACAAGATGATGATAAAGTAGTTTCATTAATTATACCTAGTTATAAAGGTAATATTCTAACTATTACAGAAAATGGTTATGGTAAGCGAACTAAAAAAAATGAATATCCAATAAAATTTCGTGCTACAAGAGGCGTTATTTCTATTAAAGTTAGTAAACGTAACGGTAAAGTGGTTGGGGCAATTCAAGTAGAAGAAACTGATCAAATTATGGTTATTACTGATGCAGGGACATTGATACGAACATGGATTGTAGGTATCAGCATTGTTGGAAGAAATACTCATGGCGTAACTTTAATTCGTACTTCTAAAGATGAAAAAGTAGTTGCATTACAACGTATAGTTAAAACTGAAGAATAGAAAATGATAATTAAATCTATTAAGATAAAATTAACATAAACAATATAAATATTAATCTTAATAATGTATAAATTATACTTAATTAATAAAAAATTTATCAACTTTATATTTATAAGTAAATTATATTTTTGTTTTTATAAATTATGTTAACTTACTATTATTGATATTTTATTATTACGTTTAATTATATATTTTCTTTTATAAGAAATTAATGTATTTAATGTATTATTTATAGAATTATCATATAATTATTATTTATTTTATTCTTTACGGTTGTCGTTATGAAAAATAGTTTATAATTATAATTCTGTATACTTTTATTTTTAATAAAGATAATATTATGTATTAATATACTTGATAAATTAATAATAGTATTTGATATTAATATATCTTTTAAACTAATGATATTAATCATTAGTTATAAAAATAAAAGTATACAATATTTTATTTTAATATATATCGAATAATCGATTAATTATTTTACTTAAATAAATTACACATAATAATTGATAAGTTTAATTAGTTTTCTACATTAAATATCTTAAGTGAAAGTATTTAAAATAATCTTTACAATTATATAATATGTTTAGTATTTTTAAATAAAAAATTTTAAAAATTAAATTTACTGAAAAGAAAATCATTTAATTTTAAATAAAATAAAATGGATTAACTTATTTTTAACTATTTATTATCTTATATCTCAATTTTTATTAAAATATAAGTAAAATAATAGTTTTAAAATAAATTTTATTATATAGATTTAAGTTATAAACTATATAGTAGTTTATTAATTAATAAAATTGACTAATTCTAAATTATAAAAATTTCTTAATTCATAATTAAAATAATATTTATGATGTTTTTGCAAAAAAGTAATTAATAATTAAAAAAAATAATATGGATATGTTTTAGTTGATAGTATTAAAGATAAAAAAAATTTTAATTTTTAAAATGAATTAATAATATATTATTTATCATAAATTGATTTATTAATTTAATTATAAATATTTAAAGTTAAGTTCAGATGAATATATATTTTATCTATGGTAAAAGCTAAATATATTCTTTTTTTATAAAAATAAATAATAAAACTTAAATGTATTTATAATAATAGTTTTTACGTAAAAGTATAATTATTATTAATTTAATTAATAAAATTTAACTTTCATCAGTAAGTACTCTATACTAATATTCATTTATATAAAAAAGATTAAATATTTATTTATATATAAATAAATAGGTGTACATATAATAATCGATATAAACAACCAATAATGAAGTTAGTTATGTTTTTATTAATAATAAAAAATAAATATTTTTACGATATTTTTGTTATTATTAAGTAATGGTTAAAATAAAATGTGATAAATTATATTTTTGTTTTTTTTAGAAATGCCTATCTATTTTTTAAAAAAATAAAATATAGAATATAAGATAATCTTGAATATTTTCAATAAAATTGATGATATCTTATTAAAATGCTTATTAATATTAATAAGAATGAATTATCATTTATTAGTTTATGTATAGAAATACATTAAAAATATATAATAATAAAGCTTGTATTTTTTTATATAACTAAATTTACATAATGCCTACATAAGATAGAGAATATTAAAGAAAATATTCTTGTGGTTATTTTAAATAAATTTACACATATCACTAAATATTATATAGTTATTAATTTAATAATTAGTAGTTTAGTTATTTAAACTTTATAATTAAATTATGTTAATGCAAATAAATATTATTAGAAATATAATTAAGTATAATAATTAAATATGAATATTATTTATGTAATGAAATAAGATTGATTTTTAATATATAAAATTATAATAGTTAAAACTATTATTAAATATTATTTTTTTAAAAAAAATTTATTTTATTTATTTTCAATAATTTGTTTATAAGAATAAACGTTCATCATAGTAAATTTTATAAAATATTAAAATTGTTTATTATATTTAGTTAGTTTTATTTTTAATAAAAATATTATTAATTTTAATAATTAAAAAAATAATTATTTTAAAAAAATAGAATATATAATTAATAAAATTATTCAAGATAATGTTAATTGTTTTTATTTCTTTAAAAATAATTTATGAAATAGTGTATTTGAACTTATGTAAATTTAAAATAGTAATTTAAATAAAAATATTTATTGAATTACATTTACGCTATAAAATAAATACTAATAATATAATATTATTATATACTAAGTTTTTATTTATAATAGAAAATTTTTTATTTATTTGATTGTTTGAGATCTTTTAATGTAGTATATAAATATTAAGTAATATGATTTTTTTATAAAAACTAATTAGATATTAATTATATTAAATCTAGATAATATAACAGTTATTATTTTGTTTGAAATAATATAAAATAAAAATATATTTTTAATTTTTTAATATAAATATAAGATATTTATTGATATAATAATTATTACCATTAATAAAATATATTACATGAATGAATTATTTTATTTTATATTTTAATTATAGTTATTCATAAATTATCAATATTATTGATAGTGTTGATTATTTTTTTTGAAGATATTTTATTAATTAATTTATTTAATTATATCATATTCATAATTATAAATTATAATTATTATTAAAAATAATAAATTATATTTATTTTTTATAGATAATTTAATTATAAAAAGTTTAATATCATTTAAAATAATAAATTATTAATAGATAAAAGGTTTTTTCATTTTTTATTATAAAATAATAATATATTTGATATTATTATTTTTGATTTTTAATTCTAAGATAAAAAAATTATTTTTAATATCTAAATAATATTATCACATTTATAAAAACATAATTTATCTTAAATGTTTTTAAAAATATATTTATATTTTATTTAAATTAGGAGTTTTAGAAATATATATTTTAATAATCTATTAATTTAATTTTTTATCTTTTTAAATTAAAATCATTGAATTAATTTTTTAAATTAAAAATTAATTCAATGATTATCTTTTATGAATTACTAAGTATAACTTATATATATATTAATATTAAAATTAATAGTTTTAGATTATATATTAATTGATAATCTTATTAATAAATTATATATTTATGGTAGTAATATATAATTTATTAATATATATTTTATATAAAATTTAATTGTTTTAATACAAGGATAATTCTAAATAAAGATATTAAAAATTAAGATATAAAATTTAATAATTATAAATTATAATGAATTTATAATTAAAAACTAAATTGATAGTTAGGTTATTTAATTATTATTATATGTATTGAATAATAATTTATCATATGTAATTATAATAACTTGATATGGTCATGAAATTTTATTAATTAGTTGATAATGGAAATTGATGAATAAAAAATTTTTAATTGATATTTAAAAATTTTTATAATAAATTTTATCATCGATAAAATTTATTAGATAATAGAAGTTAGCTATCTAATAAATTAAAAATCAATAAAGTTTTATATAGTTTTTATAGAAAAATAATCGAAATTATTAAGTTTTCTTTGAAGAAGATATATATTATTTTTATTATTAATAATTTATTTATTTATAATAATTTATTTAAAATAAATAAATTATTATAAAATTAAATGATATTCATATATCAAAACATAAATTAACAATAAAAGAAATTCTATTATAAATAATAGATTAAAAAATTAATAAGCCATATTAATTATTACTAAATTATATACTCATTATTTTTATTTATTATAAATTATTAATTGTTTTTTTAAATATGATTAAAATAGGTGATATAATAATTATATTTTGTTTATTAATATTTATTATTAGTAATTTATTTCTTAAATAAAAATTATTTTAATAACTTAATTAAGTTAAAGATTATATCTTTAATAAAACAGTTTTCTATAATAGAATGAATATTCTATTTTTTCGCTATTATTATTTACAAATAAAATTATTAATTTTAATCTATTTAAACACGATTTTTATCGTCAAAATATTCATTATGTTTTTAATAAATTAATATCATAATTTATTTTAAAATAAAATTTAATGTTTAAATTTAATATAATATTAATATTGTATTTTTATTATTTAATATAAATATAATGATTAATAAAATTAATTTATTTTAATATATAATATAAAAAATACTATTTTTTATTAATAAATAATATTATTGATTTTATTTATTAATTTCTAGTTTTTATTTAAAAAGATATTTTTGTTTTAAATATTATTTGAAATTTATAATTTATTATAATAAATTATATTTTTTATAATTTATTTATATATTTAAAAGATTAAAATGTTTTTTTACATAAAATATATTTATATTTTATAAACTATATATTTTATTTTTTAAGTATTAATTTTTGATGATAATATAGTTTATTAATATTTATAAATATTAGATTAATACATGAATTATCTTAAATATTCTTATATAATTTTATTTTATAATTTTAATGATTAAAAAACAAATTATTGATATTATCAATAATATTAAATATTAATTTAATTCTTATTTTTAATTTTTAAATTATAATATTAATTGTAATATTAATTTTGTGATTTTTGATATCAATAAGTATATTGATATTTTTTATAAAAAAAATAAATTTATATTTATTTTTATTTCTAATAGTTTAATTACTTATATAAAAATTTTTTTTTAAAACTTTATTTTTTTATCGAAAGATTTAATCTTTATATTTTATATAGTTAATTATAATTATAAGATATTTTTATAAATTTAGAAAAATGTTTTTATTCGCTTATCAAACAATGATAGCATTTAGTATTTTTAAATTAATTTAATTAAACTATATATTTATTAATTATCTTAATAGATTAATGCTTGTTGTTAATTTATTGAAATATTTTTAAAAAATTATTTTTTGATAAAAATTTAATATAAGTTAAATTAACTTGAATAAATATTAAATATCTTTAATATACTATTATTATAATATAAGTTATAATAATAGTAAAATTAAAGTAATTATTAATTACTATTTATATCTTTATTTTTATAAATTATTTAATAAATATGATATATTTAAATTTATTTATATATTTATCGATCATTAAATGTACTTATTCTTATTAAATATAGTAAGATTATCTATCTTATCAAAGATATAATATATTTTTTTGATGAATAATTAATTAATTATTTAACATTATTCCTATTATAAACTTATTTTTATTTATAAATAAAATTATTAATTTTATAATATAATTTAAAATTTTAATTATTATTAATTTTTTATTAAAAATATTTTTTCTTAAATAAAATATTTCTATTTTATAAATTTAGAAGAATAAAATATAGCAATAATACTAATTATTATATGAAGATGATTTATTTAAAAGATCTGATAAAATATCTTTATATTATAATTTATACATAAAACATGATAAGTTATTATATTAATGAATTTTATAACCTATACTAAAAGATCACTAAATTATAATATCGATATTTATATATTATTTCTTAATCGTTAGATTTAAAAATAATTGATAAATATTTATGATTAATATTTCGTAAATATTAAATTTATTGATAATTAAATTGTTATAAATAACCAGTTAATTTTTATATATTAATTGAATATAGTGTTAGAAATTTTCTAATATAAATTATATTTATTTAATTCTAATTAATATTAAATAAACTATTTTATTTATTTAATAACGATTATGATAATATTTCAAATTATTTTCTTATAAAATAAAAAAATTAACTACTATATTTTATAGAGTATATTTTATTTTAGTAGTCTATGATAAGAAATTTTAAAAAAAGTTGGTTATCAAGATAATAAGATGATATATATAACTATATTTTTTTAGTTATTTATATGATCTAATTATTATTTTTTAAAATTAATTAAATATTAATATATCGCTTATAATTGATAAGTTAAAACTATTATGAATAAATTTTATAAATATATAATATTTATTTTTATTTTTAATATCATTATTGATATAATTTAATTAAATATTATAATATAAGTATTTTTTTTAAAATTAAAGTTAATATCTTTTTATAGATAAAATCTAATAATTTTTATAATTAAATTATTAAAATAATTACAGATGAATGATAATACAAATAAATTAATAAATATTATAATAATATATTAATAATAAAATTATAAATCTTATTCTTTATAATTCATTACTTAAAAAAGATGTAATCTTATAAAATATAAATAATTAAATTACTATTAAAATAATTTTATTTATATCATATTAAATTTATGATTTATATATTATTTACTTATTAATAAGTAAATCTTAAAAATAATATAAAAGTAATATTTCTATATTTTTATATAGACAAAAATATAATATTTCGTCATAAT
Organism: Arsenophonus sp.; assembly: GCA_052401645.1. Lineage (GTDB taxonomy): Bacteria > Pseudomonadota > Gammaproteobacteria > Enterobacterales > Enterobacteriaceae > Arsenophonus. Next base: position 626,209 of record CP198939.1, read on the forward strand.
TTCTCATTATGGAAGGATGGCCGAGTGGCTTAAGGCAACGGTCTTGAAAACCGTCAATGGGAAACTATTCTAGAGTTCGAATCTCTATCCTTCCGTAAAAATTTTTTTGAATTAATCAATATTGGTTAAAATTAAATGTATTTTCTACTTTAGAAAACTTAAATCTTATTTTTTAAAATTAAATAATCAAAAAAACTTATAGAATATATATTTTTTTATTTTATTAATCAATTTATTTTAATATAATAAAATTATGTAATATATTTTATATATACTTAATTAGCATAATCCAAAAGTTAATATATATTATATATAGTTTTTATTGATTTTATTTTTTTATTTATTATAAAATAGATAATAATAAGATATTAATATAAATTAATAATATTATAACTAATTTATGATCTAAATTTTGAAGTAAAAATAACATTTATAATCGGTTTAATCTTATTTTTAGTTTAGTATTTAAATTAATTCTTATTTTTGTATGAAAGTTATTAATTTTTTTTATTTATTATAATCATTAATTTTATAGCAAAATAATATTTATTGATAATTATTTTTATTTATATTTAAAATATTATAAGTGAATATCATATTGATATAATACTAATTGTTTATTTAATTTACATTAATAATTAATTAATTAATTATTAATGTAAATTATTATTAATATTTAAACATTATTTTAATCAATCCTAGATTAATACTATTAAAATATTTTAATGTTATAATCTTTAAATAAATTTAATAGTTAATATAATTAATTTATAGTATTTGTTTATTAACATTTCATTTTTTTCAATTAATATATTTTATATTTAAAAAATCTTTTTTAAAAAAATATTAATAACATTTATTTCTTATTAGATAAATTTCGTTATAAAGAATATTCCGATCTATTTTAGAAATTTTAATATGAACTTCTTAGAATATATAGAGGTATTTATTTATAATATTTTTTTAAATTAATAAATTTAATTCTATTTGTTAAATTAAATAATTAATTATTTATTGAAAAATTGTTTTATTTATTTTTTTAAAATAAAGTATTTTATATTATTAATATTTAATTAAATTAATTATTTAATATATTTAATTAATTTATTTTAGTTATAAGAATCAAATATAAGATAATAATATTATAGATTATTTGTTTATTAAATGGGAATATTTTTAATATTATCGCAATACATACACAGTCTTGATTTCTCATTTTAAATCAATTTTAATTAATAATTAATAACTCAAAATCTTTTATCATAATTTTTATTAATTAAGTTTCAATTTTTAAATATCACTTTTTAAAATTAAAATTATTTATTGATAAATTAAATCTTGTATAAATTTTTATTAAAAATAATAAATTTATTCTTTAATATATACTATAAAAATTTAGTTATATTTTTTTAATTCTGAAAATATTTTATATTTATTTAAAATTGTTATTTTTCTTTAATAAAAAATATTTTTCTTAAAAAATGATTAATTTTGTCATTTTAATGACATTTTAATCTCATTAGTTATGATATTTTAAATGTAATATTTTCTTAGTATATTCAAGTAGTGATATCTATATAATAGATAAGTCATTAAATATATTCATATCTATCATAAGATTTTAGAATCTTATAATATTAAATTAAGTATTATTTCTATGTTTATTTTTTTGTTGTGTTCGATTGTTAATTGATTTTACATGTTTATAATAATTCCTTTAAGATAATTCATATTATAATAAATATTACTTAATTTTATAATTATAATTTCCATATAAAAGTTTTTTTTAAAAAATATAAATAATAAATATTAATAATTTAATTAATTTTTCTTTAATATATATTTTAATATTAAAATATATATTAAATATAATAACTTTTCTAATCTTAATTTACTAATAGATATTCACTAAATAAAAAAAAATAAGTTATAAAATAACATAATTATTGTTAATTTAAATTAATCTTTTCAAGATTTTTTCTCAATGAATTTAATTCATTAATTTATTATTGTTTATAACAATATTGACTTAGATATGAGATAATTTTATTCAGAAAATAAATATAGTACTAAATAAATAATATCAGGATATTATTATATTTATGAAATGATTTTTTTTATTTAAAATTATGAATTAATATATATACTTAGATTCAATTATTTTATCGTTATTTATTAAAATTTTAATTTATAAAATTTTTAAAGTTTTTTATTTAACTTTTTTATTATATTTTAAATTTTTTATTTTTTTAAAATTATAAAATTTTTTATTAAAAAATAATAAATATTTAAAATCTATTTTTGTTTGATCTATTTATCTAATTTATTAATAAATAATCTAGATAAATAGATAATAATATGATTATATCTATTTTCTAAATAAATTTTTAATTTTATTAAATATTTTATAATAAATTTATATACTATCGATTAATTTATTAATAATTAGTTATTGCTATTTTATTTTTATTAATAATGAAATAAAAAAATTTCTATTATAATTTTATTTTTTAAATATTAAATTATAACTTATTAATCAATTAATTTAAATTTTATTTCTTTTATTTTTTATATAATTTTTATATACTGATTTTAGTTTTTCAGTTTATTTTTTAATAAATATATTTTAAATATTATATCTATAATTTCATTAAATAAATTCTCATAATTAGTAAATTTTGAATATTTTAATTATGAATAGTTGTTAAAATATATAGCTTATTATCATCAAAGTAACTTATAATCTCAATAAGTAATTTAAAATAAGTTAATATTAAATATGGAAATTAAATTTAATTTAAATAAAATTAATATAACATTATTAAAATGTTATGATAAAATTATATTTTTAGGTACTATAAATATAATTTTATTTTTTAAAACAAGATAAGTATAGATATTTATAACACTGAATATTAATTAAAAGTATTGAAATCAATTTAGTTATAGTAAAAAATCTTTTCATGATTTTTTATATTAACTCTATTAAAGTTATAAATACTTTTATTTTTTGCAATTTATAATTTGATTATCTATCAGATAATATATTAAAAAAGATTAGTTATTTTTTATTTAGTATTGAATATTTAAAAAATATAATATTTTTATTATTAATTTTATAACTAATAGTATTAGTTAAAGTTAACATTTTAAAACTTTTGGTAATTTATTTAATATTTTATATTAAAATTGATAGAATATCAGAAAAATTGTTTTATTTTTTTTATTATCTTTTTATAAAAAATTTTATAATTGTAATATTAATAGATTTTTTTTATTTTTTTATATGTTCTTTTTTCATAATAATTTTTATTATAAATAACTTTCAAGTCTTTTAATTTACTATATGAATATATTTAAAAAATATTTTTAGTTATATAAATTTTATTTTCTTTAATGATTAAGAGAGTTCTATAAATACTATTAAAATTTTAATAGTTATATTTTCTTATAATCAAATAAATGGAGATATTTATAAATAAAATTTAATAAATAAACTTATTTTTATTTTGATTATTTCAATATAATCAATTTTTTATTTTTATAAAATATATTTTATAAAAATAAGAATTATTTTTGAAAAAATCTACTATTATTTAAACAATTAAAAAGTTTCTGATATTTAAATATGTTTATATTTTAAATTCTTAATTATTTTAAATAATTAAAGATAAACGATAGATTAATTTTATACATTTAAATATTAAGTTTATTAATTGATATTCAAATATTATTAACTTATAAATAGTTTACTTTGTTATTAGAAAAATAAATTATTTTATTTTAATTTATATAATTTATTTTCTAAATTAGAATAATTTATTATTATAATTATTACAATATTATTTTATTTTTAAACTTTAATTTAAATATTATTGATAATAAATTTACATACATAATATAATATTAGATATTTTAATTAAAGAGAATTATTTTTTAAATATAAAGCAAAATAAATCAATATCAAAAATAAAAATAATTTATTTATTTTAAATCTTAAATTTTATTTAGTTTTTTTATAAAATAAAATTTGTTAGATAATTTTAAAGTTCCCTTAAAGATTTTTTTATCCTAATTAATTTAGTTATTTTAATAACCAAAATATAATTTTCGATAATTTAAAAATTAAATTAAAAAATTTTAAAAATTATTATTTGGATAATTTTAGATATTTAATTTTAATTAAATAAATTGATTCATTGATCTGAATTATTTTAGATATTGATTTATAAACCTGTTATATATGAATATTGAAAAAGATTTTTTATTTGATAATCTATATTTGATATATTTTAAATATCTAAAGAAACAAGGAATTTATTTTAGTTTTAAAAATAAATTAAAACTATTTTACTTATTCTCAATAAATTCCATTAGATTACTAATCTAATAATTAAAATTAAAAAATATATTAAGATTTATCTAATATAAAATTATTTTTATAAAAATTTATATAATAAGATTTTATTAATTTATAAAGATTTTGAAATTATCGATATAATACAAACTTTTTTTTAAAAATTTGTTAAAAAATTATTGTTTATTAATAAATTCTTTTAATAATAGTTTATTAATTAAAATTTTATAGTAGTTACTATATATTATTAATTTATTTACATAAATATATAATTTTTTAGATAGTTATTCTTTTCTTAAATATTGAATTTTTTATTTTTTACATATTATTATCATTTTTTAAATATCAAAAATTATTTTTATAATTTAAATTATAAAATTATAGTTATTATTATTGATCGTTAATATTATTATCTATAGTATTTTATTTATTATAAAATATTTAGATTTTTAAATTTTATTATTTTTATTATTTATAGTAAATTATAATTTATAATTATACGATTAAATATTAATAGTATTTATATGATTATTGAAATTATAATAAATCTATCTTTATAAATAATTTATTTTTATTTTAAAAGATAAAAAGATTTATTTTTACCAAAATAATTTAAGATAAATTTTAATTTTTGAATTAATTATAAAATCTAATTTTGATTAATAAATATCCATGTCTTTATATGATTTTTATCATATTAATTTATTTTAAAAAGATAATTTTAAATTTTTAAAGTTATTTTTTAGTTTTATTGCTTTATTAAATTAATTTATTTTTTATCTTATTATCATCTATATACATTTTATAATTATGAATATTATTATAATTATAATAAATTATATATCGTTATTTTATGAGATAAAGATCCTGTTCATTTTTATTAAAATATAAAATTATTATTTTTTTTAATTAATTAATGATGCGTTACCGATAATTTAAATATATAAAATATATTAATATATAATTATACAAATAATAAATATAATTTATGGCATAAATAAGATAGTAATTAAGTTAAATATATTTAATAAATAGAATGATATTAATAATTATAAGTTTAATTTAAATAAAAGATTAATTTTAATAACTAAATGTTTAATTTTACCATATTAACTTTAATAAATTTTATCATAAATATAAATAATAAAATTGTTTATTTTAAAATAAAAAATACCTTTATTTTTATAAATTTTTAAAAATTTAAATTTTAAGTATTTTAAAATATCTTAAAGTTTAATTATTATCAATAATATCTTTTATCATTTTATTAATTTTATATTAAAGTAAGATTATAAAAAAAATTATATTTTATATTAAAGTTTCATAACTCATTAACTGATTAAGTTATAATAAAATTTATTAAATAATGATATAGACGTTCATTAAGAAATAATTAAATTTAGATGTTTTTATATAAATTAATCATATTTTTACTTTTAAAAAACTATTAAATTTAGTATTTTAATTTTATTTTTAATATGAATTATCTATTTGATAACTATTGATAATTTATATAAATTAAATTAAATATTTCTTTGATATAAAAAGTTTATATTTCATTTATATATTTATAATATACTTCTTTTTTTGTTTGTTTATGAATTTAAAATAGTATTTTATTAAAAATTAAACTATTTTTTATTTATTATAAAACTTTTTAATTCTTTATTTTTGTAACTATATATTATAAAGCATTTGATATTTTCATCATAATTTATTATTAAATCATTTTTACTATTGTAAATATTAATATTTTAATTATATTTTATATATTATCAATTTATTTATATTTAAAATAAAGAAATTATGTTTAATGAAATAAATAACTGAAATATTATTAATAATTATTAAAAAATTAAAATTTTTAAATTATTTTTAAATAGAGATATGATTACTAAATAAATTTATTAAATATTATTTTATTAAATTAACTTACTCCTTGTATAATATTTACAAATATTAATTATAAATTGTAGTATTATTAATAATAAATCTTATTTTTTTATAAAATTTATAATATTTTATAAAAATTATCTGAAATCTTAATGAATTAAAGGATATAAAATATCTGATAAATATTTTTATAAAATTTATTTAATAACAAATTAGATAAATAAATTTATATAAAATAAAAAAATAATCAATATATATTTTATAATATGTAAAAAATTATAATTTAAATTTAAAAAAATAATTATTTAATAGTATGATATTTATTTGTTAAATTTTTATTTTTTAGAATTTTAAAAAAAATACATATAATATTTTTTATATTATTTTAAAATTAAAAAAAATTTTATAATTTTTAATTTTAAAATATTAGTTAACAACTTATTTTATTTGTTTAAGTAAGTTAAAAATCATGTTAAGTTTGAAAAATATTTTTATTAGTTAAAATTAATATCATCATAGTATATGATAATTAATTTTTTCTTATAAAAGTTAATGAGTAAACATCGTTATTAAAAAAAATAAAAATATATTTAATTAATAACTAATAAAGTATAATTAATTATATGAAAATTATTTTGTTATATCTTATATATAAAATTTGTTTTATAAGAAAGTTTAATTAATTTTAACTACTTCATTTTTATAGTATTTAATTATATTTTTTATTTATTTATAACATTATTTACTATATGTATAAAATATTATTCTTCTGAGTAAATTTATTAATTTAATATAATAACTATTTATCATATTAATAATAAAAGAAAATATTTATTTCAGATATAAAATAAAAAAACTGAATATTTAATAAAAATCATTAAATATTAATATCTTTATAAATATATTTCTTTACAATTTAGATTAATTAATTTTAAATATTAAATAAGAAGATATATTCCATTTTATGTTAAAATATTTCAAATATTCAAAAAACATTAAAAGAGAGAAATTTTTTTAATTTTAATAAGATTATTTTATTTATTTTTATAAACTTTATAAAATACTTAAATAAGAAATTTTATTATTTAAGCTGTATATAATAATAAAAATATAACTATATTTACATAAAATATAAAATACTTAGTTAATATATATATTGTATATATTTTTTAAAAAAAAATAAAATTAAAATAAATTTAATGATTAAATTTATTTATTAATATATAAATAATACAATTAAATTTAATAAAAATAAAATATATCAATTTAAATTTTTTATTTTTAATAAAATTGTTATATAAAAAGTATTTATTTATCAAAAGAATTATCAGTAATAATATATATGAATAATAAAATATAAATTATTTTATAATAATATTAAAATAATAATTTTATTTATATAGTTAAAATCGTAATTTTTAGATCTAAAATATTAAAATTAATGATTTTAATAATTATTAATGTTAATGATTATAAAATTAGAAATGAAATTATTGAGAATAATTACGAATAATTACTAGTATATATAAAAATAGAAGTATTATTATATTCTTAATATAATAATACTTATTAATTTAATTAAATATTAATTAATTTATTTTAAAAATTGTAATTATATAAAGTTTTTATTATTTTAAATTTTAAAAATATTGTTTAAAGTTCATCGATAATTATTATTGCTGAATAAAATTTAGAATAAGTTTTAATATAAAAGAATAATATAAGTTATTAACTAAAAAATAAATATTAAATAATTAATTGTTAATAACAATATATATTAATTAATAAGGATAGAATAAATAATAGTATATTATATCTAAATTTTATTTCAATATATCACTATTTAGATATTCTATTTCATATTTTATAAATCTCTATTGATAATCATTTTATTTAAATAAAATTTGGTATTTAAAATTTATCATTATTTGAAATAAAAAAAAATAAATTTAAGATTTTAATAATAAAAATATATTTCAATTAGATATAAAAATTTAATTTATTATATAATAAAGATTATAAATCATTTTATAATGTATATTATTAATGATAGCATATTAAAATATTTTATTGGTAATGTGAATAATTTTTATATTATTTATAATACTTTAATTCATGTAGAAGTATATACACAATAAACTTAATATATATAAATTGATCTTATTATAGTAAATAATATAGTATTATTTAAATTTTAAATAATTAAAATAGTTTATTTGTTTATCTTAATATAAGATAATATTTTATTGATATAAATATAATCAAATTATATAAAATGATAAAATAATTTATAAGATAAATTTTAATCAAATTAATAATATTATAAATAATATCTTTAGAAATATTTATTAGTATTGAATGGATAATCTTAAAAATATTTCTAACTTTATATCAGAATTTATTTATTTTCAACTAATTAATTATTTAAGATAAAGTAATTTGTAGTTTTTATTTTTAATTAAAATAAATTCTAATATAAGAAAACTATCATATAAATTAAAATAAATAATATTTTTAAAATTACTAAATATATAAATTAATATTTAATATTGGATAATAAGTTCATAACTTAATTTAGTAATGAATTAATATGTAGTTTAAATTTATTTAAAATAGATTTTAAATAAAAATTAGAATAAATTAAATTCTATTTATCTTATGTAATATTTTATATCAAAAAGTTACTTCAATATATCTATCTTATAATATTATACTTTTCATAAATTTATATTTTATTAAGTTAAAATATTAAAAAAAATAAAATATAAAATTAAGGTATAGAGTTTATTGATGTTGGATTCTATAATATTTATAGATATTGGAAAAATTAATAAAAACAAATTTTTATATATATTAAAAATTAGATTTTTATTAAAATAATTAATTAAATATTAAATATTTAATAATCCAACTAAAATTAAGTTTAGAATAGATATATACTAATAAAAAGTACTTTAGATTATAAATTTTTTATATGGAAAATCAATATGATATAATTATTAGTTATTAATTTATTAGGAATTTTTAATAAAAAATAAATAAGATAAATTAATAAAACTGATTTTATATATAAATTAATTAGAGAAATATTTTACATTAAATAGAGAAATTCTCTATTATCTTTATTAATCTTAATTTAATTATTATATAGATAGTTATATAAATAATTTTAAATAATTATTTATATAATAACTTTTAATTAGGAAATTTATAATTAAGTAGTTAATTATTATTAATTATTATATAATTATAATAAATATATTTATTAAATAAACACTATATTATAATAATAAAAATTATTAAAATAGTTTATTTAATTAATTATCATAACTATTTAAATTAAAATATATTTATAATAATTTATATCATTTAAATCTCATAGTTTATTTGATACTTTAAAACTTAATAAATAAGTTAATATTTATTAAATGTTTTATTCATAGATTACTAGTCGTTTAACATATATTGAATAAATAAAATCTATAAAAATTTAAATTATAACAATTAACTATATTTTCATTTGATTAAAAATTTAAGATAATGTTATTTTATTTAAAATAAAAGTTAAGAAATAACTTAATATTATTTTATAACCATTTATTTTAAACATATGATGATTAATTATTTTTTTATTTACTTCATTTAAATTAAATATTTTTACTTAAATTTTAACAAAAAGAGCTATAATAAAATTAAGAGAAATAATATAAATAAATATTAAAAACAAATTATTAAAACAATAAAATATAATGAAAAAAAATTTTTAGTTTAAAATATTATTATTTAATATTTTAATATCCGAAATAATTATTTAATTTGTATAAGTATATAAATACATAGCAAATTTAGATAAAAAATATTTTTATAGATTAAAATCTGTAAATAACAATTTTCTTTCAAGTCTTATGTTAATTACTTATAGTTTAATTATAAAAAATAAATATTTTATTTTAGCAAAATATAAATTTTTAATTTATTAATAATTACCTATATTTTATCTTATTATACTTCTTTAATAAAATTAAAATACTTAGATAAAAGTACTATATATTTTGTATATAAAAAGATAATTAATGTTAATAAATCAACATAATCATTTATAAAACCAAATATCGAAAATAGTTATACATATAAAAATATTGAAAACTATAATAATAAAAATTTTTATTTACTAATAATAAAAATAACTAAATAAATTAATTATTTATAAAATTATATTTATAAATTATTTATTTTAAATGTACATTTGTATCTTATCTATTTAAATTAATAATGATCTAAATATCGATAATTATATTCTATAACTATAAACATTAGGTTTAATTAAAAATAATTAAATTATTACTTAATTATATGTTTATATAGGCTAGTACAGCCATAGTCTACATTATTTCTTTTAAACTCTTCTAATCACTTAACATTATTTATTACATAGATAATCACTAATATGAATAAAATTACATATAAAATATTTATTAATGATTTTTATAATTAATAATAGTATAATTAAATATTAAAAAAAATATAGAAAATTTATATAACATAAAATATGATATAAAATATTAATAAATTTGAGTATTTAAAAAGCTATTAATACAATAATAATCCAATCATTTAAGTTAAAATTTTATATTTAATTAAGATTTTTAATAGTGAATTTAAAGTTTTTATATATTTAATTATTAAATTTATTTATTTAAATAAATAACATATTATTAAAGTTATCATTTTATAATTTTAATAAAAAATAGTTTAATTTTTAAAATTAGCAAATAAATCGTATTTTTATTATTTTATTTATTTTTAATATTTTAACAAAAAGTTATTTCATTTTTTCATAACTTAGAAATTATCAGAAAGTTTTATATGTTACATATTTAGTATTCCTAATATTTAATATATAAAAAGTTTTTTATGAACTAATATAGTTTCTGTAATTTTATTTATTAATTGATATCAAATTTTTCGATAAACTTCAAAAGTTTAAGTGTATATGATAATAAATCAAAATTTATATAATGTTATTATAAAATTATATTTATTTAAATAAAGAAATATAATTTTATATTTAATTTATTTAGAGAAAGCTGACTATTTTATATTTAATCATTTAAAATAGTAAAAAATTTTTGAAAAATAAAATATAATCTTTTTTTAATTCTAAATTTCAGTAATTAATTATATTTTATAAAATTAATTATCTGCAACATTGATATTTTGATGTTAAAATAAATATAGATATATTAAAATCTATAAATATTAGTAAATAAAGTACTGAATTTATATTATTATATTCATAAATTTATCTATTATTTTTTTAGTATAAAATATTAGTTTACTAAAAACTAATATTTATATCAATTAATAAAACTAATAATTTATAAAGTAGGAAATAAATCTATTTGGTTAAATAAAATAATAAAAATTATAATTTTGATATATATCATTTATAGATTATATCTATATTTTGAACATAATTTAATAAAAGTATATTTATCAATGACAGTATATAATTGTAATTTATTTTATATAATTTATTATTTTTATATTACAAGATATTATATCAGCTTTATTTAGCTAATAAATGTTTAAATAAAATATGTTTATTTTAATATATTGTTAAATTTCTTTGAAATTTACAGTAATTCTAAAAACTTAAACATAAGTAATATTACCCATATATAATGGAATTTATTAATATATTTATATTAAATAAATATTCTTAAAGTTATTATTTTTATTTATCATAATTTTTAAAAAAATTTTTAAAGTTATGTTTTGATAAAATCTTAATTATTATAGTTTTAATATTATAATTAGTTTCTTTTTTTTAAAAATTATTTATTGTTGAACTAATTTATAAAATAAAATTTATTTAAAAATCTAATAAAATTGTTTTAGTTATAGCTTAAATAAATAAATAAATATAATTTTATATATTTATTTTTTATTAATATTTTTTTGAGAAAGATTAATTTTAATTAATAAATATAAATTATAATAAAAGTATATTACTTTTTTATACTATATTTTATTTATTTTATATAATATTCATTTTAAAAAATATAGATCACTTAATATATATCTATAACTATTCTTAACCATATCATTCAATATATTTGACTATTAAATAAAAGGATATCGTAATTTTTACAATTCAAATATTATTCAAAATAAAATAACTAGATAAAAAATCCTTTTTTAATAAAATTAATTTATTATTGATAATAATATATTTTATTAAAAAAATATCAATAACATCTATTTTAATTAAAATGTATATTTATGTAATAAAATATAGATATTTAAAAAATAATTATCATATTTTATGAAAATTAAAAATTTTTTTATCAAAAATAAATATAAATAATACAATCTATATTTTCTTAATAATAATTAATATTATATATAAATTTTATAAAATGGTTTAAAAATATTTTTTTCTTTTTTATTTCTTAAGTAGGATAATCTATAAATAATAATAAAATTATTATCTAACACTAAAATAATATAAAAAATAAATTATTTAATTAACATTACTAATTCTCCTTAATTTATTAATTAAATAAATAAAGTTGCTAACATATGCATCTACTATTAGTAAATGTTAATTTATATATGAATTATTTATAAATAAATAAGATTATATTTTAGTTAACTTGTTGTCATTAATTTTAAATAAACTTGTTATGGATGTAATACTATCTAAATCTTTTTAAAATTTGTTTAAATACAGTATAAACTTTTACTAAAATGAGGACTTTATGTTTAAATAAAATATTTTATAGTTATAAATCAATTAAAATAAGAAAATACATTACTATATATTAATTAATAATCTATAGTAAATTTACTTTAAGTAAAGTACTTGATATAGTAAAATATACAATAAATAAACTATTTTAAAGCTTATTTCTTATCTTATTATCGATAACAAAAATTACTTACATATATATTATTCATAAATAATATTATTAAAAGAATCTCAATAATTTCTTTATTAAAATAATATACCAATCACATAGTGTTTAGTTAAAATTAATAAATCTTCTTAAAATATATAAAGTATTTTAAATAGTATTTTTTTATAAGAATTCCAAAACATTATATAAGAAATCTTATAAAATTTGTGTATTTTAAATATTTATTTTATAAAATTTGTTTATATATTGAAACTTAATAATCTATATTATAGTTATTATTAATAATAACTATTTTAAAAGAAATATTTATATATATATTAAATATTTTATTTTAAAATTTAGTCTTATAGTTATTATTTTGATGATGTCAAACAATAATATTATAATTCCTCATATTTTATTCATTTAAGAAACTGTTATTAATATCTATCTCATAAAAATCTTCTTTATTATGAACTTTTCAATATAATCATTATTAGATTAGTAATAATAGTTTATCAAGATATAAGCTTACTCATATTTATAAAATTATTTATATATTATAATTTTATTATATTAATAAATGTTATACTAATGATTTATTAACTTAAAAATAAAATAATTCAAAATTAATAATAACTATATTTTAATATATTGATTATCTATTATATCATTCAATTTTTATATTTATTTTTTTATATATATTTTATCTAATCTTATATTTTTAATAAAAATATAAGATTATAAACTTAATTCTAATACTAAAAGTATTTAAATTAAATATAAGATATATGATATTATTTTATAATACTTTATAAATTAATCTATCTACTTTATTTATGACTTTAATTAAAGTATATAGCATTTTACTGAATATTATTTTTTATTAAAATGATATAATTGGTATTATTATAAGTTATTTTTTAAAATTAATAATATTTCCAATTTGTTTCTAACATTAACCTATAAACTGTTTTTTAAAATTCATAGGTGATGTTTTATAATAACTTATTTTAAGATGTTATTTTTATCTTATAGATATAACAAAACAAATTAATTATAAATTGCGAATAATTAAGAATAATGATAGTTATTTTTTATTTTATTTTATAATTAAAAACTCTATATTATAAACTTTATATAATTTTAAAAATAAATTTTCTTTATTGAAATGCATTAAATTTTATGTAATAACTATTTTTTTAAAATACTTTAATATTTTAATATAATTAATCAATTTAATGCACTAGTTATCATAAATTATTTACTAAAATAACTAATCAACAATTTAACCTATATATTAATTTTAATATTAAATATAATTAATTTGTATATTAAAATGATTAATACTATTAAAAATAAATATTAATAATATCCAATATTGTCAATAGTTAAATTAAGTTTAACATATTTTTACTGATTTACATCATATATATTCAATTATTTTGTTTTATCATTTTAGTTCTTTATTAGTCAAAAAAGTTTTTTTTATATTAATATTATTTAATAGGTTATTTTCAGTGATTAAATTTCTAAATAAAATATTTTAATTTACGGTTATTTAATTAATAATTTAAATTATAGATCAATTAGCTTTAACAAGCTTAGTTATAGTTTTTATGAAAAATAATGAACAATGTTAACAAATTAACATTAGTTATTAAAATAATAGGGTTTTTAAAACATAGAAATAATTTATTACTTTTAAGTTATAAATTAATCAAATTATATAACTAAAATAATTTATTTCTATAGTATTTTATATCATTGTCAATTAATCTATATTTAAAGTTTTATCTATCTTTTTTGTTAGTTTAATATTATAGAATAATTTTAGATAACTTATATAATTCAACTTTATATATTAAATATTAATTTAAATTAATATTACTTACTTTATTAAATAATTTTAGTATTTTCTTTATATATCTAATGTTAATTAATATTGTTTTTTAATTAATAAAGATATTTTTATCTTTTAATAAATTATGAAATTAATATTGTTATATAAAATTAAATTTAACAAATATTATTTTTGTTATTATATTTTTATGATAATTAATTTAACATCAATATTATTATTTTTTTAATTTTATTAGATATATTTGACGACTCTGTATATTTTTTATATAGAATAACCTTATATCACTCTTTTATGTATATAATTTAAAAAAAATATTAGAGATATAATAAATAATGACATTCTATAATTAAAAATGATATTTATATCATAATTCCAATTTTTTCACTAAATTTAAATTAAATTACTGAATAAGACTAAGAATCTTAATTATTAATAATTATAGAAAATTATTTAAAAGTTAATTTTATTTGTTTAAGTGTTTCTAGGAATTATAAATATGGATAAAATTATGATTAATATTAAATTAGCACATAAAATATGTAATCATAATTTAATCTATAATTATATTCTATCATGTTATAGAATTAGGTTTATTTATCTTTAAAGATTAATATTATAATTAAAAAGAAATTATGGTTAACTTAAATTAATAACAATGAAAATAAATGTTTTTACATTATTGATTTTATAAAATTATAAAAAAGTTCTAATAGAATTATTCTATAATAATTCAGTTATGTAGGTTAGTTATTATAAAATATCATAAATATCTATGTGATGACTATCTTTATTGAATATTACAATAATAAATATGTGATGATTTTATCTATTTTATTATAATGGATATGTAAAAATATTAGTTTATTTTTTGATAAATTATATATAATAATAATATATTATATATAATAATATATAGTTGGTTATTAGATCAGTATTTTTGATTTTATTCGCTTGATTATAATTTTAAAGTTTTCATCATATTAAATTTTAGATATATTTTATAGTGTAATGATATTTTGTTTTAATCTATTTATTATTAAAATAATTTTTATTGATTAATTATAAAATTTCATTATTAATCTTTTTTTAAATTTGATTATTTTAATAAGATTTAATACATCTATCTTATATTTTAGTATTATCTATAATATAATTACTATTTTTTAATATTTATAAAGTCTATATAATTTTGATCTGTATTATTTTATTTACTAGATATATTTTATTTCTAAATTGAATTAAAATTAAATATAATATAACTGCAATAATATTATAAATAAACGCTATTATGTTTAATGTGTTTAATTATATTAATTTAATACTAAATTTGAGTTTTATTAAATAGTAATTTTGTTTATTAAATTATTCAATTTATTTTAAAATAATAAATATATTCTGTCATTTTATTTGTTATAGAATTTTCACATTTTTTATCAAAACAAATATTATAAATAATATATATTATATTAATATAAATTATATTTATCATGATTATATTTTAAAATTGTCAAGTATATAACTGTTAATTATATAAAAAAATAATATTTTAAAATTAAAATATATCTCAATTTTAAAATATAAAAAACAAGTAGTTTTTCTACTATAAATATAAGTATATAAATACTCATTCAGAAAGCCAATAATGGCAATAATTAGAAAAATATTGTAAAATCACTTATGAATAATATATTTCATTAATAGATTATTATAATCTTCTAAATATAGTTATTAAGTTGATATTAGATATTTTTTTTTGACTATAACTATTATATTATTAACAAATTTTTTATAATTATAATATATTGGATTATAAGGATAAAATTATTAAAATATTAAAATTCAATAATATTATATATATTGATATATAATTTAATTATCATATTTTTATTACATATATTCATTTATAATGTATAGAAACATTAATATATCATTTAGATAAGATTTCTATCTTAAAAACTTTTTTATATTTTACTATATATATCTCAATATATTTTATAAATAATATTAATTTTAATATGTGAACTTATTTTTTAATATTAAAATTAATATATAAGTTAAATTATCCTATTAGTTATTTTAGTTAAATAATTTATAATCGCTAGTACGTTAAATTGATTTATTATATTAAAATATTAAAACATTTTAAAAAAAATTGTTTTATAAAATTTTATGCGTTCTGTCAACAAATAAAATTTTTTTTTTTAAAATTATAATAAAGTTTATTAATTATAAAATAAAAATAACTATTATTATTTTTAATTATTTAAAATTTATAATCATTTTGCTTTATTATATGTGTAAACAAAAATAACATATAAAATAAGTTATAATGAAATATCAAACTATAAATCAAAAAAAATGGATTTATAGGTTAGTGTTATGGAAACATATTAGAAATATCATTTATTTTTAAAATGTTATTTATAATAATAACCAATTATATCATTTTAGTAAAAATGATATTTAGTAAAATACAAAATACTTTAATCAAATTTATAAATAAAATAAATTAGATTAATTTAAAAAATATTAGAAAAATAATATTATTGATAATATGATTTAATTAAATACTTTTAGTATTTAAAATTAAATTCATAATAATATATTTTTTTATTTAAAATAAAAGATATGATAAAATATATATCAAGGAACAAATATAAAAATTTAATGATATAATAGATAATTATTATACTAAAATATAATTATTGTTAATTTTGAATTATTTTATTTTTAAGTTAATAAGTCAATATGTATAATATCTATTGTATAATAAAATGTAAAATAGGTTAATAATTAAATAATAGTGAATAAACTTATATCTTGATAAATTACCATTACTAATATTCTAATGACTATGTTGAAAATTCATAATAAAAAAGATTTTTATAAAATAAATACTAATAAATAGTTTCTTAAATGAAATAAAATATGATGAATTTATAATATTATTGTTTGGATATTATTAAGATAAAAATTAAATAATTGTTTTCAAAATAAAATATCATATATATTATATAAAATATTAATTTTTTAAAAAAAATAATCCTATTATAAAATAATCAATTATTTTACTTATTAAGTTTAAACATTATAAACAAAATTTATTAAATAAATATTTAAAACCACATAAATTTTATAAAATTTCTTATAGAGTGTATCTATAGAGTAGTTATAAAAACACTATTTAAGATATTTCGTTTATTTTGAAAAAAAATTTCAATCTTAATAAGATATTATCTAATTATTACCTAATATTTAACGAATAAACTATTTAAATTTTATGAATGATATTATGTTATTGACAAATATATTTTTAAGTATTTATAGTGTTTTATATGATTATTTATATTATATTAACAATCGATTGTTAATATATATTTATTATACATATTATTTTTCACTTTTTTGCTTAAACTAATAATTAAAATTTTAAAAAATAATTTTTATTTTATATATAAAATAAAAATATGATGATAGAAGTTTAATAAGAATACTTTTAAAACTAAAATACTAAAAAATAATAAAAGTGCTTAAAATAGAAATAAAAAATTTTAAAAAGTCAAAATTTTGAATGATAATCTGAAAAACTAATAAATAATTCAATCTGTTATAAAATTAAATATATAAAATAATCTTATTCAAACCACAAGTAATAATCCAATTAAGATTCATCAAAAAAATAAAGGAGAGTTTAATTTTGTTAAAATTTATTAACTATAATTTATAATAATATAATAAAATGATTATGGTATTCTATATAAGAAAAAAATTTCTTTAAAATTTATTTTTCAGAAAGAGTTGTAATTAACAAAATCGCACTAAATAAAAAAGATTGATAATTTTATTATCTAAAAATAATCTATAATAAAGATCTAGATTTTTATTAAAAAATATTAAGTTTTATATATAATCATTTTAATTTTTATGATTATAATTAATTGAGTGTCATAGTATGCAGCTCTGTAAAATAGTATATAAACAGTTTTTTGATTTTTAATAATATGAATTATTCTAATTAAGATTATTTTTAGTTAAAATAGATTTTTCTATTTCTACAGAAAGTCTTTATATTTTAAAAATAATTTGTAAAAGTATGAAAATATTACCTTAGGAAAAATATCTGTAATTAAGATATCAATCAATGAATAATCAGATGATAAAATTAATAGTCACTCTATATATATGATCATATTAATATCACGTTTGCAAAGAAATATTGACTAATAAAATATAAACATATATTTAAATATATGTTAAGTAATATTAATAACTGTTCTAATGAATACTCTTCTATATTGATGTATAACGTATATAGATATAGTATGATATTTACAAATATTATATTTAATATTATTTATATAATGCATTAATGATAATTATATAATTATATTGCTAATATAATATAAGATGAAATATTAAAAATATATTGTTATAAAATAACATATTTATATTTTTTTAAAAAATAAATATTTTCATGGAAATGATTAATTTTATAAAAATATTATTGAGTAATAATTTATTAATATTTAAATTTTTTGAAAATTAACAAATTTTACTATATAAATTTATTATAAATGTAAGTTTTTTACAAGATCTTATCTTATAACATATAAAAATTAATTACCTTAAAATATAAGGAATAGAAATTTTTTCTTTAATTGTTTATTAAAAATAATAAATATTTTTATTGATGTAGTATTTATATTTTAAAGAATTTATTATTTATATATAATATTTTAAAATTAAAAATTAAGATAAAATACACTAATATACACTTTAAAAAAAATTGGAATTTTTTATTTTTAATAAAATAATATTTATATTTTATTTATCTAAAGTCTTTGTAAAATTTTATAATTTATTAAATTTAATAAATTATAAAATCTTAATGTGATTAAAGATAACTAAAATATGATGAATATTATTGTTAATAACTTTTTTTTAAAAAAAAATTTTATCAAAATAATAACTAGTATTTTTATCATAAAATTAATATCGGATTAAAATAATCGAAATCACATAATTTAATAAAATTAGTTTATAAGAAATTATACTATAAAATAAATTTTTTTTGTTAATTATTAATAATAGAATAAATTTCATAAATATTACTAGCATAATATATTTTTATAAATATATAATTGTTTATAGAATTAATTTAAAAAATTAGTTCATTTAATGAAAATTAAAATTACGTTATAAATACTTAAATCATTTTAAATTTATACATTAGGTATAATCTCTCTTTTAATTTTAATTTCAATAATATAAGAATTTTTTAAAAAAATTGATAAAAATGTATTTATAAATTAAAATAATTACATATTTTTCTATTCAAAACATTAAATACTAATAAAATAAATGATTTTAAATTTTCTATTTTTATATAAAATCTAATAAAATAAATATTAGCTTAATATAGAGAGATGATCTAAGTTATTTTAGGATTTACAAACAATCTACATCAATTCATTTGCCCTTAAATATTTTTATTTAATAACGACGGAAGATACATAAGTTTAGGCAATTTATTATATATTAAAATAAATTTTGTAAAATATAAAATATTATAGATCATCCTATAATAAAATTTTAGATAAAAGATTAAATTTTTAGTAAAAAGTATAACTTATAATTAATTTATATAATACTATATATTTTATTATATTTAATATAAAATAAAAAATATAGCGATAGTATATAAGATAAATAAAAATATAATATATTATTAAGTAAATTTATTACTAAAATGATATTTTAGTACATTTCTAAAAAATAACTCTTTAATTTTATAAAATAATTTTATTAATTTTTATTTTCTAAATACATTCATCTAAACTTAATTAAAATTTAATCTTATTTTTTATAAATCTTTAAAAAAATTTCAACATCAAAGTATATTTATTTATCTCCATTATTAATGGATTTTTATAAAATTAGAAATTAGTTATAATTTCATTTTATTTTTTTTAAAAAAAGCGATATAATTGATTTAATTAATATCTTGATCTATCTAAGTTAAATACTATCTAATATAACTTTGAATAAATTTTATTTATAGTAAAAAATTTTCATAAAACATAATTTTAGATTATTTTTATTAAATATTTAATTTAATTTCGTTTTATCAATAAATTTAACTTAATTAGTAAATAAAAAGTATAATATATATATCAATATCCTATTTATAATAAAATATTAGCTAATAGGAAATCTTGTTATTGTTATATTGATAGTTTAATATTTTATAAAAAGATTATAATAATTGGAACATTGATTGAATTAATAACAGTAACGATATAGTAATTATGATTTTTAAGAATATTTTGTATAAAATGTAAATTTTCTTAATTAAATATAGATAAGTTTTTAATAATTCATAATATTGGATTAATTTATATAATCCTATTTTATATTTTTATATAAACCATTATTATCTTACATAATTAATAATAAATGTTTAGTATTAAAAATAGTAAAAATACTAATTATCTATCATTAAAAAGTATTTAAATAATAAAAAAGATACTTTTAGTAAAATTATTTACAATAAATATATTTTACTTTATAAGCTATAAATTTAAAATTATTATAAAATTTTAAATTTATTAAAAAAGTATAATATTAATAAATTAATTATCTCAATAAAATATATAACAAAGAATTTTTCTCTATATAATTTTTTATGTAATCTTATAAACTAACGATAACGTTTGATCATTTGTTAGAAATATTTTCATCTTAAATATGCGATTATTTTTAATTAAGTTAAATTATTTCATTAAATATAAATAAAAAATAATAGTTATTTATTGCCAATTTAAAATCTTTACTGGATCTATTTTTGTTGCACGCTTAGCTGGGTAGAAACTGGCTATTAAACTTAAAATTAATGTGCTTAACATAACATAAAATATATCTTCATTATGAATTTCAGATGGTAAAAAATCTATAAAATAAATATTAGTTGATAAGATAGGATATCCAATAATATTTTCTATATATTTAATAATAGTTGTTAAATTTAGTGATATAAAAATACCTATTATTATACCAATAAAGTAACCTATCATCCCAGTGAGTAATCCATACCATATAAAAATTATATAAATAAAACTATTTTTAGCACCTATTGTTTTCAATATTGCAATATCTATGCTTTTATCTTTTACTGTCATTATCAATGTAGATACAATATTAAAGTAAGCAATACCAATTAATAATATCATAGAAAGATACATTATGCTACGAACCATTTGAATATCGTTATACATATAACCATAATCTGTTATCCAACTTTTAATATTGACATAATGACCGGTATTTATACCTGCTTCATAAACAATTTTATTGGCAGCAAAAATATCATTTACGCTAATTTTAAAACCGGAAATACCATTACCATATCTTAAATATTTCTGTGCATCTTGTAATGGCACAATTGCTAATTTGTTATCTAACATGCCATTTAGTTTGAATACACCAATAACTGTGACAGAAACTTTATTTGGTTGCTGAATCCGCAATTTATGATCATGATTAGGAATCATGATCATAACGTGATCTCCAACTGAAATTTTTAATGTTTCTGCTATACCTTTACCTAAAATAATTTCGTTATTTCCTGATTTTAATTTCTTCCATGCATCATTCAATATAAAATTAGGTAATGAACTTACTGTTTGCTCTAACGATAAATCAACACCAACTACTTGAATCGCTTTTAATATCTCTCTTTTTTCAAGTAATCCCATAAAATTAATATAAGGTGATACACTAAGAACACCAGGTGTTTGTCTGATTTTATCTAAATCATCTATCCAATTTAAATAAGGCTGATTAACTGCTGTAATTTGCCCATGAAGAATAACGGAAAGTATACGATTTTTTAGTTCATATTCAAAACCATTCATTGCACTTAAACCAATAATCAATACTGAAACGCCAAGAGCAATACTTAGTATAGAAATAATTGATATCAATGATCCAAAGTTAGATTTTTTTTTGTTTCTGCTAAAACGAAGTGCAATTTTTAATGTATAAGCTAATTCTGACATTATTATTAGATTTCCATTAAGTTTTTAGTTATCATTGCAAATAACCATCGCTCATTTCCATATTATGAGTTAAGCGACTTGCAAGTCGTAAATCATGAGTAACAATTAAAAATGCTGTTCCCTTTTTAAAATTAATATCCATTAATAAATCAAAAATTAGATCTGCATTGTGCAGATCTAAATTACCAGTTGGTTCATCAGCTAATACTAAAGCAGGTTCGTTAATTATTGAACGAGCAATTACAACTCGTTGTCTCTCTCCACCAGATAATTGAGAAGAATAATGATTTACTCGATGAGAGAGTCCTACAGCTGATAATATTTCATTAGCTTTATGTTGTGCTCTTATAAATGTTATTCCTCCAATTAATAGCGGCATCATAACATTTTCTAAAGCAGTAAAATCCGATAATAAGTGATGAAATTGATAAATAAACCCTAATTCTTGATTACGTAGTTTTGCTATTCTTCTAGCAGAAAGAGAGCTTATTTTTTTACCATTAAAAATAATATCACCGCTGGTTAATGTATCTAATCCACCTAATAAATGAAGTAGTGTACTTTTTCCAGAACCTGAATTACCTGAAATTGCTATCATTTCACTTTTATTGATAGAAAAAGAGATGTTTTTAAGTATCTTAGTCAAGATTTTACCATCTTGATAAGATTTAGAGAGGTTCTGACAAACTAATATGGGGTTATTATTCATAACGTAAGATCTCTGCAGGTTGAATGGTAGCTGCACGCCAAGATGGATAAATGGTGGCTAATAATGAAATAGTGATTGAAAATAAGGAAATTAATATAATATCGATATAATTAATAATTATCGGTAATTCTATACCTTTAGGTAATAAATCAAATATTGATATAATTATATTAAGTTTATTTGAAAAAAATAAACCAAATAATATACCAATAATGGTACCAATAATACCGTTTGATAAACCACATAACATAAAAATAATCATAATTTGGCTTTGTTTTAAACCTAATGTATTTAAAATAGCTATTTCAGATTGTTTTTCCATGACTAATAATGAAAGAGAGGTAAAAATATTAAAAGCTGAGCTAATAATAATAAGACTTAATAATAATCCCATCATATTTTTTTCAATTCTAACTGATTGAAAAAACTCACCTTTTTGTTCTCTCCAATCCTTCCATATCATACCTATTGGTAACGATTGTTTACTTAATTTATCAACTGCTAATGGTGCGTCAAGATAAAGACGCCAACCAGTAATGTTACCGATAGGATAATTTAATAATCTTGCTGCATCATTCTGATTAATTAATAATTTGTTATTATCACTTTCACCATGAGTTGAAAAAACACCAACTACTGTGAATAAGCGTTGATTAGGTATTCTACCAATAGGAGTAAGTTGAGTAACATTAGGGATAATTAATCTTAATTGATCACCTCGTTTTACCATTAATTGTTCAGCTAATTTTATTCCTAAAATAACATTATAACTACCAGTAGTTAATACTGAAGAATTAATATTCTGTAGATGATTTAATAAAGGCTCTATAGATACTTCGTTGACACCAATCATTATACCAATCCCTACATTTTGTTTGCTTTGTAATATAACATCACTTTCAACAATTTGAGTAATATGATTAATTCCTTTTAGATAATTTAATTTTTTTTTTGGATACTGATTTGGATTAAGATTACCTTTAAATGTAGTTAAAATAGCTTGTGGCATGTATGTCAAAATACTTTGTTGTAATGAATATTCAAAACCATTCATAAGAGATGTAATAGTAATTAATGACATGACACCTAATACGATGCCAAACGTAGATAAATACGATACGAACCGATAAAATCGATCATTTGTTTGTATACGAATATAACGTAAACTAATATAAAAAATAACAGACTGAAACATGAAATAAGATATACCTTTTATTATCAATAATATAAAATATTTATTAATAATAAATGATAATATAACCGAATAAAACTACCATAGATTAATGTTTACGATTTTTATATCTACTTTAATAAATTAGATTACTTTTATTTTTTATAGCTAATAAAATAAGTATTATGATCTTTATCAATAAAAAATAATCAAATTATTATATCGAAAAAATATTATTATCAATTATCAAAAAATAAAAATGATATATATTATATCTAGTATACCTAATTATATGCGTTATTGTTATTTAATATTCTAGTATTATTAATCGATATACAGGTTTTTTATTTTAATTACTCAAGATATAAATCTTGCTTTAAAGTTGAGTAATGAAATAGAGAAATTTTCTAGCAATTCATTCAATAATGATGTTTTCAGATTATAAAACATTATATTAATGATAGTTTTTCATTGCATCAAAAATTATTTTAGAGAGGTTAATTAACCTTTATTCTTTTTAAATTTTACAGAAAGATTTATTAATTATTTCAGTCAATACATTAATATAAAAAGTTTGTCCTGCTAATTTTATAATATAATTAAAAATATATTCGTTATCAGTCATAAAGGAGAAGATGTTTCGTATGAAAAATTGCGTAAAAATCTTGATAATGGTGATTATAAATATGTTAAATAAGTGTTTCATCATGGTAAATATTATTTTTATGGAGAAATTTTTGATATATTTTTAATTGGTAACTTTAATCCTTATCATATCAACTTTATTAATAATAAAATTGATAAATTAAGAATTTATGATGGATGTTGATAGTCAATTTATTATCAGTAAAGCTAAGCAAATAAATTTATTGTTTACTCATGAATTTCCAGTATATGACAAGGTTATTAAATTATTTTGTAGTCAGCGGCTAGAATATTTTGATATAAGACGTAATCATAAATATATTTATAAACAAATT
This sequence comes from Arsenophonus sp., assembly GCA_052401645.1. GTDB lineage: Bacteria > Pseudomonadota > Gammaproteobacteria > Enterobacterales > Enterobacteriaceae > Arsenophonus. The sequence goes on from CP198939.1 coordinate 652,142, forward strand.
AGTAAAAAAAATATTATCATCAATAATTGAATATTTGGCAATCATTTTTTAATTTTCCATTATTTTCTTTGTTTAACTACTTTCATGTTAACACTTTTCTGATTAAGAAAGATCTAGTATTAGTTACAGATAAATTTTTATATGAAATTTATAAGTGATATAAATATCGAAACATTGATTTTATGCACGTACATTATTCCACCAATAGATAGGCTTTTGTTAAATAGTAAAGAACTTAATAAAATGATTAAAATACATCCTAATATAAATATTTCTACTAAACAAAATGCTAAAAAAACAGGTAATATTAACCTACCATGCTTAGTTTTAGCTGATCTAAACATTAATTATAAAAATAAAGATTCGTTTAATAAATTACATCAATTTATCAAAAATTTTTCTGGCCGAATTGTTTTTTCAACAAAAAATGAAACTTGTTGTAAGATATTAAAGGAAATTTTGAAAAGAATAGAAATAAATCCTATTTTTATTAAAACGCTTAATGAAGTTAATATATCAGGATTTTATATTACTATTAATGTAAGTGAGCATAGTTTTATTAATTATGATCAAAAAATTGTTGTTATTTGTGAAAGTGAAATATTAGATAAGCGAATTATTAATAATGATATTATCAAAAATAATACTATTAATACCAATATTTTTATTAATAATTTAACAGATTTACAAATTAACGAACCAGTTGTTCATATTGAACATGGAATAGGTCGTTTTCAAGGATTAACTATCTTAGAAACTGGAGGTCTTAAAGCTGAATACTTAATTTTGACCTATGCAGATGATGATAAACTTTACATTCCTATTTCTTCGTTAAATTTAATTAATCGTTATAATGGTATTGGTAATGAAAATGTACCTTTACATAAATTAGGTAATGAAGTTTGGGGTAAAGTGAAAAAAAAAGCCGCCGAAAAAATTAGTGATATTGCAGCCGAATTATTAGATGTTCATGCTCAACGTAATATAAAATTTAGTTTTGCTTTTAAACACGATAAAATCAAATACAAGATTTTTTGTCAAGATTTTCCATTTAAAACAACGATTGATCAAGAAAAAGCAATTAATGATGTTTTAAATGATATGTGTAAACCAATTGCAATGGATCGTTTAATTTGTGGTGATGTTGGTTTCGGAAAAACTGAAGTAGCTATGCGAGCTGCATTTTTGGCAGTAAGCAATAATCAACAAGTTGTAATGTTAGTACCAACGACATTATTAGCACAGCAACACTTTAATAATTTCCGAACTAGGTTTTCTAATTGGCCAGTGTGTATTGAGATGTTATCACGTTTTTGTAGTGTAAAAGAACAGAGATTAATTATTAACAAAGTGTCTGAAGGGAAAATAGGTATTTTAATAGGTACACATAAAATACTGCAAAATAATATACATTGGAAAGCACTCGGATTATTAATTATTGATGAAGAACACCGTTTTGGTGTTAAACAGAAGGAATTGATTAAATCAATACGAGTTAATATTGATGTTTTAACGTTAACTGCAACACCCATTCCTCGCACTATTAATATAGCAATGAATGGAATTCGTGATCTATCTATTATTTCTACTCCTCCTCCTTGTCGATTATCAGTTAAAACTTTTATTTATCAGTATGATGACTTAATTGTAAGAAAAGCAATTTTATATGAGATATCACGAGGTGGACAAGTTTATTATTTATTTAATAACGTAAAATATATTGAGAAAACCAAAGAACGTTTAGAGTTATTAGTACCTGAAGCGCGTTTCATAATTGGACATGGTCAAATGCGTGAAAGAGATCTAGAGCATGTAATGAGCGATTTTTATAATCAACATTTCAATGTATTAATTTGTACAACCATTATTGAGACTGGAATAGATATTCCTAGTGTTAACACAATCATTATTGAGCGCGCAGATCATTTTGGTTTAGCACAATTACATCAATTACGAGGGAGAGTTGGTCGTTCTTATCATCAATCCTATGCTTATTTTTTAACGCCAAATCCTAAAATAATGACAACTGATGCTCAAAAAAAACTTAAAGCTATCGCAGTTCTAGGGGATCTTGGCGTAGGCCTTTCATTAGCTATTCATGATCTAGAAATTCGCGGAGCCGGAGAATTGCTTGGTCAAGAACAGAGTGGGCAAATGGTCAATATAGGATTTCAGCTTTATATGGAGCTATTAGAAAACGCTGTTAAGGCTTTAAATAAAGGTAATAAACCTTCTTTGGAAGAATTAATTAGTAGACAACAGACTCAAATTGAATTAAAAATGCCAGTATTGCTTCCAGATAACTATATTCCAGATGTGAATGTTAGATTGTATTTTTATAAAAAAATAGCAAGTGTTAAACATGAAAATGAGCTGAATGAATTAAAAATGGAACTAATAGATCGATTTGGTAAATTACCAGATACAGGAATACAGTTATTGCAATCTACTGCTATTAGGATACAAGCAGAAGAATTGAATATCAAACGAATAGAAGCTCATGAAAAAGGTGGTTTTATTAAATTTAACAAACAAAATAGAATAAACATTAATTTTATTATCATGTTACTAAAGAATTCACCAGATATATATCGCTTAGATGGACCTTATAAATTAAAGTTCGTTAAACCATTGATAAAATATGCTGAAAGGCTTACTTTTATAAAACAATTGATAGATGATTTTAAATTGCATCAAATATAAATTAATTATTTCTTTTTAAAATTAAAAGGTAAGATTATTAATATTAAATCTTCTGCTATTAATATTAATTATAACAAATTAATATAATTTTAATATAAGTATGAATAAATATGATTTTTAATATCGATTAATATCATATATTTTGATTTTAATATAATCGTATAATATGAACTCATCTGTTTTTTAATAAAATAAAAGATGGACGATTGAGCGTAAGATATTTTTTTAACAAAAAATATCTCTTTGACTTGTATACTAAAGTATTAATCATTAGTAAATTATTATGAAGAAAATAATAAAATTAATAAACTATGATTTATATAAAAATATTTATTTAGTTTTTATATATTAAAATATAAGGAATACACAATGATATTTTATGATAATATGAAGAATAATTATAACTGTTTTATTCATGGCATATAACTTTATGATAGATGAATATGATAATTTATTATTGGTTGGTTACTATTAATAAATTTATTAATTTTAATAAACTAAAATAGTTTTAATATTATTTCTTAAATCTATAAAGATAGTAATTATTTTTAAATTTTTATACTTAGATTGTTAACGTAAATATTATAGTTACTATTATATTATCTATATTAAAAGTGAAAATATTTAATTTTTTTAAATTAGTTTTTTACTAAACTTAAAAAGTATTTTATATCAGAAAATTCAATAAGGTATGTTACCTTATTTGTATAATATACATATGAAAGTATTTTTATTTAAATCATTTAAGACTTATAATTTATTTTGATTAATAGATGATATTATAAAGTTGATAAATAGTTTTATTAACTATGATTTTAATACTATTATTCTACTTTAGTAATAATTATCAATTTTAATCCGATTTTTATTATATTTATTGAAAAGTAATAAATAGATAAATTTATGTGATTGATAATTCGATTAAGTCTATGGTTCTCTGAAGGTTATTTTCATAAATTATTATCATATATACGATAATATAAATACAAAAATTGTTTTAATACTTCTTAATACTTTATATTAAAATATAAAAATTTAGATGTAGTTAATAAACTAATAATTAATTTATTATCTTATTTATCTAGAATCGTAACATTTTTATGTTAAATTAAATTAATTAATAAATTTAATTTAATATAAATAATTAAATTTTTAATTTCTTTATTTAAAATCTATAAATAACTTAATATGATAGAGAATTTCATAATAGCTTTATTATAATTAATTAATAAAATTTATATTTATTATTATATCATGATATAGTTATAAGTTTTAACTATTCTCTTAAGTAAGTACTGAGAGTAATAAAATAATAATTTTGTTTATTATTAAGCATAGCTATTAGATTGATATAAGTTAGTTCTTAATCATTTAATTAAATTTAATTATTAATTTAAATATAAAAAACTTTAAAGAATTTTTCTGAATTCATATAACTAATTTAGTTAAAAAGCTTTTTTTACATATATATTATTAAAAAAGAAATTTAGATAATTTATAGTATAATTTTTTAAAATAAATAAAAAATATACATTCTATTAGAAGTAATTAAAAGTAATTATTTATTTTTTTTATTTATTATTTAATGATATTAATATAGATATTCTAACACTATGCACTATATTTTAGTATTGAATATAGTAATATTGATTAATTAAGTCAATATTTTGATATTTCGATTTATGATAAAATACAGTAATAAAATTTAATTAAATTATAAAGTTATTTATTATTAATTATTTAATATCGAAAATAATTTCTTATTCTAATGAGAATATTTTAATATTTAATTACTTGTAAATAAATAAGTTAGGTAAAAATATAAATATATTGAAGTAAAAATTCAATATTATTAGTTATAATTGATAATTTATAATTATTTTTATAATATTAAAATAATAAATATTATTAATAATAATTTTAACATATTAATTATAAGATAATATTATTAAATTTTATTGTTTTAAGGAGATAATATTTTCATTTTTTGTTATAAGAATGTAATTGTTATTATCAAGTAAAATATTGTCATCAACTTTAATTATTATAAACATAATCACGATTTCTTTTTTATAATATAATATCTATTATCGAGATTTATTATCATATTATTATAATTAACATGAAGTAAATTATTACATATTATAATAATTTATAGAATACATAAAATATTATTTTTTATCACTGATATTTTAATTAGCTTAAATTCTATAATATAGTTTAATTTTATATAAAATTATTTGAAAATTCTGATGATCTTTATGTTTAATAAGCATATTTATTTTTAATTACTATAAGTATGCAAATTTTATTTTAACTATATTATATTTTTAATATGATAAATAATTTTTTATTTAAAAGAGATAGTATAATAACTATATTTTTTAAAATAAATCAAATATTTTATTAATATAATTTTATATAATTAAATTATAGATTATATGATATATATAATTATTAAGTAGATATAAATATTTTATTTATTATAATTAAATAATTATTAAATTTATTTTAAATAATTAAAAATAATAACTATATATATTAATTCTATGTTAATAGAGAATTAGTCGTTTAATATATTAATATAAAATAGATATATAGAATATAAATAATTATTAATTATATAATTTATATATTCATGATTTTATCAATAACTAAATTTATTTAACTTTTATTAAATTAATATTATTAAATAACATAAAAAATAATTTATAAATATCTTTTGATAAATAATGATACTAATATAAAGAAATTTTCTTAGTTAATTTTATTATTATTTAATTAGTAATAAAAAATAAAATAATAAGCATTACTAATATTTTCTAAATTATCTTATGGAAAATATTTAGATTCAATTATTTAAGGAAAATTAAATTTTTTAGTAAAAAACTTTGTTTATAGTTATCTGAATAAAAATTTTTTAAATAAACCAATATTTACTAGTATATATTTTTATTTTAATTATTTATTTTTTAACTTATTAAATATAAATAATATTATTTTTTAATTTTTATCTGCTTTTGAAACAAATAATTTTAGTATAATTTAGATAATAATCTTATTTTATGTTTAAAAAAATAAGTATGGATTCTTAATATATATTAATTTGATATTTTTTATAATTTCTATTATTATATTTTTTAGTTTAACTATATTTATAATATATCTTATTAAAATTTTATAATATAAATCATTAATAAATGATAGTAACATATAAAAATTTTTAAATTAGAATAAAAGTTTTAGTTATTAATTAATATTGTATATATAATATTTTCTTAATTATTTATAATTTAATATTATTTAAATTTCTATTTAACGATTATTTTTATGGCTATAAAGTATTTTATTATAAAGTTTTTACTACTTTTAAAGTAAAAAATATCATAAATTATTTATAATAAATTTATAATATAATTAAATATTTTGAAATAACTATATTCTAAATATTATTATATTTAGAATAGTTAAATGATTAATTTTATATTATAAAGAATATTTATTTAAAAACTTTTTTATTTATTAAATAAAATAATGCTTATTACTAGCAATAATTATTTATTTATATTACTATTATTATTAATACTTAAGATAAATATTAAAATATAATATAAATTATATATTTAATAATTGAATTTACTATAATATTTTATTATTTAGCATGAAATTATAATATATTATAATGATAATTATTTATCTAATAAAATTAAAAATTTTAATCAAATAATACAAAATATTATAATATTCTTATATTAAATAATATATAAAAAATATAATTGAATAATATTTTTAAAATATTTATAAAATATTATTGACTATAATGTAAACTAAGTTCATATTTTTATATGAAACATTAATTATTAATTAAATTTAATTAAATATAATAGTTATATTAATAATATTATTATTTTAAATTAATTAATATTATTGATTTTAATATTTATAATAATTATACTATATAATATATATGATAAAATTTTTAATATATATTTTATAGATATAAAATTTTAATATATTAGGACTATAATATTAATATATTTTAATATTTTATTTAGTATATGATATAATTAATTATTAACAAAATATTAATTTTTATATTAACTATAATTTTTAATATAAAATTAATATTTTTTATATCATGAATATATCTTTATATGAATTTTAAATTTTTATATAGTTTGATTAAATAGAATCATAATTTCTAGATAATTAAAATAGAAATAAATATAGTAAATATTTATATTTATCATGAAAAATATGTTTTTAAAATCAGAAAATTAATTATTATTTTTTTAGAAAAAAAATATTATTCTTATAATTGAAATATTTATTTAAATGTAAAATAATGAGTTATTATATATTTTATAAATACATTTATAAAATAAAAACAAAATAAATATCTTTAATATTTGATATAATATATATTTAAAATAGATTATTATTTTAATTTATTATCTATTTTTATAAATAAAATAGATATAAAATTATTATTTTAAAATGAATTCAATTAAATAATTTATTTTATTTTAATATATAATTATTATATATGCGATTATTAATACTTTTAATCAAAATAATTACTTTAAAAATATTTTATATCAATAACAGAATTTTAGTTATTTATTGAAATAACATATTTTTAATATAAATCATTTTATTTTTATTATAAACTTATAGAGAATGTAATTTTTTAAAATAATTATTTTATATATAAAATAATTATTTTTTTGCTTAAAATTATCTTTTTATTTTTTATAAATATGTAATTTTTTTACTATTTGAAGATTTTATATCCTATATTTAATAGAAAAAAACTATAAAGTTTATCATTATTATATAATATAATCTATATTATATAGATTATATTATATATGAGATTAAATTATAAATTTAATAGAATTTATTGTATTAATATTATCAATAGTTCTATTGAACTTTTTAATTAATATGATATGTATAATAACATATACATAATTTATTATATACTTTTTTTAAAAAAATAAAAACAATAAATTATTTATTATATTAAATAATTTATTGTTAATAGAAATATTTAAATTAAATTTTTCTAAATATAAATTTAGACTTATATTTATAATTTATATAGAAGAATTAAAACAAAATAATTATTTATCATTGTAACGATAAATAATTATTTTGATAAAAAAGTATTTACACGTATAATGATAAAGATATGGTATTTATTATATATTATTTTATAAATAATTAATATATAAAGTGAATATTAATTGTTGCTTATACACATGCTATTTCCATATATGCTTATATTGATATTTTTATGTTATTTATATTCGATATCATAAAAATGATAAAATATTATCACATCGTAGAACATAATCATTATGGATATGACTATTTATTAACTAATAAATAAATACTAATATATTAATTATTAATTTTTATATTAATTAAAGATTAATTTTTATATTGAGATCAATAAGAATATTTTTGGATAAAATAACTAAAATCTTCTTATGATATCTATTATAACAATAGTTATTATACTATCATTAATTCATATTTTTATATGAATTATTATTAACGGTTAATTGATTATAAAAGTAATTGCTATTATTTTCATATCAAAGTATGATGTATATCTTAATAAGATATTATTAAAAATTACTATAATAGTGGATATAAAAGTTATTTTTTTTTGAAAAAAAATCCATAGCTAATTCTAATATAATTATATCAAATATAAAATAACAATATGAAATTGATATTTATATTTATATAAAATTTCTTTTATGTTATTAAAATATTTTTCTGTAATTTAACTATTGTATATTAATTGTTATAAGAACAGGAAAAAATTTTGAATTTATTTTTATTAAATTAACTCTAATATTTTATATTACTAATTAATATATTAATTAACTAAAATACAGTATAATATAATTTTAATTAAATTAATTTTATCTATTTCAAATTGTTTATAATAATTTAAAGTTTTGAAAAATAAAAAAAATAAAATTATCAGAATTTTAAAAATCTAATAATTTAAAATTAATAGGAATATATTCTATTATAAATAATGATATATAAAATATTTCATTGCTTTTATCTTTCTTAAGATATTAAAAATAATATATATTTAATAAATAAAAATTCATAATTTAGTTTAGATTAATATTATCTACTAAATAATATTATTTAACTAGTAATGGTAATAGAAATAGTTTATATAAATTCAATGAATATTGTATGTAGATTAATTTCTTAATATAATTAAAAGAATAAGCACGAACAATATAAGAATAATTTCTTATCTATTTATATCAATAGATAAGAAATTATTATTAATAAAAAATACTTTTGAATAGAAGAGTAAACCTAATTAAAATCGTTGTAATTATTTTTGTTATCTTGATTAATATTTAATAAGTTTAGATATTTTTAATAAAATATGTAATCAATTTAACATCTAAGTTAACTTTATAATTAAAAACTTATATAGTTAATATTCTTAATAATAAAATTAATTTTATTATTAATGTTTACTATTATTTTAGATTTATGTTTTATAAAAATAAAGAATGTTTTTTATTCAATGCTATTTGCTCCAGACCAAAGAATCTCTCCAGTTCTAGATTTCATTAACTGCATTTCAATTTTACTATGTTTCTGATTATTTGAAATAATAGTATATAGAACATAATCAGCTTGTAAATAACGACTTAAAGCAATAGCTTTACTTCTAGTCACTAAATTATCTTCCTGAGATAAACTTAAAGCTTTACGGGCATTTTCTACTAGATTTTTTGGTACTAATTTAAATATATTTTGATTATTAATTACGTTAATAATGAAATCAATAATTTGTGTTGATTGAATTGATATGTTAGTGTTGTTATTAATTGAATTAATTAATAATATCTCTCTTAACTTAACAACATTAGCTTCTACTAATCTTTTAACTAGAGAAGTAATAGGTGTTGACAAATCTATTTTTTTTATTTTTGGAAGCCGAGGTACAACATCTAAAGATGTTGATGTCATTAATTGTTCATTAGTGTTATCAGGTTTTAATACAATAACAGGTACTATTTTTTTTTATATATTGATGAACAACCAGTTAATATAAGCACTATAATTATAAGTTGAAAAATATATCTCATTTACTTTTCCAATTTTTACCTTTAAATTTTATATTAAATTTAAATATTAAAATTTAATATAAAATATTAAATATAAATTATATTTTAGTCAAAATTAAATAAAAAATTATTTTTTATTTCTTTAATCTTAAATTAAGAAATAACGATTTAAGATTTATATATATTTTTTCATTAAAAGCGGCCCTAATGGGTAACCTCCTAGTAAATGCATATGGATATGAAAAACTTCTTGACCAGAATGCTGGTTACAGTTCATAATTAAACGGTAACCATTGTCAGCAATACCTTCCTGTTTGGCGATCTTTGCAGCAATTCTGATCATATGACCCAATGTCTGTTCATGCTCATATTTTACATCATTAATTGTAGCAATAAAAATATTAGGAATAATTAAAATATGGATTGGTGCTTGTGGTTTTATATCTTTAATTGCTGTTACTAAATTATCTTGATAAACAAAATCAGCAGGAATTTTATGGTGTATAATTTTAGTAAAAATCGTTTCTGATATCATAATTTTATCCTTTAAATTTATTCTTTTAAAATATGAATATTTATTTCTTTTAAATTATTAAATAAAAAAATATCAATAAGATTTTATTAATAAAAACTTTATTCATTTTTATTTCATAATTTCTTCATAATAATATACATACATTTTAATTTAGATAAAACTACAATATATTTTTATATAAAATTTAATTTATTCTCTTTTTCAATAATAAAAAGTGAATATCAGATAAAGTTGTATCGGTTTCAATTAAAATGGAATTTATAAATATTATAACTACAATTTAATTATAATTAAATTTGGCTATATTCAGAAGAATACAATACATAAAATAATAATATATAAAATATTTTATTTGATATTGTTTTTAATCTAATCATTTTTATTTATATAAAATAATAAAAAATATAATATAACAATTATCACAATATTTCTATTAATATTATTAATATATTTTGCTTAAGTTATTAATAATGAATAATACTATTTTATTTAGTTGATAGCTAATATAAATATTTTAATAAAATATTTATTACAATTTATAATTCTTACTCTAATCTTAATAGTAACAATATAAATTTATTTCATTTAATGTAGTAATTTTGTTACATAATATTAAACATTAGAATTAATTAAAACAATAATTTTTATAAATATAAACTAATATATTTTATATAAAAATCTTAGTTATCATATTGATTTATTTATAACTTTACATTAATAAAATTATGATACTATTATCATGATAATTAGAATATACTTTTCATTAAATGTCATTTTCAAAATATTATTGATATTTTATTTTTATATTAGTTTTACAATTATAATTAAAAAAAGTTGAATCAACTAAAAAATGATAAAATCTTTTAGTTATTATTATATAGTCTATTTTGCCAATTGATTAACTGAGATGTTAAATGAAGCTTCTGATTCAATCCAATTATCGATATTAATTTGTAACGACAATTTTTCCATTCTGTAGCACTTTTTAATAAAACATTCATAGAATTCATAGTAGCTAATTTAGTAAATAAAATTAATTGGTCTTTATTGACACAATAATTAATTGCTTGTTGTTGATATTTTACTGCATCCAATAAAAGTGTTATTAACCATCTTATGCGTTCGATAGTATTTGGTTGATCTAATTCTGGTAACCAGTTGAAGAGTGTTTTAGTTGTTAAATGCTTTAATAATAATTGGCAAAATCTCTTTCTTTTTAACCAATTTTCTGGTTGTAGCATTCTTAAAGCAGAAAGAGGTGCTCCTACATTAAGTTTTATGGCTGTTTCAATATCAAGTAATTCTAAAAATGTTTTTTGTTTTTGTAACCAAAAAACTACAGTTTTATAATCTGGTATAGAAAGATGATAATAAAAACATCGACTACGTAAAGTATCTAACAAAAATGATGGGTTACGACATTCTAATAAAAAATATGTGTTGTCATTCGGTTCTTCTAAAGTTTTTAATAATGCATTACTTGCAGATTCGCTTAATGATTCAATAGAAGGAAACCAAATAACTTTAGCACCACCATGCTGTGCATGAGTAACTAAAATTTCTATTAAATAACGAATGTTTTCAACACCTATTATATTTTTTCCATTTTCTGAAGTAATTTTATGCCAGTCTAAATGTGTCTCTGCTAACATTAATTTACAACTATGACATTTACCACAACTTTTTATATCTATTGGCCGATGGCACATTAGCCAACGGCTAATAGCATAAATTAGTGCATCACTTCCCATTCCAGAATGAGTATGTAAAAGTAATACAGGGTGTGCCTGCTTTTTTTGATGAAAAGCGATTATTTGTTTATATGCATCCTTTAACCATGGATACCAGTTCATTTTATTTACCTTTAGTTATCAACCAATTTTCCAATACATATCGAATATTTTTTTGTACAACTTCTAATGATTTATTAGCATTAATTGTAATAATTGAGTCATCTTTATCTGCTAATTCAAGATAACGTTTACGAGTTGCTTTAAAAAAAACTAATGATTCTTTTTCTATACGATCTAATTCACCACGATTTCTTACTCGTTTTAAACCGAGAAGTGGTTCTATATCAAGATATAATGTTAAATCAGGACGAAAATCTCCTAATATATTATTACGTAACATTTTAATTAATTTAGATGAGAGCTCTCGCCCTCCTCCTTGATAAGCCTGTGATGATAAATCATGACGATCACCAATGACCCATCTTCCACTTTTAAGTGCCGGTTTAATAATATTTTCGATTAATTGAATACGCGCAGCATAAATCATTAGTAATTCCGCTTTATTAGTGATTTTTTCATTAACAATGTTATTTTTAATTAATTGGCGTAATTTTTCTGCTAATGGTGTTCCTCCTGGTTCACGTGTAAATTCAATCTTAGTTACTCCTATTTTGCTAAGTATTTCTGCAATAGTTTTTATTATCGTAGTTTTTCCAGCACCCTCGAGACCTTCAATAACTATATAATGGCTTTTCATTTATTTTTTTATTTTTTACCTGTCTATAATACTTAACTGCCTGGTTATGATCATTAAAATTAGTAGTAAATGTATGGCCACCATTACCACTTGCAACGAAATAAAAATAATTAGTTTCATTAGGATGAGCAGCTGCTTTAATTGAAGATATGCTTGGCATAGAAATTGGTGTAGGTGGCAAACCAACAATTAAATATGTATTATAAGAATTTGATTTATTTAAGTCATTTCGATTAAGTTCACCATTGTATTTATCACCTAAACCATATATAACAGTAGGATCTGTTTGTAATCTCATCTTTTTCTTTAATCGATTAATAAATACTGATGCTATTTTTGTTCTTTCTATATCAATACCAGTTTCTTTTTCAATTATTGAAGCCATAATTAACATTTCATATGGTGTTTTATATGGTAAATTAGAGGATCGCCTTTGCCATTCATATTCAACAATCATTAACATTTTCTTATTCGCTCTCTTTAATATATCAATATCACTAAGTTCAGCTGTATAATAGTAAGTATCAGGATAAAATAACCCCTCTAATGAGGAATAATTATCTAGCTTTAATTGCTTAATTAATTTATTAATAGATTGGTTTTTAATAGTTTGTTTTAAATAAGGAGTTTTATTTAATGTTTTTCTCCAGTCCTGAAATCGAGATCCTTCAATAAAGAGTAAACTAAATTGTGCTTCTTTACAAACAAAGAACATTTTTAACATTGTTCGTAAAGATATGCCAAAATTTAATCGATATGTTCCAACTTTAAATTGAGCTAGTTGTGGTTCTAATCTTAATAACCACTGAAATTTATCGGTATTATTTATTATTTTTTTTTCTATTAATAATAATTCTAATTCTTTTCGACTTGTGCCTTGAGGTAAATTAAAAATAATTGTTTTATTAACATTAATAGGTGTATCAGCATAATTTTGTATTTGATGATAAAATATATAAAAAATACATCCAGTTAATATTAATAAAAAAATAATTAATAATAATACTTGTTTTATATATTTCATTTCACAGTAGTTTCCTAATTTTATATTATAAAAATTAATTCGATATTAATTATAAAATTAATTTAATCTTAAACAATATGATAATAAAAAAATGAATAATTCACGATAATGATAGTTCTATATGGATCTTTTCATGAGTTAAAATATAGTTAATAGATGATAATAGCGCGTTATAAAGCATTACTAATAATCAACCTCATTTCTATAAGCTAAATATATATAATATTAGTGATATTCATTAACATAAAAAAGTTCATAATCAGCATTAGATAAATAAATTATGATTTTTTTTTCGCATTACACCTTCAATAAAATCATAATTTAAATTTGGTGTATAGATATTTTCTTATACGAAAAAATATTTTCTGTTTAATATTAATTAAAATACCATTACTATCATCTGTGTTATAATAACTTCATCAGTATTTAATAATTGAATTTGTTGATTTATTAATATCTGTTCCAATCAATTTAAATGTTTAATACTTGTTAAATAACGCTTATTATTTATTGGTATTATGTTTATTTTTAAATTAAAATAGGTTTATTTTTGATTAAGGTAAATAGTTGTATTATAGATTAAAAATAATAATCGTTTCTTTTTGTAATCAGTTATACTATAATTTCTACTTATCAGCTTTACTAAGATTAAATAATAACTTTAATTATCGATAAATCATTTTATTCAATTTTGCGATCTTATTTATATCAACAGTAATTTTTAAATACTTTTTAAACTGATAAATATGATCTTCCAATAAATCAATCTTATTTCCAATTACACAGTATTGTTGTGAAACAACATTGAAATAATTGAACAGATCTATCCATTATAGAAATATTATTTTTTTTGTTCATTATTAATCTAAAAAAAATCATTGTAATAACTTATTAATTAAACTAAATATTATTATTTCAATATTATAGTTTATTATGAATTTATTATTTAAATCAATAAAAATGATAACTTAGATTAAATTTTGTTAAATTAACTATTATATAAAAATATTAAGTGATTAATTTTATAAAAAATAATTGAACTATTTGGTAAAACTAAAACAAAATGAATTAAATAAAGAACATTAAATATATTTAATGTTATAAAATTAAATTTTTCTTCTATAAGATTTAGTTAATATAAACACTTGTTAATTTTATTTTAAGTTACTATTAAGATTTTTAAAGTTAACCATTAAGAAAATAAGTTAATTTTTGATGGTAAAATGATGAGACAATTTTAATTATACTTGCTGATCATAATAAATGATCGATTGTATTATATATTCTCTCCGATTAACTAATATTTTATTTTATTTTTTATAAAAATATATAGCATCTCGTATTTAAATAATAATATTTTTTATTTATATTAATTAATTAAGTTAATATCAATTATAGATTATTTTTTGTGTCTATATATCCGCATAATTAACTTATCCTAGTTATTATGAATTAAGAAAATAAGATAAATTCTTATAATATTGATTCTTAATATATTAAGATATTCTTATATGGTTCTAAATATTTACATATTTTCTAATATAAAACTATCATTTTCTAATTTAGTTGATCTGTTTATTTACTATAGTTATTATTATTTTAATAAACCATTAATCAATAAAACTTATAAAATAAACATTAAAGAATATCTTTATTTTTTATTGTAATTTTCTAGCACGATATTAATATCGTATTAAATAATAATATGTGTTAAGAATTAACATGATTTATAATCATAACATAAGTTATGTTAATAAAGATAATTTTAATTTAAATCTGTAAATAATACTTAAATAGATAATTAACTATTATGTTATGATATCTTAAAAAAAAGAAAAATAACTTATCTTATGTTGATTATTATTTTAGTAATTTAATATAATTTCACTAAATTCATATTAATTTTAATATTAATAGTCAGTAACTATATACTTAATATCATGGTATTTTATTTTTTTGATTTTGATATATTTTATCTTTATATAAATTTTATTTATTGATAGTTTTATATCATATTAAATAAAGAATCTTCTCTTACATAAGAGAAGATTCTTTATTATTTTAAAATTTCATAATTTTTTATGATGATCAAAAATCTTTAAATAAAATAATGAATTTAGTTGTAAAATATTTTAATATTAAGACGTTTTATAAGACTTATAATGCAATTATTGTATAATTTGCTATAAAAAGTATTAATTATGATTCAACAAAGAGTTGTTGAATGCAAAATAACATGATAAGTATATCTGAAATTGTTCAGTTTTTAAATATCTTATATAATATAAAAAAGATAAGTGTTAATAAGATTTCAAACGGTCTATGACCGTTTGAAATATGTACACAAAACTTTTTGTAATTAAATTTAAGCTTTATGACTTATTTTTATCAATATAATCAATAGCTGCTTGTACCGTTGTTATTTTTTCTGCTTCTTCATCAGGAATTTCGGTATCAAATTCTTCTTCCAATGCCATAACCAGCTCAACAGTGTCAAGAGAATCTGCACCTAAGTCTTCAACGAATGAGGCGTTATTTGAAACCTCATCTTCTTTAACACCTAATTGTTCAGCAATTATTTTCTTAACACGTTTTTCAATATCATTGTCAATACGTTCTTCTCTAGTGATCATACTATTAAATTCCTATTAAAACTCGCTTTTACGATAGTTTTCTGTAGTTTAGAAATAGGGAAGAAATAAAAAATCCTTAATTCCTTCTGTTATTCTAATCTAATTTCGTATTATTAATGCTATTTTAGCATCAATAATGCGAATGATTCATTGGTTTTTAAAACATACACATTCCACCATTAACATGTAATGTTTCACCAGTAATATAAGCTGCTTCACCAGAAGCCAAAAATGCTACAGCACTGGCAATTTCTTTTACATTACCAAGCCTTTTTAAAGGTACGCTTGCTAAAATGTCTGCTCGCTGTTTATCTGTTAATGCTTTAGTCATATCGGTTTCTATAAAACCAGGAGAAACAACATTTACTGTGATACCACGGGTAGCTACTTCACGTGCTAATGATTTACTAAAAGCGATAACACCTGCTTTAGCTGCCGCATAATTTGCTTGTCCAGTATTACCTAATGTGCCGACAATTGAACCAACAGAGATAATTCTACCATAACGTTTTTTCATCATTGAACGTATTATAACTTTAGATAAACTGAATATTGAAGTTAAATTTGTCTTAATAACTATGTCCCATTCTTCTTCTTTCATTCGTAGCAATAAATTATCACTTGTAATACCTGCATTATTGACTAAAATATCAATTTCGCCAAATTTTTCACGAATTTTTGATAAAGTATTATTAATAGATTCAGTATTTATTACATTCAACAAATAACCTTTACCTTTGTCATTAAGATAGCTACTAATTGTCTTAGCACCTTTTTCAGTTGTAGCTGTACCAATTACTTTTGCACCACGTTCAGCGAATAGTTCAGCTATTGAACGTCCTATACCACGACTCGCTCCAGTTACCAAAGCTATTTTTCCAGTAAAAGTCATGTTTTCCTCAATTATTTACTAATGCAGCGATTAATGATTTTCGATCATTAATCGCTGATGAATTAATCGTACTTATAATCTGCTTACTCAATCCTGTTAACACTTTACCTGGTCCAATTTCTAATAATTTTGAAATCCCTTCTTTTTCGACCATAAATTTGATGATTTCAACCCATCGAACAGGGTTATATAACTGTCTAACTAAAGCATATCTAATATTGTCTATAGAATTTTCTATTTTAACATCAACATTATTTATAACAGAGATATTTGGTTTATTAAATACAATTTTTTTTAATGCTTGTGCTAATTTCTTTGATGCTGGATACATTAATGCACAGTGTGAAGGTACATTAATAGCTAATGGTAAAGTACGTTTTGCACCAAAAGCTTTACATAAAATTACTGCTCTTTCAACAGCATCTTTTTCCCCTGCAATGACAATTTGTTCAGGCGAATTAAAATTAACAGCAGAAACTATTTGCCCATGCGCAGCTTGTTTACATGATGCTAATACTAACTCGTTATTTAAACCAATAATTGCATACATAGTACCAATTTTAGTTTTTACAGATTCTTGCATCAATTGTCCTCGTAATTCAACCAATTTAATAGCTGATTCAAAATCGATGACATCGGCACAAACTAATGCAGAGTATTCACCTAAACTATGACCAGCCATTAATTTAGGAATCTTACCTCCATTTTCCTGCCATACTTGAAAAATTGCGACAGATGCTGATAAAACTGCTGGTTGTGTTTTCCAAGTTTTATTTAATTCTTTTATAGGACCATTCTGGATTAAATTCCATAAATCATACCCTAAGATATCAGAAGAATTAGTAAATGTTTCCTTTACTATTTTAAACTCTTTTGCTAAATCAGATAACATACCTATAGATTGTGAGCCTTGACCAGGAAAAATCATTGCAAAATCAGACATTTTAATCTCCAGATTATTTAACTTAAAATCTAATCAATGCTGAACCCCAAGTAAATCCACCTCCAAATGCTTCAAGTAATACTATCTGCCCTCGTTGTATTCGACCATCCCTTATTGCTTCATCAAGTGCTGTTGGTACTGAAGCTGCTGAAGTATTACCATGTTTATCTAGAGTAATGACAACTTTATCAATTGGCATGGCTAGTTTTTTTGCTGTTGCTTGAATAATTCTTAAATTAGCTTGATGCGGAACTAACCAATCTAATTTTGATTTATCTAATGCATTTTTTTCTAATGTTTCAGATACAATATTAGCTAATTTATTTACTGCAATTTTAAAAACTTCATTTCCAACCATTTTGACATAAGTTGGTTCTGAATGTTTATTATATTCTTGATGACGCAAAGTTAATAAATCACCATAATTACCATTAGCATGCAGATGAGTTGATAAAACACCTGGTTCCTCAGAACAACCAACAACAATGGCACCAGCTGCATCACCAAATAAAATAAGTGTACTTCGATCATTTGGATTTAATACTCTAGATAATGCATCAGAGCCAATAACTAATGCTTTCTTCACCATTCCTGTTTTAATAAATTGATCAGTAATACTTAATGCATGAGTAAAACCAGCACATGCAGCAGCAACATCAAATGCAGCACAGTTTTCAATTCCTAATATTTTTTGAATTTGACAAGCTGCGCTTGGAAAAGCATGAGTAGAAGAAGTAGTTGCTACAATAATTAAATCAACTTCATTCGCTTTGATATTTGCAATTGCTAATGCTTTTTGCGCTGCTTTAGCGCCCATTGTAGATACGTTGTCTCCTCCTGTTGCAATTCGACGTTCTTTAATTCCAGTACGAGTAGTTATCCATTCATCAGATGTATCTACCATTTTTTCTAAATCAGCATTTGTACGAACTTGTAGTGGTAAACAACTGCCAGTACCTAAGATTTTTGTATACATTTTGTTTTTAATCACTCTTGGGTAATAAAGGTATTTTAACTAGCAAAAAATTCTATCAAGAATTTGTTTTTCTACCGTCTATATCACCTGTTTAATTGCAGTCTTAAATGCTTTTTTAGTTTATAAGCTCATGACTTTTATCATTATGTCTTATAATATTAAAACTAAGTCATCATCATCTTAGTTAGGATTAAAGAGTGTTACAAACATTTTTACTATTTTTATAATTACAGTTTAATTAATTTTATTATATCCAAGATGAGCTATTTATTTTATATATTTGGAAATTTTAATAAAAATAATATAATATGCATTAAACTTTATATTATTTTTAAAATTATGTTACTTTTGAAGCCTTTGTGCGTGAATATAAAGGCTTTGATCCAAAAATAAACTCATTAGACTATCATTTTATATAACTGATAAATCTTATAAAATTATTACTTTTAATATTAAGATAGT
Source organism: Arsenophonus sp. (assembly GCA_052401645.1). GTDB lineage: Bacteria > Pseudomonadota > Gammaproteobacteria > Enterobacterales > Enterobacteriaceae > Arsenophonus. The sequence continues at coordinate 671,921 of CP198939.1, forward strand.
TATCTTAATATAGTATAAGTATTTATTTAATTATTTTATTGTATATCTAATAACGATATTTATTGATTAAATTATATTAGTAATCTTTTAACTATTTTATTTCTATTTTAGATAAATTATACTAGCGTTTTATTTATTTGTTTTAATATTGTATCAAATAAAAAATAATGCTTTTATTTTTTCTTTTTATTTTATAACTAATCTTGTTAAAAACAAATACTTAGATCTTATTATTATATTAATATAAGTTTTATAAGTTAACTAAAAAAAATATAGTGATATTTCTATCTCTGATATATTCTTAAGTATTTCTATAAATTATAGAAATTTTAATACATTTTATATTGATGTATTATCACTTTATTTAATTTATGGTAATGACTTAATTCTTTAGAAATAGCATTTTAACAAGAATAATTTAGAGATAATCAAATAACTCAATAGACTAAACTGAGGTTAATTGTTTAAAACCTTTAGAATATATAACAATAATAATCTTAACTTTAAATTAGAAGATTTTTCATAGTATATTGTAATGATAAGAATGTGGAAATTATTATTTTTGTAAGGTTTATCTAATATAAAAACTAAATTAGCTAAGGTATTAATCATATAATAATTAACCATAATAATTATTTATTAATAATTTTTCGTCCACGATAGTAACCATCAGTTGTCATATGATGTCGTAAATGGGTTTTACCTGAAGTTTTATCTACTGATACTTTGGAAATTCTCAATGAATCATGTGATCGACGCATACCACGTTTAGAACGAGTTGGTTTATTTTGTTGAACGGCCATGAATTATTCTCCTTAAATATTTTAAAATTGGTCAATATAAATCAAAATAAAATAAATTTATCTTCTCTGTTTTGATATAAAACTTATAAAAACTATATTTATATTTTGATAATTTACCGCATATTTTATATTATATGAGATAATTATCATATTTTTTGATATTGCAGAGTAACTCTATTTTCATAAAAATTGATAAATAATGATTTTTATACTCTTTAAATAGTAAATCAATCTTTTCATCATATATGAAATAAATAAACAATAAATTAGATAAAAATAAAAGTTAAAAGTTCTTATCACAGAGTTTGTATTTTATCTTGATCTTAATATTGATATTATAATCCATTTTATGACAACTAATCTTAATTATATCTGTTTAAAAAATAATTATTAGTTATATATTTTATTTATATTTATAACTATTGATCTTAAGATAGATAAATCTGTTTACTTGAAAAATACTATAAAAAATAGATTTTACGCTATGTTATATGTATTAATTATCAAAATTTATTTAACCTTATTTTTAATAAGGCTTCTATATTATCTTTATTAATAATAAATAGTTAAAGAAAATAGTTAATTTTACTTATTTCGAAAATATTTGATTTTAAATATTTTAAGCTAAAAAAAACTTAACATCATTTCATTTATCTTTGGATTTTAAATATTTAAAGAAATCTAATATATAAACTATAAATACATCATCTTTATCTTTAGGTTATTACTTTCTTTATTGTAAATAATCATATTTTCTTTTTATTACTGATTTAGTGAATACGTGTGAAAACTGATTGATTAACGAATTGATAATTTTTATTATTATTTTTCTCTTACTAAAATATTAGTGATTAGTGATTAAATACAATATATATATTAATAATATATATTAATCAAGTTTCTTTTATAAGGAATTATATGATAATTAAAATATTAATTTATACTTAGATAATGGATAAATTAAAGTAAGATTAAAAATACTTTATATATTAGGTAATATTTACTAAATAATAAGATTGAAAAATATAGTATTAAATATAAATTTCATAATTTAATTAATCGTAATTTAATAGATAGATAAAGAATATAAACTGTTTTTATCTTATAAGATAAAATTTATTTAATGAACTAATATATTTATATTAAAGTATATCTGATATCTTATTATTTAGAAAATTATTAAATATGGTTTTAGTATTAATATTTTAATTATATTATTTTGATTAGTTTTATGAATATATCAGTAGTTAACGACATAAATTTTTATAAATTATTAAATCAATGCATATAAAATAAATTTATTTATAATTAAAAATATTTTTATTGATTATATTAAATATACTATATATATCACTTATTTAATAATGTTAAATAATTTTTAAGTTTTTGATCTAATGTTGCATAAAAAGTTAATTTTTTCATATTAACTGGATGAAAAAACATTAATGAACTAGCATGTAAAAAAAGTCGTTTTAATCCAATAATAGCTAATTGTTGATTAAAATTAATATCACCATATCGATTATCACATGCAATAGGATGTTTGACATACTGTGTATGTACTCTAATTTGATGTGTTCGTCCTGTTATTGGATTTATCTTTATAAGAGTGGAATTAGAAAAATACTTTTCAATTTTAAAATGAGTTTCTGAAAATTTACCATTGTTGCTAACTTTTACTATTCGTTCACCACTTTGTAAAGTATTTCTCAATAATGGTGCCTTAATAATTTTTATATGCTCTGGCCAATGTCCTCTTACAAGAGCAATATATTGTTTTTGCATTTGTTTCAAACGTAACTGTTGATGTAATATCCTAAGTGCTGAACGTTTTTTAGCTATTAATAAAACACCTGATGTTTCACGATCTAACCTGTGTACAAGTTCTAAAAAATATATTTCGGGACGTAATGAGCGTAAAACCTCAATAACGCTAAAATTTATTCCAGTGCCACCATGAACAGATATACCAGAAGGTTTATTCAAAACCAATAAATGTTCATCTTCGTAAATTATGTATTCAGTAAGTATATATTTTTTATAAAATTTAGTTGAAATAACATTCTGTTCTTTTTTAAATAGATAGATTGGTGGAATTCTGATTAAATCATCTTTTTTAATTTTATATTCGGGTTTAATTCTACTCTTATTTACCCTTACCTCACCTTTTCTAATAATATGGTAAATCTTACTTTTAGGAACGCCTTTTAAACGCATTAATAAAAAATTATCAATACGTTGGCCTTCTTCATTATTATCTATAGTAATAAATTTAACCTGATTTTTTATCATTATTATTTAATTATAAACTTCATTAATATTTAAATTTAATTAAGTGTTGTTAGTAAACATAATAATTTTCTTTATTTTAGTTTTTTTCTTTATTTTTTAATTTATTTATCAAATCAATTTATCATTTTTTATAAAAAGTAATAAACTAAAAAAGTTATCTTGATAACTACCCATAAGCAATGGAATAATGAATAGTCGTTACAATATTTATAAAAATAAAAGTTTGTTTAATTTGAGTTCTATCTATTTTTATTTTTTATAATACTCAAACACAGTAATAACAAAATATCATGTGTAAAATCAAAAAAAAAATATTAAATTGCTGACAAAGGTTTTCTGAATTAATCAACATATAGATTGAAGAAATAAATTCAGCAATATTTTAAATATTAAAGATATAATATTTTAAAAACATAGTTTTACCAAAAAAATCGTTTTAATACGATCATAAATCAACAACTGCGTAGTTAACGATTTTATGAAAGTTATGAAACTATCTAATAAAAATAATTATTTTAGTCACAATTTTTGTGACTTAGTTAAACAATGAGTATTCATAATGAAAAGAATGTTAATTAATGCAACTCAACAAGAAGAATTGCGCGTTGCTCTTGTTGATGGGCAATATCTTTATGATCTAGATATTGAAAATATCGGACACGAACAAAAAAAATCAAACATTTATAAAGGTAAAATTACACGTGTAGAACCTAGCCTAGAAGCAGTATTTGTTGATTATGGATCAGAAAAACACGGTTTTTTACCTATTAAAGAAATCGCTAGTGAATATTTTCCTAGTTATTATCAATCCCATGGTCGACCTAATATAAAAGATATTTTGAGAGAAGGCCAGGAAGTTATCATTCAAATTGATAAAGAAGAACGTGGAAGCAAAGGGGCGGCGCTAACTACTTTTATTAGTTTAGCTGGTAGCTATCTTGTTTTAATGCCAAATAATCCTCGTGCAGGCGGAATATCACGACGTATTGAAGGTGAAGATCGCACAGAGCTCAAAGAAGTATTATCCTTATTGGAAATACCTGATGGTATGGGATTAATTATTCGTACTGCCGGTGTTGGTAAATCAGTAGAAGTGCTACAGCAGGATTTGCAATATCGTCTTAAACATTGGGAAGCAATAAAAAAAGCATCTGAAAATACAATTGCACCTTTTCTTATACATCAAGAGAGTAATGTTATTGTAAGGGCTTTTCGTGATTATTTACTTCCTGATATAGGTGAAATTTTAATTGATAATCAGAAAATTTTTGAAATGGCTTGTCATCATATTGAAGCGATTGGTCGTAGTGATTTTTCAAGTAAAATCAAATACTATAGTGGAGATATTCCACTATTTAGTCATTATCAAATCGAATCACAAATCGAATCCGCTTTTCAACGTGAAGTTCGATTACCATCAGGCGGAGCTTTATTTATCGATACAACTGAAGCATTAACCGCTATTGATATAAATTCATCACGTTCAACTCGTGGTATAGATATTGAAGAAACAGCATTCAGTACAAATTTAGAAGCAGCAGACGAAATTGCTCGTCAATTGAGATTACGAGATTTAGGTGGACTTATTGTTATTGATTTTATTGATATGATACCTGTTCGTCACCAACGTGAAGTTGAAAATCGCTTTAGGGAAGTTGTACGTCAAGATCGAGCTCGTATTCAAATAACTAGGATATCACGATTTGGTTTACTTGAAATATCACGTCAACGTTTAAGTCCATCACTAGGTGAGTCGAGTCATCATGTTTGCCCTCGTTGTAATGGCACTGGAACAATTCGTGATAATGAATCACTTTCGCTTTCTATTTTACGTTTGATTGAAGAAGAAGCATTAAAAGAAAATACTCATGAAATACACGCTATTGTACCTGTGCCAATTGCTTCTTATCTTCTTAATGAAAAACGCCAATCTGTTAATGAAATTGAGCGTCGACAACATAATATACGTGTTATTATTGTTCCTAATCATCAGATGGAATCACCTCATTTTAATGTTATCCGTATTCGTAAAGGTGAAGAAATTTCAACGTTAAGCTATTATCTTGTTCAATACCATGAAACTGAAGTAAATAACTTAATAGATGAAGCTAATGGTGATAAAAGATTACATGAACAACCGGCTATTTCTACTTTTTCTCTGCAATCTGAAATTAATATAAAAAATATATCACTTTGTGAATGTAAGTCAAGTAAAGAGAATGATAAATTAATAAATAAAAAAACTTCGATAAGTTTATTCAATAGAATTATTTTTTTCTTCAAAAGATTATTTAATGAATTAGAAAAATATATTTTAAAAATAAGAAAAAAATCAAAAAAAGATAATGATAAACAATGCAATAATCATAGTTTAACTAAATATCGTAAACATAATAAGAATATAAATGATAAACAAAATTATTGGAATCCCAATAAACATGAATCAGATAGAACTCGTAATTATAAAATCTATTATAATGACAGTCAGGATAATACTATATCTGAAATTCAACAACACTACTTTAAAGCACAGACTGAGGATAATCATAATAAAAAAAAACGACAATTTCATGTTACGACTAAAATACAACAAATAGATAAAAAAGAATCTGAAAAGAAAAAAATGATTATTATTTCACAACAGAATAACCAATATCAACCAATTAAATCCATGTTAGTAACAAACAACATAATTAAACAAAAAAAAATATTTAATAACAAAGTATATAAACATACCAAATTGCTTACTAAGCATAAGGTAGAAAAAACTCCTGCAGAATTAACTAGTGAACTAGTAATACAAACTGAATCTGCAATAATATCACAAAAAAAAATAGATATGTTGAATATTACAGAACAAGTTAAATTTAAGGAAGTATCTAATAATTATGATAACGAGAAAAAAGACTGTACAATACCAAGACGATCAAGACGATCTCCTAGGCATCTACGTGTTAGCGCACAACGTCGTCGTCGTTATCGTGATGAACATCAAGAAAAACCATTGGTACCATTAAAAATGGCTGTTTCTTCTCCTGAATTATCTTTAGGTAAAGTTTGGATTCATTATCCTATTATAAAATTGAATGAATCAAATAAGATTTTATCAGAAAATAACAAAGTATATTAAAAATTAACGAAAAAACATATTTTTCTAATTATAACTGATAGTGATATAATAATTAATTCAGTAAAATAAAAAATAACATTGATTAATTGAAATAATTTAATCATAAAAATACAATTTTTAATTAAATAATTAGTTATGATAGAGAGCTAGATATTTATATAGTGATTCTAATTGTTTATTTCTTTAAAGAATTAATTCAATACTGAAAATCTATCATAATCATTTATTAAAGTTAAATAATAATTAAAATAAGTAGCAGTATTTTTTTTAATTGATATAAATTTAAAAAATAAAAATTATATATAAGATGATAAATTTATTTAATGATAGAGATTTTATCTAGATAATAAGATTAAAAAATTAATATTCGATAATATATAATATATCATAAAATAATAATATCATTATATAAAAAATCATAATTGTTATATTAAGTAATATATCTTTTATAACAAACATTGTAGAAAAAAATAATAATTGTTAGTAAAAACTATTACTATAAAATCAGACAAAACAAGATTTTTTATTTTTTTTATCATAAATTTGATATTTAATAATAAAAAATAATTTATTTATTATTTAAATTATAATCAATAACAATCTATATAGAATATTATTATAATAAGTTTTAACATAATTAAAATGAATAAAAACAAAATAATTATTAATAAAATATTAGAATAATGTATTTTTTAAAACTTTAACTAAAATTCATTTATATATATTTTAATATAAAAAACATTTTTAATGTTGTCATTATTTAGAATAAATATTCTAATAATAAATATTATTTTACAAAGCAATTGATTAAATTAAATTATTTATTGTTATATAATACATATTATAATGATTTCCTTAACGCTCTATTTATTAAAAATATTTAAATAAATATCTATTTATTTAAATTTACCGATAATTTATCTAAGAATATGTTTACAATTATAATAATTTTAATAATATTTATTATTTAAAATTTAAGTAATATTTTTATATATTAAAATATCCTTTTTTGATAAAAAGAATATTTTAATAATTATTTATTATTAATATCTATCTCATTTATATAAACTATAAAATTTATTTATAAGTTTAATATTAAAATAATTAAAATTTTTTATAAATAAAGTTAGTTAAAAAATATTTTTATATATGAAACTATCAAAAATCTCTTTTATCTATCTATAAAATAAATAGTATTTTAAAATTTTAAAATAACATCTATAATCTTTTTATAATTTTCTTACTATTAATTAATATTTAACTATTACTATAGTAATTATAATATATTTTAACATATATAATATAAATTTTATTTTTTTAAATTTATTTTATTGAAAATAGTTAAACTCTTGAATAAAAAAAAATTTTTATTTGTTAACTTACGATTGATTTATTTTTAAAATGAATATATATTTTGATATATGGTTCAATATATTTATAATAATAAGTGACTTTTATTCATAATTTATATATTTATAATAAAATATATAAATTATTTATATTATACCTAATAATATAATTATTAAATTAACAAAATTAATTAATTTATATATTTTAATATACTTAATAGTATTGTATTATGTAATAATAAGTTATTTTTATTTATTTATAATAATTTTATATTATTAATAATTTTAAATTAAAATTATTAATAATATAAAATTATTATAAATGTTAAAATTAGTTTTAATATATAAATAATTCATACATCATAATAATGATATATAAATTTAATTACTAACTAATATTGATGTTATTATTGATAATTTAAAATATAAAAATATTTACTTCTAACGAATTTATGAATGAATATTTTTTAAAAACATGAAACAAATAATAAAAAAATTTTTATAATATTAAAATATTTTTTTATATATTAAAATATTATCGTTTTTTTCAAAAATTTAGGAAATAATTTAGTGAATAATTATAAGCCTTCATTTCTATTTCATGATTATGAAACATTTGGAAAAGATCCTGTTCTTGATCGACCAGCTCAATTTGCTTGTGTTAGAACTGACTTAAATTTCAATATTGTTGAAGATCCACAATTTTTTTTTGTGCACCTGCTAATGATTATCTTCCTCAACCACAAGCAGTTATTATTACAGGTATAACTCCTCAATATGCAATATCTCATGGTATTAATGAAGCTGAATTTGCTAAACGTATTCATAAAAATTTTAGTGTATCTAATACTTGTATTATTGGATACAATAACATTCAATTTGATGATGAAGTTACTCGGAATATTTTCTATCGTAATTTTTATGATCCTTATGCTTATAGCTGGCAAGAAGGAAATTCACGTTGGGATTTATTGAGTGTATTACGAGCATGTTATACTTTCCGTCATGATGGTATTAATTGGCCTATTAATAATAAAGGGTTACCTAGCTTTAAATTAGAAGATATAACAGCTGCAAACACTATTGAACATATAAATTCTCATAACGCAATGTCCGATGTTTTTTCTACTATTAAAATAGCAAAATTAATTAAGCAAACACAACCAAAGTTATTTAATTTTTTTTTTCAATTAAGAAAAAAAAATAAAATTAATAAATTAATTAATATTAATATAATGAAACCATTAGTTTATGTTTCTAATATATTTGGCTCAATACGTTCTAATACTAGCCTAATTTCTCCACTTGCTTGGCATCCAAGAAATAAAAATATAATTATTGTATGTGATCTAGCAGAAGATATTAGTCCTTTATTAAAATTAGATATTGATACATTAACAAAACATTTATTTTCACTTAAAAGTGAGTTAGTCTATAAATTAACAATTCCAATTAAATTAATACACATTAATAAATGTCCAATTCTAGCACCAATTAACACATTGCGTTCAGAAGACGTACAACATATATCACTTGATCTTAATATTTGCCAAAATAATTTATCATCATTAAGGCAACATAGTGAAATTAAAGATAAAGTCATTCAAATTTTTAATAAATCATATCAATTTATTTCTGAAAAAACTGATGTTGATGCTAAGCTTTATTCAAGTTTTTTTAGTAAGAAAGACTTTTTAACAATGGCTATTATTCGTCAGACTTTACCGGAAAACTTGCATACATTAAATCTTAAATTTGACGATCCTCGCATGAAGCAACTATTTTTTAGATATCGAGCTAGGAACTATCCACTGATATTGACAGAGAAAGAAAATCGCATTTGGTTAGATTATCGTCGTAGTGTATTAACAAAAGATAAGATTATAAAGTATTTACAAACTATAAATGAATTATTTATTGAAAATCAAAAAGATAAATATAAATGTCAGCAATTAAAATCGCTTGTAGATTATTTAAATCAGATTTATAAATAATTTTGTCTTAAAATTAATATTCCAGATAAAAATATACTTACATAACATAATAAAATCTTAATAATTAATCTTAATTATAATTAAACTATTATTATCACCAATATTTAATATCACCAAATATCATTCATTTGTGGTAATGGTTTACGAAAATGACGTGTGATGATTGCCATATAAAAAATCCCAATCGTTGCCCATAAAATTCCTAATAACATCGAAATTTTCTCTATATTAATCCAAAGTACAGATACTGTTAAAGCTCCTGTAATTGGTAAAATTAAGTAATTAAACCTTTCACGCCAAGTATGACAACGTTGTTCTCTAAAATAGAATTGTGAAATAACTGAAAAGTTAACAAAAGTAAAAGCAATTAATGCGCCAAAATTAATTAATGCTGTAGCAATTTCCATATCAAACCAAATTGCTGTTAATGCTAATATACCAACTAAAATTATATTAAAAGCAGGGGTTCGCCATGTTGGATGAACATAGCCAAAAAAACGTTTAGGAAAAACACCATCTCTCCCCATAACATACATAAGACGTGAAACTCCTGCATGAGCAGCCATGCCAGACGCTAATACAGTTGAGCAAGAGAAAACTAAAATAATAGATTGAAAAAGTGTCCCAACAACATATAACATAATTTCAGGTTGTGACTCATTAGGTTTTTTAAAATGAGAAACGTCAGGAAAATACATTTGTAAAAAATAAGAAACACCAATAAAAATTAAACCACCAATTAATGCCGTCAAAAAAATCGCTTTTGGTATTACTTTTTTTGGATTTGGTGTTTCCTCTGATAATGAACTTATACCATCAAATCCTAGAAATGAAAAACATAAAATAGTTGCTCCTGTAATCATTGGAATTAAATGTGTTTGTTCAAATGCAAAAGGTCGTCGCGACCAAATTTGACCAGAACCTTCTCCTTTAGATAATTCATTAATCAATATAGCTAAAAAAACTAACATGAAGGCGATTTGAATAACAACAATAATAGTATTTAAATTAGCAACTAAATTAATACCTCGTAGATTAAAAATAGTCATTAATAAGACTAATATAACAACAAAAATCCATGGAGCAATACCTGGAAAAACAGCTTCTAGATAAATTTTTGCCAATAATATATTAATCATTGGCATAAATAAATAATCAAGCAAAGATGACCATCCTACCATAAAACCTATATGTGGATTCATGGATTTTTGTGTATAGGTATAAGCTAATCCTGCAGAAGGGAATCGTTTTACTAATTTTCCATAACTTAATGCTGTAAAAAAAATTGCAATCAAAGCAATAATATAAGAAGATGGAACATGACCATTAGTTTTTAATGATACTATTCCAAAAGTGTCAAAAACTGTCATTGGTTGTAAATAAGCTAATCCCATCATAACAACTTGGATTAAAGTTAATTTTTTAACCAATTGAGTACGGTTATTTATTTCAGTTGATTCTTTTGTAAAAATTAATTTGATATTATATGACATTAGTAAAATTTCCTACAACTTCAGATTTTATCTTCATATTTTGACTTAATCGATAATTATAAGAAAGAGTTTGCTTAAATCTATAGACTGATAAATAATAAAAATAAAAAATAAAATATTTTTAAAGATAAATCTAAGCGCTTTGTCGTCTTAATCATCTGAAAACTATTGTTTATTAATGATGATATAAAATTTATAATTTAAGCATAAAATATTTATAATTACTGTATCCTACTATAATTCAATTAGATATTTTTGGTAATTATTATCAATTTCTAATAAAATTTTTTATCTTATATAAAATTAAATAAATTTATTTATAAAAAACAACTGATGTACTTAATTGGTATAAATTATTTTAATAGTAGATTATTTCATTTCATTATATAATATGGAAATATTTTTATTTCTAATAAAATGACTTTAATTTTTAAAAATTAAAGTCATTGATAAACATATATTTATAGATAATGTAATAATATATTTTTTTAGTTACTTTATTAAGTAACTATTTAAATGCTATAACATTGACAAATAAAAGAAATATTTATATTAATTAAATAATTTATTCAATTATTTAATTAATAATAGTAATTATTTATTATCATGATTATCTATCATAATAAGTTTTTCATGTTAAAAAATTTCTAGTTTTTTCTTTTATCATATTAACTTTATTATATATTTAACATATATTTTGTATTGTTTTATCTTAAAGTAAATATTCAATCTTTAGAATTATTATTCTACTGTTTAAAGTTTTACTAGGATAATTGATTATAAATAATAAATTATATTTAATTTATTAACTAATATAATATAAATATATTAAAAATCCATATTATAAATATTATTAGATATAAAAATTATATTTTATTAATGTACTGACGACGACTAGTAGTGTTACTATAAATTGATAACTTATTTATATAAAATAATAAAATTTAATAATTTTTATTAAATTATTATTTAAAATAGTTATATAAATTTTAGGATTGTCTCCATCATTTATATAATGAACTAATTTTAGTTATAATATTTTATATTTTAGGTTTAAATTATTGATAATAATTATATCAACTTACATCATCAGATGTTCATCTTTATCTATAGTAAAATTTAATTTTATAAAAATTATTCAGATAATCATTAAATTAAAATTTAACTTTTAAATATTTTTTATTAATTATTAATGTACTTAAATATTATATAAATTTACAAAGTTTACATATGAAATAATATTCTTATCTTTATTTACTAAAAATACTCTCTTAGATTAAGAGAAAATCATTTATATGATAATTTATTTTTTATAAAAAAAATCAAAACTATATTTGTTAATATTTTAAAATTAAGCGTTTCAATAATTAATTAATATTTATTACCAAATAACTATTAATCATGATAATCATCCGATACTAATAATGATATTATTTAAATTTAAGGAAAATATTATATTTTTAAGTAATATATTATTATCTCTTATTTTTATATTTTTTGTTATTTGATTTATTTTATTGAATAAATATATATATTAAACTGTATTAATGATTATTTAATATATCATAAAATATATAATTATTGCATCGATAATATTTTATATTATTTATTTTATATAGTATATTTACAATATATCATGCGTTTTATAAATATTAAAATATTTGATTGTTATTTATTATGTTAAAATCAAAAAAAAATTTATATGGATTTCCTTAAGTTGAGTGTTATCTACTAACTAATAGATGTTTACTAATTACATATTTTCTAATTATTAATAAAATTAAATATTATAATGGAAATAAAAACAAGATAATTTATCATAATTTTAAATTTATATAATATTAACTAATAAACTATAAAAAACAATTTAATGAGTATTAGAATAATTACTTATATTTAATTATAACTTAATTGATTAACTGTATTTATTATGATAATTTTTATAAATTTTAACTAATAATCTTTATTATTTAAATATAGCATATGAATTATAGAAATAAAAATATATTTTACTAGATAGAATTTATATTATATATCTTTAACTATAAATTGGTTATGATTATATAAATTTATATATATAAAGAGTATAATTATTAACTAAATTATTATTTTATTTTTGATTTATCATCAATTATAAATTAATACAAGTCTTCTAAATATATCTGAAGACAAAGACTCGTATTAATTTTACTTTTAAAAAAGCTATACAACCTCTTAATTAAATATCAAAAAAATTTTTAATAAATACGGTAAGATCATAATCTTATTTTTAGTTATTCTCGATATATTTTATAACTGAAATAAATTTAGGAGCATTTATTTTTTTTACTGAAATATATTTGATGGTAGTGATATTTTATATTATTATTCTAATAGAGAAAGATAAGTAAAAAAATAATATAAATACAGATAAAATAATATTAATTTTCTTTATCTTTTATATTATGTTTATAAATTTATCTTAATTTAATATTTAAGCTATGGCAAATAATTTACTAGATGATTATATATCAATTATTTTTTATAGGGAAAATATAAGATTATATGAAAATTGTTTTAAATTAAATTATTTCATATAAAACATATATTTTATCATTAATAATATAGAGATATATGAAAATGTACTAGATAAAATAACTATATTATCTAGTACAACTAGATAATATATCTTTGTTAATTGAACCTTATAACAATACGTGAATATTTAATATTTATTAAAAAAGATAATTAATCTTTAATATATAAATTATTTAATTTTATTACTAAATAATATAAAAATTCTAATAATTAACTAGTTATTTTATTTAAATAACTGATTATAGAAGCTACTTATCACTTAATTTTATTTAATTGAAGAATTTAAAATTTTTCGAATATTCAAAATAAAATTTATTATATAATATAAATTATTTTTTAGATTCTCAATAATAAAGGATTTCCTATTTAAAATTAAAAAAATTCGTACTCATTTTTTTTTATTAAACTAGTTATATATTAAATATTTAATAATATATATATTATTAAATAAGTGGATAAAAATAAATATCATATAAACTTAAATTATAATTTAACAAATCGTTTATTTATTGACATAAATTAATTTAATAAATTATTTGATTTATGACTGATAATATCTTTTGGACTATTTTATAATAAAATAAATACTTAGAATATATATCAATAGTTTAATTAAAGATATCACTATCTATAATATTTAATGTATAAAAAATCATTATATATGATTATATAATCAAGATAATTTAGTTTTCCATATGTAATAGTTGAATTTGTATTAATATAAATTCTTATTAATATTAATGTAGATAAATAATGAAATACTAAGTTAAATAACAAAAATTGAATAATTTACAAATAATAGTTTCTAAGATAAAAATATTTTTATATCAATTTAATTTATTTAAAAGCTTTTTTGTTAGTAAACTAATAATAAAACTTACTCATATATCGAAATTTAAACCTTTGAATATTATAAAACTACTAATTATAATAGTAAATAAAATTATTATCATTTAATCATGATTGGTATGAATAATTAGTGATGAAATGAAATATTCAGTAAAATTTATATAAGTTATAATACTATAGTTAATTTTAGAACTAAAATAAAAATTAATAGTTTAATTTATTTGAATTATTTAAGGTTAAAATTAATATAATTTAAAGTAATAAAAATATATAATATATCGTTGAATAATATTTTAAATATGTAAATAGTTTATTTAATCAAGATTAATAATAGTGAAATTATATTTCTATATTAACTTTTAAAGTATAACAAATTAAATGAATTAAAGGTACTAAAATATATTAATTCTATATAAACTATTTTTATTTATTTAATAAAATAGAATGTTGAAAAATTCATTTTTATTTTAAAATATTTGATTTTTTCTGTTAAATACTGTATAATTTATCAATTAAATAATTATTAAATTAGTCATATAAATTTTAAAATAAAATATTAAAAATGATTAAATATATATAGATATTTTATGATAATCATATATATTAAAAAATATCAATATTAAAATTTATAGTTGATTGATAATTTTAATATTAATTTTTTATTGCTGTTATTATTATTGATTAAAAGAATTTAATATAATTTAAAATTTTTTATAAAAAAACAAAAATTATAATATAGATTTATAACAATTATCTTATTAACCAATAAAAATCCTAATAGATCATTTAATTTCAGTAAAAAATATTTTTCTTCTATTATAGTATATTTATTTTATGTACTTAAATTTTATCTTTAACATAAGACAGATAATAACGCATCGTTATTAATAATATTTAGCAATTAATTTAATGGAAATTACGATTATAATAATGTTTATATAATAAACTACTTAAATACTTAATCTATGATTCATATTCTTATTTATAAGTTATCTCTATTAAAAATTAATCAAGAATTTATATTTAAAATAAAATAATTAATTAATAATTATTAAATTATTTTTTTAGGAAATATTTGCTAAAACAGCATATAAAATATATTTTTGATTTCATTATAAAACTATATAGATGCTAAGAAATAAATAATATATTAATATATATTAATAAAATAATATTAATTTTTGATAAATTACTTGATAATTTTTATTTAATATATTTATTAAATAGAACAAAAAATAAAATATATCTAATTAAAAAAAAATTTAACGAATAAAGAAATAATTTATTTAGATTTTTATCTAATATAAGAAAAAGTTTTTACAAAATGATAAATAAATTTAATTATAAATATTAAACTTAAAATAAAATATAGTAAAAGAACAGTAATTAGGATTGAATATATATAAAAATATATCATCTTAATAATCATTAAGCATTCTTATTTTTATGATCTAAATAGCATCAATTGAAAGTATATATATCTTAAATTCAATAAAACAATATAGTTGTCAAAATAACATTTAGCTAATAGAAAGAAAAAATTGATGCAAATCTTTTATTTTAAAAAAAAATAAAGATAAAAGATTAATATTAATATTAATAATAAAATTATTAATTAGAAAAGATAGATATATATTGTATAATTAAATCGATTATCAATATAGTAAAATATAAAATAAAATATAATCAAATAAAAAATTTTGTATATAAATCATATTAATAATATATTATTTTAAAATAAAAATTTATAAAATTTAATAATAATTAATTCTGAGTAATAAAAAATGATAATTATATTAACCATAATTTTTATTAAAAGTTAATAATAAAAAATATTTATCTATATTTACTCTCTTTTCGTCTTAATTATCATACATTTAATATTTTTATTTAATGAATAAAATATTAATAATAATTAAGTAGATAAATTTTAATAAAAATAATAATAGTAATTAATTTTAATTTAAAATGAATTCTATATTTCAAAAAAATTATTAAAAATATATTTAATTATAGAAAATGTTAAATAAAAATTATAATTCAAATTTAGTCATTATCTTATGATATAAATATCCGATAACTAACTTATCAAAAAATGAGCTAATAAATATAGTTATTATTGATAATTATGCTAATAATTATATGAATGAATAATACATAAAACATTTATTAATGTAATAATAATTACAAATATGAATAAATCTAAAAGAAATTAGTAAATAGTAATTTAACTTAAATATTTTAATTAAAATATATTATTTAATAAATAATAACTGTATTGTAATAAATATTTATCTTATCTTATTTATTTTTTTTTAAAAATAATTGTTAATTCTATAATAATAAAAGTTCAATCAATAAGTATTGTCATTAAATGAATATCTATTAGTTGTTAGTTATTTTTAAATAATTTATTATAATTCAGAGTAAAATATTTGTTTTTATTTTAAAAATAATGATAAATTTTTATAAATTCGATATTAACCATAAGGATTGTAAAAGATGATATCATTATGAATAAATAATTATTTTAATTATATGATATACTTTAAATTAATTAAAATTATTATTTATATTAAATATTTTAGAATAAAAATATCATTTATAATACTTTTATAAAAGTATTATAAAAGTTTATTTTTATAATTAATTAATTTTAATACATTAAAGTTCGAGTTTTTTATATTTTAAATTAGACATAATAAACTATTTTTAATTTATTTATCATTTATAATAAATGATAAATAAATTAATTAAATGTTAGTTATAATAACTAACTTAATTCAATTATAAGTTAATCTTGAATTTTAATAATAAATTAATAACTTATTAAGATTTTTATTAAAAAATAAAATAATAAGATTATTGTAATTGTAATAATAGAAATTATTAATTCTAAAACCATTATTATTAATAGTTTATCTTATTTATCATTATTTTTTATTACTACTGATATTTTTTTAAATTTGTTTACTTATATTTTTTTTAAATAATGTGAATATTTCATAATATAATAATCAGAATATGTTTTTTAGTAAAATATTATAAAAAATTAAATACTTATCTTAAATTAGAATTTAAGTCTTTTAAAAGAACAGTTAGATTTAGTTATGATAAATATGTTAATAGTTAAATAATTTATTTTATTATATACCTTATAAGTATTTTAATAAATTTTAATATATATAAGAATAATTTACATAAAATACTTAATTTGATAACTAAATATGCAAATTATATTACAAGATTAATATGAATAATTATTAACTTAATACTTATGTTGAAAGATAAAATAATTTATTTTTAATATAAATGTTAATGATATATATGATTTAATATCTTAAAATAATGTTTTATTTAATTAAAATGTAGTTAAAATATTTATGATAAAATAAATCAATCATAAAATTATGAATTTTAATTTCATATATAATTTATATTAATAGGTCTTATAAATTTTCTTATGATTAATATAGTTATAACATTCGAATAATTTTTTAAATATTAAATCTCAATAATCTAAATTTAATAACTCTTTTTTATGTTCGTTCTACTAATAAATATAATTTATATTATATATTATTTTAATAAAGATAATTATACTTGATAAATATCATTTATTAAATATAATTATCTTTATATTGTTTTTTATTTTTATTTAAATAAACTATGGAAATTTTGTATAATTTGCTATATTATGGTTATTTTAATTGTATTAATTTTTATATTCTTAATTATAATATTATTTAATTTTAAAATATTTAAAGTTAAATATTTTAAAAATCATATTAATTATTGCTGAGATGAAATCGCTAAGCTTATTTATGAAGAATATATCTATATTTTCTGAATATATATTTATTATCAAAAATTTCTGAACTATAATTATAATTATTTAATATTATAGTTTTAGATATTTAATATTTTATTTATTTTTATTTATTATATTTAACCAACTTAATTAAATTTAATATTTATTTCTAATTGATTTAACATAATTTGATATTTTAATATTTTTTAATATTTATGAAATTAGAAATGTGTATTGTTATTTATTATTAAATTAATTATAAAGCAAAATAATATTATGATTAGTAAAAATTTTTTTTATTATTTTAAAATTATTTTTTAAAATTATATATGGTTATATACTATAAAATAGTAATTAACGATTTATTATAATTAAAACTTGATAAGCAAAATATTAAAGTATTTATATTATTATCTTATATGATTTTTATTAATCAACTATTAATAAATTAATTATAAAATTATTAATATAATTAATTTTAAAAAGTATTTTATAAAATTTATATATTTTTATTTTATAAATTAACAAATAAAATTATTGATTATTTAAATTTTAATAACTTAGATTAATATTTATTTAAAAATAAAAGTGTTTTATTTTAGGATAAAAACAGGAGAAATAATATGAAAATTATTGGAGCACATATAAGTGCGGCTGGTGGTATAAATAAAGCAGTACAGCGTGCCCATGAAATAAATGCTGATACATTTTCTTTTTTTATAAAAAATCATCGAAAATGGCAAGATTATCCGTTAAAAGAAAAAACAATAGAACAATTCAAGCTAAATTGTGAAATGTATAATTTTAGTAAAGATAAAATTCTTTCGCATTGTAGCTATCTTATTAATTTAGGTCATCCGGAAATAGAATCACTTAAAAAATCACGTGCTGCGTTTCTTGATGAAATGCAGCGTTGTGATCAATTAGGTATTACTTTGCTCAATTTTCATCCAGGTAGCCATTTAAATAAAATTACTATTGATGCATGCCTTGCTTGTATTTCTAAATCAATAAATATTACTTTAGCAAAAACTAAAAACGTTATTGCTGTAATTGAAAATACTGCTGGTCAGGGATCTAATTTAGGATTTAAATTTGAACATTTGGCAACGATAATTGAATCTATAGAAGATAAACAGCGAATTGGTGTTTGTTTTGATACTTGTCATGCTTTTGCATCAGGTTATGATTTACGAACAAAGGAAGATTGTGATGATACTTTTATAAAATTTAATAAAATTATTGGTTTTAAGTATTTAAAAGCAATGCATTTAAATGATTCAAAAAACCAATTTTATAGTCATATTGATCGTCATGAGAGCCTCAGAGAGGGTAATATCGGTTATATTCCTTTTATATATATTATGAAGGATGATCGTTTTAACAATATTCCTTTGATTATAGAAACAACAAATCAGAAGATATGGACTGAAGAAATTTCATGGTTAAGATCTCAACAATAATCAGGATTCATTATGTATTTTATTTTAAACAATATGTAAAAATTTATTTATTGATATTTTTATAAGTATTATAATTATATTTTATAATTATTATTATTTAATATTTTAAAATATAAATCAATATTGAATTATATTTATTTAATAAATATACAATTTAGTTATTCAACTCATTAAGATGAAAATAGAATAAATTATTAAATTATGAATTTATATATAATGTTATATACCATAAGGCTTATATTAAAAAATAAAAAGTATTAATTTACTTAATAACCAGAATTATATAATATAAAAAATATTGTAAAATAATAATATTAAAAGAATTATTAAGATAATTAAGTAATTAAAATTTAACACTTTTCTTGCTTAATATTGTTATATATGAAACTTTATAAGTATATTAATAAATTTTATTTTTAATTATAATTTCTATTATTTCTTTATTAGAAGATAAATTATTTTTTAATATATATTTTATTTTATATATTTTTCTAGCTTGATGATTTTATAAGTTAATATAAATTATGTCATAATAATTTATTACACTATTCTAAAGGATTTATTCTCTATCAATACTTAAATATATTAAATAATATTCCAATAAAATTTATTTTTTTATATCTTAACTTATGTTTATACTTTCTTTGAAAATTAATTATTATGTATAATTTTAATGATATAATGCTAATAAATTATCCTATTATTATTTTATTTTTTAATTTATTAAATAATTATTATTTTATCATATTTATAAGTAAATGTTTAATAAAAAAAAATACTATATTATATATTATTAATAATTAAATAATCTAGATATAAATTATAATTTTTATGTATTTATTTTATTATTTTATTTATTATAAGTTTTTAATTATCATTGTATAATATACTGAAGTTCAGTTTTATTTTACAATAAAAAAAACAATAAAGCAATTATTTTATTTTTGATATTTAAAATTTTTATCATTTTAGTTTTATTTTATCTTATGATTAAAAAATATTTTATTAAAATAATTAATACTATTTTTAAAATAAATTATCATTGAATATCTTAATTACATTTATTTTAAAATTAAAAATATAATAGTATCAATGATATTATTATATAATATATAGTATTAACTTTTATTTTAAAATAAAAGTAATATCTGTAATTTTAGTTAAAATTAGTGATAAAACTTTATCAAAGATATTTATCTACTATTTAATAGTGATTTATTTATTATCAATAACAACATTATTTACTATAATATAATATATTTGTTTATATATTAATAATATTTGATGTATAATTATATATAGATATTATTAATTATTGATTTTTACATTTTATGAGTTATATTATTATAATTATTATTATAAAATTTTTACTATAAAGTAAAATCACATTCAAAATGAAAATAATGAAAATATACTATATATCGTATTTATAAAATAAATTATTGGTTAATATTAATTTGAATAAAAAAAAATTTAATAACAACTTAAAATCAATGAGAATTTATAAAGAATTTATATAATTTATAAAATAATAAATTATTATTATATTTATAATAATCAACATTCATTTTTAAACAAATTAAGATATTAATTTTCTATAAATTTTTAAAATATATAAAATAAGAGTTATTATTTTTTTTATTTTATTATATAATATAATAGTTTTAAAATTTAATAATCAAACATAATACTAAAGTTATCATGTTAAATCTATTAGTTATCAATATAATAATTATAATAAGATCACTTATTATAAAATAGCGCATGCTAATATTTATAAAGTAATAAAACTAGCTATTATATACTATATTATAGTAATAATATGGTTTTAAAATATTTCATTAATTTACAAAAAAATATCCATTATATCGTATAAATTCTATGATATAAAATTAATATAATTTATATTAATAAAATTAAATAATAACTATTTTAAATTATAAATAATTTCTTAATAAAACTAAAAATTAGTAATCATAAAAGAATAGTAATTGATTATAAATATTTTGTTGTTAATTTTTTTATGAATTAAAAAAGAATTTTAAATAAATTTAATTAGTGATTTTTTTATAGTTATTTTATTAATAAACATATATTTATTTTTTTAGTTATAATCTTTATGTTTATTAATTAATTTGTTTTAATATACATCTATTCATATCTTATTAATAAGTAGAAGCAAAAGTGAAATAAAATAATTCTATATATAAAATTGATTATATTTTAAATATCTATATTATTATAATTTAAGTATATTTCTTTTATAAGAAATAGTAAATGTTGATAAATAAAATTTTATATCGAATATTATTTATTAAATAAATAATAATAAATTTTATTATTAAAAACTATTCTATATATATTTTTATATTAATTATATTTTATTTTTAAGTAATAATATTTAATTATTTTGATAAAATATTATTTATTAAATAATTATTAAATCTTATAATATTTATTTAATAAATAATATTTTATCAAAATAATTAAATATTATTACTTAAAAATAAAATATAATTAATATAAAAATATATATAGAATAGTTTTTAATAATAAAATTTATTATTTTAATCGTTCAATAAGATATTGTTTTACTTTATTTATTTTTTAATATAGACTAATTAATTAATTTAATTATTTTTTAAATTTATTTTTATAGATATAATAATTTTTAGTTAATATATAATATTTACAGTAATAAATATTATATATTAATTTAAAATTAAAATGTAATATATAAAAAAAGTATTTAAATTTAATAAAAAATAAAATTTTTTTTAAAAAAAATAACTATAATTCAATAAAATATTATAAATTATTTAAGATAAATTTATTAATTAGTTAATTTTGATTTTTTATTAATAAAAAATCTTCGTTTTAAAAAGAATTACTTAATAAAATTTTAAATTTTAAAAAATAAAAAATTTTTCTACATATATAGTATTTCTTTTTTATAAAGAAATTTATTTTTTATAACTAAATCTAAGAAAATATATTACTTTTATTTCCTAACATAAACTTTTTACTTATTTTAAGATGTATTTTTTTTTAAATATTAAGTTATATAAAATTATTTAACTAATAATTCTAAAAAATATATTTTAGATTTAATATTGAAGAATAGAAATATTCTTGAATTTATTTCATAATATAAATATATATAATAATATATCTCTCTATGAAAGATATATTATTTTTTGAAATAATTATATTAATCATTAATATAATATGTATATAACTTATATTAAGTTTATCTAAATTGATTATTAAATAGTCAAAATAATTAATTTAATTTAATATAATATAATTATATAGTCATTTATATAAAAAGATTATTTAGTAGTAATAAATATATCGTAAAGATTTGAAAAAAATTTCTCTACTATATATTAATCTTTTTCGTTTTTTTTGTGAAAATATTTTTTCAATATTAAATATATCTCTATAAGAGAGTTTTTCAAATTATAAAATAAAATAAAACACCATATATATATTTTTAATTATCTAAAATTGATTAGAATATATAAAATTTATTATAATATCTAAATTATTATTTAAGGTAAGTTATAAATAACATATAAAGTATTTTATTAGTTGATAAAAAGCAAATAAATTATTAATTATATTAATTTTAATCTATGAATAGTAATGATATTTATTATTTTTATTATATATAATATATAATTAAATACTTATAAAATAAGAAGTAAATATTTAACTCTAATATTAATAATATTGAAACAAAAAAATATTTTATATCATAAAAGAAAATTTCTAGATATTATTCATAATGAAATAATTTAAATTATTAACATAAAAAATAAGTTTATATTAAAAATATTTTTTTATTTAAGATAAATATAGATAAACTAATAGATATTATTTATAAATATAAATAATTGAATAATTTAAAATAATTTATTTTTTTTTAAAATATAATTATTGTTAATTTTAAAAGTAAAAACGATATTTTCCTGTTAATAAATTAATAAATAATACTTATTTCATATGTGAAATATAAATGCTATAATAATATAAATAGATAAGTATAAAACAAAACAAACCTGATAACACTAAAGATTATTTTATATTAAAAATCAGTGATAAAAAATAATATCTTGATTAAAATAGATATTATTAATTATTACTTATAATAAAATATTATATTTTAGATTATTTTCTATTCTTATTAGATATTAATTATCTTATTTTTTAAAACTAATTAAGATAAAACAATATTGTTTAAGTTTATTTTTAAAAAATATGTAAATACTTTATTAATAAAATTATTAATAGTATACCAATATGATAACTTATATTTATATTATTCTATTTATATATAACAGGTATTAGTATATAAAGTAATTTAATAGGATTAAATTACTTAAGTTTTTTTTATAAACTATAAAATTAATATCTATAAAAATGAGATATAATTATTTTTTCTTATTTAATAACAAAATATACTTATAGTATATATTATTTTATAAAGTTATCAGTATTACTAATATTATCTAGTTACTATATTTAATATTAAGTAAAAGTAATTATTTAAACTTTTGATATAATATTATGAAAACTAAATATTTATAAACATACATTTAATAATAATATATAAATCAAATAATACTCAAATTTCAATAGTTATTAAAATATTGTATTTTTAAGTATATATTTATTAATCGTTATTTTTTATTATCTATTTAGTTTTAATTTATTATGTTTATATTATAAAAAATAATTTATTTTATAAAGTTTAAATAAAGTTAAGTTAAAAAAATATTTTTATAATACAAAGAATTAAAATTCAATAATAATATATAAACTAATAAATAAATATCAAAATATCATTTAATTTAATAAATAAAAAATATATTTTTTAAAATTATTTAGTATATCATTATAAATGATAAAATTCATTTTTATATTATATAATTTCAATATCAACTATTTAATCAACAAATTAATTATTTATATTAGTAATAATAAAATTCATCATTACTAATATAAATAATTAATTTGTTGATTAAATAGTTGATATAAATAATACTTTCCACGAATAATAATAACTATTATATATCTAGTTAAATCATAATACATATTCATATTTAAATTATTTTAATAATAAAAGTTATATTTTAATATAAAGATAATAATAATTAACTATTTTTATAAGATAAAGAACTAAGCTTATTATTTTAATAATAAAAATTTAATATTATTATATTAATAATATAATTAAGTAATTTATACTTTATTTTAAATTTAAATTAAATATTAAGCATTAAATAAATTATTTTTAATTTCATAGTAAAATATTTTAAATAAATTAAATAATCAAATTTATAATTAAGTATATCATTAAATATCATCTTTGTTTTTTAAGCGATATCATTCATTAATTATTTAAAGTAATATATCAAATAATAAAAAATAAAAAATAAAACATTTAATAAATTAATCAACTTGTTAATTATAAATCAATCAAATCTAAATTATAATATTTATCAAAATAAAAAATAAGAAATTAAATTTAATATTTATGTTAATAAATAACAATTTTATATAATATTATTATATTTTTAGATAAAAAGATAATAATATTATAAAATAATTAAAATTTAATATAATTAATAAATAAAACAAAGTGAATTAAAATATATATAGTTATAATTATTTTTTTTAGTTAACTAACTTATTATTATTTTAAAATAAGAAAATAAATAATTAAAATTAAATAATGCAAAATATATTTTTGATTGATAATAAAACTATTTAGAAATATATTTATTTATATAAAATAGATCTTTAATTTAAAAATATAAATAAATTCTATAATATAAACAATAATATCAAATATTATTAAAATAAGACTTAAATTTTAATATGATTAAAAATCAACCATATTTTATATATATTTTAATATTTAAAATATAAATAATATTTAATCCATAAAGTTATATATTTAAGATATATAAAGTTTAAATAATAAAAAAATAAAATTAATCTAATAAAAATTGTTTATTTTAAAATAATTTTAAAATTTATTTTAATATTTATAAATAAAACTTATCGATTTTTAGAAAGATTTTTGAGTGAAAATAACTAATAAATTCATATATTTTATTTAACATTAATAAATCATATAAAATATTTTAATAATAAAATGAATTCATTGATACATGAACTCATATTAATGTAATAGGAGTTCTATGATTTATAAAAATATATTAGATGAAAATTAATCATAATTAAATATATTGTTCATTAAAACGATGATAAGAATTATCAATCTTAATAATTTTATAAAAATAGTAAATTTACTTAATATTACTTATTAAAAACATAAATCTATAAAGTAATTTTAAAAAATAATCAAATTTAACATATTTACTAATTATACTATTAATCATTGATTAATAAAATTGATTTATTATAAGTTAAAATATGATTATATAAGATTATTTTAATTTCAACTATAACATTAATATTTTAGTTTATTATAATCAACTAGTAAATAAAACAAATAAGTATAAATATCTAATTTTATTAATATGAATTTAAAATAAAAAAGAATTAAACTAAAATAATAAAAACACTAAATTTATACATAAAAATATTTTAAATACAAAAAAATAAAATATAATTTTAATAATTCATTTTTTATTAAATGAATATTAGATATTTCATTAATATTTTAATCAAGATCTAATATAAAGATATATTTATAATGAAAATTTATAAATCTAATCATCCAGGATTAAAAATATTTTTTAACTTTATAGTATTATGTTAATTATTTAATAATTAAAAACAAATTTATTTAATTATATTATAACGGTTTTACTATAAATTATTTTATTTGATTAATTATAATATATTTGCTAAAAATTTATTAAAATCTCCATTAAAATAGATTTATAGCAATATTTTAAAATAAGTTATCTTATTTTTTCAGAATAACTAATAATAAATTTATTATTAGTTACAATAATATAACTAGATTTTATCTTTATCTAATAAATTTCCAATAGTATGTAATTTCATTATAATTTACTATCAATAAATATGTTATATTGCTTTTATTAACGTTATCACTATTAAATATAATAACCTTTTAATTTATTTTATGCAAAATAAGATAATTAAATAACATTATTATATGATGTAATCTTCCAAATAGTTAAATACTATTGCTCTTAATTTAATTAACTATTTTATTATCAATAGATAATAAATCAAAACATATTTATATTTATAATTATATCAAATTATGAATTCATATTTTTAAAAATAATTATAACAAATATATAATATAAATAATTATAATTTAATTATTTTGATTTAAATATCTTTCTGTTAAAAAAATATAGTTTATTATAATAAACTATATTTTTGAAATATATTAATTTAAGGAGAATTTAAATATAATTGTCATTTATTTTATTTTTAATTAAATTAAAATAGTTATATTTAATCATTATAAACAAACTAGTTATTGTTAATATGGTTAATATCTATCTTTATTGTCATAAACAAGTAAGTAATTGGTTTTCTATATAGTAATGCGAATAAAAAATCTTTTTATTATTGAATTATCTTGATTAGTTCAAAGATGATTATTCCAATTAGTTTATATAAAGAACTAACTATATGTAATTACTATAAATATCACCAACATAAAAATCTAATCGTTAGTACTTTTATATGCCTAAATAACAAGAGTTAAATAAAAAATAAAATGATGATAAAATAAATTATTCTAATAGTATTTTTTATTAATTATTTAATTGATATTACTGTAGCAGTTCTAAATTAACTTAAAATAATAACACTAAATATTAATAAATCATTCAAAATTATAATAAAATAACAATAATTAATATATTTATATTATTTAAATTAAAATATCTTATTACTCTATAGAAGTTAAAATAAATTAAATACCGTAATATATGATAAAATAACGATAATTATTTCATAACTATATCCATCAATTATGATTTAAAATATAATTATAAATAAACTGTATCGTATACTATACGAATATATAGATATTTTATTATACTATTATCATAATCATGAAATTAAATATCAATAAGATAAATATTATCTTATCTGTTAAATAAATTAACAAATTCACTTAATTTTTATCATTGATATATGATATATATAAATACTATATTAAATATAGTAAAGAATTTTAGTATATTATTATTTAATAATAATATGATTATTATAGTTTATATAGAATAATAGTAAAAATATATTATTTTTTAATATTTTAAAGAAAAAAACTATTAAGTAAATATATTAACTTAATTAATAGTAGTGCTATTTTGATACTTTTAGTATCATTTAATTATTATTATATAATTCTCAAATTAAAGATTCTTTTTTATTAATAATTATTTTTTGAATTAAAGTTATTGATGATAATATCAATATATAATACATATTTAATATGTATTAAACTTTTATGATATTTCTACACTAAAATAGTAGATAAAAATTAATCGATAAAATAAAGTTAAAGTTTATATTTTTACTATTTTTTGTTTTAATAGATAATAATTCTAGATAGTAAAGGAATTATTTCATTATAATAATAGATATTGAAGTTTATAATAAAAACTCGATAAATAAAAAATATAAATTTTATTTAAAATATCAATTTTAATGGTTAAATAATATTTAAGTACAATATTAATATTACTTTTTATATTTTAATTAATTAATAATATTTCATAAAAATATGAATAACATTAAAAAATTCTATTAATTTATACCATAAATGCATCAGAGATAAAATGATCTAAATAAATACAATATAATAAGAAAATACTTAAAATTAACTTTATTTTATTAAAATTACAATAATAGTTCTAAACTATTTTAATTAATAATTTGATTTTAATATAAAGTATTTAAATAACCTCTTTTATTTCTATATTTATAATAATAAAACATTTTAAATTTAAATAAAAAACTTAAATTCATATTTTATTCAAAAGTAAGATTATCTCATTTTAATTTTATTATCGTATGTATAGATGAAATATATTTTTACAAAATAAATATTTTTATGTTTAAAAAAATTATTGTTTTTAGTTAATCTTTTTTAACAAAACTATTTTTTATTTTTATTTGCTGTATAATAGTTTTTATTAAGATTAACTTTTTGTAAAATAGATAGTTTAAACAATTTAAAATACTTTCCTTTAGATATTTTTTTTGCTAGAATATATATATTAAATTAAAGACACTTAACCAATATTTTTTTTCAAAAAAAAAATTTTGCTACCAGATTTGCAAATATGTCTTTTTTATTTTAAATCCTTTATAATATGAGAAAAAAATAATGTTAATTATTAATACAGAAATCCGTAAAGAATGTGGTAAGGGTCCAAGTCGTCGTTTAAATAAAAAAAATAAATTACCTGCTATTATCTATGGTGGAAACAAAAAATCTGTTTCTATTACACTCAATCATGATGAAATTATTAATCAAGAAAATAAAGTAGAATTTTATAACGTATTAACTTTACTAATTAATGGAGAAGAAAATAAAGTTAAAGTGCAGGCAGTTCAACGTCATTTATTTAAACCTAAGCTGATGCACATAGATTTTTTACGGATTTAATATTTTAAAAATATTTTTTATAAATTAATAATTAAAAGAATTTTTCTGTAATATTACAGATTTTTAACATTATCAAATATTTTAAAATATCAAAATTTCTAATTAAGTTCGATTATATATTTTAATTATTATAGTATTTACTGTTAGATAAAATGAATTGATTATTTTAAATAAAATACGTTAATAAAATAATAAAACAGTAAATTAATTTACAACCAAACAATTCTATATTAATATTTAAATTAATTATTTAAAAAGATTTACTTTTATATAATATATAAACTTTTTATTAATTTAAAATTACTTTTTTAAAAAAAATAATAATATTTTTTCTTAAATCTAATAATTTTATATAAATATACTTAATTTAAGTTTTCTTAATTTTATCATCTTATTTATTTATTATCAAGTTGTTGATCAAAAAGAATATATATAATTATTTATAGTTTATAGTAATCTTTTATTTTTTATTTTAATATTCGTATATTTTAATAACTAATCTAAAACCAATAAAAATTATATAATTTACGTCAGATATATCTTTTAAAAAAAAAAGTTAAATAATTTTATTTTAAAAAAAATATTTATTATTTAGATTTATCTAAATAATAATTTTAATATTTTATATATTGATATAATATATAATAATTAATACATTTAATTATTTATATAACAAATGTATCCAATTATATCTATTTAATAAGATTATTAATAAACTAATTTTATAATAGATAATAATTTTATAAAATAGCAAATATAACTATTATTTTCTTTTTTTAATTATATTAATTCTTTTATTAATTTTTAATTTTTAATTAAAAACGCTAAATATTTATTTTTAGAATCATAAATTTTATATAATTTTCTTATTTTTTTTAAAAAAATCATTTTACTTAATAAAAATCAAGTAGTATAATATATATTAATTGTTAATTATATTTTTATCATGTTTTACTGATATAAATAATCTAGAAAATATTTATATTAATCATATTTATAATTATATCTTTATATATAAAGATATAATTATATTCAAATATTGATAATTTTTATATTATTAAATTTATATTCATTAATACAATATTCTGTATATATATATGATCTATAATCAACAAAATTATTAAATTAAATAATATTAAATAAAATTATCTAATTAAATTAGAATAGAATTTCTTAAAAAACTTATTAATATGATGAAAATATAAAGTCTTCTTTATTAGTTTTTTTAATATATTATATAATATATTAACCTTATCTTCCAATTATAATAATTAGTAAATTAAATATATTTAATATTAATTAGCCTATATTAAACAATATAAAATATAAACTAATTTATAGTTTATGCTATCAAGTTATATAGAAATAAACTTTAATTAAAGTATAACTATTATATTAATCATTAAAAATTTTTTTTGAATTATTCTATTTTTAATGAAATAACTAATTATAAAAATAATATATTAGATGATTGGTGAAATTTTTAAAAATCATCGTGAACAAATTTACTAGATGATAAGCTAGTAAGTATTGGTTTATATCATTTAATATTAATTACTTATTTTGAGATTAAGTAAATTAACTATATATTTATTTTTATTAGTTTAATAGACTTAAGGACTAATTATTTAATTATTAGTTGACTTAATTGTTTAATTTTATTATTTTTTGTTTTCTACATTTTAATTATTTTTAATTACTTTGTTTATTATAGATAAAAACAGCTATTGAAATTTCTTTATAAACTATTTTTATTATAAGTTTATAGACTTTTTATTTTTATATTAATTACTATTTATATCAAAATCTTTTTTTAGATCCACTATTTTTTATAAGTCTTTATTAGTTAATATTAAAAATAATGAAATAGTATATATTTGCTATTAATTTTTAACTATAAAAAAATTATTTTTAAATAGAATTATTTTTTGATATTTTTTAGTTTTAAAATTATGAGATTTAAACTGTTAATGATTTTATAAACATTTTTTAAGTATTTTATTATGGAGATTTATTACTTTATATTTAATGTTCATATTGATTAAAAAAAATAATCAATAAATAATAATGAAATGAAGTAATTATCTTCTATTTCATCATATATGATAGTAAGAAAATTTCTTAAACGTTATGTGATTATCTTGATAAAAATAAAATTTTAATATAAATACATTAAAAATATTAATCATTTATCTTCATCGATTAAATATATATAAGAATTTTTTTACTTAAATAAGTAAAATAATATTCTTTATTGTTGTTTTTGTATATAAATTTTACTATTTGAAATATAAAAAATATTTGCATTAAGATTAAATGTTTTTTAAATAAAAAGATTGAATTCAATTAATATTTAATTATAGGTTTTATTAAAAAGAAATAAATATATTTTATTTCTTTTATCCTATAATTTTCGTTTTATTCATATGAATAATATTAGTTTATAATAGAGAATTATTCTATTTTTACTAAAATATTCAATATAATAACTACTAATTTTATTTATTTTGATCTAATATATTTAACTATTATAATATTTTTATTATTATTTATCTAATAGATTATTTTTATTTAAATATTAAAATAATGGATTTTTAATCATTAATGAATTTAATTTAAATAGTTAAATAATATATAAAGTAATATTCTATGGTTTTATTTTCTTAAAATAAATAGTTTCAATAAAAGTTATAAGTAATAATAAAAGTATGATCAGATTAAGAAATTAATTATATATTTAATTCGCTAAGAATATGTTATATAACAATACTAATTATTTATTACTGAAAATAATATTTCTAATATAGAAAATTAAAATAATTTAAATAATAATAAATTTATTTTTAAGAAATTTAAAGTATGATTTTATATTAATGCATTAATTTAATTTTAGATCTTTACTCTTATATTAATTTACAGGAAATCAATAAAACTAGTTAAATTATTATCATATTAATTTAGATATATTTATATAAAGTTTTTTTATATTAATAATTTAATAAATATTATATTAAACATTAATACTTTTACATTTAATATATATAATTATATGAACTTTATAACTATTTAGTTATTTTATTAAAATTATAAATAATAATAAACATTAATTATTTATTTTTAATAAAATAAATAATTTATTAAAAATAAATATGTTTATATTTTTAAAATAAAATTAATAAAATAAAAAATGAAGATTAAATTTAATTTATTAAAATGTTATACTAAATATAGTTTATTTAATATTTTTATTTGTATTAGAAAATTATTTCTATATAATTTTGATTAATTTTTAATAAAATAATAATCTAGTAGATTATATTAGCATGTAACTAAATAGATCAAATTTTCAATGTAAAAGGTTTAAATAATTCTATAAAGGATTATTATCTTAATAAGATATATAATTTATCTATTATAATTATTTATTTAAAGTTTATCAAGTAAAAAACTTATAATAAAATATAACTTCTTTGATTTTTTTTTAAAATAAATAATTTACTATTGTGTATATTTTTTAATAATTATATTAAGAATTTTTAACTTAAAATTTACTAAATATTTTTATTTATTTAAAATTATTAGAAATGTCTGATTCTAATCATATATTATCTATTTAAATTTAAACTATTAAATTAATTCAAATTTATTTATGAAAAATATTCATTTTTACTTTTATCGTTGTTTATTTTCTCATATAATACATATATTATATAGTATAATATGTATACTGTGATAATTAAAAAATAGAAATTACTATATGAAATATTAGCTTTTTAAATTAATATTTAGCTGATTAAAATATTTAATTTATATTTTTTATCTAAAAAATAGTTATAATAAAATGTTAAAAATAAGTCTTATAAAGACTAACTTCTAATTTATAGAAAAAATAAATGTTTAAAATTATACTTTAATTTTATGATTTTTTACTTTTAACAATAAAAAATAAGTAGTTTATTTATCTAGTTTTTTATTACTTAATATTGTTTTTACATATAAAATAAGAGGAGATATTAGATATTTTTATTGAAAATAAAATTAAAAATACTAATTATTAACATAAATATAATTTTATTTAATATTTAATACAATTTATGAGCAAATCCTTGATTAACAATTTCAATTTAAAAATAAATTAATATTTTTCATTCTATTAATTCGTGATATTTAAAGATTTTATAAAAAATTAAAAATTTTTTTTAAGAATAACTAAAATTTATTTTATATTTTATTGATATTAAATTTATTAAGATTAACCTCATATAATACATTTTTATAAGATGTTGAATAAAAAAAATAACTATTGTTTATATTTTAAAATAATTTTTTATCTCTATAAAAATATTTTTAATATACTAAAATATTAAAATATTTAAAAATAATATTTTTTTTATAAATTAATTTTATAAATCATAAAAGTAATTTATTAGATAATGCAATAAACAAATTTGCTAATTATAGCAATTTCTTAGTTAATTATTTAATAATACGATAAACTTAATTTTTTATTTGATTTCAAGATATAATTAAATGTAGGTAAGATAATCTATATTAATATTTTTTAAAGTGATTAAAAAAAAGAAAAGATATTAATTTTAAAAAGGTTTTTTTATAAAACTCAATTATATCAAAAAAGTAATTTAATTCACTGTATGTAAAAAAATTAAGTCAGAATTAATATAATTTTATTACCATAATAAAGTTTATTATATCTTTAAATATTAATATAGATTAATATCTTAATTATAAGATAAAGGATTATTTTCGTTTCTTTAATAACCAAGAATATTATTACTTTTTATATTAAACTCAATAATTTTTATAAAAAACGAATAAGTTTAAAATTAGAAGCAAAACTATCATTAGTTAAATTAGTTTTATCAAAAATCAATGATAAAATAAAAAAGGTTTTTAAAAAGATATTTTTATATTTTTTAAAAAATATGATAAAGAAATTTATTTTTTAATAAATTTCTTTAAATATTTATTTTTTATTAAAAGTATTTAATAAATAGTTATTAATTAAATTTACATTTATTTATTTTAAAATAAAAATCTAAAAAATCTAGTTAACTATTATTTATAATAATAAACATTATATATAAATTTTCTTTTATAAAAAAATAATATTAATACTCTTTAAAATAAAAGTTAGCAATATTCCCCGCAATATTAGCTAAATTATTATTAGAAAATATTAAATTAATTTAAGTTTAAATACAACTTAAGATCAATCCATTCTAACAAATAATTTTATCCCCACATTATAAATTAATAATTTTATAGTTTTCATTTCTAAATAATTAAATTTTGATATTTAAAAATTAAGTCATTATTCTTTAATATATTTTATTTTAATAAATACAATAAATTTTCATATAAAATAATCTATATATTTTGTTAGTTTATTTAATAAAGTTTAAAGTTATTATTTTAATCATTATAACAATTAATAATTTTGCTATTTTTAATAAAAATTAATTAGATTAGTTTTATTATTTTAGCTTAATATTTTTTTCTCTGTCTATAATATAAATTTATAATATATATAATATACTAATTATAATAATATTACTATTTCTAAATAAAATAAATTATCATTTATTATAGTTATACAATAAAGTTATATGATAACGATTAAAATTGTTTATGTATTTTAAATATATAGTTATATATATTATTAATATTATTTTAATTTTTGATGTTTCTTTTATATTATTTAGTTGCAATAAGTATATTAATTATTAATTTGATAAATTAAATATCAAATATTCATTCAATTTAATATTAATAAATTTTATATTAATATATATATTTATTTAATTAAAAAATAAAATAGCTAATTTTAATTTAACTATCTATACTAGATAATTAAATTATTTTAATTAAGATATTTATAAAATCATTAAAAATTGAATTAAAAACTTAATTATAAATTATTTTAAATAGATACTTTAAATTAATTTTTATTAAAAAATTTCTTTTTAAAGTAATTTAAAATATTTTAATACAATAAATCTAATATGTATTGAATAATATTATTAAATAATTAATAATTAAAGATTATTAATAAAGATATTAATAATTTATTTTATGATTTAATCAATCAGATAAAACTGATTATATCATTTATATTTTTATTAGTAATTAAAAAATATACCATATAAATATGTTTTATTTTAGATAAAAAGTTAAATTTCTATATTAATAAATGAATTTATTATTATATATAAAAATAATTTTTTATAATATTCTATTCGAAAATAATAATTAATATATTTATAAATAATAAATTATTTTAAATTGTTCTTAATCCTAATCTTAAAATAAGAATTATTTTTATATAAATTTATTTATTTACTTATTTATAAGTAAGAATATGAGAAAATATTCATATTAGTTAAATTTGTTTTACTTGAATGAGAAATTATATTATAAATATATGTATATTATACAATATTAATTAAAATAATTTGAGAGAATACCATTCTATTAGTTTACTATATAAAAGATTGATTAATTTATTAATTATATTTAGTATAAAGAATGTTTATATTAAATATAATTTACTTGAATATTAGTATTTTTACTTAAAAATTATAAAATCAATATAAATAAGAATAATATAATAAATATACATATGAACGTTTATTTATTTTGATATAAATAGATAATATAATCATGATATTTGTAATATTAAAAATATCAACTTAGTAATTACAGAATATAATAACTAATTATTTAGGCATTTTAACAGTAATTAAAAGGATTTTATATTAAAATAATAAAATATACTCTTATTTTACTTATTAATTATTATTTTTAATTTAAAATAGCTTATTAAGTAATAACTTAAATTTATTAAAAATATTTTAATAAAATATAAATAATTATATACTTTAATATTATTTTTTTAAAAATTAAATTATTATATATATATTAAATATAATTATGTTTATAGGATTTTATGGAGAGGAATGATTATTCCAGTAGCAGAAAAACAACCATATAAAATGGTATTACATGGTGACATTCGTATTGATAATTATTATTGGTTACGTGATGATACGAGAAAAAATAAAAAAATTATCAAATATTTAATTCAAGAAAATCAATATACAAATGCAGTATTAAAATCTGGTATTTCTTTAAAAGAACAATTATTTGCAGAAATGAGCGCTCGTATAGAACAACACGATAA
This sequence comes from Arsenophonus sp., assembly GCA_052401645.1. Lineage (GTDB taxonomy): Bacteria > Pseudomonadota > Gammaproteobacteria > Enterobacterales > Enterobacteriaceae > Arsenophonus. The sequence goes on from CP198939.1 coordinate 708,526, forward strand.
ATCTGTACCTTATGTTTATAATGGTTATATTTATCAGATTTTTTATCAAAAGGGTAAAGAATATCCAATTTATCGACGTAAACAGATTAATAAAAATGCTATTTGGCAAATATTAGTTAATGGGAATGAACGTGCTAATGGACATCAATTTTATACATTAGATAGTATTTCTATTTCTGATGATAATCAACATTTGGCAATATCTGAGGATTTTCAAGGACGACGTCAGTTTCAGATTTCATTTAGACAATTAAATAATAAAAAGTGGCAAAATTCTATAATTAAAAATACTTCTGGTAATATTGTATGGACTAACGATAGTAGTATGATTTATTATGTTCGTAATCATCCAAAAACACTTTTAGCATATCAAATATATTGCCATTACTATGGTGGAAAATATATTAAAGATAAAAAAATTTATCAGGAAAATGATGATAGATTTTACTTAAGCATAAAAAAAAGTAGTTCAAAAGACTATGTTTTGATATGTATTTCTAATACAGAAACATCAGAATATCGATTAATAAATGCTAATGATTTAACTAAAACTCCTAAAATATTTTTAGCTCGTCAAGCTGGACATGAATATGAATTAGATCATTTTCACGATCATTTCTATATTCGATCTAATTATCAATCTAAACAATTTGGTTTATATGTTACTCAATCCATTGAAAAACCTTGGAAAACAATAATATTACCAAATAAAGATATTGATTTAGAACATTTTTATATTTTTAATAAATACTTAGTTATTGAAGAACGTCATAATGGATTAGTTAATATTCGTCAAATAAACTGGAAAACAAAACAGCAAAATAATATTCAATTTGATGAATCTATATATAGTGCATGGATTGGTTACAATCCAGAACCAAATAGCGATATTTTGCGTTATGGTTACTCATCATTAATTACGCCAATATCAGTTATGCAGATAAATATGCTGACTCAGAAATGTGAATTATTAAAAAAACAGCGAGTCTATGGATTTGATAAATCTCTTTATTTTAGTGAACGCATATGGATAGAAGTAAGGGACGGAACAAAAGTACCAGTTTCATTGGTTTATCGCAAAGATTTATGGAAAAAATTTGAAAATCCTATTTTAATTTATGGTTATGGTGCTTATGGTATTAATTTAGATCCGATTTTTAGTTCTACACGATTAAGTTTACTAGATAGAGGGTTTATATATGCATTAATACATGTTCGTGGCGGTGGTGATTTAGGTAAAGATTGGTATCAACATGGAAAGCTTAAAAATAAAGTTAATAGTTTTAATGATTTTATTGATGTAACTAAAATTTTGATTGAAAATGGTTATTGTAGTAAAAAACGGGTATATGCAATGGGAGCTAGTGCTGGTGGATTATTAGTAACAGGAGTAATTAATCAAGAACCAGAACTTTATCGAGGAATTATTGCTCAAGTTCCTTTTGTTGATGTTATAACAACAATGCTTGATTCTTCTATTCCATTAACAACTAGAGAATATGATGAATGGGGTAATCCTGCTGAAAAAGAAGTTTATTTTAGACTAAAATCTTATAGTCCTTATGATAATATTAAACGTCAACATTATCCAAATTTACTGGTTACTACAAGTTTATATGATTCACAAGTACAATATTGGGAACCTGTAAAATTCGTAGCTAAATTAAGAGAATATAAAATTAATAACACTATATTATTGCTAAAAATAAATATGAAAGCAGGTCATGATGGTAGAGTTGGTCGCTTTAATCAATTAAAAGATATAGCATTGCAATATTCTTTTATTTTAATGTTAGACGATAATAAAAAATATTTCTCTGATTTTGATGTTGAGTAATATTTATAATCTTATAAAGGAATCAATGTTAAATAATAAATTTATATTTATACGAGATAATTCATTGAATTTAATAATTTTATTATATTTTGTAATTATATAATAACTTTATATAATTTAAGTTATCTAAAATATAATAAAAAATTAATATTATTTTTTAAATATATTTTAATATTAATCAAATTAATTATTTAGTTGAAATTTTTATTAAAATATAATATATAGAAATAATTTTCTATCTTTTGTTTATGTACTTAAGAATATAATATTATTATTCAATAATAATATTATAGATAAATTAATTCACTTTAAATATTATTCATTAATAAAAAAATAAATATTTTTATAATTAAATTGCATAATTTTTTATTATTTTTTACATTAAATTTCGTAATCTTTTTATTAGATTTATTTCATAATTAAATAAAATATATAGTTAAACTATAAGAAAATGTTAATTATAATCTCTAGTAGTTATTTTTATTAAATTAATTGATATAATGATTTTTATTTATTTATAGATTACTTTTATATATTAGGTTATGTTACATTATAGTACTTAAATTAAGTAATAATTGAATTAGTTTTATAAATAATAGTAACAAAAATTAGTAATTGATTCGTAAAGTTATTCATTATATCTTTCATGATTAAATATCAATAAATTTTTAAATAAATCACTATTAATAATAATATATATTATATTCATTATTATTATAAGCAAATATATAATTATATAATATAATTTATTATGATAAATTTTATTACTATTTTATAACAAATAAAGAAATATAAATAATCAAAAATTATTATATTAAATATTATTCAATATACTATATATGTTTTTTTATTAATATAAAAATATTAAAATATTTCAGTAAAATTACTTAAGTTTATTTTCAATATTAAATAAATAATTTATAATTTAAAAGTCTTTATTTTAATATTTTAAATTATTTTTATAAAAGATACTTTATCTAAAAATTACTTATTTTAATAATTAATTAATATTATTTTATATATTTTATATAAAATAATTATAGTTGCATATTAGATAAATGATATGGATATTAACTATTTAAGATATAAAGTATTAGTTTTTACGTTATTTTTTTATTTTTAAGACAAAATAAAAATTGTTTTTTAGTATTAATTAAAAATTAATAATTTCTATATTAATATGAATTCTATTAATTTTAGATTTAAATATTTATCCAATTAATTAATTAAATAAAAATAAAAAATAATTATTATTTTTAATATTATTTAATATTGATAATACAATACTAAATTATAGTAATTTTATTATAATTTCTTTATGTGATCTAATCACAAACTATATATATTATATATATTTTATTATTTTAATAAATTCAAAATATTCATAAAAGCTAAAAAATAAAATAATAGTATATAAATAATACATAATATATTAATTTTAATGTCAATTAATTCTTATTTTTGAAACAAAAAGATAAAATTTAGAATTATTTTAGTAATTTAATTAGCTTATTCAGATATTTTAACAAAAATAATTATAATAATATTTCATATATAAGAATTTTATCATTTTCATATATAAAAATCTATATTGAAAAGAAATTAAATATAATAATTTATTAAATAATAATAAATATATTAAAAATAAGTCAAAATTAAAATTGATAGATAATCGATTTTATAGTATAGATAATTTTATCTAAAAATAGAAAATTATCTTATAAAAATAAATATATATTTTATATAAACTTTTGAAATGAATTTTAAATTATATTTAAATAATAATGATTTATTTTGATAATATACATATATTTCTTATTATATATTGAAAATATCAATTTTATTATTATTTACTATTTATAAACGAGTTTTATGGTTAATATTAAAACAAAAATCATTTAAAAAATAATTTATTATATAAACATATAAACTATATAGATAAGATAAATTTCAGGATAAAATAAAAATAATATTATATATTTTATTCTAAATATAAAGTTCACTAGTAAAATTATAAACTTTGTAATAAATTGAAAAGAAAATAATAAAGTGATATTATAATTTTTTTTTTTAAAAAATGGTTATTTATTTAAATACTTTATAATAGAAAATCATTAATAAAATAAATAAAAAATCTAACTTTATTTAATTGATATTCATTAAATGAATTAATAATAGAATAAATTTATTTTTATAAATAAAAAATTTTTTAATATCAATGATATTTTTAAAAGAAATAAGATTACTTATATATTATATATTAGTTAATTATTTTAAATTTTTTTAATTAATTAAATTAAAAAGTTTTTTATATTTTGATCAAATTAAGATATTATATATATTATATAAAATATATAATCTAGTATTAATTTAATAAAATAATTTTTTATAAAAAAATACTAAATATATTTTATAATTTATTTAGCTAATAATAAAAAAAATAAATAATTATCATTATAGAATTAAATAGATTTAATTAAACGTAAATATAATTTTTGTTTAAAATAATAATTATTCTAAAAAATAATAAATATTAAAAAATCAAATAAAATAAAAAGTAGCTTAATGGATTTAATATTTGATTAAATAATGGTTAATTAAAATTAATAATATAGTTTATTAACGTATAATGGAATATATTTTATTTTGATAAAAACATAACATTAATTTTTATTATTAATAAAATAATTAAAATATGATTAATTTTTATTAAATATACGTTTATTTAATATAAACTTATAATTAATTTTTAAGTTTTATAATAAATAATGAAACATAAGAATTTTATATTGTTTATGGTGTAAGATAAATCTAATAATTTTATTATACATAGCATATTATATTAATAAAAACTTTCATAATTATAAGTAATGAGATTACTGTATAATAAAATTATAATTATATATAAAAAATATATGAGAAAAGTATCTGGATTAAATTTATTGCATATAACTTTACATATTTAATAAAGCTTAAATTAAAACTTTTTAATAATACAATATGCCAGATTTAATAAAATAATAAATTATATATTTAACCAATAGAATATATTTTATAAATATAAATAAAATAATTTTAAAAAATATATTTATAAATATTATTCATATAATAAAATAGTTAAATAATCATGTTGTTAAATTTAATATACATATGTTAGAAATACAGTTTTACTAAGAAAGAATATATAGAAACTAATTAAGAGTTATTATAGTACTAATTTATTGTTAATAATTAAAGATAAAATCTTTAATAAAAAAATAAATTATTATCAATTATAGTTTATTTTTTTATTAATTTAATATATGTAAAATTATTTTATATATTATAATTAATTAATAAAAATATTAAAGAATTATAAAAGTAAATTCTTAAATAAAGAATTTTTTATAAAATTTCTAATTGAATATTTTAATAAAAGTATGTCTTTTGGTAAAATTTAATTATCATAAATAAAAAACTAAAAGTTAAAATTTAAATATAAAGATTATTTATTTAGAATTTTAATGATATTCAAATTTAATATAATAATTATTTATTAACTGTTAAATTTAGAATAAAAATTATATTAATAATTACATACAAATAATTTTAACATATTAAAATAATATAATAACAATATATCTATAGTAATAATTTATTTATTAATAGATAGAGCAATGATGTTAAAATAGATATTTTATAAATTAATATTTAAAATATTGAGTGCTATCTAAAAGATCAATACATTAAAAAAGACTTTTCTATTTTAAATAAAAAAGTTTTAATAAATAATATATCTTAAAGATATACTAAATTAATAAATAAATTTAAAATTAAAATAGGAGGATAATTTAGAATTATTTTAAAAATAAGATGTTTATCTAAAAATAATAGATTAAATTCTAAAAATTAATTTTTAGAAAATATAATAGAGAATAAATAAGTTCAAATAACAGTTAAATATTATAATTTTATAATAATATTTAATATAATTAATATTAATTTATAGTAATGAACAATAATTATTTAATTTATAAAAAATAAATAATTAAATTTTAATTATTATATAAACTATCAATTTAATAATTTATAATTAAAAGGTTATTTTTTTTGAATTATTTATTATTTATAACTTATTATATAAATATAAAATTAATTGTTTATTTATAATAAAACTAATTTATTTTATTATTAATTATTAATAATAAAATAAATAATAAAGATAGATATCATAATAAAAATATTAATTATAAATTCAGATTTATACTTATTTAAAACTAGCTTTGATAATATTTTAAAACATTTTGAAGATTGGTTTCAATTATACTATATTCTATCAATTTTAAGTTTTTAAATATATATTAATATGATTAATTATATTAATAATTAATTTTAGTCGTACATAAAATACATTAATATTAAAAATTATTAATTTAATAAATTTTTAAATAACTATCTAAAATTTTTTGTTTAATTAACATAGCTTAATTAAGAATATTTATTGTTTAGTTGATTATTTTTAATTAATATTGATATAATATATTAACTAATTAATATTAAATTATATTAATTCAATTAATATATTATATTTAAGATTAATTTATATTGTATTTTATAATAAAAATCATATTACTGCTATAATGGTCTAATATAAACTCTAATTTTATTTTTTATAATTGCTGCTTTTAAATCTTTTCACATTTTTAAAATTAAAATAATTTTAATGTTATAATACTAATATGATTATTTAAGATTAATAATATATAATATATAAAAACTTTTTTTTAAAAAAGTTTTTAGTTTAATAAAATAGTAATTTTATATTTTTTCTCTTCTATGTTTGATTAACAATAATAGAACTATATTTTTTATTCGTAAAAAATTTATTTATAAAACTTATAAAAATAAATATTTTTAGAATAATGATTTTATAAATTAATTATCTATAGTTTATAGTTTTACATTATATTTAAAATAGAAATAAATTAAAATTTAAATATAACTTTAATTAACTAATTTCAATATACTTTAAGTTTTCATTTTATTGAAAAGTATAATTGTTTAAATAAAACTATTATACATTCTAATTAAGATTAGTTTATTAACTAATCTTAATTAGAAATAATCATTTTTGATAATTTAATTAATAAAAATTAATGATATAAGTAACAAGATAATATAAATAATTATTTAACTTATTTATAATTGCTTGTTTTAATAAATATTCTTATCAATAAGATAATATTATTAGCTAATTTTAAAAAAATTTTTTATATAATGAAAGTAAGTAAAAAAAATAGTGATTAAAAGTAAAAATATAAAATTTCATTAATTATATATAAAAATTTTAAAATATTCACTATTTATTTTATTAATTATTAAATCTTAATGTTTAATAATTAATATTTAAAATAATTATGTTAATTAATTTAATCATAGAATTATGACTATTATAATAATATTAAAATTTATTAATCATCATAATTTAGTAATTTTTATAATTAATAATTATCATTAGTAAATTATTAATTTAACTAATAGTTAATTTTTATTTATTTATCAATTAAAATGAAAAATTTATATTTTACAGATTATAAAAATAACATATATATTATTGATATTTAATTAAAATAACTATTGATATAATTTTTTTAGAATAGATTTTAAAATAATATATGATAAAATAACTAAATTAGTCATCATATATGAGTTATAAAATTTATTGGTCAATTGTTATTTATATATCAGATTAATAATAAATAGTTAATTTTAACATATAATAAGTGTTAAAAAAGCTTACTTTAATATAATATAAATTATTAGTATCATATTGTAGATAATAATTTAAATTAAAAATTTTAGATATTATTATTAACATAATTTTATTTTTAGTATCATTATCTTAATTTTACTCTATTTATATTAAATAATTATCAATGTAAAAAAATAATTAAATAATCCGCTTAATTTTAGTAATCATTATTAATATTTTAACTTCTAAAGAAGTTAAAAACTATTTAAAATAAATAACATTTAAAAATTAATTTTAAAAAAAATATTTATTTTATTATATGAAATTTCATTTATAAATATAATAAAATATATCAATTACCATTAATATCAATTCTTACTTTAAGTATAGAATTAATTGTTTAAGGATTTTATTTTTCATTAAATTGTAATTAATATTACTAAGTAATTTTAAGTTATAATACTTAATTAAATCTATAAATTAACAATTTTAATAATATGTTGTTAGAATTTTAGTGATTAATAAAATAAGAAAAAATAAATATTTTTAATAAATATTAAACCATTATCTATAAAATATTAATATTAATTATAATTATATTAATTGGTAATACATATAGTTTTTAAAAATTAATTAATATTAAAAGATATCAATTTCTTGATAGAAACTTTTAAATATCATTATCATTGCTAATAACGATTGAAAACTTAAAAAGTTAATAATATTTTATTATGATATTTTAATTTTAAAATATAGTTGATTATAATAATAATTAAAATATCAATGATAGAATCATATTTTATACTTAATTAATTTTATTAAGTTATATAATACATCTATAAATAGAGTAAATTATATTTAAAACTAAATATTTGTATATTAAATTAATTATTTCTAAATCATTAATAAGATAAAAAATAAACAATCTTTAAGTAAAATAATTTTTAATTTATATTTATTACTAATAAAAATATAATTAATTTATTTTAAGAATTAATTTTATTGATGAAATAATAAATAAAAAATTTTTAAACATTAAATTATATTAATTTAATTTAATTAATTATATTTATTAAGTTTAAAATACATTAAGTATCATAAACATTTAAGATTTTTTCTTATATTGTTGTTTTAAAGTAATATAAAATATTAATTAAGAATAAGTAAAAAAAAATTTTTATAATAAATTTTCTTTATTTTATTACTGTAATCTTCTATATATAATAGATATAATAATTGTTTTTTATTAAAGTAAAACTTATTAAACCTTTTTTATAAGTATTAAATTAGACCTATAATTCAACATAGTTAAAATTAATTAATAACTTATTTAATCTTTTATTTATAATTTATATTTTATATAAATTAATCTTAAATTACTTAGTAATATAAAATTATTGTTATAACTCTATAATAATATGAATTCTTGTTAACGATTATTAAAATAAGTAGTTTACTTTTAAAATTTAATAAAATAGATTATAATTATTGTAAAATAATTCCTATTATACCAGATAGAATTTTATTTATATTTAATATTATAAGTCATAAGCTATGATGATATTGTTATCTCATAAAAATTTTTAATATAAATTATTAATGACTATTTAGATTATATATAGTGATTTTTATTATCTAATACTTATTAAGTTAGAGTTATAATAAATTTATTAAATTTATTATAACTTATTAATTAAAATAAAAAATAAATATAATATAAAAATAAATAAGAATTAAATATAATTGATAATTAATTACTTAATAAAATTATTTTATAATTTTATTGGTTAATTCAAATAATATTTATAATTAAAATCTTTTAAATCCAATATATTAATATGTTATTTAAGATAATAAAAATTTTTAAATATATCTTTTCTTTAATGTTTCTTATAAAATATTAATTTATAATTCTTATAATTTATTTTTAAGTGTTAATATTGATATGTAAATTATATTAAAGTTAATGAAACTATAATTATTAATATTAATTAATACATAAAATATAATAGCTAATTATGAGAATTATTTTATATAAAAATAGTAAATTTTAATACTATATTATACTAATATAGTATTAAAATAATTTTTCCAAATATTTCTTAACTAATATTTTTTAAAAAAAATTTTAGGCTTATAATTTTAACTATAAAATTATATTTTTAAATTTTAATTTTAAATACAACTATATCATTTTTAATATATCAATATATAATTATAAAAGTGAATAACTAGATTGATTATTTAATCTATTTTTAAAAAAATATAATAATATAACTATTATTTAATATATCATTAATAGTCAATTAATATTGATTTTTATACTAAAATACTAGTTTAATAATATTTAATATATATATTATATTATTAATTAATGATTATTTTAAAAATATTAAATATAGATATAAAAAACTTAAAATTATAAAAAATAATTTCTATATCGATAATTTAATTTTTTAGTTATTTAATTTTTATTTTTATTTTCTTCATAAGAAGAAAATATCTTTTCTTTTTATTTATTAAAAAGTTTTATGACTTATTATAATTATTATTAGTTTATAATATGAATTATAATATTCTAAATAAATATTGTTTAATTATATCAAGATAATAATAATTATATTTTTGAATAATTAATTGTAAATATACGTAAAATAATGATTTAAAATTAGAAAATTATTAACATTACATTGATTATTTGTATAATTGCCATTATATTTTAAGTTATTATATTTTAGTAAATCTATATAATAGTTAATTTTTTTTAAAAAATAATTTTAAGAATACTATTTATAATATATAAAATATAAAGATAAAATATAAATGAATTAAGAATTTTTTCTTTTTAAACTAAAATTATCAATTTTATATTTTAAATTATTATGTAATATTTTGATAATTTTATATATTATTAACTTATATTATTATTAATTTTAATATGGATGAACATATTAATTTAGTATAAATAATATTTATTTATACCTATATTTATATTAATGATATAAAATTAATTAATATAATTTAAATACCCTTATTTCTTATTATTTAAGTAAATTACTTAATTTATATTTAAGTATTTATTTTAATTTTAATAAAAAAATTTTTTAAAAAAAGATTTAGATTTTTTAATAAAATAAATTCCAAATTTAATATATAAATTATTATTAATTAATAAATAATATTTAACTAAAATAAATAAATGATTAACGATAAGATAAACGATTTATTAAATATTTGATTACTAATAAATAATATCTTTTAGGTATCATTTGTTAGTAATTAATATTTAATTTAAACAAATGCCAATACGATCAGCAACTTCTTTATAAGCTTCAATCAATCCACCTAAACTATAGCGAAAACGATCTTTATCTAATTTATATTTTGTTTTTTTATCCCATAAACGACTAACATCTGGCGAAAATTCATCACCTAAAACAACTTCTCCATTAAATAGACCAAATTCAAGTTTAAAATCAACTAGAATTAACTCTACATTATCAAAAAGTATATTTAATATTTCATTCGACTTATAACTTAATTGTTTTATCTTATTTAGATTTACTTTACTAACTAATCCAAATGTTTCACAATAAGATTCGTTAATCATTGGATCATGAAGTGCATCATTTTTTAAAAAAAGATCGAAAATAGGTGGATAAAGAAATGTATTCTCTTTGATATTAAGTCGTTTAACTAAAGATCCAGCTGCTCGATTACGAATAACACATTCAACTGGTATCATGATTAATTTTTTTACTAATAATTCAGTATCTGATAATAATAGTTCAATTTGAGTTGGAATACCAGCTTGTTCTAGTTTTTGCATAATAAAATAATTAAATTTATTATTTATCATTCCTTTATGTTCAAATTGTTCAATACATTTACCATCAAGTACAGATATATCATTACGAAATTCTAATATTAATAAATTAGGATCATCAGTAAAATATACTGTTTTTGCTTTTCCGCGATATAACTCAGCTTGTTTTTGCATTTTATTTATTCCAAAATTTTTTTCATTTAAATAAAAATACTTAAACAAAATATTAAAGTAAAGAGTAAAAGCATATTTTATATAAAACAGTATATATTGTTTTTTGATAAAGTTAAAATAGATAATTCATTATAAATAAACTCCTATTATTTTTGTAGAGTATGTTATGTAGTTAATTATAATAATAGTTAAGTTATATTAATTTATCTATTACTAACTTTATTAAATAATAATCTTAGAACTTTAACTATTTCATTATTTTGTTTTTGTGTCAAAGTTATACCTTTTGATGTCATAAATTGTAAACTAGTATAATTATTAATATCACCAACTTGAAGTTTATAATCACCATTTTTAATCGTTAGATTATCAATTCCAATTATTTGTAAATAACTATCACTTATACCGTTATAAGTGATAGTTATTGATCCAATTGAATAAATACTATCATTAATTTTCATATTTATATCATTAAGCACAGATGGCAATCTATTCCAAATAATATCATAAGGCGCATGTACAACGATTTGAGATAATCCATTATCATCATTAATAGTCTCTAAATCAATAGTTGTATAACGTTTTTCTAAAATACCAAAATTGGAAGTTATTTTTCTATTTCGTAATTTATTTATTGAATCAATCAATTCATTCATCATTAAAATATTATAACGTTGAATCTGCATTGGATCAGTAATATTTTGTTCACCTTTTTTTATACCTTTATTAGTTATTTCAATGACTATTTGATTATTTTTTTTATTTAATTCAATTTTTTGTCGAGTTTTTATAAAAATTTCTTCATCTTCTCTTGGCCAAGTAATCCAATCTGTAATTAAAGAATGATAAATATCATTTTTTTTTATATAAAAAATCGTTTTTTGATGCAAAATGGTATTAATTTGTTGCCATAGAGTGCTATTTTCAACTGTATTTTTTAAAAATAATCGACTTGTTGTTAAACTATTATCTGAATAGCTGTTAACGAGTAATAAAAGTGTTTGAATAGGTGGTCTAATATCTAATGTTTTACCTATAGCGCCATTTTGATTAACTAGCGGAATATCATATTCATCATTTTGTAATGATAACGAGATTCCATTAGGAATAATTAAATTTTTTAATGTATGTATATTTAAATACGACTCGTCACTATTGATTTGACGCTTATAATTATGATTATCAGTACAATCTACTAAAAATATAATAAATGATAATATCATAAGTTTAATAACTTTTGACTTATTTAATAATTTTAACATTAAATTTCTCTCTAAATTTTTATAAATTAGCGAGCATTAGTGCTTTTTTTACTGCTATTTGACCTGTTAATGTTAACTGTGTCATTGGTAATCTCAATGTATCAAATTTAATAAGTCCTAAATGATAACATGCCCATTTAATTGGAATAGGATTAGATTCAATAAATAATTGATGATGCAATTCAATTAGTTGGTAATTTAGTTTACGTGCTTCAAGATATTTACCCATTAATGCTAGATTACATATTTTTGCCATTAATTTAGCAGCGATATTTGCTGTTACAGAAATTACTCCTTGTCCACCTAATTGTATAAAATCTAAAGCACTTTCATCATTTCCGCTGAGCAAAATAAAATTTTTATTATGGATTAATCTATAAATATGATTTACACGACTTAAGTCACCACTAGCTTCTTTAATGGCAACAATATTATCTAACTTTGCTAATCTAGCAATTGTCTCAGGTAATAAATCACATCCAGTACGCGAAGGAATATTATATAATATTTGAGGTAAATATGTCTGTTCAGAAATAGTTTTAAAATGCTGATATAGTCCTTCTTGCGAAGGGTTACTATAATAAGGCGTTACAGCTAAACAAGCTACAACACCAGTTTTTTCTAAAGATTTAGTTATTGCAACAGCTTGTTTTGTTGCGTTTGCACCATTGCTTGCAATAATAGGAATTCTACCATCAGAATACTCTAATGTTGTTAATATCACATCTAATTTCTCACTATAATCAAGTGTTGATGATTCTCCTGTTGTACCAACAGACACAATAGCAGTTGTTCCATTATCGATATGATAATTAATTAGTTTTTTTAAACTAGGTTTATCTACTTTCCCTTTCAAGTCCATTGGAGTAATAATAGCAACAATACTTCCACGTAAAAAATTATAATATTTAATAGAATTATTAACCATAATCCTTCTCTCCTAAATAATATATTAGAATTGTGCTATTTTAAAATTAAAGAAAAACATCATTACATATAAATTTAATAAAATTTATTAAAGATCTTTTATCTTTAATAAAAATAGTGATTCATTATTTTTAATTTTGATTTAATTTTAAATAAATTTATTTATATTTTAAAAAATAAATATTTTTAATATTAATAAATTAATAAAAATTGATATTTAACTTTATTAAACATCACTAATTATTTCTTACTTTGTAAACATATATAATTTATATATTATTTTATCTTAGCATTTTATCTTATAAAATAATTATTATATGTTTATAATATTAAAATATATAATGTAAACGATTTATTATGAAGTTAATAAAAATATTTTATCATTTATTAATACTTATTAAATATTATAATGATACTACTAATATAGTTATTAACTTATTAAAAAAAATATAGATTTAATATTAAAATAACTGTATGGATTATAATTAATAAAAATTACACTTTATTTTAATACCTTTAATAAAAAGTTTATAATTAATTTTTTTAATATAAGTGATATTTCTTAATAAAGAATTTGAATTAAAACTTATATTTATTATAATAAAAATTATTTTATGTTTATTTTAATAGAATTTTTATCAAAATAATCAATAAATTTATTGTTAATATTTATATAAATATAGTTTAATCGTTTATTCATTTATTTATGACTTATAACTTAAGTCAAATTAAACTTAATTAAATGTAAATATAATTAGAACCAGATATGATAAAAAATTAAAAATTTAAATAATTTTTTTTAAACTATTATTTAATATTAACAAATTAATTTTAAAAAATATATTTTAAATAGTTATATATAAAATTAAATGCTTAAGATGTAAATAAAATTACAATGAAATTATAATAATATATAAAATTAAATTGAGAGAAAATCTAATAATTCTTTTAAAAGCCAGTGGATAAAGTTCATAAATTTAGCCTTTGAGATTAATATAACGAAATAATAAATCTATTTAATTATATTGGTCACAAGTTTTAATTTATTTTTTATACAAAATCAATAGTTTCCAGATTGCGCAATATAATAAGTTTGTTGATTTATATAATGAAATTAATAAATTAAAACAAATATCTGTTTTAATTTATGTCAATAAATATTGATAAATCAAAAATTATTGTGTTTTACTGAAAAAATATTTAACTTTATAATATTTTTAGATGAAAAACATTAAGTTTCTAAAAAATTTTATATATGTGTTGTGTGTAGAGAAAAATAATTTATTAGAAAAACTTTTGATATCATTCATCGTATTAGTTTTCTAATTAACACAAGAGATGATATTCAATATGTTTTTGATTTATTTAAAACAAGTAATCATCACGATATTATACTGAATTATCTTAATAAAATATACATTTAAAATAAATTATTAATTATTTCTCCTTTATTTTTAATATAAGTTAATAAAATAAAAACTATTTTATTTATAGAATATAATGTATAATATATGTTAAGTATTATATATTTGAATAGATTTAATTGAAATTATTATTAGAATAACAAAAAAATAAACGTAAAATTTATAAAATTAATTATATATAAAATAATAACTAAGAAATATAAATTCCTATTTTTTTTAAAAAATATTAATAACTAGTTTATTTATATATTTTAATTAATAATTAAATAAATTTTTGTTAAAGTTTATTAATTCTGATATTTAGTATTTTACTGAAAAAATAATTATTTTTATTAAAATAGTAATATAACTATACTAATTAGTGTATTAATATAATAGAATAAAGATAAGAATATAAAGAAGTAGTAATAAAAGATATAAAAAATCATAAATCTAAAAAAAATGATATAGTATAAAAATTAATAATAATTTATTTAAAATATTTTACTAAATATATTATTATAATTCATTTTTTAACTTTTTCTTTAACTGATTAGTTAAAGATTATTTTTAAGTTAACTTTATAAACTAAAATATTATTTTGATATTTTATCTTTTAATAAAAAATACTAATAGTAAATATATATATGATAATTTCACTAATAGATAAAATTATAAAGTAATAAAATACTTAATTATATAATTAATAAAAATTGATAAATAACTATAATAAATTATGCATAATAATTGATATATTATTATAAATATTAAATAAATTAAACAATATTTGAATAATATATTTAGTATTTTTACTAAAAATATTTTTCATGAACTTAAATAAAATAATAAATTCACTTTTATATCAAATAGTAAACATATATATTAAACTTTTTTTAATATTACATAAAAAATGAATAATTTTTAGATAAATACTTTATATTAATTTAATTCTATTTAATAGTATCAATAAATTTTCTATCATAATGAATGATTTTTAAGTATTTTTTATATGTATTATTAAATAGTTTATAAAAAAACTTATTAATTTTAGTGTTTCTGATTAATTTAAGACTATACATAGACTAATATATAGTATATAAAACAATTATAAAAATTATGATAATATTAATTATTATCATAAAATAATCTATATTTTTAAAAAATAAATTATCTTATTAGACTTTTATTAATTTTAAAAAAAAATAAATTAATATTTAATATTAATGATATTAATAAGCTATAGCTAATTAATTAGATTTCTTTATTTATATATTTATTAGTGGTATTTATTTTAAAAAATATTCTATTTTATTACTGACTTTAAAAGCAATTACTAATTATATTAATAATAGTTGATTTAGTTCACTAAACACTTATTTCATATTAATCTTTATTATTAAATGTTATTTTTTTTATATAAGTAAATATTCTTAATATTAAATTAATAGAAAGATAGATATTTATTATCATCGATAGTTATATTTTTATGATTTATACTACTATCTATTAAATAATTTAATTTTTTATTATTTATTTTATATTTAAAATTGTATTTTATACTTTAGTATGAATAAAATTCGTACTTATCTAAACTTAGATATTATATATGAATAATTCAATTATTATAATCCAAATAATATTTATTAATGAATATTTTTAAAATTTAAGAGATTTTTTTAGTTTATAATGCTTATAAATCAAGATATCTATAATCATGTGTTTATAACTATTTAATTTTTTTATTAAAATACAATGATTAGGATATATTTATTATTAGTTATGGATTAAAACTTGATGAAATCAATAAATTAACAAGATTATTAACCTAATAAATTAGGTTGTAATTTAAAAAAAATTTTTCTATTATTTTAATATTACTTTTATTATACAAAAATTGTAATTTACCGAATCACGAATGATTAAAAGTATAAAATATAATTATTTTTTATTTCATAATTATCTAAGTGCTGTTATTTATGTATTTAATTTTAAAAAAAATCACTATAAATAAAACATGAATAACTTTATATGATAAGAAAAATTTCTTTTTAATAATTAAAGAAAATCTTTAATAGTAAAAGCTAACAAAATTATTTTTTATCTCATATTTTTAAGCAAAAATTTAATTAACTAAATATAGTTTATATTTATATAAGTATAAAATAAGTTATATTTATGTTAAGATTAATATTATTAACTCAAGATATATTGAAATATATACTAGTTTCTTTATTAAACAACAAATGTAATAATTGTATCATGAAATTGATATCTATAAAATTATTTATACAATAGAATTGGTATTGTTAATATTTTAATAATTTAACTTTATTAAGTTTATTAATTAATTATTTAAATAAATAAATCAATGAAATTTCAATTTATGATAAGATAAAGTCTTATAAAATAAGATATAATATAAACAGATATTAAAATTAATAAAATAACAAAACTAACATTAAAGATTTGAAAATCTTAGATAATGTATTTTAAAAAAAATATCTTAAATATATTAATTAAATAAATATATTGAATTAGTTTTTTTTGATTTTTAATCAATACTATTTTATATAATCTTTAATAAGATTTATTATAATAAAATATTATTTAATTTATGTTGTAAATTACATGTTATATATCGCTGATTTTTAATATAAAGATTACTAATTAATAGTAATTGATTTTAGTAATATAAATAATATTTAATAGTTTTAAATAAATACCATCTTAATAAAAACATAAATGCTTTTATATAATAAATAACTTAATATTAACGATTATGTTTATTCAGTCATTAATATTATCCTATTATTAAGTATTCTTTGTTATAGCTAAAACAAAAATTAGAAAATTAATTAATGATTATAATTAAACTTATAATATAATATAAATATAATATTTATTATATTAGATATTAGAAGTTTGATGCAATTAATATTCTAAATATTTGCCATTGTAGTTTATTATTTTAGTAATTCTTAATATATAAAAATTGTTTTTGTATATATTATAGAAATATTAATTAATATTTAAAAATTTATATCAAGTATTACTTACTATAATAAAAAAAATTGATATAATTACTGTATAAATATTGTAATATCACAAGTTTTGTATATTATACAATAATTGACTTTTATATAGTTTTTAACTATTTAAAACTATTATATATCAAAATAATCTAAAATATTACAACTAAAAAATCGATTATAAAATAATTATTTAGTTAATATAATAATTAAATTAAAATTTAAAAATAATTTTTTTTATTAGATTTTATATTGGTTTTTATACTCAGATTTATTATATATAATATATAGCAATGATATAAAAAATGATTAATTGAAAATTTTAATAATTATAGCTAGAGAGTTAATAAATGATAATGAAGGAATTGTTATTAATTATGTTTATATATTATTTCTTAATGAGAAATATTTTATATCAATGAAATTATAAATTAAATTTTAGTCAAATAAATAATTTTTTTACTTATTATCTAATAAGTTGGGGTGATATATATAAAATTTGATTAAATATTAAATATTACTTCTTGTTTATAAAATTAAAGTGAATAAAATTTTTTAACTAATCTTTTTATAGATTAATATAAATTATTTTATATTTTAAATAATTAATATAGTCAAAAGATATAATTATTGTAAGAATATATTTTTACTATTTTAAAATTAAATTATTAAATTTTTCTTAAAGAATTTTAGTTAACTAAATTAGTAATAGTGAAGAGTTATCAATTTATGTTAAAAATATAACTTTATTTTATTATGTCAATATTATATATTTGATATTTTATGAATACTACTTGATAAAGATAATAGTTATTATTAAGTTAAATATTATATTAGTGTTGATTTTATTGCGTTATTTTAATAAAAATCAGAAATAATCTTTCTAATATTAATTAGTTTTTTTCTAAAATTATTAAAAGTGATTAGCTTTTAATAATTTTTATTATTAATAACATAAAGATTATACAATTTAATTAAAAGATATAAAAATTAAAGCAAGTAAATTTTAAATATTTTAAATAATCATTAAATAATTAATAGTTGAAATATTATTTGGAACTTTTATTATAGTTAATTTCATTAGTTTTTAAAAATAAATAAAATAATTTATAAAATATATAATCTATTAAACAAATTATTTATTATCAAGAAGTAAAATATATTATTTTAAAAAATATATAATTATAATAATAATTATTATTTGAGATATAATTACTATGAATAATCAGAAATTAGATACATTTTTTTATAAAAACAGTAAAAAAAAATTTTAAACATATTTTCATTTTTAAAATTAAAATAAATTTATATTTAAAATTAAATATTAAAACGTGTCAAAAAAATGAAGATAATAATTAATTTACATAAATTATCAATCTAAATATAGTTAATAATTTTATTATGAAAGTAATAGTATACTTATTTATACCTAAATGATTTAATATAAAATAACTATTTTTTTAAGTAATCAAATATATCCATAATTATAATTTAATATATAATTATAGTATTTACATATTATCTTTGCGATAAATAATATAATAAATAATTACTAATAAAAAAATCAATAGATATTCTATAATATCTAAAAATACCTTTAACAAAGTAGAATATTTATTCGTTATAAAATAACTATTTTTTAGAAATAATTTATTAGTATATGCAATATATGTAATAAATAGTTTTTATATCATATTTTAATCAGTTATGAAATATATATAAGTTATTATAGAATTGATTATAACAATTTTAATAGATATTAAAAACACTTTTTTGTTAGTAATGAATTTAAAAAATTATTTTTTTGTTTTTATAAAAATAGTATTCATTTCTAAATATTAATTTTTAGAAATACTTAATTCTTGTAACTAAATAAATAAGTATAGATTAATATAAAATTGATAATTAAATAGATTTAAATATTATTTATAATAAATCTTGATAATTTAAATTTTATTCTTATAAAAGGAATTGGGGTTTTAATCTTATCAAATAACTAAATGTTATTTAAAATAATATAATTTTCTAGATTAATGTTATGAATTTATATAAAAATAAATAATATAATAATATTGATTATAATAAAAAATGTATCTTTTAACTTATGATATGAAATAAATTATTTTTAATTATTTTCGTAATAATCAAAATAATTAAAATTATATCATCTTTATTATTTATTATGATTAATTTAATAATAGATTAATGTATTAGATAGTTGATGTTATTAATAAGAATATTCTTATTAATAAATTAATTTTTTATATTGTAAAGGAAGAAAAATAAATTAAATTTATAATTACTAAATTCATTAACAAAATAAAATAAAGAAATATAATTAAAAGCTCATTAAGATAATAATAAATAAATTAATATATAATTTCAATAATCGATATAATACTAATTGTATTATAATCGTCTAATATCTAATATTTGTTATAAATAAAAAGAAAATTATTACTTTGATAAATAATTCTTAAATGTTGAATGTTATAAAACAGATTTTTTAATATTTTTTAAAAATTAGTATTAGATTATAAATTATCTTTTATTTTACAAAAAAATTTTTATAGAAATAAAATAAATAATTAAAATAATAAGTAATTAAAATTATAGAAAGTAATTATCAATAATAAAAGAAATTATGTTTTAATGATCTTAAAAATTAAATTAACCATTACGGTTAAAACATATAAATAACAGATAGAAACTATTTTATATATAAAAATAAGGATTAATCAATATTAAATAACTAAAAATTATAAATATAGAATAATAATAATCATAGTAACTATTAAATATTAAAACTAACTTAATTAACCTATAATTCAATTTATATAAAAGTTTTACTAATGCTTCAAGGTTATTATTTTATTTATATTTATATAAATAAAATAATCATATTAACATCTTTCTTAAAACAGTATTTTCTGATTTTATCAATTATTTTCATAATTAATGCTATTGAAACTATTGTAGTAACTAATAAATAATAAATTTATTAAATTTTAATTATATCATATAGATTATTATAATATAATATTAATTAGATAATTATAAGTCATTAAATTATATAAAGTAAAATTTATACTATAAATGATTAAATATGATTGTATTTTAATATATTGCTAAATAAACTAAGTTTTATTATTTTTATTTCAGATAGAATGTAATATAATTCTACTACTATTAATATAGTAGTATATGCTGGAAAAATAATTGGAATGATTTTTTATGTTAGTTTTTATGCAATTAAATTAGGATAATAAGTGATTATTAATATTCTATTAACAATTAATAAATTAATTAATATTATTCATTAAGTTGTTAAATTAATTTAAATTTTATTAAAAATAAATAAATTAAAATTACAATAAATATGGTGATTAAATATATATTAATTAATAATATTAGGATTTATTTTTTTATATTTTTATTTTATATAAAAATATAAAAGTTATATTTATATAAATTTATAATATTTAACGGTTAGTTGTTTATAACTAATATTAAAGTTAAGAAAATAACAATTTTTTAAAACTTTAATTATTTATACTTTAATTTTTATTTTATAAAATAAAAATTAAAGTATACTTATTCTCTGAAATTATTATAAAATATATAATATATTAAAATTTAAACAATGATATAAGTAATCTAAGTAATTAATGATTTAATTAAAAATATATATTATAAATAAGAATAAATTTAATAATATTGATATTATGAAATATATCTAATAATATTTATCTATTTGTTAATTTTTTTTAAAATATTTTAAAAATTAAAGAAATATTTATTTGATGTGATCAAAAATAAAAAAAATAATAATTTATATACAGTTTTCTATAAATTTTATATTTATTTAAATAAAAAATTTTTTATAAAAATAATTGTTATTTATAATAATTATTATATGGAGACTAATTTATTAAAAATAATATACATTTATGTTTAATAAAGTGAAAATGTTAGATCATCTAGATTTAATATAGACTTTTAACTATATATAAATTCAATTATCAATAATATAATTTTAAATAGTATTTAATGAAATTATTTTAAATTATATTATTATAATATATAAATTTGTGCAAAAATACGAATATCAGTTTTATTAATGAATCAAAACTAATTTGGAAAATTTTATAAAATCTAATTTTGAATATTATAATTTTGTTTATTTAAATAAACTTAAATTAGATAATTAAATAAATGATTACTTTATAATTATATTATAATATATATTTAAACTACTAACTTATAAATTAGTAATTTAAATATTTTGTATTATGATTTAATTATTATACAAATTATTAATTCCATTTAGATAAAAAAATAATGAAATTTAATTTATATAAGAAAAAATAAATATTATAAAATAATTAACTGAATTTAAAATAATGATAAGTATTTTAATAAAAATTGAAATTTAATTTAATTTTTATTACATTAATTCTTTATTAAAAGATAAAGATAACTTAAAAATAAATGTTGTTTATTATTAATAATTTATTTTAAAATAAAAATATAATTATATTATCCAAATAAATCTAAATAGATTTTATATAAAAGTTAATCTTAAACTGAATTATATTTTATATTTATATATATTTTAGATATAATAACTAATGTAAATTCTTCTCTTAATTGTAATATATGGTTTATTCAAATAAATAAATTATAATAATTTTAGTGAATTATCTTGCTATAAATATTAAATTTAGCAATATATACAATATTTCATTGATATTTAAATTTGATTTTAAAAATGTAGAAATAAGCTCTATTTTATTATAATAAATATAAGAATATCTACATAATCAATATAAATATTTTCATTATCTAAATTCATAATTTTAAATCCAAATAGTAAAATAAATATAACTATAATTTTTTTTAATTAATTTCTTGGTTAACCTAAATCATTAATTTTTAATTAAATCGTATTTAAACCTGAATTTTCTATTGATTCATTAATCAAAAAATATTTATTTTTATCGTAATTTACGAAGAAAATATATTATTTTAAAATAATATATTTTGTAAATTAAAAAAATTTCTGTCTAACTAAATTGATAATTTACTTAAATAATATTCAAAGTATTCTATTTTAATTAAAATTATTTACAAATAAAAATTATCAATTTATAGTATTTTTAAATCTGTTGTGGTGATGTTATTAAAACTTTACTACATAATGTTAATTTTTTTTAAAATATTTAGTTTTGTTATTAAATAAAAAAAAATTTTATAAATATTTATTTAAATTAGTAGAATCATTATTATATATATTTATATTGCTAAATATAATTAAACCATTTTAGGAGTTCCTTGCTGTGATAGAGAAAATTTCTCTCAACTATAAAGATTCTGGTGTTAACATATCTGCAGCTAATACACTTGTTAAACATATTAAAGAAGAAGTTAAGAAAAAAAATCGTCCTGAAATAATAAGTCAATTAGGTGGATTTAATGCGATATGCGCTTTACCGAAAAAATATCGTGAACCAATATTAATTTCAAGTACAGATGGTGTTGGAACAAAACTATTATTAGCAACTGATTTAAATTGCCATAATACAATTGGTATTGATTTAGTTGCTATGTGTGTTAATGATCTGATTGTTCAAGGTGCAGAACCATTATTTTTTCTTGATTATTATGCATCTAGTAAGTTAGATATGGATATAGCTATTAGTGTGCTTAAAAGCATTATAGAAGGATGTGAACAGTCAGGTTGTAATTTAATTGGAGGTGAAACAGCAGAAATGCCTGGTATGTATCATGGAGAAAATTATGATATAGCAGGTTTTTGTGTTGGTATAGTTGAAAAAACAAAAATTATTTATGGTTGTAATAAAGTTAAAGCTGAAGATGTCATAATTGCATTAGGATCTAGTGGATTACATTCTAATGGTTATTCATTAATTAGAAAAATTTTACAGATAAATAAAATAGACCCAAAAATAATACAATTAGAAAATATGTTATTGTCAGATCATTTATTAATTCCAACACGTATTTATGTTAAAAATATTTTAACATTAATCGAAAAACATAACATTCATGCTATAGTCAATATAACTGGCGGTGGTTTTTGGGAAAACATTCCTCGTGTTTTACCAGTAAATACTCAAGCTCAGATTGATAGTACTAGTTGGCAATGGCCGGAAATATTTAACTGGTTGCAACGAATAGGTAATATAGAGACAGATGAAATGTATCGTACTTTTAATTGTGGTGTTGGTATGTTAATCATTCTATCTTCTGAAGAAGTTTATGATGCATTACAATTACTTAGTGAACTTGGTGAAAAAGTTTGGAAAATTGGTAAAATTGTAATGATCAGTAAAATTGAACCACAAGTGATGATAAAAAAATGAAAAATCTTATAGTATTAATTTCTGGAAATGGTAGTAATTTACAATCTATTATTAATGCTTGTCAAAAAAAAAATATTGCAGCAAAAATTAGTGTGGTTTTTAGTGATAATCCAACTGCTTATGGTTTAGAACGGGCTAAAAGAGCAATGATTAAAACCATAGTAATGAAAAAAACAGATTATTCGAATGAGTATCATTATGATACTTCACTAATAATAGAAATAGAAAAATATCAACCAAATCTAATTGTACTTGCTGGTTATATGCGTATTCTAACACCATGTTTTGTTAACCATTATTTAGGAAAAATAATAAATATTCATCCTTCACTATTACCAAAGTATCCAGGATTAAATACCTATAATAAGGTTTTGATAAATGGTGATAAAGAACACGGTACTTCAATTCATTTTGTTACTGAAAAAGTAGATTATGGTCCAATTATTTTACAAGCTAAAGTACCTATTTTTCTAAAAGATAAACCAGAAGATATTATGACTCGTGTTAAAATAGAGGAACATCGCATTTATCCATTAGTTATCAATTGGTTCATTAATGGTCAATTAATTATGATTAATAATTCAGCTTTTCTAAATGGTTATAAATTATCTAAATACGGTTATTATGGATTAAATAATTAATATTACTTATCAGTATTTGATACTATAATTTATATTATAACTTTATATATTAATAGTAATTAATATTTACACTAATTGTAATTAATTTGATTTTAATGATAATTTTGTTAAAAATTTAATAAAGCAAATATCAAGAATTGAATTGAGTTTTTTAATAAAATAATTTTTATTTTTTATCATTAATCTAACTATATTCTAGATAGTAATTTAATTTATTAAAATATAGAACATTTGTAATTGATATATCTCAATATGGTAAGTTTTAATTCTTAATTAAAATATACTGTTTTATATATAAAACAGTTAAGTAAATTAATTTACCTTTTAATATGAAAAATATTTTATTTATATAATAAATAAAATATTTATATATATTATTAGTTTTAATTATATTACTAAATATTTATTTAAATAAGTAATTTTTATAGTAAATTAATTATTGATTAATTAATACATCTTGTTATTATTTAAAGTAATTAAATTGAGAATTAAATTAATTAAATCACTAAAATAAATAGTTATTGCTTATCTCTGAGATTATAATAATAGTTATTTATTTTTTTATTATGAAATATATATATTATTGTTATAGAGTTATAAAAACTTAATAATAAATTATTATGTTTTAAATCTGAAATTTTCAGAAAGTTTATTTCATTTTATGAAAATAAAATAAAAAATATTTTTATTATAAAAAGATTGAGTTTTTATATTTAATGATAATAATAATTTATTATGAATTTTATTAATTATATAATATTATATTATTATGATAGATAATATATCATAAATATGATAATATATAAAATATCTATTAGTAATCAAATTAAAATATTTAAAAATTATTTATAATGAAATAATATAGTAAATATCAATATTTATAAATAAAAATATTGATTATAAATATAATTCTTAACTTATAATAAAACTTATATTAAAAGATATTAATTAAACTATTATTCAGTATATAAATTTCCAAAGAAACATTAAGCAAATATAATTTCTTTTACTAATAGTTTATTATTTAATAAATATTTAAATGTTAATGAATTTCATAAAATTAAATTATTTATCTTAAATAAAATATATTAATTCATTTTTAATAAAGATTTAATTCATTTTAATAGATAACTTAACGAAGATTACTAAATGGAATTTAAAACAAAAAAATGTTTTCTTAATTAAGAATTTGACTGAAATATAATGAGATATTTCTTAAAATAAAAACATAATTAACAAATGGTAAACTTTATTGAAAACTAATTTCGTTACTATATTTTTATTAATAATATAATACATTTGTTAATGATAATATAGAGTTTATAAAACTAAGATTTATCTAAAAATAACTAAATTAATTATTGGAAGATTGTTGTTTTTTTTAAAAATTTAATTTAATTTTTTAATTAATATAAATAAATATATTTAACAAACAATTTAATGTATTCATATATTATCATAATTTTAATAATTTACGTAATAAGTTTTTAATATGATCAAATAAAAATGATATAATATTTTATATATAATATACATTTAAATATATTATAAATAATTATAAGAAGTCTATTTTAATCAAAAGAAATATTGATTTAAATCAATATTTCTTTTGATTAAAATAAGAAAATCATATATGATTAAATAATTCTTTATATTGTTTAATAATGAGTAAATATCATTTTATATCGAATTTTAAGTGATATCAACTAAAAAATATAGTATCTATAATGATAGATATATTAGTAAATCCCATACTTATATAATATAAAATTTTATTTTTTTACATTATATATTATGATTCATATATTATAACTTTTTTATTATTTACTATATTAAAAAGTCGAATTATTCTTTTTATTGTATATTTGATATTATTGATCTTGAAAAAAAATTATTTTATATAACTATGTATTATTAATTATAAATCAACAATTTATAAATAAAGTAAGAGAAGTATAAATATTAACTTTATTTAAAAATTTTCATTAACTTATTAAGTATGAAACTTTAATTAGTTTGCATATGAAAAAGTCTACACCATCAATATTAATAGTTGTATAACTATAATTGATATGAGAATAATAAAGGCTATGAGATGAAAATTAATAGTATTATAAACTATCACTAAACGTTTACTATAATAATAGTAATTAGCAAAACATCTATTTAATTATTATTAACAAAATTTAATTTAGTAAAAATATTTAAGTCAGATTAATATTTTATATTCTTTTCTTAATTATAATAAAGTTTATATTTTCAATAAAAATAACAAAAAAGTTATTAATATTTATTAACTTACATAATGAAATTTAATATTAATTTCTATATTAAAAATATATATAAATTAGTTAATTAATAATTGAAAAATAATGAGTATTAAGTATTTTTTAATTATATTTTAAAAATATAATTAAAGATGATTATATATAAATAAATAGTTAAATAAATCTTTTTAAGTCGTAGAAGTTAAATAGAAAATTCAAAATTGTTATATCATATAATGATAATTTAAATTATTAATAATATAAAATAAATACTTAATTTTATACCTTAAAACCATAAATATTTAGATTAATAAAATTATTACTATTAGTATTAATTATAATAATTTTATATTTATAAAATAAATTATTAATAATAATTCAATAGATTTAATTATATTAAAATAATTTAATTTGATTATTGATTCGTATATGAATATTTAATTAATTAAAAAAAATAATATAGATTATTTTTATATAATTGATATTTATTAAATTTTTATAAAATTTCACCATATACATAATATTAACTTTAGTTTATATCTATACCTTTTATAAAAGATTATTAATATTGAAATACTTTTATGCAAAATATTAAAGCATTGATAAAATCAATTAAAAATTATTTCATATTTAAAAATAAAATTATTTTTAAATATTTTAAATATTATGCTTAGATAAAAATAGAAAGTTAATAGTTAATTTTGCTAAAAAAATAAGAAAAAAATATTATAAGTTATTAACTCTAGAATAGAGTTAATAGAAGATCATAAAATATTATCATTTAATTTAATACATCACTAATTTTAGTTATAATATAATTAATAAAATTAATTTTTAAATCATTAATTTTATAATTAAAGGTGAAAAATTATTTTTAAAATATCCAAATGAAAATTAAAACTATCTATCTTTTGATCTTAAAATATAAAAATAAAGTATTTTTCCATTTAAATATTTTAAGCTGAGCTATTATTTTAATTTTTAACATATTATAAAAAATAATAATAAAAATAAAACTTTAACTATTTTATTTATAATAATTTATTATTAATAACTTATTTAGTATTTATTTGTTACTAGATTAAATATTTTATTTAATATTATTTGATTATCTTGAAATTAAATAACTACGACTGTATCTGAATCATAATTTACATAAAAATATTTTATATGAAATTAAAGAATATTTTCTTTATTAAATTATTTTTAATACTTTAAATATTAAAATTATTTAGAATAAATGTAATAATTATAATTAACAAATATTATGAATATAAAAACTATTAAAAATTTTAATTAATAATTAACAAACAGAATTCTAAATTTATTAATTCATAATTAATATACTCTTCTTTTATTAGAAATAATAATAAGATTGGATTAAATATAAATTTAAAAGTTTACAGTAAAATTTATTCTAAATTTGATATAATATCAAATATTTATATTTAACTAATAATAGTAATATTATTAAAAATAATTTTTAAATAATATAAGATTAAAAAATATATTAATAATATTTTAATAAAATATTATTAATATATTCAAATGTTAATATTTTTCGTATTTGCTGATAATTAATATCAATTTTAAAAAAGTTAAATTTACTATATTTATAGTATAATAAAATTATTATAAATTTTAATTTCTATCAGATATACATCTGCATTATAATAGTGGAATTATTTAAATAATTAATATATATTTATATATTTTATAAATAATGTTATTTAATAAAATGTTATATGGATTATTACTTAATTTAAAATTTAAATGTCATTTAATTGATTTTTTATTAAAGATTAGTTTATCAATTAATTTAGGTTTATAAAAGTTATTGAGAATAATCTAAGATATTTTAAATTATTTATTAAGAATGAAGAAATAAGTTTTATTATTTTATAAAATAATAAAACTTATTAAGATTATATAACATAATGAAATTATGTGAATTAAATTACCATAACATCTATTAAATCGAAGAAATATTTATCTTGTACATTAGTAATATTAATTGGTATAATAAAAAATTATCATTATGGTATTTAATTAATATTAACATAATATATCGCTAAATATCACTGAGATTTTAATTTTGATGTTTGAAGATTTTATGCAGAACACTTTATATAAGATATTTCTTCATTTTTTAATTAACATGTTAACTAATAAATTTTAATATTATTTAATATATTATATAATATTAATATTTCGAGTTGATTATTAACTTATCTTGATTTTACTTTAATGATTATTAAATATGAAATATTTTTTATATTATAAAAGTATTCTTAAAAATAAAAAGTTTTAATTTTTAAACTTATAGATAATTTTATATATTATAGAGAGTATTGATCATTATTAATGATAATATCTTAATATTTTAGAAACAATTAATAAAATTCATTATTAATATAAATTATAAAGAAAATATTGTTAACAATAGCTTTTTAATGATTTTTTTAATAAAAACAATTTATGATTTGATGAAAATATTAAGAATATTATTCTTTAATAAACTAAAGATAGAATGATATATGATATTAGATTAGTGTTTTTTGGTAAAATAATTTAATTTAAAATGTTTAATTAAAAATAATTATTAATTAAATAAAATACTTAATTCTTAAAAGTATACTTGATAATTTTAATAAAAAAATAAATGATAGCATCATATTTAACTAATAATAATATACAATATTAAAAAAGATGTTTTTACTTAAATTATAAAAAAATTAAAATCAACTAAACTTATCTTTATTTATTATTAAACTAATTTATCACTTTTATCGTTTTATATATAATCAGTATTTTTTAAAATATTATTTTGTAATTTGTTTTATTGATAATATTAATATTTATTATTTTAATAATTATAAAAATAATTTTTGATAAATTAATTATTATTATAATTCTTTATATTCTGTTATTTTTAATTGAATCTTAAATCTGTAATTTCTAATTTTTGTTACTAAATGATGATGGAGTAACTATAAAAATTTTAATTGATGGAATTATTTTTATAGACAATAATGAATATTATTATTTTATTACCTTATCTTAATTTTAAAATGAAATTAATAATTTTGGATATAATACTAAATTTATTAATAACTATATTAATCGATATCATTTTATCTGATTAATTAAAAGTAAATTAAAAAATTAACTATTTTATTGAATGTTCAAACTAAAGTTTTAAAAAAGTTTAAATTTGCTATTTAATCGGTTTTAATTTTTTTTAAATTTATATCATTCTCTATAATTTATTTTTGAATATATTTTTTCTTTATTATATAGAATAGTATGAAAATTATGTTATTAATAAAAATATTTATTTCTGAATTAAAAACTTATTAATATGAATATGATAATAAAGTATAATTTAATAAATAAAATTTATCATTAATTGTACTACTTATTTTTTATAAAATTAAACTTATTAATCTATAATTTATTATAGAATTAATTAAATAAAAATAAGACTATATATCCATCCTATTTAATATTTTATTTAAATCAAAGCAATATAATTATTTATTTTATTATTTATCATTAATGATAAATAATAAAATGTTTTAATGAAATAGTTTATAATAAAATGTTTTAATGAAATAGTTTATAATAAAATATTACTATTTAATATAGTAATATTTTATTAATCTCATCTAATATAATTATTAATAATATAGTAATTTAAATAATTTTTTTTATTTTAGAAAAATTATTTAAGTAATATTATGATTATTAAATATTTATATCATAAAATGATAAAAAATTCTAATATTTATTTAATGCTTAAAATCAAGTTGTTAATAGATATTTAAAAAATAATAGTATTTTAAAGTAAAATATATCTCATTAATTAATATTATTATAGTAAATTTATAATAGAGTATAGCAAATAATCATATATTTTTTATTTATATTATGATTAATATAGCTTTATTGCTATCATTAATATTCATATCTATTATGAAGAATAAGATAATTAATAAAAAATTATTGATACATTAAGTATTTGAAATTGAGTAATAATGTTAATTAAATTTTATGTTTTGAACATCATTAGATTAATATTTATAACTATCTAATATAAAATATTTGTTTTATTTATTAATTTTAATTATTTTGATAATATCACATTATACTAAATAATAAATCCTTAATTTCTATATTTAATAGTTCATTTGTTTTTTATTTATATCTATTTGAAAAATAATAAAATTTTGAAAAAAATAATATATAAATATTACTCGTTATTTCTTTATTTAAATAAAAATAAAAATTTTTTGTTTTCTCAATAATAATAACTAAACTAAATATATCTTTTTGATAATATCAAGATATAGAAGATTTTGGAAAAAGAAGTAATTACTTAACGGAAAATACTTTGAGTTAGATTTTAATTATATTAAACATATCATCTAAACTATATATATTCTACATTTTTTTGAAAAAATCACTAATATTTAATATTAGTGCTAATTTATAGTAAAATATAAATATATATAATTTTATATGAGATATCTATGATTAAATTAATAATTTTTTCTTAAGTATAGAAAATAAAGTGGTTATATTACATCTAATATAGCTAAATATTATAAATTAGGTTAATAAATTAAATAGTAAGATATTTAATCTTATTTTATTTATTAAAAATTTATCAAGATTATATACTAAATTTATATTTAGTTATAATTTATATATTTTATTAAGTATCTTCTTTTCATATTCTTTTGATAATGATTATTTATTAACTTAATAGATATCATTAGTTACTAGATTTATCAATTTACTAATAATAACATCAAGAATAATTTGAATAAAAATAGTTAGGATAGTATATAGAATTATCTAATTCTATTTTAATTTAAAATAGAATCTATATATTATTATAATAATAAGTCGAAATAAATTTAATTATTTGATAGTTAATCAATAAAAATAAATAAATAAAATAAAGATATATATTTTAAATATAAATGATTTTTTTATTTAATTTACTAATCTTAACTAATGTTTACATTAATTTATGAATACTATTTAAATAAATCATTATTATATTTAATAATAATGATCTCATTTAGTATTATTTAATATCTATTAATAATATAGATATAGTTTTTTTGTTAAAAGATTTTATCTTATAAGATATAAACTGAAATAAATTCTTAATATTTAAAATAAGTTTAATTTAAAAAGAAATATTTAAATTTATTAATTTTAAATTAAACTAATCTATAAAATATATTACTTTAATTATAAAAGTATATATATAGTTTATTAAATAATAATATTCAATAACAATAATAATAGTAATTATATTAATAATGTATTAATTATAATATTAATTTTATATTGCTATTAAAAAAATAATAATAAAAATTATTTTTATTTTAAAATTTAAATATCATTATTATAATCTACTAACTAGTATTGATGTAATTTTTATTACTAACTAACAAAATAAAATTATTAAATTATGTTTATATGATTTCATTTTTGATTCGTTAAAATATTAATATAATAACTTTTATATAATTTATATTTATATATAAAGACCAGATGTATTATAAAATATTTTTGTTAAATAACCTTACTTATATTTTATATTAAAGTTTCCAAAATAATATAATTTAAATATTATAAGTTTGATATTTTATATTTTAAAATAATTCATTTATATAAAGATATCAATAATAAAACCATTTAATAATAATATTTATAAATAAATTTACTATTAAAATAAATTAATACTTAAATGTATATTTATGTATTTTAAATAAAAAGATTTTATTAAATAATTATTAACATATTATTTAATCAAATTATTTTGTCAGTATTCACAATCGATTAATATTAGAATAGATAAATTTAATATCGTTTTAATATTCCTTATTTTATAATCTTTAATATATTTTATTTATAAAAATATTATATTCATATATAAAACATAGATCACTATTTTATATATAAATAATTCGATTATTTTATTATCTATTTTTTTGTTTATTTTATAAAGAATCTATTTTAACTAAAATATTTCATGTTTTAATATAAAAGTGTGTAATCCTATACTTATTAATATCTATATATTAATCTTAATTTTTAATAAATCTATTTTAAATTCGATAAATACTTTATTTGGAGAGATCTCTTTTATTATGAAAAGATATTAATGAATTAAAAGATAAATAATTATGATGTTTTTAATTTAATCAAACAAAATATATAAGTAATAAATATCATTCACCTATTAACTTTGTCTAGATGTTTAACTAGATCTATTGAGTAGCCAATATAATTTGATGGTGTCATTTTTTTTAAACGTTTTTTTTCTGTCTTTGGTAAATCTAAATTATCAATAAAAGTTTTAATGCTTTCTGCCGTAATATGTTTTCCTCTGGTTAAAGTTTTTAATTTTTCATAAGGTCTTTTAATTCCATAACGGCGCATAACAGTTTGAATACCTTCAGTTATCACTTCCCAATTATCATTTAATTCTGTTTTTAAATTTTTTTTATTAACATCTAGTTTAGTTAAACCATTTAATGTTGATTGATAAGCAATTAAAGCATAACCAATTGCGACTCCTAAATTACGTAATACTGTTGAATCAGTTAAATCACGTTGCCAACGTGAAATTGGTAATTTCTTTGCTAAATGATTTAATATTGCATTTGCTAAACCCAGATTACCTTCTGAATTTTCAAAATCAATTGGGTTAACTTTGTGAGGCATGGTTGACGAACCGATTTCATTGATAATTATTTTTTGCCTAAAATAACTAAGAGAAATATAACCCCATATATCTTGATTGAAATCTATTAGAATCGTATTAAATCGAGAAATGCAATCAAATAATTCAGAAATATAGTCATGCGGTTCAATTTGAGTTGTAAGAGGATTCCATGTTGCACCTAAAGAAGTAACAAATTCTTCACTAAATAAATGCCAATTTATATTAGGATAAGCTGATAAATGAGCATTATAGTTACCAACTGCACCATTAATTTTTCCTAAAATTTCTATTTTTTTTAATTGTCGATATTGTCGTTCCATACGATAGGTAAAATTAGCAAATTCTTTACCAATAGTAGTTGGGCTTGCTGGTTGACCATGCGTTCTTGATAATAAAGGTATATTATGATAAAGGTATGCAAACTTCTTTAAATCATTAATAATTTTTTTCCAATGAGGAAGAATAACATGATTTATTGCTGTTTTTAACATTAGTGCATGAGAAAGATTATTGATATCTTCAGAAGTACAAGCAAAGTGGATGAATTCCTCTACTTTTTTTAGTTCAGGAATCGATCTAATTTTTTCTTTTATAAAATATTCAACTGCTTTTACATCATGATTAATTTTTTGTTCAATCTGTTTTATCTGAATCGCATCATTTTCACTGAAGTTAGTTATAATTTGTTCAAGATAATCTATTGTTTCTGGACTAAATGCGGGAACTTCTTTAATTTCAGCAGATGCTGCTAATTTTTGTAACCATCGTACCTCAATTTCTATACGATAC
Source organism: Arsenophonus sp. (assembly GCA_052401645.1). Taxonomy (GTDB): domain Bacteria; phylum Pseudomonadota; class Gammaproteobacteria; order Enterobacterales; family Enterobacteriaceae; genus Arsenophonus. The sequence continues at coordinate 743,546 of CP198939.1, forward strand.
TTCAGTAAAGCAAATTCACTGAAAATTAAACGCAATGTGTTAACTTTATCGCTATAACGGCCATCAATTGGTGAAATAGCAGTTAGTGAAGATAATTTCATTGAAAGTTACCTAAATTTATAAAAAATAATTATTAAAATATTTTATTACTAATAGAATATTTTAATAATTATTCAAAAAACATTAATTATAGACGTCTTTAATTAATTTATTATCAGATAATATTTTTATAAATATAAATTAAATAATAATTCATATATTTTGATTTAATATTAATATATATTATATAATATTAAGAAAATTAGTAATCTTGAATTTTAAAAAATAAATAAAAAAAGATAATTCTTTAAATAAAGCATTTGCTAATGTATTTAAATATTATTAAAATTAAAATATATTATTAAGATATTTTTTAAATCAAAATAATTTAATAAATTATTAAATTTATCACTTACCTGTTAATTTTTATTTTATAATTTCATCAAATAAAATTTAACCAATATTAAATTAAACTCGAATAAAACAAATTATTTAATCTATTATCAATATAAGTAAGATATTAATAAAGTGTTAAATAAATATTTTTGTATTTCCATAAACAGATATTGCAAATATTTAATTAATATTTAGCACATGTTATTAATCATTATTTTCATATTATCATTAATTTTTTCTTAATTTATTTATTAAAAAAATAAAAAGTTAGTTTTTTACCACTAAAATAGGTTTCTTAATTTAGTGAAATTTTTTATATCAACTTTTTAATACGCGTTTCAATAATTCCTCCACCTAAACAAATATCTTTTTGATAAAATACCGCTGATTGACCAGGTGTAACAGCTAAAACAGGATAATTAAAATATACAGCTATTTTATCATTATCAATTTTTTTAATTGTGCATGGAATATCTGGCTGTTGATAACGTATTTTAACAGTGTATTGATTCGTTTCGTTTAATTCTAATGGATTAATCCAATGAATTTGCTCTATAATAAATCCTGAAGACATTAAATATAGATTATCATGACCTTGAGCAACAATTAAACGATTATTTTTAATATCTTTATCGACTACATACCATGGATCATTGTTAGCCTTTCGTACACCACCAATGCCTAATCCTTTACGCTGACCTAAGGTATGATACATTAAACCTGCATGCTTACCTAAAATTTTACCATTAACTGTAATAATTTCACCTGGTTGATTAGGAATATATCGAGAAAGAAAATCTCTAAATTTACGTTCACCAATAAAACAAATCCCTGTTGAATCTTTCTTTTTAGCATTAATTAAACCAATTTTTTCAGCGATATAACGAACGGTTAATTTATTCAATTCACTGATTGGAAAAAGACTTTGTGCTAGTTGAGATTGATTTAAAGCATAAAGAAAATAACTTTGATCTTTCTTTTTATCGAAACTACGCAATAATTGATGACATCCATGAATAGTTTTTCGTCTAGCATAGTGTCCAGTAGCAATATAATCTGCATCAAGATTTTTAAAGGCAAATTCTAAAAATGTTTTAAATTTTATTTCTTTATTACATAAAATATCTGGATTTGGTGTACGTCCAGCTTTATATTCAGCAAGAAAATGAGAAAAAACATTTTCCCAATATTCGATTGCAAAATTAACAGTATGAAGTTCTATATCAAGTTTATCGCATACAGATTGCGCATCTATTAAATCATTTGTTACTGAACAATATTCTTCATTATCATCTTCTTCCCAGTTTTTCATAAATAAACCAACAACCTCATAACCCTGTTGTTTTAATAGATATGCAGATACTGATGAATCAACTCCACCAGACATACCAACAATAACTTTCTTTAATTTATTATATGACATAAATGAATCTCAATTTATAATATTACTATAAGTAAAGATTAAAAATCTTTAAATATGTTTAAACAAATTAAAATATAATAATTATGGTTAGTTTTAAGTTTCTTGTAGTTAATATAATATTAATAGAGATCTATTAATATTAAGATAAAATCATTATTGGTTATAAAATGGTGTATAATGATAGTATCATATACTAAAAATGAAATAAAAAATATTAAATATTATAATATTTAATTCTCTAATAAATTAAATAGTTTCTAAAGATATAATTATCTTATTTAAAACTTTTAAATATATCATTTAGATATTAATCAAAAAAAAGAAATCATAATAAAACATAGTTATTAATAAATAACCATTTTTAATGGAGATTAAATAATCGATAGTAAAGAATACCTAATACAAATTTTCATATAATTTTACTATTAGTAATAACAATATAATTTTTATATATTTCAAATATCTAAAATAATAAATTATCCTAATTTCAAAGATAATTTGTTATTAACAATTTCTTTTATATTTCTTGAAAATTCTTTTACATAAAATAGACTAAATAATCTATAATATATTTTTATATATATTTATTAATACTATGATATTCATCATGTTATAAATAATTTAATCAAAGATTAATTATAATTTAATATAATAAATAAATATTAAAATTAATAAACTTATATATTAATTATCATATGATAATAATTATTAATTAAAACTTTTTAATAAAAATTGTATTTCTTTATTTAAAACTAATATATTTTTATTATATAAATAAAAATATAATATAACTAAGAAGTTATTTTAATTGAATAAAAAGTTTATCTTTTTTTATATATTATTAATATTAAAATACTAATTGTAGACTATATTTAGATTTTTATAATGTTTTTTAAAATACTTCATCATAAATTACAAATAATAAATTTTTATCTAATTATTTAATTAAATTAATTTTACTTATAATTTTTATAATTTTAATAATTATTAATAGTTTTTGCTATTTCTATATCTTTATACGATATTCACAATATAAATATCTTTAATATAAATAAAACTTTTAATATTTGTTTTATAATTTAATTTTTGTTAGTATAAATTATAATAAATATATCTTATTTAAATAATTTATTAAAAGTAATTTTTAATATAAATAATCATATTTTTGATAAAATTTCTTATTTTTTTAATATTGAATTTATTTTGATTATTTTTCTTAAGTTATTTAGTTTTTTAGTGTAAAAATATTAAATATATATAATATTTTATCATATATTAATATATCTTAAGTTAAAATTATAAAAGGAGATATTAATGCAAAGTAAAGTAATCATTCCTTCAGAAGGTAAGAAGATTAGATTAACTAAAGGGATTCTTAATGTTCCTAATAATCCGATAATTCCTTATATTGAAGGAGATGGTGTTGGTATTGATATTACTCCAGTAATGTTAAAAGTTGTTGATGCAGCAGTAAAAAAATCTTATCTTGGTGATAAAAAAATTTCTTGGATGGAAATTTATACTGGTGAGAAATCAACTAAAATTTATGGTAAAGATGTATGGTTGCCTGATGAAACTATTGATTTAATAAAAGAATACAATGTATCTATTAAAGGACCACTAACTACACCTGTTGGTTGTGGAATTAATTCTTTGAATGTTTCTTTACGCCAACAACTCGATCTTTATGTTTGTTTAAGACCAATTCGTTATTATCAAGGTACTCCTAGTCCATTAAAACATCCTGAATTAACTGATATGATTATTTTTCGTGAAAATTCTGAAGATATCTATACAGGAATTGAATGGAAAGCTGGTAGTTTTGAGGCTAACAAAATGATAAGATTTATACAAGATATAATAGGAGTCAACAAAATTCGTTTTCAAAAAAATTGTGGCATTGGTATAAAACTTTGTTCTGAAGAGGGAACAAAACGTCTAGTGCGAGCAGCAATTAAATACGCTATCAAAAATAATCGTAAATCAGTTACTTTAGTTCATAAAGGTAATATAATGAAATTTACTGAAGGTGCCTTTAAAGAGTGGGGATACCAATTGGTAGAACAAGAATTCGATGGTAAATTCTTTGATTGTGGTTCATGGATGAAAATTAAACATCCAAGGACAGGAAAAGATATTATTATCAATGATGTAATTGCTGATGCGTTTTTACAACAAATTTTATTTCGTCCAGCAGAGTATGATGTTATTGCTTGTATGAACCTTAATGGTGATTATATCTCTGATGCATTAGCTGCTCAAGTTGGAGGTATTGGTATTGCGCCAGGTGCAAATATAGGTGATAATTGTGCATTATTTGAAGCAACACACGGAACAGCACCAAAATATGCAGGTCAAGATAAAGTAAATCCAGGTTCTGCTATTCTATCCGCTGAAATGATGTTGCGTCATATAGGATGGAAAGAAGCTGCTGATTTAATCATTAAAGGAATACAAAGAACAATTATTTCTAAAACAGTTACTTATGATTTTAAACGATTAATGCCAGATGCTATTTTATTAAAATGTAGTGAATTTGGAGATACTATAATTTCTCATATGTAATTTTAGTTTATATTAATTAATAATAGAAAATTAATCTCACTATAAATCAAATTATTAGTTTCTTTTTTTTTTAAAATAAAATATTTTAAAAGTAATAATTATTTATTATTTTCAGATAATTATTATACTATTTATCCAAATATTTTTATTGGTTTATATTTATAAAAGTTCTATAATATTAGTTTTACTCGATATGGATTTATATATTAATTACTTTTAGTAAAAGTTATTTTTTATTATTTTATATTTTTCTAGTTTTTAGATGAATTTAATCTGTTTATTATAATTATTTAATTCCTTTTAGTATAAGTTAGACTGGCTAATTGATAATAAATTAAAATATAGTATTTTGATATTATCGTAATAAATTAAAATAAATTTATATAATAATAAAATTAATCTATAATCTAAATAATAAAATATAGTTATTTTATTTATTATCTTTATTATTTATTATAAATACCATATCATTAAAATATATAAAAATTTATTTTTTAATATAAGTTATCTAGTGGTTTTTATTACAAATATGAACAATATTAAATCTTATAAAAAATTAATAATATTTAGTTTAAATATAAATAAAAAGTTTATTTACTAAAAAATGCCATTATTATATTTATTATATAATATCTTGATATACTGTAGTTTTAGTTTAAATTAACTTATATTCTAAGTAAAATTTGCTAATAATAATATGTTCATATTTTTTTAAAAAATGAATTAATAAAATATATATAACTTATGATATTCTATACTATCTATATATTTTACTGAATCAGTGATATTTTATCATATCAATGGTTTTAAATATTAATTTAAGTTTTTCTATAAAAATATTTACGAAATAAATTATTTTTTATTTTTCTTATATATTTTATTTTTTAATTTTCATAATTGAACTTTTCAATTGTATTTTTATATATTTATAAAATAGAAATAATTATCGTAACATATTAAATTGTTTTTATTTTAAATAAACATATTATTAATATTTATCAGCTAAAATTTATATTGTTAAATAATGATTGCTATTATTTTTAATAATAACATTAATTTTTCTTGTTTTGTATAGAAATTACGAATTTTAGCAATCCAAATAGATATTTATATTTTAGTAAATTTTTACCTTTATTTATTAAATTTTCGATATAAATTTAATAAATGTTTTTTATTAAAATAATATATATACATTACTTTAAGTTGATTCATAAAGTTTCTAATTATCATTTTTATCTAATAATATATTAATAAAATTTTTTTTTATAGTGTATATATAAAAATGACAATTTATTAATACTATTTGTAGTTTAATCTATTCTCATAGATATAATTTTTATGTATTTCTATATAATAATATCTTTAAATATTGTTTGTAAACTTAATTTTTCAAAACTATTCTATAGTAATCATTCTTAATCTACTTCATTTTCTATAATTTTATATATTATTCAAATAAATATTTTTTAATAAAATTCTTATAAATAATTTAGATATAGTCAATATAATTAAATATTATTATCTTACATGATTATTCTTTACATCTATAAATTTATTTCTAAAGAATTAAATTTATTTTTGTAAGAAAAATCTTTATCTTAAATAAATTTTATTTATATATCTTTAGAAATGTTTTTAAAATAAACTTATAAAAGTTATAACTATTATTAAAGAAATTGAATTAGATTACAATTTTTAACTAAAATAAACCAATTTAAGTTAATTATTATATAATATAATAATTTAAATTAAAATATAGCGTTATATTATTATTTATATTTTTTATTATACATAAATATCAAAAAACTATATCGTAATAAATATAATTTTTAAAAATATATGATGTAATAAATAAATAATTTTATAAAAAAGATCTTTGCAATCTTTATTAATTATATTTTAAAATAAAATGCATAAATAGTAACAATTACACATATTTAAATAGATGACTTATATTTTAAAAAATTGAATATGAAATATATTTTTTATACATTAAACTAATATCTTTTATTTTTTATAACATAAAAATTTTAATAATAAGATGTTCTATATGATACCTATTTAGTTTATTATCACTTCAATATATAATTTAATTATTAATTTAATAAATAAATACAAATAAACTATATCAATTAAATATTAAAAATAAACGTTATAATTAATAGTTATACTATGATATTAAAATAGTTAATTTTTTATTTTTTTAGATATTAAACTAATTTATTTTTTATTTTTTTATCTTTGATAAATTATTTTTAAGTTTTAAAAAATGAATACTTATTACATCTATATTAAAAAACGTTTATAGTTTTAGAACTATTAAGTTTGTATAAATTTTATTTAATACATTATTTAATCTAATTAGAATTAAATTATAACTATTAAAAATAATTTTTAAATTATTTAGATAAGTATGATACTTATAGATCAAATTCATTATTTAAATGAAAAGTTTATTTTTTAATTTTAAATTAATTTAGTTAGATAATCCAATTAAGATTAATCTTATAATTTTATTATAAAATTTAATTGTTTTCTTAATATAATAAAAATTATTTTTAATTAAAAATAATTTTTTATAACAAACAACAAATAATTCAATAAGTAAAATTTATTACTTAATAAACTTATTATTTTTATAAATTTAATAATGCTTAATAGATAGAATTCTTGTAGAACTAATCATAATTAAATTATTAATTTAATTATGATATAAATTTTAATAAATATTATCTAATAAAATGTCGATAATCTTAATTCATTCATAATACATAATTTAATTATGAATGAATAATTATATCATTATTTTTTTTTTGATTTTTATGATATAAAAATCTTATAGACATAATATCAATTTCTTATATTTCTTATAGTAGTCATATATTTATTATTATATTTTGAATTTAAAATAGCATTTAAATAAAAATATAACAAGATTAGTTTAATTAACGATTTAATTTTATTTTGTAATAAATTATTTTTTACTAAAATTTCATTAATTAATTTTTATATTTTATATTTAACTTATAAATGTTTTAACTGTATATATTTATATATTTTAAGATAAAATTATTAATCTTTAATATAAAAATAAGTTATCTAATATTTAAATTTATGCTTAATAAAATTATATATTTATTAATTTTTAATTAAGCAAAATATTATAATAAATAGTTATTTTATTAGCTTTAATATTAAAACATCCAAAGATCTCAAAGATAATATCTTTATTGTTATGAATACTGTTTGATGTGATTTTAATAACGAATATTTTTTTAAAATTAATTATATTTACATTAAAATTCTTAAAATTGTAAATCAAATAAAACAAACATATATTAATATTTTTATAATTTAAAATTATTAATCATATTTTTTTTAATATAAATATAAAAATGATACCTAAAATGATCATACTAATAAAATTTATATTACATTTTAATAAAGTCATTTATTGGTTAATAGAATAATATATTTTAATTATATTTATTTTTAAACAATTATTAATAATAATATTTATGTTTTTAATAAAAAATAAAATATGATTAGTATTCATAAATGATAAAAGAAAATAAGTATAAATATTTATTTTCCGTTTTATTTTCTTAAGACTTAATTTTAAAGAAGAATTTCTTATTTATTAATAAAATAAAAAATGTTTTATGTATAAAAAAATTTTTTTACTTTTAGTATACTAAATATAGAAAGCTAGTATAATTTATTAATCATTTATTATTATATAACTTAATTTATTTTGTTTTATAAATGATAAAATAAAATATTCATATGTTTAAAACTAGAATATTTATTTTCTAAATAACCATTATATTTTTAATAGATAATCATAAATATATTGCTTTAATTAAGCAATAATAATATTAAATTTTTTATAACTATTACTAATAGTAAACTTTTTTAATATTATCATTTATTATAACAAATAATAAATTCTTAAGAATATCAATTTATACAAAATAAATTTAGTTATATTCATACTATTTTATTTTTATAAAAATAAAATAAAATTTAAAATAGACAATTCTATAAACTTAAAACAAAATAATTCATTATAAATAAAATTTAATATATTTTAAAAATATAATAACTTTTTATTTTAAAGAAATCTAAAATATAAAAATAGTTATCTAAAATTATTTAAAATCTTTTTATTGTTATTTTATTTATATTCAGTTAAGTAATAAATTGATATTAAAGATGAATTAGTAAAGTGATTATATAAAATTAATATTTTTTAAAGTTTTATAAGTTTATATATTTTAAGATTAAAATATATAAACTTATAAAAAATAAATGAAAATTATTTTTCAAAAAAAATAATAAAAAATCTATTTTAAAAAATTAACTTTTTTATATTTTTTATAAAATTAACTATAATTTATAATATATAAAAAATATATATTATTTTTATATATTTTAATAAATATCGCGATTAGTTTTTAAATTATTTCAATATTATACATATATTTTTATTTGTTTAATAATTTTTCTTTAAAAGAAGATAAATTATTAATTTAATTAATTTATAATTACTAAAATAGTCAATTAAATACTATAATATTTATGTTTTTTATTTTTTCGATAAATATCAATGTTTATTGATAATCTTTTCTCTTGATTTAAGTAAGAAATAATTATTTAATTTATTAATATAAAATATATATGAATATTATCGTACTATAATTTCACATATATTTAAAATAAAAAATGAAAAATTAAATATATTAACTTTAAAAAATAATTTTTTAATTAGTATCTATTATACTAATAGATTAATAATGTAATTTTAATAATTCTAAAATTCTATACATAATAATACTATAATTTACTAAGAAATTCAGAATAATCATAAAGATATTTAAAATATTAAAATAATTATAATATAGATAAAAATTATTGATTTATAGTATATCGATTATTATTTAATATATTAATTATAAGAAAACAAATGAGTGTTTTTTATATTAAAAACAAAAATAAATAAGAAAAGTAAAATTATATATACAAATTTTATTTTATTTTATAAAAAAAATAAAATAATCATAAATAATTATTTATTTAATTCTCATCAGATATCATAAACAATAATTTTAATTATAAATACTTAATTTAAAGTTATATTTGTTTAAATTTCAACATAGATAATGAATTTACTTAATTATATCTTTTAGATGATAGAGATAAAACATATATAAATAATTAGTCTAATAAAAGATATTTTTATTATTTAATAACTTAAATTACTAATATCATATTATAAAATACATTTTATAATATGATTATTAATTTATAAGTTGTATCTATTTGATAAATAGGAAGAGTTTTTAATAAAAATAATATTACTTAAAGTATTAATACTGATATATTAATTATCTAACATAAAGAAATAAAGCTATAAATAAATAGTTAATATTCTTGTTAAAAAAAATTAAGTTTATTAATTTTTATCTATAAATAAAAATAAATTATTAATTTTTAATCAAATCTTTAAATAATTCAATATTAAATATCATTATTTTAATTATTTTTTTAAAAATAATAATATAAAAGTAAATTGCTTTAAATATCTCTAATTACATTGTTGTTAAAAAAAAAGTTAAATAAAAAATATTTAAATTAAAGTGTTTTCAAAATATATAATATATTTAATTAGTTGGATAAGTCACATTTCTATTTTATATATTTATAAAATAGAAATGTGCTTCATCAGTATTTGATTATATTTATAAAATAAAGAGATAAGAATAAAAATAAATTTTATTAAAATAGCTAGTTTCCTTCATCTAATTAATTTAAATTAATTATATTAAAATTTAAAATATAATAATTAAAATATAATATTAAGTTTTGATTATTTGATAAATTTGCTATTGATATTTTTTATTCTAATATTTTAATATCAGTAAATCATTAATAAATATTTTGTTAAATGATATGATTTTATAAAAAATAATTTTAAAATATATATCAGAAAAGTAACATAAAATTTTTTATTCTGATTTTATGATTATAATCATATATTTAAAATATTTATTTAATAATAGTAAGATTGAAATAAAAGATATCTAATATTGATCAATTAAAATATTAAATCAAAGAATCTTATTCTAATTATCAAATAATAGAGTTAGTAAAATATAAAACACATTTTTATCATAAGATAACATATTTTAAATTATTAATTATATTGTTCTTTAGTTTATTAAAATAGAAAAACTATTAAGCAACTTATTTCATGTTATTAATATTTGTAAATATTATATTGATAATTATTATTTATTATGAATTTTAAGAATCAAAATTAATATATATTTTATTATAAATAAATTTTATTATTAAATTTTAATATAAAAATCATTAATTTAAAAAAAATAAATAAAATTAAAGAATTTAATTTTATTTTAAGTTTGAAATAGGATAAATGAAACTATGATAAGATTAATAATACACGATACAGTTAAGATGATTTTAATAACTTGATAGTAATTTAATAATAAGAGTTATAAATAAAACATAACAAACATTGTTTTTAAATATAACTTACTCTTTATGAAACATAAATATATATTATATGGATACTAATATATATAAAAATAGAATTGTAAAAATTACCATATTGAAAGATATAATAAAATAACTGTTATTTAAGATTAAATTACATTATATTAGAATCATATATAATTATTTATATTAAGTTTTTATTATATATTTTATTTTGTAAAAATAAAATATTTTTATTTAAATAAGCTTTTATTTATAAAAGAAAGATAGATAGTATAGATATTAACCTATATAAATTATAGAATGTAAAATTTAATATTTTAATTTCTATAATTTATAATATTATTTAAACTTATTTTTTTTATACTTAACTTTAAGAAAGTAGAAAATTATTTTATTATCAATAATATATTAAAATTCTATTTCTAATAGAATATACTTAAAGTCATTGAAATTAATTATCATAATTTTTTTTATAAAAATAAAAAAAAATTAAAAACGATTAACTATAAAATATATATATTTAAATATAAAATGAATTAATTATATCTATAATTAAACTATTGATAATAATAAATAAAATATTATAATATAGTTTTTTAGTATTTTCTTAAATAATTTTTTAAATATAAATAGATATAAAAATTAAATTATATATTGTTAATATATATTAAGTTAACTAAATATATTTTATATTATTTATAATAAAGCTATTAGATAAAAATTTATTTATTAAAAATTCATATTTATCTTTTGTTGAAGTTTTAAAATAGTTGTTTAAAATATTAAATAATTTTATTTTTAAAATAAAATTTAATTTAATTTATTTTTATAAAAATTTTTTATGAAATTATTTTAATAATTTTATAGATATCAATTATGATTGATTTTTATTTATTGTTTTATTAATATAAATGAAGATTTCAAATCATAATTGAAATATTTAATATTATTGAATTGCATTCTAAAAAAGAATAAATTATCATTTAATAATTTTAAATAAAATTTATATAAATATATAATAGAATTATATATGATATATTATCATAGTTATTTAAATAATTTTTCAAAAATAGACATAACTTTAATTAAATGTTTTATTATGATTTCCTTTTTTTTAATTATGCTAATAGAAATTTCTAGTATTAAAAATATTTATTAAGAAAAAAATTTTTTTATAGAATGTAAATTTTGATTAAATTAGTTTAATTCTTAATTATCTCTCTAAATATCCATTGATTTTTATAAACAATCAATATAAATATTGATATAATTTTTATTATTATTTAAATAGATTTTATTATTTGTTATAAAGAGAAATTTTCCTTATAAGAAATTTTACTACACAATTTTTAAACTTTAATTATTTTAATAAAAATTAATATTAAAAAAGTAATTCTATCAATAATAGATATCTTCTATCAATTTATTTTATAAGTAACAATTCTTTTAGCTTATTATAAGAATTTAATGTATAAGTTATTATAAATGTACTTCATTTCACTTTAAAATAGAAAATTTTATGTTATCTTATATAGATAATTAGAATGTCTTTCTTAGTGAATATCTTATTTAAAATATAATTTAATATCTAAATCTAAATAATATTAATTATTATATCATTAATATAATCTAACATAAGATTACTACTATTATTTTACTATTAGTTTATTTTAAAAATTAATTTTCTATTAATTATTTTTATTTAGTATTTATATTTAAATTAATAATAATATTTTATTCTAATTTAATAATTCTTTTAATATGATTTTTTTCATGAATATATATTTAATAATAGTTTTTATAAAAACTATTATTATTTACAACTAAATACATTTAATTAGTGAGAAAAATAATTACAATATCACTATTTTTATAGTATAATAAATAATTATATTTTTTATATTTGATGATGCTATCAAAAAAAATCACTAATATCATATAGTGAATAAAATGTGTTAATAAAAATATGTTAAAATAAAAAATCTATAATACAATATAACTGAGGCAAAATTAATAATAAATTAATTAATTAGTATTATATTTAAATTAATGTAAATATGAAAATCTTATTTAATTTAAAATAAATATTTAAAATAATTGATTATTAATATTTTTAATTTCTAACATTTACTGATTTAGCGCAAGTAGCCGTTTTATATAAAAAGTACTAAAACTAATTTATTTATAGTAAATAAATGAATTAGTTAATTTATATTAAATAGATAATTAATCAAGTTCTTATATTTTTGATGATATCAATCACATATTTTTTTATAAATTATATAGATTGATTAATTAAAATAGTATAATTAAAATAATTCAAATATGAATCATTCACAGATGGATTTTATTCGTTATGATGATTTCTTTATTCGTATTTGATTCTTTTGATAAAAAGGAATAGATACAAATATAAATTACATAAAAACAATATAGAAATTCAAAAATATTATTAATGATAAAAATCAATTTTTTATTAATGAAAAGATACTTATGATATCATGATCTAAAAGAAAATTAGTAAATATCGATTTTATAATATTTTAATTATTTTAAATTAAAAAAGTTTTTTACATAACTATTTTAATTTAATTATTAATTATAAAATATTAACTAAATAAATATCATTATATTATTTTAATAGTGTTTTATTAGCACTAAAATTTGTAATAATTCCTATTATCAACTTAAGTTAATTTTGTTTTTATGTTAAAAAACATAATAATTTATTTATGTATATTTATAAAAAATAAGTATTATATTTTATAATAAAGAATAATTTAAATAGAGAATATATTTAAATTATATAATTTATCTGAAATATTTTTAATATTTAATTTATTTTTAGTTATTATCTATAAGTATTATATTTTTTTTGACTTAAAATTTTTAAAAAAAAATTTTAATTTGACTATTTAATCAGGTAGATAATCAAATTTGTTTCTTATATATAATAATCTAATCTAGATTATATCATTATATAAATAAAATATTTTTATCTTTTTAAATAAATTATATTTTAAATTAAACAAAATTTGCTAATATATAAAATATATTATCAATTAAATAATTTTTTTCAAATAATCCATTTATTTTTTTTCTTAACAATCTTATTCAAGATTATTATATTAAATTTTGTTAAAAATATTGTTTTATCATAGTATGATAATAATCTAGATTAAATTTTAATTATAAAATTTATTTTTATTAATTTAAAAATTAATAAATTAATTCGCATATTGATAATTTTTATGTAAATTAAAAAAATTTTGATTAAAAAATTTTTTTAAGTTAAATAGACTATTAATCATATAATTATTCACAAATAAAATAATTAAAATATAGTTTATTAAAATATATTTATTACTAATAAATAATTAGTATTATTTTTTTTTAAAAGTTCAGATTTATTCTTAATATTTTTTATATCTTATTAAGTAATAATATACTATTTTTTATATAAAAGAAAATAATTAAGTTTAATTAAAGTTTAATATTATATTAAATAATAAAATTTTCATAAAATAGTAGCAAATAGAATATACTTATGAATAACTATATTGATTAATTCATAAAATGCCTATGATAAAGAAGTTTTCTACAGAAACTATATTTATTGGTCATAAAGACCATCAAATAGAAGGATTAAAAATACCACCTCATTCCATAGAAGCTGAACAATCAGTACTTGGTGGATTAATGTTAGATAATGAGCGATGGGATAATATATCGGAACGTGTAACTAATGCAGATTTTTTTAGTCGATCACATCGAACTATTTTTGCAAGAATGCAAGGATTATTTGAACAAAATAGACCAATTGATTTGATAACTCTATCTGAATCGTTAGAACAACAAGGTGAATTGGATAATGTTGGTGGTTTTGCTTATTTAGCAGAATTAGCTAAAAATATACCAAGTGCTGCTAATATTAATGCTTATGCTGATATTGTACGAGAACGTGCAGTTGTTCGTGATATGATTGCTGTAGCAAACGAGATTGCTGATGCTGGTTATAATCCTCAAGGTCGAACAAGTGAAGAATTGCTAGATTTAGCAGAATCACGTGTTTTTCAAATTGCAGAAACTAGAATTACTAAAGATGATGGTCCAAAAGGGATTGAAGAAATTTTGTCAAAAACTGTAGAAAAAATTGAACAACTTTATAAAAATCCTCATGATGGCGTGACAGGGGTATCTACTGGATACAAGGATTTGGATAGAAAAACTGCGGGATTACAAAATTCTGATTTGATTATTGTAGCAGCTCGTCCTTCAATGGGTAAAACTACTTTTGCAATGAATTTATGTGAACATGCAGCACTAACTGAAGAGAAACCAGTTATAATTTTTAGTTTAGAGATGCCAGCTAATCAAATTATGATACGTATGTTAGCTTCGCTTTCGCGTGTTGATCAGACACGCATTCGTACAGGTCAGCTTAATGATGAAGATTGGGCTCGAATTTCTAGTACTATGGGGATTTTAATGGAAAAACGTAATATGTATATTGATGATTCTGCTGGATTGACACCAACAGAAGTTCGTTCACGATCCCGTCGTATCTACCGTGAATATGGTGGTTTAAGTTTAATTATGATTGATTATCTTCAACTTATGCGTGTTCCTTCCATGCCTGATAATCGCACACTTGAAATTGCTGAAATATCTCGTTCGCTTAAATCATTGGCGAAAGAATTACAAGTTCCAGTAATAGCATTATCACAACTTAATCGTAGTCTTGAACAACGATCTGATAAAAAACCTCTTAATTCAGATTTGCGTGAATCTGGATCTATTGAACAGGATGCTGATTTAATTATGTTTATATATCGAGATGAAGTTTATAATGATAACTCAGATCTTAAAGGGATAGCAGAGATCATCATTGGTAAGCAACGTAATGGACCAATTGGAACAATACGTCTTACTTTTAATGGACGATGGTCCCGTTTTGATAATTATGCCGGACAAATTTATCAAATAGAGTAATATATCTTATTTAATTTTAATTCAAAGAGTAAATGAAAGTGGTAACTGCTGTCATTCGACGCCATGCATTGCGTCAAAATTTAAAACAAGTTCGAAAAATTGCGCCTTATAGTAGTATAATTGCTGTTGTTAAAGCTAATGCTTATGGTCATGGTTTATTAGAAACTAGTCATACAATTAAAGATCTTGTTGATAGTTTTGGAGTTTCTCGTATTAATGAAGCAATAATATTACGTAAAAATGGAATAAATAAACCTATCTTATTATTAGAGGGTTTTTTTGATTTAGATTCATTATCTATTATAACTGAGCATTCAATTAATATAGTTGTTCAAAATATTGAACAAATTAAAATTTTAGAACAAATTAAATTAAAAAAACCAATAAAAGTTTGGATGAAGCTTGATACTGGTATGCACCGATTAGGGTTCAGACCTCAAGAAGCTATGATGTTTTATACTCGTTTAATATTATGTAAAAATATCAAAAAACCTATTAATATTATGAGTCATTTTAGTTGTGCAAATAAGTTAGATCTATCGGATGTTACTAATCGTCAATTATCTTGTTTTAATCGTTTCATAAAAAATAAACCTGGCGATAAATCAATTGCAGCATCATCTGGTATTATATTATGGCCAACATCACACTTTAGTTATGTGCGTCCAGGTATTATGATATACGGCGTTTCACCATATGAAAATAAGCAAGGAAAAGATTTTGGTCTTCTTCCAGCAATGACATTAAAATCTAATTTAATTGCTATTCGTCAACATGGATCCGGGGAACCAGTCGGTTATGGTGGTCTTTATATTAGCAAGAACAATACTAATATTGGTGTAGTTGCTATTGGTTATGGTGACGGTTATCCTGGTAACGCTCCATCAGGTACACCAATACTAATAAATGGACGAAAAGTTCCTATTATTGGTAGAGTATCTATGGATATGATATCAGTAGATTTAGGAATTGAAAGCAATGATAAAGTAGGTGATGAGGTGATTATATGGGGAGATTTATTACCTGTTGAGAAGGTAGCAAAATACACTGGAATAAGTAATTATGAATTAATAACAAAGATAACTTCTCGAGTGTTGATGAAATATATTGAAGAATAAATTTATTATTTTGATCATTTATTATAAATAATAAATATGGTATGTAATATTAATCAAATTTTAAGTATTTAAAAACATGAATACTTTTAACAATAACTTAATTTAATTTTTAAGTGATAAATTAAACAAATATATTTTATTAAATAAAATTAACTTTATTATTATCATTTTTATTAAAATATTGAATCAAAATATTTTAAATATAGAAATTTGTTTCTATTATTAAAATATCAAGATTAATAAATTAATGTTTTCTGATCTTTATTGTCTTTTAATTGAATAGTTATAAAAAAATACAACTATTAACAATTTGAAAAAATATCTTTTAATATTAAAAATAATTAATAAATTCTAATTATATACATGTATATAATCATTAATAATATTATTTAATAAAATAATATTATTCTCTTAATAATTATTAAAATAAAAACTATATAGTCATTTTATAACAATATTAGTTTATTAAAACAAACTAACGTATATCTTAAAGTCTATCTATTTTTTAGAATTGAGAATACTTTAAAGAAACTTATTAAGTTTAACATTTTAATATATACAATTATTTATATATGTAAAACTTAATATAAAAGTTATATTTATAACTATTATAGTTATCTTAATAAAATATTCATTTAAAAAAAATCGATGTTATATATATAAGATTTTTATTAACTTTAAAAAATAATTAAATATTATATTTCTGATAATAACAATAAGATAACTAATAATATTTTAATATATATAGAATATTGTTTACTAGAATATATCCTTGCAAGAATATTTCTTTTTATTACTAATTTTAATTTTATTAAAATTTATGATAACTATTTAATTGATATTGATTATAAACTTATTTATCTTATAATTTAGTAAAATATTTAGATTTTATAATCATAGTAAACATTATTAGAATGATCAGAGATAACTAAAAGTTAATTTTTTTTCTTCATAGTTAATAATAAGTATAATTTTGTATTATAGATTATCCTATACTAAATTATTTAACTTTTAATATATAACTTCTAAATCAATAATTATAAAGTAAACTGCAGTATAGATTTACGATGAATAAGAAAATTATATTTATATTGTTTTTGATATTGAAAATTTAATCGTTTTTATAATAAAAGGTATATAATTTAATATTTTTGTAAAAATATTTTTATATCAAGATCTTTAATTGAACATCTATTTATTTTTATAAATATTAATTTTCATAAAGTAAAATATGAATATTATTATTAATTATAGTTTTAAAGAAATTATTAGAACTTTAAAATTCGTTGATTTCATTAGCTAATAAGAAAATTTTTAATTATAATCTAAGCCTTTTTTTTATAAAAAAAACCATTTTTAGATGTTATTTTACTCTTATGGATATTAATAATAATTTATTATTAATATTGAATAATTAAAATATTAATATTAGTTATATAACTTGTTTCATAGTTAATGATTTTATAATTTCTTATTTTTTTAAATTTATTATTAAAACATATAAACAATTTCTTTGTAAATCGTAAATCTTCGTTTAAATACTTAATATAGTACCAATCACCTTTAATATCTAAAAACAATTAAGTTATTTACATTATATTTTGTTAAATTAAATAGTTAATTGGATAATTTAATATTGTATTGATATTATAGTTTTATAAGTTATAATGATAAGAAGTATTAATATAGTTATTAAACTATTTATATAAGATACACATTATACAATAGAGTTATTTTTTTAAAATACAATATTATTAATTTTATTCTTATTAATAACCACGTTTTATTATTGGATCTAAAAACTTACCAGTATGTGATTTTTTACATTTTATGATTTGCTCTGGTATACCAGCGAATAATATCCTACCACCACTATTCCCGCCTTCTGGACCTAGATCAACAATCCAATCTGCTGTTTTTATTACATCAAGATTATGCTCAATGATAACAATAGTATTTCCTTGATCTCGAAGTTTATATAAGACATTTAATAGTTGTTTAATATCAGAAAAATGTAAACCTGTAGTTGGTTCATCTAAAATATAAAGAGTTTTACCAGTATTAAGTTTTGAAAGTTCGCGAGATAATTTAATCCGTTGTGCTTCACCACCAGATAAAGTTATTGCCGCTTGACCTAAACTAATATAGGAAAGTCCAACGTCCATTAATGTTTGTAATTTACGTACTAATATCGGAATAGCCTCAAAATATTTATGAGCTTCTTGAATAGTCATTTTTAATATTTCATAAATATTTTTACCCTTATATTTAATTTCTAAAGTTTCACGATTATATCGTTTTCCATTGCAATAATCACAAAATACATATGTATCAGGTAAAAAATGCATTTTAACTTTTATCATCCCGTCACCTTGACACGCTTCGCATCGTCCACCCTTTAAATTGAAACTAAACCTTCCAAGTGAATGGCCTCGAACACGAGACTCATGCACAGAGGCAAATAATTCACGAATTATTTTAAATATGCCAGTATAAGTGGCTGGATTAGAGCGAGGTGTTCTTCCTATTGGATGTTGATCAATGTTAATTACTTTATCAAAGAATTCTAATCCTTCAATATTAGTATATGGTGCTGTTATAATATTTTTAACTTTATTTAATTTATTTTGAGCAATAGAAAATAATGTATTATTGATTAAAGTTGATTTCCCTGAACCTGAAACACCAGTAATGCAGATAAATAAGCCGACTGGTAATTCTAATGTTATATTTTTTAGATTATTGCCTTGTGCACCAATAAGCTTTAGAATTTTTTCTGTATTAATGGATACTCGTTTTTTCGGAATTGGAATTTTATATTTACCACTAAGATATTTACCAGTTAATGAATTTGGATTTTTAATGATATCGTCTAGATTTCCTTGAGCAACAATATGCCCACCATGTATACCTGCTCCAGGACCGATATCGATAATATGATCAGCAGAACGTATCGCATCTTCATTATGTTCTACCATAATAATAGTATTACCTAAATTACGTAAATGTAATAAGGTTTGTAATAACCGATTATTATCACGTTGATGCAAACCAATTGAAGGTTCATCTATTATATAGATAATACCAACTAATCCTGAACCAATTTGGTTTGTTAACCTAATGCGTTGTGACTCACCTCCGGATAATGTCTCAGCTGGACGTGAAAGTGTTAGATAGCTTAATCCTATATTAATTAAAAAATTTAATCGATCCTTAATTTCTTTAAGAATTTTTTCTGCAATTTTCGCATGCTGTCTATTGAGTTGTAATGTTTTAAAAAACATCATTGCATGACTGATATTAAAATTTGAAATTTCAGTCAAAGAAGTATTTTTAATAAATACATAACGTGCTTCTTTTTGTAAACGAGTACCATGACAACTAATGCATGAGCGATTATTAATGTATTTTTCTAACTTTTTTCGTACTGTTATTGAGTTAGTTTCTTTATAACGCCGTTCTATGTTATGAATTATACCTTCAAATGGATTATATTTTACAATATCATCTTTATAATTATCTTGATATCTAAATTCAACTACTTCTTCGCCTGAACCATATAAGATTAACTGCTTGATTATTGGGTCTAAAGAACTAAATTTAGCTTTAATATCAAATTTATAGTGTTTAGCTAATGATAATAACATCTGAAAATAATAAAAATTACGTTGGTCCCAACCATGAATTGCACCATTTACTAAAGAGATTTGATCATTTTCGATCACTAGATTTGGATCAAAAAATTTTTGTACACCAAGACCATTACAAGTACTACAAGCACCAGCTGGATTATTAAAAGAAAATATATGCGGTTTTAATTCATTTATACTATAATAGCAAACTGGACAAGCGAAATTAGAAGAAAAAATTAATTCAGTTTTGTGACTATTATTCATGTCAACGATAATTGCAGTACCGCCTGATAACTCTAGAGCAATTTCAAACGATTCTACTAATCGTTGCATTAGGTTAGAACGAACTTTGAAACGATCAACAACTACTTCAATAGTATGTTTTTTATGTAGTTCTAATTTAGGTTTATCAGATAGATTATAAATCTTACCATTAATGCGTGCACGGATATAACCCTTAGTTATTAAATTATTTAATAGTTTGCTATATTCACCTTTACATTTTTTAACTAATGGTGCTAATAACATTAGCGATTTTCCTTCCGGCAGAATCATGATATTATCAACCATTTGGCTAATTGTTTGTGAAGTTAACGGAATATGATGATCAGGGCAATGAGGTTCACCTATACGAGCAAAAAGTAAACGTAAATAATCATAAATTGTAGTAACAGTTCCAACTGTTGAGCGTGGATTATATGAAATTGATTTTTGCTCAATAGAAATTGATGGCGACAGCCCTTCTATATGATCAACATCTGGTTTTTGCATTAAAGATAGAAATTGTCTAGCATATGTAGAAAGTGATTCAACATAACGTCGATGACCTTCTGCATATATAGTATTAAATGCAAGTGAAGATTTTCCTGAACCTGATAACCCAGTAATAACAATTAATTTATCACGAGGGATTGTTAAATTAATATTCTTTAAGTTATGGGTGCGTGCACCTCTAATTTCAATATTATCCATATTTAAAATTGATAATTATAGTCGTATTCAAATAGTAAATAAAATTCTTTATCTATCATATAATTTTAATTATATCAATATAAAGTAATATATAATATAAAGTTATTTATTTTTAAAAAATTAATATTAAATTTAAAATATTAATATTCACTATAGTTTTTTAAGATATTTTTGTAAATCTTGATTAAAATTATTTGGTTTTAATATTCAATACAATATTCACATGTTAAAGTAGTAATACTTAATTTATACTAAAATTGATTCATCTAGGAGTATCTAATGGCAAGCAGAGGCATTAATAAAGTTATACTTATTGGTAACTTAGGACAGGATCCTGAAATTCGTTATATGCCAAATGGTGGTGCGGTTGCAAATATTACTTTAGCAACTTCTGAAAGTTGGCGTGACAAACAATGCGGTGAAATTCGGGAAAAGACAGAATGGCATAGAATTGTTATTTTTGGTAAATTAGCTGAAATAGCAGGCGAATATTTACACAAAGGCTCACAAGTTTATATTGAAGGCTCATTACAAACTCGTAAATGGCAAGATCAAAACGGCCAAGATCGTTATTCAACTGAAATAATTGTAAGTATTGCTGGTACAATGAAAATGTTGGGTGGTGGTTTGGCACGTAATAATTTACAAGAAGATGTGTTACAAAATAATTTAGTAAATAGTAGTTCTAAGCAATTACAAAAAAATAAACAATATACTAATAATGAAATAGTTTCTCCTTCTTATTCAAATAAAATTGTTACACCTGCACAAGTTGAACCAGCAATGGATTTCGATGATGAAATTCCATTTTAATTATTATAAATAATAATTTTATATTTTTTAAATAAAAAATATAAAAATTAATTATAAATCGTTACTTTAAAATAAATCATTCCTACTTTTTCTATAAAAGTATTTAATGAGATTACGATTTCTCTCTAAAACTTTATTAGAGAGAATATTTTTTGTTTATGGAAAAATCATTATAAAGATGATATAATATTAATATAAATTTTTATAAGTATTTAATATTTATTTTATTATGAATTTACAATAAAACTTATGTAAGAATTTTATTTTTTATATAGATTTTAAAACATTGATTTTATCATAATTTAGTTTTTATTTACGAACAAAATACTTAATTTTATGATTAGTTGAATCATCTATCTATAGATTAATAGATAATTTAGAAATTTTATTTTTTTTTAAAATTTATTAAGTTTTTTATAAAAATAATTTTTGATTAAATAGACTATATAAAATATACAATTTTGTTTATTTTATATTATTTTAAAATTTAAAATAATAAGATATTAGATTTTATTAGAATTTAAAAAATAGATTTTTTTTATTAAATAAGAAAAAATAACTAACTATATTTATATATTTTATTAAAATTCAGCGTTATCAATTTCTTTTTAGTTTGTTTTAATAAAATTTATTTTAAACTATTCTTATAAATTTGAAATTTTCGTATTATTTTTTTGCAACTTATTTCACAATTATTATATTATAATTAATATTTTTTTGTTTAATTAATGTATCTTTAAATTGGAAATAATGATAAAATAAAGTATATAAAGATATAATCATATTTACATAGTAATCTTGATATATCTGATACAAAGATAATAGTAATAAGTATTTTTACTATATAAATTAGTATGGTAGTGAATAGTATTGAAATAATTTAAATTTTATTAATTTTAAAGTAATTAACTGATATTTCTAATATAATATACTATTAGAAATAGTAAATTTTCTTTTTTAAATATGAATTAATAGGAAAGACTTAAAGTCATAAAGATTATTAATTACAATTTTCTCATTTTATTTATTGAACGATTAGTGTATTAACCAGGAAAACTGATTGTTTTGATAATATCGAAACTATATCATAAATAACTATTATTTTATTTAGGTATTACTAATAAGTTAAAGTTTTCAGTTGTTTGATTTTTAGAATATTTTTATTGATGGAATGAAAATTTTAAAGTCTTCAAAATAAGATAAAGATAAAAATATAGATTAAGATAATATACAAAATTAAATTTATAAGATGACTAATTAGATTATTTTAATTATATTTTAATGATAAAGATGCAGAATAGATTGATTTTAAGTAAATTATATGTATCATAAAATTAGTGTTATAAAATCTAAAATATAATTTTTTTATTATCTTATAAATAAAATTTAATCAATAATCATTGATATAAAATAAAAAAATAATTAAAAATTATTCTAATTAATAAAAATAAATAGTTTCTTACTTAGAAAGTTTTTTTCTAAAATTTAATTGTTTAATGAATTTATATTTAATTTAAAGATTATATTTATTAAATAAATTTTATTAAAAGTATTTTTTGTTATTAATCTAAAAGCAATAAAATACATAAACTTAAAATATCTCTGGATTAATTTTATATTAAAGACCATATAAAATATATATATTTTATATATAAAACACTAAAAAATATAATATATATAATATATGAAAAAACTTTTTTTAAAATTAAAGATATTTAACAAAATTAACTTATAAGACATTATTAAAATGATTGGTTAAGAAAAATAAATACTTATTATTTTTTATTTCATAAGAATTTTTATTAAATAACATGTTGTTATCATTAAAAATGAATAAAATATTATAGAAAATATAAATAATATAATTGTTAAATTTTAGACAAAAACAATTTTTTGTTTATAGAGTAAATTAAAAGAAAAGATAACAATGTTAAATTTAAGAATAGTTAAAATAATAATTTATAACTATTTTTTAAATTCTATTAATAATTAAGAATTATAGTAGTAACAATTTATTTTAAAATAGAATTATTAAAATATATTGTTACTAACAATAAATTGATATTCTATGAATTTGAATCAATAAAAAAATATATTAATTATATAATTTTATGTATGATCCTTAACTAATAATAAAGTGAATTTGATAATTTAGGATAATGTTTTTATATAAATAAAAAAAGATTTTATATCATTAATTTTTTATAGAAAATAATGATATTAAATCTTTTCATTAAAATCACTATAAGTATTTATATTCATAAAATGATGGTCATTAAAATGATAATAAATATACTTCTAAATAAAACTTTTTAGCATAAATTATCTCATATTTAATTATGAGAATTTAGATAAATTATGTAAAAGTGATAGAGAAAAATTCTATTTTAAGAAAATATTAAACTTATTTTTTATCTAATTAAAATTTACCCTGTACATGTAGGAAGATTATGGATTGATAATCCATAAAAAATAAAAAAGTATCTAATGTTTATTAACTTTAATATTTTAATCTTATTCATATTATATAAAGTTTTTGTATAAATAAATTATTAATGATATTTTACCATAAAATTTAAATAATTATTTCGTTTATCGATGAAAAAGCCACTTTATGTTATTAATAACATTAATAGATTTTCTAAAATAGTAAATATAATTTATTAAATCTAGACCTTTTATAATATAAATTTCTCTATAGTATAGAGAAATTTATATATTTTAATATTTTAATACTTTTCTTTTAATTAATTCTTTCTGTAAGTAAAATAATATATTATATAATTTTACTTATTATTAATTATCTTAATAAGCATTTATTTTTTAAAAATCCTATATTTATTATCATCTTCTCTATTTTAATTAATTTAAAATAACTTAATGCTATTTTTATTTATAATATGATTAGTTAACTTATCATATTATATTTTATTTAAAACATTAATTGTTAATATCTATTTTAGTAAAAAACTATTTTTATTATTTATTTTTAATTTAATTAGTTTTTAATAGTAGCTGTTTATTTCTCTATAGATTTATTTATTTATTCTATGATATTAAAATATTAGATTTCAATTATATGAATAATTGTTATTAGTAATTTACTAATCTAAAGTATTCTTTATAATTACAAATTAATGTAAATTATATTTTTGCATGATAAATTATATATATTATAATCATTAATTTTTTTACTTTTTAATTTAATAATATAGAGTATTTATTAAATATAATTTAAATAAAGAAATTATATTTAAAATATATAATATTTAATAAATATATTTTGATAAATAAGCTATTTTATATCTTTTAATATCTTTAGTTAAAAATCATCATATATATTATAAATATTTAATTTCTATACTCATAAATAATATGACCTGTCACAATTATTACTATTTTAAAAATTAACAAGATTAGTAATTTTATCATTGTATAAATTAATACACTGTTTTATAATTAATAAAAAGAAATTTATCCATGTTAACTTATTTTTTTTCTAAAACGTTATTTTACTACGATAAAAAATAAAATTAATTTTTGATTAAATAAGAATAATTAAAATATATGAATATATCTATTTTTAATCAAAACATTATCTAAAAAAATTAATTGTATACTTATCAAGTATAAGATATAATCTCATATCTATAATAAAAATTAAATATCATATTAAATCGTAAAATATTTAAATATATACTTTGCTATAATCCACATCCATATATTAAAATATATTAATAATTGTTTTTATTTTATATTAAGTTATACACATTAATTTTAATCTGAATTATTTGGTTGCTTAATCTTATAGTATATATTTTATAAATATTATGATTATATAATCCGATTATAAATTAAGAAAATTACTAAATTGATTGTACGAATTTAACCATTGTATTCAATTCATGATAGAGTTTAAATAAAATATTTAGTGTAGAATTCATATTAATGAGTATTTTTTTGTAAAATTCTATTTCAAGTAAGTAGAATTTATTTTACGAAAAAATTCGTAATTATTTTACGATATTTATTTTTGATAATAAAAGTTTATTTAAGTATAAGTATAATAACTAATTAATATTAGTAATCTATATTATTTTCATTTTAATAAATTTAAGAATTTTAAAAATTTATTATAAATTTTATAATAAGAATGAGTAAAAAACTATAGCAATTAATCTAATATTTATTAAATATATCAGCAAATATCACTATTATATGATATTTAATGTTAAACTTATAAATTTAAATTTTTATATTATAAATATAAGTTAGATATTTAATAAAAATTTTGAAGAAAACTACATATTTGAATTTATTATTAAAAATATTTTAATGTTGATAAATTCTTTAGAATTTTAAAAAATGATACTAAGAAAAATAGAATACACTTTGAAAGATTGAACTAAATCCTACTACGTGTTTTTAAGATAATTTATTTATGAATTATTAGAAATTCATATGAATCTTTTTTATCAATTTTATTTGATATGGTTTTATTATAAAGAATAATGCTATTAAATTATAAAAGAAGATAGATAAGTAATAAAAGATATAAAAATATATACTTAAATCAAATAAAATAATAATTTTAATTTAAGTAATATTTTAAAATAAATATTACTTAATAAATTCATTATATGAATAATTAGTATAATTCTATATAATATATATTAAGAAAATAGGAATTTTTTAAAATTACACTTTTAAATAAATTTATTATACTGTATTAAATAATCATTGTCATGTAATAAGTAAGTAATACTAATAATGATATCAGCAAATTATTAATAAATAGAGTTAAATATTTATAGAATATTTTAAAATAATATAAATAAGATTTTATATTATTAAGTAAATTAATAAAATTAATTCTAAAATATCAAACTAAAAAATTGATTTATTTATTTTTTTCAATGAAATTGTTTTTTAAAACAATTTTGGCAATTTTTATAAAAATATTTGATGAAAAAGAAAATGAATAAAATAAATAAAACTTGTTTATTAATAATCAAATTTTACTAACTGTTTATATTTTTAATATATAAACTAAAAAAAGATAAATAATAAATTTATTTATTAATGAATAATATTTTTTAGTTTAAGCATTAAAAAATATCTTAGAAACACTAATATTTATTACAGTATAAATATAAAAGTAGATTTATTGATTTTAAATATTATAATATTTATATGAAATATTTAGCATTTTATTCTATGTTATATTGCTTAATAATATTTAATAACATATTGATCTTAATAAATATTATAGACATATATTTATATAAATGATATTTATATAAATTGTTATGAAATTATAATTAATTAATAGTAAATTTATATTCTATTATTTTTACTAAATTATCATGGATATTATTAACAATTAATTAATGGAAGTTTAACTCATAGATTTATATAAATTACTGATAGATTTCTAATTTTTGTTATATAGTATTTAAAAAATAGATTAAATAATATTAATTATAAACCAATTTTTATAAAAAAATCACTTTTTACTAAGGTAGTAAAAAGTGATAGGATTACAATATATTTTATATAATGATGAAAGAGAATTCTTATGTAATATTAATTTAATAGTTATAGAAACACACTATGATCTTTTAATCTGTATATTAAAAAATTTTAACTTTAAAAAATATTTATATATTTTAATAAAAGTTATTTTTAAATTTTATTTTAAAATATAAATTCAAAAATTATACATAAATAACAAATTATTAAAATATATAATTTATTTATATTCTTATAATAATATCTTTATAAAAGATAATATTATAAGAATATAAATTGTAGATTTACTTAATAACTTCTTAATAAATGAAAATATAAAAAATACTTTAAAGATTGAGTTATTAGAAAAATGAAATTTTTTATTATATTTTTATATAAAAAATATTTTAATATTTACTAAATGTTATTGATAATATTTTTTAAAAAAATACTTAAATAAAAAAGGTTTATTTAAAATGAAATACTAATATTAAAATTGAGATAACTAGGATACAATTTATTTTCCCATTATTAACTATTATTAAATATAAATAAATAAGTTTATTTTATATAGAGAAAAATTTGATCTTTTAAAAGTAATTTAATAATAAGCATTAATAATATATATTAATTAAAGAATTAATTGATCAAAATTATTATCTCTATTATTAATATTTAAATATAATAAAATTATTCAGTGATTGAAAAAACGTAGTTTATAGACTAATATAAAATATTTTTAAATAATTAAAAAATCCTATAACAAACACTAAATATTAGTTAAAACTTTGTTTTATAGATCAAATATTTGATCTATTAGTATATAATCTACTTTAATAAAATAGTATTTTGATACCATTTTTCTTTAGTATTTAACTAAATATCTATTTTAATTTTTATAATATTATTTATGGAACTAATAGAATAAAATTCTAACGTTCTATATGTCAATATTTTAAAAAAGAAAAATAGAATGAAATTTAGTGAAGATAATAAGATAATTAGAAATAAGAAAATATATTATGCCATTGATTATTAATCATAATAAATTAAGATTACTAATTACTATGAAAATTGATTAAGAATATTTTTAAGTTAATTAAAATCATTTTTTATGATAAACATCTATATAAATTAAACATTATAAAATTTATAATTTATATATTTTAACATAGTAATAATCTATACTATATATTATTTATATAGTAAAAACCTATTATAATATTAATTAAGATTCAATTAAATCAATATTCAAAAAATAATTTAAGATTTATAAGAAATTATATTTATATCTAAATAAAGTTACGCGTAAACAGATTATCATTAAATTCATATAACTTATATTGATCATTTATAATTATAAATCATAATATGATATAAAATACATATATTCTAAATAATGGTATTAAATTACCATATAACTTATCAAATATTTAATTAAATATATAATTGTAATTTCTTATTGATTTTTTAATTTTAAAATATATAACTTCTAAGCTAATTGATTAATTTTAAGTATCAAAAAAAATAAAGAAATAGAATATTTTCTGAAAAAAATAGAACTAAATATGCTATTTTATTTTTTTTTAAAAAAATTTTTTAAAATTAAATCTATTTAGTAATAGAAGAAAGTGGTTTATAACTTATAAAATAAAATTTATATATTTATGATTTAATTATTTTTAATTAAACATTAATTATATTTTCATAGAATCAAAAATTATGTTTTAAAAAGATAATATTTATGGATTTACTATTATTAATTATAAAATAATTTATTAATTGATGTAAAATTGAAAGATTGCTAATATCTCAATTTCAAAAATATTAATAATAAAATAATACTATATTTACAATGTTATTTATGGTAAAAAAATTGAATACTTAAAATAGATATATGAATATTTTTAATTTAAAAATATTAAAGATATAAAATTCTTTAATTTTCTAAAGACATTTTATATACATCATTGATATTAAATATAGTTTATTTATAAATATACAAAAATAAATTAGCATAAAGATAATTTCTTCATATCTATTAAAGTTAATAAAAACTTTAGAATATCAAATTAAATGGTAAAAATAAATTATGTAGAATATGATTTATTATAAAATATAATTTTCATTAATTATAAGTATAAAATAAATATTTCTGTTAATAAATCGCTAGTAATATTTACTTACATAATTGAAATATAATATTTTTATTTTATTAATAAAATAAATAAAATAAATTAGCAAATAAACCACTGCTATTAAGGATAATTAAATTAAAATCAATAATAAAAAAAATAAAAACAATTGAGATGAATAATTTTAAGTATTATATAAAATATAATTAATTAGTTTTCTTGATTATTTATTAAAAATCGAATATATAAATTATTTTTTTAAACTTATGAAAATAGTAAACATAACATGTTGAATTTCAGCTTTTAAAAAAAATAATTCATATTAAATTAAGAATTAATAATAAATAACAAAACATAATATTTTATGTTTATAAACATATAGAAAAATTATCTAAAGAGATTAATTTTGTTAAATTATATAGTTTTTCTATAGATAAGTCGATTGATATGTATTAATATATAAAATATATTAAAAAATATCTATTATTTTAGTAAGTTTATTAATTTTTAGATAATTTTTACTTAATTATCAAATAAGATATTCAAGTTTTTAACACAATTTTGGAAAAAAAATATACATATTTATATTTATTCTTTAATTATAATTTATAATAAATTTTATATAGTTATTATAAAACATCAAATATTTTATAGTTTAAATTGATTTATAATATATTATTTAAAATAATAATATCAAAATGATTATGTTAATTATATTAAAATAAATATTTATATTTTACTATTAATTTCAAAAAATATAATATATTCATATTGAAGAAGAAAATTTATTAATTAATAAATAAATTAAGTAATTCAATGCTATAATGATATATATACGATAAGTAATATCTTTTAAGATCATATTATATCAACTATCTAATTAGATAGCAGGTTTTTATTTTATTTAAATTTAAGCAATCTGTTGTTAAATATTTTATATTTATATATGATATTTTATTTTTTTTTAAAAAGATAAAAAAAGATAATATTAATAAAATAATATTTTAATAAAAATATTATAATTGAAATATTATTCAGTTTAGTATCATAAATCTATAATATTTTAATTTATTTATATTTTTAAAAAAAGAATATAAGTTAATCAAAATATATTTTCTAATAATATGTGGTTTAAATTAATGGAAATATATTAAGAATATAGGATATCCTATATTCTTAATAAGAATAAAAAGATTAATTTTAAAATAAAAATTAGAGTTATAATTATAAAATTTATTTAGATTTTAAAGTTTTAAATTAATGGAAATATATTAAGAATATAGGATATCCTATATTCTTAATAAGAATAAAAAGATTAATTTTAAAATAAAAATTAGAGTTATAATTATAAAATTTATTTAGATTTTAAAGTTATTTTTTGATTTAAAATTTTTTTAAATAATCAAGATTATATCAGAATAATTATGATAAATAAAAATGCTAATTAAGAGATGGTAAAATAATTATCCTATAAGTAAATAGAAACCAAAATTATCAGTAATTTTTATTACTAATCCAAAAGAAGTTCATGAGGATAATAAATGAATATCAGTATTAAAAAATAAAATAGATTATTAGTAAAAATTAATTTCATATTTCTTTGATTAATAAAATAAAAAGATAATAGAATAGATAAAATAGTGAATTAACAACAATTATGATCGATGCAATAAAATGCAATAAATAAAACAGGATATTAT
Source organism: Arsenophonus sp. (assembly GCA_052401645.1). GTDB lineage: Bacteria > Pseudomonadota > Gammaproteobacteria > Enterobacterales > Enterobacteriaceae > Arsenophonus. The sequence continues at coordinate 775,364 of CP198939.1, forward strand.
TAGAAATTTTTAAATTTAAAATAAAACAAAGTATAATAATACAAAATATGTTGGTATTAATAACTTTTATTTATTATATTTTATTATATGTTTTAAAATAAAAATAAAGGCTAAAACAACAACTTATAGTAATAAAATAAAAGAAGAAGTATTATTTAAGAATATAGAAGTTTTTTACTTCTTCTTTATAAAAAAGAAATAAAAATAAAAAATAACAAATATTTTTTTAATAAAACTTTAATAGTTTATTTTTTATTAAAAAAGAAGTAAAATTTTATAGAGTTAAATTAAAGTTAAATATAACAAAAACTAGTCATTAATAAACAAAAAATTATTACTTTTACTAAGGTAGGATTTTAAATAAAAAATCAATATTAGATTTAAAAAAAATTGTATATGTAACTTTTTACAAAATACACTAATAAGATTGTATAGAAGTATTAACTAAAGATTATAAAATAGATTTTTTGATTAATTAATCATCATAAGTTATATAGATAGATAATACCTGCATCAATAAAAATTATATGATTATCAATACCAATACTATATAAAATATATATTAAATCGAATCTAATATATATTTTATATAGTATTGGTATTTAAATTACGATGATTAGATAAGTATTAAACAAATGAATGATGATAGATAGGAAATAAAAAAGAAAAATAAATTTAAAATAGAAAAAATAATATACTACTTTATATTAAATATAAGTATAAAATATAGATAATTAAAAGGAAAAAAAATGATAGAAATATTTTTTGAAGAATTATAGAGAGTATTTATATGAACTATTTATTATATTGTTTGATATTAATAAAATAACTATTTATATATATTTAGTGATATAAAAAATTATAGTTTACACATCAATTGTATGAAAATAAGAATATTTTAGATAAATTAACAAAAGAAACAAAAAAATTAATAGATTTTGTATTCATTTTATATAAACTCTTGTTATTTATTATTAATATAAAATTAAATTAGTTAATTAATATAAATATAGTTATACTTAAATCTAAATAATTAATTATATATAATATATATTGATATTTTATATATAATATAAATAATATTAATGTTTCTCTTATATTAATATAATTCTTAATTTTATTTAAATTTTTAATATAAAAATCTATATATTAAATTTTAACTATTTTATATAGTAAAGTATTTTTTATTTCTTTTATATTTACAAAATATTTTTATAAATATCTATTCTTATAAATTAAAACTATTATCTATTATTATTAATATAATTTATTTTTTAATCACTCATATATTTTAATACAGGAAAATTAATTCTTATTTTAAAACAAATTATAAATATATATATGTTATACAAACTTTTTTGAATTGCAAACTTAAATTAAATATTTTAAAAATACAAAAAAATAGATTCTAAAATATAATTTATTGTAGTATTATTTTAAGTTTCATTAAATTTTTTAATCATACCATATTATTTTTATTATATAAAACATCTTCAAATGAAGTAATTTTAATCTATTCTCATTTTAAATATCTAAAACAATATTATTGATATCAATTTAAGAGTTAAATATAACATAAAATTAATCAATATCAATTAATTTTAAATATAAAAATATTACAATTGATATTTTTTTGTTAAAAATAGAATATGGTGGAATATAGAAGATTTTTATTTTTTTAGTCTATTTTATAGCTCTAGTTTTATTTTTTATAAATATTTATTTAATGTAAAAATACTTTACCAACTTTATAAACAAGATTTGTCAGTAAGGATAATATGGAAATATTTTTTACCATTCTCTTTTTAATTTTAGTGGTTTCAGTATCAGGAGTTATTATAAAAGTCATTCCGTTTTGTATACCACTTCCTATTATGCAAATCGCGATAGGAGCATTATTAGCGTGGCCACATTTTGGTTTACATGTTAATTTTGATCCAGAACTTTTTTTGGTTCTTTTGATCCCTCCGTTATTATTTGTTGATGGTTGGAAAACCTCAATGCGTGATTTTTTTCAAAATGGACGTGAAATTTTTATTTTAGTTTTAGGTTTAGTTTTAGTAACGATAGTAGGAATAGGTTATGTTATCTATTGGTTATTACCAGGTATTCCGCTTATTGCAACTTTTGCTTTAGCAGCAGTTCTTTCTCCTACTGACGCAGTTGCATTATCTTCTATTGTTGGTAAAGGTCGAATATCTAAACGAATGATGAGTGTGTTAGTAGGTGAAGCGTTAATGAATGATGCTTCTGGTTTAGTGGCACTAAAATTTGCTGTCGCTATTGCTATGGGAACTATGACTTTTACTGTGCCTGGTATAACTATTGATTTTTTTAAAATTTCTATAGGTGGTTTATTAAGTGGTATTACAGTGACTTGGATTTATAGTAAATCACTTCGTATTATGACTCAAATGAGTAGTGACGATTCTGCAACTCAAATGATTTTAATGTTATTACTACCTTTTGCTGCATATCTTATTGCTGAACATATTGGTTTTTCTGGTATTTTATCATCTGTCGCTTCTGGAATGACAATTACTAAAGCTGGTGTCATTCGTAATGCGCCATTAGATATGCGTTTAAGATCAGATAATGTTTGGTCTATGTTGGAATTTATTTTTAATGGTTTAGTTTTTGTCATGCTTGGCTTGCAGTTGCCTGGTATATGGGAAAATTCTGTTATTCAAGCTGAACTTGATCCAAGCGTTGAAACTTGGATATTATTTGTTGCTGTTTTTATTATTTATACTGCTTTATTATTACTAAGATTTAGTTGGTTATGGTTGATGAAGCGATTTAGTAGGTTGTTATTAAAAAAACAGCCATTACAATTTGCTTATTATAGTTATCGTGAATTATGGTTAGCTTCATTCGCAGGAGTTCGAGGTGCGATTACTTTAGCAGGTGTTCTTTCTATACCATTATTTCTTACTGATGGCACACCTTTCCCTTCTCGTTATCAATTAGTTTTTATTGCAGCAGGTGTGATTATGCTATCAATTTTTATTGGTGTTCTTGCTTTACCACTTTTATTATATAACTTTAAAGTTGGTGATAAATTGGAAGATATTAATGAAATGAGAGCAGCAAAAGCAGCCATGGCGGAAGTAGCTATTATAAGCATAAATAAAATGGAAGAACGCATTTCTAATAATAGCAAAGAATCTTTGGATCGAGAAGTTATTAATGAAGTTGCTTCCCGTGTTACTGGTTACCTTCGACGTAGAAGAACTGTTGTTCAAGATGAGATAGAACATAATTTATTAATAGAAGATTTAGAACGTCGTTTCCGCTTAACAGCGTTACGTGCAGAACGAGCAGAATTATATCATTTACGTGCAACAAAAAAAATAAGTAATGAAACTATGCGAACTTTATTATTAGATCTTGATCTAATGGAAACATTATTAATTGATAAAAAACATTAACTTGCTAAAATATTAGTTATTATAATAATGTTTACAGATATTAACATTAGTTAAACTAATGAATATCTTATTTTAAGTTTTATTAAGATTTATATTAAAAAATAATGTAATAGTAATTTAATAATTAATCCTTTTTAGTTCTATATAAATCGTATATAATTCATAATTAGTTAACTTTGTTAAATTTTATAATTTAAGTAAATCAATAATCTTAAATATAAAATGATAAGAATATTATAAAAATAATTTATTTTAAGATTATCTTTCTATATCGATTATTTTATGAATAATATTATTATTCTATATAGAATAATAATATTCGTTTTTTTTGAAAAATTATAAATAATCTGTTAATTTATTATATCAACTTTTTATTATCTGTTAATTTATTATCTATATATAATAATATAGAATAGTTATCTAAATTTCATTTAGATAGTAGTTAGTATTATTATCCTTTTTAAAATTTAATTAAATTATATATATTAATTGATTTTTTCACTAATATAAAATTATATTTTAGAAAAAATATTTATATAATTTATTAAATACTTATAATTATATTCTGACTAAATTTATTTTTAGATAAATTAATTCAACTAAATTATTATTGTTTAAATTTTTAATTATAAAAAAATATAAGTTTTTATTCTCTATGAGATATATACTCTTTCAATTTAAATCATAAAATTTTACTTGATTATTTTAACAATCATATTATCTAATTAGTATGTATTAATTTATTTATAATATAATTTTTTATAAAATCATATTTTAAAAAATAACTAATATAGTTAAGATAACAAATTTATTATTAATAAGTATATTATTACTTAAGTTAAAAAAAATAAAATATAGTATAATTTAATCTCTTGTATTTTTTTATTTTTATCTGATTAAATATAATATATAAAGTATAATAATTTTTATTTCTTCTAATAAATTTTAATTATAAGAAAATTATTAAATCAATTCTTGATTTAACATATTTTACTTTAATGCGCAAACTTATATTATACTATACTTAAACTTAATATTAAATTTATTATAATCTTGCGTTGATATGAGTTTCTATTACTTATATTTATTTTTTGTTATAATTAAATAATTAAAATAATCAAAATACGTATTATGCATTGTATTTAATATAATTTTATTGTAGTAGTTAAAAATATAAATTTGGATAAAAATATATTTATATATTGTATATATAGTATATTATATGTTCTGACTAATTATATAATATTAGTTTATATTTTCAATATTTAGAATATATTAACTGCAGTTTATTTAATTATATATTTTTAAATATACTTTATTAGTTATTAAAATAATAAAGATTATAATAATAATGTTAATAATATTATATAGAATTCATCTTTTTGGAAGAATTTTATATTTTAATCTAGATTATTCGTATAAGGATTATAAAATCTATTTTTTATTTTTTGTTTTTAATTTGATTAAATAATATGAAAAGATAATTAATTATTAATTATAAGAAATATATATGTTATTTATTTTTTATCTATATCTTTATATACAGAGAGATATTAATGGATATATAAACACTAATATAATTCTTATTTTCATATAATAAGAATATAATATTAAATATATTTAATATAAAATAAGAACAAATTTTTTCAGAAATCATTCTTGATTTAGTTTACTAGTTATTAAATTAACAAATATCAAGTAATTCTTTTATTTTTTTAGTAAAATTAAAATAATTAATTTTATATTTTTAATTAAATAATTAAAAAAATTTATATTTTATTTATTTATTTTAAATAAAATAGATTTCTAAGTATATAAAAATTTATTTAATAAATTTTTTATAAATAAAAATGGTTTTCTTGTATCATTTTTAATTAAAATTTTTAAATTAACAAATGAATACAATATTATTTATTATAATATATAATTTAAATTCTTTAAATAAAACTATAATAATAAATTAAAACTATTAATTTTAATAATTATGAAAACTTCATAAATATAAGTAATAAAATAATATTATTTAATATTATTAATCTTTAATATTAAATTTATTCTTAACAATTAAATATTATCTATATTTATTATATTATCTTAGCTTTCTATGTATCATTATTTTTTTATTTTTTTAATACCATTAATATTAGTAATTTTTTTAACTCGAATAAATTTATGAAATTAACTTTTTTTTTTACTAAAATAGTATACATATTTTGGTATTTATGTTTTATGATTATATATAATATGATGTCTAATTATATTATTTTATTATAAAATAAATGTAGATATTTATTAATTTTCATTGTTATATAGTATTTTCAATTAAAATTTGTCTATAATTATATATAAATAGAGATTAAATATAGTTGATAAATTATTTTTTTAATTATTTTTTAATGTGAAATTATTTTATTAATAGTAATTTATTTATATAATTAAATATTATTATTCATTTATATAAAATCTATTTTTGATGACATTCTTAGTATTTAGTAACTTATCTTAAGAATTATTTTAATTTATCTTTATTTGTTAAATATATATATTATGGTTTTAGTAAGGAACTTTATATAATAAAAATTATTTTTGAGGAATATAAAGTGAGTTTTGATTTATTATATGCAATTATTGGATTTCTTAGCGGTATACTTTTTGGTTCTAGTTTTATCTGGTTAGTTATTGCGCAAAAAATAAATAAAAAAGAATCTGAATTACGAGATTCTTATAGCATTCAAGCTAGTTATAAAGAAAAAATTGATAATTTAAAAGATTGGAAACTGGAATGTGAACACCGTGATAAAAAACTGAAATTACAAATGGAAATTAATCATAATCAAGAAATTGAATTGCGTGAAGTTATGACACGACTTGAAGATACAAAATTAATTTTTGATGAAAAACAGCGACTATTAATTGATAATGAACAACGATTAAATACTCAATTTGAAAATTTAGCAAATCGTATTTTTGAACAAAATGAACGTCGAACTTTTGATCAAAATCGTCAGAGTTTAATTGCACTACTTACACCTTTTCGTGAACAATTAGATGGTTTTCATCGTCATGTGCATGATAGTTTTAGCCAAGAAATGCGTGAACGTCATACTTTAGCTTATGAAATTCGTCAACTTCAGAAGTTAAATACAGAGATGGCAAAAGAAACAATTAATTTAACTAAAGCGTTAAAAGGTGATAATAAAATTCAAGGAAATTGGGGTGAAACAATTCTATCTCGTATATTAGAAACTTCTGGATTAAGGCAAGGATATGAATTTGAAACTCAAATTAGTATTAATACATCTAATAGTCGTTATCAACCAGATGTCATTATTCGTTTACCACAAGGTAAGGATGTTATTATAGATGCTAAAATGTCATTAACAGCTTATGAACATTATTTTAATAGTGAAGATGAACAACAAAGAGCAACTGCATTACGTGGGCACGTTAATTCAATTCGTAACCATATAAAAGAACTAGGACGAAAAGATTACAATAAGTTAAATGGGTTAAGATCGTTAGATTATGTATTAATGTTTATTCCTCTTGAACCAGCTTATTTTATTGCCTTACGTGAAGCACCTGAACTTATAGAGGAAGGTTTACGAAATAATATTTTATTTGTTTCCCCTTCAACTTTATTAGTCGCAGTACGTATAATTAATAATTTATGGCGTTATGATCAACAAAATAAGAATGCGCAAATAATTGCTGATCGTGCTAGTAGAATGTACGATAAAATGAGGCTATTTATTGATGATATACATGTTTTAGGTAATAGTTTAAATAAAGCACAGTTAAATTATCAATCTGTAATAAAAAAATTATCAGAAGGAAAGGGTAATTTAATTGGCCAAGCAGAAAACTTAAAAGAATTGGGAATAGGAGTTAAATGTCCAATTGATGCTTCTTTTAATAAAGAGTTTGATGTGTTATAATTTAAAAAAAAAGTTAATATAATATAAATAAAATATAATGATATTATTATATATTAATTATTTAATGATTAAATGAGTATAAAGATGCTAAATCAAATTAAAGAAAAAACTGATTTTGGTTTTCATAAGGTAGACAAAAATAAAAAAGCAGATATGGTTGCTGCTATTTTTCATTCGGTAGCTGAAAAATATGATCTTATGAATGACTTAATGTCATTTGGAATGCATCGAATTTGGAAACGTTTTACGATACAAGCAAGCGGTGCTCATTATGGGCAATATATTTTAGATCTAGCTGGGGGCACAGGAGATTTAACATCTGAATTTTCTAAAATTGTTGGCGAGAAAGGTCAAGTTACTTTAGTTGATATTAATAGTTCTATGTTGAAAGTAGGTAGAGAGAAACTTCGAGATAAGGGTATTATTACTAATATTAATTATATACAGGCTGATGCTGAAGAACTCCCATTTCCTGATAACTTTTTTGATTGTATTAGTATTTCTTTTGGTCTGCGAAATATTACTAATAAAGATAAAGCACTTAAGTCAATGTTTAGAGTATTGAAACCTAATGGTCGTTTATTAGTACTAGAATTTTCAAAACCTATTTTTACAGTATTAAGTAAAATTTATGATGCTTATTCTTTTTATATTTTACCATGCATTGGTAAAATCGTAGTCAATGATACTGATAGTTATCGTTATATGGCTGAATCTATTCGTATGCATCCTAATCAGGATGCTTTAAAAACAATAATAGAGTTGGTAGGTTTTGAACAAGTTTCTTATATTAATATTACAGGTGGAATTGTTGCTCTACATATTGGATTTAAATTTTAATATAGATTTATACCAAATATCAGTCAAGATATAAACTATTAAAAAAATATTTTTACATGTTAAAAATATTTTTATTTTTTAATTTATATTAAATTACATTTTTATATAAAATAGCACTAAATAAGAAGATTAAGATATTTTATAAACTAATTACAATAATTTTAAAAAAAGAATTATATCAATATAATTGATGTTTTTACTTTTAAAATAACGAATTTATATATTTATATAATGATACAAGACATTATATAAGGCTATAAAAATCAATTTAATAACATTAGTTTATTTTAAATATAAAAAATAGTTTTTTAAAGTTTTATTAGCGATAACAGGATTATTTTAATAAATATTATGATATAAGAATTATTTATAATTAGTAAATATTATTTAATCTTATTTTTTTTATTTATTATATGACTCCTGATATCTATAAAATTATTTACTTCAATTAATGAGTAATTTGATTAAAAATCAGTTTAGTTAAAATTAATAAACTATTTAATAAAAATAATGATTAAATAGTTGAAAAATAGAAAATTTTCTTCAAGATACTAAAAGTATTAAGTTTTATTAATAAAATTAATAAATATTGTATTGAATATTTTAAAATTAAAACAGTAACTAAGTTAAAATAGATGGAAAATATGATACCAGGAAAAATTAAGCGACTCTATTTTATCATTCGGATATTCTTAAACTATGGAGTAGATGGACTAATTCCTAAAATTAAATTTACTTTACCACTAAGGGTTGTACGACGTTGTTTATTTTGGTTATCAAATAAACATAAAGATAAAAATATTGGTGAGTGTTTACGTTTAGCCTTACAAGATTTAGGACCAGTTTGGATTAAACTTGGTCAGATGCTATCTACTCGCCGAGATCTTTTTCCAACTATGATATCTTCTCAATTAGAATTATTACAGGATAAGGTTGCTTGTTTTGATGGTAAGTTAGCTCGTAAGCATATTGAAGAATCATTAGGTTTATCAATTGAAACTCTATTTGATGATTTTAATGAGATACCGTTAGCTTCAGCATCAATTGCTCAAGTACATACTGCGAAATTAAAGAAAAATAATAAACAAATTGTAATTAAAGTTATTCGTCCAGATATATTACCTATTATTAAAGCTGATATAAATTTGATGTACCAGTTAGCTAATTGGATTCCTCTTTTACCAAACGGAAAGCGTTTACGTCCTAAAGAAGTTGTTCGAGATTATGAAAAAACATTAATTGATGAATTAAATTTATTACGTGAGGCGGCAAATACAATACAATTACGTCGTAATTTCAAAAATAGTTCTATGCTTTATATTCCAGAAGTTTATACAGATTATTGTAGAAAAGGTGTAATGGTTATGGAGCGTATTTATGGTATTCCAGTTTCTAATATTAGAGCATTAAATAAACATGGAATTAATATGAAGTTATTAGCTGAACGAGGAGTAAAAGTTTTTTTTACACAAGTTTTTCGTGATAGTTTTTTTCATGCTGACATGCATCCTGGTAATATTTTTATTAGTCGAGAACATCCTGAAAATCCACAATATATAGGTATTGATTGTGGTATTGTTGGTTCTTTAAATAAACAAGATAAACGTTACTTAGCAGAGAATTTTATCGCCTTTTTTAATCGTAATTATCGTAAAGTAGCTGAATTGCATATTGATTCAGGATGGTTGCCACCAGATACTAATATAGAAGATTTCGAATGCGCTATCCGCACACTTTGTGAACCTATTTTTGAAAAATCACTAGCAGAAATTTCTTTTGGTCATATTTTATTTAATTTATTTAATACTACACGTTGCTTTAATATGGAAATTCAACCTCAATTAGTGTTACTTGAAAAAACATTACTATATATTGAAGGATTAGGAAGACAACTTTATCCACAATTAGATTTATGGAATACAGCTAAACCTTTTCTTGAAGATTGGCTACATCAGCAATTTGGACTAACAGCAATTATTAGTTCTTTTAAAGAAAGATCACCATATTGGATAGAAAAAATGCCTGAAATTCCTGATCTTATTTACGGAGCCTTTAAGCAAGGTAAATATTTACAAGATAATTTTGAAAAATTTGCTCTTCAGTTGAAAAGGCAACAAGTAAAAAAAAGAAAGGATCTCTATTTTATAGAGATTGGAGTAACTTTTCTGTTATGCGGTACTTTATTTCAAATTTTTGATTCAAAAATTTTCGCCGTTTGGTTTATATTTTTCGCTATAATTTTATTAGTTCTCGCATGGTATAGAATAAGTAAAATTTATTAAAGTTTATTTTTAACAAAATATATTAAAATCTTTATGTTTCTAATATAGAAGTAGTATATAAAATTGGAATTATATTTAGTTTTGTTATATTTTGTAGAGGTGTATATCAATGCAAAAAAACAATTACTATGGCTACATTTGGTAGCCCTAGTTAACTATTTATTATTGTTTTATTAATTATTCTAATATTTGGTACTAAGAAATTGCGTTCATTTGGATCAGATTTAGGAGAATCATTAAAAAATTTTAAAAAAACAATGAGTGATGATCATAATCAAACTGATAATAATAGTAAAGTAGAAAAATGTTTTCATGATGTTGATTTTAAATCAAAAAATATTACTGATGAGATGATAATAACTTAATTAAAAGAAATAATTAAAAATAAAGAAAATAAAGAGTAGGTGGTATTATAACTGTGTTTGAAATAAGTTTTAGTGAACTGCTATTAATTATGATTATTGGATTGATCGTCATTAGTCCAGAGCGTTTTCCAATAGATATTAAAACTAGTATTAACTGGATAAGTGCATTATTTTCATTATCTGCTAACGTTCAACATAAACTTTTACAAGAATTAAAATTGAAAGAATTACAGGAAAGACTAAAAAAGATAGAAGAAAAAACACAATTATAAACTCTTTCAGAAGAATTTGAGCAATCAATGAAAGAATTAAAAAATTTAGTAAGACATTGAAGAAAAATTATTAATCATCAAATGATACTATAAATGCAGAATCATCTAAAATAAAAGTATTTACATGTGATCTTGATCTTAATATACCAAGAATAGTAGATAAAAAAAGTTTATTATAGATAATAAACAACAAGAATCGTCAATAGTTGTTAATAAATTTATAACAACAACATCATTAAATTTTGCTAAAAGCAAAGATTTTTTAAAATACGAATACACTACTAAAAATAAGATAAAAAATAATTTTGATAAAATTAATGGTGAAAGTTAATATATGTTCATCGATGATCCTCAACAACTTATTAGTCATTTAAGTGAATTGCGTAGACGTATTCTTTATATCATATCTACTGTTACAGTAGATTATCTTTCTATAGTTTACTTTTCAAATAAAATCTATAATTTTATCGTTTTACCGTTAATTAAACAGCTACCTCTTAGTTCTTATATGTTCTCAACTGATGTAGCATCAACTTTTTTTATACCAATTAAACTTACGTTTATGGTAGCGATATTTATTTCTATTCCAGTGATATTATATCATTTATGGGCTTTTTATAGTTCCTGCACTTTATAAACATGAACAGAGATTAATGTGTTACCTTTATTAATCTCCAGTAGCATATTTTTTTTTACTTATGGATACTTTTTGCTTATTTTTTGTTTTTCCGTTTATATTTGATTTTTTATAAAAACTACACCAGAAAACGTTAATTTTATTCCTGATATAAGTAAATATCTTAATTTTGTTATTATACTTTTTATAGTATTCGGTGCAGCATTTGAAGTTCCTGTTGCCATTATTTTACTTTGTTGGACAGAATTTTATTACGTTAGATTCTTTATGATGTAAACGTCCTTACATTATTTTGGGTTCTTTTATTCTTGGCATGTTTTTTAATACCACCAGATGTATTTTCTTAGACCTTATTAGCGATATCAATATATTTATTATTTGAATTATGGTTATTATTATCACGATTTTATATCAATAAAAACAAAAGAACATTACAAGATAGTAGATAAAATGATTAAATAATCTAAAAAATTCTATCCTATTAATTACAATAATTTAATTATAATTTACTTAAATTATTTATTATCTATTAAGTTCATATATATATTTATTTTGATCTAAATATAAATATAATTAGAAAAGATTTCTTATTATACTTAAAATATATTATTCTTTGTTTTTAAAATATATTATAATTAATAATAATTAGAATATTAAATAATACTGATGTTTTATAATCAAATTATTTTATCTAAAGATTTTTAATAATTTATTAATTGTAATATTGTTTTTATAATTATAAAATTTTATGGTAAATAAAATAAGAAATTAACTATTTCTTTATTTAGTTTTATCTATTTCATACTAATTTAATTAGTATTAATTTTAATATACAGATAATTTTTTAAAAAATATGATTTCAATAGTTTTTCAGATTATTTTTATATTTCAATTTTATGGTGTTAAAAAAAATAATATTTTATCTTTATAAGATTTTAATCTTTGTTATATTTATCTTTATTTATAGTAAAGGATATAAGTCCTTCATATTATAAATGTTAATAATAAAATTAAAAAAATTACAATTAATAATAAATTTATTATTATATTATCAAAATAAAATTTTAGATATTAATTTCATTAATAGTATTAATATTTTTTAATATTTTCAATAATTGTTAATTAAAAATAAAGTCATAATTATTATTTATATATTAAAAGTTTATAGAGAGGATCGTAGTTGAAATATTTTCATAAAGCTATATATAAAATATTTTATTTTTATATTATCTCTTAATTACTTATATAATTAGATAAGTGTTTTAAATTTTAATAATTCATTAGAAGTCTTTAAGTTGTTTAAACTAAATGCTTTGAGTTAATAACTAGTAGTAAAATAATTTAATTAATTGAATCTATTTTAGTAAAGAAAATATTTTTTATCTGAATATCATCTTTATAAAAATAATTTAATTATAGTTATTAAACTATGAAATTATTAAATCTAATATTATTAATATATATATTCATCTATATTTTGAATTAATAATGTTTATCTTTATGTTAAATATAACTTATATATTATATCTAGATTAATATAAAAATAAATTATTTTATTCGTTATTTCTTGTTAAATAATATATGAATTTAAGATATTTAATATTTTTTTATTAATCACAGTTATAGATATATTTAAAAAGACTTTTAGAATAAAATAAAATATTTATTGAATTTTAATAAAAAATCTTTTTAAAAATAAAATCTAATTATAATATAAGTTCATCAATTATTAAATAAAATAAAAAAATAACTATATTAATATTTTAATAGTTAATATTTATTTATATCTTAAATTTTATTACATATAGAAATAGAATGACTTAAACTTAGTCATTTAGGATTACTTAGATAATTAATTATGAATCACTTTTGTTAGTTGATAAAGCAAAAGAATTACAGTTATATTATTTTTTTAAATTCAATAAGTGATAATAAGATCGTTATATTATTATAGATTAATAATTAAGTATTAAAATAAGTATATGAATAATTAATTAATAATATTTAAAATATATAAAAACTTCAATTTATAAAAAACATTGGTAGATATTATTGGATATAAACGAGATCCAATTACTTACATAAACATGAATTAAATTTATATAAATATAATTTTTTATTAGTGAAATAAAATAGATAATAGAATGATTAAATAAATAAAAAATCAAATGTATTAATAGAATTTCTTTTATATAAAAAATTTATCTATTAATTTTAATGGTAAAAAATTATTTTTTGTTAATTAAACAGAAATAACTGACATTTTTGGTAAAAAAAACTTAAATTCATCAATGATGTATAAAAGTAAATTTATAGATAATGTGTATAGTTAATGAAAATTACTATTAAGTTAGTTATAGTTATATTAAAAATTAGTAATAGAACAAAATTGCATTGTGATCAATAATAACTTTTAAATAATATTTAAAATAAAATATTATAAGTTATTTTTTCTTTCTATTATTATGGATAATATAATTTTGAAGTAATAAAAATACAAAAATATATTAAATTTAAATTTTAAAAGTAATATATATGCCTCATTAATTTAATTATAATATTGAATATGATGCCTTCTTTATATATTTAAATCTTTTCTATACAATTAGTTTAAAAAATTATAAAAGTACTAAAGCTTATAAGTTTTTATGTAACTCTTTCTTTATATTTATAAAAAAGATATTTTGAAAAGTATATCTATTTTTTCTAAAGTATTTATTGATATTAATAAATATTAAGTAAATTATCATCTAAACATTCATGATAGAATTATATAGGTTTTCAATATAATATTATGAATGACTAAATATGTGTATATACATTATTAATGTTATTATATATAAGTACTTAATTAAAATCTTATTATACTTTATATAAGAATCATAAAGTAACAATATTTCTAACTATAATTATAGTTATAATATTCTTCTTAAGAAGAATATAAACATAAATTAATTTCTGTTGTATTCATTAATGATTATATTAATGTAAATAATAAGAAGAAATATATATTAATTCTACTGATAAGTTTTATTTAATAAATTTTATGAAATTTTTATTATTTTAAATAAAGATATTATATTTTGCATTAAAATAATATATTAAATTATTTTTGTTATAAAAATAATATTTTTGTTTTGATAATTTTAATTGTTATTAATATTTTCTCATATAAATTAATTATAAAATACTAAAAAAAGTTTTATTTATGTATTTAACTTTTAAAGTTAATTCAAAAGATTTGATTTATAATAGATAGATAAATTAAATCTTATTAATAATTTTTATTAAATAATTGTATAATAAAATTATTATAAATTAAAAAATAGAAAATATACAATGAAATACCGTGATCTCAGAGATTTCATATTGTTTTTAGAACAGAAAAAAAAATTAAAACGAATCATTTATGAAGTTGATCCTTGTTTAGAGATGACAGAAATAGCATATAGGACATTAAGAATGCAAGGTCCTGCACTTTTATTTGAAAATCCTAAAGGTTTTAATATGCCAGTTCTGTGTAATTTATTTGGAACTATTGAACGCATTGCAATGGGAATAGGTCAAGAAAATATCGACGAATTACATGAAGTTGGAAAATTTTTATCTTTTATAAAAGAACCTAACCCCCCTAAAGGATTTTTTGATTTAATTAACAAATTGCCAAAATTTAAACAAGTTCTAAATATGCCTATAAAAAGACTAACGTCATCACCTTGCCAAGAACAAATTTGGAAAGGTGATGACGTTGATTTATTTCGTTTTCCTATAATGAAGTGCTGGCCAGAAGATGTGGCTCCATTGATAACATGGGGATTAACAGTTACTCAAGGACCAAATAAATCATTTAAAAATTTAGGAATTTATCGACAACAATTATTAAATAAAAATAAATTAATCATGCGTTGGTTACCTCATCGTGGTGGGGCATTAGATTTTAAAAAATGGTGTGATGAATATCCAAATGAACCTTTTCCTGTTGCAGTTGCTTTAGGAGCTGATCCAGCTACAATTTTAGCTTCAGTGACTCCTATTCCAGATACACTTTCAGAATATGCATTTGCTGGATTATTGCGTGGATATCGTTCAGAAGTTGTAAAATGTATTTCTAATGAACTTGAAGTACCAGCTAATGCAGAAATTATTTTAGAAGGTTATATTAATCCTGGAGAATTTGCAATGGAAGGACCTTATGGAGATCATACTGGCTATTATAATGAAGTTGATAAATTTCCAGTATTTACAATCACACATATTACTCAGCGCACTGATGCTATTTATCATTCAACATATACTTGTCGTCCTCCTGATGAACCTAGTATTTTAGGTATTGCATTGAATGAAATTTTAATCCCTATTTTACAAAAACAATTTCCAGAAATTGTTGATTTTTACTTACCATCTGAGGGATGTTCTTATCGATTAGCTATAGTGACTATAAAAAAACAATATGTTGGACATGCTAAGCATATTATGTTTGGAGTTTGGTCTTATTTACGGCAATTTATGTATACAAAATTTATCATTGTATGTGATGAAGATATTAATGCTCGTAACTGGAATGATGTTATTTGGGCAATAACAACTAGAATTGATCCTGCACGAGATACTGTCATAATAGAAAATACTCCTATAGATTATCTTGATTTTGCATCGCCAGTTTCAGGTTTAGGATCAAAAATAGGATTTGATGCAACTAATAAATGGTATGGTGAAACAGAAAGAAGATGGGGTCGTCCAATAATTATGACAAAAAAAGTGAAAAAAAGAATAGATGAAATTTGGCATGAATTAGATATCTCTTGAAATTAAATGAGTGTATGAATGACGAGATTAAGTTGTAAGGTAGTTTCTATTGAAAATATTACTGATAATGTTTATCGTGTTCGATTATTACCTGATGGGCAATTTTCATTTCGTGCTGGTCAATATTTAATTATTATTATAGATGAATATAATAAATATCCATTTTCTTTAGCTTCAATCCCTTCGGAAAAAAAAATAATTGAACTTCATATTGGTGGATCAGAGTTTAATTTCTACACTATGGCAGTAATGAAATATATTTTTAAACATAATAATATTAATATCGATATTCCATATGGAAAAGCTTGGTTTCGTAAAGGAAGTAAAAAAACAATAATTCTTATTGCAGGAGGTACAGGGTTTTCTTATACTCGTTCTATCTTATATGCTGCATTAACAGAAAATTCTAACAGAGATATTTTCTTTTATTGGGGAGGTAAAAGATTAGAAAATTTATATAATTTAGATGAATTAAACTATCTTTCAGAACAATATTATAATACAAAAATTATTCCTGTTATCGAACAACCTAGATCTAATTGGCAAGGGCGTACAGGTACAGTTTTAAGTGCTGTACTAGATGATTTTACTTCTCTTATAAAGTATGAAATTTACATTGCTGGACCTTTTGAAATGGTTAGAATAGCTAAAGAGCGATTTTATAATGAAAAAGATATTAATCCTAGATATTTTTATGGTGATGCATTTGAATTTATTTGATTTTGCAAAATTAACATTCAAAATAATATTAACATAATATTTTATTAACTATTTTAATAATTTTATTGGTTTGATAAACAACATATATTTTTTAAAAGATTTTTTTGCAGTCATAAAAAATTTCATAAAAAGTTTATTAGTTTTTTATTTTTCATAATGCTTTTAATTAATTTTATAAATTAAACTGAACTAACATATAAAATATTAAACATTTAATATTAGAATTAACTTAATAGAATATCTGTCTATTTTTAAAATTAAGATTTGATATATATCTCATATTTTCATTATTTTAATATAATATTCTTTTAATAAATAAAAAATAATTTATTATACTTTATTTATTTCGAATATTATTCAGCTATAATTATTTATTCTAAAATATAATTTTCATTATATTACTGATTTTTAATATACTATTAATTATATAGTAATGGTTTACTATATATTATATAATATATTTATTTTTATATTTATTATTAAAATATTTAAAATATTAACAAAAAAATAAGATATATTCATACTTTACTAATTTAAATATAAATTTTTACTCTTAAAATTAATAAATAATATATTCTATGTAATAAATATTATGCTATGTTGATTATCAAATTTTTGGATACTTAACTTGAATATTCAATATTATAAATAAATCGATAATGAATAAAAATATTACTGATGTAAACTTAATTTTCACATATAAATGATTTATTTATTTCTTTTAATTAATTATATATATGAAATTTTTTTTAAAACTAATATTTTATATATATCTAATATTTTCAATTAATTATTAATATGTTTATTTTAAATTATTTAATTTCTTTAATAAAATAAAATCATAAATATTATTATTAGTATAAGATTTGAGAAAACAAGATAATTTTAATCTTTTGTGCATGTTATAAATTAATTAATAATGTATTTCATGATTTATCACTTATTTTTATGTGATAATTTTTAGAGATTATCTTATCTATATTAATAATAAAATTAATCTTTATATTATCAAAAATAATTAAAAATATAAATATTATTGTTTTTCATTATTTATTTTTTTATAAAACTTTTTTATGACTAAAATTTATTTTTTAAAATAAATTTTATAAAAAATAAAAGAGTTATTCTATTTTAAAGTTTATTTTAATATCTACCATATCTTTAATATTATCAGATTAATTAAAATAAGCTTATTAAAGTTATATTTTATATAAATTAAAATAATTAATTTTATATTTAGATATTTTACCTATTTTAGTATTAAAAAATTTTTGTACTAAAATAATCTAATTAACTTAGAAAGAAATATATATAGATCTTAATGAATAGAATATTAAAATAGCAATATAAGATTAATATAATAATTTTTTCATTAAAAACTAATTAACTTATAGTAAATTTTATTTTATTGATATAAAGTGAAAATTTTTTAAAAAAATGTATCTTTAATGTTACTTTTATATAGTAAGGTTTTATTAATTTTAGAAATTTTTATCAAAGAATATAAGTTTAGTATGTTTTACTAATATTAAAATTGTATTTATAAACTTAGATATATTAGGATAATTATAAAATAACTAATAATAAATATAAAAAATTATTTTTTATTTTTTAATACTGAATGTGTATTCGGATAATAATAAGTATCTATGATAAATTATCTGATTATCAGAATAATATTCTGATCTATTATTGAACTAAATATGATTAGAAACTAAATATAAATATTTATTCTTTTTATCTTAATTTATATTAAATTTAATTTTTTAACATTGATTTATGATAACATGATTAAGATCAATATCGTGATTAAATAATTATTATTATAATTTTATGATTAAAATCTACCTTTACTTAATTAAGTTAAGTTACTACTTAAACTTAAATAGATTATAAAGTGAATTTATTTAAAATAAAGTGATTTATTTGATACTGTACTAATAAAGTATTAAAATTATTAATTTATTTAAATTGGATATGGTAAGATATAAAAATAATAATTTAAAGATTAATATTAATATTTTATTCTATCAAATATGGTAAAACAAAATATGTTTTATAGAATTAATAATTGAGATACTAATCTCACCTTATCTTAAATAAGATAACAAATATAGCATATTTATCTAATATTTATATAAAATGGGATTATAGAGTTATTTATCTTTGCTAAAGATAAAACATATAAAGATATTTATTATATTTTTTTTACATACATAATTATTTAAATATTGTTAATATATTTTTACTGTTATTCTTATCAAAATTTAATATTAGTAATTATAGGATTAAATTAGTAACATAATAATGTTATCTAGTTGGATCTAATTAAAATACTGCTTCAATAAATATTGTTATCATGAATATATTATTATATTTCTTATAATAACAATATTAAACTTATTGATTTACATTGATTCTATTTTTTATAGAATAATAACTAGTTTTATTATTATAGATTGTTATTGACTACTTTATTTCTTAATAGGCATTTTCGAAATCAGTTCAATATAATTTACATACAAAGATTATAAATAAAGTAATCTACTTATAAATTAAAAAATTTAAGTTATATAAACATATATATATTAAATTTAGAATAACTAATATAAGAATATTTCTTCTTAAATAAAGAAGCATTTAATTAATTATTAGTATTATTCATATGTATAATAATTACTTATTAGATTAACTATTTTCATATAAATAAATTTTTTATAATTTAATATTAATTTAGTAATAATAATCCATTTATATTTTAATAAAATAAAATATCTATAATAATTAATATTATTTTTAATAATGATATTGATGATTAAATATAAGAATAATAGTATCTTGATTATTTTTCTAGAATATATATTAAAGATAATAACTATAACGTGTTGTATATGTTTAAAATTATTAGTACTAATAACAATTATTAAATAAATAAACTCTCTAAATTTACTTAATTTTTCTATAATTATATTTTTATATTAAAAATTAATTACAACTTCTTTGATGATAAAGTAAATAAAAAATAAAGAGATATTAAAAAAAATTTAGAAACTTCTATTAACAAAAATAATAATTTTACTTATTATATTATAATATATAAAACAATTGTAATAATATTTTTATTTAATAATTTTCTATTTTAATTAATTATTACTGTTCTAATTTAACATATAATAAATATATTTGTTTCGAAAATAATTTTAATATTTAGAATATTATTACATATTAATCTTATAAATATAAGATTATTATGGAAATAAGCACTTCGTTATTTTAAAGGTTATAAGATTTATTTATATTTAAATCATTTATTTAGTAATTTAATTATTTTAATTATAGCTAATTAAATGAGAGTAAAAATATCTTACCAACATATTTAATTATAAAATTATTTATCTATTTTATACATTAATTTATAATTTATTTTTTTCAATAAAAAATATTATGTATCATTTAAAATTAATTTGATTTTTTTATTTTTAGTTGAATTTTAAAATATTAAATTGACTTATAAAAAATTTAATTATAATTTATGAGATATTATAGTTTATACTGACAAAATCAAATTTCAATATCAAGTAATATACTTTCTTTAGTACAATCCATAATTAATTGTTTTTCTTAATATATTTAAATCTTATTGATATATATAATCATATTAATATTATTTTTCAATAACCTATATGATTAAACAATTGTCATCTTAAAACAATTATTTTGTTAATTAGATAACATTTAAAATAATTTAAATATAAATATCTTTTTTGTAATTATTTATATAGTATTATTTAATTAAATTGAATTCAATATATATACTTAAACTATTAAAATTCAAACACTATATTTTACTTATATTAATAAACTAATCTCTATGGCAAACTAATTATAATATATTAAATTATGATGTAATAATTTAATATTAATAAGTCATTATACTATATTCATAAAGATATACTATTAATATCGGTTATAATTTAAAATTAATGTATTTTTATTTGATATAATAACTTTATTAATAAGATTAAATTGTTATTTAAATTTTAATTTTCATATATTAAAGAATAATAAAATTATTTTATATTTTATCAATAATAAAAGTAGTTTTTTTATAAAATATAAAATAACTAAATTTTAATTTATTTAAAATATTCTTTCTTTAAAAATAAATTATTAATTTTAGTTTAATTATTTAATATTTATATAATAAATTTATTAATTATATTTTATGAGCAAATATCATTTTTAAAATATTAATTCTTAACTAATTAATATAAAAATATTTTTTATAAAAATAGTGTTATTTTAATTAATTTTTGATTTGATGTATTATAAATGAATGATATAATTTCGTTAAGAATAAGTATAAAAAATATTAATTTGACTATAACACAAACTATTTTTTATTTAAACAAAGTAATATTTACTAATTTTTTATAAAATTTTGAATTTTAATTTATAGGAAATATTTATTAAGTTTATTATTAATGATTGAAATCCTATTTTAAAATATTAGAGATGAAAATTAAAGAAAAATAGAAATTGAAAATTTAATTAAATTAATATTAAAAAGATGTTATAATATTATGATAAATATAAATAGAATAATTTATTAAAAATAAAAAATTGAATATTTTATTCATATTTTTTAAAAAGTTTTGCTCTTTATTTTTTTAAAGATTATAATTATTCATTTAAAATTAATTTATTTTCAATACATTTAGTTAATCTATTTTCTTAAATTAATATCGTTAATTATTAATTAATATAATTAAGTAAAAAGATTAGTAAATATTTTTATATTAAGATTAATTTTGGTTTAATATTAAAATTTTAATAAATGTATTTTATTATACAAAAAGATTTATGTTAGTTTTAATTAAAAAATGTTGATAATATTAAAATAGATTATAATAATTAAATAAAATATATATATTATATTAGAATTCTAAATTTATAAACTAAGATAAAAAAATAATTATTTCACAAAAGAATATTAATTTATAATTATCTATTAGATAATTATAAATTTATTATAATTAAAAATTAAATTTAATAAATTAAGTTATTACATATTAATTTTTTAATATATTTAAAAGTATGCAATAATTCTAAATATATGACTTTTCTATAAAAATAGAAATAAATTTTGATGATATTAATATTATTTACTTTAAGTAATATATTAGTAATAATGTTAATGTTCAATATAATATATTTACTATATTCAATGAAAGTTATTCAATCTTTTATATTAAACTAAATTTGAAATACTAGTTATTAAAAAATATTGTTTTAATTAATGTTTACTATGAGAATCATACTGTTATATAAAAATGTATAATAGATATTTATTTATTTAAATATAATAATGAATTTTCTAATTTAATTAATAATTTAAATAATAAATAATAAGTAATAAATATTAATTGATATAATTAAATATTATATTTAAATAAATAATTTTATAAACAGATATATCGATATTATATCTTTATTTATAAATAATATAGTATGTTTAAGACTAGTAATATTATTAGTAAAGGAATAATATTTTTTAAATAATTTATTATAAAGCCTTTTATTTTTAAGCAAATTATTTCATATTAGAAATATGAATTTATGATATTACTATATTAATTTATGTTAAATAAGTAATTCTTTATTTTTAAAGGATATGTTACTTTTTAATTAAATTTATCAAATTTATAAATTGTATAATATTAACGATTAAATGAGATCGCATGTTTCATAATATAGTTCTCTTTTATCTTTCATAAGAAAGAGTACTTTTTAAATAACTATTAAAGTAGTATAAGTTATTTTAAACTATGCTATGTATTGATATATATATCAAATATAAAATTCTCATATATGAAAATAAGGTTAAAAAATATGTAGGATGATTTTAATTTTAAGTAATAAATATTTATTTAGAATATCTATAGAAAATATCTATAATTTATATAGATTTAAAAAAATTTTTACTTAATTTATAATTTATATTAATAAAGTTATTTAAGCAAAAGAAATAACTATAAAATAATATATATAATAATTTTAAATATTATTATTTAGATTAATATTTTCAATAGGTTTAATTATTATAAAAAAACTAGATTTTTAATTATGAAGAATAACAAAAAATTTTATGTAGTTAATAATTAAGTTAATATAACTTGATTATTAATTAAATGATATTTAATAAAATTACTATTATCGTAATTTTTAATTTTCTCATTGTTATTATAACAATTATAAATTAGAATTTTTATTGAAATTTATCAAATAATATTATTAAGCATTAAGTTTTAAATAGATAATAAAAATATTATAAATTGTATTTAATACATAGTGCAATTTATATACTTATAAAAAATAATTAAGTAAATTAATATAATAATTATTTAAATATTTTTTCTAATAAATAGTCAAAATATAATTTTGAAAATTATTATTTTTTATTAACATAAAAAAAATTCGTTAATAATTTACTCAAATTAATTAGAGGTTACATTAAATTTAATCCATTAAATCTTAATATTATAACTAAATTATCCAAGGAATTACTAATGTATTTTCGAGCAATAATCAGAATTGTTGGACTACTAGTTATATTATTTTCTTTTAGTATGATTATTCCAATAATAGTTGGAATGATTTATCACGATGGAAACGTAAGTGCTTTTAGTCAGACCTTTTTAGTGGCATTAATTATAGGTTTATTACTTTGGATACCAAATAGAAATAATCAATATGATTTAAAACCTAAAGAAGGTTTTTTGATTGTTTCTCTTTTTTGGACTGTATTAGGTAGCGTTGGAGCATTACCTTTTATTTTTTCTGATCGACCTCATCTTTCAGTTACTGATGCTTTTTTTGAATCTTTTTCTGGTTTAACAACAACTGGAGCAACTACTTTAATTGAATTAGATTTTTTACCAAAGGGAATACTTTTTTATCGACAAATGTTACAGTGGTTAGGTGGAATGGGAATCATTGTTTTAGCTGTAGCTATATTGCCATTATTAGGTGTAGGTGGAATGCAACTTTATCGAGCAGAAATGCCAGGACCACTTAAAGACAATAAAATGTGTCCAAGAATTGCGGAAACAGCAAAAACACTTTGGTTAATTTATGTGTTACTCACAATAGCGTGTGCCATAGCATTATGGAGTGCTGGTATGAATATTTTTGATGCTATCTCACATAGTTTTTCTACTGTTGCTATTGGTGGATTTTCTACTCATGATCAAAGTATTGGTTATTTTAATAGTTCTACCATTAATATAATAATTGCTATTTTTTTGTTGATTTCTGGATGTAATTTTTGTCTTCATTTCAGCGTTTTATCTAGTCGTAGTTTACGGATTTATTGGCGCGATCATGAGTTTAAAGTATTTATTAGTTTCCAACTAATATTAGTAGTTATTTGTACGTTAGTTCTTTTATATCATTCAGTTTATGATTCAATATTACAAACGTTTGATCAGGCTTTTTTTCAAGTTATCTCTATAGCAACAACTGCTGGTTTTAGTACCGATGGATTTGCAAATTGGCCACTTTTTTTACCAATATTATTACTTTTTTCTGCTTTTATAGGTGGATGCGCTGGATCGACTGGTGGTGGATTAAAGGTTATTAGAATTTTATTATTATTCTTACATGGTTCACGAGAATTAAAACGTTTAGTTCATCCGAATGCTATTTATACAATAAAATTGGGTTCCATGGTATTACCTGAACGTATTGTTGAAGCTGTTTGGGGTTTTTTTTCTGCTTATGTATTAGTTTTTATTATAAGTTTATTACTATTAATTGCCACTGGAGTTGATGAGTTATCTGCTTTTACATCAATTACAGCAACATTGAATAATTTAGGTCCAGGATTAGGTTCGGTAGCTGAAAATTTTAGCACCATGAATATAATAGGGAAATGGATTCTAATAGTCACTATGTTATTTGGTCGATTAGAAGTTTTTACTTTGCTTATTCTATTCACTCCAACATTTTGGCGTGAATAATTATTTATATAATTTATAGGTAACTTCTATATGTGCTATTTATTGCTTTATTCTAGTAAAAATGGTCAGACTAAGAAAATAATACTTAGGATTACTGAATATTTATCTAAAGAAGGTAAAAAATGTGATGTAAAGGATTTGTGTATTGAAAAAAATTTAAATTTTTCTGTTTATAAAAAAGTTTTAGTTGGAGCTTCAGTATATTATGGTAATTTCAATCCTGTAGTTTTGAATTTTGTGAAAAAATATACAAAACAACTAAATGCAATACCAAGTGTATTTTTTGGTGTTAATTTAACAGCAAGAAAAAATGGTAAAGATACAATTGAAACAAATATTTATGTACGTAAATTTTTACGTAAAACTTCTTGGAGACCAATTATTACCAATGTATTTGCTGGGGCAATATGTTATCAAAATTATAATTGGTTTGATCGTATTATGATTAAATTTATTATGAAGATAACAAATGGAGAAACAAATATAAATAAAGAAATTGAATATACTGATTGGCAAAAAGTAGAATATTTCGCTTATCAATTTAATGCACTTAATTAAGAATTTAATTAAAATTAATTTTTTTCTAAAATAATTAAAGTTATAACTTATTGTTTTTAAATTTATATAAAATCGATTAAAAATAGATTTTATTTATAATTTAATATAAAATCAATAAATTGATTTTTTAATTATTTATAAAGAAAAATATGATTGATTATTTTAATTTATTTTAGAAATAATAAACAATTATATATTATCTCTTAATTTTAAGTCTTACGATATTTAATAATTAATTAAATGATTTAGATAGAAAATTATAAAGACTTAATCTTTAAAAAAATTAAAATTAAATCTTGATGTTAGTATTAAGAGAGAGATAATACTTTTAAGGAATTAAAAGAGTTTTTTGATAAAAGAACGTTAATTTAAAAAATTTAATTTTTAACTTAAATTAAGTATTGAAAATAGGAATAATATATAATTTATAAAAAAATAGTTAAAAGAAGATTTTTGTTTTTATATTAAGAACTTTTTTTTAATAAATAATAGTATAAATTATTAAATTTAATATGTCTCAAATAATCTATCTATTCCATATTAATATTATTAAGATACTCTATCTAAAATAGATAGAGTATCTTAATAATATTAATATGGAATTTTTAATCGCTCTAATTATAATTTTATTATAAAATAATTAACTTAATGTTTATAATAAATATAACTTATATTTATTATTTAGAAGAAATATAAAATTAAAAATTTAAAACTAGAAAAACTTAATAATAATATCAATTTATAATTTGTATTATAATCATAGATATTACCATACTTAAATGGTATAAAAAAAGAAATGTAAGTATATAAAAAAGAAATTAAAAAAATAATAATATTATATTGAAATTTAAATTAAAATTTATAATTAGATTAAATTTAATTAAATTTTACAATAATTTAAAACAATACTTTTAGATAAATCTTTTAAATACTATGATCCATATCAATCTTAATGTTTTTTAAATTATTAAAGAACTTAGATATATATATTATAGATATAGATCTATCCATATATTATTTATTACTTAAAATAAATTTTTTTCAGGATAACTATAGTAGAACATACGTAAGTTATATTTAGTTATATATAGTCTTTTGATTTTTTAAAATAATATAGTTTTTAAACTAACTTTTTTGATAAAAAATATAATTAGTTTTATTTAAGTATCAAATTTTAGTTTTTTATCGGATATTAGTATTGATATTATTTTAAATAAAAAAAAGTTAATAGTTGATTAATATTAATAATTTATATTTTTAGAAAAATTAACTTAAAATATTATTAAGTAGTCTTTGATAACTATATTTGAGAATAATGATATTTAACAACTTTAAATTAAAATAAGTATTATATAAATAAGATAATATTTTAACGTTTAAAATTATATTTTTATTTTTTTTAATAGTATTTATAGATAATGACTCTAATGGTTTAATTTATAAAATTAAATATTAGTATTGTTGTTATAAGTGCAATAAATGGATTATAAATAATTGATAATGTTAGTTATAAAAAAAATTTCTTTAAAATTACAAAAAAGTGATTATATATTTAAAAAATATTAACTTTAAAATAGCAATTATTTAAGATAACTTAAAGTAATTTACTAATTTCTTAATTTAATTTTAAAGTCTAACGATATAAACAAATTTAAATCATAAATGATTTTTTTAAAAAAAACATAAATATTGTGTTTAATAATATAAAGAGTGTTTTAAAAATTAAAAAAGATTTATAAAAATTATAAGTATATTCATATAACTAATGATAAATAAGATGAATTTTTATTAGGAAAATAAATAATTGATATTAATATTTAATTTTATTTAAAATTACTTATTTGATATAAGTCTATAAAATTATAGAATTAAAAAAGAGATAATCTATAGATATTTTTTTAATTATTTATTATTCTGATTTAGAGAAAAATATAGTAGGTATGGATAATTGATATTAATAATCGTCTACTATAATAGAATTATTTATACAAATTATTAATATATAGTAAAAAGTTTATATTTAGTTTAAAAAATATCCATTATTTTTTTTGATTGACATTTTAAATAACTATAAATTTTATTGAAAATCATCATGGAAATTAAATGAAAAATATTTATTTAATTTAATAACTTAGATAAAGAAACTAACAACATAGATGATAATTCTCAATGAATTATAAATACTATTATATAAATAGTAATTATTGATTTTTTATACACTTAATTATGTTTAAAATATTAGAAAATTAATTAAAATTTTTTTAAATTAATATATGCAATCATAAAAAATAGATATATATTATCATAATAAATTTATATATCGTTATAGATTGATAGAAATATATAAGAATGAAAATAAGTAGTTAAAATAAGATTTTTTCAATTAAAACTTAATTAAGATAATATCTTAATTACAATTTTTAATTTATCTACTAAAATTACTTATCAAAAAAGTGATAATTTATAAGAATAGAATAATAATTATTAAATCATTTAAATAATTATTAAGTTGAATTAAAGTATTTATAAATTTATAAGTCATTACAAATAAAAAACAATTATATACTTTTAACTATTATAATAGTTCTGTTAAAATTTAATTTTTATATCTTAAATGAGGATTTAATACTTAAAAATATAGCATATGCAATATAGAGTTATTAACTAACGTTTAAAATAATATGTTTTTAATATTTAATATAATAATATAGTTCTCTAATTTAATTTAAGAAAAGTGCATAATAAACAATTAAATTATAAGGTAATTATAATTGATTGGTTTTAATTCATTAGTTATGTGATATAATAAAAAATAAAAAAAATATTAATAATCCAAGTATTTTTTATTTGAAACGTCATTATTTAACTAAATAGAATTTACTCTATTAATAGTATAATAGTGAATTATATCAATATAAATTTATATAAATTATTGATTTTTAATATTTTTATATATATTTATTCGTTCTATATTTAATTAGAATTTAAATTCTATAATTAATTTGATAATTAAATACGATGATAAATAAAAATATTTAAAATTTAAAACTTATTAAGTTTATTATATACATGATATTTAATTTACTTTAAGATAATAAATAAATTAATAAATATTTTTTAGTAAAGAAAAGGAAGTTATTTTTTATTAATAACAAAGTATTTATAAACATATTATAGGTAAAAAAAATAAAAAATTATTTTTTTTAAAAAACAGAATAAATTAGTTTCAAATTCAATAATATGTCTAATTTAAAAATTAAAATATAATATTGATAATATCATTTATTTATATTAAATTTGATACTAGTGAATCTTTAATATTTAAATTTAATATCAAAAATCTAAATAAAATATATATTTAGGTGCGGTAGTTCAGTTGGTTAGAATACCGGCCTGTCACGCCGGGGATCGCGGGTCCGAGTCCCGTCCGCACCGCCAAATAATAAATAAAAATAACTTATAAAATACATAATAGTTTTATAAATATTTTATTTTTTTGAATTTAATAAAAAAATTTTACCATTAATTAAAATAGTGAATTCTATATGTAATTTATATTACAAATCGTGATAAATTGATAAACACTTGATCTTTAAGATTTATTTAAGATGGTAAAAATGTTTCATACGTTATATAGTTAACAATAACTAACAAAATATATTTTAAATATATCTTTAATCTATTCTTCTTGATAATCATTCATGTATTAAGAATTTATTAGATTAAGAAAGTAATAAGTTAAAAATTGCTTCTGTAAAATATTTATAAGCAACATATTTTACTTACTATTTGATTTTAAATAAATTTATTGGAAATAATCCATTTAATTTTAGCATAAGAAATTAAAACATCATATAGCTTTAAAAGTTATCGTATCTTAAAACTTAATAGGATAATGTAATGAAAATAATTATTTTTTCTTATTATATTTTTATAGTAATAACACGATAATAAGATATTATCTAATATATATTATTATTTGTTACGTGTATAAGGAACTATTATGTAGTTTACTAAAAACTAGCATTAATTAATATTTATTATTCAGATAATCATCGAAATTTGATAATTATCAATATTTATTTAATTAATTTTAGTTTTGATATTGATATTTCAATGCGTAAAGTTAATAATTTATAGAAATATTTAAACATTTTATTAAAAATTTAAGAATAAAAAATTAATTTTTAATATTGATAAAGATAGCATAATTTTTAGTTATTAATTGAAATATATTTTCACTATAATTTAATTTTTTATATATAAACAATAAAAAATATAATTTTTTAATTATAATTAAATTTCTAATAATTCATCATTAAATAGTTTAAATAAGATAATAAAATATTAATTTATAACATTCATTTATTTAAAAATTATCTATAATATTTTATTATCGATGTTTTATTATTTTATTAAAAATTAATTTTATTAATATATTCTTTATTCTTTTTAAGAAAATTAGTTAATAATTAATAATAATATTAAATTATAATATCATAAATAAAATAGTAATAATTGTAGTAATTACAAAAAATAAACTTAAATTTTTTTATTTAATTTTATTAATTAAACATTTATTTATAATCTTATATTTAATTTGAAATTATGATTATATTAAATTAAAATTTATAATAAATATTTCTAATAAAATTAAAAGTATTATTAGCATAATTTAAATATCAATATAAAAATTATAATTATTTAAGTAGTTATATTAAACTAATCTGAAGTGACCTTCATATATAGTAAAATGATTTATCTTTCAGATATTTTATTAAGTATAATAAGTTTTATTTTTTAAAGATATTAATATTATTAATTATAGATAAGATAATTCTTTAATTTATAATTATAATAATATTCAATATACTTATGATATAAATCATATTTAAATTGATAAAAATTTATAAAATAAATTACTATTATCGTTATTTATTTTAATAAATAAATATATTTAAATAACAAGTTTTTAAATAATAAAACATGTAAAATATTCACTAATAAAACAATATCAATAATTTTATAGATAATTTTGTTTTTTATATTAAATTACAATAATAAATCAGATTCATAGTATCTAAAAACCAAGAGTAAAATAATAATTGTTATATTTAAAGTAAAATTATACAAATTTTATAATTTTAGATATAAAAACGATTAATTTTATAAATGATTAAATGAAATAAATTTCAAATTGATTGATGTTATAATTAAAATTTAAATAACTTAATGATATATTTAATTAGTAATTATTGCAGTAATAGTAATCACTATAATAAGTGAAAAAATTTTTAATAAAAAATTATTAAATGAAATTAGTTTAACATATCAAAAAAATTATATAAAATTCAGTATTTAAATATTTTTTATTAAAAATAAAAAAATAAAAACTTTATATAAGTTTTAAAATAATTATTTTAATTTATAGTTAAGTAATTAATATATATCAAAAATATAATTTAAATTTAATTTAAAAATAGATTATATTATTTCAATATAGCAATTAATATTTAAAGTAAAAATCAAGTATTTTAGAAACGGAATTTGATATTTCATAAATAAGCGTTTTTATAAAAATAAAATAACTTCATTGCAAACGAATAAAGATAAGTTATAATATTAATTAAGTAATTTAAGATTCATTTAAAAATAAAAGATAAAAAACTATACTAATTTTATATTATAACATAATGAAATAAATATGCTTTTCATCAATCTATCTTTAAATTAATTTATCTTACTTAAGATATTATTTTCCAATTTTAAACATATTAGATCTTACTTATAAATAAATTTATAAGTAAGATTGTTAGATAACAATAAAATATAATTTGTTCACTATTATATAAATAAGATCTTTATAGAAATATATTTTCTAAAAATAAATGATGGTATTAAATTATTTTAAAGATATTAAAATATTATCTAATAAATTAGATTTATTATATAATGCAGAAAAACAATATTTATTGTATTAGATAAAAATCCTACTTACTTTATAAAGTTAATTTATACAAATGTATTTTGTGTAATACTAAGTATGTTTAGAATAAAATAAGCAATAATAATAACTACTATTATTAATAATTTTAGCTAAAACATATAGCTTATAATAATATGTTAATATTGTTATTAGTAATAAATTTTATTAATTTATTTAAGTAGTTATAGATATATCACTAGTCAAATCTATGATAATAGATGAATTTTATTTTTTATAATTTTAATAAAAAAATCAATTTTTAATTTCAAAATATTAATTGCTATTAAACTAAATATAACAATTTTTTTTAAAAAAATTACGCTATAAAATAACAATATATATGAAAATAGCATTAAATATAACTAATTAAATAAAAAATTACGATAGTAAAGAGAATAAAAATATTACTATAATAGAGTATTTATTTTTGTTAATTAACTTTTATTATTTAACTATTAGTAAAATATGTAATTTATTTAAAATATATTAACAAAGTAGTTAATATTAGTCAATTTATTTATTGAAACTTTTATTAAACATAACTAATTTATATCAATGGATATATATAAATATATATAGATATTATATCAATAATATGGAGTTTATTCATTTATAAAAAATAAGAATTATATTTATTTATTAAGATTAATAGAGTTTATATTATAAGTTTATTAAATTATTATTGAAATTAATTATAAAATTATTTCAGTTTTTATTAAAATAAAACTAACTTTTATATAATAACTTAACTAGTAGTGGGATTATTTATTAATTATTCTAGATCATTAAATGATATTATGATTACCATATTCTTTAAATGAGCTCATAATAGTTAATTAATAATCTTTAAAATAAATAATAAGATTTATTTTTTTGATAAGTTTTATTAGTTAAATCATAATATGACGATAAATGAATTACAATATAAAATATAAAGATTGATTTTTTTAAACATCTTATGTTTATTAACAATTATTTTTAAATCAAATTTTTTTAAAATTATTGCTATTGTTTTATTATCTGATAATTATATCAGTATAAACAATTTATCTAAATTAATGTTTTATATTTAAAATTTTAATTAATCTTATTATCTAAGTTAAAACAATTTAATTATTTAATAATAAGTTATTTACTTTTATAAAGTATTTATAAAAGTAAATAAAATAACTTTTTAGTTATAATTTATTATAATTTAAGATATTTAAATAAATATTTAATATTATTTATATAATTAAATAAATTTTTTTTAAAAAATATAATAAAGATATATTTTATTAAAATAATATCTTATTTAACTTTACTTTGTACTTATTTAAGAAATTTTTATTGATAGTTTATATCAATCAATAATAAAGTATCAATAACAAATAAATTATTTGATAACTTTAATGAGTTATTATAAAATAGGAAGCTTTGATGCGTAAATTAACAATAATGTTGTTGACTATATTTTTTTGGTTACAATATTCATTCTTGTTTGGTAAAAATGGTGTTAATGATTATTTGAATATAAAAAATGAAGTTAAAGTACTAAAAATGTTAAATATGAAATATAAATCACGTAATGAACATTTATTTTCTGAAATAAATGATTTAAATGGAAAAAGTGAAGCTATTGAGGAACTAGCTCGTACTGAACTTGGTATGATTATACCTGGAGAATCTTTCTATCGTATAGTGAATGAACATTTTTTTTTAAATCATAAAAAAATTAATTAAAATAATATATCTATAAATAAAATTTATTTAAAATATTACTATAAAATAGTAATTTATAAGAAAATAGCTCAAGATAATGAATAAATTAATATCTCATCAAACAATACAAATTGTTGTTTTAATACCTGCTGCCGGTATTGGTAGTCGTATGAAATCTCCTTGCCCAAAGCAATATATAAAAGTAGTAGGAAAAACTATTATTGAGCATAGCATATCTACTTTTCTTAAACAACCAAGGATTTCTAAAATTATTGTTTCTTTAAATAAAGATGATATTATTTTTAATAAATTAATTATTTCTAAAAATAGAATAATTAAAACAGTTATTGGTGGTAATAATAGGGCTGATTCAGTTTTAACTGGATTAAATTATTTATCAGAAAATTTAGAGTTAGACTCTTGTTGGGTTTTAATTCATGATGCAGTCAGACCTTGTTTGCATCAAGATGATTTAAAAAAAATAATATATTTTATTGATAATCAGCAATCTTCTTATGGTGGTATTTTAGCAGCACCTGTAAGGGATACTATAAAATACTCGCTTAAAGGGAAAATAGATATTAATCATACTACTGAAAAAAATAAACTATGGTATGCATTAACTCCACAATTTTTTCCTTTATTATTAATCAAAAATTGTTTAACTCAAGCATTATCAGAAAAAGCAGTAATTACTGATGAAGCTTCTGCACTTGAATATTGTGGATATAATCCACAATTGCTTAATGGCAGAATTGATAATTTAAAGGTTACTCAACCAGAAGATTTGATGTTAGTAGAATTTTATCTTTCTCGTATTTTATAGTATTATTAAGGTTATCTTTTATGAGAATTGGACATGGATTTGATGTACATAAATTTAGTGAAGGAAAATCAATTATAATTTGTGGGGTAAAAATTCCATCTAAACTAGGACTAATGGCACATTCTGATGGTGATGTTGCTTTGCATGCGTTAATAGATTCTATTCTTGGAGCAGCAGCATTAGGCGATATCGGTAAACTCTTTCCTGATATAGATATATCTCTTAAGGATATAAATAGTCGCTTATTATTACGACAAGCATATTCTCAAGTAATAAAAAAAGGATATTGCATTAGTAATGTTGATATTACGATTATAACTCAAGTACCTAAAATATTTCCTTATATTACTGATATGTATAAAAATATATCAAATGATCTTAGTTGTTCTATTGATAATATAAATATTAAGGCTACTACAACAGAAAAACTCGGATTTATTGGTAGAAAAGAAGGTATTGCTTGTGAGGCAGTAACTTTATTAATAAATAATAATAATTAATAGTTAAATTATAATACCATAGTGTATCTCTAAAGTTTATATCATGAACTATTTATATGGTTAACATTAAAAATTAATTATTATTTTTTATAAAATAAATATCTTTAATTTATCTCAAAATAGAATCTAAATATATAATATTATATAATATTATATAAAATTTATAAAAGTAAGATTTGCATCTTAATAGATAGCTTTATTTGTTAGTCTTTTATTTAGTTTAAATTAAACTAAATAAAATAATTGGTAATTAGTAACTAAACACTAATTTTAGTCTTTATTTATAAAAAATAAATTGTGAAATCATTAATTTTATTTATATTTTTGCTAGTAACAAAACTAAATTTTTTAGTAAAATAAAAAACTTAAAATATTTTAAATTAAAAGAAAATATTTTTATATAATTATTTATTAAATTAATTTTTAATCAAAAAAAAAGTGAAAAAATTTTAATAATATATGAAATTAAAAAAATAATTATTTTAAATAATATAATTATATTTGATTGAATAAAAATTTTTAAAAATTAATTTTAATCAAAAATAAAATTAAAAGTTAAATAAATGTAATAAATTTAATTTATATAATTGTTAGATATTATTATCTAACAATTATATTTACTTTATTATTTAAGTAATTTATGATTAATATAAATATATTTAAAGAAATAATAAAAATGATTTATATGATTAATTTACAGTGATAATTAATTTGTTAATATGAATAAAAAATATATTAATTATAATATAAATTATAAAGATGAAAAAAATTAAAATTTTAGTTCTGTTATATTATAAAAATAAATATATTTAATAAAAGTATAAATTATATTTAAATATTTAATTTAATTAAATATTTATCTTATTATGATTGATAAAAACTATTTTTACTAAGTAAATTTTATTTTTACTAACAACTGTTTTTTTAAAAAAATAAAATATAAATTTTAACAATTATATTAAGCGATTATTTTTAAAACTATTAACATTTTAAAAATAAATATTAAATATTTTTAGTATTATTAATTAAAATATTAATAATAATTATCTAATAATTCTTAATTATTATCTTTATTTTAAATAATATAATTTAATTAAATAGTTTTCAACTAAAGTAAAAAAAGATATTATTAAATATTGATATTTTTTAAAAAAAGAATTTAAGATTAATATTAAATTTTAATATTTTAAGAAATAGATAAAAATATCTTTTAATTTTTTTCTTTTAAAAGAAGTTAATTTATCTATTTTATTTAACTATTTAGTTTAAATATTAATTTTAATATAAGAATTAAATTTATTTTGTTTTTAATATTTTAAAATAATAATTGTAATTATATTATTTTATTATTCTAAAATATTTTAAAAATATATCAAATAACATTATAAATGTTTAATATTAAACATTTATTTTATATCATAATTTAATTCGTTTTATTATTACTTAATAATATTTTCCTATAATTTATTATTGATGTTATTTTAAACTAATAATTTTTATTATTAATTCTAATAATCAGTTAAAATAATTTAGTTTTTATATATTATCAAATATAAATAAATGAGATACAATAATGTTAAAAATATTGCTAAGTAATGATGATGGCGTAACAGCAACTGGTATTCAAACGCTTGCTACTATATTACATAAATATTATTTCGTTCAAGTTGTTGCACCTGATAGAAATCGAAGTGGGGCATCAAATGCTTTAACACTTGATAAAGCATTACGAATAACCAGATTACCTAATGGAGATATTTCAGTTCAAGGAACTCCAACAGATTGTGTTTATTTAGGTGTTAATCAACTTATTCAGCCATCTCCTGAAATTGTTATTTCAGGTATCAATCATGGTCCGAATTTAGGTGATGATATTATTTATTCAGGTACAGTTGCAGCGGCAACAGAAGGTCGTCATCTTAGATTACCTGCACTTGCTATTTCATTAAATGGTAAAACTCACTATAAAACAGCAGCAGAAGTAACTTGTAATTTATTAAAATTTTTACAAAAAAAAACATTAAAAGCTGGTAATATTCTTAATATTAATGTTCCTGATATTCCCTTATCAGAAATTAAAGGCTATAAAGTAACGCGATGTGGTAGTCGTCATGCTGCTCAACAAGTTTATTCATTTGAGGATCTAATGGGATCTATAGTGTATTGGTTAGGACCTGTTGGAGAAATATGTGATGCTGGTCCTGATACAGACTTTGCTGCTGTAGCAGATGGATATGTTTCTATAACACCACTACAAGTAGATTTAACTGCTTATAAGGATCAAGAAATTATTAAAGATTGGTTACTAGATGTAGAGGTAAATCAGGAATGATAAAAGAGTCAATAAGAGATTTATTGACACAATTACGCCATCAAGGAATTAAAGATGAAAGCTTATTATCAGTCATTGAAAAAGTTCCTCGTGAGTATTTTATTGATGAAGCGTTTTCACATAAAGCTTATGAGAATATTCCTTTACCTATAGGTTTTTCTCAAACTATTTCGCAACCTTATATTGTTGCTCGTATGACTGAATTACTTGAACTTTCTCCTATGGATCATGTGTTGGACATTGGAACTGGATCTGGTTATCAAACAGCTATTTTAGCTCATCTCGTCACACATGTTTTTTCAGTAGAACGTATTAAAGGATTACAATGTAACGCTATGCGTAGATTAAAACAACTTAATTTATATAATGTATCAATACGTCATGGAGATGGTTGGATGGGATGGGCATCTAAAGGTCCTTTTGATAATATTATAGTTACAGCAGCAGCGATAGAACTTCCTTTTATGTTGCTTGAACAATTAAAAGATGGTGGTCGAATAGTATTACCTATTGGTGAAAAAAAACAAATGTTAAAAGTAATTAAACGTCATGGTAATAATTTTCATCTTATAACGGTTGAACCTGTACGATTTGTTCCTTTAATTTTTGGAAGTTTAGAATAATAGAGATAAATATTTTAGTAAAATATAACTTATGATTTCATTATTTTTTATCTTTATAAAATAATCATTAATTATTTAATTTTAACATTAATAATTAATAATTATTTGTGTTTTAACTTTATTTAAATCATATTTAATGAGGGAAGAAGTGTGAATTTTGATGGTATAAAATTTACTGTTTGGTTTAAAATTATCTGGATAATAATACCAATAATGTTAACTGGATGTTCAAAAGTTCATTATTCAGCATCGCCTATTAATAGTGTTTATGATAGTAAACAATCTATTAATACTTATCAAGTTGTTAAAAAATCGTCAAAAATAATACTAGTATCATCTTCTTCTGAAGATTTTTTTATTAAAAAAAAAATACTAATATGAATAATATTATAAATAAACCGTTGAGATCATCGCTTAAGATAAATAAAAATAATAGAATAATTTATAATAGAAATTATGATAATATAAAGAAAGGAAGCTATAATGATAAAACTTATACCATTAAGCGAGGTGATACACTATTTTATATTGCTTGGATAGTAGGTTTTGATTATCGTCATTTAGCTAAATACAATAAAATTGTAGAGCCTTATAGTTTAAGTGTTGGACAAACACTTAATATAAATAACAGTTTTATAGATTCAGAAATGATTATCAATAATGATATCATTAATAATGATAATATAAATGTTAATTCTAATTTAATTAATGAAAATACTTCGTCTCTGAAAGAAAAGATATTATCTAAATCATCTAAATTATTAAAGGTTTCTAAGTTACCAACAATAACAGTATTTCCTAATTTTAATAGCAATAAGTTAGCAAACATAGTATGGCCAACTAAAGGAAAAGTGATTAAAGTTTTTTCTGATATAAAAAATGTAAACAAAGGTGTTGATATTTTTGGATTACATGGTCAGCCTATTTTTGCAATTTCATCAGGAAAAGTGGTTTATTCTGGAAATGCGTTACGTGGATATGGTAATCTTATAATAATAAAACATAATATTAACTACTTAAGCGCATATGCTCATAATGATACTATATTAGTTCATGATCAGCAAATTGTTCAAGCTGGACAAAAAATTGCCACTATGGGTAGTACAGGTACAAATTCTGTAAGATTACATTTTGAAATTCGTTATAAAGGTAAATCAGTAAATCCGTTGTCTTATCTCTCACAGAGATAGTTTATATAAACTGTTTATCAATGTTATTTCTCTCAGTTAACGATATAAAATAAGAAAATTAATAAAACGTTAAAGATAACTAGTTATTTAATAATTTAAATAAATTAGTATGAATTAAAAAAATTTTTTATAGATTTTTGTTAAATAAACCTTGGATTTAGAGCAAAATGATGATTTAGATTTATTCTAGAATATTAATCTAAATGTTATGAATATAATTATTTTTTTTGTTTTTTATAAGATTAATTATTTAATTGTGCGTATAATAAAAATATTTTTGTAAAATACAATATTTATATATATAATATAATTTAATTAAGATATTATCTTAATTAAATTTTAATAATTTTTATTATTATAACAGTAGTTTTTTATATTACTATATTAAATAAAAAATAATTTTAGATTAGAATGGTTTAAATAATTTAAAAATGAATTTTATAATTTTTATTATAACTTATAAACTAAATTATTTAATCTCTGAAATTATTAAGTAAATAAAATTATTAATAATCTATTAATCATTTATTTATTAATTAGTTTTATTTAATAGTAAAATTTTTTTTATATTAAATATTAGATTAAAAGGTTAATCATAAATTAATTATTAAAATAAATTATAAAATGTTTATATAAACTCGTTAATAATATTAAGCTAAATTGCTTTTAATGTTAAATAAATATATTTTTAGTTGATATTAAAATTAATGATAATTTAAATTACAATTATTATATTTTATATAAACTGATGATAATAGTTTATAACTAAAAGAAATTATTCTATATCATAATATGAAAGAAAATATTATGAGATACTTAATTAAATTTAATATAAATAGTTAGTAGTTTTAATAACATATTTTTATTATCGATTATAAATTAAAAATTTATAAAAATGTCATGAAAGATATAATTTATTATATAGTATATTCGATTATATAGATAAAAATATGATAACTAAAATATATTGGATATAATCCAATAATTAGCATTTAACTTTTATTTAAAATTTAATATTTTCAATACTATAAATATTAAATTTATTTATTTAAAGATTAAGATTTAAAAATTTTTATAAAAACATTTTAATATTATTTTAAAATTTTTTAAGAAAAAAAATTGATAAAACTAACTAATTTATATATAAATGAAATTTATGATCTAATAAAAATATAAAATTTTAAATAATAAAACACTTCTAGATAAAAAATAATAAAAACTTTCAACAGGAATATTTCTATTTAAATATCATTAATTAGTTTATTAATTGATAATACTTAGTAAATCATATTTTAATATATATAAATTAATTGCTTTAATATATACTAAGTATAAATATTTTAGTATTTAATATTTATTTCCATACTTGTTTCTAATATTTGATAAAATCATAAAGTTATTTTTTTTAGAATTAATAACATCATTTTATTAGTAGATATTAACTAAAAAAATTAGTTTTTCTTTTCTCTATTTAATGAAAACTATTTATTTTTTGTTGTATTTTTTAAAATTTATTAAAAATAAAATATCATTATATAATAATAATATTTACTATAATTTCGATATATTATCGCTTTATTTATTAATATTTAAATAACTTTAATAACAGTTAAAAACCTTATTTAATTTTCATTTATAAAATATTATATAAAATAATTAGTTGATTTTCTAATTTATAGTTAAATAGATTTTATCTTATTCTATTCTTATAGAATTTTAGAAATTAAAAAACACTTAATAAAGTTATAAAATTATATTATTTAATTTTATTGTATCATTATTATTTTATTTGTAGAGAAATTCTAATATTAAAAATATTAATTTATAATAATTTATTTCATTAATAATTAATTATTAATGAAATAAATTTCACAGTACTCATTAATAATTGAATTAATAATAAATTTTGTTTATTATATAAGATATAGAACGAAATATTCTTAATTAGATTAATTTATATTAAATTTATTTTTTAATAATATTAATGTGAATAGTAATTAAAAAGTTATAAATAAGTTATATTTATTTCCAATAAAAATCTTATTATATATATTTTGTATAAAATCTGTAGTTTTATATTACTTTATATCCATATGAATATTAATAATATTTTCTGTTTTGTTTGTTGAATTAATTAATAGAAAATAATAATTAATAAATGCAATTTATAGTTTAAATTTATATTTTAATTAGTTTTCTACATGGAATCTTTCAGATAAATAAAACAAATATTTCATATAAAAATATTATCTTAATCAATTTTTATTTAAGTTAATATCAAACTTTGTTTTATAAAATTATGTAATAGATTAAATATTAATAATTTCTATATTCTTCTAATAAAATAGATAAGTTTTCAAAAGAGAAAGATTTTTGTATAAATAAATTAATATATAAAGATTCGTAGTTTGTTTACTGATAATTACTTTGGATAAATGAAACTTTTTTATATAAAATAGTAATATGATCATAAATATTTTAATACATATTATTAGACACTTTTATTATTTATATTTAACGCAGATAATAATAAACAAATTATAATTAAGAAAATTAATTTAGTTTATTAAAACAAATTAAGATAATTAAGCTATATTAAATATAAGTTATGATTGAGTTGGTTAGTTAAAAGCTAGTAATAATTTTTATACTATAATTTATGATATTTGATATCAATAATTAATAGCTTAAAATCTCAAAATTTTTTTATCAGATCATTAATAATGGATTTAATTTAATTGAAATATTTTATTTTAAATTTAAATATTAGTATAATATTAGATATTAGTAACAATAGAACAATTAATTTTGATAAATCTTCAATGTTTAATATTATATTTTTAAAAATTAGCAGATTTTCTTTATATTTTATAATCTCATATATAATGTACTATTTATTGTTTTTAATGTTTAGTGATAAATTTAATAGTTTAATGATGATAGAAAACATATTCTTATTCAATTGTTAATTAATTCCTAAAAATTAATTATTGTATTTTATATTAAAAGACTTCTAAATTATTTATTTTTAATTTCTTTTTTCTTATAATTCAATTTTTATTTTTTATAAAATATTTTATAATTAAAAAATTTAGATATTATTTACAATCAAAATAATTTGATTTTAAATAGATGAACTTTTATTCAGGTTTAATTAGTGATTTATTGATAGATAATATTTTTATTCGCATAATTTAATTGATTTTAACTGATAATTTTCTTGTAATACTTGTATAATTTAGAATATATTTATTATTAAAATAAGTTATTAAGCTTAATATTTATCCATATTTTATATAATAAAATATTTAGTAATCGTATTTTCATTATTATAAAAGAATAATAATGAAAAATGATAGATATAATATTTTTTTATTTTATTTAATTTAACTATTCATAACTAAATAAAATTATATTTAGTTCAACTAATTGATAAATAATTGATATTAGTTTTTAATTGATATTTGATTAATATGAATAATTAATAATTAATCTAATTATAATTATATTATTGATAATAATTTTATATTATAAATCCAACATATTTAAATTATTATCATAATATTTTATGATAATAAAATATTATAAATAGTATTAATATATTGTTTATAATACATATTATAATTGTTTTTAATTTTTAATAAAAATATATTAAAAATTAATATAAAATAGATTATTTTAATAGAAACTTATATTTATTGATATATTAAATTGTTTATTTAATTATAAATTAATGATTATCATTGTTAACCTAAATTTGGTTATTATATTAGTAGATATTATATAATCATTTAATTTATTTTATAAATAAACTGAATAACTTAAGATTATAAAATATATATTTCTCATAGTTATCAATAATAATTTTATTTATATAAAATTATTATATATTTTAAAAAACGAATCTATATATCAATGAAAATTGATTAATCTATAAAATTAAAAATTTAAAATTCTTTTGGTTTTAATACTTTATATATAGTTTATTTTTAATTATTATATTTCTAATATTTAAAAATATTAATAATTTAAATAATAACTTTAAAATAATAAATAACTATACTATTTATTAAATATTAATATTCATTAATTTTAAAATGAATAATAATAAAAAATACGATAATATAATAATTATTACGATATATATAGATAATAGAATTAAACTTACTATCACGATAATTATGAATCATATTAATATATAAAGAATAACTATATTTTAATTGATATTTAAGTATAGATAATTAATTATAATTATCTTTAAGATTATAAAATTTATAAAAACATATCATATCCAATTATGTATATAGTATTGATATAACAGTATATATTATTTTTTTATAAAAAAATAAATTAATATTATTTAGTTTTTTAGATGATATTAGTAATTTATAAAAATAAAAATATAACAATATTAATCTCAATAATTTTTTATTCAGATAAACAAAATTCAGATTATTATCTGTATAATGATTAATACAATTTAATTATAATATATATATTTTATTTATATTATTAATTTATTTAAATTACATATTTTTAATTAAATGACTAATGTTATAACTATATAAGTATATTTATATATATAAAAACAATTAGTTATATAAATATATTGCCTCATAGTTAAAATATTTAATTTTTAAACTAATGTATATCTATTTTATAATATTATAAAATAGATATTTTATTAAGAGAGAAATTATACACTCAATATTTTTATAAAAAGATAAAATTTGTTAATAAAATAATTAAATTTACATAATAAAAAACTTAATAAGTTTATATTTTCAAATACAATTATTTTATCTAAATAGATAAAAATTGCATATCAATTTTAAACATCAATGTTTTAATAAATAAGTCATATTGCATTTTTTATAGCATTATTAATAACACAATGATTATGATTCTCTTATTTTATTTTAATTTAAAATTGATAAAAAATTAATTAATTATATTTTAATTTTAAATAATTATCAGAAATCATTTATTATTATCGCCTATATATTTCTATTATTAACTCTATTAATAATAGAAATATAATTAAGTTTATATCTTATTTTATGAAATAAAATATTCGTATAAGTAGTTTAATGTAATATCTTTTTATATATAATTTAACTTTTATAATTAATGATTTAATTATTAATGTATAATCAAATTTATATTTATTAACAAAATATTAATTTCTTTGAATATTCATATTAAAAAGTGTTATTATTTTATTGATATTCATTCAAGTTTTTAACTTAAATATATAAATAATAAATATAACATAACAGAAAATATTGATTATAAAATATTTTAAAATTCATTATTAATGTAATTTATTTTTTATAATA
Organism: Arsenophonus sp.; assembly: GCA_052401645.1. GTDB lineage: Bacteria > Pseudomonadota > Gammaproteobacteria > Enterobacterales > Enterobacteriaceae > Arsenophonus. The sequence goes on from CP198939.1 coordinate 819,731, forward strand.
CATAACTATATCTTTTATATATTTAAATAATACATCAGAAATTTATTTATTTTTTTATTAGTATATCGTTCTTTTAAAACGATAAATTATAATTTTGATATTTAGTACTTTCACAGAAATACTATAACTATCTACAAATCTTTATTCGTCTTAAATATAAATATTATGTTATAAAATTAATACAATACTCTATTTTAGTATAAATATGATAAACTTACTAATATTTAATGGCGCTTATAGATTTTTTAAATAATTAAATGTTTATTTTCATAAATATACTAATATTTATATTAGCATATTTGTTAATATAAGTAAATAAAAATTTATAATCTTAAGTATAATTACAAGTTATTTAATTTATTATAAATCAAAAACTAATAAAAAACATACTTAATTATATTAGTTATTTTTGATAAATGTATTTATTTTTTTTAAATAAAATTTAAAATACTTTACTTTTTCCTCTTTTCCTATTTTATATTATATATCTCGATTCTTCATATTCATTTATTATTTAGTAACATAATGTTTTATTATAAATAATAATAATTATTAAGTTTATTATGTTTTATTTTATTTTGAATATTGTTTTTAACAATATTAATTTAAAAAATAAACATTTTAATAAAATAATAATTTCTAATTAAAATATCCATAATAATTGTAGTGATTTAATTAATCATATACTTATTTATTTTCTTGCATTATCAAAGTATTTAAATCTTATAAAACCAAGTAAATACTATTAGTGCTAAACTAAAATATAGAATCTTTACAATTATAATTAATAGTAAATTCATTTTTATATGATATATTTTTTATATTATTTATTTTTTATCATTTGTTATAATATTTTAATTATATTAGATTTTAATCTGAATAAGAAGAATTATATTTTCATGAATTTAATTTTTATATATCAAGGATTGAATTTACATAATATTTAATCATATTTATAAATGCTTCTCTAAATGAAAATAATTAATATTTTTAATATTATTAATTAAAGATATTCATATATATATTTTTAGTATTTAATTTCACAGCCTATAGAAAAGAAAAAATAAATTATTATTTAAGTTAAATTTTTATAAAATATTAAATAAAATTAACAACCTATTAGATTTATTAACTAGTAAAACTACTTTATTATTTATAATATGAATTATTTTTTTGTTAATTATAATAGATATTATTTTACTCATATAGAATAAAATTAAGATATGGACTAATTAATTAATATAATAAAGTCATAAGTACGATACTTTTTTTGTTTTATTTTTTTGTTAAATAATATTATTAAAAGGTTTGATTCTAAAAAAATAATTTTATATTATTAATAGTATGATAAAAAAATTGTTTATTTAGTTATAAAAGTTTTAATTATTTAGTTATATTTTAATTATAAAATAATTAAGTTATTTTTAGATTAAGTATTAATTAATAAATATGGTTACTTAAAATAATTAAATTATATATTTATCTTGTATATTATATAACTTATATATAAAGCTAAGTACTTTACATTTATTTTTATAAAATTTATAGGTATTTATAGTTGTTACTTATAGTAGATATTTATAATATTTTAATATAATTTAAAAATATATTTATATTAATAATTTTAAATATTATAATGGTAATATATTATAATCTATATAGATAACAATAGTTTTAACTAATTTATTATTACTAATATAATTATATTATCTTATAGAGTTATACTTTATTAAGTAATAATTGATTAACTAAATATTTTAAATAATTTATAGTAATTATTTTAAAATATAATCAAATATTAACAAATATTAATACTAAATATTAACTAAGTATTATTTTAATATAAATATAAGTTAGATAAAAATCCGATTTATAATAATTGTATTTATTTAAAATATTCAAATATATTATAAAATATAAAATTAAATTTTTTTGATGATTTTATAAAATTTTTAATAAAAAAATTATATAAATATTTTCTTAAAAAATTACTATAATTTCTAAAATAGAATATCATAAGAAGTAGTTTAATAATATACTATTACTCAAATTTATTTTAGCTAGTTTTCATTAATTTTTAATTTCATAAAAACTAGTTTTAATTAAAGAACACAGTATTGATAAAATTTTATAGTATAAAATTTATAGTGTCTAATTCATAATATTGTTTATTATAACATAATAATATAGTTATTATTTAACATAAATAAGATTTATATTAATAAATATTTGATAAATCTTTAAAGTTAATTTTTATTAAATATAATAATAATATAGCTTGTTAAGCAATATTTCTCTTTTATATTTATTAATTTATTAAATTGTTGAAACTACTAAAATTAGAAGATATATTATTATATCTTGAAGATAATAGTCTTTTATATTATAAAGTAAATATAATCCAATTAAATTTTATCTACGTTAATCAATATTTTAAGAAGTTAGTTATTTATATAAGTAAATTTTAATAAATTAATTATTAAAATTTAATGATAAATAAATAAGTAATAGTTTTATTCATTTTATTTATTTTAAAAAATTATTCAGTAATAATTTTTAGATTATTAATCAGAAGTATTAGTTATGTTGTTATTTATGTAGATAATTTTTTTGAAAATAAGAAATATTAATAATAATATTAAATATCTAATCTTTTAGTTTGCCAACGTTTAGAATGCCAACGCCAAGCGTTTATTAAGCCTCTCAGCCATTCATCACATAAAAATCCTATCCAAATTCCTAATAATCCCATTTCCATCTTCAAACCTAAAAAATAACTAATTGGGATCGCAATACACCACATAGAAATAAGTGCTGTACAGAAAGGAAAGTGAGCATCACCGCTAGCACGTAAAGCATTAACCATAATAACATTCAATGTTATGGCAGGTTCCAGAAAAATAGAAAGTAAAAAGAGTGGGAGTAATAATTTTATTATATTGTTATCTGTAGTAATTATTTCTAATAGAGGTATACGAAATACCCAAAAACAAAACACTATAATAATAGTAATAAAAAATCCCCATTTTAAGCTTTTAAGTCCTCTCTGATAGGCATCTTCAAAACGTTTAGCGCCAACCAAATGACCAACCATAATCTCATTACCAATACTTATAGAAATACCGAATAACATAATAAATAATGAAAGTTGAAAATAAAGAGTTTGAGCAGCAAGGGGGATTTCCCCCATTAAACCAATAAAAGCAGAAGCAACCATATAATGTAATATCCAGGCTAAATTTTCGCCTGCTGATGGAAGTCCAATATGTAATATTTTATTCAACATACCTCTTGACCATTTTAACAGTAAAATCGGAATAAATTTTATCTTTATACCATTGAATAATAGGAAGAAAAGTAATATAATAGCGATTATTCGACCTATAGCGGTAGACCAAGCAACACCGGTTAAACCATATTGAGATAATCCAAAAAAAGCATATAAAACAATCATATTACCAAAAATAGTGACTATATTAGCAACAAGTGTTACCCACATTGCTGGTTGTGATTTACCATAAACACGTAAACAAGCTGCTAATATAATTGAAATTCCTTCTGGAATTAAACATAATCCAAGGATATGTAAGTAAGCATAACCGGAATCTAATAAATGTATTGGTGTATTCATGATACCAAGAATTTTATAGCCAAAAATTAAAATAATAAAAGCACTAAAAAAACCTAATAAAAAATTAAAAGCAATCGAAATATGAATAGCTTGAGTGGCTTTTTCTTTTTTACCTGCGCCTAAATATTGAGCAATAACGGCACTACACCCTACACTAATAAAATTAAATATAGTGATAAAAAGATCAAAAACTTGGTTACCTACTCCCATTGCTGCTAGATAAGAAGTTGATACGTGACTAACCATATAAGTATTGATTAGCAATGTTGCAAAATGTAGAAAAACATCAATAAAAATTGGCCAACTTAGTGAGTATAGAGAACGATCGATAACATCAGATGAACGCATTATTTACCTTTTAAAATAAATATAAAGATTTTTATAAAAAGAAAATTAACTAAAATATTTTACACATTTTATTTTTTATATGATATATAATTAATTATTTTTGGTATTTTTATTTAAATTTCATCAATCTTACTATTTAATTGAATGCTTAATATTTTTTTATTTTATAATCTATAATTCTATATTAATTAAATTAGATAATAAGTTTTTATTGGTTTATATATATTAACATATTGTTAATTATTATTGATTTATTTTAATAAGTGTTTATTAAATAGTTTGCTTTAATTTGATAATAATTATTCATTGAAATAAATTAATTATATTTATATATAAGTATATATATTTTAATCGTTTTTACTATTACGATAAAAATATGAATAATTATTTTGTTAAATTATTTATATGGTAATTAAATAGTATTCAGTGTTATTGATGATTAATTTTCTTAAAAGAGGATTAATATCCTATCATGAATATATCATCTTTTTCATAAGTTTTACGTAATAATCTTAAGATAAACTTATAAATTCTAGTGCTATTGATCTTCTTCAGATCATTCTATGCATCAAAATAATAGAATAAGATATAAAAATTCATATTCGTTATTATTTTATTGTATTAATAAAATTAACTATTTTATTTTTTTGTAACTTATAACTTATATTATATATTGTATTTTTATTAATCTAAGAAATAAATTAATTTATTCAATTACTAGAAATAGAAATCAACGAAAGCTAAAATTAATCATATTTTATTTTATTTTAGATACGATTTAAAAGTATTTATTTCATTAGAAAATCATATATTAAATATTAATTTTTAATATAATTATCTTTTAAATAGAATAAAAAGACGAATTTATTTAACTTTAAACTTATTTATTTTATATCATAAAATATTTATCTTTTATTATATAAGTAATAATTATAAATCTTTCACTACATAAATATAAAATTTTACTACTTATTATAATTAACGGTAATTATTTTTATATAATAGATTATTTTTTTATATCATTAAATCTTTTCATTTATCTTGTATTCTATTCTATTTTTCAAACTTTATCACGGATAATAAAATTATTTTATATAATTCAATTTCCTATATTTAGGAAATTGAATGTTCTTTATGATCCAATTGATATTAATTTATACCTCTTTTGATTAATATATTTTATATCTTCTTTAATGTTTTTATTAAGTTAATGATATTCATATATATCTTTTATAAATATTAAATTTTTTCAAAGACGAATAAAATTAATAATTATATCAATTATAGATTGATAAATATATAGAATTTAAAATTATATTACTTGAATTAATTAGTAAAATACTTTGTAGTTTATAACCTAAAGTTTTTACAATATTCAAATTTTAGAAATTTTTTTACTTATAATAATATCAAAATTAAGATATTACTAAATAGTAAACAATAAAAACATAAATATAACTTCTTTCTTTTTTATGGTACTAATAAGTTTTATTACAGATAAATTTTATTTTCAACAAAATAATAAACATGTTTTTTATTATAAAAATATTTTAAAATACTTTTAATATTTTAATATTAATATTCAGTTTAATGATTTATTAAGATTATATTTATATATAAATGTTAATAAAAACTATTCAATCTTTTATATAATCCAACATTAGATAAATTATACTTTTTTAAAAGTACTTGAATTATATTAAGGAAATTATTATAGATATACCTATTATTTTAAATCATTATTTTTATGATTTTAAATATTAATTTAATTTATTTAGTTATTTTAACTTTCAACAAAAATATTGAAATAACTTATGCATAGTTATTTTTTATCAACTAAATTTAATATAGTTATTAAAATATTTTATATAAATATAATTTTTGTATAAAAAATAAAAATTAATATAATTTAACTTATATATAAAAGTACAAACAATCTTTAACACAATAGTTAAAATAATAAATAATAGAATAAATTATATTATGATAAACACTAAATAATTATTTTTCTAAAAAAAATCGCTTTTATTATCTATCTTTATTTATAATTATCTTTCATTTCATTGTTTTATTATAAACATAAATATTTATGTTTATAATAAAACTAAACTATAGTTTTAATTTTATAAATCAATGTATTAATTATAATTTAATTCAATTCTTTAATATTTTATATTTATTAAATAAAAACAAACTTTAATCATAAAATTATAAAAAGATAGATTTTAAAATTTTTTTTAGAAAACAAATGAATTTTATTATGTTAATTTGATATTTCTTTATAATATAATATCTATTAAAATAGATTTTTAATCAATTAATTATCACGTCATTGATCAATTTTAAATTGACTAAAGCTAATTTTAGTTTGTAAATTTACACATTTCATTATTATATTTTTATTTATACTTTATTCTTATCTGAAATTGATAGTGATGTTATTTATACAATTATTACTAAAATTTTAAAATATATTGAAATTTAAATTACATAATGTTAAAATTTAAAAATAAATGTAATAATTATTATTATTTTATCTATTATATCTTAAATAAGAAATATAATTTTATGATGATATATTAGTTTATTTATAGTAAAGTATATACCATTTTTATTCATTAATAATCAATAAAATTTAAATAATTAGTTATTAGTTAATTAATATTAAATAAGTGTTTTTATAGTGATAATTAAATTTATAAAAATAATTTTTTTATAAAATCTGCAAAAAATAAAAATAGTATTTTTTTATTTATTTATTATTTTCATATAATTATTTATAATTAAAGATATTAAGATATTTAGACATTGAAGTAATAGAAATTAATTAATAGCTTATGAAAGTAAATCATCACATTTATTAAAGATAATAAACCAACTAATAGAATTGATATTTATTATAAATAAATTATTTATTTAATACATTTTAACAACTAAAATAATATATTTAATTCAATATTTAATGAAAATATATTTTATTTTAAATAATATTTATTATTTGATTTATTAACTGATACAAATTATAATTCAGAAATATTGCATCCGTAATATATCTCTTGCATTTCTTTTTTTAAAAGATAAGTAATTCGTTTTTTTTCATCACTAGAAAGCTGTTCTGATGTTGAATTAAATAAATAGTTATTGAGATTAAACTCAAAGTCTTTTAACATCATTTTAGTATGAAAAAGATTTTCCTGATATAGATTAACATCTATCATATGATACTGAGCTTGAAATTCTTCAGTCATATAATTTTGAATGGAGTTAATTGGGTGATCAATATATAATTTTATGCCATTTACATCACGCGTAAAACCACGAATACGATAATCGATTGTAACAATATCTGATTCAAGTTTATAAATAAGATAATTAAGAGTTTTTAATGGTGAAATAATTCCACATGTAGAAATTTCTATATCCGCTCTAAAAGTACATATACCATCATCTGGATGGCTTTCTGGATAGGTATGTACACAAATATGACTCTTATCTAGATGAGTAACTATAGAATTAGAAAATAGTTCTTGATTTTTAGTATTATCTGTATTTTCTTTATTTATTGAATTTTCACTGATTAAAATAGTAACACTAGCACCTTGTGGATCATAATCTTGTCTAGCAAGATTTAAGATCTTAGCATCGATAATGGAGCAAGTTTCAGTTAAAATTTCAGTTAACCGTGTTGCATTATATTGTTCATCAATATAAGCCAAATAACTATGCCGATCTGCTGTTTTTTTAGCATAACAAATATCATATATACAAAAACTTAGGCTTTTAGTTAAATTATTAAAGCCATATAATTTCAATTTTTGCAATTTATTTCAGCTCCTATCGAGTAAATCTAAACTTTTTTAGCCAGTAAATTCAGTAAGTATTGTGGTAAGGCAAAGCTGGCTAGATGTAATTCTGGTGTATAATAGCGACAAGTAATATCAGATTTTTTAAAACGTTTTTCTAATATTTTTAAAGATATTTGTCGTAATTTTGTTGTTTGGCTAGCCCATGTAAAGATCATTATTCCACCATAGTAAGACGGTATAGTAGCTTGATAAAAGCTATGATCTTTAAAGTAAAGAGATAGTTTTTTATGGCTATTAATAATTTCATTCTGTTGAAGGAAACATACGCCATTTTGTGCAACTAAAATTCCATTTTTATTTAAACAATTAACACATCCTTGGTAAAAATCTGAAGTAAATAATCTTTCTCCTGGTCCGATTGGATCGGTGCAATCAGAAATAATTAGATCAAATTTTTTCTTTGTTGATTTAATAAAGTTAAGACCATCATCAATGATTAATTTAAAACGAGGATCGTTATAAGATCCAGCATTATGATTAGGTAAATATTGGTTACAAAATTCAACTACATTTGCATCAATTTCAACCATAGTAATATTTTTTAAATATTTATGGCGACATACTTCACGTAAAATACCTCCATCACCACCACCAATTATTAGTACTTTTTTGGTGTAACCATGAGTAAATAAAGGAACATGTACCATCATTTCATGATAAATAAATTCATCTAGTTCAGTTGTTTGCACAACGTTATTAATGGCCATAATACGTCCCATTTTAGCATTTTCAAAAATAATTAGATCTTGATAATAATCTGTTTTATTATGGTAAAGTATATTATCGATAGTAAAATACTGACCTAAATTATCGTAAAGTGTTTCAAGCCAAATTTCTTTTTTTGACATATTTATCTTTTTCCTTTCTAGCGGGTGTAAAAATACAAGTAATAATTTATTTTTTTAATAGTAAGTTAGAGTTTCTTATCTAAATAAATGAAAGAAAGAGTTTATTTTACATAGGCAAATAAGTACTAAAGTCTCATTTTGGTAAGCACCATGTATTTCTTTTTACGGAGGTGGATATAAGATTCTTTAAATTATCATAACGCTATTCATTTTATTTTGCTATGATATTTTTTGTTCTGATTGTTTGTATACTAATTATTAGTATCTAAAATATATTATTGGTTTTCAATTTAATAATTATAAATTTATGAAAAACTATTATTATTCTTTTAAATACATATATTTATTAAATAATTAATATATTTTTTATTTAACATAGTATATTTAATTGTTTAAAAAATAACAAAAATTGGTTATATATAAAATAATTTTATATATTTAATTATTTTATAGTTTGAATATTAATTAATTTTAATAATAGTTAATTATAAAAATAATAAGTATATTTATTTTTAATAAAACCAAATAAATGTACTATTATAATATATAAATCATATAAATCTTAAAAAAAATCCTTTAATAAGTAAAACTTATTTATATTTTAATTAAATTATTTGTTTTCTATTATTTTATTATTGTATTTTTATCATTACTTAATAAAAATCTAAAATATATATTTTAGATTTTTAAAAATGTATCAATAGTTAAATTAATATAGATTAATCAATCTTATTATTAATATATAATTCTAAAATATTATCCATAAATAAATATTTTTATTTATTTTTTAGTTATTATTATTGTTATATAATCATTACTATAGTTTTTTAAAATAAAAAATAATTTATTACCAATAAAATCCATACTGACCTTTAGTAAAATAAATTATTATTATAATAAATGTTAATCTTTAAATTATGTTAATATATCTTATTTATATTTTAATCATTTATTTTATATTATTGAAATTACATGATTAATAGAATTAAAGATTATTAACATTAAAAAGTTAATATTTTCCATTATTCAATAATTAAAAAACAAGATATCCTTAAAATATTAATTTTTGTTAATTAATTAATTTAATAGACTATTACTAGTTTTATTTATACTGCTTATTAGTTAAGTTATTTATCAAATTAATATATAAAGATTATAGATTTGATCTTAATTAAACTAATTGTTTAAAAAGTTTTTATAGGGATTATAAAAATAATAGAATATATGATATTTTAATTATTATTGTAAAATAAATATTAAAATAACATAGAATAAGTGGATTTTATTTATTATTTGATAATATTTATTATATTAGAAATTTAGACTTAATAATAAGTCATAAAATAAAATATATATTATTGTTAATTATGTTGAATAGTTAAATAAAACTATTCTAGTTTAATTAATTATTGATGATAAATATTAAACGTTTTAAAATAATTTAATATATCCAAGAATAATAAAGAATTTTAAATTATAAATATTTTAAATTAAATAAAATAGAATAACGTAGAAGATAAGAGAGTAGATAATTTTTAGTATATTTATAAAATATTATATATTTAATTTAAATTTTCATTGAATGTTAGAGATTTTTATCTTATAGACTATCATTTATTAATATGGAATTAATTTTTTTTTGATAAAAAATTAGTATTAATTTAACTATATGATATATTCATACGTTTAGCCTTTTAAGATATAATTGTGGTTAGAAAATAATATGATTAAATATGGTTTTAGAGACATTATATATATGTATTATATTTATATATATCAGAAATGTTTAATATAATAAAGAAATTTATTAATTTTTATGTTATTTTGTCAAATTTAAATTCAATTATTATTCAATAATTGAATTTAAATTTAAATATAGAAAAATATCGTAAATACATAATATATAATACAATATTATTATAAAGATTAAATCTTTTAGATTCATAATATTAAAGTTATAATTTTTATATAGAATACTACAATATTAGTAATGATATTTAAATACAATATTGATAAAGTTTCACAATATAATTGTAATTAATAACTAAGATAAAATCTTATTTAAGATATTATTATTTACTATAAAATAAAGATAGAAAGATTATAATTAGCTTTTATCTTTAATTAAGATGTTAAATATTTTATTAATAATAATATTGTTAATTAATATAAATTAAAAATATTTATAATAGTTCTTTAATTAAAAATGTAATATTTTTTATTTTTATTAACATTTAGACTTATAGAATATTCTTCTATAAGTTACAATTTTAAAAATAAATATTTAATAGTTATTAACTATATAAAATAAATATTTTTGAAATTTTATATCATTAAAAATTATTTTTTATTTTATTGTTTTTAAAATTTTTAATTTTTATGGTTAATTAATTTTATGAAATTAATACTATCATTAATTTAATTTAATGATAGTATTAAATATTGTATGTTATAAAATAAAATTTGATTTTGAATCTAAAAATTTTATATAATATTTAAATAAATATTTTACTTATAAGTATATTATATTAATTAAAGAAATCATTTATTTTTTTTGATTATGAATTAAAAGTTTCTTATAAAAATAATTTATATTAAATTAAATTTACTGTTATTTTATGTCATTACATATATATGATAAAAAATATATTATTTTTTATCATATATATTGTTATTTTTAATATTATTCAATATATTAATAAAATAGTTAGCTTAATATTTTAGTTTAAATAGTAATAATTTTAAAAATTACTTGAATTGCATTGCAATATTAAAATATTTGGGAATATCATCTTTTATAAGATAAAATATTTTAATACTACATAGTTTATTTTCTTTGTTTTTTTAAAAAATAATTTTTTAGAATTATTATATTTATAATATAATTCTATAATTGTAAAATATAATCTAACATGCTTATATTTTTATTATTCACAATTTGTAATATTCTAATTCTTATTATCATAGAAATAAAATAATACTTTAAAAAAATAAGTTAAATTATAAATTTTAACTATATATAAAAAATAGATTATTAGTTAATACATAATGTTAAATGGTTGATAATTTATCAGTTTTTTAATTTATAAATGATAATAACAATTTCTATTTAATTTTAATATAAAAATTAAATATTCAAAATATTTATATGAATATTTTTTAGTAAAAATGTTAAAAGATAAATATTAATCTTTTTTTAGAAAAAAATAATAGGTATTATAAATTTATAAAGTAGATTTAATTATTTATGTTCTTAAATTAAATTCACATTAATATAACTATCTTATTCATAATTATAAAAGTAGTATAAATTATATTAATATATATAAAAATAAATAAATATAATAGATAATCTCTTATATAAGTAAATTTATCACTAATTTATTAATTAAAATTAAATTTATTTTTATTACTTAAAATATACAAATTCTTATTAGTGTAAAAAAAATTAAATATTTTAATAATGCAAAAAATAAATAAAAATCAACCTAATCACATAGATAAATAAATTATTTTTGTTAAAAATAATTGTATTAAAATTAATAATAAAAAATAGAATGTATAACTAAATATACACTGATAAGTTATATACGAAATTATATATAAATAAATAAACTTGTTGATTTTACTATAAATAAAATATTAACTATTTTAAAATTAATGAAAAGTAAATGTTGAATGTAATGGCTAAACCTTCGTTTTAAAAATCATTAATATTTATTAATAATAATGAAAATATGCATGTGTTTTATCTATTATTTTAATATATAAAATTCAGTTGATTTGTGTTTAAATAAATGATAAATCAAATAAATTTCTTTACATGAAAATTTATACCAATAAAGAATATAAAACGATTAAAAAGTATGACTTACATTTTAGTATAGTAAAATTTATTGAAGCAGTTACTAAATATTATATAGTATTAATGAAAATTTAAACAATTCAATTATCTATATTTTCTCTTATTAAAAAAAATATAGATAATTGAATCTATGTAAAAACCATTACATTTAAAATATAGATTTTTATTGAATTAATTCCTTTATTTATATTATAAAAGATTGATTTATTGTTATTTTTTTATCAAAATACATATGATAATATCAATATTTATATTATATTTATATTTTATTTAACTTGTTATTAAGTAATTAAATTCAATTTACAATACTAAAATAAAATATTTAGTTTTATTTTCTATATTTATTTTCAATATTAATTTAACAAAGTAGTTTGTCAATATATATTTAAAATTATTTATAGATAATAACAATAAAAAAATATAGATAATTGATGTATACTATTTATATTGAATAAATTATATAAGTAATAACACTTTAATTATTCTTCTATCCTATTGATTATATTATGATTAAATTAATAAGATTATAATATAATCAATACGATTAAGTTTAGATAAATCATATTTAAATGATATATAAAGAAATACATAGTAATAAATTATTAATTAATCATATTTTTTATATTATTAATTATAACTTCAATATTATTAAAATTATATTAGTTTAATCATAAATAATAGGTTATATAACCTATTGGTATTATATTATGCAATGAATTTACAATTTAAATCAGTATGAATAACAAATTAACATTTATTTTATTTAAAAATATATATATCCGATATCAGTTTATAGTTAATTTTTAACGTATAATAAGTATTTTCTTAATGAAAGAAACTTATATACAGAGATAATCTCTATATTATGAACTTTATTTTTTTTAAAAAAAATTCTTTATTAAATAATTTTAATCAATATTTTTTTAAGAAATAGCTATTTAATTTTATCATAATTTTTATGAATTATGATATTTAACTTAAAATATCTTATTATATAAAGAATAAATTTATTTTAAACACAATTGTTAATTTTTAATTTTAATTTAATTTTAAAATTAATAAATGCGTAACTGATTATAATATGTGTAATAAAATATATAAGAAAGGTTCTTATGACTTATGCTTTAGAACTACTACATCTTACAAAAATCTATCCAGGTTGCATAAAAGCATTAACTGGAATTAATCTAAAAGTTGATATTGGTGATTTTTATGCTTTGTTGGGACCTAATGGTGCTGGTAAATCAACTATAATTGGTATTATTAGTTCATTAGTTAATAAAACAAGTGGCAAAGTAATAGTATTTGGCTCTGATATTGATAAAAATACTGTAAATGCAAAATGTAAATTAGGTTTAGTGCCACAAGACTTTAATTTTAATCCATTTGAAACAGTATTACAAATAGTGCTGAACCAAGCTGGTTATTATGGAATCAGGCGTTCAATAGCTTTATCTAGAGCAGAAATGTATCTTTCTCAATTATCCTTATGGAGTAAACGCTCAGAGTCTGCTAGAGACTTATCAGGTGGAATGAAACGTCGTTTAATGATAGCTAGAGCATTAATGCATAAACCAAAGTTATTAATTTTAGATGAACCAACAGCTGGTGTTGATATTAAACTACGTCGTTCAATGTGGAGTTTTTTAAAAACTTTAAACCTAGAAGGTACCACTATTATTTTAACGACTCATTATCTTGAAGAAGCAGAAATGTTATGTCGTAATATCGGAATTATTCAATATGGTCAATTAATTGAGAATACAAGTATGAAAAAACTAATTAATCAACTAGAGTCGGAAACATTTATTTTTGATTTAGCACCAAATAGTCCTATTCCTATATTAGATGGTTATAAATTTAAATTACTTGATATCTTAACATTAGAGGTTGATGTATTTCGAGATCAAGGTCTTAATGATTTGTTTAACCAATTAGTTAAACAATCTATACAAGTAACTAGCATGAGAAATAAAGTAAATCGTTTAGAAAAATTATTTGTTGGTTTAATGAACAAACAACATTGACTAATTATAATAAGGAGGATTGATGATTAAGTTATGCTGGATTGCTATGAAAACAATCTGGATAAAAGAAATAACACGTTTTTCACGTATATGGATACAAACTTTATTATCTCCTGTTATCACGATGTCTCTTTATTTTATTATCTTTGGTAGTTTAATAGGTTCAAGAATTGGAGATATGGATGGTGTTAATTATAAGCAATTTATTGTTCCAGGCTTAATTATGATGTCAGTAATAAATAATTCTTACGCTAATGTTTGTTCATCTTTTTTTGGGGCAAAATTTCAAAAAAGTATAGAAGAATTATTAGTTGCACCAGTTATTACTCATATTTTAATAATTGGATTTATTGGTGGCGGTGTTGTTAGAGGAATATTAGTTGGTGTTTTAGTTATCTTAGTTTCATTATTTTTCGTTCAATTAGATATTTATTCTTGGTGTGTAGTAATTATTACTATGTTAATGACAGCAATTTTGTTTTCGTTAGCTGGATTAATAAATGCGATTTTTGCTAAATCATTTGATGATATCAGTATTATTCCTACTTTTATCTTAACACCATTAACTTATTTAGGTGGTGTTTTTTATTCTTTATCTCTTTTGCCTGAATTTTGGCAAAAGATATCTAAGCTTAATCCTATTGTATATATGATCAGCGGATTACGTTATGGATTTATTGGTGATAGTGATATTTCTTTATCTATTACTTTATTAGTATTACTATTTTTTACTATTATTTTATATGTTATAACTTGGTATTTAATTGAAAAAGGACACGGATTAAAAAGTTAATAGTTAAGAAATTTACTATAATAGAAATATAAGTATACTAATTATTTTAATGTTATTAAATATATAATCATTAGTATAATTATTTTTATATATTCTATTTTATAGAAATATTTATTAATTTTAGATGGTTATAAATTTATAATATATAATTTTATTACTCGTAATCTATTTCTATTTTCTACATTATTTCTTTTAATTTTTCATTAAAATCTATTATTTTAGTTTTAAAATTATTTATTTTATAATCTTAATTCTTATTTTGAAATAAAAAAGAAAACATTAACAATAATATTCTAGTAAAAATTATAGTTAAATTATATTTAATAGTTTTATAAACTATTAAATAATTTTGATATTTATAATTATTCTATAAAAAAATATTTGTTTCTTATTGGAATTTTTTGAATTTTATTCTAATTATATATTTTATATATTTATTTCTAAAAATTAATTATACACATCTAATTATATGTTATCTAATATGTTATTACTTATTTTTTTAAACGGAAGTTTATTTTTATAAATTATATATATTTTAATTTATTTTATAATGGAATAAAAATTCAATATTAATATATAACTCTATATCGCTTATATAAATTAAATTTATTGCTTTAGTTACCATAAAGTCATTCCATTATTAGTAACTAATAAGAATCTATCATTTATTAATTCACCATCAGGAAAGTGTAGTTTAGGAGCTATTTCTACTAAAGGATACAACATAAACTCTCGTTCTTTAAGACCATAATGCGGAATAGTTAAATTGGTTGTCTGAACGATATGTTTACCATATAAGATGATATCTAAATCAAGTGTTCTTGGTCCCCATAAATTATTAACATCACGTATTCTTCCGTGTATTGATTCAATTAATTGAGTATGTTTAAGTAGTGTTTCTGGTGATAGTTCAGTATCTAAAGCGATAACTGCATTTAGATAGTCAGGCTGATCTTGTTGTCCCATTGCTTTTGATCGGTAGAAAGAAGAAATTGTAATGAACTTTGTATTAGGTAATTGATGTATTTTTTTAATAGCACTTTGTACCTGTTGCAAAGGAATATTTAAATTGCTACCAATTGCGATATAAACACGTTCCATATTAAGTTAACTATATTATTTTATTGATTTATTATTTTAATCATGTCAGTAATTTATGAAAAATAATTGCATATTTTATTACCAAGCTTAATAATCATTTCGTATTATAAGTTATTATTACTTTCTTTAAATTTTCTCCACCAATGAGCAAGTTCTTCTAGTTCATTACGATCTTCCGCTTTGGCTCGTAATTCAAGAAGATCAAACGCAATGTTTAATTTTGAATGTTTAAGTAGTTTATTTACCTTTTTTTTTTGATAATGTGTTAATATCAATTGTAACTTCCATATATCTCGCATTACTGAGGTAATACGTTTAGGAATAGCGATAGAACGGCATTGTTCATCAAGTATATCATTCATTGCGATATTGAAGGTTTCATAAGATAAAAAAGAATTTTCTTTAAAAAGTTTATTTGCATGTTTTACTAATGGATACCATAATATAGTTGCAAATAAGAACGCAGAATTTATATGTTTATTGTTTTTTATTCGATAATCAGTATTTTGTAATACATGATTAATGATAATCTCCATAGGAGAATCATTATTAACTGTAAAATATTGTTCAATTAATGGAAATAATGATTGAAAAAGATTATAATATCTTAATTGTTGATATGTCTTATAACCATGACCATTTTGAAATAATTTCAGCGATTCTTCAAATAAACGTGAAGATGGTATGTTTTTTAATAAAAATGCAAGTTTGGGAATTGGTTCAGCAGTTTTAATATCAATTTGCATATTTAGTTTACAAGCAAATCTAACAGCACGTAACATACGTATCGGATCTTCTCGATAACGAATTTTAGGATCGCCAATTAAACGAATTACATCATTTTTAAGATCATTAAATCCACCTACATAATCACGTAAGCTAAAATCGTTAATTCTATAATATAGACTATTAATTGTAAAATCTCGCCTGATGGCATCGTCTTCAATACTACCAAAAATATTATCTCTTAATAACATACCACTTTTTGATTGATAAACAATATTTTTACTATTAGTATCATTTTGTTCATTATAACTACGAAAAGTAGAAACTTCAATAATTTCATAACAATATATAATATGCACTAAACGGAAACGTCGTCCAACTAAACGAGAATTACGAAATAATTTACGAATTTGTTCAGGTGTTGCATTTGTGGTAATATCGAAGTCCTTAGGTTTTTTACCTAATATTAGATCTCTAACGCTACCACCAACTAAATAAGCTTCATAACCAGCATTATTTAGACGATAAAGAACTTTTAATGCATTTTCGCTAATCTCTTTTCGAGATATAGGGTGTTTATCTCGTGTAATTATAGATATTGAAGTTTTCATAGTAGAAGTTGATCTAAATTTATCTAGTAATTTAGTACTTTTAATAATTTTTTAACTCCGATATTTTTTGTTAGTAAAAGTTTTTTACTTTACTATAAAAATTTAATATTAATTATTAATTAATTTGAATATCTTGTTTAGATATATTATTTTTTATTTTTATTTCAACAAATTATTATAAATAATATTTTGTTTATTTTTATAAAATAATAAATTTCTATATCAAATGTATTTTTAGTTAAAAAATTAAAATTAATAATTTAATTATATCTTAAAGATTTTTCTGTGAATTAATGCTTAATTTGAATAAAAATTTATGATTAATTATTGTTTATAATAATTCTTCAATTTGGCTATATGTTATATAACTATTAACTTTGTATAGTTTAGTTAAATAATAGTTTTATTAATATTTTTCTTATTAATAATAATTATTCTTAATAAGAATTATTTCACAAACTAAATTGATTTTTATATCCTTCATTAAAATTAACATTGTTTAATTTTATTTAAAAGTCAATTTTAAAAAAAAATATAAAATATAAAACATAAGTAATTGAATATTAAAAAAAATAAATACCAATATCTAGTGTTATTTTTATTTAACGATTGAGATAATCTAAATCAAATTAATACAAAGAATTTCTTGAAAAATACTATAATTTATAATTATTAGCAATTACAATTAAATTATAAGTAAGTAAATTATTTATTTAAATAATAATAAATATTTTATTAACTTAAAATAAAATTTTGTATCATATAACACTACAATAATTGATTATTAAATTAGAAAAAAAAATTTTATCTGTATTTTTTTTCCAAAAGAACTATTGAAAATAAACAAAGATTACGAAAATATCTCTTATAATAACTATATGTAATATTATTTTATCAATATACTGAAAAAATAACAATCGTTGTATTATGTTACTTTAGTTGCACTAAAATAACATAGTAAATATTATTGTAATATATTTAATACGATTATTTTATTTAATTTTATTCAAAATTTAAAAGGTAATTTCTTAAAGTTTTTTAAAACATAATCTATATCAGCATAATAATATAACTTATTTATTATTTCTCTGTTCTTTTTATTTAATTAAATCATATTATTTTTTTAGATTGTGTTTCATTGTTTTTCCAAAAGATATATATTTATATTAATATTACAACTAACAATATATAAAAATATATCTTTATATATTTAAAATAAAAATCTGATGTATAGTTTAATATTCTAATAATTATTGAAGTATTTATTAATTTTTTTTAAAAAAAATACGGGATATATTTTATATACCGTATTTTTATTACTTAAGCTTATTGACTAACCTGCGATCTGTTTTTCACGTATTTCAGCTAATGTTTTACAATCAATACATAAATCAGCTGTTGGACGAGCCTCTAATCGACGGATACCAATTTCAATTCCACAGCTTTCACAATAACCAAAATCTTCCCCATCAACTTTTTTTAGAGTTTTCTCTATTTTTTTAATTAGCTTACGTTCGCGATCACGATTACGTAACTCAAGACTAAATTCTTCTTCCTGTACCGCTCTATCAACAGGGTCAGGGAAATTTGATGCTTCATCTTGCATATGAGTTACAGTACGATCTACTTCATTTCTGAGTTGATTTCGCCATGTTTCGAGAATACGTTTAAAATGGATTAACTGTGTATCGTTCATATATTTTTCGCCTGGTTTTTCTTGGTAAGGATCTACCTTAGCAATGGCGAGAATATTTAAGGACGAGGTTTTATATTTTTGCCTCTTTTTCATAATCCTTCTCCTAGATATGGAATATTCAACAGAACCATTAATAAAAAATAAAAGGTTACTACGAATAACAGAATACTCTATACTATTTAAAATAATTCTTATAATCTCTCTTATATACAAGAGAGATTAGTATCTTATAATAATATTTTTATTATGTAAAATAAATTATATATAAACTAATAAATTTACTTTTATTTTTAAATAAATATTATTTTATATTGTAATAAAAATAACTTCTTAAAATAAAAAAGAACTCTATTAATATTAATAAATAAATATAGATTTTAATGATATTTTATATTTATATTTTAATATAATAAAATAAAATCGTTTACTTATTTCATTAAGTTATTTGAAATACTGTATATTTTATGCTATTAATATTTGAAAATCGATTAAAAAAATAATTAAAATTATTTTTTAATAAAATTATCGTTTTTATTATCAAAAAATTAATTCTTATATTTTCTCCATATTTTACTTCTTATATAATGTTATTATGATCTAATAAATGCAAGATTTTATCTTTTATTATAAAATGATTAATAAAATTACTTTTGATAAGTATTAATATTAATCTGATTGCAAATTTTTATTTGCATGTAGTTTTTAAGTTACGATTATCTAAATATTTTTATTTAATATTATTTAATAATGAATTATAAGAGTATATCTCTTTATGTAGACGCTATGCATATGTATATTTGCTATTACATAGCTATAATACATAGTTACTAGTTTACTTATTTCCACATATTAACAGTAGCAAAAAAACTCTTATAAGGTATTACTAATTTAGATTACTTTGGTAAGTTATAATTAATATAATAATAGTTATTAAGCTAGTTGTAATAGCTATTCGTAATAATAAAGTCGATATTACAATATTTTTGTTAAAAATTAATAATTTTCACTTTTTATGTAAATTAATAGGATATTTAATATTTATTAAATAAGATATTTTCAAGAGAATAATATTCTTTCAAAAGAAAAATATTATTTATAGAATTTTTATTACGTAAATACTATTAATAATATATTAAGATAATCTATCTCATTTTATGAGAAATAAATATTTATTTTTAAGATGATTTATAAATATAGTTATGAATTTTTTGATAGCTAAATATGAAAGAAAAAATTGAATTAGTAAAAAATAAAACTTCATTATGATAACCATCAATCAAATAAGAATATTAAAATTAAGATATTGATAAAAAAGAATAAAAGATAATGATAATTAAAGGTAATAAGTTTCAATCATTTAAAAATAGATACTTCTGGTTATTATTTTTTTTAAAAATCATAATAGTTTTGATATTCTTAATTGGTATTTATGGTATCTATTTATATCAAAAAATGAGTAAGTGCCTTAGTGGGAAAATTTGGGATCTACCTGCAGCTATTTATGGCCAAATAGTTAATCTTGAACCAGGGATGAATTATAGCAAAGAAGATATAATTCGATTATTAGATGGTATCGAATATCGTAGAGTAAACAAAATAACTATACCTGGTGAATATATTGTTAAAGATAATACAATAGAAATATTACGTCGTCCATTTCCTTTTCCTGATCAAAGAGAAGATAAAATCTTAGCTAAATTAACTTTTGAACAAGTTCGACTAACTAACATTACTAATATAAATAATGGACGATCATTTGGTTTTTTTCGCCTTGATCCTAAACTCATTACTATGATTCAAACTGTTAATAATAAACAACGTTTAGTTTTACCAAGAAAAGATTTTTCTAATTTTTTTGTTAAAATATTAATTGAAACTGAAGATAGATACTTTTATAAACATGATGGAATAAATATTTATTCTATTGGACGTGCAATTATTGCTAATTTAATAGCTGGTAAGACTGTTCAAGGTGGAAGCACCTTAACTCAGCAATTAGTTAAAAACTTATTTTTAAACAATAAAAGAACGTTAATGCGTAAAATTCATGAAGCCTATATGGCAATTTTAATGGACTTTTATTATAGTAAAGAGCGTATTCTTGAACTTTATTTAAATGAAGTTTATTTAGGTCAAAGTGGAGATAATCAAATTCGCGGCTTTCCTCTTGCGAGTCTTTATTATTTTGGTCGTCCTATAGATGAGTTAAGTATTGATCAACAAGCTTTATTAGTTGGTATGGTTAAGGGAGCATCATTATATAATCCATGGCGTAATCCTAAATTAGCTATAAAACGTCGAAATCTAATATTAAAATTATTAGAAATACGAAAAATTATTAATTATGAAACATATAATATATTAAGCGTTAAACTTTTAGGGGTTAAAGAGAGAAGTGGTATTTTAACACCTCAGCCGGCCTTTATAGAACTTGTTTTGAGAGAATTAACTGAGAAATTAGGAGATAAAATAAATAATCTTTCTGGTGCTAGGATTTTTACTACTTTAAATCCAATTTCACAACAAGCAGCTGAAAATGCTATTGAAAAAGGGACGGATAATTTGCGTAAAGCACAAAAATTATCTGATCTTGAAGGAGCAATGGTAATCGTTGATCGTATTAATGGTGAAGTTCATGCTGTAGTCGGTGGTTCGCAACCACAATATTCTGGTTTTAATCGAGCATTAAATGCTAGACGATCAATTGGTTCATTAGTTAAACCTTCAATTTATCTTACTGCATTAAGCAATCCAGATCAGTTTCGTTTAAATACTATGATATCTGATCAACCAATTACTATAAAATTTTATAATCAAATTTGGGAGCCAAAAAATTATGATCGTAATTTTAGAGGAGAAGTAATGTTAATTGATGCTTTAGTTAATTCATTAAATATTCCAACAGTAAATATTGGTTTAAGCGTAGGTTTAGATCAAGTCAATAAAATATTAATACGTCTTGGTCTACCAGGTTATACTATTGAGAAAGTACCAGCTATGTTATTAGGTTCACTAAATTTAACTCTTGTGGAAATAGCTCAAATGTTTCAAACAATTAGTAATAATGGAAATCGAGCGTTATTATCTGCATTGCGTTCTGTTATTGATCGTGATGGTAATAATCTTTATCAAAGTTATCCATCTGCAGAGCCAGCAGTATCTCCTCAAGGGGCTTATTTGACGCTTTATGCCATGCAACAAGTCATTAAATACGGAACATCTTATTTATTAATGAATAAATTTTCTAAATATCATTTAGCTGGTAAGACCGGAACAACTAATGATTTACGAGATAGTTGGTTTGTTGGTATAGATGGTAAAGAAGTAGTTATTAGTTGGGCTGGTCGAGATAATAATAAGCCAATAAACCTTACTGGAGCAAGTGGAGCACTATATTTTTATCGATATTATTTAGAAAATCAAACTCCATCAATATTAGATAATAAGCCTCCAGATGGAATTATGGAAATGTTTATAAATACAGATGGTAGTTTTAATTGTACAAGTGTTGGTCTTCATATTTTGCCAGTATGGACTGAAGACCCTGAAGCATTATGTCATCTAGATATGAAATTATTGAAGCCAAACTTTAATTTAAATAAATAGTTATATAAGTATTGATAAATATAATTTTATCTAAAATTATTTTAATAATCAATAAAATATAATAATACTCTCTCTTAATAAAAATTCATATAAATTAAATAAATTAGTATTTACTTTCATTAATTAAAATTGTTATTGCATGTTATTAAAAGCATTCTCTGCTGCTTTAATTGTACGATCAATATCTTCATGATTATGTGCAATAGACACAAAACCTGCCTCAAATGCTGAAGGAGGTAAATAAATGCTTTTATCTAACATTAGATGGAAGAATTTTTTAAATTTTTCAATATCACATTGCATGACATCTTTATAAGAACTAACTTGTTTTGCTTCCGTAAAGAACAAACCAAACATGCCGCCAACATGATTAACAATTAATGGAATATCTGCTTTTTTAGCTTCTTCTTTTAATCGATTAGCAAGTTCTGTCGTTAGTTCAGTTAAATATTTATAAAAATTAGGTTTAATAATTTCAGTTAGACAAGCTAATCCTGCTGCCATAGTTAATGGGTTTCCTGATAGTGTACCAGCTTGGTAAATAGATCCTATTGGTGCAAGTTTTTCCATAATCTCAGATCGTCCACCGAATGCGCCAATAGGCATACCACCACCTATTATTTTTCCTAAACAGGTTAAATCAGGTTTAATTTGATAATATGATTGCGCACCACCTAAAGTAATTCGAAATCCTGTTATTATTTCATCTGCTATTAAAATAGCATCAAATTTATCACATAATTTACGTAATCCGATTAAGAATTCAGCCTTAGGTAAAATACAGTTCATATTTCCGGATACTAATTCAACAATAATACAAGAGATTTCTTGTGGATATTTT
The DNA here is from genome assembly GCA_052401645.1 of Arsenophonus sp. Taxonomy (GTDB): domain Bacteria; phylum Pseudomonadota; class Gammaproteobacteria; order Enterobacterales; family Enterobacteriaceae; genus Arsenophonus. Next base: position 843,690 of record CP198939.1, read on the forward strand.
TCAAAAGTGCGCTGTACTGAATCTAAATCATTGAATTTGCAGGTAAGAGTATGTTTGATAATATCATTAGGAATACCAGGAGAATTCGGTTGTCCGATAGTTAAAGCACCTGAGCCTGATTTAACTAATAAATAGTCAGCATGACCATGATAGCATCCTTCGAATTTAATAAATTTTTCACGTCCAGTATAACCTCTGGCTAGTCGTATTGCACTCATTGTAGCTTCTGTTCCTGAGTTTACCATACGAACCATTTCAATTGATGGGATCAGTTGATTGATAATTTTTGCCATTTCTATTTCAATAGAAGTAGGAGCACCAAAACTAAGACCGTACTTTGTCGCTTGAATGACTGCTTTCTGTATTATAGGATGATTATGACCTAAAATCATTGTTCCCCAAGAACCAACGTAATCAATATAAGCTTTACCATCAACATCATAAATATAAGCACCATCAGCTCGTTTAATGAATAATGGATGGCCGCCAACACCAGAAAATGATCGTACTGGTGAATTAACACCGCCAGGAATAAGCTTTTTAGCTTTTAAATAAAGTATTTCAGATTGATTCATTAAATAACTCCAAGTACTTTTTTAAAAAATAAACTTTATATATATTTTAAATCAATATTATTAATAAACCAAATAGTAAATTTAATATAATTTTAAATTAGTTAATTTAGTAGTAAGATCTTGAATCAATTAGTCAGCTGTTAGATAATTATATTTTATCCAATTTTAGCATTAATGATCATTGTATTTATTTATTAACATGTCGCAATGGAGTTAGAAATGAGTAATGATATTGTATTACCAATAATGTTTACTGATTTTGCAGCAAAAAAAGTTAAGTGGTTGATTATGGATGAAGGAAATCCAAATTTACGTTTACGCGTCTATATTATTGGCGGTGGTTGTAGTGGTTTTCAATATGGTTTCACATTTGATGATAAAGTAAATGAAGGAGATTTAATTATTAAAAAACAAGGAGTTGAATTAATTATTGATCCAATGAGTTTACAGTATTTAATTGGTGGTTCTATTGATTATATTGAGGGATTAGAAGGATCTCGATTTGTAGTGAATAATCCAAATGCGAAAATGACTTGTGGTTGTGGTTCTTCATTTAGTATTTAGTTGATTTTAATTAACATTTGCTTATATTTAGTTTTCTTAGATGTATTGTATGATAAATTAGATGATTTTTAGTTTTTTCATTAAGATAGTTAATTTAACTATTATTATTTTTTATAAATAAGGTTTTATATATAAAAATTTTAATATCAAAAAGTTTTTAAAATAAGAATAAAATTCTTTAGCAGTAAAGGTATTAAAATAGATTTATAAAAATGATAAATAAATTATAAAATTAATGATATATATGATCAATTGTGTATATCTCTTTTATATTTTTTAATATTTAAATAAAATATTAAAAAAATTTAATGGAATATGATGTAGTTATTTTAAATAATATTAATAATAGTTTTCTAAAAAAAAATAAAATATCATATATAAATTAGTTTTTTTTAATATCATCTCTAATAATTTTAGTTTTACTAACTATTTATTTATATTTTAATATCATTAAGATATGTTTTATGATTTAGTTATTTTACAAATAAAAACAGATAAATTATTTTAATGATAAAAACTTCAGTTGAAACTATGATACAAATAATATTTAAACTATGTCCAAATCTTTCAATCAGATCAGTCGATATTAATAATAAATCAAGGATAAAAATATTTTAATTTAAAATTATTATTGATTTTATTACTGATTAATAATATATATCAAAGATATATTTTAATAATATTAAATAAATATTAATAAATTTTTATAGTATATTTATACTATCATTATCACATGGATAATTAAGATTTGAATATCCTTTTATTATATAAAAATATGATTTCTTCATATATAGTATCTAATTATAGCAACTTTTATTTTAAAATACTCATAGTTTATTAATTATATATATTTAAAATTTTACACTTATTTATTATGACATTGGAAATAAAAACCTAAACTATTTAATTAAATAATAAATATTTTATAATTATAGTATGAGTATTTATAGACAATTCTAAAATAATTATATTAATTTTTACTATATATATTAAAGATTAATAAAGTTATATTAGAAAGTATTAGTATGTAGTTACTTTGTAAAAAAAATATTTGTGATAATTTATAAATTGTTTTAAATTAAACTTAATATTTTATCTGTTATTTTTTCAACTATAAAATATATTAATGGTTAGACTGTTATTAGGTAAATTTCTTAAAATATTTTAGTTTATTTAAAAAACAAATTCTCTTGGTAATAAGATAGTTTAATTAAAATAAACTATCAAAAGTAGATCTAGATTATATTGTTATTTTAATTTTTTTTCTATTTCATGAAAAATAAATAATATTATTTGTTCTATTGCTAATTATATATAATAAGATATTAATAAGTTTTCTTATATTAGTTTTGACTTGGTATTTCTTAGTATTTTATTTATTGGAATATTAGTTCAAAATTATTATAATAAAAATTATTTATTAATAAATAATATAAAATCCAATAAAGGTATTAATTATAATAAAATGTTATCTAGTAAATAAGATGAATTTTATTCATATAATAGTTACTTTTTAGTAAAAATATCATGAATTTTTATAGTTTTATAAAAATTTTGATTTTTAACTTATATTTAAAATTTAAATAGTACTTTTTTTGAAGTTTTATCTAAAGATAAATCTATTTATCTCAAGTTAACAATAAAAGCTAAGAGATTATTTAAATAAGTTAGTGATATGCTAAGTTTTATCATTTATTATTATTAATATTAAAATACTAATTTATTTATATATATAAAAAAATTAGTAGAAAAAAAATTTTTAAACACTTTTAGATAAATTATAACTTAAATATATTTAACTAATTCGTTTTAAAAAAAAGTTTAAGAAATTTTTGATAATGATGAGAAATAAAAGATAGATAAATATATACAAGTTCATTTATATAAAACTATGTGTAATAATATAAAAAAAGGTTATTATCATAATAATAAATATAAAATATTAATCAAAATAAATTTTATTTCTTTTAAAGAAATTATATTATTATTTATGACTTCTTATTTAAAAAGAAAGACAATCAATATTGTATTATGATAATAAATATAAAAAATATTTAGTTTTTCTTTAAAATAATTATAATAATCTTATATATTTTAAATTAAATAATATAATTTTTATTTTTTAAAATAGTATTAAAATTAATGCTAAATTATTTAATAGTAATAATTGAAATTTTAATATTTAAAGATACGAATTTTTTCTTTTTATCTATATATATGATAATAAGTTTTGAAATAAAAATTATTTTATAACTATAAACATGAATTTAAATTGTTATAAATAAAAAATAGGACTTACTACATACAGTAAGAGCTAGTAAAACAATTAAATTTGATAATTTTAAATTAAATAGATTATTTTTATAACTATTTTATTATCTATGACTGTTTTAAAATAGTAATAAGATCCTAATCTTATTTATTAAGCGTAAAATTTTAGAAAAATAAAATCATTAAAATTATTATAATATAGATAAAATAGTATCTATATTGATATATAGGTCTGATTTTATATATTAATATATGAAATCTTTTTTATATTTTATATTTCACTGTAACTAATTAAAATATATTAATATAGAATTAATAAATGCTGAGTATTATTCATCTTAATTACAATTGAAATTAAAGAAATAATTATTTCTTAATATAGTCTTATTTTAAATAAATTTTAAATAATTAAATATTTAGTCATGTTGATATTACTAATTTAGTTAATTTTATAAATATTATTTTACGTCGTCATCATAATAATAAAGAATGAATGATTAAATATTATTAACTATTTCTTCGTATTCTATATATGGTTTATAACTCTTATTAAAGTAGCAATAATATTAATAATCATTATTAAATTTGCTAATTATATCAAATAAAAGTAATTTTTACTATTTTATTTAGAACATTAAATTGACATTTAAACTAAGAATTTTATTCAATTAATTTTATAAATTAATAAAAATGCTTACTTAGTAAGGTTAAGATTAGTTTATATTTGAGTAAAAAGTAATTTGGAATATATGTACTTCACCAGAAGAAGATAAAATCTTTTACGATTAATTATAATTATATTTATAATACTATTAATACAGAAAAAATTATTAAATTAAAAAAATAAGATAATATATTAACAATAATTTAAATAAATTAATAAATATTACCATTATCAATTTAATAAATATGATATTATATGTCTAATACCACATGTTATCAAATTTAAGCCAGAACAAATTATTTATGTCTTCTGCTAATCTACTGACAATATTAAAATAGTAAAACTACTTATAACCAGTTATTAACTTATGGATATTAGAATGACGTATATATCCTTGTATATTAGTCATTCAAAGTTTAAAGATTTTCTATATATATTAAAATAAATCAGAAATAGAAATATTATGATTGTAATTAAAAGCACTTATTTTACATCTATAGTGGTATTTTTTACTAAAAAATTGATTATTAATCTTAAGTTAACTAACAATGATTTAAAACAAAAATTAATTAAATTTTGGAAAAGATACTATTGTAATATTAAACAATGTAAAAATAATCAATTATTAATTTGGAATAAAATTAAGATAAGAGAATTTTTTTTAATATTAAGCACTAATTTTAATAAGTTTTACACATTGTTGCCTCAATCTTTAATTTATAATCAGATTATTAGTAAGTGTATTATTTATTTTAAACTCCCTAAATTAATTAATATTCTTATTAAAGATAAGATCAAGATGGACGCTATTTACAAAATGAATAGTAGTCAATTATGGAAAAGTAGTTTCATATATTGGATAAGTATTTCTCAGATTCAAATATTGTTAATTACGATAGAATATTTTCATCATCATATATTTAAGGTAACAAAATATATTATAAAATTATTCTTAATGATAGACCTATCTAAAGATAAAAAAATACTAGTAGTAAGAGAATGCATAAATATATATACCATTTTCTATAATTGTTTGTTTATAGAAAAAATAAAATTGGAGTTAGAAGATTTTTGTTTTTATTGTTTATATCCTAATGAATATAAAAAGATTGTTAAATTGCTTGACGAACATCGCATAGATCGTGAAAGATATATTGATGATTTTGTATCGTTACTTAGATATTTTATGTTGCAAGAAAATATTATAGTAGAAATTTATGGTCGACCAAAGCATATATATAGCATCTGGCGAAAAATGCAAAAAAAATATTTAACCTTTGATAAACTTTTTGATGTGCGTGCTGTAAGGATTATAGTAGAATGTTTAGAAGACTGTTACACTGTATTAGGTATTGTGCATACTAATTTTCGATATTTACCTGATGAGTTTGATGATTATATTGCTAACCCTAAGCCAAATGGATATCAATCTATTCATACTATAGTATTAGGAATAAATGCTAAGACTGTTGAAATACAAATACGTACTAAACAAATGCATAAAAATGCTGAACTTGGTATTGCCGCACACTGGAAATATAAAAAAAAGAATGCTAATAACTGACAAATAAAATACAAATAAAGATATAATTATTTTATTAAAAAAAATTATATCTTATAATGAAAATATAAATAATTTAAATTAATTATTTATTCTACAAAGTTCATAACGGAGTTATTAATAATTATTTATATATTTTGCATATAAAAGGAATGTTATAAATTTATTTTTTAAATTAATATAAGTTTATTTTTTACTATATTCTTAATTATATGTTTATAATCGTTATATTATCTCTAATGTGATTGATTAAATCATTTTAATATTAATTATTATTTTAAAATAATAATTAATATTAAAATATCATATAAATAATATCAAAATTATATCCTTAACTAAATTAATTTAAATTTAAATAATATTTAACAAATGTTTCTGATATTATATAATTTATAATTAACTTTTTAAGTCTGGATGATGATCACGATATTCTGATCACTAAGCTAAATATTAGATAATAAACTTATTTATTAATGTTAACTTTAAAAAAAATATAAAGTTGCTTTTTGTATATAAAATATTAATTCGTTTTATTGTTTTAATAAATGTTAGTATTATAGTATTATTTTATAATTTGAAAAATTTTTATAGAATAAGTTTTAGAGTAAATAACTATTTTGATAAGTATATTTTTATTTAAAAGTAATTGGAAAATAAAATCCTTTTTTTGTTATCGTTATTATTAGTTAATTTATATTGATGATATCACTAGTTCTGATACTAATAATAAATTAATTTATATTTATTAAATGTATATAAAGATGATTAATTTATAATTATATTAAATATTTATAATAAGTATTATAGTATATTTTATTACAACATACTAAGTAATGTGATTATTTATTACGTATTTAAGTTATTATTAAAGATTTCACAAGATCATTAAAGATATAACTATCTTTTTTTTTAAAAAAATAGTAAATATTATTAGTTTAGTATTAATACTAAATAAAATAATTAAGGAATATTAGTATAAATATTAATATTTATAATTTTATCTATTTTAGAATATATTCTTTCTAAGAAAATAATTTTCTTATGTATTTGAAATTAACTAATTTATTAGTTTAATTAAAATATAATTAAAGTAATCATATTTTAGATAATAATAAGTTAACTTATTAATGATATTTATTAATTTTAGATAAAAAGAATTAGTGTGTAAATTAATCATATTATAAATAACAAATAGTTATTTTATAATATGATTTAATGTTATTTAATAAAAATTATAATTATGTATTATAATATAAAATATAATATTTATTATTGTAATTTATTTTATATATTACAAAAAACTTATAATTTTCTTGATTGATGTTATTAAATAACAGAATTTGTTGCTTTAAAAGCATGATTTGATATTTTATGATTTTATATATATTTATCTCTATTTTTGAAAAAATAGAAATTATTGATTTTAATAAAATTAATTTAATTTTTAAACGAATGATTAATAAACATATTACTTATAATATTTATAAGTAAATATTATAAGTAATTGCGAAGATATTTAAAAAATAATTTAAAAAAAATAATAGTAAAAGAATCCATTTTTGATTCTAAATAATATTAGATGCTACTAGCAAAATGTTGTTTATAAAAGAAAAAACAATAAATAAATTCAACTCTTTATTTTATAAAGTAACTTATCTAAAACTTAATCACTTAAGATTTTTCTTAAATAAATTAAAAAAGTTTTAATAAGTAATAAATAACAATAAATTAATGATTAATAATAATTTATTAAAGAAGAAATTAGCAATTTATTTTTTATAGTTAATTTCATTAATTATATTAGTTTATATAGTTATAAATCATCATTTTAAAAAATGTAATAAACTTTCTATTTTTGTCCATTATAAAAACTAATTTTTGAAAAAAATATTTTTATTAGAAAAGAATCATCTACATGAAATAGAAAATATTTGTAATAAATTAAGAAAAATCAGATTACTGTTTTAGTTGAATAAATTAAATATTAGTTAAATGTAATATCTTTTATTAATTATTTATTGAATACAATTAATAAAGATAGTTTTTGATATTTAAAATTATTGATGAAATTAACTTAATTAGTTTATAACATTTATAGTAGATTTAGAGTTAATAGGAATATACTATTTTTCTATCCAATCTAATATTTATCATCCTTTTTACATCTAAATTTTCAGGTTTAGCATGAAAACGAATTATATTTTTGTAACTGGTGGGGTAGTTTCTTCTCTTGGTAAAGGTATCGCTGCCGCTTCTTTGGCTGCTATACTTGAAGCTCGTAAACTGAATGTTAGTATTATGAAATTGGATCCTTATATTAATCTTGATCCAGGTACTATGAGTCCAATCCAACATGGTGAAGTTTTTGTTACTGAAGATGGCGCGGAAACAGATCTTGATTTAGGGCACTACGAACGTTTTATTCGCACTAGAATGACACGTCGTAATAATTTCACAACTGGTCGCGTATATTATGAAGTGTTGCGTAAGGAGCGACATGGTGATTATCTAGGAGAAACGATTCAGGTTATTCCTCATATTACTGATGAAATTAAAAATAGAATTATTTCTGGTGGAAAAGGTCACGATATCATTTTAGTTGAAGTTGGAGGTACAGTTGGTGATATTGAATCTCTTCCTTTTTTAGAAGCTATTCGTCAGTTGGCAGTTGATGTTGGACGTAAAAAAACCCTTTTTCTTCACCTTACTTTAGTACCTTATTTACCAGCTACTGGTGAAGTCAAAACAAAACCAACACAGCATTCCGTAAAAGAACTTCTTTCTATTGGTATTCAGCCTGATGTATTAATATGTCGTTCAGATCGAGTTATTCCACTTAATGAAAGACTAAAAATTGCTCTTTTCTGTAATCTTTCAGAAAAAGCAGTTATTTCTTTAGAAGATGTTGATTCAATTTATAAAATTCTATCTTTATTAAAGTCCCAAAAGTTAGATGATTATATTTGTAAAAAATTTAAACTTATATGTCCGACAGCTGATTTGTCTGAATGGGAACAAGTTATTGATGCACAAGATAACCCTGTAGGGAAAGTAACTATTGGTATGGTAGGTAAATATATAGATTTACCTGATGCTTATAAATCAGTTATTGAAGCATTAAAACATGGTGGTTTAAAAAATCGTTTAACAGTAAATATCAAACTAATTGATTCTGAAAATATTGAAACTCATGGTACTAATTTATTAAAAGGACTTGATGCTATTTTAGTTCCTGGTGGCTTTGGTGAACGAGGTATTGAAGGGAAAATTATAGCAACACGTTATGCACGTGAAAATAATATTCCATATTTTGGAATTTGTTTAGGAATGCAAGTTGCTATAATTGAATATGCTAGGCATGTTGCTTGCATGGAAGGAGCAAATTCAACAGAGTTTGCACCACATTGTCCATATCCTGTTGTTGCTTTAATGACAGAATTATCAAATGATGATAATAATATTAAAGTTCGTGATAAAAAAAACAATTTTAGTGGTAAAATGCGAGTAGGCAATCAATTATGCCATTTGGTAAAAGGTAGTAAAGTTAGTGAATTATATAATAGTAATACAATTATAGAACGGCATCGACATCGATATGAAGTAAATAATATATTTCTAGCTCGCATTGAAAAAGTTGGTTTATTTATTACAGGACGTTCAGTAGATAATAAACTTGTTGAAGTTATTGAGAATCCTAATCATCCTTGGTTTATAGCTTGTCAGTTTCATCCTGAATTTACTTCAACACCAAGAGATGGTCATCCGTTATTTTCTGGTTTTATAAAAGCAGCAAAAGAATATCAGCACAATGCCTTGTTTGGTAAGAGATAATAGGCTAAATAGTAGCAAAATTTGCTATCATTAGCTAAAAATTTAATTTTTATTAAGGAAAATTTAATGTCTAAAATTGTTAGACTCATTGGTCGTGAAATCATCGATTCTCGTGGTAATCCAACTATTGAAGCAGAAGTTCATTTAGAAGGAGGATTCGTTGGTTTAGCTGCTTCCCCATCTGGATCATCTACTGGTTTACAAGAAGCGTTTGAATTGCGTGATAATGATAAAACTAGATTTTTAGGTAAAGGTGTTTTAAAAGCAGTTGCAGCAGTGAATGGTCCGATTGCTAATATGTTAATTGGTCAATACGCAAAAGATCAAGCTAATATTGATAAAATAATGATCGAATTAGATGGCACAGAAAATAAGTCTAAATTTGGTGCTAATTCTATTTTAGCTGTTTCATTAGCTAACTCAAAAGCAGCTGCAGCAGCGAAATGTATTCCTTTATATGAGCATATTGCTGAATTAAATGGAACACCAGGTGAATTTTCTATGCCTTTACCAATGATGAATATTATCAACGGTGGAAAACATGCCAATAATAGTATTGAAATACAAGAGTTTATGATTCAGCCAGTAAGTGCAAAAAGCTTAAAAGAAGCAGTTCAAATGGGTTCAGAAATTTTTCATTATTTATCAAAAGTTTTAAAAGCTAATGGGATGGATACAACAGTTGGAGATGAGGGTGGATATGCGCCAAATTTAAAATCTAATATTGATGTTTTAAATATAATCAAAAAAGCTATTGAATTAGCAGGTTATAATTTAGGTAAAGATATTACATTAGCAATAGATTGCGCTGCATCAGAATTCTACAATAAGAATACTGGTAATTATGATTTAAACAGTGAAGGAAAATCTTTTACCTCAAAAGAGTTTACACATTATTTAGAAGGATTAACAAAACAGTATCCTATTATTTCTATTGAAGATGGTCTTAATGAGACAGATTTTGAAGGTTTTATCTATCAAACTAAAGTTTTAGGGGATAAAATTCAGTTAGTTGGCGATGATTTATTTGTTACTAATACAAAGATTTTACAAAAAGGTATTCAAAAATGTATCGCTAATTCTATTTTAATTAAATTTAATCAAATAGGTACTTTAACTGAAACTTTAGCAGCAATTAAGATGGCGAAAGATGCTGGCTATACTACAATCATTTCACATCGTTCAGGTGAAACTGAAGATGCCACAATTGCCGATTTAGCAGTAGGAATATCATCGGGACAAATTAAAACAGGATCAATAAGTCGTTCTGATCGGATAGCTAAATATAACCAACTAATTCGTATTGAAGAAGCATTAGGTAAAAAAGCCAAATTTAATGGGATAAAAGAAGTTAAAGGCCAAATTTAAAGATTACTTTTATTAATTAATCGTATATGAAGTAAAATTACTTATCAATTATTTATCTTTTTATTATAATTATTTAAATCTAATTTATATTTTATTATTTTTTTAAAATAAAAATAATTAATAAAATTAACAGATTTACTTATCTGTAGTTTTGTTATAAAAAAATAACAATAATAAATTTTAAAATAGATTATCACATATTTTAGAATTTTTTTTCGATTTATCATACTGTTTAATTCAGTATTATTATTTTCTATAAATAACCATTACTATTTTGATAAATATCACTTATAGAATAAATTTTGATATTATAAAATGTTTGTTATCTAATTTTAAATTTATTATATATAAATACATTTGATCTACACAAAAGCTTAATTAAAATTTATTAAGTTTAATATCTTTGTAATTAAAGATCGTAATTTTTTATAAAAAAAGATAATCAACAAAATAATATACTATTAATGATAACTTTTGATCAAATATTAAATTTAGTAAATTTAATCATTCATATTAATTCTATTATTTTTATATATATTACAATAATAAGTTTTAGATTTTTTATTTATTATAGTGTTTCTAGATTTAATTTCCAGTTGTATTTAGAAAAGCAATAAACTTTTATTATTGACTATTTTACTATTTTATTTTATACTATTATTATTGATAATAATTAAATATCTAATATTTCTTGATACTTGTTTAACTTTTAAATTAAATATATTTATTAACAAATAATTAATATGATAGTAATTTTGATTCTTATATTTTTAAACGCTTTATTTGATAAAAGTGTATCTCTTATTAAGAAAAAGTTTTTCTTAGTAAAAGAAAAGAAGAATAAGAAAATATTTTATATAAAATTATATTTATATAGTTTTAAGATTTCAACGATAAAATATTTAAATAAATAAACTTATTAAATATAAATTAAAATAATAAATATAGCTTTTAAAACTAATATGAAAAGTCAATAAATAATTTCTTTTATTTCTATAATAATTTATTAAAAATAAAATTAAGATAAAAAAGATACTTTAAAATATTAAAATCCATAATTATGGATTTTATGTTTAATATTTTAAATGTTTTATTATTATTTTTTAAATGTTTTACTTATACCATTCCATTATTTAATATCATTTAGATATCTATATATGATATTAAAAAAAAAATTACTCTTGTACATTCATAAAAATAGTAATAAATGATATTAAATTATAGATATGAGATTTTTTAAAATAGATTTTATTTTTTAAAATTTAAAACTAATCTTATTTTTTAATATTTTATATTTTAAAATTAAGATTGTTGATAAGTTAAAATAGAAGATTAGTATTTAATACTTTGTAATGAAAATAACCTAAATATTTTTTATTAATGAATAAAACAATCATTTTACAAAATAATTACTACATCATCTATATAATATAACTTAAAAACAAATAAATTAATATCATTTAAGTATTAAATTAGTTATTTTGATAATCAAGCATTAATTTGCTTATATTTTTAAAATTGATGATATCTAAATTTAATAAAATTTAAACAAGAGTGACTTTAATTGACTACATATATTTTAAATTTATATTATTTTTGTTTTATAATTAATCACTATTTTAATAAGTTATAGTTTATATAAAAAGATAACTATTTTATCATTAATTTTTTAATCTTTTATAGATATATATAATCTGTTTACTTTTATATAATCTAGTTATTTAAACTCATTTATTATTGTGTAATAACATTTATTAATAATTGATAATGAGCTATTTATTCAATCTTACAACTACTAATAGTTTGATTTTTATAACTATAAAATATATAAGTTTTTTAATGAAAAAAAATAATATCTTATATTTTATAAGAAAATATATAATTTAAGTAATTAATCGTTATTAGAAACCAGTCTAATATTATATAAATTAATATATTATTATCTTAATATTGTTTTTAAATTATAATTTAAAACATTATTAGCAATTTATAAAAATTAATATAATTAATATATACGATAAAGCAATTTATTCATCAATACTAATATAGATATTAGTATAATTTAATTAGTTATTAATAATTAAATTATATGATTTATAATAATTCTTTAATTATATTACTAATAATTAAAATTTTAGCAAATAATCCAATGTTTTTTAATTAACTAAAACGTTAAAATATCTTGTAGATAATTAAACATTTTTATTTTCTTTATATCATTCAGTATATAGTCTTAATTATAATTATACTTAGTTAATATAAATTGTTAATTATCATAGAATATATTGCTTAACTACTAAAATAAATTTATCACTATATGTTTATAGCATAAAAAAAGTAAGATATTTGTCTTCATTAAAATATTTATTTTTTTCATTTTCTATATCCATCAGTAGAAACATATTATGAAATAATTTTCCATAATTTTATTATTATTTTATATATATAAGGTTATATGATAAGATTAAAAACATTTCATCAATAAAATAAATCCAATTTTCTCTTAGAATAGAAAATTGGATTTATTTTGGATTCAAAAGATAGTATATAATAGAGTTATCAAGTATATAAAACTATATTTATATATAGTTTTTTCTTAGATTGAATATAAATTTATTTATGATAATAGCATAATAAAAAATATTGATTTTAGTTAATTACTTATGTTATTCAATGAATTAAGTATTATTAAAAAAATTAATTCATAAAATAGTAATTTTAATATATTATTTTATATAATATCTAGATCTTATATTTATTTATCTATAATGTTATCAGATAAGATTAATAAATAAAAAGGAGATAAATAATATCCTATTTATCTTTATTAAGATAACATATTTGTTTTATTCGTTACTTATTAACTTATTAAATAAGTAGATGAATTATACTTATATCATTAAGTGAATTACAGATATTAATTTAAAATGAATCTTTTAGTTTACGAATTTTAGCAAATACATCACTAGTTAAACAAGTAATATTAGAAAATCCCAATGCTTTTTGTAATTGATGATCTTCGAATCTTAAAAAAATATTAATTTTTTTTTCATGTTTGAGATTTGAAGGTAACGTAGATTCTTTTTTCTTTCGTTTTTTGTTTACTTCTAAAGTATAAGTTTTTATAGCTTCATCATTAGGTAATAAATAACTAGCGAATTTCATGTTAACGGCTGTATATTCGTGAGCAGAACAAACTAAAGTTTCATCAGGTAATGATTTAAGAATATTAATTGAGTTATACATTTGCTCTATTGTTCCCTCAAAAATACGACCACAACCACCAGAAAATATAGTATCACCACAAAATAGATATGGTTCTTGATAATAAGCAACATGCCCTAATGTATGCCCAGGTACGGCAATAGTTTTCCATGAAAATCCAGAAAAATTTAATTGATCTCCATTTTTTATGATACATGTTACTCCTTTTTTTCTTGTTTCCATTGGACCGTAGACAGATAATTCAGGATATTTTTTTTTTAATTCTTTAACTCCATTAACATGATCATCATGATGATGAGTGAGTAAAATAGCAATTGGGTTTATAGTATTTTGTTCTAAAAATTTCTGTACTGGTTGTGCAATTCCTGGATCAACAACAATACAGTTACCTTTATGAATTAATAACCATATATAATTATCAACTAAAGAAGGAATTCTGATAAGCTCCATAATATAATTATGACTCATAGCTAATTGATTAGAAGGATATTACAATGAAGTCAGCTTGTGTTACTCAACTATATAAAATGCCTAATTCCTGGGAATTTATTCCATGGGGAAAATATTATTGTATTGCATTAAATCAAAAGTTACAACCATGGTGGCCACAAATATTTGGTTTCCATTTACTTAAAATTGGTAAATTAAGTTTACAGATTAATACTCAATCATCTTTTATTTCTCATCAATTTAGCATGAATATAGATGGAAGTGATTTTCAATTATTGGGTTCTTCTAATGAAATGCCTTTTGATACAAAATCAATTGATGCTTGTCTTTTAATACATCAACTATCTTATAGCGCTAACCCACATTGGTTATTGCGTGAAACTGATAGAATTTTAGTTGATGATGGTTGGCTAATTTTATCTAATTTTAATCCATTTAGTTTATTGGGAATAGGGAAATCTATTCCTTTTTTGAATAAATTGCAGCCATATCGTAGTCATATGTTTTCGATTTGCCGTCAACTTGATTGGTTGAGTTTATTGAACTATGAAATATTATATCAACAAAGTTTTCAACTTTTACCTTGGATAAGTCCTGATCATTTTATTAATAAGAATTTAAAATTCTTAGGTTGTATAAATCTTATTATTGCTCGTAAGAGAAAATTGCCATTAAATCCAATACCAATAAAATTTATGCGAACAAGAGTAAAAATAGGTAATATATTAGGTGTTGTTAAATTTTTTTGCACAAACCTCATTAGTTTTGTTCCGTATAGTATAGGCTATCCTCTGCTGTTGGTGAATTAGCAGCGATTCTTGCTAATTGATCGCATCGCTGATTTTCTGTATGTTTAGAATGGCCTTTAACCCAATGCCATTTTACTTTGTGTCGTAATATTACTGCATCTAATCGTTGCCATAAGTCAATATTTAAAACAGGTAATTTATCAGCGCGGCGCCATTGACAATTTTTCCAGTTATGTATCCATTGTGTTATCCCTTGTCGAACATATTGACTATCTGTTGTTAGAATTACTTGACATGGTTGTTTAAGTATTTCAAAACTAATAATAGTTGCCATTAATTCCATGCGATTGTTGGTTGTACGAAAATAACCTTTGCTTAATGTTTTTTCATGTTTATGATAACGTAGTAAAATACCATACCCGCCTGGTCCTGGATTACCTAAACAAGAACCATCGGTAAAAATTTCTACCTTCTTTGTCATTTATGATAAACTCATTTTATTTGTGGTTTATAACTACTAAGTCTGACACAAAAAGGCGCTATGAGCACAGTGATTACAAGACAAATTGTTCTTGATACAGAAACTACTGGTATGAATAAGTTAGGAATTCATTATGAAGGGCATAATATTATTGAAATTGGTGCAGTAGAACTGATTAATCGAAAGTTAACAGGTCGACATTTTCATGTTTATATAAAACCATCGCGATTAATTGATAATGAAGCTTTCAAAATTCACGGAATCAGTGACATCTTTTTAGATGATAAACCAAATTTTTCAGAAATAGTTGATGAACTTTTATATTTTATTTCTGGTTCTGAGTTAATTATCCATAATGCCAGTTTTGATGTTGGATTTATAGATTATGAACTATCTAAATTAAATAGAAATATTCCACAAATATCAAGCTTATGTCAGATTACAGATAGCTTGGTATTAGCAAGAAAACTATTTCCAGGAAAACGTAATAATCTTGATTCTTTATGTGATCGATATCATATTGATAATTCAAAACGTACATTACATGGAGCACTTCTTGATGCCGAAATTTTAGCAGAAGTTTATATGGAAATGACAGGTGGTCAAACATCATTATCTTTTTCATTTAATCCTGAACCTTATAATAAGATATATATAGATGATATTAAGAAAATAGATATATCGTCTACTAAATTAAATGTAATTTATGCAAACGATAAAGAAATTTTTGCTCATGAAGCAAGATTAGATTTGATTGAAAGAAAAAATGGAAAAATTTCTCTTTGGCGTTTAAATAATAGTAAAAAAGATTTATGTTAAACATTAAATCTTGTTATATTTTAGTTTAAAATAGTAAAAATAATTTTTATAAATATATATTAAGAGATATAGATTATTGATTTTTAATATAAAAAGTATTTTTAACTTAATTATATAATAATCGTATAATTAAATTATTGAAATATTATTTCATCAAACTAGTAATATATATGGATTAAAATATTTTTTTAATCACTTAATATTATAAAATTTTTTAATAAAAAATCTTATATTTTATTTATTTAAGATAATTAAATCTAATTTTTAGATGAGATTAATATTAGATTTAATCTAATATTTTTTATTATAAAGTAAATGGATATTAGTAGTTCAATTCTTGATGCTTATAAATACTATATTTGTTATTATTTTATAATAATTATTTTTTATTATTTTATTATTAATTAACATTTAATTATTATTGATTATTTATGGAATATACTTTAATTAAATTTAAACTTATTTAAACAATAAAGTAACATTAATAAAATTATTCTTAAATTTGTTATTTATTCGAGATGGAGTAAAGAATGATTAGTCGTAAAATACTTGCTAATGTTATTCGTTTCCTCAGTATTGATACAGTGCAGAAAGCAAAATCAGGACATCCAGGAACACCAATGGGAATGGCTGATATTGCTGAAGTACTCTGGCGTACTTTTATGAATCATAATCCAGTTAATCCAAATTGGATAAATCGTGATCGTTTTGTATTATCTAATGGTCATGGATCTAGTCTACTTTATAGTTTATTACATCTTACAGGATATGATTTAACAATTGAAGAATTAAAAAAGTTTCGACAACTTTACTCAAAAACTCCAGGTCATCCTGAATATAATTATACTCCAGGTGTTGAAACAACAACTGGACCATTGGGACAAGGAATCGCAAATGCTGTGGGATTTGCTATTGCTGAACGAACGTTAGCTGCACAATTTAATCGTCAAAACCATCATATTATTGATCATTATACTTATGTTTTTGTAGGTGATGGTTGTATGATGGAAGGGATTTCTCATGAAGTTTGTTCATTAGCCGGTACGTTAAAATTAGGTAAACTAATTGCTTTTTATGATGATAATGGTGTTTCGATTGATGGTCATGTAAAAGGTTGGTTTACAGATAAAACATATCAGCGTTTTATTGCCTATCGTTGGCATGTTATTAAAGATATTGATGGTCATAATCATGATGAAATCAAATTAGCAATAGAAGAAGCTCATAAAGTTACTGATAAACCATCTTTATTAATATGTAAAACAATAATTGGTTATGGATCTCCTAACAAAGCTGGATCTAAAGAAGCACATGGCTCACCATTAGGTGAAGCTGAAATTGCAGAAATTAGAATAGCACTAAATTGGCCGCATCCGCCTTTTGAGATACCAGAAGAAATTTATCAAGCATGGGACGCTCGTGAAATCGGTCAAAAAAAAGAAGCGGCTTGGCTTGAAAAATTTTCTTGTTATCAACAAGCTTTTCCGAAACTTTCTGATGAATTTATGCGCCGTATAAAAGGTATACTTCCAGATAATTGGAAAACTATTGTTAGTGATTTAGTCATAAAACTACAATGCAACCCTGCCAATATTTCTAGTCGAAAAGCTTCGCAAAATATTTTAGAAACAATTGGAAAAGAGTTACCTGAGCTTTTAGGTGGTTCTGCTGATTTATCTTCTAGTAATTTAGTTATGTGGTCAAATTCTAAATCAATAAACGATGTTCTGTCTGGTAATTATATTCATTATGGTGCACGTGAATTTGGTATGTCAGCGATTATGAATGGAATCGCATTACATGGCGGTTTTATACCATATGGTGCAACATTTTTAATGTTTCTCGAATACGCACGTAATGCAGTACGTATGGCTGCATTGATGAAAATTCGTAGTATTTTTATTTATACTCATGATTCTATTGGTTTAGGTGAGGATGGTCCAACTCATCAACCTATTGAACAATTAGCTAATTTACGAATGACACCCAATATGAGTACTTGGCGTCCTTGTGATCAAGTTGAGTCTGTTATTGCATGGCAATATGCGATTGAAAATAGTGAAGGACCTAGTGCGTTGATTTTTTCTCGTCAAAAGCTTAATCAGCAATCACGTGACATTAAACAGTTAAGTAATATTATTAAAGGAGGTTATATTCTTAAGGATAGTAAAACATTACCGGTACTCATTTTAATTGCAACAGGTTCAGAAGTTGAATTAGCAGTTAAGGCTTATGAACAATTAACTATAGATGGTTATAATGTACGTGTAGTTTCTATGCCATCAACTGATGTTTTTGATAAACAAAACACTTCTTATCGTGAATTCGTATTACCATCTTCTATTACATTGCGACTTGCTGTTGAGGCTGGTATTGCTGATTATTGGTATAAATATGTTGGTATAGAAGGTGACGTTATTGGTATGCATACATTTGGCATGTCAGCACCATCTGATATTTTATTTAAAGAATTTGGTTTTAATGTAGAAAATTTGATTGCTAAGGCTAAATCTTTATTACAATAATTAATAAAAATAACATGAATAATCCATATTAATTAATTTAATATGATTAGATGTATTTTCATATCTAATTTATTTAAATTAAATTAATAGTTATCTCAATTATTATTAACAGTCTATTTATTGATTAAAATCATATTTTTATCATTCAAAAAAGGTTATAATTATAAAATCTATAATTATAAATATTTTGATATTTACAAATTAATTAATAAATCTAAATGATGATATATATACTTAAAAAGTATAAATTTAATAATTTTGGTTAAAAAATTGTAGGAGATTTTTGATGATAAAGCACTTTTATTTTAAATAAATAAAAATAATTTCATTGTTAAAATAAACAAAATTATAATGTAAAAATAGATAATTATTTTATTGATAAAAATCAATAATAGCAATTATTCAATTATTTTTTCTTAAATGATAACTTATAAATGATAAATTAATTGATGCATTGATTTTTTATAAATTTAAGATTTTAAATTTTCATTAGTTAATATTACTTAATGTTAATCCGTTATTATATTTTATATGGTTCCTAAGTTTAAATAATATGGACATTATTAAATGTATTTATAGCTGAAAAATAGTTTTTATTTTTACATTATAAGTCAACTAATATTGATTAAATTAATTGTTATAATATTAATTGAAATTAATTTGAAAATAGTTATAAATTAGTATCAGAAATATAATATATCACTAATTATATCATTTCTATAATAAAATATTAGATATTACTTTAAGTATTAATTTTTATATTCTAATAATTATTCATCTTATAATAAATAATTCAATTTGGTTATCATTTTTGAAGATTAAATTTATACTAAACAAGTACTATTTATGAATATATTTATTTATATTTATAAAGAATTAGATTCTATAAAAATATATAAGTATTTTAAAATTCAAAAATATTTTTTTAGGTAATATCAGTTATAAGATAAGCGTTTAATGTGAAAGGTTGTTTATCTAATATAAAATAAAATATAAAACATAATTAAAACATAAATTAATTGTTGTAAGAATCAGCAAAAAATTTTATTTCATGATATAGTTTATTACATTTAATTATCGTTATCATCAATAGATTTAATTATATCTATGGATAACTTTATTTATAAATAAGTATTCATAGACGAATTAATTGACATTATCTTATTAAAATTTTACTTTGTTTTGATATTTAAATATGATTTTATTAATCGTTTAATTTATATAAAATTAAACGATTATTGTTTAATGGTTTCAATAAATTTATCTGTTGATAAACAGTATAAGACAATATAATTTCTTATATAATTTAAAAAAAAATAATAATTTAGAGAATAAACAAAGAGGATTCACCATGTCTGTAATTAAGATGACTGATTTAGATTTATCTGGTAAAAAGATATTTATCAGAGCTGACCTAAATGTTCCTGTTAAAAATGGAAAAGTTATATCTGATATGAGAATTTGCGCTTCTTTGCCGACGATTGAAACCGCTTTAAAACAAGGAGCGAAAGTAATGGTAACATCTCATTTAGGTCGTCCAATTGAAGGTGAGTATAATGAGGAATTTTCATTAAAACCAATTGTAGATTATTTAGCAAATAAGCTCAATTATCCTGTTCGTTTGGTAATCGATTATATAAATGGAGTTGAAGTTAATAATGGTGAATTAGTAGTTCTTGAGAATGTAAGATTCAATAGAGGGGAAAAAAAGGATGATGAAACTTTATCTAAGCAATATGCTGCGCTTTGTGATATCTACGTTATGGATGCATTTAGTACAGCTCATCGTGCTCAAGCATCAACTCATGGTGTAGCAAAATTTGCACCTATAGCATGTGCTGGATCATTGTTATTTTCTGAATTATATGCATTGAATAAAGCATTAAAAGAACCTGCTCGTCCAATGGTTGCAGTTGTTGGTGGCTCGAAAGTATCTACTAAACTAACAGTTTTAGATTCTTTAGCTAAAATAGCAGACCAAATTATTGTTGGAGGAGGTATAGCTAATACTTTTATTGCTGCTAAAGGACATAAAGTTGGATGTTCTTTATATGAGGATGATTTAATTCAAGAAGCAGAAAAATTGTTATCAACTTGTGATATTCCAATACCAACTGATGTTCGTGTAGCGACTGAGTTTTCTGAAAGTGCATCTGTAATAATGAAATCTGTTAATGATATTAAAGATGATGAACAGATTTTAGATATAGGTGATGAAACTGCTGAAAATTTTTCTTTTATCCTTAAAAAGGCAAAAACAATTTTATGGAATGGTCCAGTTGGTGTTTTTGAATTCCCTAATTTTCGTCATGGTACTGCAGTAATTGCGCAAACAATTGCAGAGAGTGAAGCTTTTTCTATTGTAGGCGGTGGAGATACATTAGCTGCTATTGATCTATTTGGTATTGCAAATAAAATTTCTTATATTTCTACAGGCGGCGGTTCTTTTCTTGAATTTATGGAAGGTAAAAAATTACCTTCAATTATTATATTAGAGGAACGATCAAAATGATGATTGTATATGAAGAAAATGACAAGTGGTATTGATTTATCACACTTGTTTAATAATAAGGATTTATATTATGTCCAAGCTTTTGGATTTTATAAAACCAGGTGTTATTACTGGTGATGATCTGCAAGAAATTTTTTTTGTTGCAAAAGAGAATAAATTTGCAGTACCAGCAGTTAATTGTGTAGGTACTGATTCTATCAATGCTGTTTTAGAAACTGCTGCTAAAGTTTGTTCTCCAATAATTATTCAATTTTCTAACGGTGGTGCTGAGTTTATTTCTGGTAAGGGATTAAAAACTATAGGTCAAGAAGCTGCAATTTTAGGAGCAATTTCAGGTGCTCATCATGTACATCAAATGGCAAAACATTACGGTGTAGCAGTGATTTTGCACACAGATCATTGTAAACGTAAACTACTTCCTTGGATTGATGGTTTATTATCTGCTGATGAAGAGTTTTATAAAATAAATGGTAAACCATTATTTTCATCCCACATGATTGACTTATCTGAAGAACCATTAGTAGAGAATATTGAAATTTGTTCTCAATATTTACAACGAATGAAAAAAATGGAGATGACATTAGAAATTGAGTTAGGTGCTACTGGTGGTGAAGAAGATAACAATAATAATAATGAGTTAAATAATCCATCTTTTTATACACAACCTAAAGATGTAGCTTATGCTTATGAGCAATTAAGCAAAATTAGTCATCAATTTACTATTGCAGCATCATTCGGTAATGTACATGGTGTTTATAAATTAGGTAAAGTTCAATTAATACCACAGATTCTTAATTATTCACAAAAATATGTTGAAAAGAAATTTAATTTATCAACAAAAAATAATTTGAATTTTGTTTTCCATGGTGGTTCAGGTTCTTCTGCTAAAGAACTTAAAGAAGCAATCAGTTATGGTGTCGTAAAAATGAATATCGATACTGATACTCAATGGGCGATTTGGGAAGGTATTTTGAATTATTATAAGAAAAATGGAGGTTATTTACAAAGCCAATTAGGTAATCCAGATGGTGAATATAAACCTAATAAGAAATATTATGATCCGCGTGTTTGGCTTCGAGTAGGTCAAACTTCCATGATTGAGCGTTTAGAACTTGCATATAAAGAATTAAATTGCATCAATGTTTTTTAACTAAAAATATTTTTTATTTGAATTATTTAATTAAAATGGTTTTTATTATCATTAATAATAATAAATTAAATAACTATCTAACGTTTAATTCATATGATAAGAATTTATTTATTAATAAATAAAAAAATTTATAATATATAATTTTATTATTATTAATAGAATTATATTAGTTCTCTACATTCAAATATTATAGATATATAAAATCATATGATATCCAAATATAAATAAGATATTTATATACTATCTATATTGTTTTATTATCTATATTCAAATTAATATCAATTGATATTAATAGAAAAATAAAGATTAAAAAATTGTTAAAAATAAATTAGTAAAATATAAAACGAAATTACCTTATAATATTAAATAAAATCTGATATAGTATTTATTAAAATATACATGTATTATAATAAATAAACATAGTAATAAGATCAAAAGTAAGTATAATATAATGACTATAAGTAATAATAAAATTATATTTAATAAAATAAAATATTTATAAGATAAAAAGATATTATAATACTTAATATTATAAACTTAATAGGATTAATATCTACATATAATAATAATTTTATTATGTAATATATAGATTATATTATAGATATTTTGTTGAAACTATAATAATAGATTAAAAATAATTTTAATAAAAATATTTTATATATAACATTTATTAATATAAAAAAAGATGAATATCATTATTTATATAAAATATATAATATAATAATTATTATAAATAGTATTTAATAAAAATATATAATTTAATTTATTTTTTCTTTCAAAAGAAATTTAATATCGATTAAAATTTATAATAAAATATAAAATATTAAAAGAATTTTATTAATAATAATTATTAATACTTTATCTAAAGTTAAATTAGATAGTTTTTACTAAATAGAAATTTTTCTAAAATTAATTAATAATACAATAAAAGAATATCTTATTTAAATTTATTTTTAATCAAGATAATTATATATATTTTCAGTATTTAACAATTAGATAAATGTTATTTATATTATGAATATAAAAATATCAGTATTTAGAAATTTTCTATTAGATTATTTTTTACTATTATTTTAGATAAATTAAAATAGATTATTTAAAAAATAATTTTTCTTATAAGAAATTATAGTCAAAATGGTTCACCACAGATATATAGTTTATTTAAAGAATTTATTAAAATATTAATTTTATTTTATTAATGACTAGTTGATTAAATTAATTATTTTTTAATTATTCGTATTTTAATTCATTAATTTGTTAACTTATTTTCTTTAAAGTATTTGATTTTTAACTATATTATCTTATTTATTAATAATAAATATTTATTTAAATTAAAATGTTATTATTACAAATATAATTCATTTAGAATAAAAAAATATTATTAATATAGATATTATTAATGGAAGTTTACAAATAAATATTTTAAAAAATAATAAAAATATATTTTTATTAAATCTAATAATATTTATCATTATATTGATGAAATTTGATATTAATAATTTTGTAAAAAACTAAATCGAAAGTTAGTAAAATGTTAATTTATTGATAATTAGATTTTTAATTATAAAGAAAATTCATATTTAAAAAATATTAATAGTATAATTTTAAAAATTACTATATAAATATTTATATTTTAATAATTGCTTATATTTCTAATTTCAGTATAAATAACGATTTATAAAGTTAGTTCTTAAATAAATATAGTATTATTGATAGATAGAAAATCTACATATAGTATTTATGAAATAGCATCTTGAATATATAAAACTTTTAATAAAAAAGAATAACATTAATAATTTATTCGATTCTAATTAATTTAATAATTATTGTTAAGAAAAAAAAGATTATTTGATCATATATTATTTTTTCTTTATGAAGTCATAAAATATAATTATTATTTATTTGATTTATTCTTTTTTTTTAAAAAAATATATATTTTGTCAAAGTTAACTAATTTTTAAAGTTTAATTATTTTTTATATAAAATTTAACTATATTATTTTATTATAATCAATTATTGGATAGATAAAATTTATTAATTAGTTAGTTTTAACTGATTTTTATATTTCTATTTTATTTTAATCATTAATAATTTATTTTAAAATTTACGAATATTATTATTTTAATAATTTTATTATTATCCTTCTTATATCTATAAAAATAGAATAATTATTAGTTTATTTTAACTTTTATTAAATAATTTAAATTCTAATTTTACTAAAATAAATTTTATTTATATTTCAAAAAATATAATAATTATCAAAAATAAAAATGTAAATTATATTAAATTAAATAATGATTATATATTAATAATTTTAAATTTATTAATTATTTATAATATTAATATTATTTTAAGATATTTATCTTTTATCTTTTGATAAATAATTAAAATTTTTTTATATATATTATAAAAGAATAAATAATATTATATTAAATTCATATATAATACACCATTAATATTATTAAGTATAAAAATTATATATATAAATTTAATATCTTTTTATTGTTACTTAAATTTATTCATTAGATATTAAAATAAATAATGATTTTAGATTATCAATCAATTTAGATTAATAAAATAATAAATAAATTTAATAATATTTTATTAATATTATTAAATTATGAATTTTATTTAAATAAAATTTGGTGATTAAAATATATTTAAATTTTTATTATTATAATTTCGTATATTATTATTCATTAAATACTATTTTTATTATCATTCATATTCTATATTTAATTGATTAAATGATTATTTAACTATAATAATTATTATTTATTCATGTTTTAACTAAATCTATAAAAGAACTCTTATCAATTATATTTTATTTATTAAAAAATTTTTTCTATTATAATATTCATTTTTTAAAAGCTCTATTTCATTAATATAAAATAAAATACAATAATAAAAACTTGATTTATATATAATTATATTTTCTTTAAAATATTTTATTTTTAAAAAAAATTAATTTTAAAAGATCTAGTTTTATTATTGATATAATATAGATAAAATTATAAATAAAAATTTTAAATAGTAATAAAATTAATATTAATAAATAATATTTATTATAAATATTTTTTAAATTTATATTGATCTTATTATTATGTTTTATATATAAAATATTTTATAAAAAATGTTAACTTTTTTAATTAATTTTAAAAAATAAAATTTTAAATATAAAAATTTATTTTATATCTATTATTTCTAATAAGTTATTTACTAAAAAATTCAATTTTTATAAAAAATTTAAAATATTTTATATAGATAATATTTTAAATAAATAATTATTGATAATATCATATTTAGCTTATGTATTTTATGTAATTAATAAATATATTTTCTTATAATTTTGATAATCATTATTACAATTAAGTATATTTATATTTGAATATTCTTTTAATTAAAAAATATTTAATATTTTAAGAAATACTTTTTTATATGTAAAATTAAATAAAATTTATTTTTTATAATAAAATAAATTTTATTTAAAAATTTGATAATGATTGAATTCCTTATGATATTGATTAAAGTAAATAATTGATAATAAGATATAGATATAATTGTATAAAAATTATTTTTATTTTAATATTTATTAATTAGATAATTATTTTTTCATTTAAGTTAAAAATTAATTTTAATTATTTTAATTTTATTTACTATTAAATAATATTATATTAATGTTAAAAATAAATAGAAAAATAAATTTTTATAAATTAAAGAAATTAAATTTATTTAAATGATATATCAAATTTTAATGAAAAAATAAAATATTCTAATAAAACATATACTAATATATATAAAAATATGATTAAGTATTACAACAAAGTAATATATTTAATACTTATTGTTAAAGTAACAATCATATCATTTCTGCATTAATAAGATATTAACAGAATCCAAATTATTTTTTTTAATAATCAAATTATTATATATAATATAGTATTATTAATATAATTTATAAAAAATCTAATTTTGTTTTATTTATAAATAAGTATTTTATAATTAAAATATTTGATTAGATTTAAATATTTTAATTAAAATATTATTTTATCAAAAACAATCTAATAAATATTAATATTAAAAATATTTTTTTTAACTTATATAAAATAATTTTAAAGAACATAAATATTATTGATATGATATTTCTAATAAATTATTTAATTTAAATTATTATCAAATTAATTAAAATTGATGAAAATCAAAATGCTTATATAAAAATTTATAATATATAATATTTATTAGTAGTTAATGAATAAATTAAGGTATATTATTAATTTTATACACTTAATGCAATTAAATTTTTTTTATCAAAATAATATTAATTAAATAAAAAATTATTTAACATTAAATTGAATTTAATTAAAATTTTTAGTAAATTAATTATTGTATAATATAAATCTAAATAATTAAAATTAATCAATTTAAAGTATAGATACTAATATTAAATATCATTTAATTTTAAAAATATATTTTTTATTTTTAATAAACAATTATCAAACCATATTAACATATAATGTATTAAACCATTTTAAAAAATATTTTAATATTTTATAAATATAAATTATTATTTAATTATTTATTTATAATAAATTTATTAAAAATATATTTTACTGATATTTATATGTAAAAATTTTTTTTGAAAAATTTTTAAAATTATTAATAATATTAATTATAATAAATTGTTTATATATGAACATATATAAATTTTATTAAAAAGATATATTTTAAAAAACAATTATTTTTAATTTATTTTATATTTTTATTAATAATATATATAAATTATTATTATGATTTATAATCAAGATAATTATAAATAAAAAATGATTTTTATATTAAAATATATTATTAAAATAACTAATTCTTAATTGTAGTAAAGATGATTTTATAAAATAGATTTATTATCTTAATTATTATCAAATAATTTTAATAAATATAATTTTTATCCTAAATATATATTCTAATTATAATATCTTTTATTTTAATTTATTGTAAATAGAATAATAAAATATTAACGATTAATTATTTAATATATATATTAATATTAATTTTATATATCAAAAAAGTTTTAATTTATAAATACTTTTTATTTTGATAATTTTAATAATTATATATATTAGATGCTTATTAATATTTATCATTTAATATTAATTAATTTTTATTAAGATTTTATTTTTTATTAATTTTAATAAAATATTTTATTATAAATTATCTCATTTTTCTTATTTATTACTAATTTATTTTAGTATTAGTCGTATTAAATAATTATTATTACTATAATATGATTTATAATATTTTTTAAAAAAATTTTTTTCTTATGTAAAATATATTTATATACAAGATATATTATTATAATAATATATCTTGTATATTAAAAAATAGTGAATAAATTAGTAATTATTTAACATACATTTAAAATAATAAAATTTATCATTATATTTAAAAATAAATTATTTTTTAACAAAATTTCATACTAAAATTAACAATATATTTAAAATAATTAGCTTTTTATTTAATATAAAAATATCTAATTATAATATATTTAATATTAAATAAAATTAATGTTTTAATTTTAAATAGTTAAAAAAAATTTTAAAAAATTTTTATTTTTTATAATATTAAGAATTTTATAATTATAAACTATAAATATAAATTACTTTACAATTCTTAAATATTTAAAAATAATATCTTTATTATATATATAATATATAAAATAAAGAATATATTATTTTAAAATATAGATAATAATAAAATTAAATATAATAAAACTTTTTTATATAAATAAAAAATAAATTTAATTTAAATTTTAAAAATATAATAATTAATATATATTTATTTTAATAAATTATTAGTAATAAAGTAAATCAAATAATTTTATTAATTTAAAATAAGAGAAATTAATATCTTTCAGAATCATTTGAAGTAGTTTTATTTTAAACTATAAATAAAATAAATAAAATTTTTTTTTACTAAATAATTTTTAAAAAAAATAATCATTTATAAAAAATAAAAATAATTTAAGAAATAATAATTTTATTAAATATATTGCTAATATTAAAATTAATAAGATTTTAATAAAAAATTACTAACAAAAAATTAGTAGTTCAATAATATTGATTTATAAAATCATTTTGATATTTTAATTAATCAATAATTAAAAACTATATATTATAATTAATTATTAACCAATTTTAAAATAAAATATATAATTTAAATATTTATTATATTTGAAAAAATATTAATAAATGAGAATACATAAATAAAGAATCTAATAAATTAATTAAACAAAAGATTTTTTTATAATATAATTAAAGAAATAAATTTCTATAACTATTATATAATATTTATTAATAATAAAAATTATTTTTTATGAAAATTATAATTTATATAATTTGATATACATTGAAATGAGATAATATCATAATTAAAATTATTTAAATAAATGAAATAAAATATCTATATTTTGCAAATAAAATAATATTATAAAACATGTATAATAAATTATATTATTTTATGATTTTAAAATAATATAGTTTTTATAACTAAATATTAAATCATTATGATTTATATTACTTAAACATAAAAGCATAAATATATAAATTAAATAATAAATTAAATGATTAATTATTAATCATATTGTTATAAACAATAAATTAATCTAATTTAGATTTAAAATCTAAATTAGATTAATTTTTTGTAAAATAATTTTACTATTTTACATTAAAAATTAAATTTAATATCTATTATAATAATATTTATTATTTAATTAATTATTAATTTTTTTAATAATAAAATTATTTAATTTTGTTTTTATTATTTTATAAATGAATTATATTTTATAAATAAATTTTATTTTTAATAAAATATCTGAAAATATTTAATTATTTTTTATAAAATAGATTTATAAAATTAATAATATTAATAATGAATATTAATTAAAAAGATTTTATTATAGTATTTTTATTAAATTATAATAATGACATATTAAGAATATAATAATAAACTTTTTATCTATTTTTAAAAATAGCATTGATAATAAATATAATTATCAAAAAGTAAATATTTTAAATAAATATAAATATATACTATGAAATTATATTCATAAGTAAATCATTAATTTATGTTAAAAACAAAATAAATTATATTTATTAATGTTAATAGTAATCATCAATAATTAATGATATAGATATGTTATAATTTTAATATTATCCAACTGATTATTAATCATAGATAACGATCTAAATTTATTATAAAATTAGATACTTTTAATAAATAATAATATATTTCTTTTTTGATATTCAAGATTCATAAATTATAATAGAAAATTGATTTTAAAATATAAAATATTCAATTTAACTAAATTACTTTATATTAATAACTATTATAAAAATAATAAATTTGATAATAAATTATTTAGATTATATAAAATATATAAATCATTTTTGATAAAATATTAATAAAACTTATTTTTTTTTAAAATTGATTATTTAATATTATATATCTTTTATATAATAAGATAATTTATTTACAATTAATAAAAAGAATTTTATAAATTAAAGTGAAACCTATTCTTCATGATTGAATGATATTCATAAAATATTTGTTTAAAGTTTTTTTTATAAAATATTTTACTATTAAATAGATAGTTTAATAATATTTTATTAAATTAATAAAATATTATTTTTAATTAAATAATTATTTGTTATATTTATAATTTTTATATTTAATTTAATTTAGATATTATTTAAATATTTCAATATATTTTAAATATTAATGTAAGTTTTAATAAACTTTTATTATTATTCTTTAAATTTAAAAATATCATAAAATATTATCGAATAAACAAATTATTGATATATTAAATAATTTATGATTAATTATAATTCAGTAATATATTAAATATATATTTTACTATTTAAAAAAATAAACCGTTCACTCTTTATGATAATTTAATTAAAAGTATCAAGTATAGGATAGAAATATTTATAAAATTGATAATTTAATATCTATTAATAATAATTAAAATATATACGTGAGTTTAACTAAGAGTTAATAATTTTTTATTTAATTTTTATAAAACTACAATTAATAAAATATTAAAAATAATCATGATTTTTTATATTATTTATAATAGTTAAGATAAATTATCAAGTTAATTAATAATTACATAAAAATAAGTTATAGTTATATTTTAAATAAGAATTATTCCTATTATATTACTGAATAAATGCTATATATATTATAAGAATAATTTAATATAAATAAAATTGTAAAATATTATTAATTATCATGCTAAAATAATTTATATTTCTATGGTTAAATACTAATAAATTCATCTTATTAAAATTAATAATATTAACTACCTAATAAGAATAAAAATATTTCTAATATTAAATTTTTGTTTTTCTATCATTTTAAATTAATTAATTTAATAAATTATTATAGAGATGAAACAGATTTTATTTTTTACTATTTTAATAATATAAAAATCAAGTTTTTTTGTTTAGTTAATAAAAATTATAAGTAATATACTTATTCATATAAAATTGTTTTTATTTATATTTATCTTATAAAATTAAATATATATAACGATATATAATTAAATTAACTTAATTTATTTGATACATATATTGTATATTGTATATTTAATTTAAATTAATTTAATGCATAAATTATTATTATAAGTTTTTACAAATTTTTATTTTCAATAACTTTATAAATTACCTTATTTCACTTAAATAGATAATCATGTATATAAATTATATAGAACTAAATATGCATATTCAGATTATTGATATGATTTATGGTTTTAATTTTTAATGTTAGTAAAAATACTATTTTAATTTATGTATTTTATAAAAAAATTATTTTTATATATTTAATTTAAAATATTTATAAAATTAACAAATAAATTCATAAAATAGAAAAATTTCTTGATGTTGAGTTTTAAAATTACCAAAATTATTTATAAAGTTGTTATTATATATAATTATTAACTAATTTCTATTATTAAATTATTTACAGGTAAAAATATATAACTAATTATATTTAAATTAAATTTAATACTATATATTTATAGTGAGTGATATTAATTATTTTTAGAGTTAATATTAATTAATTGCTTTATTTTGGCTATTTTAATAATATTGTATTTAAGATATTTAATTTTTGATAATTTTAATCTTAGAGTAATTGATTTTATTAAAAAATAGATATTTACACATATATTTAATTTTAAAATAAAAATAATCAATAATATTAATAAAATATATTATATATATAATATTAAACTCAATATATAGAGTTAATTTTTTGATAAATTATTTTATTTAAAATAATATTTAATGAAAATGATATACTTAAATTTTAATATTAAAATAATATAAATACTAAAAATAAAACTTTATCATTATAGTGTATATTTATAATTTTGATAATAAAAAATCATTTTTAAAATTAAATAATTAAAAAATTGTTTTTTAACATAAAATAATGTATAAAAATCATAAATTAAAAATATCTTTGTTATTAATTATAGAATACTCTATTTTTTTGAGAAATTAAATTGATTACTAATTATACTAATTCATTGATCTATAATTTTATATTAATACTTTTTATTCTATTTTTACAAATAAATTAAATACTAAGAAAAACATATTAATAATAATAAGTTTATAAAAATATTAAGATATAAAAACTTTAATTTTTAAAATAAAATCGATATATCAATTATTGATCATTAAATGAATTTAATTATTTATATAATAGAATAAAATTTATATTTATATATTTTTTCTTTGATGAAGTTAAAGATATCTTATAACATTAAATATTATAAAGTAATAAAAATCAAATATTAGCAAATATTTTTTATTAAAATATATTCACTTTTAATATAACAGTAAAGTTTATATCAATTTTAAAATTTATTAAATTTTAATAAAATTCATTTATCTTATGTATAATTATAAACTTTTTAAGATTATATAGTAAAATAAATAAGTATAAAAATTATATAGATAAATTGTCATTATTATTTATAAAATTTTTTTATCAAAATAAGTGAAAAAAATTTAGTTAGATTAATAATTATAAAATAACTAAAATATTATAAATACAATAATTTTAATTTGTTTTATTTAAAGATATATAATATATATTTTTTAACTAGTAAATATTATATATAATATATATAACTTTGAATCATAGTTTTAAAAAATAATGGCTTATTAAGATAATAATAAGAATATGATTTATATATAGATTTTTTATTCTATTTAATTATATTAAATAGAATAAAAAGTAATAAGGTTCATAAAGTCTCTCTTCAAAAACTACATAAACTAAATACTTAAAAAAAGATCATGTTTAGAAAGTTTTTGTTATTTAAATAATTTTATTAATATTTTAAACATTAAGTATTTATTATATAAATACTTAATAAAGAAATTTTTTATATTTTAGCATAATACTTAGATAGTAATAAGTATTATATAGATATATTTTAAAATATTAAATTTTAATTTAATTCATTAAATTTTAAAATTAATACTATTTTTATTATTTCAATTAATATTTTATTTAAAATTATCTAAAATTAATTAGATATATAGATGTAATATAGAAATATAATACTTTTATTAATTAGTATCATTATTAATGTATCTTTTTATTATTATAAATATAAAATAAAGATAACTATTAATGATTTTGTTCAACTTGTAAGATATAAACATATTAAAATAATTAACAATATATTTATTTATCTTTAGATTTTTATTATTTTAAGAATTAATATATTACTTTAATATAATTTTAAATAATTTAAGTTTTAAAATTTCAATAACAAAATATTTATTTCAAATATTTTTATAAAATACTATTTTATTTTCATAATCTCTTTAATTAATTAAAATTATATTAATTAATATAGATCAATAAATAATTTTTTTATTATTTATTAATTAGTTAATTAAATTATAAATATAATTAATTAATGAAATAACACTTATAATAATTTAAATAAATTTATATATTTATTTTTTTATTTATAATTGTATAATTGAGTATTTATTTTAAAAGTTTAAAACTATTAAATTTTAATAATAAAAAAATTAATATTTCGTCAGTTTTTTAAAATTTTTATTAGTATTTTTCTTTAAAAATTATTATTAATATAATTTAATTAAAATTATTAAATATATAGTTATTAATATAGTATGATATTTATATATAGATTTATTTATTAAAATAAAAGTAATTAGCATAAATTGTAATATTTATTTAACTAAGTTAGCTAGGTTAATTTTATGAAAATAACAAAATAATTATAGAAATATGAATAAGCTATATTATTGATTTAAATTTATATTTACAAAAAATAAAAATAACGAAATTTTATATTCATTTTAATGAAAAATATTTCAAGAAAAATAAAATAAATTAATAACAATTTTTATTTATAGTAATTTCTAAATTAGAAATTTTCTATACCTAATTTACAATTAATAATAATCGAATTTTATAAATAATTTAATTTATTCTTTACTTGTTTATCTATAAAACAAATATCTTAAATGATAAGAAAACAAATAATTATATATGAAAAATAAATAACTAATTATATATAATTTATATATTTATTTGCGTTTTTTCAAAAAAAATATATTAGTATTATATTACAACTATATTGGTAGTTTAAATTTATTATCGTTGATTAGTTTTAAATTGTAATATATATATTTATTTGTCAGTAACTTTATAAATCTTTTTAATAAAATTAAAAGTTGTTATGTATTTAATATAATGATTATAAACAAATATTTTTTTGTGAATCATTTTAAACTTATTAAAACTAAAAATTTTACTATCTTTTAAAATTTGTATAATTTAAATGCTAACAAATAATCTTTATTAAGTAAATCTACCTATAAATATTTATCTATTATTAAATTAACTAATTTAAATGCATATAAATTTATAAAATTTATTAAAATTATCAATTTTAATTAAAATAGAATGAACTTTAAGAATATAAATAATTTAAATATTTTTTAAATATTATTCATTAAAATTAATATAGTAATAATTAATCTTTTACTATTATAAAATCTTCTATGAAACTGTATTAATTATAAATTAACTTCTAATTAGACTTAAAATAAATTATTATCTTTTAATCCTCGAATGACATCTGAGTTATATGATTATTCCTAGTTAAGAATCCTTAATTTAATAAGATGTTATTATTCATTTAAAGTCTTTTATAATATTATTTATTTGAATAAAGATTATGACTATTATGTTTAATATCAAAGTAATTTAATAAATGTATATTGATAATCATATTATTCTTAACTATTTATTTAATTAATATTATTTAATTAAAATATTTTGATATTTGCTAATATTTAATTTTAAATTAAAGATAATATGAAATAATATTTAATTATCTATTTAAATAAATAAGTTTTGTTTATGTTCTAAAATTTTTTTTACCTTTATATTTTTGTTTATCTAAGAAATTATTAGATTAATATTTAATAAATAAAATATTTTTATAAAAAAAACTTTAATTAAATTTAGTTTTAAATATAATTAATTTATTTATTCTATAAATAAATTTAGAATATAATATTAATTAATTAAATTTTTATTAAAAGTATATTATAATTGTAATCCAATAAAACAAAGTAAATTATTTTATTAATCAAATAAAATATATTAATAATATTATAATGTGAAGTACAGTAATATATAATCAGTTAATAATAGTAAATAAAAATTAAATTAATTTAAAATAGGTTTTTAAAACTATATTTATTTAATATTTTTAAAAAATAAAATTAAATTATCATTATTTTTTACCTTCTTAATTTAAGAATGTTTTATTAAAAATAAAAGAAATTAAATAAAATAACATACTATAATAAATTATATGGTTAATATATAATATATTATAATATATATAATATATATATTAGTGTTTTAAATTTAGTTATTTTATATAATGCATTTTATTTTTCGTGTTTATTTTTAATTTCTTAATTAGTTAATAAAATCTTATTTTATTAACTTTATAGTTGTTCTAAATTTGACTTATTCTAAAGATCAATTATTTTTTTTGAAAATTTCAAAATCATTAAAGTTGATAGATAACAAATATTTATAAGAAAATATACTATTATATTATATATTTTATTTTTTTTTTGATTCATTTTGTTATTTAAATTTATTTTTTTTATGAATGATTTTCAGTATTTTTTTTAGTTAAATTACGAATTAATAATGCAAAATTAAGATTAACATTCTCAGGAATTTTAAGATAAACTTTATGACCATTACCTGGTGCAACTTGAATAGATATTTTTTTTTTATCAAATAAACTAGTCAAAACAAATTGAATATTACCTATAGGAGTCATTAATTCTAAATTATCACCTATATAAAATTTATTTTTTACATTGACTTCTGCAAGACCATCTTCATATTGATTTGTAAATTCACCAACAAATTGTTGACTACTAGAAATAGAATAGCCGTATTCATAGGTTTGATAAGTATCATGCGTATGCCGACGTAAAAAACCTTCCGTGTAACCTCTATTAGCTAACCCTTCTAATGTTGTTAACAATCTGAAATCAAAAGGTTTACCATTTATGGCATCGTCAATAGCTTTACGATAAACTTGAGCAGTTCTAGCACAATAGTAGAAAGATTTTGTCCTCCCTTCGATTTTTAATGAATGAATGCCAATCTGAATTAAACGTTCAACATATAGAACAGCGCGTAAATCTTTTGAATTCATAATATAAGTTCCATGTTCATCTTCAAAAGCGCTCATACATTCTCCAGTATGTTTTATTTCTTTAATTAAAAATAATTTATCAGTAGGTTGACCACTTCCTAATGTTGGATTAATATTTTTTATATTAATTGATTTATGATTATGAACAATATTACCTATTTCATCTTCTTTTCCTTCCTGTATTTTATACTCCCAACGACAAGAATTGATACAAGCACCTTGATTAGAATCGCGCTTATTCATATAACCAGATAGTAAGCAACGACCAGAATAAGCCATACAAAGTGAGCCATGAATAAAAATTTCTAATTCAATATCAGGTACTTTATCACGAATTTCTGAAATTTCTTCAATAGATAGTTCACGAGATAAAATAATTCTACTCAATCCAACTTGTTTCCAAAACCTTACTGTTGCCCAGTTAACGGTATTTGCTTGTACGGAAAGATGAATATCAATTGTTGGAAATCTTTCTCTTACTAACATAATCAAACCTGGATCAGACATAATTAAAGCATCTGGATTCATGTCAATTACTGGAGTAAGATCATGAATAAACGTTTTTATTTTTGCATTATGTGGTACAATATTAATTACTACATAAAAATTTTTATCAATTTTATGTGCTTCTTTAATCCCTTTAAATAAATTCTCATGATTGAATTCGTTGTTACGAACCCTGAGACTGTATCGAGGTGGTCCAGCATAAACAGCATCAGCACCATAGGCAAAAGCATAACGCATGTTTTTTATAGAACCTGCAGGAGAAAGTAATTCTGGTTTAAGCATTAAAAGTTGTCAATTTTATTAAAAGTTAAATTTATTTTAATAAAGCTAAATTTTAAATAGATAATCATTTTCTTTGATAAGAGAACATAAATCTAATTAATAAGCTAATTATTAAACTTTTTATTAAAGCGATTCTAAATAATAATATAAATCACCGTACATTAAATAAATAAATTATTATTTTTTATCTAATTATTATATCTTAAGTAAGAATCTAATATTATTAATTAATATTAATAAATAATTTTGTATGTATTATTTAATAACTTATTATTATATAATAAGTTATCTATATTTTGATAATTAATTTTAATTAACATAAATTTAGTATGTTTTAATTTAATTATTTTATTTTAAAATATGTTTAATTAAATAATTTGATAAACAATTATTTTCAAATATCTATTATTTTTATTGTGTGTCAATACTAACATTGCTAAATAGATTTATTTCTATAAATCATTTCATATTATCTAAAAAAAGTTTATGAATATAATTATTGATATTTTATTTATGGAAATTAAATAATTAATTTCCATAGTCTTAATTATTATTATAATTTCTATATTTGAAAATTAACTTAATTAATGATTAGTAAATAACCTATTTTAATATCTGTTGATATAAAACTTATCAAAGTTAAGTCAGATAGTTTTTATTTAATTAAGAAATTTATTATCACTTGATAATAAATTACATTGAAAAATATAAATTTATAAATAATCCAATTAATAATTGAAAGAACTTTTCTTAAACTTTGATAATTATGGAATAATACCAAATAATTATTGAAATTTATATATTTTTATAGTTTTTATTTTCATCATTTAATGATAATTAATATTAATTTTTATACAACTCAAAATATAGCTTCAGTGATATTTTTTTCTGTGTGCTTAAAATAATATTATAGTAAATGAATTAACCTTGGTTTTAAATCTTAATTTTATAAATCTCAGTATAATCCTTAACTAATATAAAGTTTAAAAATAAATTAATTTATCTATTAATAATTCTATTTTTATTTTAATAAATAAAAATAGTTATCCAAACTTATATGGAAATATAAGTTCAATAATTATTTAAGATGTCTTTATCTAATCGTTAATATAATATAAATTATTTTCAGTAATTATCATATCATATCTATGATAATCTTATTATTATTAACTTTTAAAGTTAGTGAATTAGACATAGCAATATTAAAAGAATTTAAAAAATTTTCAAAATAAATTATTTAGAGATATACAAATTTACTATATAAAATTTATAGTTTAAATAAAATAATGAAATAAGATTACAATAAAATAATTAATATAAATAATTAATCTTTTTTATATAAATATATTTTTTTTGACGAAAATAGTTAATGTGGTTACATGAATTTTTTAAGTTATTAGCAAATATGATTTAATTATTCTAATAATTTATTAAAGATATCTATTATTTTACAATAAATCATATATTCACTTTTAATATTAAAATCTAATTAATTGAAGATTTTATTTAATTAATCTTAATTCATCTAAAATTTAGCTTAATATTTATATATAAAAAAGTAAAATTATAATTGTGGTATAAATTCCTTATATCTATTAATAATATAATTTGATCGATTAAAAAAACTCTAGATAACATAATACTGATGACGTGTATAGTTATTTACAAGTAATTAAAAAGTATATGTTTATAGAATACATATATTAATATATTTTAATGAAAAAATTAATATTTTATCAATAAAGCTATTTTAGTTTATATTATCTAATGATAAAAATAATAATTTGCATATTAATATATGATTATATTAATGCATGTAATTCTAACGATTTTAAAATTTAACTACATTAAAATTCTAATTATTATGTAGATATTATATAAAGTATTGAAGATAAATTTTTTATTTTTCTAATATTGTTAATCAGCATTGATTAAGTAAATAAATTCGTTTATAATCTATTTTGATATCTTATTTTAACCGGAAAACTTTATTAAAAATTTAATTTATTTTTCTAATGTATAGAAAACTATAAAAAATAAATAAGAATACTAAAAATTTATTAAAATATAAATAATATACATATAAAGTTTAAATTTTTTAAAGAAGTTTATAGATAGATATAAATATTATCAAAATTTAGATAAATTATTTTTAACAGTTATATATTCCATTAATAATTAATTGAAAATTAATTATTAATGATTATTGTTTCAATGAATAATATAACGTTTATTTTATCGTTATTTTCTATTTATATAAAGATAATATTGAAATTATCGTTATTATAATTAATATTGATAAAAAAAAT
Source organism: Arsenophonus sp. (assembly GCA_052401645.1). Taxonomy (GTDB): domain Bacteria; phylum Pseudomonadota; class Gammaproteobacteria; order Enterobacterales; family Enterobacteriaceae; genus Arsenophonus. The sequence continues at coordinate 883,340 of CP198939.1, forward strand.
AATAATATCTCTTTTATATGAGGCTATTCATGTTAAATAGATTTTATTTTTTATGTTCAAAATATATAATATTTATTATAAAAATAGAATTTTTTAATAACATCAGTTAATAATATGTTGAAAATAATTCTATTTAAATTTAAATAGAATTAACAGTATTAATTTATAATAAATGAATAATGTCATAAACTATTATATAAGTAAATTAAGATAATTTTAAATGAATAAGAATATATAGTTTTATAAAGGATGTTAAGAGATAAATTTACATCATAAATAGCCATAAAGATGGCCAATTTAGAATAAATGATTTTTAAAATTTTTTGAATTTTTTAAAATATATCATAAATATATAATATTTGATGTTCTCTTTATGCTTAATTTGATTATAGTTAATTTTATTTTATTAATAATATTATATTGAATATCTTAATTTTAATTAAGATAAAAATAAATCGTCAATAAAAGATTGAAATCATTAATTATTAATACTCAATATAGTATTAAATAAATTTATTAGTAATAATGAGTAAAATTATTTATCATATTTATTAAATATAATCATTTTAGATTTTGATTATTTTTATATTCGAGTTTTCTCTCTTAATTAAAATTAATCAATTATTGAAATAAAATTAGTTTTTTATAAATTTGTTATTCTAACTAATATAATTCTTTTATATTTTTAGTAAATAAAATAATTTGATAACTTTTAATAATTTTATTACACCAAACTAACTTAAGTAATCTTACAATTAAGATAAGAAATAAGTTAAAGATTGTTTTATCTATAAGTTTATTTTTAAAATATTTAATAATCTAATTTTCTATATTATTATAATTAATAGATTTTTTTTAAAAAAATAAAATTACTATTAATTATATTTGTTTTAGAAAAATCTATCAGGATCTAAATTTTAAAATTTAGATCTAATATAATTATAAATACTTTATTTTCATCAATTTAATGAGTAGGTATTCATCTTTTATAAACAAAAAAATACTTAATAATAAACTATTATATACCTTATTTAGAAAAATATTTCAAATATTTATACGAAAAATTTTAAATTAATAATTATAAAAATAATAGCATATGATTTTTAATCATAGAGGATTTAATTTAATTAAATATCTAATTTTTTATGCTAATAACAATAAATTAAAAATATTTATTTTATAAATAAGTTATTATTTAATTTTTTTAATTAATAACAATAGATTACGATGATAATAATAAATTAAGCAGATAATAAAATTAAAATTTCTTTTATTATTTTAAGATGTTTATATAAATATATATAAAATTACTATTATTGAAAAGTAATATATCGAAACGATCATTAGAATGATCATAAAGAATTCGATAAAGAAAGTACATATAACATCTTTAATAATAATTTTGATATTATATGACTAAACTATTTTACATATTATTTTGTAATATTATTATATATTATAATATTATCGTTAATAATAAGATTTATCATAACTGCTAATACTATTAATAATAAAACATCAAAATTAAATATCATATACAATATAGAGATACAGATAACTGAAAGATTATATTTAAAGAAATAGGTGGTAAGTAATATAATAAAAAGAAAATAATTATTACATAATAAAATATAAGAACAAAAACTATCAATATTAATAACTTAATTTTAATCACTAATATTTCTAAACTTTTGTCTGGTAATTAAAGAATTATAAAAGTTTTATATTTAGGAATATTTAAATTAATTTAGTAAATAGTATTTTTAAATTTTTAATATTAGTTTAAATTTAAGTATCAATAATATCTAATTATAGTGATAATATTTAATATTAATTTTCTTTAATAAAAAAATAAAATAATATATGATTTTTATTAACAAATTTTTATATAAAGATATAAAAATATATTTTATATTAAGTTTTTTATATTCATAAAAATATCTTTATATTAATTATAAAAGTTTCATTAGGATTAATAATAATTATAATTTCTAATTATTAGAACTTAATTTTATATTAATAGATATGATATATCTATTATATTTATTTTATAATGCTGTTAGCATTAACAACATCTAGATAAATAGTATATTACATCAAATTAATATAGTTTAATATTCCTTATCATATATAATACTATTAATTATTTATATAATATGATTATGATCATAATGATAATTATATTAAATTATTTGTTTACAATATTTTCATCAATATTAATAAATTTATTTTAAAATTTATTTATGATTATAGTAACGCGTTACTGTTGAAGATTAGTATAGTTTTTCCTAGTGAATTTAAAAGAAAAATGTTTAATTTATTAATATCTGAAAATAAGATTATTATAAAAAATAATAAAGTAGTTAAAAATAATATAATATATAAAATATTTATATAATATAATTTTAATAATGAATATAGCTATTTTGTCAATTAATATTGGATAAATAATTTAGAATAATTTAAAAAGAATATTTCTTTTTTTAATTCATAGTTATAAGGCTATGAATCTCTTCTGCATATTTTTGATAAAATAATATTAATATCTTTAATATATATAATTTATTTAATATTTATATAGTATCCAACGAACTTTTATTAGTTATTTTAATTTAAAATATATGATCTATAAGATATAAATGGATTAATTTATTATAAATTTATATATATTAAAAATATTAGATTATTAAAAGAAATTTATATTACTAAAAAAACTTTCTAAATATTTCATTAAAAATTTTAAAAATTAAATATATATAATAGAATTTGCGTTAACTTATATAATAGAGTAAAATAGCTATATTTATATTTTTATTATTTATAATAATATAGTATTTTTATTTTTGTTCTTAATATAATGTAAAACAACATCTAAAATTAAATTTTATTTGTTAAATTTTTAATAATAGATTGAAATAGCTTTATTAGTTAATATATATAAAAAATATTAATTAGTAATTATACCTATTTTAATTTATAACTAATAATAATATGTTCATTTAGCTATAAAGTATATAAATTTAATCATTAAAAATATATTTAAATTCTTAATTTATGATATTAAGATTAATAATGTTTCAATTTTACAAAAAATATTAATAATTATGTATTATTAATCAAAATAATTATTCACTTATTAGATAAGGAAGTTACGTTTATATATAAAAATAATTTTTTTTATTCAATATGGATCTATTAATATATTATAAAATATTTAAAGTAAATAAAGTAAATTATTAAATAATTTATCGGATAGTTTCAGTTTTAAAAAAATATAATTATAAATAATATTAATAAATAATTTTATATTCTTTTGTTACCAAAGTATTGGTAACGTGTTTATACTATTATGACGAAAACTAAATATTTAATGAGATAGAAAAATTAATAGGTTTTAACTAAATTAAATAAATAATTATTGTTAATCTTAATTATATTAAAAATCAGTAATAAAAAAGAATATTTTAATATTATACAATATAGATATTTATAAATAATATGCGTAAAATAAAATGTTTTAAAAAACATTTAAATATTAAAAATATAAATTGTTCTATTAATTATTTAAATAAATTAAAATATAGTAATTACTTTTAATCTAATATTTAAAGTAAAGGTGTTTTATTGTAATTAATTAATAATTAAATACAATTATAATTTCATATATCAGATTAATAGATATAATCATTTAAAATTATCAGAAATACTAAATTTTGTAAGTTTCTCTTTATAAACTATTTTATTTTATAAAAATTGAATATTAATAGTTATTATAACTTTCTATTTAATGTATCTATTTTATTATATTAATATAATTATATTAATATTTAAGTTAATAGTGATCGAAAAAAATTCTAAAATTTATTAAAATATATATATAAAATAAAAAATATTATGTAAATGTTTATTATTTAAATAGCATATCTTTTAATTTTTATAATGAAATATTTTAGAAACATAGTTTTTAAAACATTAAAAATAGTGATACTTTCTTACTTAATAACTATTTTATAGTTTTTAACTTTATATATGTGATACTAATACATAAAATATACTATGTGATATAGATAAAAAATATAACAATAAAATAGATTTTTAATCTTATTATTTTTTTCTAAAAAATAGATATTTTATTTAGTTACTCGAAATTAAATATTAGTTTATTCAATATAAAAAGATCATTAATTTTTGTCAGTAGATATGATTTATTCATTAAAATTAATGATAATATCTGAATAAATTTATTTAAAATAATTTATATATTTTATATTATTTATAATAGTATATAATTGTTTTTTTAATTATATTTAAAATTAACGATAGTTAAATAAAATAATAAAGTACTATATGATTTTTTATAGCTTAATCAATATTACTCCTGGTTCTTATTAATATATATTTATTAATAATATATTTAAAAAATAGATTAGTTTTAAGAAAATATAATAATATTAATAAAAGCGTTATTTATTTATAATCAATATTAGTTTAATAGTTATTTAATTACCTATAATATTATTTTGTAATTATTAATTTTATTAATATAAAAGTAGTATTATTAAATTCGAATATTAAAGAATAATTAAATTACTATTTTTATATAATACATTTAGTTTTTTAGTATTTTAATATTTGAATTAAATAATATTTAATAAAATTATTATCGATATAATTAAAATTTATATCTATTAATTTTAAATTATAATTATTTGTTATTATAATTTTTGATTTAGTAAATAAATAATTTTTTTATTATAAAATAAATAATAAATTAATTAATAATTATATTACTTTCAATATTTTAAAATAACAATTTATTTTATAATGTAATATTTTATACTTATATTATCACAATTTTAAAAAACAGTAAATAAGTAATTAATTAATAAAGATGATAAAAAGATTAATGTTAATAGATAAGTCATAATAACTTTAAGTTTTGAACTTTTTATTTATTTTATTCTAGAAGAATAATTTTGATTATGATCAATTATCATATGATCACAATAGATCAGTAATGAAAAATATAGCATTTATTAGTCTATAGTAAAATTATTAAAAAAATATTATATAATATAACAAATATTAAAATATATTTATAAATAAATAATATAGATAATAAAAATTATTGAATTTTACATCAAAATATAGAAGATTAATTTCTTATATAAAACATTTTATATAAGAATAATTATTTTTCTACTTTAAAATATAACTTAATAAACATAATTTATATTATTTATTTAACTTAATAAGTTAAATAAATAATATATAATATTTATTTTATTTTAAATTCAAAGTACATAAATAAGGTTATTTAATCAATTTAAAATTTAAATAAATGTATTAAATTAAATATTATTTATATAATAGCATTTTTAAAAATAAAAATAAATATTTTAACTTTCAATTAAAGAATATCTTTAATAATAGTTATTTAAATAAATTTATTAAACCTATTTAACCAAACTTTTCAGTTATATGGATTAACAATATTTATTTGTTAGTAAATTGATTATCGTAACTATAAATAATGGTATAAGAGAAAAACATTGTAATTCATTAAGCTATATGAAAGCTTAATGAATAGTGAAATTAATAAGATTAATATAAACAAAAAATAAGATTTTTAATTTTATATCGATATTAAAAATAAGTTAATACGTGTATTAATAACAACTATTATATACTCATATTGTTGATGATATATTAATTTCTCTTTTAATGCTTTTATTATTTAATTTGTGTAAATTAAACAATAAAAGCATTATGCTGGAAATATCAGAAAATAATCTCTATTGAATAAATAAAAAAAGTTGAGATTATTAAGAAGATTGTATTTTATTAATAAATTGATATGAAAAATATTGATCGATAATTATTGCAATAATTTAAAATTATAGTTAATAAAATAGTAAATGTTAACACCATTCTTCATCAAAATCATTTACTAATTATATGCTAGTTAGTGATACCATAAATTAGGTTACTATGAATAATTAACGATAAAACAATCAAATTTACTTTTGGAAGATATAAAAGCTGAAGAAGTAATCCAACTAAATTTATATTAAAGCTTTATTTATTAATTTTAATTTTTAATGTATTTTCCTAGTTTTATTAGTATTTTTATTATTAATTTCGAAAAATTAGTGTATATTTTTAGGTAATTCAACGCTCATATAACAAAATAATATGAAAATATTAAACATAATATAAAATAATTAGAATTCATAAAATTCTCTTCTAACGTACTGTCAACTTAAATAATATGTAAGAAAAAAAATAACTAAAATTTGAGTTAATATATTTATAAATAATTAAATTTTATATTTTTTTAAATCATTATCTCATTACCATTAAATATAATTCTAATAGTATAATATATCATTAAGTTAAGTAAAAATCTTTAAATTATTTAATAGTTTATCTTTTTTTTGAAAAAATAACTATTATTATCAAATGAAGGGATTTTTTTTGATTATATACATATTCATAATAAATATAATAAAAATAAACAACTATCTTGATTAATATGGTAATTTATCGTTAATAAATTTAAAAACATAGGAAAAAAATCTTATTAGATAAAAGTTAATCAAAATAGATACTAAGAGTGAATTAATATCAGTAATTTCATTAAATTTAATAACAATAATCACTTCATAAAATAAATATTAGTAATAATAAATATTAATAGAAATATTTACTTGAATATTATTAGTAATTTTATTATTGACTTATTTTGATAAAATCATGCTTCTAATTTTTACTGCTTGAATAGCAAAAAAATCTACTATCTATAATGATAACTGATAGTATTTTAGTGTAATTGAAATAGTGAAAATAAATTTGATAATTAAATAAAACCAACCAGAAATAAAAGTGTTGACGAAAAATAAAATTAATTAAATTATTAAAAAAGAATAATAATAAATTTACATCATATAGATATGTGAATCATCAAGGAAATTTCTTAATATAATTTATTTTATATTTATATTAATAATTACTTATTTTCTCTTACTTTGATATAATAAAAATTAATCAAAATAAAATATTAAATTTTCTATATTATAAATTAAAACAATCACTTTTGATAATAATAAATTATATTAAGTCATTATGATCAGGCTTCTATTTATTAATAACTCTGTTATCTCAAAGTAATTTCATTCTAATATCATTTTATAATGATTAATTTTAGATATAGAGAAATATGATTATTAGAGCACAGAATCCTGCTAATTTTATTGAAAAGTATATTGTTAAAAGTATTTTGGAATAAACATTTTCCACCTGGTTCAATTTTACCAGTAGAACTTAAGTTATCTCAGTTAATTCGAATAACAAGAGCAATTTACAAAAAAGTTTTTACACATAGGCTTGCAAGAAATTATTTCTTAACTATACACTATGGAAAACCAACTAAAGTAAATAATTTTTAGAAAACGTCAGGACTTAATGTTTTAGAAACAGTTGTGGCTAATCTGGATTATATAGGAGTATGAAATTAATTGAAGATTTATTATATGTCATAACGAGTATTTCAGCTATCTTCATTAGAAGTATATTTTGTAAAAATAAATTTAAAATTATTAGATATTTTATCAATAAGAAAAAATATATAAGATTGTTCTGAAACATTTACTATGTGATTGATTATAATATTTTCGTATATTAGTGTTAATTTCTAGTAATACAATTTATGGATTAATATTAAATGGATTTAAAAAATTATATACTAGAATATGTCGTTATTATTTTTTTGATCCTAAAACACGTCAACTTGATTACGATTTTTACCATGATTTATCTAAAATATGTGAACAAAAAAAATCATAATTAAAGTGTTAAATGATGTTTATAATTATAGAAAAAAGAGTTTTTACATTTGGTGTGATATCAAGGACAGCATAATAAATAATTTATATAGATTATGTTAAATATATTATTAATTAAATAATTAATATAATATATCAGTCTATTTTATTTATTCATCAAAATATCTATATTTATAGATATTTATTTATTTTTAATATTTGTATTATGTTGATAAATTTTAATATTCCTTCTGTTAATTATTTGTATAAAATCGCATAAGTATTTATTAATGTGGATAAATTTATTGAAAAAAAATTGTAAATATATTATCTTTTTATATTTTTTAAGTATCTAGATAGTGTATAAATAATTTTACTAATTTTGTTATATTAATATATTCATTTAATTATATATTAAGTTAGAGTTCATATATAATTAATATTATGATTTTTATTAATCAAATTAATAAAAACATATGTGCTTTTAAAAGTTAAAATCAAATCATTATGTTCTGTATTTTTTATTAATTTTAATTAATAATTTAATTTTCTTATTGTTAATAACACAATTAAATTAATTTATTATGTTTTGTTTAATTTATAATATTATTTATTTATAGATTATATCTACTAAGAATCTTTTTATAAGTAATTTTCATATAAATAATCTTAATAGTAGCGATTAAATAAGTAATTTTTACAGACTTATTTATTTTTATTATTATAAAATTAATAATATTTTGTTATAGAAAATAAACGTTTTTAATTTTCATTTATTGAATATGAAATTTTTGATTTTATAATTATAGATTAACTATATTTTACAGAATAAACTATCTTCAGTATGATTTATTCCTATATTTTTTATATTTAAAATATGTAGTTAATTTTACTTTATATAAGAAAGTTATATTTATGTGAGCTTAATTTTTATATATTGATAATTAAACATATTTTATTATTAATTATACGTATAGTATCCATTTTAAAATAAAATTTAATTATATTTTTAATATCTTTTAGTTAAAAAAAGATATTTATATATCTTTTAATATTTAATTTATTTTTTAAAATAAAATATCTATTACTAATTTTTAATTATAAATTCAAAAAAATGTATTTAACAATTATTTTCTGCTTTTAATTAATAAACTACTTTTTTATTTATAATAAAAATCTTTTTTTATTCTAATTTATTTTTTAATATTATTTAACTTGTATTTAGTAAAATTATATTTTATTAAATTTATAGATAATCAAATTAAATATAGATATAGTTATTTTATTTAATTTTATGGATAATAAAAAATATATTATAATTAGATTTAATTTTAAAAAAAATTTTTTTTATAAAATAAACGCTTTTTACTTTATGTAAGATAGTAAGATTTTATTTTAAATCATACTCTTATTGCTTTAATATTATAATTTAATAGAATAAATTAAATATCTTATATATTATTATAAAATAGTTTTTATTTAACGATTTAATTCTAATTCAAAAATATTATTATATACAATAATATATATATATTAATTATCTAATTAATCATTTTTAATAATATATATATTTATAGAGATTAAAAATTAGATAATTAATTTAGATAAAATGTTATTATTACAATTTGAAAAGTTATTATATTTTATAAATATTTAATTTAATATTTATTATTATTTCTATATTTAACTCGATAAGTTATGTAATTTTATTACTTTTAATATTTCGTATAAAATTTAATATTAATGAAATATTTTTACACTTTCTCTTTTTTCTTGAAAAACTGATTTGACATTATTTTTTTGAAAAAACTTAATAATAAACTACTTTATTAACATAAAATTTTGTTTATTTATTTAATATAAATAATATTTGTATTATTGAATTATAGATAAATATATAATCATGCTAATAATATATTTATTAATTTAATATTGAAATTATAATTTCAGAGATTGATGTTAATTTAATTTTATTAAAATGAAAGTAGATTATATTAGTAGATATTTTTTTAATCATTGTAAATATTATATGATTATCATATTAAATCTATAAAAATAATCATTATTAGTTATAATTGTTGTAAACTTCAAAACTATAATTAATTTGATATATAAAATAGATTTAATTATCATTAATAAGATAATTGTAATATTTTTCTACTAATAATTTTTTTTAAAAGAGATAATTTATTAATATAAATAGAATTTTCCTCATTTTTATCCATCTCCATTTCCTTATAGTTAAATAATTATATTTCATGTAAAAATTACTTCTAATTCTTATTTTTAAACAATAAAAAATAAGAATTAGAAATTAATAAAAATATAAATTTATATCATAGCGCATTTTATATAGAAGTAAAAATAAAATATCGTTATTTTATTTATAATTTTAATATTTTATATTTTATAAAGAAATAACTTATTTAAAGAATTATATTTAATTATATAAAAAAATAAAAAACCGCTATTAATAATAGCGGTTTGGAATTAATAATTCTATTATTTATATTTAGAAATATGAGCAATTAAATCTAAAACTTTACTAGAATAGCCACTTTCATTATCATACCAAGATATTAATTTTACAAAATTATTATTTAAAGCAATACCAGCTTTAGCATCAAAAATTGATATTAATTTATTTGTATTAAAATCTGTAGAAACAACGTTATCTTCAGTATAACCAAGAATATCTTTTAATTCACCATTTGCTGCATCTTGAATTACTTGACATATTTCCTTATAATTAGCAGATTTATTTAAACGAATAGTTAGATCAATAACTGAGACATTAGGTGTTGGAACACGAAAAGCTATACCTGCTAATTTATTATTCAATTCAGGAATAATCTTACCAATACTTTTAGAAGCACTTGTTGATGAAGGAATAATATTTTGTAAAGCACTACGTCCATTTCTCCAATCTTTAACTGAAAATCCATCAACAGTTTTCTGAGTTGCTGTTATTGAATGAACAGTTGTCATTAAACCTTCAATAATACCAAATTTATCATTGATAATTTTAGCTAACGGTGCTAAGCAGTTAGTAGTGCAAGATGCGTTAGAAATAATATTTTGACCACTATAGGTATTGTGATTAACACCCATAACAAACATTGCAGTATCATCTTTAGATGGTCCAGTTAAAACAACTTTTTTTGCACCTGCAGCAATATGTTTACGTGCCTCTTTATCCGTTAAAAATATACCTGTTGCTTCAACAACAACATCAATACCAACATCATTCCACTTTAAATTAGAAGGGTTTTCTTCTGTTGTACAACGAATAGTTTTACCATTAACTATTAAGTTTCCATCTTTTACTTCAATAGTACCATTAAAACGACCATGAGTTGAGTCATATTTTAGCATATAGGCCATATAATGAGCATTTAATAAATCATTGATTGCCACGATTTCAATATCTTTGCGTTCTTGAGAAGTGCGAAAAATAATACGGCCGATTCTACCAAATCCATTAACACTTACTTTTATAGTCATAGTATTTCACCAGATATTTTAATTTAAAATAATTAATATTTTTTATATCCTTACTAAAACCTTTCTATACGTCAAAACGGAATCATAATTAATTATTATGAAATCGACATATAGAAGATTTTTATATGGTTAAAAAATAAATTCAAAGTTAGTCTTTTATTTATCATTACTATATTAATATATAAATTTAATATTTATGCTGATAATATATGTAAATGGTGTCATAAATCAAATAAGAAAACTTCTTTAATAGATATCGAAAAATAATAAGATAATATTTAATATTATTTTTATATTTATTTTTTAAATATAAATACTTTTAAATTAAAATAAGTATAACTTTTATTATATAAAGAAAAGATAAATTTAATTAAATTAAATAAAGTTATAATAATAAATAATGGTTTTAATTTATTAAAAAACAAGTATTTAATTATTTCAAAAAATATAACTATATAATTAGTTAGATTTATTTATTTTTTATCTGTTTTATAATAAATATATATAAAAACTTTTTTATAATATAAATGTTATTATCTGTGTTATTGTTTTAGCTGAATATTAGTTTTATGAATTAATTATTAATTAAAAACTATAAATTATATATCTATAGTTTTTACTTTAAAACTAAGGATTAAGTTTTAACAATCTTAATTATTTGGTGTTTAAGATATATTTTATCGATAAACTTATAGTTGTTTTGATAATTTATTAAATAATTTATACTAGTAAAATTTATTAATAAATAATCTAAATAGAAAATTGATAGTTAATCAAAAGTAATTCTAATATATGATGATTCAAGTAGAAGTAAATGAAAAATAAAAATAAAGATTTTAAAATATATGTTTTATAAAATCTGATTTTACTAAATAATAATTATTGTTTATCAATTAGATAGCTTATTTATATTAATTTAATTAAATAAGTTAGATAAATATCATATTAACACATTAATAAAATAAAATAATTTATATAAACTATTATTTTTAACAGGTCAGATGTAATATGTAGTATATATAAAAATATTATTGCATAAATTCATAAAATTTTTTAAAAATAATTAAAGAAATTATTTTATAATAAATAACAGTAGCTATATAACATATTGAATATTAATTTATTTATTATTAGAAAAATAATAATATAATCAATATTAATAGACTAACTCTGAAAATAAGAAGATGTTATTAATTTAGCACCAGATAATATCATTTCTTTTAATGCGTTTTGACTATCTTCTGGATAAAAGTTAACACCTCTACAACCATCTTGTATAACTGTTACTTTATAACCAAATTTTATTGCATCAAGTACAGTAAATTTTACGCAATAATCTGTAGCTAAACCCATAATGTATAAATGTTTTATTTGATTTTTTATCAGCCAATTATCCAATAAAGTTTTATGTTTATTATCGTCATAAAAAAAAGCACTATAATTATCGATTGCACTATTTATTCCTTTTTGAAAAGTTTGTTGAATCGCTGATTTATTAAGTTTTGGATGAAATTCCGCTCCTTTCTGATATTGAACACAATGAACTGGCCACAAGATTTTATGAAAATTATTAAATTTATTTTTTACATTTATTTTAATTCTTGAGTTAACAGCAAAACTTAAATGATCAGCAGGATGCCAATCTTTGCTTGCTATAATAGCAATATTCTGTTGTTGGCAATAAGCAATAACATCATTGGCTATATTAATGACGCTTTCACTATCTAATATTTCTAAAGCACCTCCATGACAAAAATCATTTTGTAAATCTACTAATAATAATGCGGTGTTAGTCATAATATTATCTTTAATAATTATTATTACAATTTATTTTGTTATATGTTTTATATGCACTATATATAGTATTTTATAATACTTATTAAGTAAATAATAAAAAAATTTTTAAAGTAAAACTACTTGAAAATTTTGTAAAATATGGATCAAAAGAAGATTAATTTTTTATAAAGAATTTATTAACATATAAATATATATAATGTATTAAGATATATATAAATACATATTAGATTAAAAATTAATGATAATTTTCTATTGAATATTTTTTTCTAAGTATTTTATGATTAAATCTTTAAATTTTTGTTATAAAAATTCTAATAATATACAATAAGTATTCTATTTTTTCTATATAAGATTTTATCTTAAAATATTTTATGTTGAAACTCTGATAATATGATTAAAATATTAATTTTATTTAAGTTTTATTTTTATTATTTTTGATAATTACTGTTATTTTTTTTATTAACGTTATTTTTATAAATAAAATATATTATTTTATATATTAATTAACTAAGATTAATTAATATATAAAATAATAAAGTAATAATATATTACTCATAATAATTAAAATATTTTTTAAAAATATTGTTAAATCTATATTAAATTTTCACAATAAATATAAAAGATTAAGAATATTATTCTTTTTATCTTAAAATTTTTAAAATTTAAAACTATTATTAATATAATAAATGATAATCTGTAATAATTATGAAAACTATGATGGTTTATTATTTAGTATGTATGGTGTGATGATGATATTAAATTTATTGTTTTAGTTTTATTTATGATTCTAATCTCTATAGTATAGATTATTAGAATCAACTAAATATTTATGTCCTAATATAGGAAAATATATCTTTTAGTATAAAACTCATATTATATTATTTATTATTTTTTTATGTTATTTTATATAGTAAATATTAGTTTTATTAATATAAAATTAAATTAATTTTTATCACTTATATATATGAAATAAATTAATTATAAAAAGTTATATATTAGTGATTTATATTACATTAATTCTTATTATGAAAATGCTCATCTGTTATCTTGAATAATTTTGGTATTTGTAATTTTATTGCAGATATTTTTTAATAAATTCCACCACAATTTAAACAAAATGCATAACAATTCTGTGGATTATTCATATTCTTATAAAACAAGATTTGTTGATAAAAATTATTAATTTCTTTTTTTGGAAGTAAAAATTGCAGTGTATCAAATATGATTGAATCAGTTTTTGAAGTTAACTCAAGTATTAATTGATCAATAAAAGAGTATTCAGGCTCCATCCAATCAAGTAAAGGTACATTAATTTTAGCTAATTCAGCTGCTTTATTTACAGCATCGTCAAAATCACCTAGTTTATCAACTAGGCCATTTTTTAGCGCATCTAAACCTATCCATATTCGTCCTTGAGCAATTTCTTCTATCTCTTTAAGTGTCTTATGACGCGCTTGAGCAACATATTTTAAAAAAGTATGATAACCATTTTCAATAGTAATTTGCATCATATCAGAAAATTGTTTATTGATCCCCTTTGTTATTGAGATATCGGCTAATGGTGTAGTAGAAATACCATCAGTATAAACTCCAATTGTATCTAAATTTTTTTCTAACGTATTTATTACACCAAAAATACCAATTGAACCAGTTAAAGTTGTTGGACTCGCAATAATATAATCAGCTGGTGTTGAAATCCAATAACCACCAGATGCTGCCATTCCCCCCATTGATACAACAATTGGTTTATTAGCATCACGTATAGCAATTAATTCATTACGTATTAATTCTGAAGCTGTAACACTACCACCAGGACTATTAACACGTAAAATAATTGCTTTAATATTTGGATTAAGCCTTGCGTTACGTATTTGAATCCTTGTTGTTTCACTTCCGACCATACCTGGTTCTTTAAACCCATCAATAATAATGCCTTGAGTTATTATCACAGCAATATTACCTGGTTTATCATCTAATTGTTTTTTTTGTTGTTGGATAAATTTATTTTGATATGGTTGTTTATTTGAGTAATCATAAATATTAATGTAGTTAAAATGTTTATCTTTATCGTTCCAACCAAATTTTTTACTTAATTCTTTTTCTATAGTTGCATTAGTAAAAATATTATCAATTAGCTTTTGTTTTATAGCATAGTTTGCACTGTTACCATTAACATTTCTCATTTTTTCAATAAATTTATCGGCTCCAGGAAAAATATTTTCTATTGTTGTTTTTCGATTTTTAGCAAGAGTTAATAAATAATATTGCCATAATGAATTAATCCAAACTTTATCAATTTCACGTACTTCTGATGACATATTATCACGAATAAATGGTTCTACTGCTGATTTATAGGTACCAATACGGAAAATATGTGTATTAACTTTCAGATTATTCAATAATGTTTTATAATAAAGCTTATTATTTGAAAAACCATAAATTCCAACATTACCTTGAGGTGATATGTAGATATTATCAGCAAAACTAGCTAAATAATATTGTGATTGATTATAACTGTTACCTATTGCATAAATAGGTTTTCCTGTATGTTTAAATTCTGTTAATGCCTTACCAATATACTGTAAAGATGCTTGTTCTGAACTAATTAGATTATCAAGTTGTAAAACAATACCAGTAATTTTTTTATCATATGTTGCATGTCGAATAATATTTACAATCTCAAATAATGAGTTTTCTTGCATATGTTTTCTTGATGAACTGAATAATTCTCGACTTACTTTATTTAAGTAATTAGGAGTAGAAATTTGATCAACAATTATACCTTGTAATTTAATAAGTAATGCACCATGATATTCTCTAGTGGATTTTTTTTCATTTTTATAAATAGAATAACCATTTACTGCAATAAATATCAAAAAAAGATATAAAAAGCTAATGATAAATTGATTAATGATATTAATCAATCGCCAGCTAAATTTTAAAAATATTAATATTAAATTCCATGATTTTTTCATGTGCTATTTCCAATTATATGATTAAGATCTTTATCTTAAAATTACATGAAATAATTACTACTAATTATATGGGTTATAAATTTAAAAATATTTTATAATTCAAATTAACCTAAAACATTTTGTATTTGTGATACTAATTTAATAATACGCATATATTATATTTATCGATAATAAATACTTATAAATTAGTTATTTTATAAATATTTATTTTTATTTAATTCTATATAATTAAGTTATTTATTAATAAAAAATATAAAATAAATGTATAGATATTTAAATACCATTATTAATCTATCAATTATTTTGTCACTTAACAACATCAGATCTTTAAATATGATAATTTCACATATATAATAATTTAATATAAATATATAATACAAGAACTTGATTGTAATAATCATATTATTATGAATTATGATATTTTATAGTGTTATTGATCTAAAATCAAGAATTCGATATATTTAGTAAAGATTTATGTCAAAATATCAATAATTAATATTTTTATAAAAAGATAAAGAAAAAAATAAAACAATTTCTTTATAAAATACTGAAATTATTTAAATCATTATTAATGTAATTATAGTTAATTCAAAAAAAAATACTATTTAAAATAAATTATTATTGATAAAAATATCTTTATAAGATATTAATTATTTTTATTTTTTAAAATAAAATATTAATATAATAAATATTTTATATAAGTTTAATATAAAAATTAGTGATTTTAATTTAATATTAAAATATGAAATAAAGAATAATACTATTATTTATAATTTATTAATATTTTATTGTAATAACTTACATGATTATTATTATAATAATTGTTATATCATGATAGTTAAATTAATAAAATTTAGTTATTGCTAACATAGAAAATAATTAAAATTATTCTATTTTTTATAGGTGGATATCTCTACATGAGATAGAATAGGATAATTCAATTAATTCGCTAGAATCTATTATTTTATTTTCAATCAAAATTATATATTAATACATATAAAATATAATTTCTTTATTATTAAGCTAATTATTTTAGCTAAACTAATTTGTAATTAGTGATAATAAACAGAAAATTTTTTTAATTTAAAGATCTATATTAATTTATTTAAATTAATATCGATTAAATAATTTATATCTAAGAATTAATTAATATTCAAAATATTATAATAATATGGATATAATAAGTTTTGATTTTACTATTAAATTATATTTTAATTAAAATTTAGATGATATTTCTTTTATAAAGAAATAAGTTTTTATGAATAATTAAATTATTAAGTTTTTAATAAAGTATATTTAATATCTGAAATATATATTTCAGATTGAACTTAAGATAATTTGTTAAATTAATAATATTAAATAAATAATAATACAAATATAATATAATATATAATGTGATTTTCAATTACTTAAAGAATTATTGGTAAATATTATTACTAATAATATTTATTAAAAATTAATAAATATCATTATAAATACAATTTATTTTTTTATCATGATTAGTTAATTAAATAAAATATGGAAAAACTATAATAAAGTGGTTGAATAAACTATATATAAAATATCTATTTACTTTCTCTTTATTTCAGAAATAAATTAAGTTTATCAAGTATTATTATTAATATTTTTAAAAGATTATAATATAACAATATTATACTATTACATATTGTATGTACATAAAATGTAATTAATATTATATCAATAATTTAGTATCAAAATTAATATAAGAAATTTTATAATCTAGATTTATCATATTACTTATTAATTGATTTTTGAGATTTTTTTTAAAATAGTAATTAAAATTACGATTGTTGATTTTTTTTAACAAAATTAAGTTGCTAAATATTATTGATTTATATTAAAAATATCGATATATAGATAATCTAATATTTTATTATAAAAAATATTCCATTAATCAAATATTATGTTTTAAACTTTTTGATTGTAAAAAAGTTTATTTAAAATAATTAAATAATAATTTTTAAATTATTTTATATTAATTAGTTTAAGCACAATCTATATAGAATTTGATCTACCATATAAATACAATGATGTATTTATAGTTTATTTAATATATTTATAGTAATAAATTAATTATATTTGTTATTTTATTAGTTTACTTTAACACTTTTATTAATAATTAGCAATTTTAAAAAAATAAAAATCTTAAATACTTTTATTATTGAAAATTTTAAAAAGCAAAAAAGAATATTTAATCATATTAAATAAAAATATTTTATTTTGTTATTTATTAATAAAAATAAAATGGGTAAATATTATTTACAAACAAAAAAAATTTATTAGTATATGATAATTATCATATAAATATAAAGTTTATTATTTAAATTTGTTTGAATTATAGTTTTTTATCTAAATATAATTTTGTAAGTTTATTACTACATATTTAAATTTATTTATATTTATTCATGAATAACATTAATTAAAATTTGACTTCATTGATCTGAATCAATTAAATATATATTTAAATTATAAAAAAATTGGAATGAATAATTTAATTATTTCTGCTATTACACTAATGATAGTATAATTTAATCTAAACAAAATATAATTTATTAGTTTACTATTTGTTGATCTGTGATGATTATTATTATAATAGTAACAATAATTTTATAATCAAATTATTAAAATAGAAATAGTGTATATATAAAAATTATAATACTATAGTTCAACATAAAGCTTTTTAATTTGTATTTTAAATTTAGTAAGTAATATTAAATATTGAATATTGAATAATGTAATGTTAATTATGATTAATATTTTGTAGATAGAAAATCTTTCAATGAAATTAATTATTTTTTATAATTTTATAAAATAATTATAAAACATAATATTAGTCACTAAAAGCAGTATTTATGTTTAAGAATTAATTTAAATTATCAATTTGATAATAATAATATTATTTATTTTATATCTTACTAAATAAGTATTGAAATTTATTTTATCTTTTTATCTAGAAAGTATTACTTAATAATATTTTTACATAAAATAAATTTAATATAAATAAATATAAAAAATAATTATTAATGTTGTATGTTTTATTGTAAAAGCAATGAAATTTTTAATTTTAAAAAAAAGATAATAATCTTATTTAAGATATATTCTATATTTTTATTTTTTATAAAATATGAATAAATTTTAGTAAAAAGAAAGAAATAGATTTTAAAAAAAATAAAATACAATATTATTATTAATTCATTTTAACTTAATTTCGAATTATTAATGAAATTTATTAGTAAACGATTAATGAACTTAATGATAATGATAAAATTAATTAGTAATAATTAAATTATCAATAAAATATTTATCTCTGATATTAAATCAATGAAATTAATCAGTTATTTTTATTTTGGTTTTTTAATATAAATCTATATTAATTTATAATGGATTTAATTTATTAATTAATTCTTAATTTAATTGTAAAAATAGCATTTTTACCAGTTAATTAATATTTTTATTAATTTCTAATATCTTCAAATAATAATTTATTTTTTAAAATTTATATTTATAATAATAGATGATATAAAATTAATATTAAAAAGATTATTTTTTTTAGAAAAAGTTTTTAAAATTTAAATAATTAAAATTTTTTTTTGAAAAATCATGATATTCTAAATATTTTCTTTTTAAAGATATTCATTTTTATAAATAAATATTTTTACTTGTAAAAATAAAATAACACAAAATATGTTTATTTATATCATATTATATATGATCGTCAATCCTATTTAACTTTATTCATATAGAATAAAGTTAAATAAGTTTAATTTGTTATAAATTAATGAAAATAATATTTCATTTTAAATGAAATATTAAAGATATTTAATATTTGTTTTAAAAGTAAAAATATTAAATTAAATAATTTCACTATAATTAGTTAAATTAATAAAAATAAATTATATTTATTTAAATATAATTTAAATATTTATTTAAATTATATAAAATATTTTATATATATAATAATTTTTATTTATAAATGATATAAAATAAAATAAAATATTTATTTTAAGTTTAATATTTGAATTAATTTTTAATTATTTTATATAATTCATATTATTTTATTTCATATTACTAATATAAAAATTATATTTTTTATATTAATAATATGTTATTAAAAAATTTTAAAATATTAAATTTTATATTTAAGATTAAATTTTTAACATGATATATCAATAAATATTTTTATTTATTTTATAGCAAAATAAATAAATAAAATATTTTAAGAAATTTATTTTTTTAAAAATAAATTTTTTTTAAAATTATATAAATAATTTATTATTATTTGTTATGAATAAAATTTATTATATCTATAAATATATTTAATAAAATTATTAAATTAATTTTGTTAATTAAATGATCTCTCTTTTATAGAGAGAAAATCTATTTAAAATTTTGAATAAAAATATAAATAAGATAAATAATAATTAATATCATATAAATTTAAAATAATTTTATTTTTGATAAATTAAAAAATTGATTTAATTAAATATAATTTAATAAATTATTTTCAAACATACTAATATAATAATTTTAATATTTTTTTATAAAAAGATAAGTTTTTTATGATAAATAGTTTTTTTAAAATCCAAATTATACAGATAATGTTAAATATTTTTATTTGATAATAATACTATTTGCACAAAATGATTTTAATATATATTTCAATAAATAGAAAAGTATTTTATAAATAATTATAACATTAATTTTTATAAATATATAATATATAAAATTCTAATTATTTATAAAAAACTATATAATCATAGTATTATACTTTAAGTTAATGTAAATTATATGTATTTTAAAAAATAGATTTAAATGTAATAAATATGTTTTAATATAAAATATGGTTTTTAATCAATAAAATTTAAATATAAGATATTTTTTATTTTTTATCAGATATAATAATATTTTATTAGTCTTAAAGTAATTAATTTTACTTAAATTGAAGATGATAATTAATATTATTATATTGATTTTTTAATAAAATACATAATAAAATTAATGATTTTATTATGTATAAGAATCACATTGATTATAATAAAAAAATTAATAAAAGCAAAAAATGATAGAAATTTATAATTTCATTATAATGAATTTAAATTACAAATAAAATATATAAATATATCTTATTAAAATAATAAATATATGATTTTGATCCTAGATTATAAATCTATTGTTTAATAAGTAATCTTTCTATTTTTTATGTTTTAAATTTTAATTATTTGACATAAATTAGATAAATGTAAATATCTTGAAAATAAATATTAAATTTCTTAATTAGCTAACTTAGTATTTTTTATTTAATATATAAAAATATATTATTTATTTAATATTTAAATAGAATTTAAATTCTTATAATAAAATATTATTGATATTAATATATATTCTGTACAACAAAATAATTTAAAATTAAAGATTTTTTAAAATAATTTTTATTATAAAAATCTAATTTATTATATTTAGCAAGATTTATTTTTTATGAAAATATTGATGATATTATATGTTAATAATTTTAGAATAATAGATTATACATATAT
Source organism: Arsenophonus sp. (assembly GCA_052401645.1). Taxonomy (GTDB): domain Bacteria; phylum Pseudomonadota; class Gammaproteobacteria; order Enterobacterales; family Enterobacteriaceae; genus Arsenophonus. The sequence goes on from CP198939.1 coordinate 904,994, forward strand.
TTTAAATTTTATTGTTGAGTAAATATCTTTTTTTATTAAAAATCGTAAAATAATGAATTTTATTTTATTTATTCTGATTATTTTATTTTTTTTAAATTTCAAAAATAGTCTTCTTATAATTATAAATAATATTTTTATCATTTTAATATTAATAATTAAAATTAAAATGATTTTTTATAAAAAGTAATTATGAATTGATTATTATTAATTTATATAATGATCATAAAAATAATTTTATTATTAAATTTATTAAATAAAATAACGAATAATTATTTTTAATTAAAATACTTATTTATTTTCAATATGAAATATATTACTATATTAAAAATAAATAGAATATTTATTATCTTTTAAAGATTATTATTTAATATAATTCTATCATAAATAATATTTTAGATAAAAACTATATATAAAATTAAAAATATTTATACAAAAATAGTTTTTTATTCTGTATTAATAAATTATCTTAATTATTTAAAATAAATTATTTATTTAATTACTTATATTTCAATTATCTATTATGAATACTATTTGATAATCTTTTATTTAATTTTAATTTTATTTTTTATTTAAACAAACTTATAATGAGCAAAAATAGTTTATATTAGAAACTGATACAAAACAAATTATGATTTTTAATTTTCTATTTATAGAAAATTAAAAATCATAATTTGTTTTGTAGTATAAGAAAATTTATCAAAATATAATTTATATCAATTATATGTATTAAATAATTACGTCATCATTTATTAAATATTTTTTATTTAATAAATAAATATAACACTAAATAATATTTTATATATTTTATTTGAATTGAAACCAGAATAAATTAAACACATTTATAAAGGATAAAATTAATTATTTAATTAATATTTTAATAGATAATTAAAATATTATTTTTAATAATAATAAAATTAATAATCAAATCAATAAATTTTAATAAATTTATCTTTTAGTAAAAATATTTAATATTATTAAATATTTTTACTAAAAGATAAAAAATCATATTTAGTTTTGTTAAATTTTAAGATAAAATTAAAATTTAGAATAAATAAGTTAAATTATTTTCATTCTTGATATAATCTATAACATACAATCATTTATCAAAAAAAATAGAAAATAAGTAAATTAATAATATAAAATATACAATAATGAATGTTAAAATACTTTAATAATTAATTCATTATTATAATATAATAATTTATTTATTTTATAAGATTCTTTTAAAAAAAATATCTAAATTTATTATTTATTTATATATTTCATTATTATTTTAAAAATAAAATTATGTAAAATTTGTTTTTTCCGTTTTATTAATATAAAATATGTGTAACTTGGAAGAAAAAATGCAACCTAAAAAAACGGGAAAAAAAATTAATAAAGCAATTATTCCTGTCGCTGGATTAGGAACTCGTATGTTACCGGCAACAAAAGCGATTCCTAAAGAAATGTTGCCTTTAGCAGATAAACCACTTATTCAGTATGTAGTGAATGAGTGTATATATGCCGGTATCCATAAAATCATATTAGTAACTCATTCTTCAAAAAACTCAATAGAAAATCATTTTGATACAAGTTTTGAATTAGAAGCAATTTTAGAAAAACGCGTTAAACGCCAATTATTAAACGATGTACAATCAATATGCCCAAGTCATGTTACAATTATGCAAACAAGACAGGGTATTGCGAAAGGACTTGGGCATGCTATTTTATGTGCAAAACCTTTGATAGGAGATGAACCTTTTGCTGTAGTTTTACCTGATGTTATTATTAATCAATATTCATCTAATTTAAAACAATATAATTTAACAGCAATGGTAAATCGTTACCATGAAACATTAGCTAGTCAAATTCTTGTTAAACCTGTACTAAAAGAATATATATCTAATTATGGTATTGTAGATTGTGATAGTTATAAATTAAAGCCTGGTGAAAATAAAATTATTAAAGGTGTTGTTGAAAAACCTGAAATTTTAAAGGCGCCGTCTAATTTATCTATTGTTGGGCGTTACGTATTATCAGAAAAAATTTGGTCTCTAATAGAAAAAACAGCAATAGGTTCAGATGATGAAATTCAGCTAACAGATGCGATTGAGATGTTAACAAAAAATGAATTAGTAGAAGCTTATCTCTTACAAGGTAAGAGCCATGATTGTGGCAATAAATTGGGTTATATGAAAGCGTTTGTTGAATATAGTATGCAGCATGAATCTTTAGGTAATGAATTTTCCAGTTGGATAAAAAATATCTTAAATTCTTAACTAATTTATATATTTTAAATAAAATTAACAAAAAACTATATTATTTTAATATAAATCATATTTGTTATCATATATTTATTTTTAATAAATTTTATTTATTTATAAAATTAAAATGATATTTATTAATTTTATAATTATTGCTTATGTATGATAAGCAATATATATTATAAAAGTAGTAATAAGTAACAATTTACTATTTATTTTAATATCTTATTTCGTTATTAATTAAATTTTAATATAGATGGAAATTTAATTCTATTACTGAATAATATTCAATATTAATCATATTAAAATATATTACAATTTATTATATTAAATATTTTATTCATAGTATAATTCTTAATTCTTCTAAAGTAAAATACTTTCTAATGAATAGAATAAAAGTTAATAATATTTATAAAAAATAAAGTTTAGTTTTATTTAAAACAAATACTTAACATATGAAATTTGTAGTAATATAATAAATAATATTATTTATTAAATTAAAATTTAAAATTTTAATAATAAAATTTATGTAAATATTTTTTAAAAATATTTACATAAATAGAAATTAAATATTCATATCAATTATATATATAAAATATATGTTAATAATTCAACTATTATTTTAAGGTTATACTTTATTTAGTAAAATTTTTCTGCTAGTATTTATTAAAAATATCAATATTAATCTTTATTTTATATTAAAGATTAATAGTTTATGTACTAAAATACCCTTAATTTGTATAAAGGGTATTTTATAAAGTAAAAAAATATTGTTTATATTAGAAAATCATCTAATTTTTTATCTTTTTGTTCCATTGCTTTTTTAATAGCAGCTGGTGTGCGCCCTTGACCTGTCCAAGTTTTAATTTCACCACTATCATCTTTATATTGATATTTAGCAGGTCTTATAGTACGTTTAATATGGCTTGATATTTTTGATGGAATCTTAGCAGTAACTAGATCATCTAAACTAAGTCCTTCTCCTTCAAGTAATTTAATATACTTTGCAATCTTTTGACTATGGGCTTCTAATTGTGCTTTCACTTGATTTTCATCTTCTCTACGTTCATCTACAACGGTATTAAATTTATCGTGTATTTCTTGTAATGATTCTAATGGCATTTCTTTTACTATAGCGCGTAAAGTACGAATATTATTTAATGATTTAAAATATTTTAATGAATCGCTCATTTTTTTGTCTCAAATAAAAATTAATGTTATCTATTATCTTATAATAATAGAATGGTATTCTATTTTCTGCAATAGTGAAATTATAAAATAAAATTAAATTTCTTTCTTAAAGAATTAAGCCTCTTTATAAGAGATATAATATAATGTTTAATTATGAAAATAATATATATTATATTAATATAAATATATATTTAAAAATATAAAAAATATAAAAAATATAAAAATATTATTTTTAATAATAAATTTCATTCTTATCTAAAAATATTTTTTTATTATTATTTTAATTTATTACATGTAACAAAAAATTAAATTTTAACTCGATAGGGTTTGAAAATCTTTCTTGTTGCTTTTTATTAAATTATTTTATTAAAATATTTTATTTTAAGATAAATTAAAATTTTTATGTTTTTTATAAAATACTTTTATAAATAAAGTATTTTTTACAAAATACATTACTCAAACATACTAATTTCATAATTATAAAATTATTTAAAATATTATATTAATAATAATATTTTAAATTAAATAAAATCAAAATAATATTAATAAGATACATAATAAGTATTATAAACATTCTTAAATAAATAATAGAAAACGTATAATGATATTTTTAACTATATTTCTATTATTAATAATAAATATAATTAAATTAATTTAATTATTTCTATCTCATATAATTAAAATTAATAAATAATATTTTTAAAACAAAGTTAATATATACTTTCAAAATAAAATGAAATCGTTAATTAATTTACTTATCAATATACTGTATTAGTAATAAACAATATTTTAATAAAATAGCAAATAAAAACTTATTTTATGTTTATCGATAACTTTTAATTTTTAACTAAAAAGTTAAAAATTAATTAATTCTATGATATTATATATTTTGTATAAATTTATCAGTTTTGTTTTATAATTAAGATAAATTTTTTTTATAAATTATTTAATACTTATTATCTATAAATTTATAATAATAACACTCTATTGCACAAAAATAATTCTTATTGTAGTCTCAAGGTTTTATTTAATAAATTACTATTATAATAATTTATTTGCTATTTATCAAGAAAAGTAGATTTAAAATTTATATCAATTAATAATATATTTCATTTTTTTATAAATATAAAATTTGGTTTAATTAATTAAAATATATTAAATTAATCTAAAATATTTAGTAATTTTATTTAAATAATTTAAACCAACCATACTTTATTAATATTAATATTACTAATTAATATAAATTATATGAAAATTATTTTAATTTTAATTATCTTTCATATAAAAATTGATAAATTCTTTAAGATAAAAATCTTTAATATATTTTAATATTTTTTTAAAATGATTAAAAATAAAATATACATTAAGTATATATTTTATAAGAATAATTTTTATTTACTAAATATAAATATATTTTCTTTTTGATAAATTTATTTTCATAATAAAATTTATTATGTTTTCTTTAATTTATCAATAAAAATAATAATTCTTATCTCTATTTTTTAAATATAAATATTAACATCATTCCTAAGTCTTGTTAACAAACTAAACAATTTTTAACTTTATTATTATAAAATTACTTTGTAATCTTACTTTTAATAAACTGACGATTTTGTTGTAGTTATTATAAAATTTATTATAAAATCTTATTATTTAAATACTAATTATTTAACGTTAATTTCTATATCACGTTATACAAAAGATATTTTATAAGAATCGCAATATTTTAATCATAATATAAATAAATCTCAAAAATTTAATTAATATATAGTACTAAATTGTAAATTATTAAAAATCATTTTTAAAAGTAATATATAAATGGTTATTGTCTTATATACTTTTATAATAGTTGGATTTATTAATTTAATCTATATAACTAATTATTGAATCTTTTTTAATAAAATTAAATTTTTAAATAGAATTATTATATTATCAAAAACTTAAATATTTATTTATAATAAATAAACAATATAATATAAATTTATATAATATAGTAAAAATATATTTCAAATATATGTCATAAAAATATTTTCATTAATAATTTTTATATTTAAAAATTAAATAATTAGTTTAAAATAGTTTTTTGATAAAAAATCATTGTTAACTAAGATAGTAAATAAAGTGGATTTATGACATAATATTTATTATGCTATAATAATAATGATTTTTATTTTATTATTTTTTATAAAATTTATGAATAAATTAATAAATATAAATAAAAGATAAATAAAAAAATATCTAAATATGTTTAGAATATTTATATATTAAACATAAATTTATAATTACATCTATATAAAACATTCTATTTAAAATAATAATTATGTTTTATTTTAAAGCATTTAATACATTAAAGTAATATTGTTACTAACAATGAAATATCGTTTAGTTTTTTTTTAAAAAGATTTCATCTTAAAGCTATTAGTATGTAAATAAAATAAAAGATAAATTAATAATTTTATTCTTATAATAAATTTTTTATTTTTTCATTTTATACTTTTAATATTAATTAAATAATTAATTTTATTGGTTTTTATTAATAAAATTTTATAAATAGGTTTAAGTATTTTAATCTTAATAAAATCGATAATTTAAAATTATAAAAATTAATAATTTATTATTAAATCTTAAAATATTAATTTAATATAATTATATTTTTTATTATTTACTAAATAATAAATAAGTTAAGTTTGATTATTTATTTATTATAAAGATATAAATCTTTAATAAATAATTCTCTTGTATTATTAATAATTATATTAATAATATAATTATTTGAATCTTCAATATAATAAATAAAAATAATGAAAAAATATTTTCATTTGGAGATTCGTTTTATTTACTTGCGTACTTCTAGTTTTTATTTTTTATTAAATTTTAGTATATAAAAATATTTTAATATGATTAATTTAATAAATTTACAATGTATTTAAGAATATTATATTAATATTTTAATTTAATATTCTTTTTTTTAAAAGAATATTATATATTAATTATTTTTAATTTATAATAAATAACCTATATATAAATTTATAAAATATCTAATAACTTTATTGTAAATATTTTAATAATGATTATTAATCTTAATAATACTTTAAATAAAAGGATTATAAAAGTATTTTATTTTAAGATCTAAGAAATTCTTTATATATTTAATTTTGTTAAAATCATTTGATAAGTACAACAAAAGATTTCATAACGATATATATTTAATGGTATATTTTAAATTATAAACTATTTTAGTACATATTAATTTATCACTACGCATAGATTTCAGAAATAAAATTAATATATCTGATAAATTTACTATCATCTACTTAAAAAGTATATAGAGAAAATTTATTAAAACTAATCAATAACTCTTTGTAATAATTCAATAAAATAAAGAGTTAGTAAAAAAAATTTATAGTATTTACTTTATTTTATAAATAAAAAGAAGTTTATAATATCAATTATATTAATTAACATTTTAAAATTATGATTGAAATAGAATTGGATTATTATGTTAATTAAAAATGAAGTTAATATATTTATTAATTACTATAAAAATGTAGTGGTTTATTTTTAATAAATAGTAAAATCTTATAATTATTATAAACAACATAAGTTATTATTCTTATGAAATTAAAGTATATTTCAGAGCAAAACTATTTTAAAATCATTTTATTTTATAAGATTTCTATATTTATTTTCTTCAACAGTTAATTTTTTCTATAGTAAAATATATATTAAAATAATTAATGATCTAAATTAAATAGTAGTAAGAAAAAAATTCTGTTAACTTTTAATTATAGTAAAAATTTTAAATTTTCATATTTTAAACTCATAAAATAACTATATTTATTAAAATTTAATAAAAATATCATATAATTTCATTATAAATAAAATAATATAGTTATATTTATAATGAATATAAAAAAAATTTTAATAAATTAAATATAAATAATTTATATTATTAATTCTATAAAATATAATAAAGTGTTAAAGTTAATAAAATTTTATATAGTGTTTACTTAGAAATTTATTTAAATTAATAGAATTAATTTTTTATATTTTTTTTATAAAATTGCGTTATGATATAAAAAAATTTTATTTTTAGAACATAATATTATTAATAATAATAAATTATTTTATCTAAACATAAATATTTATATTATCAATTTAATTATCTTTTATATTTTAAATGTATATAATTATATTATCTGTTTTGGATATTTTAGTTTACTTATTTGTTAATAATTTTAATAATTATTAAAATTATTAGTTATATAATTTATAATAAAAAATTATTTTTTTTAAATTTTCTATAAAAATTGTTTTATTTATTTAGTAAATATCGATAATTTTATGTTTTTATTTATTACTTTATATTAATAACATAATTTTAATTAATAGCATCATTTATATTTATGATTACTATTTTTTTAAAAAAAAAGTTAAAGTAAATGGTAATAAATAATAATGATAAGAAATTAGCATTTATGATAATATTGATATTATTTTTAATATTATAATAATTAATTATTTAGAAAAGTAAAAATTAATTTATAAAGATCATCTAATATTCATTAATATAAATTTAAAATTTAATTGATTTATTTTATAGTATTAAACTAGTATTTCTTTGTTTTTATTTTTTTTTGTTCATTAGTTTTCTAAATTTTAATAACTATATCAAACAGTGAATTAAAATAATAATTTTATTATCAATACTTAATATTAATCTTACTTAAAAATTAACTCTTTCTCATCATAAGCGTAGTTTTTAATTAATAATTTTAAACTTATAAATAACTTTATAATTTAGAGTTATATTTATAAATTTTATATATTAATAAAGTTTTATATCAAATATTTTAATTCCTTTTACTTTAAAATAACAGTTTAGTAAATGATTAATAAAATTATAAAATAATTTATAAAAATTATCTATGATTCAAACTTATATCTATATATTTAATACTATAATTTACTTATTTTTTAATAAAAAATACTATATATTTATTTATTATAATATTTTATTATTTATTTAAAATAAAATTTTATTTATTTTATTTTATAAATTATCATAATAATGGGTTAAAAAAATAACAGATACGTTCTATAATACGGTTCCATAATGGACGTTTATTCCAATTTCTTTTAATTAAAGGAATAGAACGAGCAATGTAATCATATTGAACTAATATTAAATTACTACCAAAGCTTTTATCATCAATAACAACTGTAATTTCAAAATTAAGCCATAAGCTTCTCATATCTAGATTAACTGAACCAATTAAGCTTAATTCACCATCAACAGATAAACTTTTTGTATGTAAAAGTCCATCATTAAATTGATAAATTTTAACGCCAGCTTCTAATAATTCAGAATAAAATGCTCGACTTGCCCAACGAACTAAAAAAGAATTATTCTGATTAGGAATAATCATTATTACTTCAACTCCACGCATTGCTACAGTACAAATAGCATAGATTAGATCATCACTTGGAACAAAGTAAGGAGTAGTAAGTATGAGTTGTTTACGTGCAGAAAAAATAGCTGTTATTAAAGATTGTTGAATTAATTCCTCTGGAAAACCAGGTCCAGAAGCAATAACTTGAGTTATATGATCGGTAGTTTGTTCAAATGGCATGATAGTTATATCATTGGAAGGAAGAGTTGGAGATGGAAGAATTCGTTGACCAGTTTCCATCTCCCAATCAAAAGCGTAAATAATACCAAGTGTTATTGAAACGGGTCCTTTCATTCGAACAACGATATCTACCCATTGGCCTACACCTGCATTTTGTTTAAAAAATCGAGGATCTACCATATTCATACTACCAACATAAGAAATATTATTATCAATAATAATTATTTTTTGATGTTGACGAAGATCCATTCGTCGTAAAAAAAAACGTAACAAATTTACTTTTAATGACTCTATTATTTCTATTCCAGCTTCACGCATTTTTTTAGGTTGATGACTATGAAAAAAACACCAGCTACCAGCAGAATCAATTATAATTCGACATTTTATACCACGTTTTGATGCATTAATAAGAGCTTTTGTAACTTCATCAATTAATCCTCCATGCTGCCAAATATAAAATACCATTTCAATATTATAATATGCTGAGTTAATATCAAATATTATATTATTTAACACATCTTGATAATTTGTTAAAAGCTGAATTTTATTACCTTTAACGCCACCTATTCCTTGTCTTTTTTCGCATAATTCAAATAAAGGTTGAGCGACTTGGCTATTATTTTTACAAAAAATATGTTTAGATTGTTTAAGTTTTTCAAGCCAATTTTCAACTGAAGACCACATATTTTTTGTTTTTATTACTCGTTTTTTTCCAAAATATAATTCACCAAAAATTAGATAAGCAATAATTCCAACAAGTGGAATAATATAAATAATTAATGCCCAAGTTAGTATAGAATTAGCTGGACGTCGTTTTAACAAAATACGTATAGTAATTGTAGAGATCATCACCCAATATAGAAAAAACAAAGTCCAGTTTAATAAAATTAAGACGGTTTCCATAGATAAAAATGTTCCTATCTTATGATCTGTTTAATGCTATTGATTATCTAATGATCCATTTACTATATCAAAACAAAATTTGTTATGAATATTAAAATTATTATTTTTATAATACTTAATATTAATTAAGTATATTTAATTAATATTCTAATTATTTTATATTTTTATAGTTAAATTGATAAGTTATAATTTATTAGTTAAAATAATACACTTATTATTTATAGCATAAGTATTAAATTATTTCGATATTAAATAAATATAATATATTGATAATTAAATTAATGTTTATAAAATTAAAAAATTTTATAGTTTATATACAATAAAGTACTTTTAATCTCATTATTTTTTTAAAAATTATTATTTATTTTTAAAATAATTATTATTTAAGATTTTTTAAATAATGTATAGTTTTATTAAATTTTAATTAATTTATCTAATATTATTTATTTTATAATAATTTATTTTTTTATACCTCATTATCTATATTTTTTATTTTTAACCTATATTAATAATTTTATTGGCTGAAGTTATTTTAATAATAACTATAAATTGTGTAATTTTATTTATATTTTGTTATTTGGCAAATTAGTAAAAGAATAATAATAGAGAATAATTTACAATTAATTTGAAATTATTTATTAAATTTAAAGTTATAGCTTAATATTTAATTTAAAAAAAAGATTATTTTTTTTAAAAAATAATCTTTTTTATTATATATAAAAATCATTTTTAAAATAAAAATCTTAAATATGAATAGTTATATTATAAAACACTATATTTTAATTTTATTAAAATAGTTAATATCAAATTAACCGAAATAGATCAAAAACATTAAAGGTAAAAATTAATTTTTAATTCAGATTTAGTTAATAAGAAATTTATTTTTAAAATTAACCATTTCATTATTTAATTAATTTTATATAAATCAATATAGTTATTCTTTAGTATTTTTTTAACATTATTATAATAGTCTTTTAAGTTAAGTTAGTTCTTTTATTAATACTTATTGTTATGATTAATGAATATCAATTATTAAGTTTTTATGTATTAATCCTACTTGTTATTATAAACCAAATAATATTATTACTGATTATCGGTTCAATTAAAAAATTTATTTTATTAATAAAATAAACATAATATAATTTTATGCTAAAACTAGTTTTTAAACATAATTTAATCAAAAGTACAATAATAACTATATTATAAAATATTATTTATTTTTATTTTAATACTGTTAATGGTATATATTTATGATGTCATTTAATTATTAATTTATATAATTTAATTATTAATATTTTTAATATTTTAAAAATAAATTTATTTTTTAATTATTATAAATATGTTTTATAAATTAAAAATTCTATTCTTAATTAAATTTTACTTATGTTTTTTAGAAAGATTGTTATAAATATATATAACATTAAATATTGCGAATAATAATGTAATAATAGTTAAACCAAAAACTTTAAACTTAACCCAAACTTCCTGGGAAAACCAAAAGGCAACATAAATATTAATTATAGCACAAGTGGCGAAAAAAACTGCCCATGATATATTTAATCTATTCCAAATTTTATGTGCTAAATATATCTCTTTACTTAGCATTTTTTGAAGTAATGGTTTTTTTATAAAAAATTGACTGAATAATAGCATTAGTGAAAAAATAGTGTAAATAATCGTTACCTTCCATTTAATAAAAATATCATTATGAAAAATCAATGTTAATCCACCAAAAATTATCACACATATTGAAGTAATTAGAGAAGTTTTTTCAATTTTTTTATAAATAAGATACATTGTTAATGTAGATAAAGTAGTTGTAATCATTAATGTACAATATGCATAAAAAATATCTACTTTTCTGTATATAAGAAAGAAAATAATTAGAGAGATAAAATCTAATAGATGTCTCATAAGAACACTTATCATAACAATTTTAAAGCAAACATCATATTTTATAATTATTTCTAATATATTAAAATATCACATTATTTAATTTATTTCATAATATATTATTTTTAATAAAAAATTATATTAATTAGTTGCTGTAAATATTTATTCATAAATTTATGAATAAATTAGATAGAATTCATTAATTAATAAATTGAATTAATTATTTTACAATATAACTTTATATTAAATTTAAGTTAAAAATTAATTTTAAGATAGATTATTAATGATTTAAGCTAATAATAAAATATTTTATGATATTTAATAGTAAAATAATAACTGTAGTATTTTTGTATTTTCAATTTATTGTTTTCCCGACTAACATATAAAGACGAAAAAAATAAATTAATGTGAAAGAGGTAAGTAAGTTATTAAATGTAAAAGAGATAATATTATTTACAAGGCCTGGTAAAAAACGAAATTGTCCAAGAAATATAGTAAGAAACATTTGTGAAGATAACCAAAATAACAAAATTGATAAAATTAGCCACCAATAACGAAATGTTATCTTCCAACTTTGACAAATGGCTTTTAGTGGAGAAATATTTTTTATTGTTATTAAAATAATTGGTGATAATGAAGATCCAATAGCTAAAATAATACCTGGTAATATGAATAATATCAATCCAAAATAAATTATAATAGTACAAATAATTGACAATATGAACATATTAGGTAATATATTTAATGAAAGTATAAAAGCTTGAAATGCATTAATTTTATTTCCGATACTTAATTCTAATAAATAAGTAATTACTGAAGAAACTAATAATATTAATCCGATAAAAATCGTAGTTAATGAGAATAGCGAAATTTTCATAATTATATTTTTTTCTTCATTAGATAGTTGATTTATCCAATTTAAAAGTGAAGTTAAATTGTTTTGAATTCCAATAGTTTTAACAATAGTTAACATATCATTTATAGGTACTAAAGAGTAATAGAGTATTATAGTAATGGTAGCTGAAATAAATGATAATACAAAAAGACCAATAAGTTGATTTTTAAAAAAATTAAAACTATCACTGATAAGTGAGTTAGCCGTAACTGACATGAAACTGTTCCCTATATCATATAATTTATTTTCATCATCATATTTTAATTGTAAATTATAACTTATAGTAAATAATGGAAGGTATAATTTTTTATTATAAATGCTATTATTATATCATTAAATTCTATTTTTTACAAAATACATAAAATTCTAAAAATAAATTTATATTATAAAAACATTAACTATATTAATATAATTAAATATTTCAATTTTATTAATATAATAATAAAAAATAATATTTATTATTAGTTATAATTGTAAATAGGATCTATAATAATCATTATATTTCAATCAAAGTTAAACATAAATATTATAAATTTTAAGATAATATTATATTATTTAAATTATATTAATAGTATTAAGATAAAATTAATAAAATAATATAACTAAATCTTATTTTAAATAATTAAATAATAAATTTTCGTTGATTTTAAATAATTATACTTATAATATAGTTTTAATTATAATTAAAATAAAAAGAGTAATATTTGATATATATTAATTTTCTATTTATTTTATTTGATAAATATAAAAATTGTGATACTATGAATATCATCGTGGCATCATAGTAACATAATTGATTTAAGATATTTTATTATTTCATTATATACTAAGATAACAATTTATTTTTAATAAAAATTATATTGCATAAATATTAAATAAATATTTAAATATTTATTAATAAAATAATTTTGATAAAATATAAATAAGTTATATATGAATACATTGTTATTTATAACGAATAAATAATAATTTATTAAAATTAATAATCAATAATCATAAAAATAATTATATCTAGTATTTTACTAGGTAATTTTTAAATATTTTCCTAATTATTTATCTTAAAATAAATTATTTTATTTTTTATTAAAATAAAAGTTTGTTGATGATAAAATTTTAATTAACTTAAAAATTATTTTTTCTTTCTTTTATACAAACTACATTATTTTCATATACTATTTGAACTTTGGTTTAAAAATATAATAATCTAAAAAATTATAATATTGATATATTAAATGATTTTATGAATTAATCAATAAATTACTAAAAATAATATTAGTTTTATATTTATTTTATTTTAAAGTAAGAATAAATGAATCATCATTATAATGATATATAAAGTAATTTATTATAAGAGATGATTATTTGTTCTATAATTATAAAAAATATAAATCTTATGTTAATTACTAACGTCTAGTTATAAAATTACTTTGACTTATGTATTTTATCATTATGTATCAAAATATAATTTATATCAAAATACCAATATTGAAAATATAATTTATTAATACAATTATTAAAAAATGATAGTTAATATAAAATAATAAGAATTAAAGAATATTTAAATAATATTTTATAATAGCAGTATAAAATATTTTATAGAATAAGATTTGTATTTAATTATATGTAAATTAACTTTATATATCTATGAAGCATTAGAACTATTAAGTTATAAAAATAATATTAATATTTAATATAATATCTTTTATTTTAATTAATAAAATTATTAATTTTTGATATATTGATATAAATAATTTAAAATAATAGATTAAATTAATACTTATTTTATTTTTGTCATTTAAAGTCTTAATTATTGTTAATGATTTTAGATCATATTTATTTTGTTATATTTTAAAATAGAATATAAAAATAAATTACTGATCTAAGATCACTAATAAATTAATAATTAGTAATTGTTATTTTTTTATTTTTATATCAGATATTAAAATCTAATTAAATTATATTTTTAGATTTTAAAATTATAAGAATATTCCTATCATAATGTAATATTTTTTAAATATAGTAAAACTCTATAATTAATAATGAATAAATAATCAATGTATGTAATTATACCTAATAAGTTATGTTATTATTTTATTTAATAGGAATTCATTTAAAATAATATAGAAAAAAATTAATTTTATATTTTTTGATTTATGAATATATCTACTTTAATAGTAGATCATATATTATATCGTAAGCTAATTATTTTTTTAACTATATACTTTAGAAAGTTACTGTTAATATCTAACATAGATATTAACAAAAATAAATTAGATATATATTTTCTTAAGTTTATTATAATAAATAAATTGATACTATAATATAATTATTAATTATATACATAAAATAATATAATTTTAGAAAAAATCTCTATTTATTTTAAATTTATATTTTAATTTCTATAAATTATTGCGTATTAAAACACTCTATATAAGGGTTTTAAATATATAGAAATGGATGTAGAAAAGGTATGTAGATGGATAATTATATATTAGAAATGATGATTTAATATTTAATAATTATTAAATAATGTAATTTATTACATGTATTAAATAGATTATTAGGTTTTTATTGTAAATATATTTAAAAATAGTTTAAGTTATTATTTATCATCAATAACTTAATATACTCATATTTTATATAAAAAACTTCTGATAATTAGTATTATATATTTTCATTTATATATTATGTATGATATTTTAAGTTGTAATAAAGTAAAATACATATCTTAAGGACATAAGCATATACATTAGTCATCTTTTATATTTTTTAAAAATATTAGGATTATTCTATAATAAATATTTATATATAATAACTTTATGATATTTTATAATAATGATGAATAACTTAAAAAGAATAATAATATACTTTATATATGTGTTTTCTTTTTATAAATGGTAAGTTATGATGATAATAATCTATAAATAAATCCTATAAATTTTATTATTTTAAATTTCTTTATATATTTTATATTTGAATGTAATAAATAAATCATATCTTTTATCTTTAATCATCATATCAAATAAAAATTTATTAATCATTTTAAAGCTAATATTCAATATTATGACTTATATTTTTAAATTAGTTTAAAATTGCTATATATTATATCTTAAATTATATCAATATAATAATATATTATATTTTATTTTAATCTAAAATTATTTAAAAATATACATATTTTGTTATAATTTTTATTTCTTTCACTTATCTTGATATCAGCTACAATTAATGATAATTATTTATATAACTTATAGTAATATTATTTGTTTTCTATTTTATTAAAATATTTATTTTCATTAAACTAATAAACATTATTCATAATTATCTATAAAAAGACGAATTTTACTCTTAAAGTATGTAATAACCATGCTTAGCTTAATACTGTGTAGATTAACTTTTTAGATTATTTGTTTTTTATTCATTTTTGGATATTTTTTATATATTAAGGATTACTGGAAATAAAAATATATTCATATAATATATTTTTAATAAAATATATAAATATTATTTAAAAAAAAATAAATTTCTTCTATATCTTTTATTATCTTAATTAAGATATTTATATATATTTTTTGGATATTCAATTTTTCATATAAAATATAATACTATGCGTTATTAGTTATGAACTTTAAATTAGTATAATTAATAACCTATTTTATTTATATCAACTAATAAAATAGAATAAATCATTCATAATCGAACTATAAATGTGGTTATTTTAGTATTAATAAGTTTTATTATTATATTTTGTTTTAATAAAAAAATCTTTTTATGAAGACACGAAATATATGATATAATAAATATGAATTTTCTTTTAAGTAATATTATTATCCTTTAATAATAAAATTAATAGAAAGTAGATATATCATTCATATCTTGTTTAATCAAGATAGTTTATCAATGATTAAATTTTATACGTATTTCAATATTAAATAAGTTATATTCATATTAAATTAATATGAATATCTAAAAATATATAGATATAACTATATTTATCTCTTGATATTCTTATTTTATTTTCATTAGTATATTCAAAATGATAATTTTATGATGTTTGGTATTATTTAAGTAAAATATTTTACTTGTTTATCAGTTTTATTAATTAGTGGATTTTTAAAAATATTTTAAATAATTAATATTTTAAATTTAATTTGATAAATTATTAATTTTTTATATATTATGAATACAAATAATTCTGCAACTTATTAAAAAATAATTTATAGTTTATGTTAAATTTTTATATAAAAAATTCTATATTTAAATAATAGAATTAAAGTTAAGATTTATATCTTTTTAATATAGTTATTTATTGATAGTTATTTCACATTGAATTAATTAATATTATTATTAAAATAATTATCTATTAATTTAGATTAATTAAGGATTTAATTAATGTTATTTTTTATATTTTTGAAGTAATAACAATTAATATTTTAAATTTAGTTATTATTTTAATAATAATTACTATTTAATCAAATTTATAATTTGATAATAAAAATATAGTTATTGAGATAATAAGAACTATTTTATAGTTATTTAACTAAATACTAAATAAACTAAATTTATAATTAAATTTTAATAATTAATAAATATAGTTGATATTATAACATCAAAATAATTAATAATATATATACTATATTATTAATTATTTTTATTTTTATATCATTATCTACTTTATTTTTTTATTAAAAAGATAAAAAACATTATAAATTATAATAAATTTATAAGTATTTTATATCTTTTAGTAAGAGAGATTAAAAGATTTAGCTATCTAAAATAATGATTAGTTTATGAATAATAAAAATTAAATCTTTATTTTAATCTATTATTGATTTTTGATTAAAAAATATCAATCTATTTGATTAGTTAATTAGTTTTGTTTATGATATATCATCAACACTGAATTTTTTAATAAATAATATTTTAAAATTAATTAAAATGTATAAATTGATTATGTAAAGTAAATTAATTTAGAAAATACTAATATGTTAATTATTGATTAATACAATGTATATCTAAGTTTTATCATTTATTTTATCAATTTTATTGATAATTTATATTTATATAATAAATGTTTATCTATTAATTTATTTACTAATATTATGAAAGATTAATGAATTTTTCATCTAATATTATAACATAATATAAAAAAGATATACTAAATTTATATAAAACTTCTTAAATAACTTTTATTATTGCATAATAATAAAAGTTATTACTAACTTAGTATAAAAAATTAAAAAATATTATGAAATATTTTTTTCTTAATTAATTATTTATTATTTTAAAGTTTCATAAATTGGTAATTTTTAATAATTATTTCAAAATTAAAATAATTATAAATAGCATCTTTTATACTGAAATTTTTATATCTTAAGAAATTCAAGATTTTTTTTTGAAAAAATGGCATAAAATAAAGTTTTCTTATTTTTATTTATGTAATTTAAATTAAAATTATTAATTTTTTTATTTAATTTTCTATACAGTTAAAGATTATAGTCTATTTAATAGTAATTTTTATAAAAACATATATACTCACATTAATAAAATTTATTATTATTTTTACAGTAATTAACCTACTGATAAGTTTATATTAATATAAATGAATAACCTATAGAAAAAACGGCATTTATTTTTTAATATAATTATTGATTATTATAAAATGAAATAATATTTGTAACATAATTATTTATTAATCGCACCGACTGACTTTAGATGATTTTATTATAACGTGATAATAAATTAATAGTTTTTATAAATAAACTAGATAATTAATTTAAAAAAAACAGATTGTTAAATTATTTTTTTAGAAGATTGATAAATAATAAAAAAATTTTACAATGATTTAATTTTAAATACTTAGTAAATCAATTTAATAAAATTCTTTATTTTTTAGATTGTATAAAATATATTTATTTAAAATGTATTAATTATAATATTTATTAAAATATATAAATTGTTTATATATGTATTATAAGCATTAATAAATAAAATTTATTACTTTGTGAAAGTAGCTAGAAAATTAAAATATTTAAAAAATTTTAAGTTTAATTGGATATATATTTTGATATAATATAATCTTTATTATTTTAAACTTTGAATAAAAAAATATATTCTAATTTTAGTTATAAAACATATAAAATAGAATTAGTTTTAAATAATATAGATTATGTTTTGTTAAATAAGATAAGTAAAATATTAAATATTTTAAAAAAATTATAAATTTACTAAAATTAAGTCATATATAATATTTTGATTTTTTTAGTAAAAGTGTACTTTTTTATATAAAATTAATTTTTAATAAAAATTAATTTTTAACAGATTTTTATTAATTATAAAATATCATACCATTCATTTAATTTATCATCAAATATTAATAATTAAATTATCAGCATTTTCCATTAAAAATAAAAAATGGAAAGAGTATGTGCAATTAAAAATTAGTTAATTTGTTAAATAACAAAAGATAAGTTAGTTATTATATATAAATTAAGTATTATTTATAATGTTTGATTTTTTAATGAATAATACTTTTTAGTATAAGTTTAAATAATTGGATGCTTATCAAGAATAGTATTAATTACTATAATTTCTTAAAGTTTTGATAGAATGAATTAAAGATATAATTAAAATCAATTTTTTAATTTTATTAAATTATAAAGTATTATTACAATAGATATAATTTTTAAAATTATTATCAAGATATTTTATTTAACCTCAAAAATTAGTAATAAGATGTAACTCTATAATTCAATATTCTTAAATTAATTTTTAATTTTATAAATATATAGATAATAAATGTTACTATTTAGTAACATAATATAAATTAACTTATTTCCATAATTTTACTAAATATTATTATTTCATTGATAACTATATATATTTAAATTTATTATTCATATGATATTCATAAAAAAATAGATTCTAATTTAACATTATACCACAATAGACTTTAATGGTAGTAATATCTCTTTAAATATAAAATTATAAAAATAATGGTATGAAAATATTTATTTACAAGAAAAAAATCAAATTTTTATATATTAGTTTCTTCAATTCTTAATTTTGATGATTGAAAAAAATAAAAGATAAATTATACAAACTTGATTTTTAAGTATATCGGTTAAACTATTAACAACTTATAACTTATTAATTTACTGATAAATATATAATAAATATAAATTAATAATTAATTTATAATTAAATTTTAAAAATAAGATATAATAAAATATAAATAATGATTAATTTAAGTTATATGATAAATAATATTATATATATCTAGTTTAATATATTCACTAAATTAATTTTATCTAAAGAAAATTAAGATAATATATCTATAATTAGTTTTTTAAATCAATTTTCAACCTTATTTAAGTTTTATCAGTTAAATAAGAATCTATCAATAATAATTAATTATATTTTTTAAAATTTCAAAGGTTAAGTTATATTTAATTTAATAATTTTAAGTTCATTTTTTTTAATTAGTTATTAAGAAAATAATATATATTAATAAATAAATTAAATTCTTATTTTTTATATATAAGAATAAACGTAAAAGAAATATAATTTTATATCATAAAAACCTTTAGAGGTATGTTATTTATATTGTTATATTCAGTATCATAAATTTACATAAAGATATTACTTAAAATATATATTATATATTTTAAATTTTTCAGTGATTAAACTTTATTCTTTATTTTTTTATCCACTTCTATTTATATAAAAAATAGTTATCTTATTTCCTGTTTATAGAAATAAATCATATTTTATATGATAATAATTATTGTTTCTTTAATATATGAATAATTTAATTAAAATATTTAGTTTTATAAATAATAAATTGTCAATTAGTTATTTTATAAAATAAATATATTAGTAAAAGAGTAATTACTCATAGTTTTATATTAAAATATAATAAAAGTATTTAAGAAACTTTTTCTATCAATAGAAACTAATTTCTATTTTATTCATAATGATTTTTATTTAAAATCGAATCAATCAAAAAAAATAATTAGCTATAAAATATAATAAAACAACTATACTTTTTACTATTTATTATTTTAATTTTAATTTTAAATTAATATAAATAAAATATTCATAAGTAATACTATAATATAAACTTCTATTATAAATTAAAATTATTTTATTGATTAATACAGATATTGTAAAAGAGAAATTTATTATTATATAAACTAAAAATCAATAACTAATAATATTTATTATTCTTTTTTTAAAACTAAAAACTTAATATTTAATATATACATATGAATATTTTAACTTTAAATATTAAAATATATATAATAAATTAATTTTAAAAGGTATTAATTGTATATTTTATTGATTTATAAAGATAATAGGAATTGTTTTTATTTAAAATTAAATTAATATAAATATATTCTTTATCTTTGATGAGTTTTAAATAAATAATATAATATTAAGATAAATGATAAAAATTAAATGATATGAATATATAATTTTTCATATAAAAATAGAGTTATAAATAATTATAATTTATAAATATTTTTATTTTAATAAATAAAGCATAAAGTATAAATACTTAATGATCTATATCAATATGCAAATAATGATTTTGAAAAAAATTATTTTTAAATAAAAGATGAATATTATTTTATTTTACTTATATTAAAAACCAACGATAAAAAATTTTTACAAAATAGATTTTGTTAGTGTGAAAATACCATTTATAAAATAAAACATAATAAAATAACTTATTTATATTATCATAAATAGAACATCAAAGTCATTTTTAAAGCAATAAAGGTTATTACAAGAAATAATATTAAATATTATATTTAAAAATCAATGATAATTTATTAAAACGATTAAATAATAATTAACATGATTTTTTATACTATATTTACTTGTATAAAGACTTAAAAAATAAAATAATAAAAGTTTAATAATATTTATTTGCTTATATTTTTTATCCTAACTACTTATAAAAGAGATTCTCTCTATTATAGAATATTGATCTCTTTTAACAAGTTTATTGATATAACTAAATAGTAGTTACTTTTTATTTGGATATTTATTTGAACAATTATTTAATTTTTTAAGCATAATTTTATAAAAAATTAAATATTTTTATATATTTATATTAAAATTAGAAATTTTAAACTGATTGTTATTTAAATATCGCATTAATTATTTAATAAGATTTCATTAAAAAGTATTTAAAAATGAAATATTTTATTGAATAATAAAAAAATAAGTTTATTATTTTTGTTTTAATATTATTAATTATATTTTACTAATTGTTAATAATAAATTACTAAAATAAATAATCTATTTATAGAATATAATTGTATTAACATAATTAATAAATTTTTAAAATTAATTATTTATTTTTTTATAAATAAAAAAAATAAAAGCATATTATTAACATATATCCAAGTTTTAAACTATTTTTAATTATTATTTTTTTTTAAAATAAAAAGATTGATTTTATTAAAATTAATTATTAATTAGCATAAAAGCTTATTGTTTTAATTCATCAATAGATATATGATATTCATATATATTTTATTGTGTATTTTTATTATCAATAAAATTAAAAAATATTTTTATTAATTAATATATTTTTATATTTAATAATAAAATAACTTATTTAATTAAGTATTCACAAAAATACTTTAATAATGGTAAAATACCTATATAATTTTTATTTCCATATATTATAGTATATTATACTATAATATTTTTAATTAATTGTAGTAATTAAATTAAATCAATAAAACTAATAGTAATAAGTAATATGTTATAAATTATAATTTTTATAATTATTAATAATAAAATGATGATAAAATATTACCTGAAGACAATCAGAAGCTATTTTTTATTTATAACCAACATAATGATATAAAAGGTTGAGACGTATATCAATATCAACTTATTAGAATTAATAATTATAGCATAATATATTACAAACGATATATTAGTAATTGATTATTATAATTCTATTAATAAAATTAATACTATTAATGAAAATAAGATGTTTATAAAAATAGTAAATTATTAATATTAATTTCTATTACTTAAAGTTTTTAACTTTTTTTTTAAAAAAAAATTTAAATTTATATTTTATATTTAAATATTTTTTATTTAATCAATATTGATTGAATAAAATTTATAAAATAAAAACTATAAGTTTTAAATTTTTAATAAATTGATAATACTAATATTAATAAATGATATTAGATTTTTATCGTATAAATAATAAGTAACATATAATTATTTTCTTATTATACAATAGATTATAGTATATGTAAAATTTATTAACAATTTTTTTTAAAAAACATAATATAAATAGTTTATATTTTATTCATTAGTAATTATATTAATGAAGTTATTGAAGTGATTAAACAATATTTAGGAATTATCTTTTTTATTTACTCTAATTATTGTATTTTTTATAAAATAAAATATTAATTTATATTATAGTTTATAATTTTAATAAAATAATTAAATTTTAAAATTATTAAATATTAATAATTATAATAAATAAAAATAAAATAATTAAATATATTATATAATATATATTTTTTTATAGCTTTTAATTTTAATTGTTCTATTTATTTTTATCTGTATTATAAAGATAATTAACATTCCTGCTTATAACTGATATTCTAATTTACTAAATATGATAATTAAATATGTTTTTTGTTAAAAACTTAAATAATATATAGTAAAATTTTTATTTATGTTCATAATTTAATCTTTAAATATAATTTATATAAATATAGTTTTTATATAATAAAAGAAATTTTCTTATTATATAATTTTCATATTATAAACAAAATAAGAAACTTTGTTTATTTAATAAAATATTAGATAATTAAATAATAAAAATAATTTTAAATAAATTATTTAATTTATTCTTATTATCTAATTAAATATAAACTAAATAATTAAAATGTCGTCTATATAAATCTTTTATAAAAAATAAAATTCTTTTATATAATTTTATGATATTTTATGCTGATCTATTCATATATTTCATAAAAAGTCCACTTAGAAAGTTTAAATTTAAAATCATATAAATAGTATATTACAAATATATGATGAATATATTTTATATGAAAATATCGAATGACGTTGGATTTTAAATAAAGGATAAAATATTATAATAGTATATTTAGTTGGCAAATCGATTATAAAAAAATAAGGAAATCAGAAAAGACTTATTTTCGATTAAATTATTCTTAATAACTAATTATTTTTAAATAATACTAAGCAAAATAGATAAAAAATTTAATTAACTTACAAAGTATTTTATAAAATTATTTAAGTAAAATAATCATTATAATAAATTTAATGGAAAGTATATAAAAATATTATTTTTTGTTAAATTTATAAAAATATGAAATAAAATGATTTTAGTAAAAAATTACTAATTAATAAAATAAAATTGTATATTATGATAATATTTTTTTTGGTTATTTTTATGATTATATAGCCAGTAAAATAAATATAATGGATTTATATTATGAACATTAAAAAACAGAAAAGTGAAAAGTTACAAAAAGTGCTAGCTCGTTCTGGATATGGTTCGCGTAGAGAAATAGAAGTTTTTATTCAGTTAGGAAAGATAAGTGTTAATGGTCAATTAGCAACGTTAGGTGACCGTATAGAAGTTAAACCTAATACTAAAATTCGATTAAACGGTAATCTTTTAAAGATTAAAGAAACAGGAAAAGAAGTTTGTCTTATATTAGCTTATTATAAGCGAGAAGGAGAACTATGTACTCGTAATGATCTAAAAGGTCGTTCAACTGTGTTTGATTTCTTACCAAAATTAATAACTTCTCGTTGGATTTCTATAGGTCGATTAGATATAAATACTTCTGGTTTATTATTATTTACTACAGATGGAGAATTAGCTAATCGTTTAATGCATCCTAGTCATGAGATTGAGAGAGAGTATCTAGTGCGTATTTTTGGTGAAATTAATGATACAAAAATTAATTTTTTAACAAAAAGTATTCAATTAGAAGACGGTAAATCTAATTTTAAAACTTTTATATTTCGAGGTGGTGAAGGTGTGAATCGGTGGTTTAATGTTATCTTAACTGATGGCCGTAATCGCGAAGTAAGACGTTTATTTAGAGCTGTAGACATACAAATAAGTCGACTTATTTGTGTTCGTTATGGTAATATTTTTTTACCTAAAAGATTACCTAGGGGTGATTGGATTGAATTAAGTTTAGCACAAAAAAACTATTTATATAAACTAGTTGATCTTGATAATACAAGACTTGATGAATTTTTAAATAAAAAAAATAGATATTACATTAAATAAAACAATATTCGTTTGGATTTATAAGGCGATAAACATAAATTTTAATTATTTTATATAATAAATAAATGAGTAACTAAAATTTTTTAAATAAAGTATTATATTTTCATTTAAGTTTTAATTCATATAAAATATAAAAAGAAAAATTTTATTTATTAAAATTTTAATATAAATCCATTTAATTTTAAATAAAAAACAATTAAATAATTTTATTAAAATAAATATTTTTATTAAAAAACTTATTTATTTTTAATATTAATATAATCAATGAAATAACAATAATTTTTATCATTAATAATGATAATTAAGATAATAAATAACATATATTAACTATTTTACTTAAATTAATATTTTTAAATTATCAATATCAAAAATTATTATTTTAGTTTTATTTTATTTTTTTAAAATTATTGATATTTTAAAATATCAATAAGATATAAAGATAAAAATAAAATCTAGTAAATTAATATAATTATATTTGTAATATAGAAAATTTATAGAATTTTATATTTATTTTATAATAGAATTATCATAATAAATGTTATAATTTTATTAATCAAATAAATATAAATTTTAATTGTTTGTTATTAAAGTAACAATCATAAAGTAATTATAAAGTTAGTTAATAGCTAATGATTTTATAATTAGTTATATTGTTTATTTATTAATTTTTTACTATTATATATATTTATGTAATAAAATTAAATTTCGATATAAAATTTATAATTAAATTAAATATTTGATTTTATTAAATTAATTAATAATATCATTTTATTTTTATAGTAAAATACTTATATAATTTTTATAATCGATTAGTTCATAAACATTATCTACTATTTAATAGAGATAATGTTAGTTTTTTGTTTTGTATTATTCTTTTTATAGACTAAATATACTAATTTGTAAATAAGTATATTTAGTCTAATCTAAAATAATATCTAGATTAAATTTTTTATTATTAATCTAGAAATATGTTAAGTATTAATCTATTTAATAATACGGTATATTTGACATATCAATATCTTAAAGTTTTAAATATCAAAATAACTTTATGTTTTATTTTATAAATAAAAATGATAAAGAATCATATATATTAAAAATATTTTTATATAAAGATATCATTAAAATGATAATAATATTATTAATGTTAGTTATTAATTCAAATATTAAGATAGTAATTTAAAAAAACATTATTAAATTAATGATATAAATATAAACTGAAAATAACAAAATCATTATTAAAATTAGTTTATACTGAATTTTATTTTAAATTTTAGTTATTTTGATAATTAGAATAAGATTTTTAATATAATTTAAATGAGTTAGTATAATCTCTTATCTAATGTTAGACTATCATATCATTAATAAATTTTAATTATTAAAATTTATTAATGATAGTTATAAGCACTTTATCAAATTTTTAATTACAGTATATATTATTATTCATTTTCTGTAAAGAAGGATAGAATTGTGGAATTTCTCTTATCATATGGATTATTTTTTGCTAAAACAGTAACAATATTTATTATTATTATCTTAATTCCATTAGTTATTTTTAGCTTTGGACAACGCAAACAGAATAAAAAAGGTGATTTAAAGATTATTGATTTAAGTAAAACATATCACGAGCGTCAACGTGAGATGCAGCAGATTAAAATGAGTGATAGTGAATATAAAGTTTGGTTAAAAAGTTATAAAAAACAACGTAAAATTAAAGAAAAAGAGAAGAAAGCAGATTCAAAATCTAATAAATTAACTACAAAAAAATCTTGTTTTTTTATAATTAATTTCAAAGGAAGTATGAATGCACATGAAGTTAGTGCATTGCGCGAAGAAATTACTGCAATCCTATCAATTGCTGATAATAATGATGAAGTTTTAATTAAGCTTGAAAGCCAAGGTGGGGTTGTGCATGGTTATGGTCTAGCTGCTTCTCAACTAAATCGTTTACGAGAAAAAGGTCTTAAATTAATTGTTTCTGTAGATAAAGTTGCGGCAAGTGGTGGTTACATGATGGCATGTGTTGCAGATTGCATTGTTGCAGCTCCATTTGCCATTATTGGTTCTATTGGTGTTGTTGCACAAGTTCCAAATTTTTATAGATTATTAAAGAAAAAAGATATTGATGTAGAATTACATACAGCAGGAGAGTATAAACGTACACTAACTTTATTTGGAGAAAATACTGAAAAAGGTCGTAAAAAATTTACGCAAGACTTGAATGAAACACATAAACTATTTAAAGATTTTGTTCTCCAAAAACGACCAAATATTGATATCAATACTGTTGCAACAGGTGAGCATTGGTATGGAATTCAAGCGAAAGAAATGGGATTAATTGATGATATTGGTGTTAGTGATGATATTATTATTAAGAAAATCGATATTTGTCAAATCATTGAAGTTACTTATATGCCTCATAAACGTTTACTAGATCGATTAATGTGTAGCATTGTAAAAAATATAGATAACTTATTAATACGATGGTGGCAAAGAGGACAAAAAAAACTATTTTAGAGTATTCTTAAAAAGATTAAATACTGACTTTTTATAGGCCGCAGTATATATTATAATTTAATTATTATAACTTAATTAGTTTATTTAAAATAAAAAATAAAATATTTTTGAAATATTAATTTTTATACTTAAATTAATTTAAAACTTTTTTAGGTTATTTTTATAAATACTTACTATATTTAACTAAATATATATAACTTTTTTATATAATTTTACTAATTTTTTATAATTTATTAGTAACTTATTAAGTTTTTTTTATTTTTATATAATAATAAAAATTATTATTTTTGATAGGATATTTAAAGAAAATTAATGTATTATGATACATAATTTAATATGAAAATATTTCGTTTAATCTAAATATAAAATAGGTATGATTAAATAATATTTAATATATATAAATTATCTTCTTGTTAAGAGAAGAATGTTGATAAAAAATAATCAATAATTTTTAATAATTAATTTATTAAAATTAATATATGAGTTTGTTAAGGAAATAAAAATATATTTCATTATATTTTACTTTTAAAAAAAAATTTTACTAGCTAATAAAAAATATGAATTTAATAATTAAGTAAAAAGTTTTTTTTAAAAAAATAAAATATAAATGGCTTATAAAGATATAAGCTTATATGTATATTATCGAATAAAAAATAATTATTAATTCTATTAAATAAAAATAATCTTTATAGATTAATATCTATTTAATTAATTTATGATATAGAATATATCTATGTATATTATAACGAAATAATATTATAATAAAAAAATTTTTATATTTTTAAAATAAATATTTATATGAATAATTATTGTATTAATGAAGTGTTTTAAATAAAATTGATTAAATATTATTAAATAAATTTTTGATAACTTTTATTAATCAAATATTAATTTTATTAACGTTAAATAAGTTAAGGATTTTTTATCCTATCTTGAATTATTATCATAATATTCGTTTTTATTTTTATAAAAACATTTAAGATTTTAGTAGTGATATTCATTAAATAATTATTATTTAATCCTAAAGTGAATATAAATAAATATTCTTTATAATAGCAATCTTAATATATTATATCAAATTATTTATTACTTATTATTTATTCGCTATTGATTAATATAATATAAAAAATAATCCATTTAAACTAATTTATAATCGTTAGCAAAACATAAATTTTATTTTATTATTATACATCATCAGAATATATAACTATTATATATATGAAAGGAAATCATGAAAATCTATTTATAATTATTAATTTTAATTACACCATTGATTATTTTAATCACATAATAATAAAAGAGTTATACATCTTATTTTTTATATTTAAAACTATAATGATAGTATAGAGATTATTATAAATTTAGGTTACATTATAGTATATATTAATATTAACTCGAATTAATTTAAGCTTATAGATAGTTGTGAAGTATTCTATGAAATAAGATATTAATTAATGGATTTAAATAAAAACATCTATTTTAAGCAAACTATTTTTTACAACGATAAAAAATCTTAGTAGATATATAAAGCTCTGCTTATTGTGAATAATATTTATATTAATAATAATGATTTTAAAAAAAAATCAAATAAATAAATGATAAAATATATAAAACTTATTTTTGATAACTCTATTTTTTCTAAAATTATTAAAAAAAATTTTTTATATAATATATATTAATCAATGAATATATAGATTTTAAATTTAATGTTAACTATAAGTAATCTTATGATTATTTTAATGATTTAATCATAATTAAACTAACTTTATATAAATATAAAAATGATAAATAATAGTATTATAAATTAAGGAATATTACTACTAAGCAAACTAAATTAAATAAATTTTCATTTATAACTACTATTTTAATATATGATTAAACGTTATACATGTTTTATTAATGTTTTATTAGTTATGATACTAATAAAGTGTAAAATTAAAATAATTAATCTATCTGATTATTATTTTAACTTACTCAATATTCTAAAATTATGTTTATAATTTAATATGCTATTTATATTAAAAATAGCAAAACTTTTATATTCTATTAGCTATATTAGATTTTATCGAATTATATTCGATTATGATTTTATCAATTAAAATAAAAGTTTTTTAATTAAAAGTAGAATAATATTCTAAATATTTTTTATTAATTTTATTGAAAATAAGCTTTAAATTATTTATATAATATATAAATATATTATATAAATAATTTAATAATATTAATGTTAATTGACATTTTAATTATTATTAACAATATAATAATAAAAATTTCTTTTACTAATATCTAGGAAGTAAATTTTAATTATATTTCTTTTCAGCAAAAAAATATTATAAAATAAATTCATTTAATTATTTGAAATAAATTCGCTAATATTTTATAAAGAGAATAAAATGTTGAAATATATTTTTTTAATATTTTTAAAATCGTAATATCATAAGTATTCTACTATAATAGATTAATTATCTTTTAATAAAAAATATAAATTATATATGTAATAATCTTTTGCGAAATAATAGTTATTAATTTAAATAAAGTGAATTCAATATTATAAAAGTTATAAAATAATAAATAGTTATTAAACTTAGATAAAGTTAACTAATCAACACATCAGAAAATTTAATGTTTTATAAAATACAAAATTAAATTTATGAAAGTTTTATATTTACTATTTATTAAAACAAAATTTATTAAAAAATAACTTTTGATATATTTTAAAAATAAAGATAGATATATCTACATACAATATAATTAATTGAATAATTAACATGATTTTAAAATAATCTATCAATTATTTTTTTATATACTTAACTCATGCTTGAATATAAAAACTTTAATAGGTAAATTTTTGTCAAAATAAAGAAATTCTCATATTTAGTTATAAAACTAAATAAAATATATTATTAATAAACGACAAAAGTTTTTAATTAAAATCTATACTATATAATAGTATTATAGTTAAAAAAATAAAAATATATTTCTTTATTTAATTAAAAAAATCTATTTAAAATAAATAAGTTTATTTTAAATATTCTTAGTATTGATATACTAAAGCATAACAAGAATATAATATATATCAAGTTAAATATTATTAATAACTTAATAAGTTTTAAAAAACTTTTTAAAAAAACAGAAACAAATTTCAAATTTTTATACTTACTAAAAATATAACTAGATATATGTTAATAAAATTATAAATACTTAAACAAAATTTATTTTATTATTTATCAGTGATTAGAAAGATCAATATAAGTAATATATTTTCAATATCTATAAACAGATTAGTTATTTAATTTTAAAAAATAATTAATAGTTTTATAAAAAATTTAACTATTAAATTTAAATAATATAGCAATATATATATTTATATTATATATAAATGATTAAAATAATTTAAATAAGTTAATGATTAATTAAATATTAATATTAATTATATTATTTAATCTTTTAAATTTTATTAATAAATAAATATATTATTATTAATATATATTAAATATAATATTTAATATTTTATGAAAATTAATATTTTATCAAATTTTAAAAAATAATGAATTAAAGAAAATTTAACTCATTTAACTATTTGATATAAATTTAAATATTTCATCTATATATCAAATTTATTTAAAATATATCTAAAATATAAGTAAATAAATTTATATTTTAAAAATAAATTTTAGATATAAATTTACAGTTATAGTGAACAGAATTTTTATTCTGTTTAATTTAATATATAAAAAGTTATTTAAATTATTTGAGATAATAATTATAAAAAACAAGAATTATTTAAGAAGTTTTTTAATAAAATACTCACTATATTAATAGTATCATATAACTTATTGTTATGATAATTATTCATATAATAGATATTCTTTTAATCATTAAAAGTGATTTATCGAATTTTTTAATAAAAACATTATACATAAATAGTAACTTATTTCGATAAACTGTTTAATAGTATCACATCAATAAGGAAAGATAGTAATCTTTATTACTATTTTTTTAAAAAAATAGTAATAATAACTTTATTAATATAAAAATAAATTGATTTTTTAAAAGTTGATTATTTTCTATCTAAAAAAGAAAATATTAATATTGTTAGGAATTATGAAATCCTGGATTTAAGTATAGTTATTTTACTAAAATACCAATTTATATCTTAATAAGAATTAATTCTTACTTATTATTTATATTTTTGATAATTTAGTTTTTTCATAAAATTTTATATATAGTTTTATATAGTTATCTATATTATTTTATTTGGTATATTAGTGATATTTAATTTTTGATATTCTAATAAAGCATTTTGTTTAAATAAAAAAAATAAAAAATATTTAAAATAAAATCATAGTTAATAATGATTAGATTATTAATTAACAAAAATATATAACAAAATTATATCTATAAGATATGCAATCTTAACTATTAAAATAAAATGAAAAAGGAATTAGAATTATGTCATTAAGTTTTAAAATGGACTGTAAATCTACATTTTCAATCGGAAATAAACATTATGAGTATTTTAGTTTACACATAGCTGCAAAAAAAATAGGAGATATTTCTAATCTTCCAAAATCATTAAAAGTATTATTTGAAAACTTGTTACGAAATCTGGATGGGAAACATGTTCTATTAAAAGATTTACAAGCTATTGTTGATTGGCAACATATTAGACATTCTGATAGTGAAATTACGTATCAACCAGCACGAGTTTTAATGCAAGATTTTACTGGTATACCAGCAATAGTTGATCTTGCTGCAATGCGTGAAACTGTGCACAGATTAGGTGGTGATATTAATAAAGTTAATCCACTTTTACCAGTTGATTTAATTGTCGATCATTCGATTATGGTTGATGAATTTGCTACAGATCAAGCCTTTAATAATAATGTAAAATTTGAAATGAAACGTAATCATGAACGTTATATTTTTTTACGTTGGGGGCAAAAAGCATTTAATAATTTTAGAGTAGTTCCTCCTGGAACAGGTATCTGTCATCAAGTAAATCTAGAGTATTTAGCTAAGGTTGTATGGTTTGAAGAAAATGAGAAAAAAATATTAGTTTACCCAGATACATTAGTTGGTACTGACTCTCATACAACAATGATTAATGGTTTAGGAGTATTAGGTTGGGGAGTTGGAGGAATTGAAGCTGAAGCTGTAATGTTGGGACAACCAATTTCTATGCTTATTCCTGATGTTATTGGTTTTAAATTAACTGGTAAACTAAAAGAGGGAATTACAGCTACCGATTTAGTATTAACTATAACTCAAATGCTTCGTAAGCATAAAGTGGTTGGTAAGTTTGTTGAATTTTATGGTGATGGTTTAGCTAATTTAACAGTTGCTAATCGAGCTACTATTTCAAATATGTCACCTGAATACGGTGCTACATGTGGTTTTTTTCCAGTTGATGAAATCACATTAAATTATATGCGATTAACAGGGCATTCAGAAAATCAAATAGCTTTAGTTGAAAACTACACTAAAATACAAGGATTGTGGTTTAATTTAAATGAAGAACCTATTTTTACTAGTACATTAACATTAGATTTATTGTCAGTCAAAACAAGTTTAGCTGGACCTAAACGTCCTCAAGATAGAATTGAATTAAATCAGGTTCCAAATGCATTTAAAAACTCAGTAGATCTTCTATTAAATAAATCAAAAAAAGAATTTTTATCATATATAAATTATAATGGGAAAAAATTTCAGTTAAAAAATGGAGCAGTTGTTATTGCAGCAATAACTTCCTGTACAAATACTTCAAATCCAAGTGTTTTAATGGCAGCAGGATTATTAGCAAAAAAAGCAGTTGAAAGAGGTTTACAACGTAAACCTTGGGTGAAATCATCATTAGCACCTGGTTCAAAAGTTGTTACTGCTTATTTAGATAAAGCTGGATTAACTGATTACTTAAATCAATTAGGTTTTAATTTAGTCGGTTATGGTTGTACTAGTTGTATTGGTAATTCAGGACCATTACCATCCTCAATAGAGAATGCAAGCAAAAAATATGATCTTACTTTCGCTGCAGTATTATCTGGTAATCGAAATTTTGAGGGTAGAATACATCCGTTAGTAAAAACAAATTGGTTAGCTTCGCCGCCTTTAGTAGTTGCATATGCTTTAGCTGGTAATATACAAATAAATTTTGTTAATGAGCCGTTAGGTAACGATAAAAATGGTAAAGAAATATTTCTAAAAGATATCTGGCCTACTAATAAGGAAATTGACAATGCAGTACAATTAGTGAAATCTAATATGTTCCATAAAGAGTATGATACTGTTTTTAATGGAAATGAAGTATGGCAGGCGATTAATGTAAAAAATTCAGTTATTTATTCATGGCAACCAAATTCTACTTATATACATAATCCACCTTTTTTTGATGATATGCAGATAATTCCTATGTTAATCACTGATATTCATCGTGCGCATATTATTGTTATTTTAGGAGATTATGTTACTACTGATCATATTTCACCTGCTGGAAATATTAAGGCGAATAGTCCTGCTGGGTGTTATTTAAAATCTCATGGTGTAAAAGAGAAAGATTTTAATTCATATGGATCAAGACGTGGTAATCATGAAGTTATGAAGAGAGGTACATTTGCTAATATTCATATTCATAATGAAATGTTACCTGGTGTTAAAGGAGGATTTACTCGACATATCCCAACACAAACTCAGTTATCTATTTATGATGCTGCTATGAAATATAAGGAAAATAAAATACCTTTAGTTATTATTGCTGGCAAAGAATATGGATCTGGTTCTAGTCGTGACTGGGCAGCTAAAGGAACATTATTACTAGGAGTAAAAGTTGTTATTGCTGAATCTTATGAACGAATTCATCGATCTAATTTAATAGGTATGGGGATTTTGCCATTAGAATTTCCAGCTAATATAAACCGTAAAACATTAAAATTAAGAGGAGATGAAACAATAGATATTTCTGATTTACAATATATTAACCCTGGTGATATTGTCACTGTAACTTTTAGAGATAAAAATGATCAGTTAATGATAATAGCTATGCGTTGTCGAATTGACACAATGACTGAATTAAAATATTTCCGTCATGGAGGTGTTCTTCATTATCTTATTCGTAAAATGTTAAATTAAATTAATTTAATTTATTTAAATTATCTTAAAATAGATTATTCAATAATAGTTTATTGATTATTTCTTACTACTATCAGGTAGTATATGTCCTAATTTAGTAGCTTTTACATTTAGATAATTACTATTTTTAGGATTACGACCAACAATGAGCGGAACTCGTTCTACTATATTTATTTCAGCTTCTTTCATTATCTCTAATTTTTTAGGATTATTAGTTAATAATCTTACTTCATTTATAGATAGTAATTTATACATGTCAGCACAGATAGTAAAATCACGTTCATCAGGTTTAAAACCAAGCTTCAAATTAGCTTCGACAGTATCAAGACCTTGATCTTGAAGAGAATAAGCACGAATTTTATTTAATAATCCGATATTACGTCCTTCTTGACGATGATAAAGTAATACTCCACGACCTTCTTCTGTAATTTGTTTAAGTGCTGCTTCTAATTGGAATCCACAATCGCATCGTAAACTAAATAAGGAATCACCTGTCAAACATTCCGAATGAATACGCGAAAGAACTGGTTTTCTATCAGAAATATCACCATAAATAAGTGCTATATGATTATTTCCATTAATGATTTCTTTAAAACCAACAAGTATAAATTCACCAAAAGAAGTTGGTAAATTAGCTTCGGCTATATATTTTACTTGCATAAGGTATTATACGTAATCAAAGAAACTTTATATTTAAAATCAAATAAGAATGCGTTAAAAATACTAAATTTAATTATTAAAATATCATAACTTTATATATTTTGCTAGATTAGCAGATGTATTTATCAATAAATAAAATTATATTTAAATACTATAATATAATAATTAAAAATCAATTATTTAATTATAACTAATTTTATCTGATAATTTTAAAAAAGTTAAATTATTAATTTTAAATAATTTTATAAATAAACGATATAAATTTTTATCTATTTATTAGAAAGTAACTAAAAGAATATTACTCAATATTATTGAATAATAGTAATTTTAATAAAGAATTTTTTATGAACATTTATGTAAATAAATATTATATAATAATTTTATTATTATTTATTAATAAATTATTATACAGTTAATATACTTATTTAAATAATAAATAATTATTAATAGAAATTGTTCTATTTATTAGATAATTAAAATAATAAGTTGATTAGAGAAAAACGATTTAACTATTTTTATCGTTATGTAATAATAAACAAATATGGAATATTTTTATGCTATTATCTATTATAGCTATTTATTTACCTTCCTGATATTTAACTTAAATGATAATCAATTAAATAATATTTAATTATTTAATTTCTAAAGCAAACAAATACTTTTCATATATTATAATATATTATTTCTAATCTTTTTTAATTAAATTAATACAATTTTTTTGCTAGATCTTCTTTACTAAAGAATTAACTTTGTTATTAAATTTGAAGCATAATATTAATAATTAATAAATCAATTATCTTATAAATAAAGATGAACATAGTACAGTATGAAATATCATTTTATGAATGAAAAGATGATATTTATGTTAGAGCTGCTATTTCTGTTTATTTCATATTGCTTTTACTTATAGTAAAGTATATTTGACATAGAAATGTTTAATAATAAGATAAGCAGAAAATTCTCTTTATTTATATAATAAGTATAAAATAGGTTAAAATTTCTTATTATTTAATCAAAAAGTTAAAGAAGTTAATTTATTTTAGATATTCTAAAAGAAGATAGTTCAATATTTAAAACTGATTTGACATTCGGTAATTTTTTTTCAAAAAATGAGATTAAATGAACTATTCACATCCATTAATACTTATTTAAAAGTAATTTATTATTATTTAAACAGAAACTATTATATGGATAATAGATTGGTTAAGATTATTTATCTTCTATAGTTTTATGATAGTGCGAGAGATATTTTTTTGAAATTCTTTAATAATAAATATTTTTATTTCAGTCCATTGAATCTTTGTTTTCTATTTATCAAGCAACTAATAATTATTATAAAGCAATAGATATGCTGCTAAAGAATTAGTTAAAATTAGAAATGTGTACTTAAAAAGGAAATAGCGTATTTTTAATGTGAACATTGCGTTATTATAATTAAGTAGAAATGGATGATATTGAAGTTATATTTATTTTGATAGATAAAGCCGTTAATATACATAAAAACTATATTAGAGTTTTTATCATTAATGGACGTATTTATATTGTTTATGGTAATAATGAAAAATTAATTTCAACATTTACTAAATTTCTATCATGATAAAAATTTAGTAAATGATTCTTTATCAATTATTCATTAAAATTATCAGCACTTTGTTAAATAGAATGAATGTAGATTTTATATTCAGTAATGTGTTTCAAGTGATTATGTAGAAATAGCTATGTTATACTTAGTTGAAATAATTAAAAAAAGAATTAGAAAAAGCTCAAATATTTATTTTATATAAATTATAACATTATTCAACAATGAGTTTATTTTATAAACTAATTTATTATCATTTAGCAAATATGGAATAATGTAGAGTAAAAGAGAATTTGAAATTACTTCGTATAATATGTTTAGCGTATAAATTTGCTAAAAATCTGTTTATCTCATTGCTAAAAGATATGGTTTTACAACTTACTCTTTTATATTGATATTGTCCTTTATGTCGTTCTTTGGCTACTATCAAACCAATAAAAGGTTTTGATGATTACTACACTACTGACGACAGTATATTTTATGTTATATTTTAAAATTTGGAAGGTTAAAAGATGATAATTTCAAAGAAAAGTAAGCAACCAATGATAACTACTTCTCCTGTTATTGTTGCATTGGATTATTATGATTTAAATAAAACATTGTTTTTTATTGACAATATTAATCATCAAGATTGTCATCTAAAAGTTGGAATACAGATGTATACATTATATGGTCAGAAATTTATTCAAATTTTACATCAGCGAGGTTTTCAAGTTTTTTTAGATTTAAAATTTCATGATATTCCAAATACTGTTATGCAAGCTGTTAAAGTTGTTGCAGAAATTGGTGTTTGGATGGTTAATTTGCATGCTAGTGGCGGCACTAGGATGATGAATGCAGCAAAAAAAGCATTAATTGAATATGGTAAAGATGCTCCTATATTAATTGCAGTTACTGTATTAACAAATATGGAAGAATACGATTTAAAGCAGATTGGGATAAAGAATAAACTTGTTGATCAAACATTGCGATTAGCAAAATTAGCTAAGAGATGCAATTTGGATGGTGTAGTATGTTCAGCACATGAAGTATCAATGATAAAATCAATCTGTGGTAGTAATTTTTTATCAATAACACCTGGTATTCGTCCTTATGGAACTGAAATAGGTGATCAATCTAGAATTATGACACCTAAACAAGCTATTAATGAAGATGCTGATTATATGGTTATAGGACGGCCTATTACTTGTAGTGCTGATCCGGTATCAAGTTTAGCTCAAATTAATCGTTCGATAGGATGGATTAAATAAATTATTTTTATTTAATTTAATCAATTATATAGTTGTAGAATAAAAGAAATTAGTAAATTTATTTTACTATAAGTAAATAATAATACTTTTATAAAATGCGTATTATTAGAATAAAATATAAAAACAATTTTGTTATTAATTAAATTAAGTTTAAATGAAATAAATTAATTATACTTCTTTTGTTTAATTATAATGATTTAATTGAAAGTACATTAATTAAATAAATAGATATTAAATATAGGAATCATAATATATAGATTATCAAATAATTTCAGATAGTTAATAAAACAGAACTCAAATATAATAAATTATTAATATATTTTATAAATAAAATAGATAATTTAACTAGTTTTATTCTAGTTTCTAGAACTAGTTTTTTATAAAATTTTTTTAAAAAAAAGAATAATAAATATTATTTATATTTATTTTTAACTTAATTAAGTTATTTTTTTAGAAACAATTATATATTATATGTTAGTTATCTAACATGACTATTAATTATATTTTTAACGTATCATTGTTTAATATATTATCCAATTATGGAAATTAATTAAAATAATAAATATTAATATAAATAATTTTATAAACTTCTTATTTTATAATTTTATTAATCTAATATATAAAATATAAATTAACTTAAATAGTTAGTATTTAAATTGAAATTTTTAAAAAATTAATAATATAATAACTGAAATAATAAAATTATTATTATTTATTTTTAATAATTTATTATCTATTTTATGTAAAATTTTTTATTAGTTGAATAATTAATTACATTTATATAAATTTATAAAAAAACCGTAACACTTTAATAATCAAAAGTAAGTCTTATTGTTTATTATACTATATTTTTATATATTAGTTGAAAGAAGCTATTAAACTAAATATGATTTCATAATTTTTTATTAAAAAATACTAGCCTATCTTCGATAAATTTCGGTTATTATTTATAATAAAATTATTATTTTTCTCTTATATGAAATTTTAGAAAATATATGTTTAAGTAAATATTATCTCTATATTATATAGATAAATAATTATTTTTATTTAATAATTAATATTTTGCTATTAAAGTTTTATATTTTATTTAAAAACATCTTATTATTTGTTATTTATAATAGTTTTTAACAAAAAAATGATTAATTATATACGTATGCTTATATACTGAAAATGTTTAAAATATTACATCAACATTAAACTAAAACTAAAATTAGTATTTTATCATTGTTTTAATATTTGGATAAAACTTTGAAATGATTTGTTATATATTCCTAATAAGTTAAATTGATTACTGATATATATCAGTAATATACATAGTAAATATTTAATAGTTAATAGTATTTCTACACTGTATCTGATTGAATTTTATTCAATAAAAGTAATAAAATTATTAATTTAAAGTTTATTTATTTTGAAATATAAGGTAAATTAAAAATTTTAGTTTTTAATTTACCTTATATTTTTTATTTTATATTTATTTTTATAAATAATTTTTATCACAATTAGATAATAAATAATTTAATATTTTTTCTTACTATATTAATAATTCTATTTTTATTTAGTATCGAATGATATCTAGGATGTTTTTAAAATAAAAATATTAATTAAGTTATTAATTTTAATATTTTGATATACTTTTATTATATAATTATATTATTACTTACTATTTATTTTATGATTACTAACTATTTTATAGTTCTGATCAACATAATAATATTATTATATATTCTCTAATTTATTTTTTATTAAACTAAACAGTAGTTGAAAAAAATGAATATTTTAAGTAATTTACTTATCTTATTTAATATAAAATTGATGAACTAAAATAAATTAACATATCATTAATTAATTAATATTCAAAAAGTAATAAAATAAATCATCGTATAATTTTATCTATATTATATTATCAAAATAATTGAAGATAAATAAAATAATTCGTATATATTAATAATATATATTAATTAATACCAAACTAATTATTATTTATATATAAAAAATATTTTTCGATAATGATAATAAAAGATATAATTATTAATTTATTAACATTTATTTATATAAAGTAAATTATTTATATCTTAACTGACTATATTATTAAATTTAAATAGATATTCAGGAAGAGTAAAATTATAATTTTTATTATATTTATTCTTCAAAAAAAACATAATTATATATTCATAACAATTAGATATTAAATTGACATTAATTTAACACTATATTATCTATTTAATAATAAAGTATTAATCGTAATTAGATTGATATATTAAATTATTTATATTTTAAATTACATATAAATTTTTTAAATTAATAATTGTAAATTATTATTATTACATAATCATCCTATATTAAATTATAAGAAAATTATTATGTTATAAACAATAATAAAGTATTTCCTTAATATTAAATAAATTTAGTTTTTTGTTTGATATATATATAAATTTTATTATTGTTATTTCTTTTTATGTATATTTTGTAAATTAAGTAAAAGATAGTTTAATAATCATTACTTCAATAACTTTAAGATTTTTTTATTTGTTTTATTAGTTATTATAATTAAATCAGGATAAATTATTTTTTATTTTGAGTTATTAAAATAAAAAGTTTTTATTTTGTTATTATCAAATAAATATTTTTATATTTATTTGATAACAGATTTAAGTATAAATATTTGCATATTTTAAGATTTAAAATATTATATTTTTAATATATATAACTTATATAGTATATATAATATTTATATAGCTACTAAATAATCGATTATATATTTTGTAATGATGATCTAAAATGAAAAACTATATATACTCGATTAATTTTATTATATTAATATATTAGATATTTTAAAAATAATAAATCTATTTTATTGAATTACATAAATTATTTCTTATTTCAAAGAAAAAATAAATCCTTTTAAAATTAAATAAAAATAAATAATAGAACTTATTAAATTTAAAATAAAATAAAAATAATATTCAAAAATATGGATAAATGGAATTTTTATTTATAAAATACAAAATAGTTTATAAATTGATGTAATTAAATAGTTATAAATTATATGAAGATCTACGCTCAGTTAATAATTAATAAAAATACGATATTTATTACTTTAATATAGAAAAATAATTTAATATTTAAAATATAGATATAAATATATTTTAATCAAAATTAACTAATGATATAAAAATCTTAATTTTAAGAAATATTTTTAGTACAAATAATTAATTGTTAAGAAAATTAAAATCGATGATATATAATATAATTAAATTAATATAAATATATTTTTATTTGTGATAAAATTTATATATTTTAGATTATTAAAATAAGAATTAAAAATTAAAATAATATAAAATATAGTTTTTCCTATAAAATATAAATAATATTAATTATAATAGTAAAAAATTTATATTTAAGTTATTAATATAATAATATCTATTACTTATAAGGAAAGTTTAAATATTTAATAATGTAAAACTAATAAGTAAATATAAAAATAAATTAATAATTATTAATTAAGATTTGATTTATTAAAAATAGTTATAAAAGAATAAGATTCTAGAGAAATAATTCGATTATTATCAAATAAGATTAAAAATTAAATTAAAATTAATTAATTAACTATCATTTATTTAGTATTATTAAATATTCTAACTATAGAACTATTTTAAAATTAATGAAAATCTCTAGAGAGAATATTAAATATTTATTTAAAAGAATAATAGATATTTTATTTAGTCAATATTAATAATTTTAATTTTTATATAAATTTAAATTTTATATTTTAAAGTGGATTAAAATAATGTTAAAATTTATAATCTCTATAGAGATTATAAATGAA
The DNA here is from genome assembly GCA_052401645.1 of Arsenophonus sp. Lineage (GTDB taxonomy): Bacteria > Pseudomonadota > Gammaproteobacteria > Enterobacterales > Enterobacteriaceae > Arsenophonus. The sequence goes on from CP198939.1 coordinate 947,034, forward strand.
AATATTTACAGAAACACCATACTTTGATAAGTTTTTGTTTATTAATTTATAATTAATTCATTAATCGATATTACTAAATATTATGAGGTTTCTAGTTAAATATTTAGTATTTTGATTATCTTAATTCTTTAATATAAAATTAAAGAATATTAATTAAATATCTACGTATATTTCTTCTTTTTAATATAAGATATTTTAAGATTTAATTATTTTTAATTTTATTACTAGATAATAAAATTATTTAAAATAAGATATTCTTATTTTAAATAATTAAATTTTAAATTTAAGGATAATTAATTCAAATATAAATTATATCATTAATAATAATAAAAATGTTTTTACATATTAACCATAAAATAAGATATCAAAAGTTAATCTTAACATACTATATCTTAAATATAAAATATTATTTGTCATTTATCTTTAAATTCACATAAATCTTCAATAATACAGGATTTGCAGCGTGGTTTTCTTGCGATACATGTATAACGACCATGCATTATAAACCAATGATGACAATTTAGCTTAAATTCAATAGGTACTGTTTTAAATAATTTTTGTTCAACTTCTATAACATTATTACCTGTTGAAAATTTTGTGCGATTACAAACACGGAAAACATGTGTATCAACAGCAATTGTTGGCCAACCAAATGCTAAATTTAATATTACACTTGCAGTTTTACGACCAATACCTGGTAATGATTCCAAGAGCTCACGCTTTTCAGGAACCTTACTGTTATATTTATCAATTAATATCTGACAAGTTTTAATAATATTTTTAGATTTTATATTGAATAAACCAATTATTTTTATATAACTTTTTATTTCATTGATACCAATAGCTAATATTTTTTCAGGTGTATTAGCAACTTTATAAAGTTTTGTTATTACTCTATTAACAGTAAGATCATTCGCTTGAGCTGAAAGCAATACATAAATAAGTAATTCAAAAGGTGAATTAAAAACAAGTTTAGATATTATTGAATTATTTTCACGTAAACGAGTTAAGATGGCTATCCGTTTTTGTTTATTCATATATTTTACTTTCTCTTGTTAATGTCTCTTTAATTAAATTATTTCTTTTCAAGGAAATATATTTATTTTAAACTAAATACATTATTATTTTTTACTATTATATTTTTATTTTTTATCTAAATATTTATTTTATAATATTAAATCCAATTAAAAAAAATCAGAATGAACTATTATAATATTAATAACAAAAGAAAGAATTAAAATAAATAACTTAAATAAATAATATTTATATTTTCATTCGAATGAAAATAAATTTACATTATAAAATATTCTCTTATTAGTTTTTACCTAAAATTTATCATATTATATCTTAAAATTATATTATAATACTAATAGTTTTCTTATTAATAAATTTATAAATTTATTAGTTATATAAATTATCTTTTATAATATAATATTCAATTAACTGAACAATAATATAATTAAAAAAGAACAATGATTAAGAAAAGAATATAAATATCTATATAATCATCAATTATATAGATAATATAGTTTTTATTAAAAATAAATAAAGTTATAATAAAATATAATAGAAGTATATAATATTATATTTTTTATTTATAAAATTTCTTTATAAAATTATTTTTAATTTAAATTGATATAATAATTAATTAAATTTTTTTATTTTTTAATATATATTAATAAATATAATTTAGTTTTGTTCAAAAATTTGAAGTTAAATTTTATTAAATAAATAATGATAAACATCAAGTAGTAAGATAAAAAAAGCTTAAAGATAATTTCTACATACTTATAGTTATAAACACAATAATATTTATTATAAGATATCAATTAAATATTACTACTAATATTAATTAGTAGTAGTGAAATACGATAGTATTTTTTTTAAAACTATCAATTTATTATTTTTTGATTAAAACATTAAAATAAAATATCTAAAATTAATTTTTTTATTACTTTTATTATAACAATCATTTTTAATAATAATTGTTTCTAAAATAATTAAAATATTGATATTAATAGATTATTAATTTTAATAATAGTTGATAACTAGTAATTTTAATATTAAATAAAACAATAATAATATAATATAAATTATATTTATAAAATTATAAATTATTTTAATAATTTATTAAAATAATTTATAATTAATATGAAAAACACAGTATTTAAAACTATAATTGAATGTTAATAATTTGATACAATACTAATAGCTTAATTAATAATAACGTTTACTGAAATAAAATTATTTTTTAAATAGATAACAATTGATAATTCTAAAACTAGAACTTTTAATTAATAAAAATTATTATAATTAATTATTAAAATTATATAAATTATTTTTATCGCATTCTTAAAAGATAAAATATAGAAATTAAATGATACCAAAATAATATAGTAATAAAAATCTAAAATATAAATTTATTAGTATTTTGTTTTTATAAAAAATAATGAATTTTATAATTTTATTAAACTAATTCAAAGAATATTAAATATTTGAATAGAAATTTTATTTATAAATTCATTCATTGTTTTAGTTATTATTTATTTTACTTTTTGCATTACGTTTTTCTTTAACACGTGAAATAGCAGCAGCAACATAAACTTTTCGCAAATTAGCTTCTTCTTCTTTTATTGTTTTTTTTATTTCAATTATCTCTGATTTATCTTCTATCGATTTTTTATCAATTTCAATAATTTGTACTTTATCTTTTTTAGATTTAGAATCTTCAATAGTGATCATATCATTAAATGGATTAATTTTATGATTCTTATTTTGTTTTTTTTCTGAATTAATTTCAATTAATTCGATACTAATTGTTGATTTATTTTTAGTCTCTATCTCAAAGTCATCTTTATTGATATGATTTTGTTGACTTAGATTTTTTTCTTTTTCAATTCGAGTTTTTTTAGCCTCAAATCGATTTTTAGCATCATAAGTACGTTTTTTTTCATTAAAAATTGCTTTAATTTCAGCTTTTTCTTGACGGTAATATTTTACAAGTGGAATGTTACTCGGGCAAACATGAACACAAGCACCGCATTCTATACAATTGAATAAATTATATTTTTCTGCTTTTTCATGGTCATGTCCCTTACTAAACCAATAAAGCTGTTTCGGTAATAAATTAGCTGGGCAAACTTGAATACAATTATCACAACAAATACAAGTTTTTTCAATATTATATTTATCTATTTTTGTTAATTCAGATATAAGAATACAATTACTGATTTTAACAATTGGAGTTGTTAAATCTGGTAAAATAAATCCATTTAATGGTCCATCAGTGATAGTTATTTGTTTTGATTTCAGTATTATCCCGACTTTTTGTAATAGAAAGTTTATAGGAGTACCAAAACGAACCCAATAGTTAACAGGTTTTTTTATTGCATTTCCTGTTAATGTAATTACTCTTTCAATTAATGGCTCTCCATCAATAATAGCTCGTTTAATAGCATATGCAGTACTAATATTTTCTATCAATATACCAATAAAAGAAGGATGGACATCATTTGGTATTTCATTACCTGTTAATATTTTAATTAATTGTTTAATTCCTCCTAAAAAATATTTTGTTGGGATTACTCTTAATTTAATTAAAGATTTTTGATTTAAATTTAAAAGTGATTTTTTTATAGCTATAATTGCTTCTTGCTTATTATCTTCAATAGTAATTAAAACTTCTTTTGGTTTTAATATATGTACGAGTATTAATATACCTTCAATTATTTCATTAGAATGATTCTGTATTAATAATTCATTAGCTGTTATATAAGGTTCATATTCTATAGCATTAATAATTAAAGTATTAATTATTTTTTTACTATTTTTCAATTTTGTTAAATCAAAAGAATCTTCATTATATAATGCTTTTATACCAGATTGTTTAATATGAGATATTAAAGTTTTATTAGAATATTTTAAATAATTATGCAAAGGTTTTTTTTTATACCATTGATCTTTATTATCTGGTTTTAACTTAATATAAACATCTTTTAGATTAGAAGAATACGCAGTTACATGTGTCATTATAGAAGTAATAATTCCAGATGTAGTTGCATGTACAGGTATATTAGAATTACGACCTTTAGTCAATGTTTGTCCCTTTAAAACATATTCACCTGGTTTAACAATAATATCATCTATTGAGTCAATATATTGTTGAATAGGAATATTTAACTCATTAGCTAATGGAAGTCTTGATAAACAAACTTTGTTTGGATTCTTTTTTATTCTAGAATGGTATATATAATTGAAAAAAGTGATTTTTTTTTTATTGAATTTATTTTTTTTAAGAAATTGAATATCTTTTTATTTTTTTTTTCATTAGTAAATGTAATCATTAATGTTGAGTTTGATGTAGTGATAGTATTTTTCACTGCAATAGTAGATGTATCAAATTTCTTAGTTTTAATAATGTTTTTTATTGGCAACATACTAATAGAATCTGTTGGACAGATCGTGACACAAAGATTACAACCAATACAGATATTTTTTATAATTGTATGAATAGTTTGTTTCGTTCCGATAATTGCATCAACAGGGCAAGATTGAATACATTTAGTACAACCAATACAGTTATTTTCATTAATAAAAGCAACTTTTTGTTTTGGTATTAATTTATTTCCATCAATCGCTTGTAATCCTGCATTAATTAATTCGCTAATTTTTAACATTGTTTATTTACTATCATAGGTATATATATTTATATATAGTTTAATTATTATTAGTTTAGTTATTACTTCATTATATTGAATAATAATCTAAATAATAAGGTTTTCAAAATTGATTTTAAATAAATTATGATTATTTTAAACTATTAGTTTATTTTTTTGATTAAAATAAACAGTGACAAAATATAAAATAAAATAAAATTAAAAATAAAGCTAAAAATCTAATGAAGATAGTGATTATATTTTATAAAATATTGATTAGAATATTATTCTCTACTAATTTAAATAAATCTTAAAGAAATTAGATAAATAGTAATGAGCTCAATAAATTAGTAATTAAACAAAGTTAAAATATTTACTATTACTATATATTTTAAGATAGTAAAAATAGTTCTTCAGTAAAGAAAACAATATTTGATATAGTATAAAAATTATAAATAAAAGATAATAAAATTATAAGATTTGTTAATTGTATTTATAACTTATCGAAAATTATTTTTATAGTTTATAGTAATTATATATAAAATATATAAAAATATTATTTTTATATATTTTACCTATGATCATTTAATAAATTAAATAATAAAATTCATAATTGATATAATGTTTAGTTTTCATAAATAAATTAATTTTATATTTTAAAAAATATATAAGTAAACTTAGATAATTAACTGATATTAAAATCATCATAATATTATAAGAAACCTAATAGAAATGTTTTTTTATTTTTATATATTTTAATAAATATGATATAAATAAAAAGATTTTTTCAATTAATTATTATTAAGCTAATAGCTATATATTATAAATTTAATACTTAGTTTGAAACTATAAATATTTTATTTGAATGATTATAAATTATAAATATAAATTATTAATATTATAAAAAATTGATTGTAATATAGATTATTAACTTTGTCTAAAATATTAATTAATTATTATAAGTAAATTATTTTAAAAAATAAAATAGTAATTTTGTTTAAAAATAAATATCTATGTTAAATGATATATATCAGATGATTTCTCTAAGAGAAAAATAGACTATATATTTTTTAAAAATTAAAAAAATTATTTTTAATTGATAGAAAAATAACTTAAAATAGATTATAGTTTATTTACTTAATGAACTATCTAATTTTATCATTATTAAGATAAAGTATCTTTAAAATTAATTTAAATAAGATATGAATTTTTATCTGCTTATTATAAATATAGTTAAAACTAAACTTTATTAAAGATAAAATCTTTGATAAAATATTAAATATTAGATTAGCTTAATATTATAAATCTTATTTTTATTATTATCCTAATATTTTTTATATTGATAAAAGTTAAAAAAAGTGATAAATCGTTTATCATGTAATTTTACTTGATATCTTTTTTAATTTTTATATATTTTATATATCAATTAAGTAATTGAATTTATATTTAACATATATAAATTTACATAATATAGAATTTGATATATGTTTAAATCATCGATAAGTAATATTAATTAAATAACGCATAATACTATATTAGTAAATTATTTTATAAAATTAAAAGAATAATTTAATATTTAAAAGTAAAACTATATCACAATAGTATAAAATTATTTTCTATTATCATAATAACGAATTTTCATTAAAAATGATGTATTAATGACAGAATTTATCAAGATTGAAACAAAATAAGATAGTTATCTTTATGTTATTTATTATTTTAGTTTTATTTTAATATTATTATTTATACAAATAAGATAATGATTAAAACCAAACGTTAATTAATAATTTAACTTATTAATTAACAAATTTTATTTATTATAAAGAACTTATAATAGATTATTGATTAAATTGGTTTTTAATAAATAACTAATTAAATAATAAATATATGTTACTCTTTATAAGAGTGAAAATTAAATATTTATAATAAATATTATAGATCTTTTAATTATATGTATATTACAGATAATATAGATACATTTATTTTATAAAAATCTCTATATGATACATATCGTTAATTATATTTGTAATGTAATGTACATTACATTACTGATTAATTTCATTTAAATAAAATTTTCTTATTGTTGTAAAAAATAAAAAATCATGAAATAGCCAGTAAGTAAGAGAAATAAAAACTATAAATGGATGTAAGTTAGTAGTTTTTTATATGAAGAGTTTTAATTAATTTTAAAAAAAATAAAAATATATATTTAGTTAATAAAATTCTAATAATAATTATTTGCTTAGTAATATCTAAGCTATTTTTTCTACAAAAACAAATATATTTACAGTCAATATTAAATTAATCTAGTTTATAGTAATTATATTAAAAGTTACTAATAAAAAAATAAAAAATTTAATAAAGTAAATATCTATGAATAAGATCGTAAATAAAATTTACCAACTAATTTATTGTTTTATATTTATAAAAAATCAGATAACATAGTTATTATAGAATTAATAAAAAGTATAGAAAATAAACCACTAAATTTTAACTTTAAAAAAAGAAAATATTCTATTAAAGCGATTAATGATAATGAGTTATCTTTTATATAATAGTTTAAGAAATATAATAAATTAGAAGTATTAAAAATATTAAAAATATTTAAATTTCTCTGTAGATAGTTTATATTAATTGATAATAGAAAATATGAAAACTAAAAAATTTAATTAACAGTTTTACTAAGTTTATTGATACATAATATATATTATGAAAATTATTATTTATGAATATTTAAAAAGGATAACTCATATTAGTATTATTTAATATAATATATTAAATAATACTAATTCATATTTTAATGAAAATATTTATTTTTTTTAAAAATCATAGATAGATTATTAGTAATATAATTATTTATAAAATATGATAAATTAATTAATTTCATTTTTATTTAAAATGATTAATAATGAATTTTTATTGATATCAATCTATATTAAAGTTCGATATTCTTTATAAGAATGTTATATAATGTATTATTATAACTAAATTTATTTATTTTTATTTCAATATTAAATAAAAAACATTCTAAATTATATTACAATAATTACAATTTTACTATTTATTGTTTAAAATAATGATTTAAGTTTATTTTCATATTATCAATATATGATATTCATTAACTATATAATAAGTAAAATCATAGTTTTATTTTACTTTATTTATAAAGTAAAAAATTTTTCCTTGAGTGATTTATTTAATTTTTATTATTATTAATTTAATTATATCCTATTAGTTTTTTATTAGTATTTGTTTTTATTAATCTAATATTAAAAAAAATTTTCTCATATTGTTATAAATAGTTATTAATTATTATATTAAATTTATTTACTTTCTTCTATGCTTTATATAAAGCAAATAGTATGAAGAATATGTCCGTAATTATTTTTAGTCTTGTAATTCATAAAACTATTATTATTGAAATTCAACACTTAATTTTTCTTTTAGGTTTATTTAAAATCTTTTATTAATTAATATAAATTAACCTCTTTAATGATCATCAAAAATAAATCAATATATTGATTCTATTGTAAAATATCATTATTATTATATTTTAAATTATTTCTTTACTTTTATTAAAGTCATCAGATCCTAAATAGATTATTAATCATTAATGATAGCTTATTATTTTTTTGTAATTTATCTTATTTATTAATGGTTTATCTATTATATATAAAAATAATTGATAATTTTTTAAGAATTACATGTTATAAATTTAGTAGTTTTGTAAAACGATACTAATAATTATAATTATAATTATAATTATTAGTGATTTTAAATCTTTTAAAATTGTTTTTATTTATAATTTATATCTTTTACTATTTTTAGTAAAATAAATTAAATTATTAAAAATCTTTTTTAATTATAAAAAAAGTTTAGTTAAAATATAATTACAGAATAAAATATTCTTTTGTTTTAATTCTAATAGTAATTATTAATCTACTGCTAATTATAAAATGATGATATCACGTTAAATTTTAATTAATAGTATATTATATTGATTCATTTTTTATATTTAATATTATAGTCAAATTTAAGGTAATTAATTTTATATTTTAATTAAATAATAAAATTTGTATAATTTATCTTTTTTATTTTATATTTTTATTAAATTTATTTAACTTATAAATATTTTTATCTTTAAAATAAAGAAGTAAAAATAAAAACTTGTTTTTTATTTAAATTTAAGTTTTTATATTATCTCTGATAATTACGATATTATAATAATATAAAGAATATTTTATATTATTAAATAATATTATAGATTAAGTTATTAATTTTAATTAAGTATAATTATTATAATTCTTAATTATAATATTAAGTATTAAAATATAACATTAGTTAATAACAAAATTTGTTATTATTTATCATAAGTAATAATACTTAAAATACAAAAATTATTTAATAATTATTCGTTCTTATTATATTAATTAATATATTTTTTAGTTTATTTTATTGTATATCTTTTATTAAAAATAAATTTTTAATAAATTAATTATATTTTAATATAATTTAACTTCTGTAATAGTTATAGAAATTTTTATTTAAATTGATATATAATATTATATATTATAATTATAATATTTTTTAAATAATATCAATACGTTATAATTTATAAATTAAAAATTAATTTAATGATATTAATAAGAAATTAATATAATTTAAATTTTTAATTATTAAAATCTAATTAAATTATTATCGTAATCAATATTAATAATAATATTATTTTTTAACATTAAAGATAATGCTAAAAATTGATCATTCTTATTTCATTTATAATTTCTCGTTATTATTGAGAAATTATTTTTTTTAAAGAAAAAAGATATACTTTATTTATATTATCTTTAAATTAACTAATTTATATTATTAATTCTTAGTTAAATAATACTTTATTTTTTATATAATAAATTTTATTAGTTAAATTTAACACTTTTTATTTAAGTAATATTTTTTTATAAGTATTATTTTTATAAAAAATAAAGATAGCAAAGCAATTAAATAAAACCTTAATAGTTAATTATATCAATTATTTTACTATAAAATAGAGTTAACTTATGATTAAAAATTTTTATATTTATAAAAATCTTAATTTTATTTATTATTAATACTATTTTTTAATAAATAGTTTAATATTAATTATTCTAATTATTCTTTAATAATTTAAATAAGTTATTAATTAATAATTTATATAAGATAATATTTATATTATAAATATATTTACTACCAAATAAGTTATAAATAATTTTATTAATTATAATTTTTAAGAAAAAGATCATAATTTTATGATTAAATTTTCAATTTAGTAATCTTAAGTTCACTTTAATTTAAGTTTTTGTTCTTTATTAATAAAGTTATTAACGATATTATATATTTTAACATTGATATCATTTTATTTTTATTTTTTTAACATAAATTAAAAACAAATTTCTTTAAAAGAAATAATTTTATTACTATAAAAAATTAATATATACATTATTAATTGATCTACTTATTAGAACAGAATTTATATATAGTAAATATATAAATATTATTTACTATATTGAATTTATTTACTTTTAAAAGTTATGTTATTACTTTTTTATAAAAAAAGTAAAATTAAAATTTTTGATATATTTAAAAGTATTACTTATATAGTTTATTTTGATGAAATTAAAATTTTATATTTTTACATAAATGTTATTTATTAATTAATTTAAATTTAACTTATATTTAAATTTTAATTAAATTAACATTAATAATGATACTGATTAAAAATATATTTCTAAATATATTTTTAAAATTTTATTATAAGCTTTTTCTTAATAAATTAAATAGTAGTTAATATAATATTGGTAATAAATTAAGTTTAGTTGTTTTATTAATAAAAGATTGTTATCAAATATTTTGAAATAAACTTAAGAATTGTATTTTTATTTTAATACAAATATCTTTATTAAAAATAATAAATCTCATATAAATATTTTATGTAAATAAAATATTTATATGCATTGATATTAATTTTTTAATGTTATTTAATTTGATGAAATTTTATTTTTTTATTTACTATCTCAATGATAGTAATAAGAAATTTATAAAATTAATTATAATTATAAGTTACTAAATAATTTATTTATATAATTCTTTTCATAAAATGTTAAAAATCTTATTTATTAAAGTATTTAAGATTAATAATATATATAACTTTTTTCTATATTAATTTTTATTAATAATTAAAATTTACTGTTAATTTATTTTTATTAAGTATGTTTTTTCAGATATTGATATAAATATAAATTTAACAGATATAATTCTTATAATTTTATTTTTTAAGATAGAGATAAATAATAAATATGTTATCTTTAATAAAAATGAAATTTTTAATAAACTAATTTTCTACTGTAATTAATTTACTATTAATTAAATATATTAAGAATAGAAAATTATTTATTGGAATATAATAACAAAAATATATTATATATGTATATTAGGTTGAAAATAATCTGTTTTAGATTTTGTAATAAAGGTTAAATTAATTAATAGTAATTCAATATAATAAATATAATTGTTAATTTATTTTAGAAAAAGTATAAAATCATTAATTAATTATTATTTTTAATTTTATACATTTATTTTTTATATATCATTAAATAATGTATATAAATATATTATTAAATTTATTGAAATTTAATAATATTATATAATCATATCTTAAATCTAATTTATTGTCATTTGAATATATAGTGTAAGTTTTTTTAAATTGTATGTATAAATATGCTTTTTATTTTTATTTTCTAAATTTTAGAATAGAAAGTTATATATTCCTTTTTACTAAAGTACAAAGTAAATTTAATGCTTTGTATTATATTATAATACATAAATTAATTCATATTTATGAATGTAATTTTATAATTATAGTTTAAATAATTAATCTCTATTACACTTTTGTTTTCACATTAAAACTTGATTTTAAAAATCATTTCGATTTAAAGTAATTTAAATATTTTCATAAAGAAATTTTTTAAATAAAAAATAATGAATGAAATTTTTCATATATTTTATTAAAATAAAATTCATAATTGATTATAAATAGTTTTTAATAATACTTATTATATAATGACGATATTTAAAAAAAGATATTGTTTTATATGAATTCTATATATCAATAATTTAAGCATAGATAAATATTGAAAATTTTAATATTACAAGATTTATTTAGATTATCTTTTGCTTTCATAGTAAAACGTTAAATTTTATTTAACATTGTTAAATATATAATAAATACTATTTATTAATGAAAATTAATTATTAGTTTTATACAATAAAATTTATTATTTTCATATTCAAAAATTAAAATAATGAATAATTTTTTATTGTAATGATTCTTAATGCTTCATAAAGATCAATTATGAATATATAAAAAATTTTATTAATAAAAAAGAGATAAACAATAATGTCAGAATATCGTATTGAAAAAGATTCAATTGGTGAAATTAAAATCCATTCAGATAGGTTATGGGGTGCTCAAACACAACGATCATTGAAATATTTTAATATCTCATCAGAAAAAATGCCAATCGCTATAATACGTGCATTAGCCATAATTAAAAAAGCAGCAGCTGAAGCAAATATAGATTTAGGTTTGATAGCGAAGGATAAAGGTAATGCTATTATCACTTCCGCTAATGAAGTGTTAGATGATAAACATCTGGTTGAATTTCCATTAAAAATTTGGCAGACTGGTTCTGGTACACAAACTAATATGAATATGAATGAAGTATTAGCAAATAGAGCAAGTGAAATTTTAGGTGGGAAAAGAGGAGATAAATATTTAATTCATCCAAATGATGATGTAAATAAAAGTCAGAGTTCTAATGATGTATTTGCGACAGCAATGCATATATCTGCTGTTGTTGCTTTACATCAACAATTATTGCCGAAATTAAAAGAACTAAAAATTACTTTTAATGAAAAATCTAATGCTTTTAATGATATTGTAAAAATCGGGCGTACACATCTGCAAGATGCAACACCATTAACTTTAGGACAAGAAATATCTGGTTGGGTAGCAATGTTATCTCATAATATTCAACATATTGAAGAAAGTATTCCTCATCTTTCTGAATTAGCCTTAGGAGGAACAGCAGTTGGTACTGGTTTAAATACTCATCCTGAATATTCCATATTGGTTGCTAATAAAATTTCAAAATTATCTGGTCAATCATTTATTACTTCGCCTAATAAATTTGAATCTTTAGCTACTTGTGATGCTTTAGTTCATGCTCATGGAACTTTAAAAGCTTTAGCAGGTTCATTAATGAAAATTGCTAATGATATTAGATGGTTAGCATCTGGTCCTCGTTGTGGTATTGGAGAAATTATGATTCCTGAAAATGAGCCTGGAAGTTCTATAATGCCGGGAAAAGTAAATCCTACTCAATGTGAAGTATTAACTATGCTTTGTGCTAAAGTCATGGGCAATGATGTAGCTATTAGCATTGGTGGTGCATCAGGTAATTTTGAGCTTAATGTTTTTAGACCTATGATTATAGACAATTTTTTACAATCAGTTCGTTTATTGGCAGATGGTATTCTTAGTTTTAATGATTATTGTGCTAAAGGTATAAAACCTAATCGCCAACGTATAAATAAATTATTACATGAATCATTAATGTTGGTTACTGCATTAAATATTCATATCGGTTATGATAAAGCTGCTGAAATTACTAAAAAAGCACATAAAGAAGGATTAACCCTTAAACAAAGTGCATTAAAATTAGCTTATTTAACAGAAGATGAATTTGATAGTTGGGTACGACCTGAAAATATGGTTGGTAGTATTAAAAAATAATTTTTTATCTTTTAAGTAAAATAATAGAGTTTTATTTATTAATAATAATTATTTTACTTAAATTTTTTAAAAAATGTTAATTAATGATAGTTGATATTAACATTATTTTTACTTTTAGATTAAAACTAAAAGTAAAAATGTAATTTATTTTATAGTATTTTTTTACATTATATATTATAATATGATTTGATAAAATTAAACTTTAAAAATAAAAAGTATTTTATGTGTTTATTAATGACTAATAACCTACATAATTTATTTAATATTTATAAAACTATTTCATAAATAGAAAATAAATTATAAATAAAAAAATAATCCTTTTTCTATAGAAAATTTTTAAAATTAATTCATGGAATTTTAATTAGACTTAAAAATTTTTAAAATATTCTGAAGAAAATAAATAAATATTAAAATCTAATAAGGTGACAATAAAAATAAAATAGTAAATATAATAAGCTTTCATCTATAAAAATATCAATGATATAATATTATAAAATAATAGAGAATAATATTATTTCACTTAAAATAAATTAAATAAACATTCTATTGTTAATTTAATATCCGTTAAAGATTTTATAAAAATTATTTTAAATATAAGAGTAAAGTAATATCTTTATAATAAAGAGATAAATATAATATATCGTAGAAAATTCTATTAAAAGTCAATTATTAATGAATGTCGCTATAAACATAAATAAAACTCTATATATTATAAAAATAATATAATAGGACTATTAAATATATTGTTCTAAAAACTTACTTTATAAAATGTTAGTATTATTTAAATAAAATCTAAAAAAAGTTTATCATTCCATCATATTAATTAAAAAATTTTTCATATATAGAGAATATCATCAGATTTTTATCTGATATTGGAATTATTTTTTACAAGTAGAATTATTTTTATTATCTTTTTAATATATTTTATATCTTATATTTATAAATATTTAATTATATTTAATTCTATAATAAATAAAATGATAGATTTTATTTAAAAAAAATTAATAAACTTTATTAAAAAATAATTTTGATATTAAATATTTTAATTATTAAGATAAATACTATAGTAATATAATTAATGATAATGGTATCTATCATTATTTATTTTATTTATTATTATTTCTTTATTTATATATTATTAATTTATATAACCATTTATTTTTATCTAAATTATATTAATTAGATGTAATAATATAAAATATCTATAAATAGTTAACAAGAAATAAAAATTATTAATATTATCTATATTTACTTATTATTTTAGTAAACAGAGAAATTTTATTACATATATATATTAATATAAATTTTAATTTTTTATTTGTTTATTAACATTATTAATTAATAGTTTGATAATTTTTAAAAAAAAAAGAAAAATATTTTTAAAATAGATTTATTTAAAAAGTTGTATTATTAATTATAAATAATGAGTTAAAATTTATGAGATTTATGATTTAATTTAACAATCTTATATTATGGTTTAATTATATCATATAAAATATTAATTTTTTATTATTTATTAATAATTGATATTATATAATTTATTATTAACTATTTATTATTTATATAACTTAAATTATTATATTTTATATATATTATAAATTATATAAAATATATTTTTAAACTTTTCCAGAAATATCAATATTTATTTTTTAGTATAAAATACTATATTAATTATATTAATATTTATATATTTATTTTTATTTTTTTTAGACTATGAATATACTTTAATATAGATATATTGTAAAAAGATTGATTATTAATAGTTTATTGATTTAATTTTTTCCTAAAAGTTTTATAATAAAACTATACTTATTATTAAATAATACGATTATAAAATAAAAATTTATTTTTCATATTATAAATTATATCAAAATAACACTATATATTATTAATATGATTTTTTATTAATACTTTTGTCATGATTATATTTTTAGAATCACATTCTGGATTAAAAAACAAAAAATAAGATTTATATATAAAATATTTTTATATATTTTGTTTTTTAATAAATTGAATAAAATTTATATAAATAAATAACTATATTAGATTAATTAAGATCATATGATCTATATAAAGATTTTCTATTGATTTATTGGTTAATTTTAATTTATTTTTTGTATTTTTATCAAAAATATCAATAAATATGATTAAATTAATATTATAAAATTATCTAAGGAGCTTATCAAAATAGGTACTTTATTAAAAATGATTGAATTTTTGATTTAGGATTTAATGATAGAGATCAATAGTTATCTTAAAATTATTAATTAATATTAATAGTTTTTATATATTATAATTAACAATAATTTTATTGATTTTCTTTTTATATTAATAAAATAAAAGATAATCAATATATTTTAAAATTAAAATGTTGATAAACATTAACGTGTGGTTAGGGTTAATGAGTAGTTATCAATAAAAAATAAAATATTTTTATTATAATATTGTTATTCTAAAACTAATATTAATTTATTAATAAATATTAAAAATTTAATCTATAATTAATTAATACTATTCAATTTTTATAAAAAACTTTTATTAAATTATTTTAAATTATAAATTTATAAAAATTAATTATTATTAATATTTTTTTAAAAAAAAGTGTAGATAATGATATTTTTTCTGATTAATAATATTATTATATATAATTAATTTTATTTTTTTTACCTCTAAAATTTGATAATAAATTATTTTATTAATGTTAGTAAAATATTATTTTTTATGAAATTTCTATCTTTTCTCTAAAATAGAATATATTTTCTAGTTATTTAATTTAGTAATAATAAAAATAATTTTATTATCTAATATTTGTTATTAGAACAAATATTAGATAATATAATTTCTATGATAATTAGATTAAATTAATAAACTAATAAAATTATTTAACTTAATAAAAAGATTATAAATAGATTTTTTTAATCTTTGTTAAAGTTTAATAATTTATTAAAATGATATATTTAAATATAAATTTAAAAAATATTTATAACTAAATAAATATAAATAAAATAATTACTATTAATTAATTCTATTATAAAAATTACTTATTTATTAGAATAATATAAAAAATATTTTTCTATTATAAAAAAATTTTTTTAGATATTAATCCTAAATATTTTAAATAAAATTATTTTTATTTTATGATAATTACACATATCTATAACCAATAATAAGATAAATTTAAATAATTATTTAAAATAATTTAGAAAATGTTAGTTTCATATTAATAAATTAATAAATAATTAAAATAAAAAATACTTATATTTTATTAAATATTGTAATGAATAATTTTAAATTAATTAAAATTATTTTTTAAAATTATGATTAAAGAAAAAACTAAATTATTTTTATTATTATATATATCTTAATTTTATCAATAATATTATATTATAATAATGTTATTTTATTTATATATTAATTTGATTTACTTTAAATAAACTATTAATAATTATTAATTCTAAGTTAATTTATTATATATAAAATATATATTAAGTATTTATTACTATATATAGAAATTGAAAGCAGAAGAGATATTGTATTTATTATAATGATAAAATCATAAATAATTTTAAATTTATTATGATGAAGATTATTAGAGATATATAATTTTAATTATTTTATAATATTTTAGTTAATTCTTTATAATAGAGATTAAAGATATAGTTATTAAAAATAATATATATTAATAAATTCTATAATAGAATATTTCTATATATATTTTATCAATGTTAAAATATATTTAATATTAAATATTATGTTTTATTTTATTATTTTTCTATCAATATATTTATATTTTAGATAAATAGTATTATTCATATTTTTATAAATAATTATGCCATATGAATAATAATAAATTAATAAAATTAAAATTAATATAAATTTAAATATGTTTTTATCGTTTATATTTTTATAAAAAATTTATACTAATTTAGCATAGTTTTTATAAAAATATATATAAAATTATAAGTTATTATTATAAAATTTTATATGTACTTAAATTAATAAAAATTGACAAATAAATATTTTTAAAAATTACTCCAAAAAATAAAAGTTAAATTAATAAGTGATATAAATATATTTTTAATATTTATATATTAGTAGATTTATAAATTTTAGATATTTTTCTTTATTATCATAAATCTTATAGGATTTTATTCTAATAAAATTGATAATATCTTTTACTTCTATTTCAGATAGATAAGTAAAAAAAATTAAAAAATTGTTTATTTATATATAATTTTATATATATTTTGATATTATAAAAAATATTTATATTTATTTTATAAAAAATGTTAATTATATTTTAATAAGTATATATTTTATCTAATATTCAGTTTTATATATAATTTAGTAATAAATTAATTCTTAGTATAAGAGATATTATACCTGAAATTAATTAATTTAATTTCAGGTATCAGGTATTAATGAGATATCATAAATATTTAAAAAATTTTTAATCATTAAACAATAGTATTTAACGTATTTAATAACATTTTTAAAATAAAATAATTATTTAATATTCATTTTAAGTAATGAAAAAAATAATATATAAAATCAATAATCAATATGATATAAATTATAAATTGATTTATTATAATTAATTGAATTAATACTAATAAGTAATTATGTTTATTTTTTAAATATATTAACTTATAATAATGATAACTTAACTCCTTTAATCTCATAATAAAAATTAAATACTCATGAAATGAAAATAAATGTTATTTTAATTTATAATATTAAGTGTACAAAATAATAATTTTAAAAATATTTCTGTAGATGTTATTAAAACAATAATACCAAACTAATTAGTGATATATGATAACTAAATTCATATAAATATAAATTCTAATTATTTTAAATTAATGGTCTAATATATTTTAGGAATATTAAGATAAGTAACAAAAATTGAATTTTTTACTATATACTATATTTCAAAAATATATTTATTATTAATTTAGTAGTAAAACAATATTTTAGTTAACGGATTGTAAGTAAAATTTATTTATACGATAAAAACTAAATATTAATAATTTTAGAAAATAAACAGTTCTAAATAATTAGAAAACTACTATAATAAAATTAATTATATTAAAAATTTTCATAAAATAAATGATTTTACGCGAAAAATAATACTAAAAGAAATATTTACTAAATGAAATAATTATCATGATAAATTATAATTAATTAATACTAATGAATATAAAATTTTAAAACATCTTTAAAATTATAAGAAATATTATATATAACAAGTTGAATTTTAGTTTTGAAAAATGTTAATTACTTATTAAAATTATTAATAATAATCAATTATTGTCTTCTATATTAATCTTATTTATGTAATAAGATAGAGTATGTGAAATGATGAAGTTAATATATATTTATATATAAAATATATATGGATTTTATAAAAAAAGTTAAGATAATATAAATGATTTACCATATTTATAGTTACTTTTTTAAATCTAAAATATTTATTTATTTAAATATTTATAAGAGAATTATTTATAATTTATAGAATAATATTAAATATTAATAAATATATTATATGTAATATGAAATCATATAAGCAATTATATTTATGATTTAAAATTATATTCTAATACAATTATAGTTATGTTGAATCTAATTATTTTTAATAATATTATATTTAATAATATAAACTAATTCCTTAGAAATTTATATCAATCATAATATAAATTGTTTATATAAGCTATTTTACAACAGTATTTAAATATAAAAATTAATATTGATATATTTATTAGTATATTAATATTTTAAATTTTTAGTAAGTATTATCTATATTATTAATTCATTTTAATTTTTATACTTTATAAGTAAAAATCTATAAAAAAATCAAAGATATTATTAAATGCAGTAAACTAAAACTGATTATAATAATCATATATTATTAAATATATAAAATATTTAATAATATAAAATTAATAAATAAAATAAACTTGTATATGCGTTACTTTATATTATAAAATGTTAATAATTAATAAATTATCTATTCTAAATGTTTTTAATTAATTTAAATATGGTTTTATGAGGAAAATTATTAAATTAATATTTAAGATATTTTTTATTTTATTATTATTTATGTTAATTTATTTAACCTATATAAAAATAAATAATGATAAATTATGGAAAAACATTAATCAAAAATGTATTTCTAAGTTTATAAATAGTAAATTAGAGTTACCATGTATTAAAATTAACAAACAATACAGATATGTTATATATAAGGATATAAAGGGAATATTACATCATTTATTTATACCACTTGATAAAATATCTGGTATAGAAAGTCCTTTTTTACAAAGAAAAAACACTGAAAATTATTTCATATTAGCATGGAAAAATCGTGAACTTTTTATTAAATTATTAAATAAACCTTTTAATGAAAAATTTCTTTCTCTCGCTATAAATTCAAAATATGGTAGAACACAAGAACAATTACATATTCATTTAGCTTGTTTAAAACATCAGGTTTTTTTAAAAATAAAAAAAAATGAGGATATAATAACTAATAATTGGAAACCATTAAATGAAAAAATTAACAACCATCAATATTTAGCTATTAAAGTTTCATGGTTAGATATAAATAAAACATCACCATTTATTTATCTAAAAAAATATGTTAAAAAACATAATGATGATATTGCTTATTATGGTTTAGCAATGATACCAAGTAATCAAAAAAATGAATTTATTTTATTAGCAATAAGATCAAAGTTCCTTCATTTTAATTTTGGTTCAGCTGGTGAAATTCAAGATTATCAATGTAAATTAATGAATAACTAAAATAATATTTTATTTAATTAACTAAATTAAATAAAATAAATTAATAAAGAAGAGATCTATTTTAAAAAAATAATTATTAAATTTAATATACAATCATAAAAATAATATTTTTAATTTAAAATTGTGAATATTTTATATAAAATAATATAAATAATTAAATTTTAATAAAGTTATAGAAATAATTTTATTTAAGATGAGCTTTATGTAATATATTAATTTTAAATTAAATATAAAAAATTAATGATATAAATTTATATTTGATAAATATAAATTTTATTATATAAGTTATAAACTCTGTATTTAGTTTATATTAATTAATTAAAATATACTAAATGGTATCTATGTTTGGTCAGTAAATATAATTATTATTTATAATATTTTATATTATTATTTATTTTTATCTTTCGGATTTTATTAACAATAGATTAAGATATATTCATTAATTACATATTTTAGTAATATACTTTACTTGAGAAGTAAAAAATTGAAATTATAAAATAATATTAAAAATTAAAGATTATAAAAATTATTATATATTTAAATAATTGTTATATATTGATATTTTATATAGAAACGATGTAGTTATTTATTATAATTTTATCAATTATATTTCGTATAAAAAGTAATAACTTTATAAGAAGAAATATGATTTTAATAATAAATATCTTAATCAAAATAATTATATTAATACTAGAGTTAATAATTTGATTTATTTAAATTTAATTAAATTTTAAAAATGGTATAATTGAATATATAATTTATATTATAATCTATAAATTATATATAATATATTTTATGAAATATATAAAGATTATAATTAGTTTTAATAAAATATTTTAACAAAATAAGTTTAAGAATATAAACAATAATATAAATATCTTTCTTTAAAGTAATAAAAGAAAAATTTTTAACTATTTATATATCGAAAAGAATAATAGAAATATATTTATATTTATAACTATGTTATATTTATATTAACTAATTATTTCTTTTAGATTATGAAAATAATTTCATAATAAATATTATTATAATACTTATTATTTTTATATTAAAATAATTTTTTTTTAAAACGTTTTGTAAAAAACTGATTTTTTATATTTAAAAAAAATTAAGTAAAAATATTAGTAAACTAGTTTCTAAATTGATAATATTTTCTTTATAACTAAAATAGTTTAGATTCGTAGATTAGTTGATTATAAAAGATATAAAATAGATATATCTTAAATCAATACATTCATATAAAATTATATGGATTATTTAATCGTTATAATTCCAGATTTTGTTAAAAATAGATATATGTAAATTTTAATAAAAATGATAGTTACAAAAACTCTTTAGAACGAAAGATAATTAAAAAATAGTAAAATATGATATTTTAATATTATTAAATTATCAAAAAAATCGATTTTTTATGAAAATTATTTCATCTTCAAAGTATTATTAATAAATTTTAAAAATAAAAATATTTAATAAAATATTTGAAATCTAAATTAAAACTTGTTTTAAATTTATTTGAATTAAATCTTAAGTATTAATTATTCTGAAATTAATAAACTTAAAGATAATATAGTATAAAATATTTAATTTATTTGGTTTTTGAGTTAAAATATAAAAATATTTATATTCATAATTTAAGAAATTTTATAAATAATAATAAATAAAGAATCTATTAGTTTAATAAATATTATTTGATTATTTATATTACATAAAAAATGATTAAAAATTACTTAAATTTGTTTATAGTAAAACAATTTATATTTGTTATATAAAGTTTAATTAACTAATATTTGTTAAATATTATTAAGTTGATCTAAAGTATTATTAAAAAATAAAAAAAATAAAGTTATGTTACGATAACAAAACAAAAAATAATCTAATTATTTATTTTGTATAGTAAGTATAAATATCTTATTTTTTATAATATATCATAATATGAATAATTTTTGTTAAAAATAAATTTAGAATCATAAATAAGTTAATTAATGTATTTAATAGCAACATTTTAAATATTTTTATTATAATTATTATATAACATAATTCTAATTGTATGATTTACTATAAGCTATTTTATTATTTTACCAAAATTATAGAAATATACATATCTTGAATTAATTAGACTTTTTAACATTTAGTTAATAACTTATTCAATAATATAAAAATATTTATATTCGATTAAATTCTAAATTAATTATTTTAATAATACTAGAATAACGTTAGTAATAGAATAGACTTAGATTGTAGTATTTTAAAATATATTATAGTATTTAAATTAAATTTTTATTACTTATATAGCTTATTTTTTTTATGTTTTACTAAAAATAAAATAATTTTTCTTAAAATTATAAAAATATCTATAATAGAGTTCGAAAATTATAAAATAAAATAAATTAAAAAAATAATTACATTTATATCTTTAATTGTGATGATTAAAAATCTTAATTTATCTAAATATAAATAAAATATTTAAGTATAAAAATGGTAAAACTTAATTTATGAAAGTAAATTCATTAGTAATTTGTTTATTATTAATTAATAATTATATTATTTTTAGTTAAAAACTAAAACAATACTTATGACTTTCATCTCATAAAATATGAAAGAATGCTTAAAATACATATAAGTTATTTAATTGAATATATTAAAATATATTATATTAGCTTAATTTAAAAAAAAAGATTGGTGTATATTTTTTATCATTAATGGAAACAAATAGTTCAATTATTAATATAAAAATTAAGTTTATATAAGAAAAACTTTATTTTTACTCTAAAATTAAATTTATTTTAAAATCCTAGATGATAAAGAATAAAATTTAATTATTTTTAATAAATAATACTTACTAATTTAGTAAGATGGAGATATTTTAATCATCGAAAAACAAATAAATTTATAAAAATTAATAACTATAATTAAACTTTAATTACATATAAAATAGTCAAAAAAAACTTTAATAATTAAATATTAATAATTAATTATTTTAAATAAAATAAAATATGATAGATTATTTAATCTATATTACTGAAGATATATTCTTATATATCTTTAAATTAATAAAAAAGTTCAAAATAATATTAAATATTATCTTTTAAAAAAAAGTAAAAATGTTTTATTAATATATTTAATAAAAAACATAATTTATTTGTTAATTTAATATATATATTTATCTAAATAAATTTAAATATATTAATGTTTATAAGTTTTTTTATAAGTTATTTAAGAAATATTTAAAATAAATATAAGAAGTTATGAAAATTTTCTATCATAATTAGTATTTTATTAATATTATTAATAATTATTTGGATTATTATTTTCATTCTATTAGCAAGAAAATTATTTATAATTTATAATAAAATATTATTAGACAATAAATCTGTATTAATATCTTATATTATACTATAAATAGAATTTTAGATAATAAATATAAAATCTAAAAGTGGAATAAAGTTATTTTAATAAATAAATAAAAAAACTATTTAATGATCCTTAAATAAGGAAATATATTGAATATTAATTGTAGTAAAATTATTATTTTAATTCAGAATAAATAAATTATTTTATCTATAAAAATTTTTTTACTAAGTAAATAAAAGAATTATATGAAAAGTTTTATTTTATTAAAAGTATTTAATATTAAATTTTAATATATATTATATATAATATAAATATCGATTCATAAAATGAAATTGATACTTTTAAATTATAGAAATAATATTAAAGTGATTAATTAGTTTTTAATAAATTTTATAAAATATATATTAAGCATAAATAGATATAAAAATAAATATATTTAGAATCTATATAGATTGATATATAAAATATAATAATATAATTTAATTAATATGTATATTAGTTTAATAAAAATATTTATAAAATATAATAGTTTCTTGATAAATATTGATATTAACAAATATTTTTATATTTTTATATAAAAATAATTTTTATTATTATCACTGATATAGTTTTTTAAAATATCGTTAATTTTTAAAAAATTATAGTAGATTTATTTTACTTTAAATATTCTACTTATTTATAAAATAAAACAACAATTTTTATTGTTTACTTTATAACTAGTAAAATACTAATATTTTAAAATTTAAAATTATTAAATAGAAAATAATTTCTAATACATAGTTAAAATATAGTTAGTTATTCTTAAATTAAGACAATTAAAAAAAAGTTTATTTTAAATAAATATAATAAATAAATTTATAAAAATAATAATTTATATTATTTTTATAAAATATAGTATTAGAAAGTTAAAAATACTTAATTTAAATATTATAATATAATTAATATACCATAATTTTAAAATAAAGTAAAAAATAGAAAATATATAATATTATCTATTCTTATTTCTAATATATATAATTATAGATTTTATTGATATAATAATAATTATGAATAATATCCAGAAAAATATCGGTTGAGAAGATAATTATGAAAATGTAATTACATAATTAATATTGCTAAAATATTATATTCTTATCATTATTCAATTTTTTATTTTTAATATAAATATATCTAGTTTATTGTTGTTGTTAGATAATTGTGAGAAATATTTTTATGGAATAAAAAATTAATATATAAGTAAAAGCATAATGAGTATAATTTAATATGCTTTATAATAAAATTATAAATAAAAGAAAATTATATATAAATTTAATTTATAAAAATAATTATAATGATAATATCATATGAATTTCTTGTAGAAATTTTGCTTTTTTTTTATAAAACAGATCATAATTATCATCTATCAATATAACATAAATAAATATAATGCATTAGTTTTTTATAAAAGTGAAATAAGTTATAAAACTTATTATAATAATTTATCGTAAAAAAAATTCTTTTGTTAAACTTAAACTAAAAATAAATAAAATCCGATTATTTATTTAATAAAACAATGAGTTTTTATAAATCAATAAAATAGATAAAGTTAACACCATATAAAAATAATCGAATAATGTTATCTCACTATCTATAAAATAATGAAAGTAATTAATTATATAATATTCTAATAATATTTTTTGTTAAAAATTAGTAGAATTATTCTAATTTATAATTATGTTTAAACTAAATAAATTAATATTTAATTTTATAAGATCTATAATAATAGTATGAATTAGATTATTTAATCAATACTAAATATTTATTTGTCTTTATAAGACATGTTTATTATTTTAATTTTTTAATTAAAATAAGATTTTTATATCTTAACTATTAATTTTAATATCAATATTAATATAATATATGTAGTCTAAAAAATAGATATCTAAAAAAATTAATAAATAAATATTTATTTTATATTTCAATTCATATTAATAAATAAGTTAACATCAATATATAATATTAATTTCTATTAATACTCACTTTGAAATGTTTTATTAACAATCAATAAAAAAATAGTAAAAGATAGATAAATACAATAAAATTATTTGAAACTATATAAATTTAATAATTGATAAAATGAATCTAATATTTAATCTTAGTACTAATATTAAATTTATTTAATTAAATATTTAACTTTATTTACAAAATATTTTAGCAAAAAATATTTTTTTTAAAGAACTATGAAAATATTTTAGTAATTAGTAATAATTAGTTATTATAAATTAATACTGGAAAATTATTTGATAATTTTAATATTAAAGAAAATTAGTTTATATATAAAATATATAAAATTAAATGTTCTCAATAAATAAGAAACTAAATTAATAAATTTGGAAAATAAATTTTCATAAATTAGCATATGAACTAGAATATTATAGATAGTAGATCTATATTTAATAGATTATTTATTTAAATATATTTATTAAAATAAAATTATAATTTATAATATTAAAATATTGAAGAAGATTATATCTTATAGATAATCTTTTTTTAGACATATAAAATATCAAAAAAATCGTTTTATATTATAAACAGTTATGTGTCATATATTTTTTCCATAAATAATGCAAATAATCATTAAATGCTAATATATATTTTTTTTTATATAATGAATGTTTAACTTGATACTTAAATAAGTGTGTATTTGTAGGATTTTTTAAAGGAACGCTTCTCCATGGAGAAGCGTTTTTAGCTATAATAAATGATTGTATTAACAGTGAATTTGCCCATTTATGCCATGGTTTTGTATATCCTATATAGTGAATTAATAAATCATTATTATATATTTCTCTTTTTTTATTTCCTTTTATTTCATCATCGAGACTATAAATTTTATTCCATTTTTTATTTAAAAAAATAAGTTTACCAACTAATAATAAATTAAGGGCATCCTGATCAGGAAATGGAAATTTTTTTATTAATAATAAGTTAATAACTTGATTTGATATGTTTTCTTTTTGCCATTGTTCAATATTTATTAATAAAAATCCAGAGTTAAAATATTTTTTACCAGTACTGTTAATATCTATTGATTTAAATTTTTCTTTTCCTCCTTCCTGTATAACAGCTGCGATTTCATTTTTATAAAAACTAATTTTAGTTAATTTACTTATATTTCCTATACAAAAAATATCCGCATCAAGATAAAGAACTTTTTTAATTTTTGAAAATAAATAATTAACAATTATAAATCTAAAATAAATAGCGTATGACCAATTTTTAGTTGTTGGTAATTTTGGTAAGTCATTATTATTAATGAAATATATAGTTATTTTTGTATTATATTTTTTAGCTAACTCTAAAAATAAACTTTTTTGTTTATCATCAAAAAAATCAGTAAAAATATGAAAATGAAAATCTATATCTTTGTTATTAATTAATATAGAAGTTATGGATACGCCACTACCAAGTAAAAAATTTTTATCGATTCCATAAGCAATATTGAATATATTATCTGAATAATTTAATTCTTTATCTTCTAAATTAATAACTTTTGTTACTAATTTATTAAGGTTTAACATATTTTCCTCATTTATATTTTTGTATAAGACAAATTATCCACTCTTTTTACAAAGGGATGAAATCAGCCTTCATCTTGAAGTAAATAAATTACTTTGTTAGTATTTATTTTAATAAATTTTATTACTTATTTATTATCTAAATTAATTATTAATAATTATCTTATTATTTCAGATTCAGATCTTTTTTCTTGTATTATTCATTATTTATCAATCTTATATTTTAAACTAATTTAAACTCTATCTCTTTAATTCATTAAGCAAGTAATCAAAGTTCTATTATTTTTTATTTTTTTTATTATTATAAATATATCTATAGATTTTTATAATTAATTTTTATCATTAAAATAGTTGATCTATTTAAGTTAAATGTTTACAATAATTCAATAATTATCAATATCTTATATATTATATAAGGTATTGATAATTTATTTTAAGGAATATTCATGAATTCTCGAGTTTTTATTATTAACTATTTTTTATCTTTTAGGATAAAACTGGATATTAATTAATTCTCAATAAATTTTAATATCTTAATTGTTTTAACATATTTAAAATAATTTACTATAAAATAAGAAAAATTTTTAAATAATTTTTTATTTATTATTAAAATTATTATATTTTTTTATTTATTAAATCGTTATTTTATATATTTGATAAGATAAGATTATATATAAAATAGGAATGATATCAGTTAGTAAAAAAATTACTAGGACTATTTAAGTTAAATAAATATTTCAAAATTAATTTAAATTTGATTTAAATCAGATTTAAATAAAGTAAAAAAATTTTGTTTAAAAGTAGCAATATATATTTCTTTCTTTTAAAAAATTATATCAATTATATTTTTTTTGAAATTTAGAATTTTTTATAATTTTAAAGTTTATTGTATATTTTATATATTAACGAAATTATCTGCAATAAGAATTGTAATATACGTTTAGTATACTAGAACATAAAGTTTCAAAAATAATTTGTTTTAAAAATTATTGATTTACTTCTTATTTTTATATCCAAAAAAGAATTAAAATTAATTATAAGAATAATTTTTTATTTTTAAGAATCATATAAGCAATTATTTATTTCTATAAATAGAGATAAATCGTGTAATAAGGATAATGATTTTGATAATAATATATAAATATTATTCTAATTTAAATTAGAAGAGTTTTAATATAAATAAATTTGAAAATATATTTACTACTTATATATTGAAATATATATTATAAATTTTATTTAAATTATATTTCTTTAAAAATACTTTTTTAATAAAAATGCTATAAAATAGCATAAAATGATAAAATATGTTTATGTAAATAAGAGAGTAATTATATAATAATATTGTCATTTTTATAAAATGAAAACAATATAGATAATAGGTATTATTCTTATTTTAGTTAGGATAATACCTAAATATAAATAATTTTTATCTTTTAAAATACTAAATAATTTTTATTATATTAATATTTTATATTAAGTATATATTTTAGATATTCATATAAATATTTCTGAATACATGTTATTCAGTTAATTTAATAGATACTTATATTTACTTAAATGCCATATTTAATATTTTAGTTCTTAAAATTTAAATTATTTATTTTATAATATATTTTATAATTTTATGATTTATTAAGAAAAAAATATGAAATATTTATAAGATCTTAATTAAAAATTTTTTTTTAATTTAATTAAATTAATAATTAAATATCTATTTTCCTATATAGTTAATATTTTAATTATAATATTTATATATTAAACGTCATTTATATCGATTAAAAATAAAAAATATACTTACTAAGAAATAATAGATTATAGATGCAAAACTAATGATAATTATAAATTATTATTTAAGATTAATAAATATAAACATATTGTTATTAACAACGATATGAATATCGTTTATTTCAGATATATTTATTTTCATAATAAATAATGATGATAACTAATATTTATGCATAAAAAATTATTTAATTAAGTTTAATAATAACTATTAGTTATATTTATTTTTTATTGATTTTAAAACCTTAAACCAACTTGAATAAATAAATAACTATTATTTAATATGTTTATATAAATATAAATTTTTATTTATTAATTTTAATTTGATTATATAATAATATTAAATAGTTTTTATTTAAAATATGCTAAAGAAAGAAAAATATATTTTATCTATGATATAAAATAATTTATATTTTGCTGTTAATGTGCATATATTTGATATGCTTAATAAATATTAAAAATTATTTATAAGTTCACGATATAATTTGGGTTAATAATATTTATTTATTTTCAGAAGCGAATAATATTTTATATGTATAAAACAATGTGTTATGAATATTGAAATGATTTTTTATCATATCCAACTGAACAATATGAAAGTAATAATTAATATTGAATATTATGAAAAATGAATATTTACTGATGAAAATTAGTTTATAATAGTTTTATGACAAAATATTATAATTAATAATTATATTACATTTTTAAATAAAAATATTTATGTAATAAAAGAAAAACATTAGATTATTGTGTTAATGGTTTTACAAAATTACTTATTTAAGAAGTTTTAAGCTTATCTTTTATAAATATAATTAAGCAATAGCATTATTAATAATATTGATTAGTTAATTATATTTGATTTTATATAATACTTATTTTAATAATAAAAATTATGAGTACATAATAATGATTATAAACAATAATATATCATCTGAAAATTAATAGTGTAAAAATCCTTCATAGAAATCTAATGAATGATTTATTTATTAAATAATTATAATATAGTTAATTAAATAATTGATATTTTATAACGTGACTTTAAATTAAGTTATTTTAATCGATAAATATTATCCGATATTACATAATATATTTATTTATTTTTTGTTTATATTATCTTTTATAATAAATAATATTTGATAAATATACTATGTTTACATATTTTAATCAATTTTTTAAAAATAAAAATTAAATGATATAAATTTATATTGATTTATTTTTTCTTTAAAAATCATAAAATAGAGTTTTTTAATTCTTTAATAAATCTAATATATATAATTTCGTAAATATAATTTTTTATTAGAAATTTAAGTAATTTTCAGGATAATTATTTAAATAATAATATGATATCATTTTATATAATAAATAAACCTAGTAAAGTAACTATGCATTTAAGATATCTTTTGCGTAATTCATGAATTAAAATTATTACCAAATACAGAAAATTAGTTTTTTAGACGTTTTAACATATTTAGATTATTAAATACGTTGAAATAACAGGATAATAATATTTTTTATATCATTTGATTAATTTAATAAGCAACCTATGTTTTTTGAAACCAATGTTTAATTTTTATATTTTATACTTTTATTAATTTGAAAATTATTTCATGTTTTATATTCAATAATGTATATTAATACAAACTTAACTAATAATATTTTATTTTTAATAATATTTATAAGCATAAATCTATCTAGATAAGATTTTTCATATTTTTATAATTTATTTTAATGTGAATTAATGTTTAATTGTAGTACTTTATTTAATAATAAATTTATTCATTTTTTATATCATTAAAACACTCATATTTTCAATATTAGTAAATATTAAATTATGACTTTAATTAATCAAAAAAAATATCATTTTAAAAAAAAGGATAACTTTATTTTATATTATAAATTATTTGTTCGATTATTAAATTTCTATTAGATATCTTAATATTCTGCTATATTCATTTAACTTTATTAAAAACTAAAAATTCATATTTATATGAATTTAATTTTTATATATTAGTAATAAAATTATATTATACTATAACATATAATAATATATTTTAAGTATTCAATCCATATCATGTAATGAAATGAAAAGTATTATAATACATATATATTAAAGAATTGATATAATTAGTAAGATCTATCTTATTTCAATTAATTAATAAAATTACTATATAAATTTCAACTTAAAATATTCATAAATAATTTATTTTAAGCATTTTTTACCAAAATTAATAGCAAAAATTAAGATATGACTTAATTATTAATTAATTAAAATATAAATATTCAGTTTTTTTACTTAACAGTGTAATCTCTATTTTTGATATATCTAATTTTGATAAAAAATTTTCCTTTATTAAGGTAATAAAAATAATTTATATAATATTAAAAGTTTTAAATATTTATAACATAGATAATACAATTTAATACAATAATCTAATATTATTATTAGTTATCTAAATAATATAACTAATAAATAATTTAGTCTTACATTGAACTAAGTATTATCTATATTATATATATATTAAAAATTAATTCTATTAATTTTAAAATATAATATACCATATACCAATATTTTATTCATTAAAGATAAAAATAAAATCGAATTATTTATAATATTACAGATTATTATAAAATAATATATTAAATTTCATTTAATAATAAATTTAAATACTATATTCTTATATAGTATAATAATCAAGATTGATTATTTATTTATTTTTAAAGAGAAAAACTATAAAGTTCTAAAATATTATTTTAAAAAAGTACATTATATAGATAAATCTTAAATTTTAAAAAAATTAATTTACTACAAAATTTGTATAAATCAGTTAATGAAGTTAATAAAACATTATGAAGACAAGTTAAAGATTCCAGTTACTAGATGATAAACTTATATTACATATTATTTTCATAAATATAAAATATAATATATTATTTTTCATAATGAATATTGATAATAAAAATATCAATAACGTTATAAAGTCAGAGAATTAATTTATCATTTATATTATATGATTTTAAATAATATTTTAGAAAATTAAAATTAATATTTCAAATTACTTTTATGAAAGTGATATAATTTTAATATAAATAGTCGTTTGCATTCATTTTTAAATATTCAATTAAATCTTATTATTAATAATAAAATATATTCTTTTTTTAAATAAATATCAAAATAGATTATTTTGAATATATAATGATATTTATATTGTTTTTCTAATAAATTCAATTCAATTGATAAAATTTTATATTTAGAATTTAGACTTTTATCCAAAAAAAAGACGAGAAAATTTCTCTAGTACATTATATTTATATATAATACGACTGCTATTTTAAGATTTTTAAATAAGAAGATTTTATCTTTTTTATAATTCAAATTTATAATTATGTATAATAATTTATTAAATAAAATCTTTTTAAATATCTTTAAGAATTTCTTAAAGATTATATGATTGATTTAATATATTTTATTTCAAATAGCTATTAAATTATTAAACATATATAATAAAGAATAAATAATCTTGTATGATACAATATTTAAAATAATAATTTCTTTTTTGTTATTTTGTTTAGAAGTAAAATATATCTTGAAAAAAATAGCTCTTTATTATTAATGAATAATAATATAATATTATTGAATATATATTTAAATTTAAAGAGATCTTCAAAAAAATAAACTTGATATTGATCAATTATTTAGTTTATTTTATATTATTTTATATTAAAATAATATATTATTATTTTTTGAATTGATAATATTTATTATAAAACGATTATTTTTAATATAATAACTATTTATCATAATCATGATATGATGTATCATATTCTTTATTATTTTTCTTTGTCTTGTATTTTAGAGATAGAGATATTTAACAGTTTTATATATAAATAACTAATACTATTTTTGTTTATACTTATTTAATTACAATACTAATTGGTAGTAATAGTTCAAACTTTTTTGATCTAGATAGAAATAATTTGTTTTTTATTTTTTCTTAAACTAGAGTTTTTATTAATTTAAATATGTAGATGACAAAATATATTTATTTATTATCCAATAAAAAGTAAAAGAATTTAGAGAATTTAATTAAATATTTTATAGATATATATAGTCATTTGTGATAAGTATTTTAAATTCCAATAAATTTATTAATAATCTTTTTTAAAATAATTATATATATTATTTTCATTTATTTATTGATTACTTAAAATTTATTTTTCACTTTTTTAAATAATAATTTTTTTATATTTTTCTACTTAAGAATGGAATAATATAAAATCAAAATTTTTTTTTATTTACTAACAATATTACATAGTAATATATTAGTGAATATTATAAAATAGCATACATAATGGTAAGGTAAAAGATATAACATTTATTATTTTTAGTTTTAATTAAAAATAAATATTTTATTTTAATGCACTTTATTATAATTAAGATTAATTAAATAAACATGAATATTAATATTTTTATCAAAATTATACTTTTTACTAAAAAAGTAGTATAAGATAAATGATATAAAAACTTACTTTTATAGTTAATTATTGTAAAGATTAAATCTTTAGTTTCAAATATTAGAAAATAATAACAAAAAAAATACTCTATATTTTACTTATATTAGAAAAAAGTAAAGCAATATTCTTTTTGATCTATAAATAAATATAGTATGTATATTATAAGTAATTATAGCTATTATTAACCTTAAACTTTTTTAATATTTATCACTGTTATCAATATTAATATTTTTTTTAAAATATCATTATTTTAAAAATATAAAACTTATATAATATTTAAGTTATTATTTTTTCTTAAAAAAATAGTGCTTATATAAAACGTTGATAATATGTTATATGATTTCATATAAATAGAATTAATATATGTATAATTTCTACCTATTATTTTAAAATAAAAAGAATATAATATAGTTATAATATAAATTTGATAAATTCAATTATAGTTATTTTAATAAGTTTCAGGATATAGAAAAATATGTTAAATTTTCATTTTTATAAATGTATATATTTTATACTATGGAAATTATTTGATATATTATAAACGACAATAATTATAGCTATAATAGTATAAGAGTCTTAGTTATAAATCTATTTAGCACAAACCGCATCTGTATAAATATACTAGAAATAATAGTAACGATATAAAAATATTCTATAGTTAATAATCTTAAATAAAAATATAAAAAGATTAAATAATTAAGCTAGTTTAAAAGAGAAAAAAATTCCATGATAAGTAACTATATTTTATAATACAGCTTAATATTTTAATTAATATATTCATTATAAAAACAGATTATTATTCAAGAAAAGTTTTTTGTTGATATGATATCTACTATGTTTTAAAAACATAAATATTTAATTAATGATATTTATCAATAAAATATTTTATAATATTAAATTTATCTATAGCGCTATTTTTATAGCATGTAGATTATTTATTTTATTAATTATACCAGTTGGAAAAATTATTATCTTTCTTTTTAAGAATATGTATTTTATTAAGTCCTATATTTATTTTAGTTTTATATAACATCGTAAAAAATCATATTTGTTATGTCTATATAAATAATTTATATTTATATAGACATAGACGATATTTAAAAATTATTATAAGTTAATCTATATTAATTTTATTATCTATAACGCTAACAGCATTTAATTTAAATATATTAATCAATTATTAATCAGTTATTTAAATAAATAAAAGATAACAATAAAGATAAGTATTTAATTGATTTTTGATAGGAAATTTTAGAAATATTTAAAAATTTTTACTATAAAAATTATTTAGTATTATTTATTAATAAAAAAAATTTTGTTAAAATTAAATCAATGCATAATAAGATCTATAACTCTGAAATAAATTAAAAATAATTCATCATATGTACACTATTTTATGTAAAATATTAAAAATATAAAAAGCTTAATTTTTAGAAATAATGTTTTTATTTTATATAATTCATCTTAAATAAATTTAATTATTTATATACAATAACTAAAATTGCAATGAATATAATTTTATCGACAGTGATAGAATATAACCAATTATGATTTTTCAATATAAATAAAAATAAATACTGATATATAATAATCTATATAGTATATATATCTATAATTGAATTTTAATAATATAAAAATCTATCATTTAATTATAAATTATCGTAATGAAATTTTCATTCCTAGAAAATTTATTTTTTGAACCAAAAATAAAAGAAAATGAATTCAAAATTAAGTATAAATTTTAGCATTATTAATACTACTTCTATTAAAAATTAATGATAAAAAGGAGAATTTTGTAAAATTGATATTTATTAAGTAATATACAAAATAAAATAAAGTATAATAGATTATAATAATTAACATTATCAGCAAGATTCACAATATTTAATTATTTTTTAAACTAATTAAAGCACGAAAAATAATCGTTGAATTTTTTTTTAAAAAACGTATATTTTTTATTAAATCAACTGATAATAAGTAATTGTAGAATATATATTAATTTTATATATACAATGAATTAAACGAATTAAAATGTTAAATTTTATAAATTTATAATACACAATATACCTTTTAATATTATAGTAATGACAAAATAAGATAGGTGCCTAAATATATAAATTATTTTAAACTTATTTATTATTGCTATTAATAATATAAAATTATTATTTAAATATTTATTTGAGGATTATTTAAGTTTATAATATATATATTATATAGATTAATAAATATATATAGTAACTCATATCTATATAATATGAAATCATTTATCATATTATAAGTATCTGAAGCATATAAATTTAATAATTTAAGTAAAAACTTATAAAAGAAGAGATATATTTAATCTATATTCCTAGTTAAAAAGTTTTTTCTAATGGTTTATATTTTATTGCTAACGTTTAATTAAGTTAAAGATGAAGATATTTAATATGTAAACAATTAGATTATTAAAGGAGTCTAATTATCTCTATAAATAAATTGTTTTAATAATATATATAATACTATTATATGCTTCTTGACTTTATATTTTATATTATATAGAAATATTTTAGTTTATGTATTTCTAAATGTATGAAAATTATTAAATTATAATAATACTAAAAATTTTTTACTATTCTGAAAAAGATATTTATCTTAAATTAAGGAAGTATTTTAATCTGATTAATTATTTGTATTATATTAAAGTAACTTTTAGAATTAATAATAATAGTCCTTACGTGATATTGTTGAAATCTGTAACTTAATTTTATTTTAAAAGAATATATTAAAAAATAAGTTCAATAAATATTTATAAATATATTATTAAAAAATCTTTATTTTAAAAAAAAATAATTACATATATAAATTTTAGTTAACTAATTAAAAAACTTATTATTTAGTCATTTATAAATGATGGTTTTATAACTAAAACATCTAAAATATAGTGAAAAATTAACAAAATGATGATATGTAAAAATGATTGAAAAATTATTGTTAATTTAATTTCTATTAAGAAATATATGATAAACCACTATGTATAAATGTTACTTAAATAAATTTAATCTTTTATTTTATTTCTTTAATTCTTTTATAAATTTATTAAACTTATTTATAATTATATCAGATATTTGATATTAATAAATTATTTATTTAATTTTATGGTATGATATATATAATAAAGAATTATAAGTGATTTGAAATTTATATTCATGATAAAATTAATTATATTTAATATTAAGATATATAAATGTATTAATGTTTTTAACAGAACTATTTATTATTAATAAATTAGTTAAAATAATTAGATCATTTCTAATTTAGAACTTAGATTTTTATTATAAAAAATATAATAACTTATTATTTTAATACTTATAAAGATATTCTTAATATTCTGTTTTAAAAACGATAAAATAATATTCATAATTATAATTACGTAGTATTATCATATTTTAAAATGAAAATAAAATTTAAATATAATAGTGTTATTTTATTTATTTAGATTTTATGATATTATTGTTTTAATTTACTCAACATATATTTAATATATAAAATATAATTTTATTTTTTTTAATTAAATATTTATAAACATAATTGGTTAATTAAATGATTAATTAATTATTTCTAGATTATTTTTTAAAATTTAATATATTATTTTATTTAATTTTAATTAATTTTTATATAAAATTATTTTTTGTTTATTACATAATTATATTATAAAAAATTGATACGTAATTATTATTCTTAAATTTATTATTATAGAACTTTATCATTTTTAATTTTTAATATCTTTATCTATATTTTATATAGTTTTTTATAAAAAACTCTTATATTAGATTATTTATAATAATTAAACATATTGTGTATATATTTA
Organism: Arsenophonus sp.; assembly: GCA_052401645.1. Lineage (GTDB taxonomy): Bacteria > Pseudomonadota > Gammaproteobacteria > Enterobacterales > Enterobacteriaceae > Arsenophonus. Next base: position 984,369 of record CP198939.1, read on the forward strand.
CAAATAAGATTAATCTTTTAAAAAAAATCTTTTTAAATTTATTTTAGTAATTTCATAAAATTAGAAATAATTAGTTATTGAGAGTTATCTAATATATTTATATTTAATATACTATTATTCTATAAAATAAAATAAATATTTATTATAATCATTTAACTATAAACAATAAGTTTTATAATAAATATTTATTTTAGATAATTCTAATATAAAGAATATTATTCTTTTTTATTAAAAATAATTAACATTTTAATTTTAGTTTTTATATATAGTTTTATTGCTTAAATAATATTTAAAATAAATGACGATAATTAAAAATAAGAGAAATAGAGTTTTTTAATTATCTTGATTAAAAGATAAGTCATTTTTACTACTATTTATTGATAGATAAAAGTAATTTTAAGTAATTTAGCTAATATATAATTTTCATATAATACACATTATGAAAATAATTCTTATTTACTATAATAATAGTAAATAAATCCAGTATATTATTTTAATTAAACAAACTTATTTTTGGTATTTTAATTATAAGTAAGTAAAAATTATTTTTTTTATTCGGTTTTATAATAGTAAAAAATAATTTCACTTATGTTTTTAAATTTAAGAAATTATTTAATAATAAACGGAATAGTAAAATATTTATAAAGTTTATTTTATTTTAAAAACTTATATATGATATTAAATATCAACAATAATTTTATAGTTTTGATAATAAATATTGATATAAAAATGATTTCTATACTTTTAAATTAATTTTAAATATAAATTATTATTTAATAATTTAAAATTAATAATTTATATATCGATCTTAGTATTAATATAAATTGGTTATTACTTAATATAGTTATTATAGATTTTATGATATAATCTATATTTTAATCTAATATATTAAGAATTAATTTTACTAAAATTATGAATAGTGAATAGTAATTCACTAAATTAGGTTCTGGCTAAAAAACATATTACAAATACTATAAGTATTATATAGATTTATTTTAATAAGCATTAAAATAGAAAATAAAAATTTATATAAAATTTTAATTTAATTTTATTAATTCATCATCCTTAATTAAACTCAATATAAGTTAATAACTTATAAATATAATTTTATATTCTTAAATTATAATTAATTATTCAATTTTAATTATTTTAATTTTAAACTAAGATCATTATGATAAAATATAATTTAAAATTAATTTACTTATATAAATTTTAAAAACATTTAATACTTATTATGATGATAATTAATGATTTTTATAAAAACTATTTTATACTAAAATACTTATAATAAATTTAAGTAACCATAAGTTATTTACTGATAATAATATATAGGATTTAGCAACAGCATTATTTGATAATATTAATTTTTAATGTTGTTTTTATTAATTTTAATAAAGATAATTATTGTTATGATCATATTTTAATAACTATTTTTTAAATTTATTTTATGCTTTAAAGATTTCAGAGAGTTAAACACTTTTATTATTATTTGAATAATTGTTAATTTAATATTAAAATATTAATAAGTTTTTATCATATATAGTTTAAAGATATTTATTATCGCAGTATTTAATTAATTCTCTATTTAATCTTTAGTAAGTATTTTAAAATAAAATATATTAAACGATTTGATTATTAAATTAATTTATATCTATATATTAGATTAATTTTAATATAAAATTAATAAAAATAAATTTATAATTAAATTATCGTTAATAAATTATTAATATATCTATCTATATTTTATTTTTTAAAAAATAAAAGTTTTTTAGATTTTAAGAGAATTTATTTTTAACTTAAACAATGATTATTTAAAAATAATTATTTTATTTAAGCTAATTAAAATAAAAATATAAATATCTTAAATAAATTAATTAATTTATTTAAAAATAATTTATTAATTATAAAAATATGAAAAAAAATTATTTTTAACCTTTTTTACTAAAAATTATTTTTGTTTAATGTTGTTTTAATAAACCAGTTGATTTTACTTATTTTAAATAAAAAACATATTAAATTATATTTTATAATTTATATTTAATTTTTAAAAATACTTTTTATAAACGATGAAGTAAATAATAAAGCGCATGGATAGAAGAGATAATAATAATTATTATTAAGCATTTTTCCAATAAGTTAAGTGATTTTTTATTATTATTTTGTTTTTGATCATATAGAAATATAAATATACTAGGTACATAAAGAATAATAGATAAAAGTAAATTAATTGTTCCTGAAGCATAAAGTAACCATAAACAATATAAATTAGTTACTATACTAACAATAAATAATTTTTTACTATTTACTTCAAAAGAAATTTTAGTTAAAAATAAACTAACTAAAAAATAAGGAACTAAAATCATTTCTGAAGCTATTACTAATAACATATTATAGTTACTACGACTTAACCAGATTAATATTAAAGATAGCTGTATAGCACCGTTTGTAAGCCAAAGAGATAAATCAGGAAGATTATTTTTGTTTTTATATTTAAATATTTTAGAAAATGAATTATGTAATAAAGATAGATAAGCAATTTCTGTCGCTATAATTGTCCAGCTTAAATAAGCACTACAAACAGAAAGAATTAAACTAGCTGCAATGATAATTTCGCCATAATCCCCAATCATATTTATCATAAGTGATGCCATTGATGGATTTCTCATTTCAGCAAGTTCAGCTCTATGAACAATACCAAATGAAAGTACAGTAATGAATATATAAATACTTAAAGCTAAAATTACAGCAAGTAGCATTGACAAACCAACATCTTTACGCCTTTGAGCGCGTGATGAAACAATTATAGCTCCTTCAATACCAATAAATACCCATAAAGTAATTAGCATAGTATTTTTAACTTGTTCTAAAATTGGTATCCCTGTTTCAATGCCCATAAAATCAAATTGAAAAATATCTATCCTAAATGAAAAAATAGCTAAGATGATAAATAAGCTGATTGGAATCAACTTAGCTAAAGTTGCTAATTTATTAATTCCGATAGCAGTTTTTGTTCCTTTTAATACTAAACAATGAATGATCCATAATAAAATAGACTCACTAATCAATGATTGCCAAGTATTTCCATCACCAAAAATAATATTATCTGAGTTATCACTAAAAAAACTAATAGCAGCGAAAATGATAACCAAATAAGAAGCATTAGCTATAACAGAAGATAACCAATAACCCCATGCTGAACAAAAACCAATTAGTTCTCCGAAACCTTCTTTGGCATAAGTGTAAATACCTCCATCTAAATCAGGTTTAATACGCGAAAGTAGTACTAAAGATGTGGTGAGAAATAAAATACCAATAGATGTGATACTCCAACCTATGATGATTGCTAATGAACCAGCGACTTTAGCCATATTTTGTGGTAGACTAAAAATACCAGCTCCAACCATTGAGCTTAATACTAATGTAGTTAAAGTAGTTAGATTTAATTTTTTATTGTTCAAAGAACATATCCTAAATATAATTTGATAAAACTTATTTTATAGTATTAATAATATTTTTATATAATAGTAATAAAATTATTTTAAATTTATTAAAAAATATAAAATTTATTAGAATTTTACGATTGCAAAACATGATATTTAATGATTTTTTATGTAAAATAGAAAATTTTATTTTTTTTAAAAATAATTATTTATTTTATTTTACTAATTTTTTAAAGAAAAAAAAGAGATTTAATTTATTTAAAAGGTTATTTATTTAATTTTGATATAGATATTTATCTATCATTATTATAGATATTTTTCTTAATTATAATTCGCAGAGATAATAGATTCATATTAATTTTTAATATATAAATATTTTAGTTTTTTATATGTTTTATAATTTATCATTTTTATTAAGCTGATTTTATCCTCAATTTATAAAAATATAATAGTGATAATTGAATTAAAATAAATTATTTTTATAATTATTATTTATTTACTTATTCTATTTTATATATATAATATAATTAATTTTATCTTAACTTAAATATTAGAATTTTAAAAAACATATACTTATTTTAATTTAAATGAAATTAAAATAAAATATATATTTTAACATCTCTCTTTTTACATTTAAGCTAAGTAATTATTTTTATTTATTTTTATATTAAAAAATATTCATAGTTATAATTTTATAATATATATTATCATGTATTTATATAATAATATAAAAGTATAATAAATAAAAATGTATAAAAAATATTATTTAAAATAATATTATAGACAATTTAAAATAAATACTATTTTTATAGCATTTTACTTCAAATATTTTTTGAAGAATGTTTTTTATTTTACATAAACTACTAACATATAGTAATATAATAAAATTATAAAAATAATTATTTTTTAAAATAATTTAATATCACAATAGTTATTATATATTAACTATTTCTAATTAATAAAATTATAGAATGAATATTCTAGTAAAATTGACTTTATTTCAATACTTTACTAAAACTTAAAATTAAGAATAACTTGATAAGTTTTATATATTAGTAATATATAGCTATATTTTTTCAAAATACACAGAATAGCATGTTTCTAAAAAAATATTTAATTATTTGATTATAAAATGTATTACTATAAACATTCGGAGCCTCAAATATGAAAAAGTTTTATATATATCTCTAGTTTTTTAACCATATTAATTATATAAAAATTAACAGTGATTTATCTTATTAATATAAATTATACTAATTAATAAATTGATTTATCCACCATATGTATTTGTGTTTATTAATCTTTGATACTTTTCAATATATCAATATATGAAAAAATATTATATTCATACTTTTGTATTATAAAATTATTTTGATAATTTCTTTAAAATGATTTATTATTGTTATATTTTAACATGTATTAACAATAAATTTAATTTTATTTTCAGTATATTTATATTAAGATTAATATCTTTCTCTTATTTTGGTATTAAATTAGTAGAAATTAATTTTGTTAAACTATAAATATCACAATAAACTAATATCTGTTCAATATTATAGCAGAAAAATTTTTTATTCTCTATATATATAAATAGTCTATATAAGTTATAGATATTTTTATGGAAGTTAATTAATAATATTTTATCTTAATTAAAACTATAAATAATATTTATTATTTTAATTTTTACTAAACACTATAAATAAGTTGAATAAAGTTTCTTTTAACTCAAATTAATAATAATAACATTAAATTATTTATATTAAAAATAAAGAAGTAATTCTCTTTAATATAGAGATAATATTAGTAGCAGTTTCTATAAGAAAAGATATAATCTTTATATTAATTAAAAATAATATAAAATTATAAAATAAATATAGCTTATCGTTTAAACTATCGAATATTATTCGATTCATGAACATTTATTAAAGTTTTATAAACTTTAATGCTAATTAAAAAAAATAATTTTTATTTACTTATACATAATATTAATAGGTATGTATCAGAAATATATTATCAATCAAGAAAAACAATTAAAATTTAAAATAAATGATTAAATATATGTATCATTAGTTATTAACATATACATCTTATGAATATAATAAATTAATAAGTTTATTAAATTTATAAAATTTAATCACTATTGATTTAAATAAACTGTTAATATATTAAATTTGTGTATTTTAGTCATTTCTGTAATACTTATATTATACAAAATAAATAATTATTATAAATTATCAACTATCATCTCTATAAATTATATAATAAATATTAATATAGCAAAATAGGCGTTTATCTTCTTTGTAGGAATTATATTATAGATTTAACACAATTCATTAAAATAATCTATAATAAAGAATTAATTATTAAATAATTTAAAAACTATTTTGTTTATTAATGTGTTAATTTATTATAAATAATCTTTAAAAAGTTATTATGTTACTAAGAAATAAAAATAATATAATTATTATAGTTGTTGTTATATATAACAACGGCAAATTATAAGCCCAATATATAACTAATATCGTTTTTTTAAAAAATCTATTTTCATAAAATTAGATAAACTATAGTAATAATTATTTTTATAATTTTACAATGTTTTTATGTTTAATGTAATTTATATAAAATATAATTTAATTACTTTAATAGTAAATAATATATTCAATTCTTTATTTTAGAATAAATTATTTTATATATATCAAGATGGGCAAATTAGTAATTAAATAAATAAAAAAAACTAATATATTATTAATAATAAAATATTAAAAAATTATTTTTCTTATTTTTGATAAAAAAGTGATTATATATCTTTATTCAAACGATATAATTTTTTTTTAAATTTAATAATTGTAAAATCTTTAATTATTAATATCAGTAAAATACAAATATTATTTTTGAACTTAATTTGATATTATAATTTAATATTTCATTTCATTAAGTAACATAATATTAATTAATTTTTACTTTAGTTTTATATAAATAAATAAACTAATATAAAATTATTAGTCAATAAAATTACAATATCAAAGATAGATTTATTAGTATATATTTTAGGATTGGATTAATATACGATATTAAGTGTATTTATAATTAATGTTATTATATAGTTATAATAGAAAGAAGTGATATTTATAAATTAAATATTTTTTCTAGTAGGATGTAGAAAAATGCAATTTTGTAATAGTTAATAAAATAATAATTATCACTATACTTCTCGTTTGATTATTCAAAAGTAAATATGATAAAAATTAATAGTATCGTAATTATCGTTTATAATAACACAATTCGATAAAATATCAAACTATAAAATAATTAGAAAATATAGTTGTTTAGGTAAATTAAATTTAAAACAAAATTAAGATACTATATTTTAATGATAATTATGATAAAAAATCTATAAAACGTTTTGTTAAAATTAAAAGCAATTTTATTTTATAAGAAATTAAAAATATAAAAAACATATTATTATAACAGAACATTAATAAAATAATAAATTTACATTAAAATTAATTACAATATAGGTAGTTAACTAAATGGAATTTGTTAAGCTAATTGTTAATTGCTAACGAACAAACAAGAGTTAACGATAATTATAAATTAACTAAAAGTAGTTAAATTAACTTATTTTTATTGATTATAATATTAAATTATATACCAAAAAATATTTAATTATTTTTTAACAAAATTCTTATAACTTTATATAACTAAATATTATTAATATAAAAAAACAGAACAATGTTTTATAAAAAAAGATTAAATATTTATTAATTTTTAATTATTTTTATATAGTTCAGTTATTATTATTGAAGTATGATAGATTAGTTAAAACTGTATGTAATTAATTTAATTAAGTAGATTAATAATCTAATAATAAAAATTATTAATAAAGTATGTATGAAATAGATAAAAATATATTTTTTATGGAAAATGTTAATTTAATAAAATGTTTTTATTTACATTTTGTTTTGATATAGATATTGACATACGTATCTATATTTATATCATATATACATATACTACATTAATTTTCAATTATGATAAATAATAGATAAAATAGCATTTTATTTTTTTAATTTAATTACTTATCAGTATTAATTTAATTTAATTAATATTATTAATTTTAATTATTTTATTTTTTTAAAATCTATAGTTATTATCTTATATATATTTATTAATGATTAATTAAGACTACTACTATTTTAGTATTTTATATAAACTTAATCTCATAATTTAATAATAAATGTATATAGATTTAAGTATTAATATATAATTTTATTTTTAATTATATTTTTATATTAAGTAATCAATTAATAGTTTTTATTTAATTAATATAAGATATTAGGTTATTTTATATAAAATTTATTTTATATAATATACAATCTTAAATTGTTTATTTATTTTATGTTATTGCTTATATAATTTATTTCATAATTTCCATAAGGATATTACGAATAATTAGAGATAAGTTTTATAAATTATTATTAGAATATTTAAATAAATAAAATCGTTAAATTATTAAATTTATTTAATTTAGTGATTATTTGATTTTCATGTTAGTTTATGATATTATTGTAATTAAAATTAATATTATCATCTATTTCACAATATCATAATAGAATTAAGTAACTAAAAGTTAGTATTCTTTTTATGTTCTATTTTATTTATAAATATTAGTTTTAATATATAAATTATTTTTATTTAAAATTAAATACATCAATGATATTATTTTATAACTTAATAAAAACTTTTATATATTAATTAAGAATTTATTTTATAAGAAAACACAATAAATCTTATCAGTTAATATAAATAAATATATAAGCTATTTTATTATTATTTTATAAATTTTGTTTGTTTTAATAAACAACCAAATTAATTTTTAATTATTCATTTTATTTATTTAATAAATAAACTAATTATATTTAATGATTAATAAATTATACTTTAATTTATTAATATTTTTATTTAGAATTATTAAAAAACATAATTATAAATTCTTGTTCATTTCAAAAATTTAATTTTATAAAATACATATGTAATTAATTATCAATTTTATTTATTATTTTATCAAAATTAATTTCCGATCTTAATAACATAAGTTTTTATAAAAAGTATTTTTTTATTTTTAAATAAAAATATTTATTTCATATTAAAATTAATATAAGAATTTACCTTAAAATCTATTATTTAAGGTAAAAACATTAATTTAGATATAAGCAAAGTATAAATAATATGTAAATATTTATTTTAATAATTTTATTAGTGATATTTTATTTTTATTAATTAAAATAATATTAAATTAATTATTATAAAATTTAATATTAAATAAATTAACTTTAATAAAAATTAATATTATATTATAGATTATAAAATAACTTTTTAAGATAAATTCTTGATAAAATCATTACTATGTAATAGTATTAAAATAAATATATAAATATTATCATACAAGAATTACTTTCTAAATATTTTCTCTAAAATAATATTTGTATAATAGAAGAAATTACATTACAAATAGAAAAGCACTAATACCTCTTCAATTTATATTTTTGTTTTCGTTATATACAGTGTATTAAAATGTATAATCTTCTTAATCCTAATTTAGTTAATAGAATAGTTAAATAAAATTCATGCTTACTAAATAATAAAATATAGACTATAGTAGCAATATAATAAAATTATAAAAGATAATATGTTGATATTATATACTTTAAATTTTAAATATCATTAAAAGCTTAAATTTATTTTTTAATTTTATTTAACTTATATATATTATTTTAATTATAATATATTTATGTATAATATTGAAAATATTATTTATTAAAAATTATTTAATAGTAAATAGCTAATTATTTTAATATTTAAAATAAAAGAAATTATCAATATTCTCAATTAGTCATCGTTAAGTTTTTTTTAATTCAAAAATTAAACTAAACAAAATAGCGTGATAAATTACAAATAAAAATCAATAATTTTTATTTAATATTTTTAAAAAAAAAATACTAAATCAATCATTGATTAATTTGATATTAAAGATTATTAATTTTATTATTTATTATTATAAATAATAATTTAATAGAAATGTTATCTATTCTTTTAAAAATAATTTTATTATAACAATTAAAGTTTAAAAAATTAATAAAGTTTTATTACTAACTAATAATAATATGAAAATAAATAAGAATAGCTTAAAAATATAAATTAGTAATTTATATTTATTATTTTTTTCATTAATGATGCTAATTTATATAAATTAAAATTAAATATATCATTAAATAATTCTAACTACTATTTTATTTAAAAATAAACTATTTTAAATTAGTTTTTATATTAAATAATATTATTTATAAATTTAGTTTATTTTAAATTTATATATTTATTTTAAATTAATTATAATGAAGCAAAAAAAATCATAAAATTAATTAATAAAATATTATTTTAAATATATTCATATAAATATATTTTATATATTAAATATAGATAATTATATACTAATTAAAATATTTATTAATATTCTAATTAAAAATAAAATTAAAATATTTTTTAAAAGTAATTAGTATGTATAATATAAGTAATAATATTTTTATTAAAACTTTTTAAAATAAAAAATAATATGACTTATATATAATATAATTTTTTATAAAAAAACATAAAAGTTTTTTTAAAAACTAAGTTAGTTTTTTATAAAAATTAATAAAGTAAATAGTATTTTATAATTTTAAATTAAATTTAAGATACATGATATATATAATATATGTTTTATTTTTATGAAATTTATTCTTAATAATAAATTTCATAAAAATAATGGAATTTTATCCATTAGTCTAGAAAAGCTTACTTACTAAGTTATTACTAATTAAACTACCTAAAATAACATTTACTAATTAAGGTTATTATTAAAACTAACAATATCTTTGATTTTTTTTTAGAGAAAAAGTTTCTTATCATCTACCATCATATATATTCAATATTACAATTATAAATTATAGATTAGCTTTTTTATATGTTTTTCTTTTGAAAAATTTTTTTCTTTAAAAGAAAGTAATAAAGATTTAGTATTTAGTTATTTTAAAATATATGCTAAATGTATATAAATAGCATATAATCCTATTAATAAATTTCAGTTATATCTAAAGTATAAGTTTTATTAATTTTTTATTATTTGAATTAATATTTTTTAAAATTATCATTTTAAAAAAATAAAAATATTTATATGTATACTTAGAAGATAAGTTTTTAATTGGTATTTCTGTTATAATGATATTAATAAAAATTTCTAATTAATAAAATATTTATTATTTATAATTTAGTTAAAAAAATAAAAATTTAGTCATTTTTATAATCGATAAAGAATTTATTAAGTGAATCATATATAATATTTATTTTAACTTGAAGCAATAATCTTAATAATTATAAAATATTTTAACTTATTAAATTGAATAAATAAATTAGATTATTTACAGTTTATTTATTGAAATATAAATATACTCCTTTATATAGTTGAAATATTTAAATTATTAAACTATTATTAGTTAATGATTGTATTTTATTATTTTATATAACTAAATATTAGTTACTTATAAAATATTAATTGCAAAAAATATAAATAAATATTTTTTGCAATTAATATTTATATTTTTAAAAGTTTTATTATAAAATTAATATAAAAGTTATGATTAATTATAATATTAATATAAAAATATTAATCTATTTATTTAAATAAATATAACAAGAATATTTATTTAGTTTTATTAATAAATAAGTAATTTTTATTAAATAACGTATGTTTTATAAAATTATTAAAATAAATTATTAATAAATTAAAACTGAATAATATCATATCTAGTTAAAAACTATAATTTAACTTATATAATATATTAATCTTATCATAAAAATTAATCAATCATTTATTTTAAAAATATTATAAATAAATAATCAAACACATAACGATACTAAATAGTATTTTGATAAATTTAATTATTTACGCTATTTTTAATAAAAATAATTATAACGAATGATTTTATTTATATCTAAAGTTAAATTAGCATTTGTTTAATATTAATATATGCATATGTATTTATAAATTTTAATATAAAGATATTCGTTTATATAAAAGCTCTTTTTAACAGTAAACTCGATATTATACTTTAACAATCCTAAGTCCTATTAGTTTTTATAATTAAAATATATGATACAAATAATTCAACTTAGTTATAAATATAAATGTAATAATTATACTAAAGAATTTAGTAAATATCAAACCGTTTAAGAGTTATTCATTAATAATGAAATATATTTCTTTTCAAAATTAAATCTATCAAAATATATTTTTATTATAAAATAAAATAAATAAAGCGCTAATATTTACAATATTAATTATTTATGATTGATTATAGTTTAATTATCATTAATAATGAAAGCATAAAAGTAATATTTATTATAAGTTATAAAAAAATTTTCATGAATTATAAAAAATATTTATTATTTAATACAATAAATAAGATTTGCTAGATATATAGATATTCAGTTTATAATTTAAATAATATACTAGATTTCAATATAGTTTATGAACTAAACATTAAATACTCATAATATACATATATTATATTCTTTAATTATAATGTTATTAAAGATACAGGAAATCTTAATTCAGAAAGATATTTTGATATGTTATTAATTACAAATCTGACTTTAATTATTAATATCTGAAAATTAAATTATTATAAATATAATTTTTATTCATAAAAAAGTTGAATATAAATTTAAATATAAAATAAAATAAAAAAAAATTAAATTTATCAACAAATAATTTACTATATAAATACAGTTATTTTTTTATAAAGTAAAAACTTATTTTTAAGTTATTGAAATACCTGTATAACGTTTATTTATAAAATAAAAAACAAAATATTTTGATGATACGGAAAATATAAGTTAATAGTTTATTTAGATTTTACTAAAACTAATTTTATTAAGAATTTTTTGGTTGATGATAAATCAGATTTAAAAATAAGATTAATTTTACTAAGAAATATTTAAAATATAATAAATCAGTTCATTTATCTTATAAAAAATAGAATATTAACTTATTTTAACTAATAAAAAACATAAGATATAATTTTAAAATTATAATTTTAAAGATATAGATACTATAATGATTAATAATGTAATTTATTATTCCAATATTACCTTTAATTTCATTTATCTATTTAAATAAATTAAAAACGTTAAAATTAAGAATTTTTCTATATATAAGTTTAATACCTATAAAATGAACTATTGGAAATATAATTATAACATTTTAAGAAGTTTATTATTGAATGTAGTAAATATTATTGTAATTAATATATTAATATTTATATAAGAAATTATAAATAATTTTAATAAAATATTATAAATAATTAATATATTTAAATACTTATTATTAAATAAGTGTAAATAATAATTTTGTATGTATATAAATAAAATCAATAAAAGTTGAAGACATAAGTATAAAAATATTTTTTAAAAAAAAATCGTTTCTAAATTTATAGTATAAAATATTTACTAACTTTATTATCAATAACTACTAATTTATGTACTGATGTTTATTATTTTAACGAATACCTTTAAAATTATTTAATTGATATAGTTTTAAAGATGTTTTTTAACTTATTCATTATTTTTATATACTACTGTATTTAATTATAATTAATAAAAAATATTTAATTAATTAAATAATAAAATTTAATTTAAATATTTAATATTTAATATTCATATGTTATTATAAATATAAAAAATAAATTGGAAAAAATAAAATGTCTTTGATCAATACAAAAATTAAACCTTTTAAAAACACTGCCTTTAAAAATGGAAAATTTATAGATATATCTGAAAATGATATTAAAGATAAATGGAATATTTTTTTCTTTTATCCAGCTGATTTTACTTTTGTTTGCCCAACTGAATTAGGTGATTTAGCTGATAACTATGATGAATTACAGAAATTAAATATTGAAATTTATTCTATTTCAACAGATACTCATTTCGCTCATAAAGAATGGCACAGTAATTCAGAGACAATTAGTAAAATTAAATATACTATGATCGGCGATCCTAGTTGGACGTTAACTCGTAATTTTGAAGTAATGCGTAAATATCAAGAAAATAATCAAGAGAAAGAATTAGGTTTAGCGGATCGCGCTACATTTATTATTGATCCAAAAGGTATTATTCAATTTGTTGAAATTATATCAGAAAATATTGGGCGCAATGTTTCGGATTTATTAAGAAAAATAAAAGCTATACAATATATTGCAACTCACCCAGGAGAAGTTTGTCCAGCTAAGTGGAATGAAGGGGAACTAACAATATCTCCTTCAATCAATTTGGTAGGAAAAATTTAATAAAAACTTTAAAAATAATTTTTTATTATATTTTATTTAATTTTAATTATTTTTTTTAAAGAAAGAAGTTCTGAAGCAGAATATATTATCAATGTATTGGATGTAAGTAAAAAGCATGAAGATATTAATTTCTATTAAGTAGTATTAATATCTTTTTAAATAAAATATTTTAAATCATTCATAACATATATTATTTTATGTTTATTTAATATAAAGTACGATAATTAAATTATATTTTATAATTAATATTTTTTAACTATTTTTGGTTTGATATTTTTTATTTTAAATATAAAATTATTAGATAATTAATATCTATATTTTATTTCATACTTAAATAGTAGTATTTCATTTAGAAAAATTCTTAGATATTTAATAATATAAATTAAATGGATTATTTGTTATTTAATTTAATTTAAAGTTAATAAATGATTTTTTTATTAATATAAATAATGTTTTTTCAGAAAATAGTATATTCATATTAATAAAAATATTTTTAATAAGAAATATATTAATCCTTTTCTTATTTCTATAATCTTTATATTTGATAAACAATATCACTATATTTAGTAAAATATTTTGATAAAATAATCAATATTTTTTAAAATTTTAATTTAATTGAAAATTTTTTTTAAAATTTCATAATTAAATTTATATCTGAAATTGCTCATATCTTTCTTTAATTTTTTTAAATTAAATATATATATTATTAATAAAGCGATCAAAATTAAGATTAATAAAGTTTGTTAACATTAATGCTTGTGAATTTATAAATTTTATTTTGAAAAAATATGTTTTAATTAATTAACAGTTTGTTTTTATCTGCAATATCATTATTAATATTATTAATAATTTAATTATTTCATTTTTCTAGTTAAATTAAATTAATTTATAATTTCTTATTTTAAATATTTATTTATATTATTTTATTTATAGAACTCTAAGTTTTATTGATATTAATAGTTAATAACATTTCTGTTAAATAAAATCTCTTTAAATTTTACTCTTATATAGTATAAATAATTTTATTATAAACAATATAATATATTGTTTAATTATATTTTAGATAATTTTTATCTCTTAATCAATTTTAATATTTTTAAAATTTAAAATATTTATATAAAGGTAATTAACATCATACATGTTGTCTTGATAGGTATTTTAAAGTATATTTATTATAATTTATTATTTGATAAATAAAATATATACACTTTTAAAATTTAAATTAAAGATATATTCATTTTTTTTGAATAAAGTCTCTATTCATAGATTTTTAACATTATATAGTAGAAATAAAAAGATTAAAATAAAGTAATTTATTTCTATAATAATACGGTGAATGTAACTAAAAATAAGAAATATTAATACTTATGATTTAATTTTATAAATTAAAATCTATGATATTTTATGGAATAAATATCATAGATGAATTCATAGATTTATAATAATATTGATTATTATATTTTTATGAATTTTTATTACTTATGATTATAAAAATAAAATAAAAAATAATTTTATATATTAAAATAGCATTCTAATAATATCCACTTAATTAAATTAGTTATAATTTTATTTTCATTTATATTATAGTCTATCAAATCACTTTACAATTTATTAAATTAAAAAATCTTTTATAAAAATATTAAAAAATAATAATACTATTTTTAAAATTATTATTATTGTAATGTTAATTTAGAAAAAATTTTTTTTAGCTTTAAAATATTAAGTGAAATTTAATAAAATTATATATATTTTTTGTTATATATAATTTATAAAAATTAGTTTTATTATTTTATCTTTATACATTTTGTACTCTTTTTTTTTAAAAAATAAACAGTATTTTATTGATTAACACGTATAATTATAAATATACATTTTTATTAAATTTATCAAAATATCTATTTGTCAAAATACTTTCATGATAAATTATTATGTACTTTTTATATTTTGATAAAGTATTAAATATGATAAAAATAAATTCTCACTTTTTTTACGAAAATTCATAATATAACAATTATTATAATTGTTTCATATCTTATTAATTTCAAGAAAATTTATTGATAAAGTGACACTCAATAATTAAGAACTTATTAATCAATAATTTTCAGATGAAAAATTATATTTAGGTTAAAATATATTCTTATGACAATATCATACAATTTGATAATTTTAAGTTATATAACTTACATATCATAAATAATTTTAAAGATTCATTATAAACATATATTTGTTTAAAGTTAAATATCTTCACTGATGAAGTTGATACTCTTATATACTTATAAAAGTATATAAAAAGAATATATTTATTAGCGATTAGTTAATGATAGATTCCTTTACTTAATCATACATATACGTTAAATAATAAATATGTAATCCATTGGCATAATTATTAATAATTGGATATATTAATTCTAATAATAGTTTTACACTACATAAATTGATGTGCTGTTCTTAAAAAAGTTATTTCTGTTTAAAAATTAACTAAGAAGATTTATTTTCTAATGAAGTAATAAATATTAAAATATTTTAAATATAATATGGTATAATTGTATAAAATTCCTTACGATATTTATTTGAAATCTATAAATAAACTTCGTTCATATATATTCCACGTTGTATTATATAAGACTATAATCATCAGTGAATGAAATGATGAAAAATCTTGATCTTTAGGTTAAATAAATAGTAGCTATATCACTTTAGCATTATTATTTTTTAATCTTAAAAAGATTAAAAAATCAAATCATTAAAATAATAAAATATATTTGATTGTTATATTAATTTATGAACATTACGTTTTTACGTAACTTTCTGGATTTATTCTTATCATAGGTTAAAATTTCTCAAATATTAATATTATAAAATTAAAGAAGTTAATTGATATTATTATTGATTTTAGATCAAGATATTAATCTACAAAACTTATTTTTTCTCTGTAATGAATTATATATTATAGTAAAGTTGTCTATTATTGTATTTAAAATAGATTTAGTATTTTTATAAGAGAACTGATATTTTTAAAATAAAGATTCAATATGTTTTACTTATAGAGACTTCGTATTAATAAATCATATAACTTATTTATTTTGGTATGAACACATATTAATATATGTTCCAGATAAAACAACTATCATCTCTTGAATTATAAAACTTTAGAAAATATTTAAATAAAAAATATATTTTAGATTAATGATAGAATAATCTTAAATATTAATATTCACATTAGTCCGTAACAATAATACTTTAATTATAATACATAGATGATCAATATCACATTAAACAAATCATTAAATATTTAAAAAATAATAATCTAATTAGTATTTTGATATTTATTTTAATAAAAAACTTTCTTATTCTTTATAAGAATAATTATATTCCAGTCTAACGATACTAGAATAATTTGATAGTTATTATATTTTATATAAGAATTTAGATTATATAACTAATTATTAAAGAACAATGTTATTAGCTCATTTGATTGATTATACGATAGTTAGCAAGATTAGAAATAAAATAACATATTCTAATAATTTAAAATCATATGCATATAAAAATTTTAATAAAATTAAAAATTTTTAAATTATAAATAATTATAAATAACTAATTTTATTAAATAAATTATTTTAAATACAATTATATTTTAATAATTATTGCAATATCAGATATTTCTAGTAAATTTATATTACTTTAATAAATTTAACTCTATCAGCAAATTCTTCTTGATATAAATTTATACTTTATATTAGAGCATCATACTATGAAATTTCTACCTTAATATTATTGTAAAATTACAAAATAAAGTCTTAATGTTTTAGTATTTTTATAAACTAATTAATAAAGTACTGTGGAAATTAATATCAATATTAATATTATAAATTTATATCTTCTTTTTATAAAATTAAATATGGTTGGAATATTATTTAGATAATTAAATGATACAATCCATACTTACTTAAAAAGTAATGCTTTAAATATGCTAATTTAATCCACTTAATAAAGTCATAAAACAATGATATAGCGTTTTTACTTCAATGAGTAATATAAAACCAAACGAATAAAAAATCTTTATTTTGCAATTTATCTATATCATATTAATATAAATTAAATAATTTTAAAATTAGGTAAACATATTTTTCAAAAAAAATATAGCTTAATAAATAAGTTATATTATAGTAATTAGTATTTATATTCTGAATAACTTAATTTAACTTTATAAAAATATCGTTATAAGTTAAAAAAAATAATATGCATCAATTTTAATCAATTATATAAAATAAAATCATAATTATAGTTTTAATTGACTTACGTATTTTATAAATATTATATAACTAAATTTAAAAAAGTAATTATATCCAAAATGCACTTATATTGATGTATTTATTTTTTTAAATTATCTACTAATTATCTAAGAAAGTATTGTTAAATATAATAGCTTAACTTTAACCATATATCTAACTTAAAACAATATGTTATTTTATATCTTACGAATAAAAATAATTTAATAAATTTAAATAAGATTAAACAATCTTTATTTTAAAAAATAAATAATTTCGTATTTTTCGAAAAAATGTATTAATTTTAATTTTAATTAAATCTTAAAATATTATATTATTTTATAATTTATCATTTATTTAAATTATAAACTTTAGCTTAGTAGATAAATCTATTTATATATTTTAATATTAAAACAATCTATAAAAGATATGTAAATTATTTTGTTAAAATTTAGTAACTTATGATATTATATATATCAAGAAAAATTTAAATTTAATTATATAAAAATTTATTTATGATATTAATAAAATTAATTTATTAAATTAATTAAAGTCATACATATTAGATATAATCTATACAATAATTTTCATATCAACAATTATTATAATTCAAATTATTTCTTACTTAAAAATAAGAATATATAGATAATAATTTGATTATTAATATAAAACATCATATTATATTTTGTTATAAACAAAAAATACATAAAGTATAAAATAAAATAAAAGATTATATTAATTGTTTATTTAAATCAAATCATGATTTTTATTTTAATATATCTTTAAACTGAAATCAAAATACAATAGAAAAGTTATGCTCTAATATCTTAAAAATATTATTTGGTGAATTTAATATTCTATCTATATAAATTAAATTTAATATCTTACTACTATATTAATTTATTTAATAAATTAATATAGTAGTACATTAATGTTTATAGTTCTCAAAGCAGAAAAAATATATATATAACTATCTATTAATCATTAGTAGTAAATTTTATAATTGATATTTTTATATAAAGTAAATATAAATTTTGATCTAGGCTGCTACTTTTTATAAGTATATGGTTTTGCATAGAAAATTTTGTTTAAAGAGGCGATATTTGAATAGATTTAACATGTTTTAGAATTATAACAACAAAATTATGTAAAATAGGTAAAAATATTATTTGAGTCCATAAGTATAAAAAATATTTATATAATATAAGTTTTATTCTGTAAAATAAATAAAATAAATTAATATAATTATAAGCATAAAATTCATATTTAGTTCTAAAATAAATTAATATTTAATATTCAACAAGTAAAATATAATAAAATTATAGTTAATGTTATGTTAATGTATTAAAGGTAGATACGTTAATCTTCTGCTATAAAATTTATCATAAATCTATATGTATATATACTATAATAATATTTACTAATGATAAACTTTAAAATAAATAGAATTGAAAAAAAGATTATAAGAAGAAATTATAGTCAAAGATTCTAATTATTGGTTTTAAAAACTAGTTATAAAATAGAATAGTATTATATATTAAATAATATTCTTTCTACTATAAAAACCAATTAAAACCTATATATAAGCAGTATGAGTACTATAAAGTATAATTAAAAATATATTTTATAATTTAATATTTTATAGAATATAATAGATTTTTATTTTTTTAATAAAATAAAATATTTATATATAGAATTTATTTTATACATTATAAAAGCTATATATATTAATTAAATTTCATATTTTAAAGTAGAATAAAAAATATTTAATAGTTTCTTTAAAAAAAATAAATAATTCAAAGTAATAAAATGAAATGATTAGTATAATCTTATTTATTATAAATTTATTTAAAGATATAAAATATATATAAAATATAACATATTACATTATTATAATAAAATTATTTAATATAAAAATATATTGATATCAATTATTTTTCAACAAAATCTATTCAATATAATTGAAATAAACTTCACTTTTATGTCATACTAAATAGTAGTAAAATAAAAAAATAAAGGTGTTATAATACCTTATAATATTTATAATAAGTTTATTTATATTTATTTATGCAAATATCATATTAGTAATAAATTAATTATTATTATTTATATTGTAAATAACATTTATTGACAATAGAATAGAATAAGAGATAAATATAATTTATTATTAATACTTATGATTAAAGATGTAGTTTTATCCAGTTTTCTGAAATTTTATACTTATTTTAAATATTAAAAATTAATAAATTACTCTCTTTATTCTATTTTGTTTATTTAATATTTTTATTATTTAATAAGATAAAATCTTATAAATTATAATAATGTTAAGATTTAAAAAACATATTTAATTTATAAAAATTATTTTATTTAGCATATTGAGTATATATCTAAAACATATGAATATACCTATTCTTCGAATCAATATGAAATATTTACAATAATATGTTTTACATATATTATCAAATAAGAGCTTTTTTAAAGAAATAAAGAATTTTAGATTATTGAATTATTATAAACTTTATATAATATTATCTTAATATTAATTTTCTATGTATTATTTAACTAAATAAAGAATATAAAGAATATTCTGAGTTTCTATTTTTAAATTGATACTTAAAATATTATATATATTAATGTTTAAAATATAAGTAGTATAATAAGTGAAATTTATTATTAGAAGAATTATTAAATATATATGAATTATTTTGAATTTATCACAAAATATTTAATTTATAAAAATATATTTTTATAAATTAAATTTGAGTATTACTACTTTAGTAATATCTCACCTTTAATTTAGTAAAAATATTTTATTGAAAATTAAAACTATTATAAGTCTTAAATAAGATGGAACTTTTAACATATGATTGTAATTAAAATATTGACTTTACTTATTTAAGTATAAAAAAAATTCAGTAGACTTGATTAACAATTGAAGTTACTTTTAATATATATTATTAAAACCTTCTTTCATAATAAAATTATATAAAATTTCTTCAATTATTATAGAAAATATTTTTTACTATTTAAATTTATTGTCATAAGTTATTATTCTTTATTTTATATATTTTGTTAATGTAATAATTCTTTGTTGTATTAACTATAATATCAATAATATTTTAATCATAGAAAATAGTAATATTTTATTATTCAAATGATAAAATTTTATTACTTTATATCTGAATATAAAGTAATAAAACAAACATAGATAATAAGAACAAATATTTTATATAATAATAAATATATAGTAAAATTATATTTTTATCTATCATTCAAATATAGCTAATAAATTATAAAGTATTAATAACTAATTTATAATAAAAAAAGTAATAATAGATATAAAAATTTTATCTAAATTTTATTCTATAAAATAAATTATATTTACTTTTATTATCTATTCAATTTATTAATCTTAAAGATTAATAAATTGAATCTTTAATTCAATAATAATTGTTTTATTAGTTTATTTTATATTAATATTATTTAACATTTTTATTAAAACATATTAAAATATAATATAATCAACATAAGTAATTTATTATTTATCGTATTTTTTTTACGATTTAGAAAGTAATATTTTAAAGTATGATGCATGAAAAAATTAAATTTAAATATAAATCATACTACAGTTAAAATTCAATAGGTATAGTAATAAATATGCTCCTCGAATACCTTAATAGATATACTTCTTTGCTTTTTATTATTTTATAAGATAGTTAATTTTTAATATTTAACATTATTTGATTATTTATTATCATGAGATAGATAATAAATATCTTTATTTTTAATAAAAATATTTTTTACAATATCACAAAATAGGTAATAAGATTTTTTAATTTTCATAAAATGTCTTATAATATCTTAAGAATAAAAATAAAATATTATATAAATATTCTTTAAAAATAAAGAATTTTATACAATTAATATTATGTTAAGAGTTTATTATCAATTTAGATTCTAAAAAGTTTTTTTTAAATATATTACTATAACAAACAATAATATTATAAATAAAATAATAATATTCAAGAAAATAAATATGATCATAGAAATAAAAAAGATTGTAATAACTAATATTTAAAATTAATTAAACAATTGATAATATAATAATATTAAGAACATATTGACTCAGAAGATAAAGAAGTAAGCATAAGAACTCTATGATAAGTTAAAAATGAAAAAACATTTTAATTATTAGTAATAATATAAAAATATTTTATTATATTCTCAATTATGTTTACTTAAAATAAAATATTGCAATAGATAGATCTGTTATCATTTTGTAACTTATTTTCTAAAAAAACATTATCTTTACCTGATAGAAGATAACTTTATAAAAATTTTAACAAGGATAATAAACTTGTAAATATAATTATTTATGAAGGTAGATTAGAGATAAAAATTATTCATATTATATAAAGATATATCTTAGTTCTTAACTACATTAAAAATATCTATATTATAAATTTAAATAGTTAATATCTCTATTGTATCAGATCGTTTTTATAAAGATTTCATCTTGTAGTTAACAAATAAAAATATATTAAAATACCTATAGTTAAATAAAGTAAATAAAACATATTATTTTTTTAGATCTACTAATTAAAATTAGATCTTATGTTTAAATTTATTAAAAATTTTTTATCTAAAAATTTTTTACAAGTCATCATTCATTATTTAGTGGCAGATAAGTTATACCAATTAAAATATCATAGATTTTAAATAGTTATAAATAGAGATATAACAAAAAATTTTTTAGGTAAATAAATTCAAAAAAATCAAAAAAATGATAAACGTTTAAATAAATAATATTATTTTATAATATTTTCATAGATTAAATCTATATATACGATATCAAAACAAAATATAATTATATCTTTATGCATATAAAAATTAAATATAAAACATAAGAAAAGGAAATAATAGAAGTTATAGAACTATAAAGTAGACTAGAATTAAACTATGAAGATTAATATTTAATAAAATGAATAATAGACTCATAGATAAAAAATTTTAAACTTTCTGTTCTTTACGTTACATTTTTTGAAAAACAAGTTAATATAAATAAGATTTATATAATATTGTTTCATTTAAAAGAAATGATAAAATTATCAACTTATTAAGTAATGTACCTATTAAATATACTTCTAAGGAATCTATCAACTAAGTACTTTAAGAAAAGATATCAATATTAATAATTAATAGCATCATTAATAATATATTTTAAATAAATTTTAAGAGTTAAAATTTCATATATATTGATTTTAAATAATACGCCCTATAGGATTCGAACCTATGATCTACGGCTTAGAAGGCCGTTACTCTATCCAATTGAGCTAAGGGCGCTTAGAAATAAGCTTATTAACAATAAAAATATCTTCATATTATATGATTTATAAAAATTGAGTCAACGTTTTAGTAAAATTATTTATTTTATTTATTTAATTTAATAATAAGAATGATATTATCATTTTATTTTGAGAATATATAAATATTCTTAATATATTATATGGATAATAAAGTAATGTCAGCAAAAATTATTGATGGAAAAATGATTTCCGAAATAATAAAACAGGAAATTACTGAAAAAAATAAATTGAGGATTTCATTAGGTAAAAGAACTCCTGGGCTTGCAGTGATCTTAGTTGGCAATGATCCAGCTTCACAAATCTATGTGAATAATAAACGTCGTATATGTAAAGCTATTGGTTTTGTTTCCCGCTTATATGATTTACCAGAAAATACTATTGAGTCTGAACTTTTATGGTTAATTAATAAACTTAATAACGATAAGGAAATTGATGGAATCCTCATTCAATTGCCTATGCCTAAGATTATTAACTCTATTAAGATATTAGAACATATACATCCAAATAAAGATGTTGATGGTTTTCATCCTTATAATATCGGTTGTCTTTGTCAAGGTACACCAAGATTACATCCTTGCACACCTTATGGAATTATTACATTACTTAAGCGTTATAAAATTAATTTACTTGGTTTAAATGCCGTTATCATTGGTGCTTCGAATATCGTAGGTCGTCCTATGAGTTTAGAATTACTACTTGAAGGTTATACAACTACTGTTGCTCATCGTTTTACTACTAATTTACGTCATCATGTAGAGCATGCTGATTTATTGATTGTAGCTATTGGTAAACCAAATTTCATTCCTGGTGAGTGGATAAAACCTGGTGCTATTGTTATAGATGTTGGAATTAATCGATTAGAGAATGGGAAAATTACTGGTGATGTCTGTTATCAAGAAGCACGACAACGTGCTAGTTGGATTACTCCAGTACCTGGTGGAATTGGTCCAATGACAGTAATTACGCTAATGCAAAATACCTTACAAGCTTGTGAGAGATATCATGACATTTCAAATATTAACCAATTAACTATAAATGATAATTTATCATCTTTATAAGTAACAAGTATATTAATTATCTTTTTATTGAAATTTTAATATAAGATAAAAATTGAACTAGATGTCAAATAATTTATTATTCAAGGTATTGTAAAATTGATGTTAAAATAAGAAATAGATAAATTTTTTAAAAAATTAAAATAACATTACTACTTCATTTAATTGAAAATTTTTTTGTTAAAGATAAATTATTAATTATAAAAGTTTTTCTTAATATTTTTTTATCATAAACGTTTTAATCGTATTTAGTTTTTAATATCTTTAAATAAAAATTACTATTTTAAAATTAATAAATAAATATAATTTTATATATTATTGCTAATATAATAATAATCTATTTTTAGATAATTTTTATAGTAAGAAAATGTTTCTTTAATTTAAAATTTTTTAATTTTTTAAAATGTTAAATTTACATCATAATAAATCAATGAGTAACTATCAAAGAATACTTTAGTTATTTTCAAAAATGCCTTCTATCATCAATAAGAGTAATATTGTAATATATATAATAGATATAATTTAAATCATCAATTTCAATTTGATTTATTTTTTATTTTTAATCTAATGATAAATATTATTTTTATTGCTTTCATATAATAAATAAATAAGAATAATTTTTTTAGCATTAAATTTCTATATAATTTATTATTTTAATATTTATATGATTTACTTAATAAAAATATAAATTATTTTATTTATATTTAAATATCAATATTTACTTATTTATTTGTTAATTATGAAGTTATCAGTTTTATTCACTGTGACGAGATTTATATCTATGATACCTTATAGTTAAAAAATATATTAATATAAACTATTTTATTAGATTAATTAAAATAAGATAAAAAATATTTAAATTTAATTTTATTTTTAATATTTATATGTGAATTTAATATTCAACATATCTTGAAATTTATGATAAATAATTAAATTAGTTAGTAATGATTCCATCTATTATTTACTAATACTATTTTATAAATCATAAAATGCTATAATTAATAGAGTTATCTAAAAGATAGTTTATAATTTACTAAAAATTTAAATATATATTTAAATTATAAAAAATTTATTTATAAGAACTATCTAATTTATTTTAAAATAATATTTATTTAAAGAAATATATTTTAAAATATTTTATATAAAAAACTCAGATTTATATCGAAAAAATAATAATAAAGTTATTATATTAAAATAATAAATAATATTAACTTTTTATTTAAATTCTTTATATTTTAACTATTTTAGAAATTACTTATTTTATATTGATATTTTAATTAAATTCGAATTTAATTAAGGTATAAACTTTAAGTTTATTCATTATTATCTTAAGTTAACTAATAAAAATATTACGTTATTTTTAATAATTTTCCTAAAAAACAAAAATTTTTATTTTTTATTGAAAAATAAGAAACTCTATATTTAAATATTATTTATTTTATATAAGTATTATTGATGTATCAATATAGATTTTTTTAAAATAAAATTCACTTGTTTATTAAAAATAGTAAGTTACTAAATTAAATTAAATATAATTAAAAGAAAAATATAGTTAAATAACTATAGATTTTTTATAACCTGCTTAAGTTTTAAAAACTTATAAAGTTTCTTTTAAAAGATAATAATTTATTTTTTATTAAAATAACTATTTTATTAATTATCAATTCTTAATTAAATTAAGATAGTTAAATCAATATATATTATTATATAATATATATTGATAAAATTATTTATTTTTAATAAACAAAATAGTGATTGATAACCATTTTAAATAATTTATTATAGCAAATATTTAAAAATAAAATAAATAATATTATTAAATATCTAATATTAGTTTATATTATATATTTAATATATTTTATATACTTAGTTTTTAAAACTAATAACTTATTCATTTTTAATAGAAAATATATTATTATAAATTAATATAAATCAAAATTAATAATATTATAAATAGATTACAATATTAATAATATTAATATTTTTATTTAAGTTATAAAATAACTAAGGATTATCTATAAAATAATATAAAGATATAATCTTTATTATTTGGTTAGTTATTTTTTTTATTTTTTTTTTTTTGTAAAAATATGATGGTAATGAGATTCTAATTAATAATCTTAGTATGAATTATTTTATTAAAAATATTAAAAATAAGTAAAATTTTATATTTATAAGAAATAAAAATAGTGATTATTAGAATCACTAGATTTTATACAAGTAAATAAATTTTAATTAAATTTAAATTATTTTAATTAAAAAATAATTTATTTTGTTATCATTAATAATATTTTATAAAAAATTTTATAAGGCTTTATTGAATATTAATAAGATTTATTATAAATCTTTTTTATTTATTCTTTTACTTAAACAAATATTGATAATAAAAATATTATTTAAAATCTTATAAATTTTAAAATTTAATTTTTTAATATAAGTATCACTAAATTATTTTAATTTATTTTTAAAATAGCTACATATATACACTATAATATAATTGATTTTTTATTTAATTTAAAATAAATAGAATGTTAATTATAGAAAGAATTTTATTCTACTTAATTTTAATGATAAATAATATTAGATTATATTTAATTCATTTAAAATTAATATATAGATTCTATTTTAAAACAATAAAAATATTTTTCTATAGATTTTTAAAGTATAGTCTATAATATAAGGAAAATTATTTTTAATCTAAAAATATTCATATTAAAATCTATTGATAAAAATAAATGTTATTTAAAATTAATTTTAAAATAAAATTTATTCTCAATTATTCGATGATTTTTTAATATATTATATTTAAATTGAAGATACATTATATGTTATATAGAGAAAGAGAGTATTAAATATTCTTTCATTAAAGCATTTTTATATAAATTCAGTCGCTAATTGCGATAATAATTTTATATTAATTTTCTAATATAGAACTTTAATTTACCTAATATTTAATTAATAATAAAAATTATCTCATATTTTATATTAAGTAAAAATTTCTTAAATTTAAGATAAGCTCTTTATATACTTATTTATTAAGGATCCTTTTCACCTCTGTCACTTTTTGAACTTCTATAAGTCTATATGTTATACTAACAAGTAGGCTTAATTTCATTAAATAATTTGTATATCTAATGATGAGCTATTTTAATATTATTGATGTTGCTTAAATGCATTATTATTTGTCATTATTTAATGAATTTCTGAAAATTCTTAGTTACCATACATAGTATTCAATACTGTTTTAGTACTCTATTAAATAGAATAAAAAACTAATATTAATTTATATAATTTAATAAAAATAAAAAAATAAATATGTAGTATATATATTTTATATACTAGACTCTAAAGTCTAGATAACAGTATGGTTTTATAACTAAATTGAAAATACCATTTAAATAAAATATTAAATATTAATATTTTATTTAAATTACTTAATTTAATTTTAATAGTTGTAACTTTACGTTTTATAAATTTAATTATAATTAGAATAAATTATAAATATTTTTATGTTAATTTCTTAGATTGAATAATCTATTATTATTAATTCTTATTTTTTATGACATTGAAAATAATAATTTTATAATTTTATATAATAACTGTAATAATAATTTTATTATTAAACATTTTTTAAAAATCCATTAAAAGTAAATGTTTCAAATTTTAAAGAATTTACTATTTTATAGTGACATTATAAAAATAATATAATTATTTTGTATATTTTAGCAATATTATAAATATAAAAGTTTCTTCCAAAAATTAATTAATATTATGAAAGTTTATATATTGTTATTTTTATCATTAGAATAAAATAAAATTGATTAAATTAAATAGAAATTTCTTATTGCTATTGTTTAATATTTTAGATTAGTATAATTACTATATAGTAAATCACTACAATATAATATGTTTATTAAATATTTATTAATGTTTAATTAACTATTAAAAAGTTTTTTATTTTTTAATATAGTAATATATAAATATATAATATAAAAAAATATAATTCTACTATTTTTTATTTTTTATTAAAATATAAATTTTAGTTATGAAAGGTTAAATATGTCAATTACAAATTAATTTTATTTTAGATATTTAATTTTGTAGAACTATTTTTATCTTTTTTATTTTTAATATATTTAAATAATGAGATAGTCATGTTATTATTATTTTTTAGCATACATATAATCTTTATAGTAGATGAAACATAATAAATTATTGTAAAAATAAGATTAGATTATTATATATTTAATTGACTTAATTTTTGCTACTTAATATATAAATGTATATATATGTATGTTTATTTTTTTAATATTTCTTAGTTTAATAAACCTAAATTAAAAACTAGAAATTACTTTATTTTATTATTTTTTAAATTAACTTCATTTATCTATTAATATAATTATTATATAAATCTTATAGATTATTTATATTGAATAATATTGTAAATAATGTTTATTTTCATATTAATTTGTATAAATTTTGTATTTTTAATATTAAATAATGTTATATTTTGAAATAGATTTTCATAATTTTATAAAGATATATGAAAGACAATATAATTATTAATTAAATTTAACTATAATCTTAATTTTAAATATTTTAGAAATTTTACTATATATTTATCCATATATTATAATTCATACTTTATATTAATTTAATTATTATTACCATTGAATTAGTAATTTATGTTTATCTATATTTAATAAAACGAAATACTAATATCAAACATATTAAATTTTATATAAATAAATTTTATTTAAATTTAATAAAACTATTTTTAATATTAAAATATATAAATTAATATTTAATGAAAAATTTTAATAAATAAATACTTTATATTATTATTTTTAACTAAAATAAGATAAATTTATATTAATTATATTTTTATAATTATCATCAATATTTTTTAAAAATTTAATACTTTCATAAAAGTGATTTATATAAAAATTTCAACAAAAAAATTAAATTATAAAATAATATGAATATATTATAATTAAATCATGTATTTTAAATATAAAATACATTATATTTTATAAATATATATCAATATAGAATGGTTTAATTAAGAAAATATATATAGAAAATTGAATATTTAATTCTCTAAAATAAATAGTTATACTATATTTTATAATGGTTTTAAAATAAATTATAAAGATTTTATAAAATAATGAAAATATTTATCATTATTTGTTACGATGAATAATAATAAATTAAAATATAAAATATTTAATAGTATACTAAATATTACTAAATATATTAAAAATAATAATATTATTTTTTTTAATAATGTATTATCTGAAATAAGTTTTTATTATTTTATTTAGCAATCATTTTATTCATATGATTAAGTTAATACATTTTGTTATTTACTTATTCATTATATTTTAATTTCAGTGATATTGTATAATATTTATAATTTTTAAAATTAATTAATTAATTTTAAAATATATTATCTATTTATTAACAATACTTCAAGAAATTCATATATTTTCCTATATAAAATACATTATTTTTCTAAAATATTCTTTCTCATAAAAAAAAGATAAAAAAATAAACTTACTTAAAAAAGATTTTTATTTTAATTAAAATAAAAACGTAATTTGATAAAATAATACATAAAGTAAGGTTCTTAATAATAAAATGAAAAAAATCTTTATTTACTAAAAAGTTAGAAACTTATATATTTTATATAATTAAGATTCTATTATGATATTATTTAAAATATGAATTTTTTAATAAAAAGTTATTAACAAATAAGAATAATATCGAATATTTTTATAAATTTAAATTCTAAAATTAAGTATAATAAATAATTAAACTGTTTTATAAATATTAACTATTAAAATATAATAATGGAAAAAATCATGTTTTCTTTTATTTAAATTAATAAAAATAAATGACATATTCTTGCTGTATAAAAGTACAGCGATAGTTATTAAAATAATGTGAATAAATAATGATTAATTTTTAAATTAACATATTATATATGTAATTGAACTTAATGGCTGCAATTATCATAAGAATTTACTGTAATTAACAGTACAACTTACTTTATCTAGTTTATTAAATAAAATTATACAGATGAAAAATCTTTTATACTAAATAAATTAATACTTATTATTAATTAAAATAAAATTTAATAGGTTAATATGATAAAACTAGTTATTCTTGTTATCTTAGTATTTTAAGATATCTTAATAAAGAAAAATATTTGAAAATATATTAATTAATTTAAAAGATAATAAAATAAAAAATAATTAATTAATAATTATTTTATTGGTTTAAAGAATATTTATCATCCATATAATTGATATTCAAATTTTCCTTTAAAGTAAAGTAACATTAATTAGAATTATTTGAATAGTTATTTTAAATAACAAAGTTTTAAAGATAAAATATCAGTATTAAATATTTAACTAAATAACTGGAAAAACTATTAGTAAATGATTATGATATATAGATCATATAGATAAAATAAGATTACTATAATCCGATATCTTGCATGAATATTTCCAAAGAAAATGAATTTATTATTAAGTTGTATGATTTAATAATGTTTTATTATTAGTTAGTTGATAATTATTATTTTACAATGACATAATAATAGTATGTAAATACATTAAAATTTTTATAATTTATTGATTATAATTTTTATATATTAAAGTATAATCCACTTTAATGATTAATATAATTTTCTGTATAACTGATTGATATAAGATATATTTTAGTATATATGTAAAATGATAAATAATATTACTTATATGTAAAATTAAAATGTAAATCTACTTAATTAATATCGAAAATAAGTTAAAATTTTTGAAAAATTAATCATAAAATTGGAGTATTATTATCATGTTATTGTGATACAAATCTTTAATTATAACTGAATATTAATAAATGTAGAATTATAATTTATAATGATTTAAATAAAATCCATAAGTAATGGAGAATCAATATTATAAAATAGTATATATTAGATTTTATAATCTATAAATTAATATTATAATAATACTATTAATTTAATATTGAAAATTCTAATAATAGTTTTTTTGTAAAAAAAACTCAAATAAAAACTAGGTTTTTAAGAATTTTCTATTATGAATTTATATTATTCGACTTAAAGGATATAGTTAAAATTAATATTTTTTTTATCTCTTTTAGTAAAAAAACTAATAATTAGTTATCAAAATAAACTAAAATTACGATATAAATAAAAAAATAAAATTAATAATAAAACTAAAGTAAAGTACATATTAATACCTATACTATAAGCATATGTTATTAAATTAAATCTCATATATTATACTAAATTTAATGATAGTAGTTTAAAATAACAAAATAATCGATATATAATTTTACAAATCTTTAAATTCTTATAAAAGATAAATAAATTAAGTTATCGAATGATTTATTACTTTAAATAAATTAAAGATTATTTATCAAAAAATATCAATTAAATAGTAAAAGTATAAATAATTTTTATTATATTAAAATTCTAGTACAAGATATGATAATAATAATTATAACTTGTATTTGTTAAGAAATAATTAATGTTTTAATTTATGCTACTTAACTAAACAGAAAATATCTATAGTTAGTTTATATCTTATATTTTTTAAATATAAACGTTTATAAATAACTGAAATACTTTATTGTAATTACAATTATTTTTATAAATGTTTATTTATTGAATAAAGTTATATTATTATAAGTAATAACATTGATATTTACATTTACTCTTTAACTAATATTAAATAAAGTTATTTGATATGTACAAATATTTTAGTTTATTTGAAATAAAAAAAATTAATTTTTAATTAATGTTAAAAATTATAAAATATCCTTTTATATAATATTTATTATTACTTTTTATTTAAAGCTTAAAAGTTACAAAAGGACAACTATTAGATTTATTATTATAATAAGAAATAATAAGCAATATCATTATTGATGTTTTATTTTATAACAATCACTTATTAATATTTTATCTATTAAAAATAATCATAAATTTAAATCGATAATTTAAATATTAAGATAAAACAAAAAGTAAAAAGCAAATACATTTTATTTGGTAATCAAGATTTTTTAATAAAATTTATTATAGACAGAAAATTAAATGACTTATTTATATAAATGGATATTTTATTACTAGATATAAAAATAATATAATAATGTAGTTAGATAGATTTAAAATAAACGATATTCTTAATATAAACTTTAATTTAACATAATTAAGTACTAGAAAAAAGAAATTATCTCATAATAAAATTATAAAATAATATTTACTTTATTTTAAAATACAATAAATTTATTTCTATTTTCATAAAATTCTTGATATAAATAAAAGATTTCATATGTTATAAATTAAATAAATTTTGATAGTATTTTTTAATACACTTTGAATATAATAAGAAAATTTATAGTTTTTGAGTAAAATTATATTTTTTTTATTTTTATCTTAAAATTAAAAGAAAAGATTTATTAAAAAACTCTATTTATTAAGTTGTTATTTTTTGTTTGATAGTTATATAAAATTATTCTTATATAATAACATTATTTATATAGTATGATAATTAACCATTTAATATACCATCGAGTCATAAAAAATACAATCATAATTTAATTTATAAATTAATAAATATTAAGATAAAATAGTAAAAAAAAATTTTTTGATAGTATAAAGATAATATTTTGATATTTTCTTATGACTATATTAAAAAGATATACAAATTAATCTGTAAAATTATTATGAAAATATGTAGAATTATTAAAAGCAGTGTTTTTATTTAAAAGAATAAAAATTCTATTTATTTTAGTTATAAAATTATAATAAAAAATCATTGATTTTAATATAAATCATATATATAAATTATATTATTATTTCTCTTTATCTTTATTTTAAATTTATAAGTTATTTATATATTTTCTTAAAATAATGTACATTAATCATTATTAAATATATATAACTTATTCAATGATATTTCTCATAATATATTATTAAATAGTTGAGTTCAGTTATTTTGATTTAAAACTTATGAATATAGGTATATAATACTAATATTGATTAATTACATTAAAATGATTGTAAATAATTTTTATATAATTTTTTGTTATAAAAGTTATTTGATTTTTTTAATAAAGATAAATTTTTTCTAAAAATTAAATTTACTATTAATAGAATATAGTATAATAGTAAATTAATAAAACATCCATAATTATATTTTGATTATTAATTAATATTTTAATTTTATTAATTATGCAAATAAAATAATTAATAAATAAGTTATTTTAATATTCAAGTTATAAATCTAGAAATAATTTATTAGTTTATTTAATCAATAAGTTATGATATTTATCAATTCTAAAATTCAATATTATTGGTAATAATAATATCTAATATTCAATTTTTCTCTAAGATAAAAATTGAATATTCAAAAAAGATATATGGAGCACTTTTACTTAATATATCAAAGATATATAATATTTTTATTTAGTAATAAAATTTATAGATATTATTGATATTAAAGGAAATTAAATTTTTTTAAAATGAAAATTAAACTTATATAAATACAATTTTATTATTAAAATAAAATTACATTTATCGTAAAATATATAATATTAAATAATAAAAATTGTTATACAGTAGATAATTTACTTTATAAAACATAATTATAGATATTTATAAAATAAAAGTTTATCCTGTCTAGTTTATGTTAGATAAAAATAACATTATTTATCAATAATATAAAAGTTAAAGTTTAAATCACAAAAATGAATAAGTCTGTTTAACAAATATATAAATTACAAAAAATAATTAAATCTGATTATTTTAATAATTAATAATAAATAGAAGATTATAACAAGAGTATAGTAATAAATAATTATCATAAAATTAAATAAAACATGATAAATAATTTAATTATGATATCAATAAGGATAAAATATCAAATTATTTTTTAAACTAATAAAATATCATATATAAAATTATATTTTCGATTTTTTTAAAAAAATTGTTTTATTTTAAATTTTATTGATAGATATTAAAAATAAAATTAGGTTTTTGTATACATTATCTTGTTGTATATAATATTAGTTATATTAATTAAAATATTAAAATCTAGTAAGGTTTTTATTAATTATATTTTTATATATATAAATAAAAATAGATGTATAATATACGTTTATTTTTTAATAAATTTATTGATGTTATCATATATACTTATATATTTACTATTTAATAATTATCAGACAAATTTTATAATAATAATATTATATTATTATTGATAATTGAGTATATGTAAATATTTATTTTTTTAAGTTACGTTTTATTTAATATAAAAATTAAAATAAAAAATAAAAATCTTTGATTTATTTAAAATAATAAAATTAATAATTTTTTTTAAATTATTATCCTTATAAGATATATTAAAAAAATAAATTTATATTATTTTATATAGTTAATGTAATTACATAATTAAAAATCTTTTTATAACAAATATTTAATAATTTATTATTTTTAAAGTTTATATTTTAAAAATTTATTTATTTTAATTTTATATTATTAAGATTAATATTCATTAAGTTCATTTAAATCAATTATATTTTTTAAAATTTCATTCATTTAGATTAAGTATTTTTGATTTAAATTAATCAAATTTGATTTGATAACATATAATATCAAATATTTATATTTTTTAAATTATTTTTATTCATTTAAAGATGTATTAATTATATTTATAATTTTATAAATTTTATAATATTAAAGTCTAATTTAGAAATATTAGTAAAATGATAAATTTATTTCTTTAAATTATTAATGAAAAATCTTCATTTTATATAGTTAACTTTAATAAATTACTTATTTTATTAAAAATTATAATATTTTAATTATTATTAAATATTTTTAAAAATTAAATCATTTTTAATAAAAATAAGATAATGATTTTAATTATTGTTTATTTATTATTGATAGTTTCATTTTAATAAAATTATCTGATTTCATATATAATTATATTTTAATTAAAATATTAATAAAATATTATATATTCGATAAATATTCGGATTTGCTTTTTACTAAACTTTATATAATAAAATATTAATTATTTGATATTTTATGAAAAAATACTATATATATTTATATTTAGATTTATATATAATATTATTTATATAATTTAAATATATAAAATAACTAAATATATTCAGTTATTTTATATATTTAAAAAATATTTAATCAAAAATCAAATAATTTAAATCATTTAATATTATTTATTAATATCATCTTTTTATATAAAATTAATATAAACCGTTTAATAAAAATTAATTTTATATTTTTTATGAAAAATAATTCTTAATTAAATTTTTATAATTTATTTCAATAAAGAAATTATAAAACTTAGATATTTATAAAAACTATCAAGTAAAAATTTAAAAAAATTTTATCTAAAATCTATAAAATTTATAGAATATCAAAATAAGATAAATTTATAATATAATTTAATTTTTAATTATTTTATTAAAAATAAATAGTTAAATTAAATTATAATTAAAATTATATTATAATAATATTATTCATAATAATAGATACAATCTATATTAAAATATGCTTAGATATTGAAATAATATTAATAATTAATACTACTTACTGTATATATGTATAACTTAATAAAATATTTTATTAAAATTTATCATTAAAATAATAATATGATATTTTATTTAAATTATCAATAGAAATTTATGATGCTATTAATATTAATAGTAAACAATAATCAAATTATATATATTAATTATTAATATAAAAATATTAAATAATTTTAATAAATATCAAAATTATAAAAAATTTATATTTTTACTAAGCATTAAAATATATATAAATTATATCTAAAAAAACTAAATTTTAATTAAATATTTTAATAAAAAATATCTTTATTAACTTCACTTATAAAATAAAAATTAATTTGTATATATTATAAAAAATTAGATAACTATTAAATATAGTAATTTTTAAAAATTTTTTACGTTTAATTAATAGAATTAAATATTATTTTTAAAATAAAAAATAGATAATTATAAATTACTATTATTTTTAAAAAAAATATTTAAACTTCATATAAAATATGATAATTAACAAATTTAAAATTATTGAATAATCAATTAAGTTTATTAATAATGAACTAGAAAATAATGAAAGTTATTTAATTTTTTTTTAATAAAATATTTAATAAAATATTTAATATTATCTAAGTATATTAATTATATAATAAAAAATAATATTTTAGAATTATTGAGTTTATATTTATTAATTAAAAATTTTAAAATATTTAATTAATAAAAAATTATTTATTATAAAATATAGTATATTACTTATAAGTCATCTTAATAAAATTAACTATTTTATTTTTTAAACTTATAATCTTAATTATTACAAATATAATAAGATAAGTTTATAAATAAATATATAAAATATATATAGAAATTGAATAAAAAATTTTAAAAAAAAATATAACTATCAAAATTTAATTGATGTATTTTAATGACAAAAATTATTATTAACATCATTAAATTGTTTAGATATTAAAATTAATACATTTATACTATGGAAAATACATCTATCTCTCTTTAAAGAGGTGAAAGATATATGATATTTTATGATATATGAATATTTTTATAACTAAAATAAATTAACTTAAATATATTAATAATTAATTATAAAAAATTTTTATAATTTAATTAGTAACTTGATAAATCAATAAATTATATCTTTTATAATACGTTTTATTAAAAAAAAGATTTTTTATAAATTTAATGATAGAGATAAAAATTATTTATTTAAAAAAATAGATATATTATTATATTAAAAATATGTTGTTAAAAAAAGTTTTTTATTTTAAAATTACTTAAACTAAATATTTATATTTTATTAGATATTAGTTTATAAACTAATTATTTTAAAAATAATTACCAAATTAATTTCTATAATTAGACATAAATGAAAATCTGTCTATCATATTTCTAATAGAAATATGATAGCTTAAGTGTTAAAATAAAAGGATTTTTTTTAACTTAATTAGTTAATTTATTAATATAAATATATATTAAATTATATTAATACTAAGTTTTAGTAACAATTAGTTCAATATATAATATTGACTATATTATATAATAATATAGTCAATTATATGTTATATAATTTATAAGAAAATATCATTTCAATTATTAATATTATAACTAATTATTTATCATTATTAATTAATATAAGATTAATAACTAATACACATTAAATTAGTAATAAAAAATTATAATTATATTTTTCTATTTGTTCATTTAGATCATGAATATTATGAATCATATATAGTAATATTTAATGATATTTAAATATTAAATAGTGATCTAAAATACCTCAATAATATAAAATAATAAAAAAAATTTTTTCTAAAAATATTAATGTAAGTATAAAGATATTATCAATAAACATGTAAATGATTAAATTAAAGATAAAGGTATAATCTTATGGAGATTGCTTTTTGTTTATATAAATATTTTCCATTTGGCGGATTACAAAGAAATTTTATACAAATTCTTAATATTTGTCAAAAAAGAGGATACCGAATACGTGTTTATACAATGGTATGGGATAGTAAAATTCCTACTCATATTAATATTATAATAATAAAAACTAAATCATACACAAATCATGGTCGTAATGAAGCATTTTATCATCAAGTAAAAATACATTTAACAAAATATCCTGCAGATATTATTATTGGTTTTAATAAAATGCCTGGATTAGATATTTATTATGCCGCTGATATTTGTTTTGCAGAAGAAGTTGAAAAAGAAAAAAGTATTTTTTATAAATTTACTAAACGATATAAACATTATATTTCTTATGAAAAAGCTGTTTTTGGAGTAGATAGTCATACTAAATTATTCATGCTTACAAAACATCAAGTTAATGATTTTAAAAAGCATTATAAAACACCAGACGCACGTTTTTATCTTTTGCCTCCAGGTATTGAACATAGTAAAAAATACGACAAGCAAATTACTGACGCAAAACAGATTTATCGTAAAAAAAATTCTATTTCGGAAAATCAATTTTTTTTATTACAAGTAGGTTCAGATTTTAAGCGCAAAGGTATGGATAGAGCACTTAAATCCATCGCTTCTTTACCTCAAATTGTAAGGAATAAGACTATATTTATAGCAGTAGGACAAGCTGATCCATCACCTTATCAACGTCTAGCAAAAAAACTAGGTATATATAAGCAAGTTTTATTTTTTCAAGGGCGTGATGATATAGCTGAATTGATGACTGCTGCTGATATCTTAATACATCCTGCTTATCAAGAAGCTGCTGGTATAGTATTAATCGAAGCAATTGTAGCTGGTTTACCTATTATTACAACAGAAATTTGTGGTTATGCACTTTATGTTAAACGAGCAGATTGTGGTATAGTATTAAATGAACCTTATAAACAAGATAGTCTTAATAATGCATTAAAAATAAGTTTAGTTAATAAATCTTTATTAAATAAATGGGCTAAATCTGCACGCTACTTTGCAGATACACAAGATTTATATAGTTTAGCTGAAAAAGCAGTAGATATTATTTTAAGACACTAAAATGCTTTAGTTTAAAAACCTTTTAAAATTTATTGAAATGAAGTAATTTTTTTTATAATAGAAAATTATATGGTGAAATTTTTTACAATTAGAAAAACGTAAAATATTGAATTTTATTCTTAACGTAAGAATCTATTTTTTAAAAATTACCACAATAATTTAGTATATAAGATAGAGACAGTTAATGGAAAATAATTAATTGGATTAAATAATAGATGTATTAATAGTATTAACGTTAAAGCTTTCTGAAAGAAAGGAATTAATACTATTATGTACCAAGTCATTTATTCTTACAAAAGTATTTATTTCAACTATTAGTTTTAAAAAATACTGCAAAAATTGGAAAAAATTCAATTTCTAAATTTAATACTAAAAATAGTAATTTCTTGAATAACTGAAATTTTACGTAAAATGCATGAATATAATATTAATTATCGTGATTTCTATATTTTCCATTTTTTATTAGATTTACTATTTGATTGTAATGAAAAATAAAGATTTCAATCATTGACTTGCACCACTCTTAAAATCAGATAAAATATACTAAAGAGATTGATAAATAAAGATTTTATTTGGTTATATTTTTCTTTAATTAAGATTGGATTAACTCAATGAGATATTTTTCATTTTATGTAAATTTATTTTTCTAATAATTTAAAAAAAATATCTTTAATAATGAACAGAAATTAATATCAAACACTAATGTTAAAATATAAAAAAAGTAAAGAAAAAAAACTATTAATAATAGATTATAATCTAAACAATTTATATAAAAATGAATATATTATTTTATTTTCTTTAGTATATAGCTATTATATAAAAATTTATATAATAAAATATGCATCTTAATTACAGGTAATATTTCATATTACTTATAAAGTATATATACTAATTTTATTATTAAATTTTCCAAGATTTTCAATAATATAAAAACTATATTATAAAATTCTAATATAAATTACTTCTTCTATATATTCGTAAATAATTCTTCTTAATAAAAGAAGGATTTTAGATATTTTCTGAAATTATATAAAAATAAAAAATATTTAATTAATTATTAGAATTTATAATTATTTTAGTAAATATTAGAAAATTAGTTATATATGTTATCTATTTTAAATTTATTATTTTTTATTTTATAAATATAATAGATAAGTTTATATTTAAATGTGGATATTATAACTAATGATAAAATAGATATATAATATAAATTAAATAATAATAAAGTTTGTATAATTAAAATATAAAAGATAAAGATAATAATGATATTAAAATAAAAATGTGTTAAAAAACACATTTAATATTAAAATTTTATTTATTATTGATATTATTCTATTTGATATTCTTAATTAAATTAAGAATGAACTGATTGTCATCATATAATGATGTATTAAGTAATTTAACGAAAATAATATTTATTGTTAACAATAATAAAATCACTATTAAAAGTAGAAAATATTATATTTATCACTCTAAAAATTATAGTAAAAATACTAATAAGAGTTAAAATAATCATATATATTATTATTTAGTTTAATATAAATTATTTTTATAAAATTAAAGTAATATTTAATAACAAAATATTATATAAAATAATTTTTAAAAAAAAATTTTATTAAAATTTTATATAAAAAATTGATAAATTAGTTATTTAAAGAATAGTATCAATATATATTTAATTTTTATCAATTAATTAATAATAATTAATTGATATATCAAATTATTAATATAAAAATATAATTTATATAGTTATTTATATATACTTAATAGTTAAAATAATTATAAATATCAAATTTTTAATTTAATATTTATTATTTTCAGTTAATTAATTTAAAATATTTAAGTATTAATATAAATTATATTTATATATAAATATAATTTAATTTATAAAGACAATATAAATAAATAGCTTATTTAGCTAAACTTTAGCTGTTTTTTACTGTAGTTATCTTTAACTAAATTTGATAATATATATTAATCAAGTTTTAATTTAATAAATTTAAACTATTTAAATGATAAATGTTTTAATGTCTATAAATTCTATTAGAATTTAAATGAACAAATTTCTAATATTTTAATTTCCAAAGTAGATATATATATTTATGATAAATAACTATAAATATGTTATAAAATAATTATTTATTATGATTTATAAATATATAAAAATATTACTATAAATAATAGTAGTTTTTAACTATATTTTTATTATGTATTATTAATATCTCTGATTTATTAATTATACTATATCATTTAAATTAAAATATTTATTTAAAATTGAAAAAGTAACAATCAAAATATAATAAAAGATATTTTTGATTAGAAAATATATTTATTTTTTAAAATAAATATTTATAATATTTTTTATTTCTTACTTAAAAATAATTTATATAAATGTTTTGAAATACTTCATGAATAAATATTTTATCTTGATTAATTAAGTATTTCTATTATTATTTAGATCTTTGTTATTTAACAGATAATATCTGTATTTAAATATTTTTAATATTTAAATAAACTTATAATAATTATAGAAAAAATATATAATAATATTAAAATTAAAACTATCTTTATTATATTAAATATCTATTAAATAAATTAAAATTTAATTAAAAATTAAAGTTTAATTATTATTAATAATAAAATTATAAAATAATATTATTAAATTCAATTTATTTTCAATACCTATTTAGAATAATGAATATTTTCATATTATATTTATATAATGATTATTCATTATAATTTATTATTTTTATTTTAAATAATCTCATTTTATATAAGATATAATAATGTTAATTATTAATATTTAGTTAATATTTTATAAAAAAATTCATTTAATATTATTTATTATTTTTATAAAATTTTTTTTAAAATAAAATATAAAAAAATAAAATAAAATAGATATAATAAAAACTAATAAATAAAAAATATATAATTATATAACTCATATAATAACATTATACATATAATAACATTATATATATTAAATAATAGTTATATATTAAGATATTAGAAAATTTAATTAATTATTAACAATAAAAATAAATTATCTTTAAATAAGATAATAAAATATACTTATTAATTTTAATTAAATACATAATAGTTAAAAATAAATTAATATTTATAAAATATTTTTATAAAAATTAAAACTACCAAGAAAATAAGTAGTAATATTTATTATCATAAATTTAAAAATAACAATAAATTAAATTATCTATTTAACTAGATATCTTTTATTTTTTTATTTAAATAATAGATAGTTAGTTAATTTAACTTATTTTTTGATTAAAGTATGATAATATATTACATATTAAAATTAATCATTAATTATACAATTAGTAATATTAGTTAAAATTTTATAAAACTTAAATTAAATTATATAGAATCAAAACTAATTTAGTTTACATTAAATAGAATATGGCATGCTGTATATTAATAAATTAAGATAAATTTATAAAATTAAAATTTTTGTATATCTAAAACAAATCAATTTTTAATATTAACTTTATATTATTTTCTGATTTATTAAGTTTTAACTTATAGATTACTATAAATAACCATTAATTAGATTGCATATTATGATAGTATTTCAGCTTTTATAAAAATAAAAAATTAACTTTAATTATATCTCTATCGTATCTAATTTGATTTTCAGGTAATATTAAGAAACGATATATTATATTAATTATAAATTTTTAATGTTTGATTTTAAAATAACAAGATTTATAAATCTTCTATATTTATAGATAAATGAAAAAATCTATTTTATATATTTTAATATAAATTATTATTTATTAATAATAAAAATACTATTTAACTCAATTTAATATAATGAAAAATTATAGTTTTATAATGGATAATATCAATGTTAATAATATGTATATTTCGTTACTAAAATCCTTATACTAAAATCTTCTCCTTCAAACATAAAAAGAGATAATTTATTTAATTATTCAAAATTAATAT
Organism: Arsenophonus sp.; assembly: GCA_052401645.1. Taxonomy (GTDB): domain Bacteria; phylum Pseudomonadota; class Gammaproteobacteria; order Enterobacterales; family Enterobacteriaceae; genus Arsenophonus. The sequence goes on from CP198939.1 coordinate 1,027,468, forward strand.
ATATACTTTTCTTTAATTTTTGAATAAAAAATATTATGTATAATATTAAAAAATTAATAGTTAGATAGTAAATACAATAAGTCATTGCTAATAATATTTATTTCATAATTGAAATATTAAAATATATTTTTATTATGCTTAATTATTTTTAATTAATAATTATGGTACTGAAGTAATTTTATTAAAACTATTAAAATAAACTTATAATAAATAATTTTTATTACACATTTTTAAAATAGCTTTAGCTATTGATTCCGGCAAAAAAAATGAAATATCGCATCCATAATAAGCAAGTTTTTTAATTAAAGAGGAAGAAATAATTGATAACTTTGGAGAAGATAATAGAAAAATAGTTTCTATATTGGCTATTAAGTATTTATTGATATTAGCTACCTGACATTCATATTCAAAATCTAAGATAGATCTAATACCTCTTATTAAAATATTAGCTTGTTGTTTTTGCGCAAAATTTATTGTAAGTTCATAAAATCCTATTACTTTAACATTAGTGAAATGTTTTGTTTGTTCTTGAGCAAATAAAATTCGTTCATCAAGAGTGAACATTGGATTTTTACGTGAATTATCAGCTATAGCTAATATTACTTCATTAAATATCAATGAAGCACGTTCTATAATGTCTAAGTGACCATAAGTTATGGGATCAAAAGTACCAGGATAAATTGCTTTGTTTCTCATAAAGTCATTTATAATTAATAACGTTCAATTAAATACATATTATTTAATAAAAAAGAAAGAACATTAATCAATTAAATAAAATAAACAAAATAAATAATTATTTATTTATCATATTTTAAATAATTACTAATTTAATTTAAATTAATTAAAAAGATGAAAATTTTTAATCAATATTAAAAGCATTGTTTTAAAAAATATTTATTAGACATATTTATATGTAACAAATAATTTGTTATTATATCATTAATTTAAATTAATTAATGTAACATAATGTTATTATTTCTATACCAAATACTCATTTATCTTATTCAACCTATTATTTGGTTACGTTTATTATGGTGTAGCCTTAAATTTCCAGCTTATCGTAAAAGATGGAATGAGCGATATGGTTTTTGTAATGATAATATGATTTCTGGTGGTATATTATTACATTCAGTTTCAGTTGGAGAAACATTAGCAGCTATTCCGTTAGTTAGAGCATTACGACATCAATATCCATCATTGCCTATTACTATTACTACCATGACACCAACTGGATTAGAACGAGTTTTCGTAGAATTTGGTGATGATGTTCAACGTTCATACTTACCTTATGATTTATCAGGTTCTGTGCATCGTTTTCTTAATCATGTAAATCCTAAATTAACTATTATCATGGAAACAGAACTTTGGCCAAATCTGATTCTTCAATTAAGAAAACGAAAAATTCCATTAGTTATTGCTAATGCTCGTTTATCTGAACGATCAGCATTACGTTATCAAAAATTAGGTTATTTTATAGAAAAGTTATTGCAAAAAATTACCTTAATCGCAGTGCAAAACGAAGATGATGGAGAACGTTTTATAAAATTGGGTTTGTCAAGAAAAAAATTATACGCTATAGGTAATCTAAAGTTTGATATTTATATAACTCCTGAATTAGCAGAAAAAGTTATAATATTACGTCGACAGTGGGCTACAAATCGACTAGTTTGGATTGCTAGCAGCACCCATGAAGGAGAAGAATTAATTATTTTACAAGCTTATACTAAATTATTAATAAAATTTCCAAACTTATTACTTATTCTTGTTCCTCGTCATCCTGAACGTTTTACAAAAGCAAAATCATTAATAATAAAATCTAAATTACATTATATTTGTCGTAGTAAAAATATGGTTCCTAATATAAATACTCAAGTTATTATTGGCGATACTATGGGTGAACTAATGTTACTATATGGTATTTCTGATATTGCTTTTATCGGCGGTAGTTTGGTTAAAAAAGGAGGTCAAAATCCTTTAGAAGCAGCTGTACATGCTTTACCTATTTTAATGGGTCCTTATACTTTTAATTTTAAAGATATTTGCACTAAACTGAAAGAAGCAAATGGCCTTATTACAGTTAATGACAGTAAATCTTTAATTCTTACTGTTTCTTATTTACTTAAAGAGAAAAATTATCGTCTATACCATGGTAATCAATCAAAAAAAGTTTTACACGAGAATCAAGGAGCATTACAAAAATTATTAAAATTGTTAGAACCATATACATCTCCAAATAGTAAACTGATTAAATAAAAATAATTTAAATAAATTCTATAGATTCTATTTTTATTAAAAATTATTTATTTTAATTTAAATAAATAAATCTTTTAACCAATTAAGTTATACAACTGATAATTAAAATCTTATATCTTTATATATATAAACTAAAAATATTATTATTAACTATAATAAATACCAATTTATTTATTTTATAAATTTTATAATTTTATTTCTTTATATTATGAATGTTATTCTTTAAGATTGTTAAAATCTTAATTGAAAAGTGAACGATAAATAAAATTTGACTAAAATAATTAGTTTTTTGTTATTTTATAACATATATTGAATATAACATTTATTTTTTATTAGTATTTCATTTACTTTTATATCAGTTTTAATCTGATATAATAAATTTTATTATAACTTATTCATAACATTTTTCATAAAATTAAATTAGCTTAATTTTTATATTATTAATATTAAATTTATGAAATGTTATTGTTTTTTGATATTATTAATTATGAAAATAGATATATTATTAATATTATATATTTTTAATTATTAGTTCTTATCTATTATTTATAACCATTCTAAATAAATATTTATATTTTATATAACTTATTTATAATCTATATAACTTACTGGTTAAGTATTTAAGATATTTTATTGAATAAACTATTTTATTAACTATTTTCATAATTAATATTAAAATAATTTAATAATTATTCTTTTATGGATTAATTATAATTCAGTTTTTATTAAAAATATCTAATTTACAAGCTCGTTAATAGAAAATAATTTCTCGATTTTAAATATAAAATTTATAGATAGAAAAATATTTAATCTATAAATTATATTTTAATCTTATTTATTTTTTATTTTCGAATCATTTCTAGCATTACTTTATTTTACTTTAAAATACTAAAAGATAATATAAAGAGAAATTTAGTTAATTGGATAACTTTGTTTTAAAGATTTTTATCATCTATAATTTTGATGAAATTTTCTTAATAATGTAGAGAATAATCAAATAATGATTTGAATTATTTATACTTATTCTAACATTATTATTTGTTATTTCTATGTGTTTTTAATAAAAGATGTTGTTGCTAATGATATTAATTAATATAATTAATATTTTTAATGAAATCTTTTTTAATTAATATCTGTATTATAAATTAATGATATATATTAAACTAATAAGAAAATAATTTATATTAAAATACTTACAATATAATAGAGTAACCACTAAGTTGAGAGATAAAATATTAAAATCATTACACTATATATTTATGTGTGATGAAATTAATCTTTAATAGTTTATTTTATTATCTATTAGTAATGATGTACTATATACTTATTAAGAAATTTGATATCAGTATAAAGATATCAAATTAAATACTTATTATTCTCTTCAATATTTTCATAAAATAACTAAAAACAAAAGATTATAATATTATTAAATATAATATTATAATTTAAAAAGATTTATCTCTAATACTATAAAGTTATTTATCTTATATTAAAGATATTATTTATAGATAAAAAAAGTCAAATTATGATTATTAATAAAAGTACAGTATAGATATATATAAATCTCATGAGTTAAATATTTTGCTAAATCTTAGTAAAATATATAATTTATTTAATTCTGATATTCACTATATTATAGTGACAAAATAAACTGTTGGTTATTAAATTAAATAACCAAAATAGTGATGCATACTTAATTAGATTATTTTTTTAAAATATCTAAAGTACTGTGTTACCAGGAGATAATTTATCATTTTTAAAATATAAAATTTTCTTTAAGAAAATTTTATAAAAATATCTATTTTCAAAGTATTAAAATAAAAAATAGTTATATTTTATGATTTTGTTATTTGTAAAAATTTATTTAACTTTAATTTTGATTATTATAAATAATAAATAGAATAATATTTTAAAACTAGCTATTTAGCAAATGAAAATTAAGTTATAAACTATAAAAAATATTAATTTATACAATAAAGAAATTAGCAATTTTTATTAAATTATAAATCTTATAAACTAATAAAATCATATTTATCATAATAATCTATGAGAAAAATTAAATACTAATAAGATATATGATAATTCTTAAATTAGATAGATTAATAATCGAAAAGACCTTAATTTTTTTAAAATATAATTATTATATTATTAATCATAAAGAAAATATAATTACATTATATATTAGAGAATTAAATTAATAATAAATATTTATTTTTTTTCATAAAAAATAAAACTTAAGAATAGTTTATTATTAATAAAAAATAGAATTAAAAAATTTAATTTTTTAATAAATAATTTTTGGTACAAAAATACTGTTTTGTATAAAAACAGTATTTTTTTTATTATTGAATTATTAAATAATATATTTTATTCATTTTACAAAAAATAGATATTTTAAATAGATATGTGAAATAAATTGATATTTACTTAAATCAACTATCATTAAGATTTCTTATCTTAAATGTTAGTAAATATATATTTGAAATATCGTTAATAAAAATAACTAATAGGATAAATTGATACTAAAAATAAAATAAAGCGTGATGAATTAGTTTATTTATATTATTATTTATAATGTTAATGTATGAAAAATATTTTAAAATTCATTAAAAATTCTTAATTATAAAATAAATTTTAATTTTAAAAACATAAGTTATTTTATTAAAATAATTAAATAATATTTATTATATAGTTTAAATATATTAGCTTAAGCTATACAATAAATTAAAAAAATTTTAAAGTAATAAATATAATATTATTTATTACTTGATCTTTGCCATGTTCATAGAAACAATCTATCTAAAACAATTTATTTTATATGTTTTTTGACAAACTTATATTAATATATTAAATAGTATACTATTTAATATATTAATATTTAACAAAAAAATATCATAAATAATGATATAATAAAATATGAAAATATTTCAATATATTACATAATGATTTTCTTATACTTCTTAAATCTTGATTTATTTTAAAATAGATATAAATAATTTATCCTATTTTAAAGAAGTTTTATCACATTAAATAAATTAATAGTAGGCTTTTCACTGTTTATTATCTAGTTTTAAAATTAAATGTTGATATATCTCATCTGGTTTAATTATCGCCATATTACCATTAGGTGAAATAATTGCTTTTTGTTCTTTACCGTAACAACCAATTAATTTTGGATCCGTTGGTCCATAGAGTGTAATATTAGGTTTTGCAAAAGCAGCCGTTAAATGACTTAATCCAGTATCAACAGAAACAACAGCTTTAGCGCTAATAATTTGTTGAGCAATTTCATTTAATGAAAGCTTAGGTAATACTTTAACATGATTAAAACCTGAAGCTAACCTTATCGCTTGTTTATTCTCAATATCAGTTATCCAAGGTAATTTAATAGTTAATCCACTATCTCTTAGGGCCATAATTAATTTCCGCCAATGAGATTCAGGCCAATGTTTTTTATTAGCGGTTGTTGCATAAAAAAAAATAATATATGGTGTAATTTCATTTACTAATTCTAATGATGAAAAATATTTCATAATTCCATAATCACCAGTAATAATTGGTTTTTTATATTGCAAACTATTAGCAAATAAATTCCTTATACGCTCAACTGCATGTAGTTGTTTGTTTATATTATATCGGTGATCATAAAATAAACTAGCTAGAGGTTCGCGAATACTTTTCCAATTATAACCATGTTTTACACCATTAGATAAACGTGTTATTAAAATAACACTTTTTAATAATCCTTGTGCATCTATAACTGCATCATATTTATAATGCTGTAATTGATCACAAAAAAATTTTCTTTGGCTCCAAGCTAATTTTGATAAGAAATTTTTTTTCCATTGACGAATTGTTATTGGAATAATTCTATTAACAGAAGAGTGCCAACTTGGAATTTGTGAAAAATTTTCTTCAATAATCCAATCAAACTGAATATTAGGATAATATATCATTGCATCAGTTAATGCAGGTAAAGTATGTAATATATCACCCATCGATGAGATCTTAATAATTAACACTTTCATTATTACTTATTCTCCGTAATAACTTAAATAATATGGTAATTACGTATTCAGGTTTTATGTCAATTAAACTTTGATGATACCCATATTTTGTATTTCCTTTTTTAATTTTATGATAACCGGTTATTAATCTAATAATCTCTACCAAATTTGATAATGGTGGCGTAAAATCAGGACTACTTGGACCATAAAGTGCAACTAATGGTCGATTTAATGCTGCTGCAATATGCATTAAACCTGAATCATTTGTTACTATAATTTTACAAGATGCTAATAAATTAACTACTTGTTCAATTGTTGTTTTACCAGCTAGATTTAAACAATATTGTCGATAATCTTGAGAAATTAATTGTTTAATATTCTCACCAATATAGTAATCTTTTTGTGAACCAAATATTAAAATTTGATAATCATTAGAAGAAAATAATAGTTGTGCTAACTTAGCATAGTGATAATAAGGCCAGCATTTAGCTGGCCCAAATTCTGCACCAGGGCAAAAACCTATAATTGGTAATTGTTCCAAAATACGAAAAACATACTTACTTTTAATAATTTCTGTTTCTGTTACGAAAAGTTTAGGCCATAAAATAGGTTTAGGAATTTCATCAGCCTTATTGATAGTATCTTTTTTATAAGCTAAGACGACATAGCGATGAATCATTTGTGGAAAAGCAACTTCATCTAGTATACGAATATCATTTAATAACCAATAACGCATTTCACCGCGCCATCCTGTTCGTATAGGAATTTTGAGAAAAAAAAGAATTAGCGCTGATTTAAAGGAATTTGGCAATATATAAGCTTGTTCATAACGTTTAGTTTGTAAATGAATACCAAGTTTACGAAGTACTCTAACATTTAAACAACCATGATCTATAGGCATTGATATCACCTGACTTACTTCAGGCATCTTATTTAATAATAATTTACACCAATCATGTGCTATAACATCAATTTCTATATCTACGTATAAGCTCTTCAAAGTACGATAAAGGCTCTGTGATATCATCATATCACCAATCCATGATGGACCTACGACAAGTATCTTCATATTATTTTTATTTAATAATGGCAATTTAACCATTGCATATAATTAGTAACTCCTTCCGTCATAGTTTTAAACGGTTTTAAATAACCAGCAGAACGCAATTTTGTAAGATCTGCTTCTGTAAATACTTGATAACAATTTTTCAGATTATCAGGAAAAGCAATATATTCTAATATAAGTTTTTTTTCTTTATAAAAAGCGATTATCTCATCAGCTAATGCCTGAAATGAATCCGCCTTACCTCTACCACAATTAAATATACCGGAAATTTTATTTTTCCAACACCATAAATTAACATCCGCTACATCACTTACATAAATGAAATCACGTTTAAATTTTTCACTACCTATAAAAAGTTTTAATATATTACCTTTATTAGTTTGATTATTTAAATGGAAGGCAACGCTAGCCATACTTTTCTTATGACCCTCATTAGGACCGTAAACATTAAAATAACGAATTCCACATACCTGAGAGGTAATTTTTGGTAAAATCCTTCTAACGTATTGATCAAATAAAAACTTGGAGTAACCGTATATATTTAATGGTTTTTCATAGCGCCTTTCTTCAATAAAATAATTATTTCTCTTACCATAAATAGCAGCCGAAGAAGCATATAAAAAATTAATATCTCGTTCAATACAGTAATGAAGTAATTTTTTTGAATATTCATAATTATTATTCATAACATATTGACCATCCAATTCTGTGGTTGATGAAGAAGCTCCTTCATGAAAAATTACATCAATTTCGCCAATATTATCACCATTCATAATACTCTTGATAAAATCTACTTTATCGATATAGTCAGCAATATCTAAATCAACTAAATTGATGAATTTATCTTTTTTTTTAAAGTTATCAACTACCAAAATATTATTTTGTCCAATATCGTTTAGTGCTTTAATAATATTACTTCCAATAAAACCAGAGCCACCTGTAACTATGATCATTAGATTCACCTATATTAAATAGATATAATGTTTATATATACTATAAAATAGTAAAATTTACCTAATATTAATAACGATAAATAATATAATTTATTAAAATAATATAACTAATAATAGATTTTATTTTTGTAAAAAAAATGAATTAAATCATTATTATTTTAATAAATTAATTACTTTAATAAAATTAATTATAATACAAAAGCAAAAGAGTTAATAATTTTTTTTATTTAATTTATATAAGACAAAATATAAAAAAATAATATTTTTTATTTAAAAAAAATAATTTAAGAATCATGATATACAGTATTTATATATAATATATTAAACAATGTTTTTATAATTATTTATAATTTATTATTAATAATAATTCAGTTTAATTTTATTAATTTTAATATATCTTTGTGATTATTTTATTAAATTCAGTGAGAGATGGTAATTAATTTATTTTTTTTATTTTTATTGTTATAGTAAGTGCATTAATATTTACTAATTAAGTATTTTAAATATTAAAACACTATCTATTATATTGCTTAAATTATAATAAAGTGAAAATAATTAATAATAAATATTTATTTATTATTTTTTATTAATAAGAATAGTTAACATAAAATTATTTATAAGTTTATGATTCTGTTTTATAACATTTAGAATACCTATAACATAATTTCTATAAAAAAATTTAATTGTTTTATTATTTAAGTTTTTTGTAATAGTTATTCTATTAAATATAATAATAGAGTGCAGTATAAGAAATATTTGCATAAAATTTTAATAACAATTAAATTAACAGTTATGAATTTTAATATATTTATTTATTTTTTGGTATTAATATTATATTTATAACCATTGATACTCCATTATATTTTAAATAAGAATTATATCATCTTTTAATATTATTTACTTTAATAAATTAATAACTTAATTAGTTTAATAGTGATATAAAATAAGATCTAAAATCTTTATTTAGTATATTTCAAAATATTTATTTACTACAAAGAAAAAATTTTATATTTAGTAATAAAAAATTTTCGAGTTTGTAAATCATAACTAAATATCTAAATAGTTTTTTATTGTAAGATTCTATCGATTATAATAGCTAATTTATTATGATTGAATTATTTAATTGCAAGTAATAATAAATAAATGATTATTAAAATGATCAATTTTAGCACTGTTATTCTACTAATAAAAATTATAGATATCAATGACATTGTTTTGATGGTACATTCAAAACATAATGAATATTTACTATTATTAACTATGATAGTTAATAATTTAACTAAAATAACAAAATTAATATTTTCAATATTTAATAATTAATATTTATAAATATAATTTTAATTATTAATTAGATAAACTAATATCAAAAACTTATTTTTGGTATATTAACAATCGATATTTAAATTATAGTAATTTTACAATTAATTAAGAAATAATTTATGATTAGTGAAGGAATAGATTTAATCTATCTTCTTTTCAAAAGTATTTATAATCTATTGCCATATAATTGTAATATATTTCATTGCAAATGATATTTTATTGATAATGAATACATAGCTTAATTGTTAATATGTGTGATTGCTATAGAAATAGCTTTATTAAAAATAATAAAAAACAATTAGTAAAAAATATCATAGTTTATTTATTTTCAATTTATTTATAAATTATTCTTTTTTATTTTATTTCTTTTTTAGATTTATTTATTTTTTCTAATTTATCTCTTCTATTTCAGATTTATTTTTTTTATAATTAATAATTTTATTAAGTAAATAGTGTTTTGTTATATTTAATTATATTAAAATTTTTTATTATCTTTTAAAGCGAAAATAATAATACAGTTTCTAAAATATCCTACATCAAATCTAGATTGCTCCTTTCTTTATTTTTTATTAAATTATTAACATTAATTGTTTATAATACTTATATTTTTTAATTAATATTATTCTTTTTTTATAAATTAATAATAGTTTATTTCATTTTGTTTAAGTAAATATGATATATATTATATATGATGTATATATTTTCTTATCTTATTTATTCGTTTTAAATAAAAACTTAATTTATTTTTACTACATATAATCAAAAATAGAATTGAGCTATTTAATCAACGACGACTAGTAAATTTGTTTTGTTATATTAACAATTAATATATTAATTTTGTTAAATTACATCTTTTATTAATTGTATAGTTTTTGTATTTAATATATTATTAAATGAGTAGTGGTAATATTTTTGTAATTTTTAATTGATTAACTAAATAATTGCTTTTATTTATCCATTCTTAAGCGCTTCTATTTTTGTCTATAGTATTTAATTAAAAATCAATTTAATTTTTAATTAAATTGATACTAACTTATATTACTAATAATAATTGATGATCAAAAATAGAATTATAAAGAGTAATAAGCAAATTATTTAATATAAATAAAAATAAAATAGATTAGAATTATATTATATTGGTTAGTATTATTCGTTTTAATCTATCATTCTAAATAATATTATTTAGAACTATTTATAATTGTTATGCTTACTAAAAGCATTATCTCCATTCTTTTAGAGATAATATTAAAAATAATAGCTTTATTTTTTTAAAAAATATAAAATAATTATATATCATCATTAAGATCATTTTCAATTAATAACTTTTATAAAAGATATTAATTAACTATGATATATCTAATAAATATCAATTGATATTGACACTAATTTTAAAATAATTAAAGTCAATTTACGTAAATTGACTTTAATTATTTAGTAACAAATGTATATTTCATAATATAAATAAATCTACTATTAACTGTTGGAGTTGTTATTATACATGATACAAGAAATCATGGAGTTTATAAGCCGACATTCAATACTTAGCATAACTTGGATTATTTTATTAATTACGATAATCATACTAATTATTAATAGTTTATTTGCTAAAACAAAAAATATTACTTGTTCCCAAGCTATACAATTAATTAATAGAGAAGAAGCAATTACTATTGATTTACGTTCTCATGATGATTTCCGTAAGGGACATATTATTTATTCAGTTAATCTAACTCCATTAGAAATTAAAAATAATAATATAGGAGAATTAAAAAAACATAAGAAAAAACCAATTATTGTTGTCTCAGAAAATGGAATAGAAGCATTTAAACCAGCTGAACAACTTGTTCAATATGGTTTTGAACGTGTTTTTTTTCTAAAAGAAGGAATTATAGGCTGGTCTAGCGAAAATTTACCGCTAGCTAAAAAATAAAAAAGTGATTCACCAGAAATATTATAAATTATATTTATAATAATTTAATATCATTATGATATTAAAAGGTAATTAACATTATGTTAGAACAAAATCATGAAGATATGGTATTTCAGATTCAGCGAATATATACTAAAGATATTTCATTTGAAACACCTAATACACCTAATATTTTTCAGAAAGAATGGAAACCAGAAATTAGATTAGATTTAGATACTTCATCTACTGAATTAGTTGAAAATGTTCATGAAGTTATCTTACGAGTTACCGTTACAGCAAGTTTAACTGAAGAAATTGCTTTTCTATGTGAAGTACAACAAGCTGGAATATTTTCTATTAATGGCATTGAAGAAAGTCAGATGTATCATTTTTTATGTGCTTATTGCCCAAATATTTTATTTCCATATTCGCGCGAATGTATTACTAATTTAGTTAGTCGTGGAACATTTCCACAATTAAATTTAGCACCTGTTAATTTTGATGTATTATTCATGAACTATTTACATAAACAGCATACAAAAAAAACTAAAGATTCTAAGAATAATCAGGAAACTTAATGAAAACAGTTTCAATTGCAGTTATCGGTGCCGGCTCTTATGGCACATCATTAGGTATTACACTTGCACGTAATGATCATCTTGTTTTACTTTGGGGTCATGATCCTGAACATATTAAAAAATTACAAAAAGATCGATGTAATCAAGTATTTTTACCAAATATTCAATTTCCTGATAATTTATTGCCTGAAGTTTCTCTTAAGATGACAATAACAAAAAGTCGTAATATATTGATCGTTGTTCCAAGTTATGCATTTAATCAAGTTTTACAAAATATCAGACCTTACTTAACAAGATATTCACGTATTATTTGGGCAACAAAAGGACTTGAACATAATACTGGACGCTTATTGCAAGATGCAGCTCGAGAAATACTTGGAGATAAAATTCCACTTGCTGTTCTTTCTGGTCCAACATTTGCTAAAGAATTAGCTGCTGGTTTGCCTACAGCAATCACAGTAGCATCATTTGATGATGAGTTTAATGAAGATCTGCAGCAACTTTTCCATTGTAATAAGAGTTTAATAGTTTATAAAAATTCAGATATGATTGGTGTTCAGTTATGTGGAGCAATTAAGAATGTAATTGCAATTAGTGCAGGTATATCAGATGGTATAGGATTTGGCGCTAATGCTCGTATTGCGCTGATAACACGAGGATTAATTGAAATAAGCCGCTTAGGTATTGCTATTGGAGCAAAACTCTCTACATTTATGGGAATATCTGGTTTTGGGGATCTTGTTTTAACCTGTACCGATAACCAATCACGTAATCGTCAATTTGGTATTTTGCTTGGTCAAGGCATGAAAATTGAAGAAGCAAAAAAGCAAATTTGTCAAGTAGTTGAAGGTTATTTAACTTCCAAAGAAGTTTATGTATTAGCACAACGTATTGGTATAAAAATGCCAATTATTGAACAAATTTATCAAGTTTTATATTGTAAAAAAAATGTATTTGAAGCAATAAATACATTATTTAGTCAAACTACTAAAGAAGAAATTAATGATATACATATTTTAAATTATTAAAATATTAAAATATTGGAGTGGAGATATATCCACAATATTAGAAACTTTAAGATATTTGAATAGTAAATAAATAAGAATATTAATTTTTTAGTTAGTTACAAAAATATTATCCTGTTTTTAATATGTAATATTTATTATGGATATAATCTTGATAATTTATTTGACTGTATATTAACAAAATATAGTTAAATAATTTAGATTATAGTAGATCTAGTTATTTATCTTTACAATCGATTAAAATTTATATAAAATAATAAATAAAATAAATATTTTTATAATTGTTTAATTTAAAAAAAACGATTACGTCATATACCTATTCGATAATCAGTATACATATTTAATTTCTATTATTATATAAACAGATTTTTTACTTTAAAGATTAAGAATAATTTAAAATAAATAATTATAAAAACTATATAGTTGAAAAGGAAATTACTATTATATTTATAAAATAAAATAAATTTTTATTGTATTGATATATTTGTATTAATTAATATTAGTTATGATATTATATTAGATAAAATAAAAAAATATTATTTTTTATTAAACTTTCTATAATTAAAAATCAATTTTCAATAATAATCTATTTATTTTTTTCATAAAATAAATAAAATAGAAAGAATATATTTTAATTATAATAAATTTAATATAAAATTGTTTAATGATTATAGTAATAAACACTATATAAATTTATGTAAAATATAACTTTATAGCATATAAAATATATGATAGTTTAATACTGTTTCACTTCATGTTCTTTTATGTTAATATATATACATTTTTTTGTCTTTATTATTATATTAAAATTATCGATAATTGGTTTTTTAATAAAAAATAATAATATATTATTTAATAAAATCAATAAATCTTTTATACTCAAAACGAGTATTTTAAAATTGTATTATTTTTTAGATATTAAAATATCATATGGATGTTATAGATTTTAGTGTTTTTTACTAGTTTTATAACTTACATTAACATACGAATCATAATTTATATATTCTATTACTAAAATTTTTTAAAAGTATTATTTAATACTTTTAAAAAATTAAATTTAATAAGTTATTTTTCAAAATTTGATTAATTTTAAAATAACTATATATTATATTATTAAATAATACCAATGAATTAATTCATCATATTTTATTTCATCCTAAAATCTATTTATCATTATCTATCTCTATTCAAGATCTTTTATTTTAACGATTACTTTAATATACGTTATCTTAATTAAAATAGTTTAGTTTTTATAGATAACTATAGAATTTATTGTTTCTTAATACTATTAAACATCTATATTTTACAAATAAAGTAAGTATATTGGTATATCACATTAACTAAAAATAAGCTTTTATCATTAATTATAAATATAATTATACTTTAAATAATAGATTTATTAGTTATATCATTAAATTTTAATATTGCCTTAATATTCTATGTTATCTTATGTTTTATTGAGAAAAAGAAAACGACATATATATAAATTAAATTTATATATATAGATAATTAAATCATATTAATGATTATATAATATATACAAATACTTTTTAAAATTAATTTAAAACATTCGCTATAATTAATAGCATTCACTTAAAAACATCTATTTTATATTTTATAAATATTTATTTTTTATATGATTATTGTTAATTAGTTTATTATTAGTTATAAATTTCAAAAATTGATATAGATTTACAATCTATTATTTTTTAAGATAGAATGTGTTTCATTTAATTTATGATTAACTCAATTTTATTATTGACTTATTTATGTATTTTATTTTTTAATAACAATAAAATTAAAATATAACAAATTTTAATAATTAAAAAAAATAACTTATATCTATTTTCATTTTCTTATTTTATAAGTTTTACTATAATAAAAAAATTTATTTTTTAATAAATAGCTTTTCATTATTAAAAATATTAAATATCTTATAAAGTAGTAAAAAATCATCTTCAATTATACTTTATATATCTTTAATATACCATTTAATTATATTGATTTTAATTGTTTTTCTTAAAATAAAGTAAATTAAGTTAATAATAAATTTAATAATTTATTTATATAGGAATTATATAAATTTTATTTATATATAAAAAGATTAATATTTTTTTAGAAAATATATATGTATATCATACATACAATTACCATTACAACTACCACTATGATATTTTTTATCTTATAAATTTATATTACAAAATATGAATATAGAATAGAAAAATTCTTATAGAATTAGTATTCAAACTTTAATAAGTTAACACACATAGTTTTGGTGAATATCAAATAATAATAATCCCTCCACTATTAATCTTTAAAGATAAAATTTTTTTTTAAAATCACATATAAATAATCATAACTAATTATGTGATCTAAATATAGGAATTGAAATGAATTATATAAATTTAAACTATATTTATATAATTTAATATTTTAAAATGATATTTTTTGATAAATTTATTATTCATCAATAATAAAACAGTTAAAATTTTATATTTTTAGTTTAATACTATATAAATCTATGTATTGATTATGTCAATAATATACTTTTACGATTTAACGTCATCTTAATTATCAAATAAAATAAATAGTTACTATATGGGTATAATTAAAAATCTAATTTAGATATAAGTTACTTTAATTAAAAAAATTAAATAATTAAAGTAATATATTAGTTTATAAACTTATAAGTACATGATTTAATATTAAAAAATATTTTGTTTCAATTAAAATAAAAATAATTAAATCTAACTAACAATTAAGATTATAATAAATAGATAATTAAGAAAGAGAATAGATAAATTTTATAGAAATAAAACATAATTTTTAATAGATTAAGTATATTAATATATATTTATATATATAGACTAATAATGCCTATTAGAATAATTTTTAATTAAAATTTTTCTATTTAAAAAACAACATATATTTATGAAAAACTAAAGTTTTTATTATAATTAATCTAACTAATTTTTAGGATTTTTATTCGATCTTTACTTTAAAAACATTTTTTAACAATAAATTGTTTTTAAATATTTATCAATTAATTGCTTATTTTTTAATTATATATAAAAGATAAAATATACGGAAAATTTTCTATGTTTATTATTATTATTTATAGGTAAGAAGTATTATAGTAATTATATTTTTTATTTTCTTTTTTTAAATATCATCAAAAATAACTATTTTAGTATTATAAGATTTTGGAAAAATATTTTTAATATATATTACTAATTTAAATATATTAAAGTAATATTATTTAATAATATAATTAAAATTGTAATATTAAATAATTTATTAATTTAACTAAAGAAATTTTGTTTTATAAAGAATATAACTTTAAAATTAATAACTTTTTAATGCTTTGTATTAGAAAATTTAATTTCTTCTACTTAATTGAAATATAAAACAAAAATAAGTGATTAATCATATTGATATAAATAACGTAATATTTAAGTTTAGTTTAAATATCTATCTTAATTATTTGTTTTTAATATTAGAAAATAATTATAATATTTATAATTAATGATATGTTTAATAACATATGTAAATTTATTAAAATATCAAAAATCATATGGTTTTTATACTAAACTGACACATAATAATATATTAATTATTTTAATGAATTTTATTTTTTCAAAAAATAAAATAAGCTTGAATTTTCAATTTAAAATATTAACAGATAAATTTAAATTTATAATATTACATTGAAAGCTTTAAATTTAATTTTTTCTAATAATTTTCTAAACTCTATCTTTGATATTAACCATATAATGTAATTGTGGCTAATTAACATCATTATAATCGATAAGTAAATATATAATTAAAGTTAAATTGATAAAACAGAATTTGTAATTATCTAGTCGGATAAACTAAATAAAATTTATAATAATCTTAAATATCATAAATTCAATTATTTATAAAATAAATACAAGGATTATAATTTTATCTTTAAAATTACTTACTTAATCTATTATAAGTTACATTATAAAATTATAAATTATTTTTATTTATTAACTGTTATAACATTAATAAATTGTCTTCAGACAATACAATAGCAAGATTTTAACTTGAAGATTTAGAGTTTATTTTTAAAATATATAAATAAGTAATCGTTACTAGCATAAAATCATTAAAAATTATAATTTAAGATTAACTTAAATTATAATTTGTTGTTTTTCAATATAGTACTATATATAATAATACTAGTTTAAATTTAAGTAAAATTAGTTTTCAATAAAGTATATACTTATTAACATTAAGATTAATGTAGTTTTAGACTAAAAAACTAAATATTATTTTTGTCAAATTATTTATTTTTTTATATATAAAACATCTTCGTTTATTAAACTTGTTTTAAATAGAAAAAAATCATATTTCACTTAATATAAATAATTTTTTATAGATTTTAATATAGATATATTAATACATTATTAAAATAGTATTTTAGTTATCTAAATTTATTTATTAAGTAGATATTTACTAGTTAATTTTAACTAAAATAATATGTATTAATAAAAATAAAGTAAATTCAATTTGAAAATAATAGAAACTTTTATTATTAAAATTTATTTTTATCATATTTTATTCAACTACAGAATATTTATTATGATAATTTAAAAGATTAAAATTGTTAATATTTTATTGACTTAAATTCAAATAATTTAAATCATAAATTATATGTTCGCAATTAATTTATGATTATTCAATAATTTAATTATATATTATATTTATTTTTATTTAAAGTTAATAAGATAATTTAAATTACTTTAATATAATAATTGACATAATCACCAAATTTTTAATTATTAGATTTATCAATTTTATTGTATTAATATAATTTTATGCAGAATTTTAATATCAAATAAGATTTATATTAAATAATAGAAATAAATAAAATATATTAATATTACTTTATTCAATATTATTAATGATGATAATATTAAAATTATTTATTTAATCAATTTTAATATAGAAGTTATTTTTGATAATAATAAAAAGTGAGATTTCTATATAATTTATATTATATAGAAATATAATATGATATAAATTACTATAATTAGATCTATTTACTTTCTTTATATGTTTTAATTCTATCTTTTAACATATCTAGATATAATTTTATATAAATTAATGATAATAAATACTTTCTAAAATTTTTAATAAAAAAAGTTTAAAACTATTACAATAGTTATTGATTATGAATTAAAATTCACATATATATTTATCAATTTCAAATATCATTAATTAATTAATAAAAATAATAATAAATGAAATATAATAAATAACAATTCTAATTTAAGTATTTAATATTTTATAATAAGATTATATATCAATTAATAAGTAATAATATATCGATTAAATATAAAATAGATTATTTAATATTCTTATTGAATTAATATTTATACTAAAATAGTAAATACTGAATATAAATAAAAATTTTCCAATAATAAATTGGATTTATTTTGATGTTTTTTATAATTTTATAACTTTTTAATGTTGAATATTATTCCTTATTCTTTTTTTAAATTAAAAACACTATTTCAAAAAAGAAAATTTAATAGAAGTTATTATTTTTTTGAAAATATCACTATAACTAATATCTTATAAAAAAGTATTTTAATAAATTTTATAATTATTAAATTTAAAATATTTAATTAAAACTTTAACTCTTCATAATTTATATTATATATATGATGATATAATTAAATTAATATTTAAAATAGGAAAATTAATTATTTTCAAAGAAAAAAAATCAATTAATATTGTGAAATATGTATTTAAAAAAAATAATTATAAAAATATATATTTTTTATCAAAAATAATCTTAATTAACCATTGTAACTATGATTACTTAAAATAAAAGAATAAAACTATCTTTTAAAAAATAAAGTTAAAGATATATTAATTTATTTCTAATAAAATTAAAATAGAATAAAAAAGATTTTTTAAAAAATAAATTTAATATTTTTAAAATTTTAATCATAAATTATATAATAATATATAATTGAAAATTATGAATTAATATGATAAATATTAATATTTATTTAAAATTATTATCTAGTAATTTCATTACTATGAACATTTAAAAATTTTAATGTATTTATCAAAAATATTTTTAATGTATTATGGATAATAATTATGGATAATTTTAAAATCTAAAATATCTTATTAATTTATTATATAGATTTTTTAATATATATTATTAACTTTATTTATAATAAAAATTATTTTTTAATATAAATTTTAAATATAAATAAGACTTATTATTTTATTTTATAATTTTCAAAAAATATAAATTTCTATAAATTTTATAATTATAAAAAAATAAAAAAATTCATATATAAGTACTTAGTTTTAGTTTAATTATTTAATATTAAAGTGTTATCTATAATAAAAAATATAGTATTATTTATTTTAAATCATACTGATATCTTCATTTTTTATAAAATTACAAAATAATAAAGATCTTAAAAAATATTTGAATAATTCATACTAAATAGATACGTTCTTCGCTTTAAGAAATTCGTAAATTCTAAATTTAGCAAAATATATGATATGAAATAAAATATATAAAATATTTGATTATTTTAAATTATTTTATTTCTTTTTACAAAGAAAAACTTTAAATATCTTAAATAATAATTTAATTAAGAAATATTTTTATGAATATTTTTAATTAGAATTACTTAACTTATCGTAATTTTATTGAGTATTTTATATACGTAAATATTAAAATAAATTAATAATGAAAATTATTTTATCTATATGATATATTAGAATAATAACCTAAAATTATAAAGTTTAGAAAATCTTAATAATTAAATTATTAATTAAATGTAAAATTCTATTTAATAATTTAAATTTAAAAGTAATTGGAATATTTGTTTTATAAGTATTAATTTCTTATTAAGAGAAATTTATCAGATATTAATTTTAAAATATAAAATTAAATAGTATAAACTTATTTAATTTTGATTTAATTTTTTAAGTATAAATATTATAAGGATTAGAATTTCATAATATTAATTACTAATATTATGAAAATAATCACAATAGTATATATATAATATATAGTAATTTCTAATTTATCTATTAACAAATTATTAAATAAATAGTAAAATAATAAAATAATTAAATCATTAATTTATTTAAAATTTAATATAATTAAAGTAAAATATCTTGATATATTAACGTTAAATGAGGTAATAATTAAGTTTGTAATTAATTTAATATTCTAAAATTTTTTAAAAGAAAATAAAAATTAACTTTATATAAATAATATTACATAAATTAATATAAAAACGTTTAATAAGAATTTTATCTTTATTTTAATAAAAATAAATCAATGATTTCTAAAAAAAGAAACATTAAAAGTAATCCTTAATTTAAATTTTAATCGTGCAACTATTTAGTTAGGTATAAAATAGTTATATAGCAATTTTTTATAAACATCTTATGTTAAGAAGATTTATTTCTTTTTCTTTCTATTTTGAGTATTATAGAAATTTAAAATATTAAAATTATATGAAAGTTATCAAAAAATAACTTTCATATAATTATTTTACTTATATAAATTATCTATATTAGATGATGATAGTAAATACTCATTTTTACTAAATAAAATAATAAAATATTTTACAAAAAAAATTATATATATTTTCATTTTAATTAATTTATAAATATTATTTAATATATTACATATTTTTACTATTAATAACTAATATAAAAAAATATAGTTATGTTTATAATTATTAATAGTAATATTTATATATAAAAAATATTATTAATATGTTAAGTGAAATGCTTGATAAATAAAGTTATATATTTTAACAATCTATAATAATTTTTAATTAATAAATAGTTAAGAAAATGTAAAATATATTTATATTTAAAAGAAACAAATTTGTATTTAAAACTAACACCTAAAAGTTAATAAGTAACTAAATTAGTTTTATATTTAAGAATAAGAATTTATAGTATACTAATCTAATAATGAAAATTTCATTATTAGATTATTTCTACAGTTAAAAGATAGATATTTTAAAAAAATAAAACAATCTAATTAAAAATTATTGAAATTATAATAGTTTAATAATTTATAAAATATTATAAAAATATTTTTTAACATAAATAACTTTTATATAATTTCGAATTAATGATTTAAAATTCATTGAATATCATTAGTAATTTTCTATAAATAAATATTTATAGATAATAAATATATCACATTAGTTAATGTTGATAATTTAATAATTAAAAGTAAAAATTTCAATTAATTAGTTTTATATGAGATATAACCTATTTCATATTTTTATTTTTTAAAATCTTGAAAATTTCAATAATTGATTTTGTGTTAAAAATTAACTCTGATTAATGATTTATAGTTAAATTATAAATATATAATAATTATTTTTATTAACTTAAATTTAGTTAATATTTTATTAGAAATAGCTATAAACTATGTAATAGGAATCTTATACTTATGGTAAAGTTTTGAATATTTATAAATATCTGTAACATTTAGATAAATAAATAATCAGCTTCTAAGCTTATTATTCTCACATTAGAATATATATTTTTAATATAAAAATGTTTTAAATCAATCAATTATATATAAAATATTCAATTATTTAGAAAAATTATATATAATTTTAGTACTAGTATTTTATTTTCAGTTTATATTAATTTATACTTAGTTAAGTATATTTAATTTTATAAAAAAATAATCATTTTGTACTAAAAATCATATTTATTATATATATCTTCCTTTAATTTTAATACTAAAGTTTAATTATTATTATAATTTTGCAAAATGATAATTTTTAACTTTATTTTTATAAGTATTATGATAAATATATAACATATCTAAACTGTACATGTATTATAAATATTTAAAGTTAAAAATTACTTTATTTGATAGATTATTTAATATGATACATGATATATAATAAAATTAATATTTTTATTAAATTTTTATCTATTTATTTAAAATAATTATATCGACAAAATAAGAAAATAGTTTAAATATATCTTTAATAAATTCATATATAAATAAAATTTATTTTATTATAAAAAATTATAGATTTTATATAATTTAAATTGAAATAGATTATTAATCATCCATATATGTTTTTATACTATTAAAATTTTTTATCATTGTTGATAAAAATATAATGATAATAATATATTGAAACTTTACATATAACATCTATTTCTAATCTATTTATTTTCTAAAATTCAATTAGTAACTTATCAGAAAAAGTATAAATATTATAAATCAAAATTAAAGAAAGCTTAGAATAGAGATTTATGTTCATTTTTAGTTTTTATGTTATTATTCCTATTTATTATGAAGATATAATTATATTATTGATTAATATTGATTATTAATATTAAATTATTTATAATTATTTATTTATTAAATACTAATCTATTTGATTATATTAAATTTATTGATACTAAATATATAAATTTTTAAAAAATCTTTATTTTTGTTTTATATTCTTTAGTTTTTAATTCATAAAATTTAATTTTAAATGTTTAATTTTATTTATTTTCTGAGAATTTTATTCTAGATATAAAGGTCAATTTCTATTATTTTCAATTATTAGTATTGAATTTTTAATCATAAAAAACAATTTAATATATATCATAATTTTATAAAATTAATTTTTAATATGTTTAGTTAAACAGTGTTTTTATTTTTTATATTAAATAATATAATATTTATTTTATATTCATAATTGTATTAATTTTATAAAAAATTTATTTTTTATCTTAAACAAATATTTTTATAATAACACTATTTTATATTTATTATTTATTTTTTATTATAAGATAATAACTAATTAAATTATATATATGATCATCATAAATGATATTATAAAAAAATAAAATTATCTTAATATCTATTAAAGTAAAATAATTAAATGGAAAGTTTAATATAAAATGGTTAATAAACATTAAATACTATACAACTTAAATTTTTATAGATATAATTAACTTTTAGCATCCAGATTAACTATCATTACTCATCACTGTTTTATATTAAATAACTATTAATCTTAAATCATCAATTAATTCAGTAAATTGATGTATTTTAAAAATTAATCACCAATTAGTTACTATTTTATGATACTAGTTTAATTTTTCATCTTAATTATAATTAGTAACGCATATTGTGTTTTTTTTATTAACTATTACATTGATTAATATCTTAGTTATATCTGTTTATATTAAGTTAAATTTATTAAAGATTAATGTTGTATATATAATATAATAATATTAACTTAACTAGATTTTATTCGATATTAATTTATACTGTTATGGTGATATTGTACTCATAATCTAAAATTTTTTTTTAATTTAAATAAAATTATTTTAAATTTGTTATCGAAAAATATTTAAAATTTTAATATTATAAACTAATTATTTATAAATTATTTTAAGTATTATCTTTATAATACAACTGTATTTTGTCTAGAAAAAATATTTTTCATAATTGAAGTTATACATTATTTATAATTTATATTATACATAATAAACTCCTTATAACCATATTAATAACTATTTATTTGCATAACAATCAATATTTATATATTTTACACTATAATTTATCATATTTATTATATAAAAATTAATTTTAGAAAAATCTAATTTATAATATTAATAATAAATAAAATATCTCTTAAAGTATATATAAATATTAAATAGAATTATTGATATTTTGATAACTATATTATGACTTTTCATTCTTTTTAGTCTTGCAATAATCTTAGATAAAACAATGAAAATCAATCTTTTTTAAAATATATTAAATATTGAATTTAATATTTAACTAAATTATTTTATGATTTTTTATTTATAACTAATTAATAATAAATAATTAATCTTTTTTAAAAATATTAATACTCTATCATTAATTTAGGATAAAGAGATTTTTTTTAAATAGTTAATGTAATATAAAAATATTTTTAAAAAATCATAATGTATGTTCATAATCTATGAAATATTAATTTAGCTATTAAATTTAAATGAATAGATAATTTATTATAAAATATGATTGATAACTTTAGTTGCTGAGTTTTAAGATTATCTTAAATAGCTTTAATTATAGAAAACCATATTAATTATAAATAATATGTTATAATAAGAATGTTGATTATTTTATTCAAGATATATCTAATTTATATTTAATAATAATAGTAAATTTAAAGCTTTGAAGTTAAGTGCTGTATCAAATAACAGACGATGAATAAAATCATAATACTAAAACATAATAAAACATAGTAAAACTATTTTTATAATTAGACTGAAAAATAAAAACATAATGATATTAAAATAGATCAACTTTTATTTATAAAATTAATTATATTTGTTATAATGATATTCTTAACAATTTTATAATAACATAAAAAAAATTATATCACTGATTTTATTCAATGATAAATAATTTGTTAAAAATATCTAATTATAAGAGAATTTTAAAGGTTATTTAAGCTTATTTTAATAAATGTTTTTTGATTAATACCAAATAACATTTATTTTAAAAATATAAAAAAAAATTATAGATATTTTTAAAAAAAACAAATTTAATAATACGTTTTAAATTACGATTAATATAATAAAAAGTTATTATTATTATAATTAAAAATAATTAATCGTTATTTCAAATCTGATAAAAGTAAAAACACATCAATAAAAATTGTTATATTTATAACTTTAATTAAATTAAAGATAAAATATCTATATATACTTATAATATAATTATATTAATCTTTTATATGTATACAACTTATCCAATTATATAAAATTAGTAAAGTACAAAACTATAAATTGACTATTTTGATTAAAAATAGACATAATGATTATTATTTAATTCTTTTATTTTTATAATATTATTAAAGATTATTAAGAAGTCTTAAAAATTTATTACTATAAAAACTCATATTATTTTTTTTCTTAAAAATTAAAATTTTTTAGAATTAATTTTATCAAAAAATCTTGATAATTAGAAAATAAAATAATATAAATTATATTTATAGACTTCAAATATTTAATTATTTATATTTTAAAATATAAATTTAGTTTTAAATGCACATAGATATAATTAAAGATAATACTTAAAAATGAGCTACTAAACAAATTTGAATTATGAATTGCAAAATATAGTTTCATCAGTTTATATTCAGTTAGCAATAACTGTTAATTTTATATACTTCTCAATTTAAATTTATAATAATACTTACTAGTTCTTTTCTGATAAATGAAAATTGAATATTTAAAAAAAATACATATAAATATTTTAATAAGAGTCTTAAAGATATGTTAAGATATTGATCTTAGAAAGATATTATAATGTATATCATTAATTATAAAATTAATTTTTATTATTAATATGATAAAAGATTTATTTAAATAAAATTTATTTTATTTAATAAAATAAAACATAGCTTATAATATTAAAATAATTAGCAAAAAAAAATAATTATCCGACAGTTGATAATATACCTAGTAAATATATCTTATAGTTGATATTAAGAATAAAAATTATATTTTTAGTTAATAAATTATTATAATAACATTATTATTCATTTAGTAATACATAATTAATTTAAATTAATATAAAAATAAATAAATTTACAGTATTCTAAAAAATAATTATAAATAAGACTACTTGTATTAAATAAGTAATAAAAAAAGATTAGCTGAGATTAATAAGTGATAAAAATAATATCAAAAAAATTAAATAAAATATTATAAATTAGATTTTTTAGCCTAAAAATTATTAATTTATTAAATTAATAATTTTAAATCTAATAAAAATTCAGAACATAATATTAAATACTTTAAGCTTAAAAAGATAATTACATTATTATTATAATTTATAATACTGATTGTGATTTATTTATTAATTTAACATATATAAATTTGATGTGAAGAATTGAAACCATGAAATTCATAAATTTTTATAAATTATCAGAATTATCTTACAAAAAAATAGGATATTTAAAAAAATATACTGTTATTTTAGTAAATTTATTAGTGATATTAAATATTATTTAATTTTTATCTAAATACTCAGGAAAAGAATTATTTGTGTTTTATAGCACAAAACTAAATATGAATAATATATTAATATTTTAAAAAAAAATTTTGATTTATGGTAAAGTAAATTATATTTTTTATTTTATAGTATTTAAAGTGAATAAGTTTGGTAGTTGGTTTATTGATGTATATTTATTTATATATTTTATTGTAGTATTTATTATAAAAATGAAATTTTAAAAAATCATTAATATAAAATACCAATAAAAATTATTAGATTTAGTTAATTTATTTTAAGTAATTAATTTTATTTTTAAAATAAATAATCAAATAATAAATAAATAATAATATGTAATATTATTACATTAATCTATTTTAATTTAAATTTAAATAGATTAATAAGTCGACTATTAAATTTATTCTTTAAATCATATATAATCTATATTAATTAAATTTAATTAAATTATAATTTAATATAAATTATCTTAATAATTAAAAATTAAATTTTACTAAATCATTAAAATAAGATTATTTCATGAAGGTTTATTTTTTATTCCCATTCAATTGTAGATGGTGGTTTTCCGCTAATATCATAAACTACTCTAGAGATACCAACAACTTCATTTATGATTCGATTTGAAACTAAAGCTAGAAAATCATATGGTAAATGAGCCCAGTTAGCGGTCATGAAATCAATAGTTTTAATTGCTCTTAATGATATAATCCAATCATATATACGATTATCACCCATTACTCCAACAGAGCGTACTGGTATAAAAATACTGAATGCTTGATTTACTTTATAATAAAGATTAGATTTATGTAACTCTTCAATAAAAATAGCATCTGCCTTTCTCAATAGATCACAATAAGATTTTTTTACCTCACCAAGAACTCGCACAGCTAATCCAGGCCCAGGAAATGGATGTCGATGTAATATATCGTAAGGTAGTCCTAACTCTAAGCCAATCTTACGTACTTCATCTTTAAATAAATCTTTTAATGGTTCGATTAATCCAAGTTTCATTTCTACTGGTAATCCACCTACATTGTGATGAGATTTAATAACATGTTCTTTACCTGTTATTAAAATAGTAGATTCAATTATATCTGGATAAATAGTACCTTGTGCTAACCATTTAACATGTGTTTGTTTAGCTGCTTGTTCATTAAATATCTTAATAAAAAGACGTCCGATTATTTTACGTTTTAACTCTGGTTCATTAATACCAATTAATGCATTAAGAAAACGATTTTCTGCTTTTACATGAATAATATTTAAATTAAATTTACTGTTAAATATGTTCATAACTTCTTTCACTTCATTTAAGCGTAATAAACCATTATCAACAAAGATACAAATTAACTTATTACCAATAGCACGATCGAGTAATAACGCAGTAACTAATGAATCAATACCACCAGATAGTGCTAAAATAACACGATCATCACCAATTTTTTCTTTTAGTTTAAGTATTCTATTTTTAACAATCAATTCAGCATTCCAGTAAGCTTTACAATTACAAATTTTTAATACAAAATGTTTTAAAATCGTAATTCCTTGAGTAGTATGTGTAACTTCAGGATGAAATTGAACACCATAGAAATGTTTTTTTTCATTAGCTATAATAGCAAATGGAGAATTATCTGTGCTAGCTATAACCTTAAAATCAATTGGAAGAGAAGTTACTTTATCCCCATGACTCATCCATACATCAAGTAGTGGTTTACCATCAGTACTTAGCCTATCATAAATATCATTAAATAGTTTAGAAGAATGCTGAATAGAAATTTGAGCATGCCCAAATTCTCGTTTATTAGAAATTTTAACTTGCCCACCTAATTGGATAGACATAATTTGCATACCGTAACAAATACCTAATACAGGAACACCAGCCAAAAAAACATATTCAGGTACACGCGGCTTATTTTTCTCAGTAGTACTTTCTGGTCCACCAGAAAGTATAATTCCGTTTGGATTAAATTTATAAATTTGTTCAGTGGAAGAACTATATGCGAAAAGTTCACAATAAACTCCAATTTCACGAATACGACGAGCAATTAATTGGCTATATTGTGAACCAAAATCGAGAATTAATATTCGATATTGATTAACTTTAGTTTTCATTTAAGGAAAATTCCAAAATAAATAATAACTTTAAGATCTATAAAATATTATTAATATTTTAACCTAAACGATAATTCGGTGATTCTTTTGTTATAATAACATCATGAACATGACTTTCTTGAATACCAGCACTACTAATTCTTACAAATTCTGCTTTATTTCTTAATTCATCAATAGTTGCACAACCAGTTAGCCCCATACAAGAACGAAGACCACCCATTTGCTGATAAATAATATTTTTCAATAATCCTTTATAAATAACTCGACCTTCTATTCCTTCAGGAACTAGTTTATTTGTAATGTTATCAGTTTGAAAATAACGATCTGATGAACCTTCTGACATTGCACCTAATGATCCCATTCCACGATAGGTCTTATAAGAACACCCTTGAAATAAGATTGTTTCTCCTGGTGACTCCTCAGTGCCAGCAAGCATTGAACCAACCATAACACAAGAAGCTCCAGCAGCAAGTGCTTTAGCAATATCACCTGAAAATCGAATTCCTCCATCAGCAATTATCGGTATATTCATCCCGTTAAGCGCTTCAACTGCATCGGCAATAGCAGTGATTTGAGGTACACCAACACCTGTAACAATTCGTGTTGTACAGATAGAACCTGGACCAATACCTACTTTCACAGCACTTACACCAGCTTCAACCAAGGCTTTAGCTCCTTCAGCTGTTGCAACATTACCGCCAATAATTGGTAAATCAGGATATTTTTTTCTGGTTTCTCGAATACGTTGTAAAATATCTTGTGAATGTCCATGAGAAGAATCAATCAATAAAACATCAATACCAGCTGCAACTAATGCCTCAATACGTGATTCATTATCAGATCCACCTCCGACCGCAGCACCAACTCGCAAACGACCTTGTTCATCTCTGCATGCATTTGGCTTATTTTCAATTTTTTGAAAATCTTTTACTATGATCATTCCGAATAGATTAAAGTTATCATCAACGACTAATGCTTTTTCTATACGATTTTCATATAATTTTCGTAAAACGATATCGCGACATTCGCTTTCTTTAACTGTAAGTAAATAAGGTTTAGTTGTCATTACCATAGTAACCGGTTGATCTAAATCTGTTACAAATCGAATGTCGCGACTTGTTATAATACCAATTAATTCTTTATTGTTAACAACAGGATAACTAGAAAAACCATTCTGTTCAACCATTTTATAGACTTCACGAATTGTAGTTTCAGGTGTAACGGTAAGAGGATTTATAACAATGCCACTTTTATGCTTCTTAACTCTAGTAACTTCTTCTGCATGACGCTTAACAGACATATTTTTATGAATAAAACCAATTCCACCCTCTTCAGCTAACGCAATAGCTAAATTTGATTCTGTTACTGTATCCATAGCAGCAGAAAGCATTGGAATACTTAAGCAGATAGTGGAAGTTAATTTAGTTGATAAATCAGTAGTATTAGGTAATACATTCGAATGCGCAGGAACTAATGATACATCATCAAATGTTAGTGCTTCTTTCTTTATACGTAACATAAGCAATATTTAACCATGAAGAATGTGGAAAAAAAAAAGATAAAATATTGCTTAGGCAATATACATTACAAAATTTATTAACTCCAGAACTTTCTTATTAAAATTTATTTTTTCGATGAATACAAATAAATTCTATCTCAAATTTATAGTTAAAATAGTAAAATAACTTATTTTAAAGAAATTTATTAATTAAAGTTTCAATTAATAATTTAATGAAAACTAAGTATTTTAGGTTAAAGCTAATCTAAATTAACTTTATTTTTTTAAAATTTATTATTTATTTACAAATAAATGTATGTTAATCATAGATATATCTTTTTATATTAATATTGATTATAATTAGTTTATGGAAAATTATAATATTTTGTAAGTAACTATAAAAAAATATATTTATTAGATAAATAATAATAGTATTAAATATTTGTAATAATTTAATGTTTATATAATATATTCAATATTTTTATATATTTTAATAATTTTTAAAATATTCAATATATTTTAATTCAAAGATAATTATATATTATTTTAATAAATTAATAATAATATATAATTTATATCATTACTATAAATACTATTTTAATTTTATAAATATACTCTAAGATAATTAAGTAAAATAAATAAAGTTTAATTAATTCTTATATTACTTTTATTAAAACTCATTAATCTATGTAATATAGACTACTATCATGATAGTTTACTTTTATTAAAAATAATATTTACTATTTATTTAACTTTTAAATTAAATATAAATTTCATAACCTACTTATTAATTAGTTAGAAATAATATAAATTAGTATTACTTTTTATTTTATTTTGATAATGATAAAATTTAAATATTAAATTTTATCATAAATTTTATTTTCTTTATAATAATACTCACTTACTTTTTCGTTATTAATTATAAAATTAAGAAATGAATAGTATAAATATTAATATTGATATCTTTTCTTTTGAAATTCTTTATAAATTAAGTTATTAAAAATAAACTAAATAGTACTGTGAAAATAGACAATTTTATTTTTAATAAAATAAACAAAAACGTTTAAATAATTATTTAATAATATATATAAATCTTATTTTCAGTAGAAAAATAAGATTTATAAATTAAATCTTATTGACTAAATTATATTTGAATATACATTCGTATTTTATTTTATATATATAGATATGTAATAAAATTATATTTTTCTAAAAAATTAATTTACTATTTTAATATAAATAACTAAATAACATTAAGTGTTTTTCTATTAACAGAATAAATAAAATGAAAGTATCTTTTAGATTTTATAAAAGAACTGTTTCTAACTTCAGTATTTAATTATAGATAATTTTATTTAGTATTTTATGTAATTAATTATTATTAACTAATTTAAGTAATATTATTTTGTCTTTATTATAAAATTTACTTTTTACTATTTGATTCAATTAATACCTTTAATTCATCTTAAATATTTTATAAATAGTTATTTTATAAAAAAATAGTAATTCCTATAATTATAGTTAATATATTTACTATATACAATTAAATGAACATGTTACAAAAAAGATATTAAAATTGATATAATTTATATTATTAATTTTTTTATTTAACTTCAACTATCTGAAAGTTAATAAATATAATATTATATCTCTTATATTAATTATTTTATTGATATTTATTTAGTTATATATTAAGATATCGTAAGTTTATAAATTAAAAAATACTTTAATTAATTATTTTAATAATAAAATTACTTAATTTAACTTTTATTTTTCTAATAATATTTTTTTTATAATTTTATTATAAATAATGCATAATTGTTTTAAATCAAAAATACTAACACATTCATTAACTTTGTGAATAGTTTTATTTAAATGACCAAGTTCAATGATTTGTGAACCCATTTTAGCAATAAAACGTGCATCAGATGTACCACCATCTGTTGATAACAAAGGTTTATAATGGCAGCACTGTTCTATAACTTCGTTAACAATATTAAATAATTTACCTCTTTTAGTTAAAAATGGATTAGCAGATAACAACCATTCAATTTTATAATTAAATTGATATTTTTTTAATATTATTTCAACTTTTTGATGAATTTCTTTCTCAGTCAGTTCATTACTAAAACGAAAATTGAATTTTATAACTAATTCGCTAGGAATAACATTATTAGCAGTGTTATCGGAATAAATATCAAAAATTTGCATACTAGTAGGAGAAAAAAAAGCATTACCAATATCCCATTTTTTATTAATTAATTCATTTAAAAATTGTAATGAACTATGTATGGGATTATTAGCTAAATGTGGATATGCGATATGCCCTTTAGTTCCTTTTATAATTAATGTAGCAGTTAATGAACCTCGTCTACCATTCTTAATGATATCACCAAGTTTAACATGACTAGATGGTTCACCTATTATACAATATTTAATCTGTTCGTTACGCGTTATTAATTTATCAACTACTTTTGCCATCCCATTAATAGAATTATCCTCTTCATCAGATGTAATTAAGAAGGCTAATCGACCAGCATGATTAGGAAAATCGATAATAAATCTTTCTGCAGCAATAATCATTGCAGCAAGAGATCCTTTCATATCAACTGCTCCTCTACCATATAGTAGTCCGTTATTTAACGTTGGAGTAAAAGGGGGATAACGCCAATCTTGAATTTTTCCTGCTGGAACAACATCTGTATGACCTGCAAAAGCTAAAGTTTCACCTTGTGGTTCACCATGGTATGCCCATAGATTAGTGGTATTATCGAAGGACATAACTTCAATTGAAAAATCAAGTTTTTTTAATCTTTTAATTAAAATAATTTGACAACCATGGTCATTTGGGCTAATAGAAGGTTGTTGAATAAGTTGTTTCGTAAGATTAAGAACTGGGCAAATCATAATTGATCTCTCTGATATATAATAAATTCTTACTATTTTATTAAAATAAAGTATGTAGAGATTATATTTAGTATATAAATAACAAATTTTTTAATAAAAATGGATATATTTATTATTAATGTTAGTTATATTAATAATATTTATCTTTACTTATCTTCCAATTTCCAAATTAATATTAGGTTTATTTATCATATTTAAGATTTGTTTCATTAAACATAAAATAAAAATTTTAAACTAATTAAATTAATACTAAATTAGTATAATTTAATTATAAATTATATATATTAAACGATGTTTATCAACTTAAATCTTTTTTTAAAAAAAATATTTTTAATCTATAAATTATGTAATTTATTAAAATTAATATAATAGATTTAATTTTATATATAGAAAAATATTTATGCAATTAAAATCATAATGTTGAGTTTTAGTATTTTTTTTTTAAAAGTAAAATACTTATTGAAGTATCATAAAATAGATCATAAAATAATTAATATATTTATTTTAATTAATTAATAAATCTACATATATGTATTTATGGATAAGATTATGATAATTTTAATAAATTATTTTTTAATATTTAATAATATTTTAATCTATTCTAGTATTATTAATTATATATAAATAATAATACTTTATTAAAAGTATTAGTTTATTTATATATTTCGAATATTAATTTTAATATTTTAATAAATAAAAATTAATCTATATATTTATCTATTTAAGCTAATAATAACATTATTCTAATAATTAAATTTAATTTTTATTAATGAAGAAATTTCTATTTATATTTATTATTTAAAATACTAATAATTTTCATAAAATAAATAGTTATTTATAATTTCTAGTTTTTTAAAAAAATATATAATTCATCATTATATTATTAAATAATAATTACTATTATAATCAATGCTACCTTAAACATATTTAAAGTTAATAAAAATAAACATTAATATATGATATTAATGTTTATTTAATTTAAAATTAATAATTTTATATTAGATTATATATATTATATTAAAATGATATTTTTTAAAATTTATTTATTATATATCTATAAATAAATCATATCTTTATAATATCTATTAATTTTAAACTTTTAAAGTTTTAAAAAATAAAGAAATTAATAAAGATATTAATTAGATAATAAAAGTTTATTTTTTTAAAATAAAATATATCATTAAATTTGTGTTTATAAAATAATGATATAAATATAATTTATTTTATGATTTAATTTTAAATATTATTTGATAATATTAATTTTGTTTGTTATCATATTTTAAATTTTAATTGTTTTGATTAAAATTATTTAAAATATATAATGATATTATCTGCAGATTATTAAGTCATAAATAATGACGTTTTAATAATAAAATTTTAGTTATATTATATATATAGAAAATTGTTAGAATAATATATGTTTTATTTTTATTGTTTATTATATAAGATTTAATTAAAATTAAGAACTCAAATTATTGCCATTGCAAATATAAAATCTTATTATTACTAATTTTCTTTTTGTTTATTTTTTATTTTGAATATATAGTTCATCTTTTAACTTTTTTTTTAAAAAAAAAAGTTAAATAAACTAAATTCGTTTTTAATAACTATTAATTTACAATTGTAATAATATTATATATTTATGAAATATTTATGATATTTCATAAATATTTCATTACAAAATGAAAGATATTTTTTTCTTAAAAATTTTTTATTGATTTATTTAATATAAAATATATGAATATAATTAAAAGTAAACTTACTAATATTATTTACTATTTTTAGTTAGTGGTAATATTATTTATATCAATTCTAAATATATTATGGTAATAAAATATTATTACATTTATAAAAATTACCTAGAATATAATTCTAACTTTTCATAGGAAAATATAAAAATTGTTACTTTATTATAGAAGTAAACGAAATAAATTTAATATAATTAAATTTATTTATAGTTTTTTATAAAGTAAAATCATTATATTATATTATATTTACATATAATTTCATAATATTTTAATTGTTAAAATATTATGAAATTAGTTTTAAGATTTTCATCTTATAATTAGTTTTTATTTTAAAATTTTTATTAATCTGTTTATCTTTATATTTTCTTCAAAAAAAATAAACACATTATAATTATTTGAAATTATAAATATTTTATAATTTATAATTACTAAAACTTATCTATAATATTATTCACTATTTTTTAGATTAATTTTTTTCTTTAATTTTAACTAATAATTTTCATGTTATTTTATGATATCATTTGAAACAAATTTCATAAAATTATATAATAATAATTATAAATATATCTAAAATTACTAATTTGATAGATGAAGCGTAAATAATATTTCAAAATATAGAAAATCAAAGATATAGTGTATAAAGTAGCTAAAAATTATTAATAAAATATTATATATAATATTTACTATAATAAAATAGATAACTGAAAAATAATAATTTTTAGATAAATATTATTAATAAATAAAAAATAATTAGTTGTAAATAATATCTATAATTATTTCATAAAACATTCAGGAATAATCAATAATAATTATTGAAAGAATTTCTATTTTTATCAGGATTTTATTTTAGAAAATAATCTATATATATAATTTATACAAAATAAGATAATATCTAGAAATGAGAATTCTATAGTAGTGCATATGAATAGATAATTTATTTTTATTTAAGATTTTGAATTAGATTTTAATATCATAAAAATTCATTTTTCTTTAATAAAATTTTATTGCAATTGATATTAAAATAAAAAATATATATCAATATACATTATACTATTATTTAAATTTTAGGATTAATAAATTAATATAATGATATTAATCGTTTATATAAACTTACGTTTTTATATAATAAATAATATCATTATTAATAACAAAAATAAAATATATTTTATCCATATATTTATATTTAAATATATATTTTCAGTATTTTCTAAAAAATGATCATTAATATTTATGTAAAGAAAACAATTAATAATGGAGTTAACAGACTTAATATAAAACCATGTACGATAGCAGCAGGTATAATGGAAACCCCACCGCTACGCTGCAATATTGGTAGCGCAAAGTCCATTGATGTTGAGCCACAAATCCCTAATGCAGTTGAACGAGATTGATTGATAATAATAGGAATGAGCATAATAGCTGCTAATTCACGAATAAGATCGTTAAAAAAAGCAGTACTGCCAATGACTGGACCATAAATATCAGTAAGTAATATTCCAGTTAATGAATACCAACCATAACCAGAAGCAATACATAATCCTACTTTAGTTGGTAAACTTAATAAAAATGCAGCTAAGATGCCTCCAAGTAGAGCACTAGATGCAACAATTATAGCAATTATTACTCCTCTAAAATTAATTAAAATTTCTCTAAGATAAATTTCATTGTTACGTAAATGACTACCAACTAGTAATAATAGGCAAATAAGTGTAATTTCAATGCCATATTTAGCATAAGATAAATATGGCCATCCAGTTAATCCTACTAAGAAACCTAATATCAATACGAAACAAAGTAATAGTAAATTTAAAATCGTTTTTAATCGAAATAATGGTTTATTGATTTTATTTTTATTTATTTCCCATGGAAAGAATTTATCTAATAATAATAAAGAAATTATATTTGTGGTAAATATGCAACAAAAGAAAACAATTGTATGTATAAAAATTGAAGTAAGATGTATAATAATATTATCTAATAATGCCAATGTGATTCCCATTAAAAATAAAATAATGTAAATAATATAACTTAATGAGCGATGAATGATCATTAAGTTTTTCTTATTTTTAAATCGAAAAAGATAGCCTAATATTAACGGTAAAAGAATGATAAATAATTTTGAATACATGTATAGTCCATCTTTATCACAATTAATACTTTTATGTTTGTGATTTTATCTTAAAATATGTAAAATAGATAAAATGTATAAAATATATCATAGTAAGCTAAAAAAAATAAAATACCAAAAAAAATAATATTAATAAAATAATATAGTAATTATTAAATAATATCTTTAAATTAAATCGATAATTAATTAATTAATTTTAAATTATAATAGTAATTACATACAATAAATTATTTATTATATGTATATAATTAACGTATTTAACAGATATTTTAACTTTAATGAATAAGAAATTTTTTCATAAATAAATTAATAATTACACTCTATTATTAAAATAATAGATAATTTTTTTTAATTTTAAAAGGCAGGTTTATCAGTTTATTTCTTTAATAAATATTAATAATATTTTTATAAAATCTGAATATTAAATAAATTTAGTTAAATTATTAATAAATTTTTTTATTACACAATAATTATAAATATACTATTTAAATAATATATTATATAACGTTTAGATCAATTATAATTAAATATCTAAAAGATTGATTATATTCAATTATTTCAATAATTTTATACAACTATTATTTTTAATAGAAATATTTTATTAAGATCAATAAATGTTGAATATTTAGTTTCAAAAATTGTTAAAACAGAAAAAGTTATTCGAAAATATCTTATTTTTATTAATTTATATTATAAATTTAACTATTATATAAATTTATATAATCTATATCGATTTAACTTAATTAATCAGAAATATTCTTTTATAATTTTAATACATAAACGGTGAAAATGAGCAAATCTTCTTTATTTTTATTTTAAAAAACTCATATCTTTAAAAATATTATTAAAAATGATTTAATTATATTTATAGAAGATCTTAAAGAATTTTAAAGTATTTTAAAATAATTCTATTAAGATTTTCATTAATTTTGTA
Organism: Arsenophonus sp.; assembly: GCA_052401645.1. Classification (GTDB taxonomy): domain Bacteria; phylum Pseudomonadota; class Gammaproteobacteria; order Enterobacterales; family Enterobacteriaceae; genus Arsenophonus. The sequence goes on from CP198939.1 coordinate 1,064,972, forward strand.
TTCAATATAAGTTTATTTTTTCATTTTAATATCTTTTAATTTATCATTAAAAGATATACGATTTCAAAAAAATAATTATGAAAATATATATCTCTATTAAAATATAAATTTTATTTTATATTCTTAAAAATATTAATAGTATATACATGTATAACTTTATTTTTTTAAAAAATTTTGATATATTGATTTTATCAAATAAAAATTATTCTTTATGGTAAAATAATATTTGGATATATAACTTTATCTATATTTTTAATATTTATTATTTTAGATAAAAATCATATATTATTTTTAATAAAAATAAATACCAAATAAAATAAAGAAGTTTTTCTTTTATTTAAAATTTATAATTTCATTAAGAATTAAATTATTTTAAAACAATAATCTAAAATAATTTATTTCATTAATATTGATTAGTAAAAATTTATTTTAAATTAAAAATTAAATTTTAAATTTGCTTTAATGACTTTATTATTATTTTTAAATATTTTATTTTTATTAAAAAAAACTCTTTTAATTTAAAATAGATTTTTAAATCTACATTTATAGATAAATTTTTTTAATCAATCTTTTCATTTTATTTAAAATAATGAATGGAGATGTTTAAAGAATATCTTTTAATGTTTAATATTTCGTTATTATATATACTTATAAAGTATATGTTTTAATTGAAAAAGAAAGAGAGAATATAAATATTGATCATATATTTAGTTTTAGTAATAAAATCTAGATCTTTCAAAAATTTTATCTATTATTTTAGAATAGTATAAATATGGAAATATATTAAATCATCTCTAAAATATTATATTAAAAATTTTAATAATTTCTTTTCTAAGTATCTGAATATAAACTATATAATATATTATATTTATTAGTTTTATATAAATTTAATAAAGCAACAAATATATTTTATTAGAAACTTATTTTATAAGTTATTAGATATTATATAGAAAAAGTTTATAAGCTTTAAGATTTAATTAATCATAATATTCTCTATGTGTAAAAAAATAATATAATTAAATTATATTCGTGATTTATTATAATCTTTAATAAAATATTTTTTAAAAAAAATAAAATTAAAGATATTTATAGAATTTTTATTTTTTTTAAAAATATGAAATGATATTTCATTAATCTAATGTAACATAGATAATCCAATTTGTTATATTTCATTTAATTTTAAATTTCAATTACTAATATTAATATAGCAAAATTTTTTCCTTTTATAATTAACTATTTTAAATCTAGGAAGAAGCTAATTCTATTAATAAGTTTATATATGGTTTTTTATATGTAAATATACTACTTTTTGTATTATTAAAAAGTAGTATATTTAATTTTTTTTATATTAATAAATATTACCATTTTAATTAATTAAAATGGTAATGTGATTACTGTTATTATTATCAATAACTTTATTTTATATGACAGATTATTATCTTTTAAATTAGTTAATTTTCTGTTTATTTTAATATTCAATAGGATTTCTACTCATATTTATGAAAAAGAAATAAAAAATAATTTTATATAAATTTATTTTTATATTTTAAAAATTAAATCAACTTAATATCAATAATATGCATAAAGAATATTTTTTAAAATCAAGGTTTTCTATACCTCTAATGCATTTAGTCATGGTATTTATATAAGTTTTCAGGTATCAAATTTTCTCTTAGAGAGAATAATTAATATTCCTTATTTTTTTAAGAATTAATAAATTAGTAAAATTGATAGTATATTCATTATATTATAAATATTTTATTTCGAAATTTATTATAAAATCTCATAAATAGATTATTTGTAAATTTTTGTCTACAAAAATAATAAGTTAAGATACTAAAATATAAATAGTAAAAGTATAGAGCTACGATTTTATTGTATAATTTCTTATATTTATCATATATAATTTTAAATTTAAAAAGTATTTTTATCAAAAAAATAATAACCATAGTATTATTTATCATAGTACCAAAAAAATCTTTTTAAATACAATAGCAACTTTTTTATAGTATGAATCGATTGTAAATCCCTTATTATGTGCTATTTAATTAAATAACTCTTATATAATAAGACATTTATATTTTTATCAAGCTATGTAAATATTAAATAAGTTATATTTATATTTAATAGATTGATACCTATCATCTTATAGTCTATAAATAACTATACTTTTATATATTTTGATAAAATAAGTATTCGTATCTCTTTTAAGTATTCTCTCAAAAGTTAATGTATAAAGTATAATAAGTATTTATTTTATTTATATTAATTTTCAGATATTTTGATATAAGATCGATTTAAAAAAATCATCTATAATACTATTATTTTTTTGAAAGATTAATAATTTATATTATTGTCACGGAACACGATAAAATTAGAGAAAATTAAATAAAACTAAAAGCCTTTATAATGACTTATAAAAATATTTTTATATTACTTAATTAGATTAATATTAATAGTTGTTTTGATATTTGATAACTATCAAAACCAACATAGAAAATATAGTAACATTATCTATAGTAATTTTTTATAAAATAATTCATAAAATACTTTTGATACTATTTAATATTGATTATTTTTTATCCTTAAAAAATATTAGTTAATACAATATCTATAAAATTATTGTTTATTATTTATGTAATTATATAATTACATATAAGTTAAATAATTATAATAAGTTATCTTAGTATTAAAATAAATTATTAAATAATTCTATAATAAAATACTTCTATAAATCATGAAGAAAAATTTTCTATTTTTTCTCTTTTTTTATTCCTTATATCCAAATAAAAATACTGATAATTAATTATCATGTTGTATGTTTTTTAATCATTATTTAACATATTATTTCCATATATTTATTTAACTTAATAATTTATTTTATCTTTAACAACTTTATATCCATACTAACTTTAATATAAATTAAAATTTTCTTTAGATCTAAAAAAATACTTACAAACTTAAATATTAATGTTTGGTATTAATTCATTAATAATTTTAAATATAAATATCATTATAAATATCATTGTTAAATATAGAACTTTAAATATAATTAAAATAATTTAATCCTTATTTAAATAAAGAATATCTTTAATGATATATTATATTCATAATATTATTTTAATAATCATTTAGGAAACTATTATATAGTTGAATACTAATAAGCATTTAAATTACAATCGTTTAATATTGAAACTGAATTATGTAATATTAATATTATTAATATTAATTTCTATCGAAACATGAAATGGATCATTGCTAATCTTTCTAATTGTTTATAATTTTATATTATTATTTTTTAAATTGCTTATTAGCAAAGTAATCTAATAGGATTGTTTTAATATTTAATACACATACTAGATATCGTCATCAATATTTAATTGATGTATTTTCATCGTTACCTAATTTTTTTTATTATTAATAATAATTGATTAATTATTATTAATAATAGTTCAATTTATTTTAAAGTAATCAGATTTTTTATCTTTTATTTTATGTACAGTTAAGTTTCAGATGTTTTTTATTAATTAATGAAAACATTTGATTTTAAATAGTGTTCGATAAATAATATTTGATAAGTATTATTATAACATAATTATTTTATAATTATAATATAATATAGAACATCTTTTAATAAATAAAAAATAATAAATTTTATTTTCTATCTAAAATAAATATAGATATTATCTATATTATAAATAATAGATAAAATCTAATTAAAAGATAAATAATTTTATTGTTATTTTATGTTTATTTATTATTAATTCTATACATATTTTATATCTAAAAAATCAATATAAAAAATTAAAATATAAACATCATAATTTTTAATCATAATCATTTTGATATTGATATATAAGCTAAGATAAAAAAGGAATAATTGAAAATATTTTAATAAAACATTATTTTACATACTCAAGTCTAGTTTATTTATAGATATAACAATCTTAATTAAGATATTAACTATTTTAAATAAATCTTTAAATTATCAAAAAATATAATACAGATTATTAAAGTATTATTTTTAATTTATATTGTTTTTATTTATTAAAATTTAATTAATTTTGTGATATTAATAATTTCTTATCATTTTACTATTATTATTATGTCATTATAAAAGTGAATATTATATTAAATTTATTATATTTAAGTTTGACATGATTAGAGGTATCTTGAAATAATCTAAATATCTTTATATTTAGACTTTTTAATATGTATGAATATAATTTATATTGATTTCGTATTATTATGATTAATAATATTGATTCTCTTTAATAATTTAATGAAATAGGTTCTAGAGTATATTCTGATATTTGTTAATACTTTCGTTAATAATTGTGCAATAAAGTAAATTTGTAGTATAAACATATATAAAATATCTATTTTATTCGAGTAATATTAATCACAGTTATTATATAATTTCCTTTCTGATTAAATAAAATTATTTAGGATAAGTATATGATTTACTTTGTTTTTAAAAAAATATTTTTTATAAAAATATACAATGAAATTATTTTCATTTAATAAATGAATAAATTTTATTAAGATATAGTAAATATATATATCTATATTAAAAATATTTAACATTCGGTTATATATATGTATATATATCATCATCAATATATAAGTAATTAGAGAGAATTCTTCACTTTGCTAACTCATATTAATTTAAGTTTATTTAGTTTTATTGATGCAAACAATATTGCATCTGTTAACAACACAATAATATTAACAAATTTTTTAGCTAAACGTCTTATTCTGATATTTCCATTGATTATCATTATCTATTGTCTTTTGGAATCATCTAGAAATTCACTTCTTAAGAAAGTATTTATTTGTAAAACTATTTTTGCACTTATTATTGGTTTAATTATTTCTAGTTTTATCAGGGTAATTTTCCCTCAAGAACGTCCTTTTATTCTATCTGGGATAGGTCAGCATTTTTTTGATCATGCTCCGACACCATCATTTCCTAGTAATCATGCTACTATTGCTTTTATATTTTCTTTTAGTTTTTTATTCTGGTTAAGAGCGTGGATTGGTTTTTTATTATTTATACCGGCTTTAATAATTGCATGGGCTAGAGTTTTTGTCGGTGTACATTGGACTTTTGACATGGTAGGTGCATTTTTTGTCGCTATTATATCTTGCGGAATTAGTCAATTAATTTTAGAAATTTTTTTTCATAAATTACTTTCATCGTTTATGAAAAAATATCAAATATTATTTGCTTTTTTAATTAAAAAAGGTTGGATAAGAAATTAAATAATAAAAAATTATTAAGAAAATATATATAGTTAATATTAATTTAAAATTTATTAAAATTAGATAGTTTATTTATTTTTTTAAATAAATTATTAATAACTTAAATCAAATATTTATTTTTATAAAAATAAATATTTGCATAAATAAAATAAAATTTTTATAAATTTAATATTTATATGTTTATTTTATATAAATTTAATGTTATTTTTTTATAAAATATATTTAAATAACATTTTTCTTTTTAAAATAGAGATTGTTTAATAAAAAAACATTTATTTAAAAAAGAAAAATAAAAAATAAATATTTAAAATAAAATCTAATTATTTTTTTTAAAAAAATCATAAAATTATAAGTTAAATTATAAATTTATTTATATATAGTAAAATTAATAAAATTTTATCAAAAAATTATGTTATTAAACTATAAGCATTTAATTAGAATTTTATTCTAAATAAAATTTATATAAAAATATTATATCATAATTTGGTATAATAAAATAAAGTAATTTTTTATATAAAAACATATTTACTTTATATAAGTAAAGTAAAAATTTCAACTAAAATATTTTATTTATATAAATAAAATATAATATACAAAAAATTCTTAAAATCATAATTAGATTAAATCTATTCTTATTTTTTATTTTTCATTTTATATTTTGGAGATTATATATCATGGATACAACTCGAGTTGATTCCATTACTTCCTCATCATACACTCAGCAAAATATAAAAATTTGGAGGAAAAGTGATATAATTTGGATGTTAAGTTTATATGGTACTGCAATTGGTGCTGGTGTACTTTTTCTTCCTATTAACGCAGGAATAGGTGGTTTATTACCTGTTATTCTAATGACGTTTATAGCTTTTCCAATGACTTTTTTTTCACATCGTGGTTTGACTCGTATTGTACTATCTAGCTCAAAACTTAATAGTAATATTATTGATGTTGTAGAAGAATACTTTGGACGTTTAGCTGGTAATTTGATTACAGTGCTTTATTTTTTTGCTATTTATCCAATATTATTAATATATGGTGTATTTATTACTAATAGTGTTGAAAATTTTATCGTTGAATTACTTGGATATAGTAATATCTTTCCACGTTGGCTATTATCTCTTTTTTTAGTCGGTGGTATTATGTCTATTGTTAATTTTGGTGAGAAATTTATATTAAAAATAATTAGTATATTAGTATTTCCATTTATTATATCTTTAGTAATATTTTCATTTTATATGATTCCATATTGGAATATGCTTGCATTAGAAACTTTTTCATTTTCTAATATCACTATTAGTTTTTCTAAAAATAGCCAAAATATATTTGTTGCGATTTGGTTAATTATTCCTGTTATGGTGTTTGCATTTAATCATTCACCTATTATTTCTGCATTTGCTATCTCAAATCGTAATAAGTACGGTAAATATGCTGATCAAAAGTCTTCTCAAATTTTGATTTCAGCACATGTTTTAATGGTATTAACAGTAATGTTTTTTGTTCTTAGTTGTGTATTTACCTTATCTCCTGATGATTTGATAAAAGCAAAAAAAGCAAATATCAGTATTCTTGATTATTTATCCGGATATTTTGATAAAATCTTTATTAAATATACAGCTTCAATAATTGCTTTTACCGCAATTATAAAATCGTTTCTTGGTCATTATCTTGGTGCTTGTGAAGGTTTTAATGGTTTGGTTTATCGTTCTTATAGATCTAGAGATAAAGAAATTAATACAAAAAAATTAAATAAAGTTACTGCAATTTTTATGTTTGTGACTACATGGTTAACTGCTACTTTAAATCCAAGTATTTTAAACATCATCGAAAGTTTAAGTGGACCAGTTATTACAATTTTATTATTTATAATCCCAGTCTATACAAGTAATAAAATACCTGTTATGCGTAAGTACGATGATCATATCAGCAATATTTTTATTACAATTGTTGGTGTGATTGCTATTTCATCTATAATGTATAAATTATTTTTTTGATATTTAACAATTTTTATATCTTTTTTAAACTTCAAATAGTTAGTTGGCTAAATTAATTATGTGATGTTGAAATATTTTTTATTTATCATTATTTAATAAAAATATTACTTTCTTAATAAAACTTTAACAAAAGATGTACATAGTGTTTTTGTGCATTTTAAATATGTATCAATCTAAGATAATTTTTATATTCTATTACTAATAAAATTTAGAAATAATTTGTTAATTATTCATATCAAAAAGAATTTTTTTAATAAAGTATATAGATTATTAATATTTTATAGTTATCTATCCTCCTCTAATAAATAGAGAATTTTTTACTAATATTCAAGTTATAATGGAATGAATTAGAAATTTATTTACTATAATTGTATCCTACGTCTCTACTACTACGTACTATCTTGTTTCTATCTCTATTTTTTGTTAAAAAATATTAAATAAACTTAAGTGGTATTATATATTTTATACATAAATAAATAATGTATATTTTTTATATAAGAAATTATAAGTTTTCATATTATTAAATCTATTTTTCTATGAAAAATTAATAATTATTATATTTTTAATATATGAATATAAATTATTTTGATAAAATTAATAATTTTGTTAATAATAATTTATTTAGTAAATATTTTTATATTAGTGTTAGTGAAAGATATTACTGATAAATTTTATTATACATTTATTTACGTTAATTAACTTATGGTTTTATAACATTATTTTAAATTATACTTTTTAAGTATAATAAATAAAGATTTTTTATACAAATATAAACTTTATATACTTTTCTTTTAATTACCAATATAACGAATATTATTTTATGGAAATTTATTATAAAATAAATATTTTATTTTATATTTTTAGTTTAAGAAGATATTATTTATCGAAATTAATTTAGGTTTTTAACCTATACTAATAATAGCAGTATAACTAAATTAGTTAGATACAATTCATAATAAATTGTTTCTTATAGAACAATTTATCCATAGAGTATAATCTTTTTCACTTATAATATTGTTAATATTCATTGTTATATATATATTATTTAAAATAATATTAACCTTTATCATTAGTATAATATTATCTATATATTGAATTTTATTTATGATTACAATCATAAAATTATGTATTTTAGTTAAAAAATTAATTAATATTACATGGATATTACTTAATTTATTTACTTGATTAAATATTGTATTTTTTTAAAAACCTTATGATTAAAAAGTTTTTTATCATATTAATAATAAAAATTATTATTAAAAATGATACGTATATATTTTTAATAGATTTCTTTAATCATGAAATAAAACAAAATATTTAATATTTATATTTTTATTATTAAGCATTTAATAACATTAATAATTCTATTAATCATATAAATAAAGGTAATATTAAAAATAAAATAAAATACTGTATAAATTTAGGTATTAATTACAAGATGCTTTATAGTCAATTTATCTTAAAGATTATAAGTTATATCTTTTATTAATTTATAACTAATAATAATACTTACTTTTCTTATCTTAGAAAAAATTAAATATATAATATAGTTATATTTAGATATCCATCTAAATATAACTATATTTATTAAAAGATTTGGATTAAAAGAAAATATTTTAAAAAACATTAGTAGATATCATGTATCAATATACATAATTTAATTTACTAAAATATGTAAATTAAATTCACATAAGTATAATTTTCATTTATGATAAAGTTATGGCCATATTTCAAATATTAAAATAGTAGCAAAAATTTAAACGATGTATGGGATAGTTTATTATCTAATATAGATATTTATTTTAATAAAGTTTAAAAGATTATCATATTAATAATATTAATAAATATACTTATAATATTTATTTTCTAGTCTAAAATTTAGACGTTTTAAAAATTAAGGTGAACATAAAAAATAAAAGATAAGTGATAAATCACACGCATTAAATATAACTAAATTAAAAATCAATTATAAAAATAAGAATATTTTAAAAAATATGTGTTATCAAACAATATTTGGAAATTAATTAAAATTTAATAAACTAATTCATTTATATTAATAGAAATATAATATTTAATTATTATTAAATTAATGAAAATAAGTTATATATAATTTTTTATTTTTTAGCTTAAAAAACTAAATGTTTTATTAATGTAATTAATAATAAATTATTATAACTTATATATATTCTTTATATAAAAACATATAGCTGAAAAACTAAAATCATAAAATTTATAAATTTATTTCTAATATAGATTTTAAATACTTATATGAAAGATAAATAAAAAAACTTTATCTTTTATTTTAACAAATTTTATCTATGTTATTAGATATACTATATATAGTATTTATTTAAATTTTTATTGAAGTAATTATCTATTTTTTAGAATATAATTATGAAAATGAATAAAATATGTTTAAATATTTAAATAATTTAAATTAGTGAAGGTAAAGTTCTGATTTATTTATACAAAAGTAATAATATTAGATCATGTTAGTTAAAGTAGTTAATTTAAATTTATATGGATTTATTGTTTATTTAATTAAAATCTATATCCTCTATGTTTTTATCTATATAAAATCATTAAAATTATGTATAAAATCGTCAAAATATTAAAATTAAATATTTTTAAAATTTAAAATAGATAAACATTAAAATTATTTTTAGTTTGATTTAATTATTTAAAAAAATATTAAAATTTAAATAATGAAATATAAATTAAGTTAGTTTTGTTTAAACCAATAAATTATTTTATTTATTATTGTATTTACTATATATATAGTAAATACAATAATAAATATAAATATACTATACTCATCTTATATAATTTTTTTATATAACACTTATAATAACTTGTTAATTCTTTATTTTAAGATTTTATATAGAATAATTTAATTTTTAGTATAAAAATTAAATTATTTAAATTAAAAACTATTAATTACTATTAATAAACAAATGTTATTTATTAATTTATAATCACTTAATTAAAAATTAATAAATAAAGGTTGAATAATTTCAATTTTAAATTTATAAATAATATTTTCATTTAAACTATTGTATTTAATAATTCTTATATTATTAGTTTATCAAATTATCTAATCCATATTTTCTTTTGTTATTAGTATCTTTATTATGTTAATTCTATTAAAACATAATAATATTGTTTATTATTAAATCAATATGAACTGTTTATTTCAAGTATTTGTTAGATGATATCTTTCAATTATATTTAAATTTTGTTTATGTTAAGATAAACATTATTTTTTTATTAGTTTATATATGTTATAAGAAAATATTCTTATTTAAAATAATATTTATTATAAAGATAAAAATAATTTTTAAAACACTCTATATTTATCTAGTTTTTTTTTGAAGTTATATTCAGAGTTTTTAATTTATTTTAGACATAATATAAATTATGATATAAATTATATTAATAATAAAATATTAGTTATTTAACTAAATTTAATAATTATTATATTTAATAAATAAAAAGATTTATTTATAAAAAAATATAATGTTTTTTCTATTTTAATGATTTGATTAACTTAATTATATATTTTATTAATATGAATTACTACTATTTATACGATTTATTAATAAACTTAAGAGACTAGTATTTTATAGCTCTTAAGTAATAATGAAATATTTATCAATTAATTTAATTACTTTAAAAGAAATTAATTATTAAGATCACTTGATTTTTTCTTATTTGATGAAGTTGTTAATTAAAATTTAACTTTTATGTTATAGAATCAATTTTATATTTTATTTTTTTAATCAGATTTTTATATTTTTAAGTTCTAAATAAATATTAGTTAATCTTTAATAAATATTACGTTTTCAATAATAAATTTAGCTCTTTACCATTATATATAAAATAAATAAGACACTGTCCTATAATTTTATATTATAAATCGATAATGCAACATAGATTTTAATTAAATTTATCTATTTATTCAAATTAAAAAAATATACTTATAAACAAGTATAATTCAACTTATTTAAGATTGATATTAATAAATTTTACTTTTATAATAAATAATTTTAATTTAATAATTTAATTTTATTAAAATTAAATTATTATATATAGAAATGTTATGTGTTTATTTAATATATCTTTAATTAAAATTAATTATATTACTATTATAATATCAATATTAGAAAATTAGTATTTTTATCAAAAAACTATATAGTTTTAAAATATAAACTTTAATTTAAGTAATAGAGTATATTATACTAATTTATGAAATTAATAAAATTATAATATTATTATGGATAATTTATCAAAAGAAAGTAAAAATAACTAGTAAATATAATTATATTATATAAATTGATATATACAATTGAAAGTTGTGCATATTTACTTTAAAATATTATATAAAAATACAACATAAGATTATGAAATATTAAAATATTTCTTTAGAATGTAAAAGAGATATTTAAACTATAATTTACCCACTTTCTTATTTATTATATAATAAATAAGAAAGTTTTATTAAATCAACTTAATGTAAAAGTATTTAATTAAGTTATCTATCTTATTAATATTTAATTATGATAATTATATATCAAATATGTATTTTTTTACATAAAATTATATTTTAACATATTGTTTTTTATAAAGATAAATATTTATCATGGAAACAATAATAAATATTAGATTAATATACTTTTAAAGTAGGAATTTATAATTTATTTTTTTTGATTTTTTTATTATGTAATTAAAATATATAAATAATAAACTATAATAATTTATAATGATTAAAGTTAATTGAAAGTATTAAAATATTGCTATATTTTGATCTTTTGTGAAAATTTATCTATGAAAATTTTAAATGGTTTAGTTAATAAAATTATGAAATTATAAATATTCACTGTAATTAAAATAGTAAAAAATATTAAATAATACTCATTTATGACTAACTATATAAATAAATCAATAGAAACTATTCATAAATTATTTTTATAAATAATTTATGAATATTATATTTATAATCATAAGATATAAAGCAAATATTATTTCAAGATATTTAATTATAAATTAACTCTATTATCAATATATAATTAAAATACTGATGTCAAAGAAAAGATTTTTTTTATAGATATATATTTATCAATGCTTATTTTGATAAAATTACTGACTTAAAATAAATTCAACTATCTTTAAAATTATATTATCTATTTTATTTAATAAAAAATTTTAATATAAAATTTATATTTAGATTTAAAAATAAATTATATTATTATGATATTAGTAATTTTATCTCAATAAATATTATATTTATGATAAGTTTAATTGATTTTTTTTATAATTATGTTAATATTTTTCATAAAATATAAAATTTATCGAATAACTTCAGTTTTATCTAATCTCGATTAAATAAATAAAATATAATAATATCTATCATTATATTTAATAAATTAAAGATAATTCTATATTTAATTCAATAAGTGTTTTTATTTATATTTTTATATCACATAATATAATCATGAATTAATATTTTACTTAAAGTTATATTAGTATATTATATGCTAATATTAAAATAGTGTAAAACTATATTCAATACAAGTGTAGAGAAACGAATATATTTTTAAAAATCATTTATTATTCTTTAAATAAGAGGTAGTATTTTTTGATATTTTATTAATTATAAAATAATAAATATGATAATAATTAATATTTAATATTTTCTATGTTTAGAAAATTTATATTTAATTTTATTAAAAATTTCTTCAAATCTTAATCTTATTCATTCTATTACAAAATATAAATTTAATTAAATTTCTACTACAGTAGAAATTTTCTATATAAATTTTACTTGCTTTGAATAAATTTGATATTATATTATATCACTTAGCTAAATCATTAATATAATCTAAAGATCATAATTATTAATTAATTAATTATATTAGAAATAACTCTTTTAAATGCTGCTTCATTTAAAATTGGTTAAATCAGCATTAGAAAAATTTCATTGATTCTAAATAGATAAATAATCAAAATTAAGTTAATATATTTAGTGATGCAAATTTTTATTAATGTTATTTGGATAATATGTATATATAAATATTAGCTCCATTCTATATATTATAAAAAAATATTCTCATTTTTTTACTATTATTTAGATAATTTTTTTTTAAAAAAATATAATAACAATACAAATTTTTAAAGATTAATTATAAAATAGATATTTTTATCAAAATTATTATTAAATATGTTTTATGAAACAATATTAATTTAATTATTGTTATTAATAGCATACAAAATATTTCTGTTAATATATAGATCTAGTTAAATAATTAACATATCATGATAAAATATTATATTCATTATTTTATACTTCTTAAGGTGTATTAGGTAGTAAATAGAATTTAATATTATATTAAAAATAAATTTAACATATATATATTTATATAATTTATTTTAAATATAGTAAATTTAATTTATAAACTTAATATTAATTTTAATGTTTAATTCACTAAATATAATTAATATTCTCTAGATATAAAATCCTAGCAATAATCATATTAATTAACTAATTTGTTAATTTTATCAATTAATAAATTATATATGTAAAAATTGAAATTCTATTTTTTATAATTTAAAACTATAGTTTTAAATTATTTTTTAGACAAAATTGACTAATAAAATTATAATAAATTAATTAATTTAATTTTATTATAATTAATATAAATTATTATATAGCTAAAATTTAAGTAATGCAATTAATATATTTTTATTCATAATAATTTAATAGATTATTTATGATTTATAATGATGATATAAATTTAAAAAGTTATAAAAGATGATTTTTAATATTATTATATAAAAAAAATACTATTTTATTAATCTTAACTGTTATTTAAAAGAATTATAATTTTTTAATTAAGGTTTGTTAATAACGATAATATTTTCATTAAATTTATATTATTAATTAAGTATAAAGTAGCTTTTTAAAATAAAATATAAAATTTTCCATAAAAATAATTTATTTATATTTAAAGTTAAAAAATTTTGTTTAAAAATTAAACTTAATAATATAATTATATATGTAATGTTAATATTTTATAGATAAAATAATAAATTGTTAAAAAAAATAAATAATAGTGTTAAATGATGTCTGAATTTGTTATGATTAATAATCAAATTTATTACTTATTATAAAATAAATAATAAAGTATATAAAAAGCATAAAATTATTTATACATAAAATAAGAATAATGTTATCTAATTGTAGGATATCAAATAATTAAATTAATTTTTTTAATTTAATTATGTCATTAAGAATAAGTTAAAAATCATATATTGATATCAATCAATGATATCAATAATAACAGATGGATTATTATATCATATAAAATAAAGAGTATATATTAAGAAATATATAATATGATTTTATCATATGTAAGATAATTATCTTGTTTAAATATTTAATATTTATTAAAATAATTAATAAGTTTTTATTTTTTTTCTTAAAATATCAAATAATAACAAGTAATAAATAATTATTTGAATTAAAAATATTTTTTTAATGTATGCTATTAACTTTAAAACTTCATCAATGATTAGTTATTAACTCTAATCATTAATGAAGTTATTTAAATAAATAATTTTTTAGTTTAGTTAATTAAACGGTTCAATTTATTAAATAATTTATAAAAGCATATTAGATATATCAAAAATAAGTAATAAAATAATCAATAAATTTTATTATAAATATAAAATATAATAAATATACTACTGGTAATATTTTAGATTTTTATTATAAAATAAAATTTATAATTAATTTATTTATATTTTAAGTAAAAAAATAAAATTTTTTGTATCTTATAAAGATGTTAAAATCAAATAAAGTAATAGTAATATTGTTATAGTTATATAATTACCCATTCAAACTATAAATAATTATGATAAATAATAAAAAATAGTATTAATTCTTATTAAGAATACATAAGTAAATTACTATTTATAAAATAATAGTATTTTACTATAATATATTATTTTATAATATATTATTTTATAATATAAATTATAGTTCATACTAAAATATTATAAAATAACAAGATAAAGATTAATATTTAATATATATTGAATATTTCAATCTATATTATTAAATTAATATAGTATAATAAAATATAATAATAAAATTAAAATAATTATGATTATTACTGATATTAAGATTATTAACAATATATTAGAATATTTTTATTTATAGATTATATCAATTTAATCAGATTTATTTTAAAATATAAAATTTAATTAAGTTGAGATTAATAAAAACTTTTTCTACATTAAAATTAATATTAATATATTTAATTTTATTGTAGAAATCTCATTTCCTATATTATTTTTTACTAATAATTTTCTTTGTTTTTTTCTTATAAAATCTATTATATTATTAATAATAATATCTAATATGTTTTTTTTAATTACTATATAAAATATTTTATTAATATTTATATATTTAATATAATATATAATTATAATTTAATCTTTAATATATTCTTGATATTTATTTTTTTTAATTTAATATTTCTTTATCAATTTAATATATTATTTTTTGATAAAGAAATATTATTAATATTAAGTAATCTTTATTCTATATATAATGTCCTAAAGATATACTAATTTTACTTCTTATTGTAATTAAGTTATTTTACTAGTTTATCTTCATTTAATAAATTATATTGTTTATTTTTTATAAAATAAAAGAAAACATTTGATAAAATATATCAAAAAATATTGAATTATATTATATAATTTAAGTTAAAATTTTTTTTTATAAAAAATACTATTTAATTTAATACTAGATTAATAGGATTGGAATTAATAGAAAAAGTTCTATTAATTATTTTAAATAAATAATTTTCAATAAGTAAAATAAAATATTAAAGTTTAATTAAAAAAAATAAAGTTAAGAGGAATGATTATATTTAATAAAGTTGATAATTAAAATATTAATAAATAAATTATGTTTATAACAATAATATAAAATAGTTTAATTATTTTATAAAAATTATTTAAAAATTAAAATAACATTTATTTTACTATAAATTATAGAATCAAAATATTAATAAACAATTAAGAATAAAATTGATTAATTTTCAAACATATATTTATATATCACAATTATTTTAGTATTTTACTATACTAATAGTATAATTATATATTAATACATAAAATTAAAAAAAATTTTATGATAAAATCATACTATATGATTAAATCTATTATAATTAATTTAATTATATTTGTAATTTATTTGGTAAACTATAACAATAAATATTAATTATATATCATCTTATTTATGATTATTTAATAAATTTATTAATACAAGTCTTTACGTATTTAAAAATACTTTATTGTAAAAATCATTATATTTTAAAAGTTTATATTTTATAATCATTGATATTTTTTTAAAAAGATTACTTAGTATTAAAATTACTATATTATTAATTAAATATTATTAGCTTTGATATTTTGAAAATATACTTATGAAACAAATAATATTAGGATTATATCATTATAATTAATTTCATTTAATTAATATAAATGAAATAGAATATTTCATGTTAATTAATTAATTTAATAAGAAATATGAATTATAATTAAATAAATTATAAACATTATTCAACAACTTTAAAAAATATTTTTAATTATATATTTTATATTTATTTTCACTATTAATATAATAATTGGGATCAATTTTAATAAATTCAAAATAGGAGTTTATTTATGTTAGTAACTAAGCTAGTCTTAGTAAGACACGGTGAAAGCGAATGGAATAAAGAAAATCGATTTACTGGTTGGACTGATATTGATCTTTCAGAAAATGGTCGTAAAGAAGCAATAAGCGCTGGACAATTATTAAAAAAGAAAGGTTTTACTTTTAACTATGCTTATACATCAGTTTTAAAACGTGCTATTCATACATTATGGAATATCCTAGATCAAATAGATCAACAATGGTTACCAATTGAAAAAAATTGGCGTCTTAATGAACGTCATTACGGTGCATTACAAGGTTTATATAAAGAAGAAACCGTTAAAAAATATGGTGATAAACAAGTTAAATTATGGCGTCGTAGCTTTAAAATTAAGCCACCAGAATTAAATAAAGATGATCATCGTTATATTAGTAACGATCCTCGTTATGAAAATTTAAGCTCATTAGAGATACCTGTTTCTGAAAGTCTTGCTGCCACAATTGAACGTGTTATTCCTTATTGGGATAAAGTAATTAAATCTAGAATTGTTAAAGGTGAAAAAATAATTATTGTTGCTCATGGTAATTCATTAAGAGCATTAATAAAATATTTCAATAAAATTACTGAAGAAGAAATCTTTGAATTCGATATTCCAACTGCTGCTCCACTTGTTTATGAATTTGATAAAAATATCAGACCTATTAAGCATTATTTCATTTGTAATAATGGTAATGGCATTTAAAATAATCCTAAAATAAGTTAAGGTAAAATAATTAAATCTTAATATTAAATAAAATAATGAATTATAGTAAAACCAATTAAAAATTAATTTATTAAATTATTTTTATAATGTATTCAAAATAGTTCATAATAAATATATAATTATTTTCAATATTTATATTTTATCAATATAAATGCATTTCAGATTATATTATTTATTTTTTGTTAATAGTTTATTTATTACCTATGTATTGCTTTTACTAAAAAAAATACTTCAATGTTATTAAAAATAAAAAATTTTTTTATTACATAGTAATAGTTAATTCGTAAAGGTTTAGTTATTTTTAAGTTATTTTATATTTTATATAAATTTATATAACTAAAGTTAATCATAAAATTAATTTTTATAAAATTTAATTTTTAAAAAAAATCATTAACAATTAGTGCAATCATCACTGATGATAGTTAATTTTTTTTACCATATTCAAACTAATAAGCTATAAAATGATTACTATGGAGTAATCATTTTATAGCTTATTAGTTTTATTTAAAATAATATATGAAATAATATTACTTTGTGTATTTAAAGAAAATAAAATTGAAATTAAGTAAATATAGTATTCTTCAATATAATTATTAATAATAATTTTTATAAAATGTTAAAAGATGATAATCTTATAATTATTATTATAAGATTATTAAAATTATCAATTACATATAATAAATTATATGTAGTATCTCATCATTCATCGATATTAAAACTATTATTAATATATAAATCATTGATTATTTTTTCTTATCATTTAGTGTTGTATTATATAGTATTTAAAATTAAATATACATAATAATTTAAATTATATTTGAACTGATTAAGCTTTTTAAGCTTCATATAAATTAAGTGAATTTATTTTTAAATAATTAATTAAAAATGAATTAATAATTATAAAAAATAAATCTATATTATTACTAAAATAAAACTCAATATTTTGATATCAAAAAAATATTTGAACTATAAAAATAAATTTATATATTATTTAACTTTTTTTAATAATTTAAATAAAGAAAATAATTATTTATCTACTTAAATCTAATATTTTAATTTTCATAAATGATTAATTTTATTTAAAAAATAAATATTTATTTATAATAAATATTTATTAATACTTAACAAAGTATTTATATAAAAAATAATATTCATTCTTTTTTTTAAAATATATATGTTTGTAATAATTCAGCGAATAGTTAAAAAATCATATTAAAATATATAATTATTTATTTTAATTTACAAGATAATTAAAAGAGAAAATATTAATTATATATATAGTAAATAATATCAGATTTTCGAATGAATAATTAAATATTTTAAAAGAATAAAAAATATTAATAAATATTGTTTTATCGTTATAAAGTAATCAAACTTTAGTATATTTTAAATTATTAATATCATGAAAATTTATATGGACATCATTATTAATTTTCTATAATTATAGAAATATAGTTAATATTTATTTAAATTTAGTATAAAATAAAAAAATTATATACTTTCCTATGTAACATAATCGAAATAAATGAATATTTTATTAATATTAAAATATAGTAGTATTTTAAAAAAATATTTTTTAAACAAGTTTTCTTTCTTTACTATTTTATTAAAAATAAAATAACTTAATTATTTAATTATAATAATAAAACAAGATATATTTGTTAAAAAGATTAAATATATTCTCTTTAAACTTAATTTAAATAGATATTTAATATATTTATTTTATTTTTAGTTTTTATATGATCCTTATTAAATTATTTTATTTTTTATATAAGTAATGTATGAAAAATCTTTATTAAAAAATCTTAATATTATACATTACAATAAAAGAATATTTTATCTAAATAAGCTTATTTAATTTTAATAAAAATCTTAATCTTAGTTTATACTATAATTATTTTTTGATTTTTATAGTATAAAATAACTTGGATAAATTGATAAATTGAAATGATTTAATCTAATCAAACAAAAGTAGTTTGTTTTTTAATTTTAAATTTTAGTATTGTGTTGTTACAACATAATTGATTATTTTATTTTTTTAAAGTTTAAATCTTTAAAATTATTACTTATAATTAAAATAGTTTACTAATAAAAATATTTTAATATTTTTTGTTTATGCATATTTATTAAAATAAACGATCTAACGATAAGAAAGTTTTTCTTCTTAATATATATGTTAAGAAATTAATTAATTTAAATATAATATTCAAAATTATGGAATAAATTAAAAATAATCTTAATCACAATATAAGTCTTTAGATAAAATATTTACTATTTTATCTATATGATAATTGTAAGTTTGAAAAAATAATTTAATAAACAACATCAATTCTTATTTATTAGTATTCTACTTTAAATTTTATCAATATATTACTTTTATATCCTGAGATTCATTTTTTATATAAACCTAATCTACATTTATTAAATTCAACATTAACTCTAAAATTATTAGAAATATATTATATTAATAAATGTATTAAATAAACATCAGTTTTTAAATTAAAATACTAAATTTAAATATTTATATAAATAAATAAAAACTATAATCGTATTTTATTTTTTAACAAATATTAATAGAAGTTATTATGATATTTTATTTTTTTTTAAAAAGAAATTTATTTAATAATAAGATTGATAAACATATCTGAATTTAAGTCAATAAAATATTTTTACTATTTATTAGTATATAGATTTATGATAATTTTATAATGAAAATATTTTTATATTAAAACTAAATAATTAAAATTATAGAATAAAAAATCTTTTTAATAAACTAAATAAAAAATATTAATATAATTCATGTATTTATAATATAGAATAATTTATTGATTATTTAATTTTAAAATTATTTTAATTATTTTAAGTAATATATTTATTTTGATAAATTTTATAATAAATATATTAACTATATTATTTTTGATAAATTAAAGATCCTTTATAAAACTTCATGATGTTATTTTATGACAATATTATTGTATTATTATCTAAATTAAATATTAATTATAATAAAATTTATATAAGCTTTTTTTAATTAAATTACTGCTTTTATTAAAAATCTATACTAATATTAGAAACAAAATAACTATTTTATGAATAATTTTATTAAAAGGTGTAATTTCGATTTTTTATTAATATATTCTTTAATATAAAAGATATAATTTTAATATATACCTCATATATAATATAATATAAATAGTATATATATTATATTTTTTATTTTAAAATATATTATATAGATAGGTGCGTTTTATAAATTTCCATCCTTTATTTCTTATAGTAAAGATTATTTGATATTTTTAGTTTTAATTCTGAAATATAATGATATAAATAGTGCATTAATTAATATTAATATAGATTTTATATTTTTTTCTATAAATTCAACAAAATTAATAAGTAATCTTAATGTTATAGTACAACAAAAGCAGTATTTACTTAAATAAAATAATAAGGATATTTAAGAGTTTTTTAATAGTATTATTGTATATATGTTACTTTAGATCATTATCTTAATTTTATTATATAAACATTCTTAATAAGATAAAATAGATTATGGAGTTTATATAAATGATTTTTGTTTTTAATATAAATATAACTTCTTTAATTTATTCATATTATTATCTACCATATTACTTTATTTAAGAAAATAAAAAGATATTTTATATATAATCTTATACTAGATTTAAATTTATCAGCAATTTATTTTAAGTTAAATCTTTCTATTTGATAGAAATGTAGTAATTTGACAAATCATTTTATAATGCTTACTTTAAATGAATATAAGAATATCACTATTTTACTTATAGATAATTTTAAAGGTTTATTTTTATTTTAAATAAACTAATTATTTTTATTTTTAAAAAATTAAAGATCTTTTATCTCTATTTTATTTAATTTATCGTTTTTAACGAATTAATAATAAATTTATTTTTAGATAGTAATTAGTCTTTATTTAATAATTCAATCTGCAATATCACTAATATTATAGTTATTAATAAATTATTATAACATATTATAGTTATTATGTTATTCAGTTTTATAAATGATTTTTATGAATAATTATAGTATTAATAGAAATGTATTTAACGAAAAAGTTTTTCTAGGAAACCATTACATTACTTATTTTATTTCATTCTATATCGTTATATTCAAATAAGTCGCTCTTCCAAAAATAAAATAATATAATGACTTAAAAAATATAAACAGATTATTTATCATTTTATTTCTTATTATTGAAGTTTAATTATTTCTTCAATCATAGTTAAATATTAATTCGAATTATAATGTTATTTTATTTATACTTAATATTTCTAGAAATTTATGATGACGTAATCAAAAATTCATCATAAATACTATATTATTTATATAAAATATATCCTTATTGTATAACGATATATTTTAAAATAATATATTTTAGCAGGTAATGTAATAAAAATAATTTAATTGTGTTAATTAATTATGATAATCAATATTAAGTTTTCTGATTTTATCATATATTCTATCAAATACATTAATACTTTATCTACAAAATACATCCTTTTTTATTTTGCCATAAAATTAAATTAGATACAATATAAATTGTGAATAAATTTAAATATGGATATTATTTAGTTTCAAATTATATTTATATATAAATATAATTTGAAAGTTTCTTCTTCTTAAGAAACTTTAAAATAAATATCTATATATTTTATGAGATAATAATTTTAATATTTGGTATGAATATAATTCACTAAATTCTTATATATAGACTAGATATATCACATTAAATTATAGATTTACTATTTTATTAAAATATGATTTTATCATAACTAGATTGAGTATATATTATCACTAAGAAGATATTTGAAATTTTTAAAATATTTTAAAAATAAACTTTTAGTATTTATATATATATTTAAATTATTAATTTTATAGATTAATTCATTAATTAATATAATTAACAAATTAAAAATTATTTCTATTTATAAATTCACAACTATAATGATAATTAGTACTTTTTTATTTTTTAAAAAAGTTAAATTTTATAAAAAATATGAGTTATTAACTTATAAAAAATACTAAAATATAAAATATATAATTTATTAAAAATAATTTACATATGTTATATAGTTATAAAACAATTTAATGAATCATATAATATAACTAAGATAAATAAATATAAATTTATTCATATAAGTTTTTAAGTTTATCAAATTATTTAATATTATGATAGTAATAGAAATTGACTGATCTAATAGATAATATATATTATAAAATACGATTAATATTAAAGTTAAAAACTTTTCTATTATATAATAAAACATAAAAAACATCTATTTTAAAATAGATCTAAATTTTTAATAAAATAGAGAAAAATAAGTAAGAAACTAAATAAACTAGCTAGGATATCATTAAAATTATTGTGTAAAAATCATTAATAAAAATAAATAAGATTATATCATGTAGATAATACAGTTATAAATAAATTTATAACTGTAATGAAAATGATAATTATCATGTTTCATTACTTGATGCTAAAAGAATTAATTTTGGATTTATGAAAATATAATGTTGATATAAATCTACATATGTTAAATATTTTTATTAAATAAATATTTATTAATATTATTAGTAGAAACTAAAATATAATTGACTTATTTTCTTTTTTTACATATAACAATTTAATTGAATTTTAAATAATTAAGTTTATAAGATTTTAATTAATTTGAGTCTTTATGTAAAAAGATTTAAAAAAAAATTTTTCATTGTAACATAGTTTTTCTAATAACATTAAATATTTTATAAAAAATTTATTTAAATAAATAATATGAATAATTATCTAAATTTTAAAATAAAATAATTTTTAAAAAAAACTACAAATATGTTTAGATATCTATACATAAAATATTATATCGTATTTAAGGTATTTATAAAATACTTACTTTATTTAAAATTATGAATATTCAGTAAATAATTATTCTTATTATATTATTTTTTATTAATTTATTTGCATATCTGCTTATTATATATATTAATAATATGATGAATTTAAAATTCATATATATTCTCTTTATAAGGTTATATTCGCATATTACTAAATATTTTATTGTTTAGGAAACAAAATAGTTAATTAGAACTAATATATATAAATAATATATTTGAGTTTTAAAGAAAGTAAATTAGAAATTATTAAAAATATTTTTCAAAATAAAATATAATTTTAAATTATAATAATATTGTTTTATTGTTAAGTATCATATTTCAGAATTAATATTTTCAAACTTTTTTATATATGAATAAATAAATTTATTATTTTATATATTCTTTTTTGATTTTATAAATGTTAATATTTATTTTTATCAATAAAACTGTTATTATTGATATAAATCATAAAAACTATTTCATAAATTTTTAACTATTTCGAGTTTTTAATTTTTTATTATTATATAATTGAGAATTTTTCTAAGATAAAAGTAATTAATTAAATGATAAAAAAATTTGTTTAGTTTTTTTATTTTTAAAATGAAATATAATTAATTTATTTTTTTATAATTTGATTAATATAAGTTTTGCTAATATATATTTACTAGTATAAATGTATTTGATTGAAATTTTCTTATTTAATATAAATGAATAAGCAATGTTTTTATATTGGCGATAGTAATCAAAAATAATCTCTAATATATCTTCAACAATTTCTAATATAATCTATTAAAACAATTAATATTAAAATTAATTATAAATTTATTTATCAAAGTTAAATATAAAAACAATCATTACTACAAATATTCATTTTAATTATGTTGATTGTTTTATTATTATCATGTATTAATAAAATTAAGATTTATAATAAATCCTATACTATCAATATTATATTTTATCATTAAAATTTAATTTTTATTGATTATAAAATTTTATTTTTATGTTTAATAAAAAAACAGTAGATTAATAATTATTAATAATAAAAATTAATATTATATATCCACAATTTTAAGGATAATATTAATTATTAAAATCTATTGTTTTAAAGTAAAAATACTATTTGAAATATTTATAAATAAGAAAAATTATATAAAAATATATATAATTATATATATTGTTCCTTTTTCTATTTTAAAATTATAACTATTGTTTAAATTATTTCATTGTTAATCTATTTATTAATAATAGTTATTGTATAGTAGATTACTAATCTAATTATTTTTATCAAAATGCATTTAATACTTTAAATACTCTATTATAATATAATTATATATCAATTGCTACTTAATAAATATTCATTTTTTTTAAAAAATGAATTTAATAAAAATATAAAAAAATAAAATATAAACTTTATACATCTATAAATTATTTCTATTATATACTTTTCTAAAATTAATTCAGATTAGTTTAATTATTTAGAATAGTTTTATTAAAAAGAATCGATTTCCAAAAAAAGAATATTAGATTTGACATAGAAAAACTTGAAGTAATAAATTTTTAGTATCTGACTTTACATGAATTTTTAAAATATTTATATTTTATGTAATTTTTATATCAATAATAAATTTATAATGATTTTATAAAATGTTATATTTTATTAATAATCTTTCTTAATTTATAAAATTAAATTCTAAGAGATCTTGCTGACATAATTAAGAATAGTTATAAATCAATTATTTCTCTTATATTTCAAACTGAGAATTGTTTTAAAAACTTATTCATCAACATACGGTTTTATTAAAACTTAACTTTATTAAATTTATTTAATCATGAACAAACCATCTAATATTTATTTTATTGATATTTTTTAATCTCTAATACTATATATACTTTATATTTTAATTCAATCTTCTATATACTACTGAATAATACTAATTCATATTAATAATACATTTATTAAATTTAAGATATTTTAAATAAAAAATTCCTTTATTTAAGAGGTATTTATGTTTTATTGAATAAAATTTAGCTTTAAATACGCATAATTAGTATTGAGATTTTTTATACAGTATTAGATATTTTCCTTTTAAAAAAAAATATTATCTGTAAAGTTATTTATACTATTTTAATAAAATGATTAACTATATTAGTTATAGGTTCTTATTATATGAATGATATAAAAGATTGATCTTTTTGTGTTTAATCTAAATTTAATTATATTAATTTATTAATTATATTCAATACTTATATTAGGTAATATTTCGTATATGATTCTTTACAATCGTTCAGAACGATAAATATTTGATTAATAATTTGATATATATTTTTAAAAATATATACAATTGCTTATATATCTAAACCTGTTAATTAGAATTAAAGTTAGTAATATACAAATAGATTTATATAAGATCTACTACGTAGATATATTTTTTTAAATCTTATTTAATAAACTAATTTTTGTTATATAAGGCGATGTAATAAATTAAAATAGTGATAATTAAATTATAATCTTTATATTTTAGCAATATCATTAATTAATGATATTTTTATTAAATCTTATTTTTTATTTTTTAATTTAATAGTTAAATGTACAATGTTTTTCTAAAAATTATTAATTTGAAAATAAAATATTAACTAATAATTTTCACATGATATAACATATACTAAAAATTAGTATCTACCTAGACCGATTATGGTTTAAATATAGGATAGTAATTGTATGCTATTATTTAATAATTTTTACTTAATATATAAATGAGATCAAATTTATTTTAAATTGTAATAATAAAATTATATTAACTAAAATTGAATTTCACTATCTTAAATTGATCTATTATTTTTTAAGTATTTTTATTATTTCTATCTATCATAATTTACTATATTAATTTATTCATAAGTATATAAAAAATTAGTTATTTAATCCGATAATAAAATATTATTATCTTTATTGTATATTTTACTAATAATTTACTTAATTTATTATAAAAGTACTCATTAATATTTGCATTAATGTAATTTATTTTTTAAATAAACTGAGATATTTTTCTATTTTTAAGTTACCTAAATTATCCTATTTTGATTGAATTTCTAATTTCAATATATAGTTGCACACAATTTAATTGGATTAATTATTCGAATAAGAATAGAGGATAATTGCATTATATAATATTATTGATTAATAATTCTTATTTGAATTTTATTTACTTTATATTTTATTATATTTATTCTAAGTTATTATTTAATAATTTTAGTTTGATATAAAAATATTTTCTGAAATTTTTATTTCAAGAAAATATAATTATACTATATTCTGATTATATACTTATTTCTTAATTAAGAACTAACTATATAATATATATTCATTTCTATTTTTATATTATTTTAATAGAGAATTAAAATAAAGTTAATATTTATAATTTCTTATTAATAAATTAAATATATATGATTAATATTGTGAGTTTAAATTATCTATTTTTTTATAATTATGAATAATATAACATTATACAATTTATTTAAATCTTAAGATAATGATTTATTATTTTTGTTAATAAAATTTTATATGTGAAATAAATTAATTTTATTTTATCTAATTCAATATTCTATCATAGTTTCTTTATTTTAAAATTTCTTCTCTATTATTAGTTCGATATCTTCTTGTAAATTAGTAAACAGTTATTAAATAATATTCATCAATTTTTATATATATTCATAATATCTTATTTGTTTAACAAAAGTCATATAAGTAATTATATTTAATCTGATTATTTAATTTTATTATTAATAATTTCATATAATAGCAAGTATACATTAACTATGAGTTAAATATATTAATGCTTTATCAATATATTTAACTAAAATTGTTACAATATATTTATTTGTAAAAATTCTAAATCTTTTTAAGATTATAATAAATATTAAAATATTTTATATTATTATATAAAATATATATACAATAAATAAATTACTTTTTAAAGTAAAAAATGGATATTCTATTTTAGAATGAAAGCTTTCCTTATATTAAATATAATTAATATAAATTTAGATTATATGTTCTTATAACTAAACAAAAAATTTTTTTATTCATTAAAATATTGATGCGAAAAAAATCGTTACGAAATTCAATTAAATAATTTTATTTTTTTGATTATGAATGCAATAATTTTTAAAGAAAATTAATCCATTAAGATCAAATAAGTTTATAAATAAGTTATGTGGAATAATATTGTAACAATTGTTTATGAAAACAGTATATTGAATAATTTTATAAAATCGTTTTTATTTTGTTAGACCTTTTACTTATAATCCTTAATTAATATAAAATATTATATTCTTATTTTAAAATCAATAATATATTTAAAATTTTTCTATATAAAGATTCGATTTATATGTTTAATTTATAAGATATTTATTTTTTATTCAATATATTTAATGATTCGAATAGTTGAAAAGTTTATTAAAAACTATTAATTTAAATAAAGATTTTATAAAAAATAACCTATAAATGAATTGATGAATTATAAGAGATTAATTAATTCTCTTTCATAATTTAAAATTTATTTCTATATCTTTATTATATATAAATATTAGAGGATACATATAGGATTAGGATCGGATTAATACTATAGATTATTATAATTATAAAAGATAAACTTTTCTATATTCTGTTTTAGTAACGTGTTAATTTAATCTTCTAATTAATAAAAAATATTATTATTTTGATTCTATTTGAGCTCTAATTTATTTATTTATAGTTCATTCATAAGAATATGAACTAAATTAGAATAATTTTATTTTAATAAAAAAGTCCTATATTAAAAAGTAATAGTAATGTTTTTTAATTAAATTAACTATTTTTATTAAATATAAATAACTTATAATTTCAGTGCATTTGAATTCTTACAATAAAATTGTTTAACTTAAATAATTAGGCATATTTATAGTTGGAAACTTTTTAAAAATTTATTTATAAACTTTCTAATATCAATAAATTTTAATTTATTTAATAAATATAATATATATTTAATGTATTGTATATATTTTATATAGTTTATCTTATTTTTTTTATTCTAAAGTAAATTATTTTACTTTAATTATTATCTCTTTTTTATTTTCTTATGATCTATATTCGTTTAAAATTTTATTTTTTAATAAAAAAATAATTATTTTTTTAATTAATGGATCATCTTTATTTTTAATAATATAAATGATTTTATATCATCATTATCAATAAATTATTTTTCAATAAAATATACTTTTAAATTTTTTAATGCTTTATTTTATTATTTTATCTATCAACTAAAGTCTAAATACTAGAAATTATTATCTATTATAAGTTATATTAATAAAAAAATATTTATTTATATTAATATATATTTTAAATGTTATTTATGTAAGATAATTAAATTGTTTACCCATATATAATATTGATAAATAATTTATCTCATTAAAAGAATGTAAAGTAAATTATGTTAAATAACTATAAAATGATACCAGTTATAATAAACATAAAATTTAAAAATATATTTGATTTGAATAATTTGAAGTTTGTTAGTTTACATATTAATTTTATACATTTTACTATAAGTAAAATATCTTATTTTTATTTTTGATTAATAGATAATAAAAATTATTGATATTCTATACTATTTATATGGTATTCTTTTTACTATATATGGAATAAACTTGCTTAAAATATAATCCAATTAGAATAAATTCATAAAAAATATAATTTTAAAAATTATTTGTTTAATTTATATAAATTAAATTTATTTGTATTATAACTACACAGTGGATATAATGCAGTTTATTATTATGATATTATTATATAATATCGATTAAATTAATTATGATTTCTAGATAGAATAGTAAGATTTTAAAACTTATATTTTACTATAGTTAATTGATTATGAATATTTTTTTAATCGTAATAAGATACGAATCTTGCTCCATCATCTATAATTTAAATTAAATAATTCTTTTATTATCATATAAGAAAAATAAATAAAAATTTTTTGTTATTTGTAATATTAGGTTTTATGATTATTCATAATTCAAAATAAGATAATTATTGTATTATATTATTTTTTTATATACCTATATAAAATATATTAAATTTATTATTACAATATTTATTTTAATATATTTAAAACTAAATATTGATTCAATACTTTTTCTTATTATGAATATTTATTTATATAAATATAAAAATAATTTATCAGATATAAGTAGATAAATTATAATAAAAATATCCTTAAATATTTTATTTTAAGGATATTTTTATTATTTACTGTTATAATGTTATGAATATAAAATATATATTTAGAAAATATAAATCATTAATATGATTTGGTAATTATCTGTTAAATTAATTTAACAGATAATTTTGCTAACTTATAAACAGATATTATAATTAATAATTATATGAAAGATTATATATATTCTTTTTTAAATTTTCTATGATACAAATAAAACAAATAAGCACTACTTATGAATGACTTATTATTAATAAAATATAATATTTTATTAATAATAACATCTATAAGATTACTAATATGAGTAATAGTTATTTTATTCAAACAATCAGATTAATAATGGTAAATAAAAAATTATGAATTATTCGTAAATTTTATAAAGATAAAATATCTTATGTTTTATAAACAAAAAATAAAAAATATATTATGATAATTTTTAAAGTTAAACAATACATATCTAGTATATCTGAAAATTTATTTTTATAAATAAAAGAACAGGATATATCTATATGGTTTTTATTATTTATCTATATTACTAAAAATACATTTTACTAATAATTTTACTTAAATCTTATTTATATTGATTTAGATATAAATCAATTACTTATTATAGAAATTAAATCCTATATATTAATATTTTATAAGTTTGATGTTGTTTTTATCAAAAAAAATATAATAAATTTTAATTTATTATAAATAATAAATAGCCAATATATTATTATTACAATAAAGCTTATTTTTATATAAATTAAATTTCATATATTTTAATATTAAATATATATTACCATAAAATATAACCATTATAATTATTTAATATGATAGTTAAATAACTTAAATATTAGATATATAAATGTTTTGTATAGTTAATGTATTTATGGATATATCATATATATAATTTATAATATTAGTATTTTTATCTAATATTATAACTAGTTTAATTTATATAATTTTTATAAAACTATATATTAATGAAAATAAATATATTATTATATAAAATAATATATTTATTAATGCTTTAATAAGTAGATTACTTAATATATTTATAATAATTTAATATAATTATCTATACATATTAGTAAATTTATTTACTAATATGTATTAAAATTTTTATAATTTATCTATAAAATATTTAGATAGTAATTGTATAATATTTAGCTAAAATAAGGAACTTATAAATAAACATGTTAAAACACTAGATTTATACTTTTCTAGTTTTTTTGATAGGAATCATAATATTTTATAAAGAAATTTATAAAATTTAATATTTTCAAACTTATATTCGCCTTATTACGAAGATAATAGGCTAATGTATAATACAGAATTTATACTTGTTTATTATTTAGTTATCTTAATAAATTATTTTTTTTAAAACTAATATTTAAATCATTCTTTTTAATTATCTTGGAAAAGTAATTCTAAAATTTTTTATATTTCTAATAAAAAGTTTGTAGTATATATCTAATTATTTAAGATTTAATCCTATTTAAAATATTTCTTTAATATGATATTACTAATCTTTTTGTGTAAATATTTTTATATTTTATTTTTGATAAAAAATAATCATAATCATATTAACTTATTTAAGTTTTTTAAACTTATTCTTTTTTCTATATTATTGAAATATTTATGTTTTTAGATATACTAATAAGTATTATATTATATATTTTTTATATATAAATAAATAAGTTTTATAATGATAATTAATAGTAACTGTATTTTTATATGATAAAATATTTTCTACATTATTCAAATTTTGTTACATTATTTGAGATCTAAATTCAGTTTGTAGTTAAGTAATGATAAGTAAATTATATTTATGTAAACTTAATTATATACATATATATGATTTAATCACTTTCCAAATCAATGATATGAAAGAAAATATCTTTCTAAAGTTAATATTTCATATATTTTTTAGTTATCTTTTGATTTTAAAATAACTACATTGTCTTTTTTAAGTATTTAAATATTTACTGGTATTAAATAAGAGTGTTATTAATTCAAGACTAAAATTTATAGAATTAGTAATCAATTCTGGTTAATTTAATTCATAAATTAAACTTTGTGACTTATGGATTAAATCATTTATAATGACTTTATTTAGTTATTGTTTTTACATTAACCAATAACAAAAATTGAGTTATTATTAATATTAAAAAATAAAAATATAAAATAGTTATTTTTGCTTCATTTTATACTTTAAAACTATTTTTAATAAAAGAAATCATTACTTGATTATTTATTTATCTACTATAACTAAAGTGAAATATTCTATAAAATATATAAATATTAAAAAATTAATAAAACTTTTCATAAAATTAGTAGATATTTTAGTTTTTTACTAAAATGAAAATTAATTAAACATAATTTTATATTTTAATAAGAAAATAATTCTATATAGTATTTTGTGATTTATAAAAATAATTATCATTAGTATATACTTATTAAATCTATTAAAATGAAGGAAAGTAAAGATTTTATATTAAATGAAATTAGTATTTTATTTTATTAAGAATTTAATACCATAAAAATTTCATACACTGAAGGAAGTGAAATAATATTAATAAAAATATTAATTAATAACTAAATAAATATAAAAATATCTAACGTAAAATATTAAATCTTAAAAAACTATACAACATTATCTATCTAGATTTTCTTGATAGAGGTTGAAATAATGTTTTTTAAATTTTTTAATTTATTAAAGTTTTTATTATGATTAAAATATTATTATATTAGTTATTTTTTCTGGAAATAATTAAAATTAAATATAAAATCAATTAGTATTATATTAATAAATATATAATATAAATCTGTATATAAGTCATAATTAATACAAAATACAACTCAGAAAATTAAGATTATATCTTCCAAAGAACTTGTTTTGCATATAAAAATGATATTTTATTAGTATTGAAATCTATAATAAAATTATCTATTTAAACAATAAGCTAAAGTAAACAACATATTTATAAAATAATTATATACTTTAAATAAAGTAGAAAATTTACATCGATAATACACATAAGATATATATGGTATAGTTAATATAATAGCAATATAAAATAAAATCTTATTATTGTCAATTAAAATACTGTGGAGATTTTTTATAATTAAAGTTAGCATTTATATTATAAATGACATTATTTATATACAATATATTCTATCTTGAGAATAAACTAAACGTGAAATACAAAAAACCTTTCAGTAATATATATGTAAAATTATTTAAATAATTTTTAATACAAATTAAATCCATATTTTAAAATATGGATAACTAAAAAACAATTTTTAACAATATTATCAAATATAGTATAATATATTATAATTAATTATATACACGAAATAATTGTTTATTATATATATTATATATTAAGGATACAATATATAATATTCATGTAAATCGATTTTATCAAAATATTAATATAACTCATATAGAATAACTAAGTAATTATAAATTTTATATGGATAGTAAAAAATATAGATTTTAACTTCTTTCTTATTTTTAAATATTTTACCTATTAAAAAGTATAAAATCATTTCTGCGTATTCATATTTCACTATTTAATAACATTCAATAATTTTTTTGTATTTAATTAACTTTAATATAATCTTGAATGTTATATATTCCAAAAATCAACATATATATAAATTATATATAGGTATATTAATCCTCAAAGTAATAAAAAATATAAATTAAAGTATGAAGTGTAATTAGTACCAATATATAACTAAACAATAAAATAATAATAGTAATTATAGAAAAACTTTTAGAGACTTTTAAATCTAATTTGAATCATTCATTTATAATGGATCAAATAATTATTATTATACAATATATAAAGTTAATACTTAGTAGTATATAATCTTAATTATAATCACTAAATAGTTAATTTAATCTATATATTATAACTCTTCATTAATTATAATACTTATCTTTGATATATAGATAAATATAAGTATAAAGATTATTTTTGATTATCCGTAATTTTATCTTAATATTTATATTATTTATTAGTAAGTAAGTTAAATTTTCTGAATACTTAAATATTTATTAAATGGAGTTTATTTTGTTAAAAAATAATTATTTCTAATAACAATAAAGGTTATAATAGTAGTTAAATAAATTGTTTATACAAATTAAAATTTGAAAAAAATTTAATTTATAAGAAAAAGAATGATTGCAAATATTAAAAAGTAAATAAATTTTAAAAATAGAAATAAGCATATAAATAAATAATTCAAAAAATAATTAACAAACTTTGTATTTATATAGAAAATGTTTATTTATGTAAATTAAAAGTAGATTTTTAATGTAAAATCATAATTAAAATAAATTATGTAGAAAAGATTTAAAACTATTATTTTAATTTATATTATGAATTATATTATAAATATAAATATAATAAGTTCAAAAACTTACAACAAAATATTGATTAATTTAATTAAATTAATCACTTAACATAAAAAATAAATATATTCATTTTTATAATTTAAAGAAACTTTATTGATGAATTTTTATTTGTATTCTGTTTTAATTTGGATCTAATAATTGCTTTGTTTGAAATAAAACTTGAATACTGATTATTAGAATAATTAAATATAACTTATGTCATAGAGAAGAATAGAATTACTATACGATAATTTAGTTTATTTATTTTTTATGAAATAAGAACAAATATAAAATACTTAAATTTTATCATAAAAATAGAAATAATTATTCTTGTTTACATAACCTTTATCAGAGATCTATAAATATTTTTTAATTAAATAGAAATATTTTAAGGTGATAAAATAGTTTTGATGAAAAACAATAGTATACTTTAGTATTATATATATTTACTAATGAAAATAAAATAGCGCTTATTACTTATTTTATGTTTTATTTTAAATGTTATGCAAATATATTGATAATTATGAAAAAACTTAATAAATAATAGTTTGAATTTATTAAATCATATTTATTAAAAAATATTTAATGATTGAATTTCATAAATTTAAAATAATCAATCATTTTAAAAAAAAATTAATTATTGTATTTAATTAAATAGATAGGATCTAAAATTAAATACCTTATTATTCACCAATAAACAATTTGTTTTACCATATATGTATGAATTGACTTATCAATTTAACTAATTGAATAATAATATGAAAATTTCAATAAAATAAAGATAATATCAACAATATTTTTAATATATATTTATGGAATAAAAATAAATTATAAATTTAATTAATTTAATTTACATAAAGTTAGAAATTTTTAGTTTTTATTTTAATTATTTATATTGATGATATATTAGTTTATAATTGCTTATTTATTATTAATTATTTGATATTTATCAAAAATCTTACATAACATAATATACTAAACCAAGGGTAGTGATTGTAATGGAAAAACAGATCATGCAGGTTTCGCTAACTTATCAGGTAGCGGCACCTTGTTGGGGGAAAAATGCATTAATTAGTTATAGCGAGCAACAGGTAATTATTCATCTTAAGCCACAAGAAAAATTATATAATATCCAAAGTGCTGGTCGTAAACTAGATAATCAAAATATTCATAATCTTAGATTAGAAGGTAATATTTGGGATTTAGAAAAATGTTGGGCATTTTGGCAAGGTTTTAGATCTCCTAAAGGAGTTTATTCCATTGAATGGGCAAATTTGTCTGAAAATGAAAGAAAAGAATTAGAATATCGTATACAGATTATTGATTGGGTTCGATATATTATTAACATGCCAGCTGAAGAATTATCTCCTGAGAATCTAGCACATCGCAGTGTTGCCTTATTATACGAGATAACAAAAGATAATATAAACTATAATATTATTTGTGGTGAAGAGTTAGAAAAAGAAAAATATATTGGAATTTATACAATAGGCCGCGGATCAAATCGTCCACCTGTATTACTAGTATTAGATTATAATCCAATTGGAGATTTAAAAGAACCTGTATTTGCTTGTTTGGTTGGAAAGGGGATTACGTTTGATTCTGGTGGTTACAGTATTAAATCATCTTCATCTATGAATTCAATGAAAGCAGATATGGGAGGGGCGGCTATGCTAACTGGAGCATTAGCCTTAGCAATAAATAGAGGTTTAAAAAAACGAGTAAAACTTTTTCTTTGCATTGCTGATAATATGGTAAGTGGTAATGCTTTCAAATTAGGTGATATTATTCGATATCGTAATGGTAAGTCTGTTGAAATTATGAATACTGATGCAGAGGGAAGATTAGTTTTAGCTGATGGTCTAATAGATGCTTGTAAAGAAAAGCCATCATTAATTATTGACGCTGCAACGTTAACTGGTGCAGCTAAAATTGCAGTAGGTAACGATTATCATTCTGTATTAAGTTTTGATGATAAGTTAGTAGCTGAATTAATGTCTGCAGCGGAAATAGAAAATGAACTTTTTTGGCGTTTACCATTGGAAGAATTTCATCGTAGTCAATTATCTTCTGCATTTGCTGATTTAA
This sequence comes from Arsenophonus sp., assembly GCA_052401645.1. Classification (GTDB taxonomy): domain Bacteria; phylum Pseudomonadota; class Gammaproteobacteria; order Enterobacterales; family Enterobacteriaceae; genus Arsenophonus. Next base: position 1,101,331 of record CP198939.1, read on the forward strand.
ATAATATTTCATCATCTGATCAGACTGCTGGCGCAAGTACAGCTGCTGCTTTCTTATCATATTTTGTTGATAATTATCATAATGACTGGTTACATATCGATTGCTCAGCCACTTATCGTACATCTTCTACAGATTTATGGATGGAAGGCGCAACAGGAATTGGTGTTAAAACTATTGCTAATCTATTGCTAAATAAATCAAAGTAGGATTTGTTTATATAACTATTTATCATAAAATAAATTATGGTAAATAGTTAATTTAATCAAATAGCATTAATTACGAAAGAGGATATAAAATAGAATCTAATTAGATTAATTAAAATTGTTATGATAAGAACAATTATATATAGTATATTACGTTAATTAAATTTAATATACTTGAAATATTATTGAAAGTAATTGATTTTATTTATATTAATTTTTTATAAGTAAAATATATATATTTTACTTATAAAAAATATAATCGATTATAGAATATAGTCTATTATATTTATTTATAAAATATTTTTCAACCATAATATAAATATTTATTTTTTTCATAATGAATAATAATAAATTATTTAAATCTAAAATATATTTATTAGTTAAAATATAAATTATAACATTAAGAATAGTTAACTTTTTTTTGAAATATTATTTTTTAATTTATATCCATATAATTTTATGTTTAAATTTATTTAAATCTAAATATAAAATGGATTTTCTAAATTATTTTTATGATTATATATATTAAAATTTTAAACTGACATAGTCTATATTAAATATATAAAGTTAATAAAATTAATTATCAAGTATAAAATTAAGTTTTTATAGTTATAAAATATATTTTTTTGCTTTAAAACAGAAAATTTTTCTAGAATAGAATAGTATAACTAAAAATAAAAATAATTATGTTAAAATAATAATTAAGAAGATTTCTAATGAAAATACAACGCACATTTTCCATTATTAAACCAAATGCGATTAAAAAAAATATAATTGGTGCGATTTACAATCGTTTTGAGCAAGCTGGATTTGAAATAATTGCTGCCAAAATGATACATTTAAGTTATGAAAAAGCGATATGTTTTTATACTGAACATAAAGATAAACCATTTTTTAATGAATTAGTGGAATTTATGATTTCGTTACCAATTATGTTACAAATTTTAACTGGGAAGGATGTTATACAACATTATCGTGATTTAATGGGAGCAACTGATCCAAATAAGGCATTAGCAGGGACATTACGTGCTGATTATGGGGACGATTTTACTGCAAATGCGGTACATGGTTCAGATTCTTTTATATCAGCAGAACGAGAAATTGCTTTTTTCTTTACAGAAGATGAAATTTATTCACGTTAAATAAATAAAATAAAATTATTATTAATAATATTTTATTAAAGTTCCTAAATGTTATTTGTTGTTAAATAATTAACTTAGAAAAATATTTATAATATATAGAAATATTAAATTCATATTTATTCCAAAAAAAATGAAATTTATTTCATAAAAACTATAGTTTTTATCTAAAAGGATAATAAGGAATTAATAAAAATGTTTAAATCTAAAACAATTGATAAGTATTTCTCTTCTCTTTACTATTTAAATAAATCAACAAAAATCAATCTATTGGATATGTATCCTGAACAAATGCGTCAGTTTTTTAATGATATAGGAGAAAAACCATTTCGGGCTAATCAAGTAATGAAATGGATTTATCACCACTGTTGTGATAATTTCGATTTAATGACAGATATAAATAAAATGCTTAGATCTAAATTAAAAAAAATAGCGGAAATTCGAGCACCTGAGATTACGCAAGAACAACGTTCTGTCGATGGCACTATAAAATGGAGAATAAGAGTAGGTGATCAACAAATCGAAACTGTCTATATTCCTGAAAATAATCGAGCGACACTTTGTCTATCTTCTCAAGTTGGCTGCGCACTTAAATGTAAGTTTTGCTCAACAGCTCAGCAAGGTTTTAATCGTAATTTATATGTCTCAGAAATAATAGGTCAAGTATGGTTAGCTACTAAGGTTATTGGATTTTTAAGATCGAGTGGCCGTCGGCCAATTACTAATATTGTAATGATGGGGATGGGGGAGCCATTATTGAATTTAAACAATGTTATTGCAGCAATGAAAATTATGATGGATGATTTTGGTTTTGGATTATCAAAACGTCGAGTGACTTTATCAACTTCTGGTATTGTTCCTGCGCTTAATAAATTAGGCGATATGATCGATGTTGCTTTAGCTATTTCCTTACATGCACCTACTAATGAAATTCGTGATGAAATTATACCTATTAATAAAAAATATAACATTGAAACATTTTTATCGAGTGTTAGACAATATTTAACTAAATCCAATGCTAATAAGGGACGAGTTACTGTCGAGTATGTTATGTTAAATGGTGTTAATGATCGTGTTGAACATGCACATCAATTGGCTGAATGTCTAAAAAATACTCCTAGTAAAATAAATTTAATTCCTTGGAATAAAATACCTGGTATGCCATACAAATGTTGTTCTAATAGCACTATTGATCGTTTTGCAAAAATATTAATGAAATATGGTTTTACTACTATTATACGTAAAACTCGTGGAGATGATATTGATGCGGCTTGTGGGCAATTAGTAGGTGATATTATTGATCGAACAAAACTAACAATTAAAAAACGCCTTATAGCTACTGAACCAATTACAATAAAATCAGTCTAAATATTAATTGACAAATGAAAATAATTATATATCAAATACCTTTATTAATATATATAAATATATAATAACATAATAATAACAATATATATTTATTAATATTTAATTGTAATTGGTTTATATAAATAGAAGATATATTTAGTCTTAATAAGATGTTAATATTATGTTTATGATATTGATATTATGATCAGAAGCTATTTATTTATTATAATAGAATTAGTTAATTCTATCTTCTTATATTTTAATAATATGAAATAAAGTTAAAATATAATTTTTATATAACAATAGAGATTATTATATAGCAATATAATATATGATTAGTTAATTGAGGTATAAGGAATATTATGACAGTAATTTATTTATTAATAATGATAAAAAATAAAGAATGATACAATTATTATTAATTAAACTTTTATATCATGAAACTCTATCTTTTAAAGAGATTGTTAATCTTATAAATAAATAATAATATATTTGTATTTAATTTATTAAAATATTTAAAAACAAGGTAAAAAAAAGTATTACAGTTATAAAGATTTTTTATTAATTTATTTATAGAAGGAATTTTCTTAAAAACTTTTTTAATATTAAAACTAAAGAAAGACTAGTATTTTCAGGAATGAATAGTAACTCTAAAACAGAAAAAACAGAAATCACCATTGGTAAGCGTTTATTGCAAGCACGAGTAACCCTTAATCTTTCTAGAGAAATTGTCGCTGAACAACTTTGCTTAAAGATATATACAATACGTGTAATAGAAGAAGATAATAATTCTCATAATATTGAACCTACTTTTTTACGTGGTTACATACGTTCTTATGCAAAATTAGTAAAAATTCCAGAAAAAGAAATTCTTGAATTATTAGAGAAATATACACCAGCAAAAACAGTAGTAATTTCTCCCATGCAGAGTTATTCCATGGGGAAAACTCATAAAAAATTAGAAGGTTGGTTAGTTGTCTTTACATGGATTATGATAATTATTTGTATTTCCATGATAGGTATTTGGTGGCGTCAAGGTTATAAAGTACAAAAGCAAGAAATTATCAATATGTCCGAACAAAATAATTTAAATATTGATCAACTTCCAAAAGAACTTGTTCCTACTTTCAACAAAGGTGTTAGAACTGAAGAAAATAATATAAATAAATCAATATCTACCTCAGTAGTAACAAATGATATCATATCACAAATACCTAAAAAATATTCATTAATTTCTGAATCTAAAAAAAATAATCACAAAGATCTTAATATTGAATTAGAAAATTTAAAAAAAGGAAAAACATTATCACTATCAGAAAACGGTATTAATAATTTTAATAATACTAAACAAATTAACACAGAAAAAATTTCTGTTGATAGTAATACTTCTATCATGAAATCTTCTAATAAAGTTATTATAAGCTTTAATGGAAAGTGTTGGTTAGAAGTTCGTAACATTAAAAATAAAATTTTATTTAGCGGCATTAAAAATATTGGTCAGAAACTTGAATTAAATAATGAATTTTATTACCAATTTAATATTGGTGTACCATCTAACGTTAATATGTTATTTAATGGTAAATATGTTGATTTAAATCGCTTCATTAAAGCTAGTCGTACAGCTAATTTTAAATTACCAGAATTGTAAATAAATATTTACAAAACTAATTATCATCTTATAAATAATGATAAATTACAAATAAATAGTAAGATATCGTTTATGTCGATCACTTTTTTCAATTATAAAATTAAGTAAAATTCTTATAAATAAGTTCTAAATGAGAGTCTAAATATGCATAATAAGTCACCGATAAAGAGACATAAATCAACATGTATTTATGTTGGTAACATTCCTATTGGTGATGGTGCACCAATCACAGTACAATCTATGACGAACACGAATACAACAAATGTTTCAGCTACAATTAAACAGATTAAATCTCTAGAACGAGTTGGAGTTGATATTGTACGTGTTTCTGTGCCAACAATGGATGCAGCTGAAGCATTTAAGCTTATTAAGAAACAAGTTAGCGTTCCTATTATTGCAGATATCCATTTTGATTATCGCATAGCATTAAGGGTTGCTGAATATGGTGCAGATTGTTTACGAATTAATCCAGGAAATATTGGTAATAAAGATCGTATTCGTCAGGTTGTTGATTGTGCGCGCGATAAAAATATTCCAATTCGGATTGGTGTTAATAGTGGTTCATTGGAAAAAAATATTCAAGAAAAATATGGTAAACTAACATCGGAAGCTTTGGTTGAATCAGCTATGCAACAGGTTAATATATTAGATAAATTAAATTTCGATCAATTTAAAATTAGTGTCAAAGCTTCAGATGTTTTTTTGGCTATAAACGCTTATCGTTTACTATCTGAGAAAATTGATAAACCTTTACATTTAGGTATTACAGAATCTGGTGGAGCCCGTGCTGGTTCGGTTAAATCTGCTATTGGATTAGGGATATTATTATCTGAAGGTATTGGTGATACATTACGTATTTCATTAGCTGCTGATCCTATTGAAGAAGTTAAAGTTGGTTTTGATATTTTAAAATCACTACATATTAGATCACGAGGTATTAATTTTATTGCTTGTCCAACTTGTTCACGTCAACAATTTGATGTCATTAGTACTGTTGATATATTAGAAAAACGATTAGAAGATATTGTTACTCCAATGGATGTTTCAATTATTGGTTGTGTTGTTAATGGTCCAGGTGAAGCAAAAATTTCTACTATTGGAGTAACAGGTGCTAAAATGAAGAGCGGATTTTACGAAGATGGTATTCGTCAACAAGAACGCTTAGATAATTCTAATATAATAGATCAGTTAGAAGCTAAAATTCGAGCAAAAGCCATCATGTTAGATAGAAAACAAAAAATTGATATCTGTCAATTCGATAAATAATTTTATAAAATAATCTCTCAGTATAGTAGTGAAATAAGTTAATTTTATGTATTGCTAAGTGGTTTCCCATCTATTCTAAACCACATTATATTAATTATTGATTTTATATTTTATATCATGATAATTTTTTAAAAAAGAGAAATAACATGGTCAAAAACATCCAATCCGTTCGTGGTATGAATGACTATTTTCTTGTGGATATTCAATTTTGGCAAAAAATTGAAAATAAGTTAAAAGAAATTATTATTAGTTATGGTTTCACTGAGATACGAACACCTATAATTGAGAAAAGCGATCTATTTTATAGAGCAATAGGAAAAATTAATGATGTAGTTGAAAAAGAAATGTATACTTTTGATGACCGTAACGGTGATAGTTTAACACTACGGCCAGAGAATACAGCTGGTTGTGTTCGAGCTGGTATAGAACATGGTTTATTATATAATCAGCAACAGAGATTTTGGTATTTAGGTCCTATGTTTCGTTATGAACGTCCTCAAAAAGGACGTTATCGACAATTCAATCAATTAGGTGTTGAAGTTTTCGGTTTATATGGACCAGATATTGATGCTGAACTTATCATTATGATAAAACGTTGTTTATGTGAATTAGGGATTATTAAATATGTTTCATTAGAATTAAACTCTATTGGATCATTATCATCACGAATAAAATTTAAACATGACTTAGTGATTTTTTTGCAGCAACATGAAGATAAACTAGATGATGATTGTCAATATCGGTTATTAACTAACCCATTGCGAATTCTTGATTCAAAAAATCCTGATATACAAAAATTGCTTAATAATGCTCCAGAACTTTGGGATTATATTGATAATAATTCTAAAAAACATTTTACTGAACTTTGTAAATTACTTAATGCAGCAGGTGTTCAATACAAAATTAATCAACGTTTAGTCCGTGGTTTAGATTATTATAATCGTACAGTGTTTGAGTGGGTTACTAATAGATTAGGTGCACAAAATACAGTATGTGCTGGTGGACGTTATGATGGATTAGTGGAGCAACTTGGAGGACGAGATACTTCAGCAGTTGGATTTGCTATTGGAATTGAGCGAATTTTATTATTAATTAGAGAAACTAATCCAAATTTTGTTGCTGAGTTTACTTTAGTTGATGTTTATTTAATTAATTATAACTTAATAAGTCAAGAAAAAACATTATTGCTATCAGAAAAAATTCGTGATCAGTTCCCAGCATTAAAGTTAATGATCCACTATGGAGGTGGAAATTTTAAAAAACAATTAGCTCGAGCTAATAAATATCAGGCTAAAATTGTTTTAATTTTAGGTAATGATAAATGTCAATCTAATGAAGTTATTATAAAAGATTTGCGTACTGGTGATGAAGAAAAAATTTCTTACCAGAATATTGCTTTATATTTGACTAAACTTTTGTATTAAGAGAGATTTTATTTATGAACATTAATACCAGTGAAAATGAGAAAATAAATACTATAAGACGTTTCATTATTAATAATATTAAAGTACTAGTAGTTTTGTTAATTACTGGTATTGGCTTAATTATTAGTTGGTATTATTGGCGATCATATCAAGAAAATAGTTTACAAGAAAGTGTTCAAACTTTTGAAGAAATTTCTTCTCAATTACAAATTGGTTCAAAACAAAGTATACATATTGGTGAACAATTCGCTAATGAAACAAATAATATATATGCTGCATTAACAAACATTCAATTGGCTAAACTTGCAGTGGAAAAAAATAATATTATTGATGCAGAAAAAGCATTATTAAGGGCATTAGAAAAAGCTAAATTAGATAATTTTAAAAATTTAATCAATATAAGATTAGCACGAGTACAATTAGCTTTAAATAAAATAGATAAGGCTTTTATTTCTTTGATTCAAGTACATGATAAAGAGTTGAGCGCAATTATTGAAAACATTCGTGGTGACGCCTTTTTAAAAAAAGGTGATATTCCTAGCGCTCGTTCAGCTTATTCTAAGGGAATAGAATCAAATGGAAGTGAAATGATAAAAACAATATTAAAGATAAAGATTAATAAATTATCTAACTAAGAGGAATATTAACATTGAAATTAAATAGAACATTCTCAATTACTTTATTTGTTATTATATTATTAATTGGATGTTCAGTTGAAAAAGATTACATAAAAGTATATCCACTACCTATATTTAAAAATAAATTCAATCCTTCTATCATCTGGTATCACAAGATAGGTGATGGCATTGGAGAAAATTATTCCCAACTTTCACCTGTTTATAATGATTCTATTGTTTATGCAGCAGATCGTAAAGGAACAATTAAATCAATAGATATTGGTTCAGGTAAGATACTATGGTCAATTAATTTATCAAAAAAAAAATATTTTTTTACTACAAATCGTCAATCATTACTTTCTAGCGGATTAACAGTTTCAGGAAATAAGATTTATATAGGAACAGAAACCGGCAAAATTATTGCATTAAATAAAATTGATGGTGAACTAGTATGGGAAAGTGATATTTCAGGAGAAGTACTTTCAAAACCTATTATTGATAATGATATTTTATTGATTCATACAGGTAACGGTTTATTACATGCATTAAATTCGCATACTGGACAAAATAAGTGGAGTATTGATTTAGGTACTTCTGGATTATCAATAAGAGGAAAATCAACACCAACTATTGTCTATGGTATAGCTATTGTTGGTAGCAATACTGGGCGCATTAGTGCAATAAATATAGCTGAAGGCCAAATTCTTTGGCAACAATATATTTCTGAGATTCATGGTAAAGCCGAAATAGGTCACTTACATGATGTAAATATCACACCGGTTATCGATATTGATTCGAGTACTATTTTTGCTATTGGATACAATGGAGATTTAGTTTCTATGGATATGTATTCTGGTCAAATTATCTGGAAGCTTTATATTGGATCAGTTAATGATATGATTATTGTTAATAATATTATTTATTTAGTTGATCAAAATGATCGTGTATTAGGAATTTATAAAAGTAATGGGGTTATTTTATGGACTCAAAATGCTCTATTGCATCGTAATTTAACTGCACCGATTATTTATGATAATTATTTAGTAGTTGGTGATGGAGAAGGTTATCTTCACTGGTTAGATATCAATAGCGGAGAATTTATAGTGCGAAATAAAGTTAATAGCTCAGGATTACAAAGTCGACCAATTATTGCCGATGATAAATTGCTTATTCAGGCTAAAGATGGAACTATATATCTAATTAAACATTAATATTTCATAGTATCTTATTATTTTCTTATTAAAATCAGGTAATTATAAATTTTTAAGAGCCGATTTATTTTTTTTCTATTCTTGAAATCAATATAAAAATATTTATTTTTATTTTTTATAAGGCATATTAAATGATACCTGTTATTGCGTTAATAGGACATACAAATGTAGGAAAATCTACATTATTTAATCGATTAACTAGGAGTAAAGATGCTTTAGTTTCTAGTTTTTCTGGTTTAACTCGTGATAGAAAATACGGAAAAGCAGAGTTTCTAGGGCAAGAATTTATTATTATTGATACAGGTGGTATTGATGATGATTCAAAAGAAGAAATAAAAATAAAGATAGTTTCTCAATCTTTATTAGCGATTAAGGAAGCTAGTATTATTTTTTTTATGGTTGATGCTAAATTTGGATTATTGCCTATAGATTATAATATTGCTAAATATTTACGTAATCGTATCGAATATACTTACCTAGTAGTGAATAAAATCGATGGTACTGATGTTGATATAGTATTAGGAGATTTTTATAAACTTGGTATTAAGGATATTTATCCTATTACAGCATCTCACGGACATGGTGTTAGTAAATTAATTGAAAAAGTTATCTCTAATAATATTTATCAAAAAACAACTAATAATATAGAATTATCAGGAGATAAAATTAATAAGATTTATCGATTTACTAAAAAAATAGTATTCGAAAAAAGTAAAAAAGAAACGCTTAATTCAAGTGAATTACCGATTAAATTAGCTATTGTAGGTCGCCCTAATGTTGGTAAATCAACATTAATCAATTATATTTTAAGAGAGGAACGACTCGTAGTTTATAGTATGCCAGGTACTACTCGTGATAGTATTTATATTCCAATGGAACGAGATGGATTTAAATATATATTGATTGATACAGCTGGTGTTCGTAAAAAAGGAAGAATAACTGAAAGTATCGAAAAATTTTCGGTTATCAAAACATTACAATCAATTGAAGATGCTAATATTGTTTTACTTGTTGTTGATGCAAACCAAGGAATTTCTGATCAAGATTTATCATTATTAAACTTTACTTTAAATACTGGACGCTCCTTAGTTATTGCAATCAATAAGTGGGATAGTATTTCAAAAGAAAATCGAAAGTCAGTAAAAGATATGTTAGATTTACGATTATCTTTTATTGATTTTATCAAAATTCATTTTATTTCATCGCTATATGGCACTGGTATTAATAATTTATTTAAATCTATTTATATATCTTATCAATCAGCGACACAATTAATTGGCACTGCATTATTAACACGTATTATGAAAAGAGCAGAAGAAAAACATTCACCTCCTTTAATACAAAGTCGTAGAGTAAGAATGAAATATGCTCATATAGGTGGTTATAATCCTCCTATAATTATTATCCATGGTAATCAAGTTTTTGAATTACCAGATTCTTATAAACGTTATTTAATTAATTATTTTCGACGTGAATTGCAAGTTATTGGAACACCGATTCATATTCGATTTAAAGAAGGAGATAATCCATATATCGATAAAAAAAACAAATTAACAATAAAAAAATTATCTAAACGTAAACGTTTGATATCGAGTTTCAAAAAACATTAATAAAATAAACTCTTTTCCTCAAAATAATTGTATAGTATATATCTTCATACCCATTCTCTTTCAACTAAAAAATACTTATAAAGTTTTTCTTCATCTGAATTAGGTTCAGGATGATAATTATACTCCCATCGAACTAAAGGGGGTAATGACATTAAAATTGACTCTATTCTACCACCAGTCTGTAGACCAAATAACGTTCCTCGATCGTACATTAGATTAAATTCTATATAACGTCCTCGTCTATATAACTGAAATTGTCGTTCTCGATCACCCCATGCTGTCTCTTTTCTTTTTTCAACAATTGGTAAGTATGCATCAAGGAAACCTTTACCTACATCTCGAATAAACTGAAAACAGCTGATAAAGTCTGGTTGGTTTAGGTCATCAAAAAAAAGACCACCAACCCCACGAGGTTCATTGCGATGTTTGATAAAAAAATATCGATCACACCATTTTTTATAATTTAAATAAATCTCCTTTCCATAAGGAAGGCATAAAGATCGCGCAGTTTTATGCCAAAGTATAATATCTTCCTCAAAACCATAATATGGAGTTAAATCGAATCCACCACCAAACCACCATACAGATGGTTCACCTGCTTTTTCTGCAATAAAAAAACGTATATTAGCATGAGCTGTTGGAATATATGGATTAAGTGGATGAATAACTAAAGAAATACCCATTGCCTGATAGAAATGTTCTAGTAGAAATGGACGTTTTTCTGTGGAAGAAGTAGGTAATTGTTCACCATTTATATGTGAAAAATTAACACAAGCCTGTTCAAAAATTTTCCCGTATTTTAGTATACGACTGCGACCACCTCCTTTCTTTTTATTGTCCCAATTATGCTCTGTAAATTTTTCTTTGTTATCAACATGTTCAAATTGTAAGCACATTTTATCTTGTAATGTAAGAAGAAATATTTTAACTGCATTAATATCTGTTATATTCATAATATGAATTTTCATTATTAAAAAAATCAATTTTTAATTATATACTGATATGTTGTCTAAAAACATTTTATTATTGAATAAATTTATTAAAATGTTGTTGATAAAATCTATATATTAAATATAGTTATTTATTTGTATTGATAATAAAGAAATAAATATATTTATTATCAATTGAGCTAATTATTGTTTTATATAAAATCTGTATTATATTTAACATATATATGTAGTTCATAATAATAGTTATCAATTAATAAAATTACATTCAATCAATAAGGTTAAAAAAAAGAAAAAACTTATTTAATAATTAATATTAAATAAATTAAAATAATAAAAATCTTTTAACATAATACTTATGATTAACATAATCGCATCATAATAATTTTATATTACTAATAAAATAAATATAGATTTTAAATCTAATCTCAAATTTTATATATTATTTAATATCTATATCATTTTAATAACTTAAATACTAAAGATTTCTTTATATATTAAAATATATATACTATAGTTATAAAATGTTTTATTATTTTTTTAAATATCTTATAACCATGTTTATTGTATTAAAAAATAAAATATATTAATCAATCTATTATTTAAAAATAATTATTAATCTTATTAAGATAATATCTTAATATTAAATAAAAGTAATATTATCGATTTATTTTTTTTAAAAAGTTTATAAAAGAATAGCAAAAATATAATAAATATTATTATCATTAATTAATTGTTAAATTATTAAGATTGAGTAACAAATTTAATTTAATCGATAAATTAAAATGTTTATATTTTTAATATATGATTTTATTAACTTATCTTTGTAATAATTATTATTTAAATTCATGAATTATTTTAAAATTATCATTTTTATTTTTAAAATATCTACTTTTATTTGTTTTTAAAATTATTGATTAAATATTTAATTATAATATTAAATATTATCTTTAATTGTTTTATTTTTTTTAAAAAAATAATTTTTTCGTTTTTATTAATAAGATACCATAGTCGTTTATAATTAATATCTTCTTATTAAAATAATCCTTCTACTATTTTATAGTTAAACCAATCTATAATTAAATTATTTTTTTTAATTTACATTTAACGTTTAATATAAATTTTAAATCTGAATTATTCATGAATAGTTAATTATAACTATTTATCGTATAAGAATAATTAAAAATAGTTATTTATATTTTGAAAAAAATAAAATTATAATAATAGATAAAGATATTAAATAGGTATCTAAGATATAAGAATAAGGATAAATACCATTTGTGTAAATTTATAAAAATAAATCTGAGATAAGCAGTTATTTTATTTACTTAAATAGTTAAATGAATATCTTTTTTATCAATTCTATTTTTCTTAATTTAGGTATAATATTTATTATTTATTAATATAATTATTAAAAAGAATATTTAATATTATACAAATGATATTTTTGTTAATTTAAAATAATTAGTATTACTAAAATTATTTATTACGATAGAATTAATTTATAAATATATATTATTATATATAATAAAAATTGATTATCATTTTTTGACAAAAATAGATATTTCATAAACTTACTATAATGGTAAAGTGTGCTTATATTGTTTATTATTTTCATAAAATTAATATATCTTATTATTTAAATTAAAATAATTAGGTAAATAAATTACTTAATTTAAAATAATATATTAACACGCAAAACATTACTGAAATTAAAAATTTCATTTAAAAAAAATGATTAAATTTTATTAAAAACTAAAATATTAAATAAGAATATTTATAATCCTATAAAAGAGAAATATAATTTTATGATATAATAATCAAAAATAAAATAAATTATATTTGTTGATATATTATACATAATTATCGATAATATATAAATTCAATTAGAAATTATAAATTATTATAATTATATATTATATGATATTAGAATATAATCATTATTATTAAATATAAGTATTAAGTGATTGTTTTTAATAATGTAATTATAAAAAAAAGTTTTTCTCTTACTTGATAATATCTTAATAAATAAGATCTTTATATGATTTTATATCACTTATAGAGTCTTTATATATAAAGAAAATATATTTAATTAATATATTAATATTCATATAGTATATTAATTAATTTTATGATGATAAATATTTAGAATATTCTCTTATACAATATCTATGTTTAATATTTTTTTCTTAAGTACAAAGTACAATTAGATTTTTTTAATATTCATATAAGATAATATTAAAAATCAAAATAAGATAAAATTTATATTTATAAAAAATATAAAATATATTATATTCTTAGATAATTAGGAGATAACTTAAAAAATTATATGTAAAATAAAATCAAAATAAATAATAAATAATCTAATAATAAATAAATGAATTATATTCTTTTTACTATTAATTTAGTTAGAAATTGTAATAGAAGATTACATATGTTTCTAAATAAAAATATCAAGATAATTATTATAAGTTATCACTTATAAAAAAGAATTATCTTTCTTTACAAGAGATAATTTAAATTAAATTAATTGTATTTAAAATAATTATTTATAAAAATATTTTTATTATTGATATATGATAGGTTAAGTTGTAGAATTTTCATTTACAAACAATAAATTAATAAAAGAATCGCTATTATTTTTTTATCTACATAATAACAAATTTTATCTTTAATGATAAAACGAAGGATAATTAGTTTATTTATCTTATTATTTTATAGATATTAGAAGTGATAAATAAATGTTAATGCCATTTTTTTATAAAAAAATCAAACATCATATGCTAAGTTATTTTTTTTAATTTCTAGTCATAAAATTTAGAAATTATTCATCCCTTAATGTTATTATATAAATATAAAATATATAATTTTTTTAAAAAAAATATTAATTAATAACATTTATTATATAAATAGTTTTATTAAAAATATGATTGGATAGTCTATTCCTTATCAAAAATATTTTTCTATAAAAATAATATTTTTAACATCTTTTGTATTAATAATCTTATCCAAAATTTAAATAATAATATAAATATTATAACTGCTATTTTAGATACTTGAAACTTAAAAATTTCAGTTAATTAAACTGGATTGATTAATATTATAATAATTAATTATTTTATTATAATGGTTAAGAGTTAATTTAGATGATTTTAAAAAAGTTTTTTTTAATAAATCTTAAATTAAATCCATCAACTCTTTTACGGTTTGTTGATTAAGAGCTTGTTCTGCTAATATTTTTGCATCTTTGAAATTTGCATTTCGGATATTTTTTTTAATATTTGGTATTGAAGTAGCATTCATACTAAACTCATCTAATCCCATTCCAAGTAATAATATTGTAGCTCGTTTATCAGCGGCAAGCTCTCCACACATACCAGTCCATTTACCCTCAGCATGTGAAGCATCAATAACCTGTTTAATAAGTTTTAACACTGAAGGAGACATCGGATTATAAAGATGAGAAATAAGATTATTTCCTCGATCAACAGCTAAAGTATACTGCGTTAAATCATTAGTCCCAATACTGAAAAAATCAACTTCTTTTGCTAAATAGTGAGCAATAACTGCAGCTGCTGGTGTTTCAATCATTATTCCAACTTCAATTAAATTATCAAAAAGATATTCCTCTTCTGCTAACTGTTTTTTAAGTATCACTAATTCTTTTTTTAATGTACGAATTTCTTCTACAGAAATAACCATTGGAAACATAATTCGTAATTTTCCGAATGCAGATGCTCTTAAGATAGCACGTAATTGAGCATGAAGGATTTCTTTACGATCGAGAGAGATACGAATTGCTCGCCAACCGAGAAATGGATTTTTTTCTTTCGGAAAGTTCATATATGGAATGATTTTATCCCCGCCGATATCCACTGTACGAATAATAATAGTTTGTTTATACATAGCTTCGGCAGCTGTTTTATAAGCCTGAAATTGTTCTTCTTCGCTAGGTAAATTAATACGATTCATAAATAAAAATTCAGTACGATATAGACCTACTCCATCAGCACCATTAGATTTAGCACACTCTAGATCATGTATAGTAGCAATATTTGCACAAATTTGGACTTGATGATCATCTAAAGTAATCGCTGGTAAATCTTTTAATTTTGAAAGCGCTATTTTTTCTCGTAAATATTCTTTTTTAATTTTTTTAAGTTTATTAATTTCATTTTCAGATGGATTTTGATAAATGTTATTATTGACTGCATCTAAGATAACATAATCATTTTGTTTAATGTTTTTGGTTGCATTATTTGTACCAACAATAGCTGGAATTTCAAGAGATCTGGCTATAATTGAAGTATGAGAAGTATATCCGCCTAAATCAGTAATAAATCCAAGTACTTTCTTCAAGTTTAATTGTGTTGTTTCAGATGGAGTAAGATCTGTTGTAACTAAAATAATTTCTTCAGTGATTAAACTTAGATCAATAATAGGTAAATCTAAAATATTTTTTAATAGTCGTTTACTAATATCCTTAATATCAGTAATACGCTCTTTAAGATATTCATCATTTAATCCCTCTAATATTTTAGTTTGTTCTTCAAGTACTTTTTGAATCGCTGCATCAGCAGTTTTATACTCATTTTTTATCGAATAAAAAATTTCTTCCTCAAATTTTTCATCCTCAAGCAACATTATATGACCTTCAAATATTTCTGCTTTTTCTCTTCCAATATTATTTTCTACTATTTTTTTTATTGTTTTTAATTGTTTTATTGTTTTTTTACGAGCATTAATAAAGAGCTTAATTTCACTGTTAATTTGTTCATCAGAAATTTTTTTTTGGTTAATAATAATTGGTGTTTCTTTTAAAATTAATACTTTTCCGAAAATAATACCTGGCGATACTGAAATTCCTGAAATCATAAATTTTACCTTACTACCAAATGGCTAAAAATAATTATTGTATAGGACTATAGCTTTAATACTTACGATTAAACAGATATATATAAATATAAATATAAGATAATATTATATAATTACCGTATGATTATTATTGTAATTCAACTATTAACTTAACCAAATGTTCTACAGCTTTCTGTTCATCCTCACCTTCGGCAGAAATAGTAATAATAGCCCATTGAGTTAGGCCAAGTGTTTGTAGTTTAAATAGACTTTTAGCGCTTGCAGATTTACCATTATATGTAAGAGTAATTTCAGAAGAAAAACATTTTGCCTCTTTGACAAACTGAACTGCCGGACGTGTATGAAGACCATTAGGTACTTCGATAATAACTTCTTTTTGGAACATATTATTTTCCTCAAAAAAATGAATATCTTATTAATAAATTTAAAATATTTTATATGAAATAATCTAGATTTGTGTATTACTTTTCAGTAATAACAAAAGAAAAAATATTTTTTATTCATAGTTAATAATATATTTTATATATATTAATATTATAATTAGAGATTATAATTTTATTAATTTATATTCTATTTATAATTTTTATTCTTATTATTTTTTTTTGATTAATTTTTATTCCTCAAATAAGAGGTAATATTAAAGTGATAAATTTATTTTTAAAAAATCACATTAATCTTAATATGCACTAAACTTTAATTTAGTGAATCAAGTAATTATTAGCTTGAATTTAAGTGCGAGAAAATAAATCTATACTTAATAATGATTAGTGAAAATAAGGTAAATAATCATAATATTTTTTATTTTAAAAAATCGATTTTATTATTAATTTTAGTGCTAAAGCAACTATTTATATCTAATCATATATCATATAAAGTATCATTATTTATATAATACATTATATTTAAAACTAAAATATTTTATAAATAGTAAGCTACTCTCTATTCTCTATCAATATAATAATATTAGAATGTTATTCTAATTAAAGCACTCTGATTTATTAAAGTTATATAATCAATTATTTAGTATTTTAAAATACTAACAAAAGAAACTATTTATAAAAATAGAAATTGCTAATGATTATTATCATACTAAAATAATTTTTTTTGATTTTATGTCTCATATAAAAAAGATATTAAGTGATGTCTGTTTCCTTGGTAATATTCTATATTTTTTATTCTTTTAGTTGAAAATTTATTAACTATGTTAAAAAATAAATTCTTTATTTTAATTTTTCATTTCATTCATTATATAAAAAATAATTTTCTGACAGAAGTATTTATTAATAAAATTAATAAACTACAAAATAAATTTTTTATTTTTAGATTTAAAAATTAAACGAATGAATTTTTTATACTGGGCTTCTTAACTTATCTAACCTCAAAACTAATAACTTATTAGTTAATTTCAGCGATAGTATAAACGAAAGTTTATAATTTATTTTTTTAAATATTCTACTAATATATTTATATTCTTTAAAATTTTATGATATTTTATATAAATCAATAATATTTTTATAAATCAGTATTTTATTTATTTTTTATATATCTTCACATAGCCTTATTTTAGTATTCAAATTTTTCTTCTTGATTTATTATATTTGTAATAGCTTGTTTTATTTAAATTTTATATAATTTTTTTTTACAAAAATCTTGTTTTATTAAAATAAATAGATATAAATAAGTAAATTCTAAGATGTTAATTATGATAATAATATATGATAAGTAAGACTTAATAAGCGCGTTACTACTTTTGTTTAAATAAATAATTATAAATTACTAATTCATAATTTATAATAGTGTACATCCGCCTGTAATCAATATATCGATTCATAATCTCAACGATTATATTAAAGTTAAAATATATATAGTCTGATTAATATTAAAAATATAATATCAATTCTTAATTTCTATAATTTAATTATTATAAATGTTATAATATTTGGTTTATCATCTAATATAGTAGATTTTGAAATATTCATGTAAGATATATTTATTTTTTTTATTTTCTTCCAATCTATATTCTCGTGTTTTATATTAACCTCCGATGATGAAATAAAAATGAATTTTTACTTTTAAAAAAAGAATTTTCAAAATACTTATCTATAAAAATAAATAAATAAATTGTTAATTATTAATAGTAAATTATAAAATATAGATTAAATCAATAAGATAATAACATGAAAATTCATTTTTTATTAATTTATCTTATTAAGATTAATTTTATGATATCTTTAAACTATTCAATATCTTAGGCATATCAACGTTATGATAAATCTAAGTAAAAAACATTATATTTTAATCTTGATAATATTATTTTTTAATTTTAATTATTAAAACTAATATTCGCCTATGTTATAAATGAATCTATTATCATAGCTATATATATTAAGTCTAGTAATCTTATAAATTATAGGTAATTTTTTTAAGTTTTATTTACAATTTAAACAACAGTTAAAAAATATTATTATTAACAGAAGATATTTAAATTAATAATTTAATGACTAATTATATTAAATTAAAATATTTATTTTTTATATTTCTTATTTACGTAAATAAGAAATTAATGATATTTTAATCATATTCATTATATATTAAACCTTTAAGGTTTTGCTTTATTTTAAACTCTTTAACTAAAAAGTTATTAGAATTTATATTTAATATTAATTGTGTTATCAAATAAAGAATATAAAGCTCACAAACATTATAATTATATTATCTAAAAAATATGATAATAATATCTATATTAAATTTTTTAAGATTTTTATTATATGAAATATGCATTTATTAAATTATTATTACTTTTTTTTGCAACATATATCCTAATATAGAATTATAATATTTATAAATATTATAATTCTATTAAGATATTAATTAAGATATATTGATTCAATATGATAAATTGATTGTATTTATATCTAAATATATTACATATATTTAATTGAATATACATATCTTATATTATATGCTATAAACATGTTATTTAATTTATCTACATTAAATAACATGATGAAAATATTTTATGATAAAAAACTATTTTATTTATATTTTATAGATAAATAAATATTACTATTTATATTAAATTATTAATAATTTAATAAATTTCTATATTTTTAACCAATATAATCCAATCATCATTTTAAGTGGTTACTTAAAATGTTAAGTCGATCTATAATATATATATTATAGATTTCTATAATCATGTATATTAGAGAGATTTTTATTGATGATTTTAATTTGTTTTTATTTATATTAAAATATATATAGAATCTATAGTTTCTTAACGAATTAAATATTTGTCAAATACAAATTAACTAAAGTTTTGATAAAAAATAGATTACAAAGATAAATAGATAGATAAAATTGATCTAAATAAGAGAAACATATTACGCAAAAATTATATATTAAAAATAAATAAAAAAAGTATGGGTTTATTGAAAATATCATTCGTTTAATTTTAAAATTAAAAAAATAATTATGTAGTTTATTAATTTTATTAATAAAAATATTTCTGTCAGAAGATTATTTTTTTATATAATGAATGCAGTGAAAATTGGAATAAAAAGTTTGTTATTTAACATAGTCAATTAGATTTTCAACTATATAAATAAGAAATAAATGATATACTTAGTAAGTAGATCATTTATTGTTTTTCCTATAGAAATTATACAATTTTAAAAAATTATTTTAGTCTACCAATAATAAATAAATAATTTCTATTTTTATATATAATTTCTTTTATTAATATTTGTGAATACAATAATATCGATAGTGTATAACTTAAATAAATCAAAGTTCTTTAGTTATAAAGATATTATTATAATAAATATTAATGAAAATAGGTTATTATTTATTAACTAATTTATGCGTTTAAATATCACAATATTTATTATAAATCTATATAGATATATATCTATATAGATAATAAGTTAATTTATAAAATCTTTAATTTATTTATTAAATTATTAAAATTGAATTATATAATCTTTAATTATTTGCATGCTTTATAGTAAAACTACTATTTATACTTTTATTAAAATTACTACTGATGAGATATATATAATATTAATATTTTAGTTGAAATTCCTTTCTGAATGTAAAATATATCTTTTACTGTGGAACTATTAAGCTAATAAAATATAGTTATGGAATAATGATTTTTATTAATATTAACGCATTTAATTAATTATATACTTATACAAAAACTATTAATAGTTAATTTGATAAATATATTTTTAATATATAGAACAATATTTTATACTATAGCATTTATTTTTCTTAAGTTAAGAGAATTAGTTTAATTATGTATTATGTTTCAAAGAAATAAGAAAATATTTTTAATTACTGAAATATATAACTATTAATTAAAATATATCTATATATAGATATATTTTATATTCTTTAAATGAATTTAATAGTAATCAATAATTTATCATATTTAAGAGTAAATATGATTATAAAGATACTATGATATATAGTTTTATAACTAAATTATCAAATCAATTATTTTTCCTATTATTATAGTAATTTATTTATTTTTGATTATATTATCAATATAATACATATAAAAGCAGAAATTTAATTAAATATATATCAATATATTATATTCTGATTTAATTACTACATAATAGATAGGATAATTACTAGTTCATTATAAATATATTACTTTAGATATCCAATTATAAATTTTAAAATATCATTGTTATATTATTACTTTTTATTTATAGCTTTAGTAAAAGTAATTTAAAAAAATATTTTAGTTTCCTTTGTATAGTTTGATTATTATTTTTAACTTTTTAGTATTTTCTAATATACCTAATAAAAGAAGTTATATTTAACTATTTTATTATGACAAAAAACATCGTAAATATTATGTGATTCTCATAAATAAATTATTTGATAACGACTATAATAAATTAATAAAATTTAATTGGAATATATAATTTTTATTATATATTCATAATATCTATTATATAAATATTAGACTATTCATATTAGTTTATATATTCACTATACTAATTTAATTTTTTTAGACTCAATTAAGAAAGTATATTGATATGATCATTAAATTTTATAAAATTTTTAACTATTTCAATATTATTATATATTATTAATGTACGTTTATAATCAGCACATATATATTCTATTTTTTAATTTTACATAATAACCTTTATTTTTTAAAAAAATGATGATTACTTAATATAATTTATGAAATAATTCTATTATTTCATAAAATTTCTAATTAATTTAAATTAAATCACTTAAATTAAAATATTTTTGATAGTTTAATAATTATATATATTTTGCAAAAAAATTTCTTAAATTTTATATAAGATTTTTTATTTATATTAAAATAATAATATTTGTAAGTTTTACTGAGATAGATTAATGATAAAATCAAATCTATAGAAATTAGTATTCAATATATAATATTTATTAATAAATATTTTTAATAATATCACAAATAGTAAATAATATCATATTATCAATAATAAAAATTAATTATTCATAACTTATAAAACTACATATGTGATTAACTTTAATAATTAATTAAAAATTTGATTATAGAAGATTTTTTTAATTATAAATACTTAATAAATTTTATAGTTTCATAAAAATATAAATTAAAATAATAAATATAAAAAATCTACTTATTGAAATAAACATATCTTTATTGATAAAATCAATATAAAGATTTTATCCAGAAATGTTATATGATCTAAATCACTTATTTATATATCGAAACAAACTATAAAATTAGTTAAAATACATAAATAAATAATTTTATTATAAAACTAAATAAGTTTTTAAATTATACTTTATAAAATGTTAACTTTATTAGTTATTATTTTTATAATATATTATAAAAATAATTAATTAAATAAATAATATAAATATTACTATTAATATAAACGTTGAATGAATTCATTGGTATTTATATAAAATATTCTCTCTATTTAGTTTTTTTTAAATAAATATAAAAAATTTATTAAAGTAAAATAGATCAATATTATAAAAATAATTAGTATTAACTATAATAAAACATAGACAATTAAATTGTTAATATAAATCTAAAAGAGAATAGAGATATATATGATTATATAAATATATAAAAATGAAATAGTTAAAATAAATATATATTAATTAAATAATAAATTAAGTATAATAAAAAATTATATTAATTTGATATATATCAATGTTATTTATAAGTTATATATTTATATTTTGATTATAATGTATTTAACAATTTTTTTCTTTATAAAAAAAATAAATTTATTAATAGTTAATCACTTATAATACTATTATAATATTAACAAAGTTATAATGGAATAAATTTCATATGTATTATAATTTTAGTTTAAAATAAATGTACGGTAATATAAAAGATAATTTAGATAAAAAATAAAATTTATTTAAAAACATATCAAAAAAAATAATTAAGATTAAATCTTAATTGAAACTATTTTTTCCAATAAATATTAATTTAGTATTCTATTTTAATTTTATTAATTAATTAAAATAAATAAGTTTTACTATTTGTACTGTTTATCAATAAATATTGATTAATAATTAATTAGATAATTAAATTATTAGTATATAACTAATTGATTATAAATTGTAAAATAATTTTTATTTATGAAATTTAATATTCAATCTTAACTAAAGTTTTTTATATATTTTATTAAATAAAATGAGACATTTATAGTAATTATTAAATTAATATTTAGATTTTAAATTAATTTTTATTATAATAATATCTCAAAAACTATTAATAATTTATTTATTTAATAATAAATTATAAATAAGTTGAAATGTAAGTTCTTTAAGAAGACTATATTTTAGTGAAAATTATCACTAATAAATATTGTAATATAAATTTTAATTTACTAAATATGTAAATTATATCTTTAAATATTTTTTACTATTAATTGTAATAATTAACATTTAGATATTTGAATGAAATAATGTATAATTTTTATTATTGAATTATGATAATAGACATAATATTTTTTATTGACTATAAAGTATAAGATTATACATACCAATATTATATAAATTTATTTTAATGTTGTTATCTATAATATTTCACTTATATTTTTAGTTAAATAAATATCAGATATTTTAATTATAAAAATGTAAATAGATATAAAGATCTAAATGATAATAATACTGAAATATAAATTTCAGTGTTCACTTTTTTTAAAGATTATTATTAAACTCTTTAATTATTTTGTCATCAAAGTTTGAGTTTAAAAATTAGAACTTGAGTTCTACTTAAGTATGCTATAACTAATTTAAGAATTTTAATTAATAAAATTAGTTTTCAATTTAATATAGAATTAATCTTTATTATAACAATAATATCAATATATTAAATCTATTAAATATTTTTAAATTTCAGCTTTAAAGTAATTAAATAATAAAATAATATTTCGTTAGAAGAAATAAAATAAGTATAATTATTTTATATTAAAGTATATTATAGAGATAATTTAATATTTATTCACTTAGAATAATATAAAACAAAAAAAAATAAAAAATGTTTTATACTTTTTTAACAATCTATCAATTTTAACTAGGATATATAAAAATATTTATAATATTTTCAGAATTAATAATTAAACTAATTTCTTTATATAAAGAGATTTATAATAAAATAAAAAAAAATTTATAATAAAATATCTTATTTAACGTGTTATTTATTTTAAATATTAAAATCTAATATATTATTTTATAAATATAAATTATCAACAATTTTTTATTAAATATAAATAGTTTTTATTATATTGAAAATAAAAGATAAACTATAACTATATTATTATTTGTAATATTGTTACAAATAAATATACTAGAAAACAAATTATGATTAATTTTATAAAAATAGCCTAATATCTAATATTCTTTAGATAAGTATATTTCTTAAATATTAATATTAGTAATGAATACTATTTATTTTTATAAAATTAATAATTATCATTTAAAATTTTAATATATATAGAAAAATGCTAAGGAAAATATTTTTACTAAATACTATAATATTTTATAAAATTTAAATGATCATTATTAATGAGATTTAAATATTAATAACAGTATAGTATTCATTAGAACTAATAAACATGATAAAAATCATAGATATAATTTTATAAAGATTCTTTTCAATATATTATATAGAGATTTTGATATAGAAATTTAAAAAATTTATTTTTATCAATCTATTTAAAATATTTTATATGTTAAACTAATATATAATCCACATATTTAATATAATAAATTATTTCAATAAACCATCTTCATTTTAAAATAAATATTTATATTATATCTAGTAATTTCTATTAGTTTTAATATAATCAAATATTATATTTATCACAATTAAAAAAAAATAATTAATAATATTTTATTATATTTATATCACATTTTTAGTAATTGTTTATTTTAGTATAATTTTCTATTCTTATTTAATGATTTTTAATATGAAACTATAACTTGCTTAATAGTATTAAGAAATCTTATTTTTTATTTATTTATTTATTCTATTTATAATTTAATTTCTTCTGTATTTTTATTAAAAAATAAATAATTTTTTATTAATATATTAATAAAAAAAATATAGTATAAGTTACTTTTAAAATTAACGATAATTCTATTATTAAAATAATAAATTATTTATTATACCATATAATTTAATTTTTATTAGTTACCTATCTTAAAGTTTTTAAAGTTTATCAATTTTATCAAATGCAAAAAATTATTTTTATATAAACTTTATTCATAAATATAAATAATTTAATTACTTTCACAATATATAATATATAAAAAATAATTTTTCAAAATTAAAATTTCCATATTTTTAATATACTTAGTTAAAGTATTTATATGCATTTTCTAAATTTTTAATTTTTATCATAAAATGAAATTTTAAATAATTTATTATTGGTTATAGACTAATAATACACTAGATTGACAATCTATAGTATGTATAAATTAAAATTTATCTTTTAATTTATAATTAAATCTAAGTGATAAATTATTTTTTTTAGAGATTATTTTTTTACTTTCTTTTATAAGAAAATGAAGATATTAACTAATCGTTAACAACACAAGTAATAAGTATATTTTTTTTGTTTTAATTTTGTCTTAATAAGTTTTATATTTGATGAGTTAAATTTTTGAAAAAATTTTCTCGTTATCAAAAACAAATAAAATAATTTATGTAATTCTACAAAATTTTTTAAATATTTACAAAATATAAAATATCACATAACCGTGTTTTAATAGATACTATTATTATAACATTAACAAAAAATAGTAAATCAATAGTTTAATTTTATATATAGCTCTAGTATTAAATAAAATATATACATTAAAATTAATGTTGATATTTAAAAAAATCTAAAAATATTTATATTGAAAAGAATGAAGTAAAAATAGATTTTTACTACTAATTAATTAATTAGTAAAATATAATAGATGATTATATTATATATAGAAATTAATTAAGATATTTTGAAATAAATTTCACTCAGAATATATTCTTCAATATAAAACAAATTTTTAAATTTCTATTTAAAATAATATTATTAACATAATGTAATGTAAAATATCTTCTATGAAAATATTAATATCATTAGCAATATGCTTAAATTTATTTATTATTTTCAATAAGTTAATAAGAAAATTTCGTTCATTTTTTTATTTAAGAATTTTATCATTAAATAATAATTCAAATAATATTTTTAATTTATTTATTATTACTTTAATAATAAATAACAGAAAATATTTTATAATTATTTAAATTTTATTTACTACTATAATATAGTCTGTCAACTAATAGTTTTATTATATAAATCAATTATTATCTTAATTATTTCTAAAATCATTATTTTAATTAAGATAGTAGCATTGGAAAAATCTAGATTATAAATATATAATAAAGTAAAGTTACTATTATAAATTATTAATATAAATGTATTATTTAATGTATTTTTAAAATAAAGAAAATTATTAACTTCAATAAAAATTAATACTGATAGTGATTAAAATATAAAAATTGATTATATATCAATTCATAAATTTGAATTAAAGATAAAATAATTAATTTTTTAAATTTTAACTAATAATTATTATAAATTTATAACTCTAATTTATAGAATATGAATAATATGATAACATCAGATATTAATCATCATATTAAATTTTCATAATATCTATTACTATTTTTTTCTAAAATAAAAAATATTTAAATGAAAAAACGTTACTTAGTTATTGACAATAATATTATTAATAATCATTATTATATTGATAAAAATAATACTAACTTTACTTAATATTTAGAAAAGATACTTTTATTTATAATAAATAGGATAAAATGAATTATTTAAACACATTTTATTTAAAATTGGATAAAAATACTGTTTTGATAGAAGTAAGTTAAATAAAAATCAATTTTTATTGATAATTATTAAGATGTATTGATTATAACAGAACTAGATTATAAGTAAATGGTAACTTATCAGAATATTACTATTTTCATAAGTTAACAACTTTAAAATGAATAATAAGAATTATTATATATTTTAAATATTATAAAACAATAAATTAATGAGCATATTTGTTTTTATTTAGTTATTTATGGATATTTCATGACATAATATCTGTAGAATTTAATTATAAATCATATATTAATGACTGACTGATAAATATTAAATTAACAAAAATGTTCATATTTTATTAAAATTAATTTTAATTAATTAATATATATGATTTAATAAAATTTAAGTTGTGATGTTTAATAATAAGTATTAATTATTTTTATCTAAAATACTATTTATTGATCATTTTTATTTATTAATAATAATTAAATTATTTAATTTTATTTACTGTTAGTTTTAAAAAAAAATAACTATATATAAAGATAATATTAATAGTTTAATTAACTAATAAAGGTGACTAATGATGAGTCAGATATATAATTTTAGCGCTGGTCCATCTATGTTACCGGTAGAAGTTTTATATCGTGCGCAGAAAGAACTTTGTAATTGGAATGGTATGGGTGTTTCAGTTATGGAAATAAGCCATCGTAGTGAAGCGTTTTTAGAGATAATTAAGGAGACAGAACAAAATTTACGTGAACTACTTAAAATACCTAACAATTATAAAATTCTTTTTTGTCATGGTGGAGCAAGAAGTCAATTTGCAGCATTACCGTTAAATTTATTTCAAGCTGATGAAATTGTAGACTATATTGTAGGTGGATATTGGGCTAAATCTGCCGCACAAGAAGCAATAAAATATTGTATTGTTAATGAGATTAATGTTCAACTAAAAAAAACAGATAATTTAAGTATAAAACCAATGAATCAATGGTTATTGACAAAAACCGCTAAATATCTTCATTATTGTCCAAATGAGACAATTGATGGTATTTCAATTCAGTCATCACCTAATTTTTCGTCAGATAAAATAGTCATTGCTGATTATTCATCTGCGATTTTATCTCAACCACTTGATGTAAATTCTTTTGGTGTTATTTATGCAAGTGCACAAAAAAATATTGGTCCAGCAGGTATTACATTAATTATAATTCGTAAAGATTTACTAGGTCATGAAAGAGAAATAATTCCTTCTATTCTTAATTATACTATATTGGATAAAAATAATTCAATGTATAATACACCACCAACTTTTTCCTGGTATTTATCAGGTATGGTTTTTAAATGGTTAAAAGAACAAGGAGGTTTACAAGAAATAGAAAAGCGAAATAAAGAAAAAGCTCGTTTACTATATGACACAATTGATAATGGACGTCTTTATGTCAATCGAATTGATCCAGTTAATCGTTCTATTACAAATGTTACATTTAAAACATCAAATCATAATTTAGATAATGAATTTATCAAAGAGGCAGAGCAAAAAGGTTTACTTTTTTTAAAAGGACACAAAGCAACTGGTGGTATGCGTGCTTCAATTTATAATGCTATGCCATTGGCTGGTGTTCGTAAACTAATTGATTTTATGATTGATTTTGATCATAGGTATAAATAAAGTAAATCATTTTTGAACAGTTTAATGTATAAATAATTAAAACTTATTATGTGATAAGTAGATTCAATTTAAATTAGTTATATAAATAACCTTATTATTTAAAAATGTAGTCTTAATGAAAACTCTTACAATACAACCTATTTCTTATGTTGAAGGTACTATTAATCTTATTGGTTCAAAAAGTATTTCTAATAGAGTACTGTTATTATCTGCGTTAGCAAGTGGTAAAACAATATTAACTAATCTTCTTATTAGTGATGATATCAGTCATCTACTCAATGCTTTGAGAGTATTGGGCGTTGAGTATAAATTATCTCATGATCTCACAACATGTACTATAATAGGTCAAGGCAATTATTTTAATCATAAAAAAGATTTAGAGATTTTTCTTGGTAATACAGGAATAGCCATGCGTTCACTGAGTGCTCTTTTAGCATTAGCAAAAAATAACGTTATATTAACAGGAGAACCTAGAATGAAAGAGCGACCTATAGGTCATCTAATAGATGCACTACAACAAGGAGGAGCAAATATTGATTATCTAGAACAATATGGTTATCCACCAATAAGAATAAAAGGCGGCTTTGTTGGTGGTCGCATCACAATAGATGGGAGCATATCTAGTCAATTTTTAACTGCATTATTAATAACTGCACCTTTAGCTCCTAATGATACAACTATTCAAATAAAAAAAAATCTTGTTTCTAAACCTTATGTTAATATCACTCTTTCAATAATGCGCAGTTTTGGTGTTGAAGTGAAAAATCAATATTATTCAAATTTTTATATTAAAGCCAAACAACATTATATTACACCAAACAATTATATTATTGAAGGAGATGCCTCTTCAGCATCTTATTTTTTAGCTGCTGCAGCAATTAAAGGAGGTACTGTTAAGGTAATTGGTATAGATAAATATAGCATACAAGGTGATATTAAATTTTCTTCTATACTTAAAAAAATGGGTGCTAAAATACGTTGGGGTAAAGGTTTTATTGAATGTCAAAGATGTGATGAATTAATTGGAGTTGATATGGATATGAATTCAATTCCGGATGCAGCAATGACGGTTGCAATATTGGCTTTATTTGCGCGAGGTGAAACTGTTATTCGTAATATTTATAATTGGAGGGTAAAAGAAACAAATAGATTAACTGCGTTATCGACCGAATTATCAAAAATTGGTGCTATTGTTGAAGAAGGATATGACTATATTCGTATTTTACCACCTAAATTATTTAAACATGCTGAAATAGAAACTTATAACGATCATCGAATGGCAATGTGTTTTTCACTTGTTGCTTTATCAAATACTCCAGTTACGATTTTAAATCCAAATTGTACTGCAAAAACTTTTCCAGACTATTTTAATCAGTTAAAAAAAATAAGTTATCGTTACTAACATATGTTAGTTAGTAATATCAAAATAATATTTAAAAAAAACAAGTATCTGATTTAAATACGATAGTTTTATATGGAATCCTTTTATATTTCCATTAATAATTGCGATTAATATGATCCTCGATTATTATTATCAAAATAATATAATAATGATTTATTGATAAAAAGTTTAATTTTATTAAAAGGAGGATTATTATGGCATTTTTGCCTCCAGTTATAACAGTTGATGGTCCAAGTGGTGCCGGTAAGAGTACCTTATCGCATGCATTGGCAAATAAACTTGGCTGGCAATTACTCGATTCCGGCGCAATTTACCGTGCTCTTGCTTTATTAGCATTACATAATCATATAAACTTAATGTCTGAAAAAGCATTAATTCCATTAGCTGTTAATCTTGACGTTCATTTTAAATCGAGAAAAAAAAAATTAGTTGTGATTCTTGAAGGAAATGATGTTACCAGCAAAATTCGTAATGAAGTTCTTGATAAGATTACATCTATTATAGCAACTTTTCCTCGAGTTAGAGAGATATTATTATATCGACAAAGAGCTTTTCGTACAAAACCAGGATTAATTACAGATGGTCGTGATATGGCAACAGTAGTTTTTCCAGACGCATTGATAAAGATTTTTCTTGATGCTACACCTGAAGAGCGTGCTTATAGACGAATGCGACAATTGCAAAAAAATGGATTTGATGTTAAATTGAATGATACATTAGTTAATGTTAAAGAACGTGATTATCGTGATCGTAATAGAATAATTTCGCCATTGATACCTGCAAAAGATGCATTAATTCTAGATTCTACAAAATTATCTTTTGAAAATGTGATTAAACAGGTTCTTTTTTGTATAAAAAAAATATATATTTAACTATATAATATACTATATATTGACATATAATAAATTAAAATAATTAATTAATAATTTACTTTAATTTATATTTAGTTAAGTGAAGAGCCTTTTAATAAGGAATATTGAAGACATATAAAATATTACTATTTTATAGGATATAAAATAGTAATAAAAATTCAAATTTTGAAGACCTTACTATGACAGAATCTTTTGCTCAACTTTTTGAAGAATCTTTACAGAGTACTGAAACTCGTCCAGGTGCCATTGTTCGTGGGGTTGTTATTGCTATAGATAAAGATGTTGTGTTAGTTGATGCTGGTTTAAAATCAGAATCATCCATACCAATAGAACAATTCAAAAATATGTATGGTGAGTTAGAAATTCAGGTTAGTGATGAAATTGATGTTGCTTTAGACGCAGTTGAAGATGGTTTCGGAGAAACTCTATTATCTCGTGAAAAAGCAAAACGCCATGAAGCTTGGTTAATGCTAGAAAAAGCCTATGAAAATACAGAAACAGTTATTGGTATTATTAATGGAAAAGTTAAAGGTGGTTTTACAGTAGAATTGAAAGGTATTCGCGCGTTTTTACCTGGTTCATTAGTTGATGTTCGACCAATTCGTGATACAACTCACCTTGAGGACAAAGAGCTTGAATTTAAAGTTATTAAACTAGATCAGAAACGTAATAATGTTGTTGTTTCTCGTCGTGCTGTTATTGAGTCTGAGAGTAGTGCAGAACGTAATTATTTACTCGAAAACTTACAAGAAGGTACAGAAGTTAAAGGGATTGTCAAGAACTTAACTGACTATGGTGCATTCGTTGATCTTGGTGGCATTGATGGACTACTACATATTACTGACATGGCGTGGAAGCGCGTTAAACATCCAAGTGAAATTGTTAATGTTGGTGATGAAATTAATATTAGAATATTAAAATTTGATCGTGATCGTACGAGAGTTTCTTTAGGTCTTAAGCAACTTGGAGAAGATCCATGGATATCTATCGCTAAGAGATATCCAGAAGGAACTAAATTGACAGGACAAGTAACTAATCTTACTGATTATGGTTGTTTTGTTGAAATTAAAGAAGGTATTGAAGGTTTAGTGCATGTTTCTGAAATGGATTGGACTAATAAAAATATCCATCCATCTAAGGTTGTCAATATTGGTGATACTGTTGAAATTATGGTATTAGATATTGACGAAGAACGGCGTCGTATCTCATTAGGTTTGAAACAGTGCAAAACAAATCCATGGCAAAAATTTGCAGAAATACATAATAAAAATGACCGTGTTGAAGGTAAAATAAAATCTATTACTGATTTCGGTATTTTTATTGGTTTAGAAGGATGCATTGATGGTTTAGTTCATCTCTCTGATATTTCTTGGGAAATTTCTGGCGAAGAAGCTGTTCGTAAATATAAAAAAGGCGATGAAATTACTGCTGTTGTATTACAAGTTGATGCTGAACGTGAACGTATTTCTTTAGGCATTAAACAATTAACAGAAGATCCATTTGATAACTACATTTCTCTTCATAAAAAAGGTGTTATGGTTACAGGTAAAGTAGTTTCAGTCGATATAAAAGGTGCAATGATTGAATTAAGTGATGGTGTTGAAGGTTATTTACGTACATCAGAAATTTTACATGATAGAACAGAAGATATCGTAAAAAAATTAAATATTGGTGATATTATTGAAGCTAAGTATACTAATATTGATCGTAAAAACCGTATTATTACGTTATCTTTTTGCACAAAAGATGAAGTTGGTGAAAAAGATACAATTGTCACATTAAATAAACAAGAAGATATTAATTTTACAAATAATACTATGGCTGAAGCATTCAAAGCAGCTAAAAATGAATAATTAATATAATCATTATTATAAATACCATTACTATTACATAGTAATGGTATTTTAGTAGAGAAGAGATTAGATATTATGACAAGATCTGAATTAATTACAATACTTATTAATCAATTAACTTATATACCGGCAAAGATTATTGAAAAAGCAGTAAAAGAGATACTTGATCATATGGCAATGAACCTTGCTAATGGAGAGCGGATTGAAATCCGTGGATTTGGTAGTTTTTCTCTTCATTATCGTGCTCCGCGAATAGGTCGAAATCCAAAAACTGGTAATAAAGTTTATTTAAAAGGTAAACAAGTTCCTCACTTTAGAGCAGGTAAGGAA
The DNA here is from genome assembly GCA_052401645.1 of Arsenophonus sp. GTDB lineage: Bacteria > Pseudomonadota > Gammaproteobacteria > Enterobacterales > Enterobacteriaceae > Arsenophonus. Next base: position 1,134,114 of record CP198939.1, read on the forward strand.
TTACGTGATAGAGTTAACATTTATGTATAAAAAATACAATATTTTATTTAGATAAAATATTTATTATCATATTTTTTAATATATAAATTTCTTTTAACTATTAAAATCTTTTTCCATATTATTATGGCAATATTTCTGATAATTAATGGTTAGAAACCATATTAAAATTAATTAAAATAAATTTTTATTAACTAAAATTAATTTTAAATTAATTAATAGGAAATTATAAAAAATAAATATTATTTTTTACATATGATATAAAATTTATTATCTTAAATGTTATTATTAATAATACTAATGTTTATGATATTAACCTTATCGAAACATATAGATTAATAAATATTAATTAATATAAATAAAACAAAACGAAAAAATATAAATTAAACATAACTAGTTAAAATATTGCAATAATTATATTTATTTTTTTTCGTTTTAATTATCTAATAATAGTTTAAAATATAATTGTTTTCTATATCTTATATTTTTTATATTATTTAATATTTAAGTAAATTTATTACTATTTAAGTACATATTTAAAATATGTATATTAGATGTAATTGATGCTGATATTTTTTATTAAAAAAATAAAAATGCTAATATAGAAAAATAGTGTTATATAACTATCATTCAAAATAAATTAATAAATAAATTATTAATTTTTTTAGAAAGAATTATTATATATTTAAATAAATAATTATTTTTTTATTAATTAAAGCTTTATTTTTAATTTATTAAAAATAACAAATCTAAATTTATAAACGTTATATAATTTAATTAATATTTTTAAATAACCTTTTAAATATTAAAACTTTATTTTTATCAAATAAAAGTTATTTTCTGATAAAAGAAAATTTCAATTATTTCAAAAGTATAAGTTAGTGTATAGTATAATTTAATATATATGATTTTATATTTCAATATTCGTTAAATGTATATTCTTATTATACAAATAATATATATTAAACTAATAATCAAATTAATAAATACATTATACTCGATGACTATTTAAAATTTACATGTTTAGATAATTTATTTATTTTTAGCTATATTTTAATATAATTTCATTATCTATTTTATTTTATAAAAGCAATTATCATAATATTAATGATCCTATTGATATCTTAATTTTTTTCCTTTCTTAGATATTTTATTTAGGATATCTTATTATATGATGGTATATTAATTTTCAATATCATTGATAATATATTAATAGAATAAATATATATGTTTTTAATGAATATTAAAAAATAAAATCTAATTTTAATTTTAGTATTTTAATTTATCCTAATTCTTACTAATATTTTTCTTTTCAAATTTCTTTTGGTTATTATATAAATATTTTATTTATTATTTATTAATATAGTTCTTATTTTAATAAAAATCATATTTAATTAGATAGTTAAATATAATTTATTTATAATTTTATATATTTGTTTTTAATTATTATTTAATTAATTTTAATTTTGATATAATTAATATTATTAAATATTGATTAATTTATGATTGTATCAAAATATTTATTAATTTATGAACGTATTTATAATTATAATTTTATATACTTCTATGTTTTTAAAATAAAATTAAAAGTTTACTATTTATATAAATGAAATTAATAAAATCATTTGTTTAACACCATGATTGCTGAGTTATATATCTTTTATCCGTAATAATTTTGTTTTATATTTAAACTATTTATTTTAATTACAATGATTTAATTAGATTAACTTATTCTATTAAATTTCTATTTTATTAATTTTATTAAGCATAAAATTCTCATATTATTTATAATATCTTATATTATATGATCTTTTAAAAAATCTAGTATTTTAGTAATTAATTATGTTAAATCTATAGAATATTTTAAAAAATTATTACTGAACAACATAATAAATACTAATTATAATATTAATCTCTTATAGAGAAAAAGATATAAGTAAAAATAATATTTATTATATTTTATTTACGATATTATCTTTTAAGAGAAAATGTATTAAACTCAGTTATAATCAGATTTAATCATATTTATTATTTAAGTTAATATATTGACCTATCCTGAATTAATTATTACAAGTAATTTTAATAAAAATCATTTTATTGCTATTAATATATTTATTTTACATAGTTAAAACTTTATTTTAAAGTACTATAAAAAATTGTTCAGATCGGAAAATATAATAATAGATTAATTATAATAAAATTAGTAATAATTATCATTATTAATATTTTATCTTTAATATTTAGAAAGAAGGTTAAAAAAACATTTATTTAGTAATAATAAATTTATAAGTACTTTATTATGAGTTCTTTATCATAGTAACAATACTTCATTAATAATAAAATTTATTCAAACAATTAAATCATAACATGCAATTACCTCTGTTGCTTATTATATTATAGCTACTGGCGTTTATCTACTAATGAGTAGTATAGAGGATATTGACATATTAGTCTTATAGTAAATTATCTCCATCATAATATAAATCATGATAAATTATAACGCAATTCTATTTTAATAGAATTGAAACAATGCATTACAAACAAGATCTTTATAATCTCGTTTGTATTTATCTCAATTTAATATTTATATGTTTCCTTAGAGTAAAAAAAAATAAACGGCTTATTTTTATAGGCATTTAATAAGATTATGATAATAAATGATAAAGATCTTTCCACATGGCAAACATTTCGTCGATTATGGCCAATGATTTTACCATTTAAACTTGGATTAAGTGTAGCTACTGCAGCATTAATAATTAATGCTGCAGATGATGCATTCATGATCTCATTATTAAAACCTTTACTTGATGAAGGTTTCGGTAAAGCTGATAATAACACATTAAAATGTTTACCTATAGCTATATTAGTGCTAATGTTAATAAGAGGTATATCAAGTTTTATTTCAAATTATTGTATTGCATGGGTTTCTGGTAAAGTAGTAATGAATATGCGTAAGCGTTTATTTAGTCATATGATGGGCATGCCAGTTGCTTTTTTTGATAAACAATCAACAGGAACCTTACTTTCTCGTATCACTTATGATTCTGAACAAGTAGCTTCATCTTCTTCTAGTGCTTTAATTACTATTGTTCGAGAAACTGCTTATATTATAGGTCTATTTACACTCATGTTTTATTACAGTTGGCAACTTTCACTAATACTAATTCTAGTTACTCCAATTGTTGCATTAACAATCAGATCAGTTTCTAAACATTTTAGAAATATTAGTAAGAGTATGCAAACTGGTATGGGTCAAGTAACTGCTAGCGCGGAACAAATGTTAAAGGGCCATAAAGAAGTTTTAATTTTTGGTGGACAAAAAGCCGAAACTGAACGTTTTAGTAAAGTTAGTAACCATATGAGACAACAATCAATGAAAATGGTGACAGCATCTTCTATTTCCGATCCTATTATACAATTAATTGCCTCTTTAGCATTAGCATTTACGCTTTATATCGCAAGTTTTCCTGAAGTTATGCAAACATTGACAGTAGGAACTATTGGTGTTGTTTTTTCATGTATGTTCGCATTAATGCGCCCATTGAAATCATTAACAAATGTCAATGCACAATTTCAACGAGGTATGGCTGCATGCCAAACATTATTTTCTATTTTAGATATGGAAAAGGAAAAAGATGAAGGTAAATTAACGCTAAAGAAAGCTAAAGGTAAAATAGAATTTAAACACGTTACCTTCAAATATCCAACAAAAGAGCATTTTGCATTATATGACATTTGTTTTAAAATTCCAGCTGGAAAATCTATTGCTTTAGTTGGGAGGTCAGGTTCAGGGAAATCAACTATTGCAAATTTAATTACTCGTTTTTATGAGATTAATAAAGGGCAAATATTACTTGATAATCGTGATTTACGTGAATATACACTAACCTCTCTTCGTAGTCAGATTGCACTTGTTTCTCAACATGTCTATCTTTTTAATGATACTATTGCAAATAATATTGCTTATGCAACTAATGGTTACTTTAAACGAGAGTCAATAAAAAAAGCCGCTAAAATGGCTTATGCAATTGATTTTATTCAAAAACTAGATAATGGACTTGATACAGTTATAGGTGAAAATGGAGTAATGCTTTCAGGTGGTCAACGACAACGAATTGCTATTGCACGTGCATTATTATATAATTCATCTATATTGATTTTAGATGAAGCTACGTCTGCGCTTGATACTGAATCAGAAAGAGCGATTCAATCTGCATTAGATGAATTACAAAAAAATAGGACTTCTATTATTATTGCACATCGTCTTTCAACAATAGAAAATGCAGATGAAATTTTGTTTATTCAGGATGGTAAAATTATTGAACGGGGTAATCATAAAACTTTACTTAATTATGATGGAGCGTATGCTCAACTTTATAGCATGCAGTTTAAATAATGATTGAAAAAATATGGTCAGGAAATTCGTGGTTATATTTTTTACTATTACCATTATCAATATTTTATGGAATAATAATTAAGTTAAGACGTATTTGTTATAATTTTGCAATTTTACATAGTTGGAAATCTCCTATACCTATTATTATTGTTGGTAATTTAACTGTTGGTGGTAATGGTAAAACTCCAATTGTTATTTGGTTAGTTGAACAACTTTTATCACTAGGATATAATGTTGGTGTTGTATCTCGTGGGTATGGAGGTAAATCAACCTCTTATCCATTATTAGTTAATAAAAATATATCAATAAAAGAAACTGGCGATGAACCTGCTTTAATTTATTTAAGAACTGGCGTACCTGTGGCAGTTTCTCCTAAACGAGTAGAAGCAGTTAAAATGCTGATTAAGCAAAAAGAGCTAAATGTTATTATTTCTGATGATGGTCTTCAGCATTATAAACTTCAAAGAGATTTTGAAATTGTTGTTATCGATGGTATTCGACGTTTTGGCAATAATAGAATGTTACCTGCCGGTCCATTGCGTGAGTGTGTGCATCGATTGAATTCTGTTAATATGATTATTAATAATGGTGGTATAATTAAAAATGATGAAATTGCCATGCAACTAATTGGTGATATTGCTATTAATATGATAACAGGTGAAAAAAAATTTGTTTATGAATTAAAGAAAGTCGTTGCAATAGCAGGAATAGGATATCCAGAACGTTTTTTTTCAAGCCTTGAGGAAAAAGGGGTTCCAATAATGTCAAAACACGTTTTCTTTGATCATCAATATTATAAATTTTCTAAATTAATAACTTTAGTAACAGATAAACAAACATTACTAATGACTGAAAAAGACGCAATAAAATGTTTTCATTTTTCTAAAATAAATTGGTGGTATTTACCAGTAAATGCTAAATTTTCAAAATTTGGTGAAAAAAAAATTCTTTCAGCAATCAGTGAATTAATAAATTATAATAAAATATATTAAAATAATAAAGTTATTATCTTTCTTTAAGATTAAATTTAATTATGAAATATGACTATAATATCAAATTGCATGAATCCAGTTGTTATTTTATTTATTATCAAAAAAATTGAATATTTGAATGAATTAATAGTTAAGAATTAACAATCATAATTTGATATTTAATATATAAAAATTCTAAAAATAAAAATTATTTTATTATTATTTTTTAAAAAAATTTTTAAAATAATTTAATACAAAAAATCTATAGATTTATAAACAACAGTAATAATAGAGATTAATATATCTATATTAATTTTTAATTTATTTTTAAAAATAAATTATTCAATAACATAAACTGTATTAAATTTTAATTAAAGATAACTTATATCCATTATTATTAATTAATTATATTTTTATAAATTTTTAATCTTATATTAATTATCAATTAAGTAAATTATTGATAACTAAATTTTATATCAAACATTAATATTTAATTTTAATAATATATTTATGTTATTCTAATTGTATAAAAATTATATTTTAATAAGGGGAATGTATGGATCATCGTCTATTGAATATTATTGTTTGTCCAATTTGTTATGGACAATTAACTTATGATAAACAAAATTCAGAGCTTATTTGTAAATTTGATCATATTGCTTATCCTATACGAAATAATATACCAGTATTATTAAAAGAAGAAGCTCGACAGTTACCTTTAGATGAAGAAAAATAACATGTTTACAGTAATTATTCCAGCACGTTTTGCTTCTAAGCGTTTACCTGGAAAAATATTAGCTGATATTCATGGAAAACCTATGATAATCAGAGTAATGGAAAGAGCCTTAATGTCATGTGCTTCACGTGTTATTATAGCTACTGATCATCAATCAGTATTTGATATAGTGAAAGAAGCTAATGGTGAAGTTTATATGACAAATATTAATCATAAATCAGGAACCGAAAGATTATCTGAACTTATTGAAAAATATAAATTCTCTAATGAGGAAATTATTGTTAATGTTCAAGGTGATGATCCTTTAATTAATCCAAAAATAATCAATCAATTAGCTAGTAATTTTATATCAAATAATGCTAGTATGGCAACATTAGCTTCTACAATAAATACGAAAGATGAATTATTTAATCATGATATTGTAAAAGTAGTGATGGATAAACAAAATAATGCTTTATATTTTTCTAGATCTGCTATTCCTTATAAAAGTAATTGTTTTTCAATAACTGAAATAGAAATTAGAGAGTATTTTTTACGTCATATAGGTATTTATGCTTACAGAGCTGGTTTTATTCGTCGTTATATTCAGTGGCCAATAAGTCCTTTAGAAAGAATAGAGATGCTTGAACAACTACGTGTACTATGGTACGGTGAAAAAATTCATGTTTCTATAGCAGTTAATGCACCAAAATCAGAGGTGAATAATCAGAAAGATCTTGATGATATTAGGAAAAGTATTTTTACTGATTAAAATTTAATGTAATATTATTCTTTGAAATATTGATTTCAATATATCATAATAAATTCTATAGATTTTAGATATTATTAATTTTTATCAATAGTTATATTATATAAAGTTAATAAATTCATATAAAATATGATTTTAATATATAAAATAAATTAAAATTTTTTTTCCTATATTTTAATGATTAAAATATAGGAAATTAATTTATATATGGATTATCTTAGTTAAAATCTAAGCAAATAAGAAATGTTAAAATCGTATATTGAACTATTATCTAAATAATTAATAAAAAAGGATTGATTATTAATCATCTTTCTATTTTGAAAATTTTTTATATATATTATTTATTATTAATAATGTTTTAAAAATATTTATAATATTATTAATAATAATAGTATTTTCAATATTTTTTACTATTTATTAAAGTATTATAAGTACTAATAATATTATTAAAAGAAATTAATTTATTAACAAAATATTAAAATAAAATATCAAATTTATTTCATTAATATAATTATAGTATTATTAATACTAACAGATTGATTACTTGAAATAATAATTAAAATTAACTTTTCATTAAATAAAAAAGAATATATTCAATATCTTCTTTTTTATATTTTAAAATATATATAATACTTTTTAGAAATTTAATTTGCATTAATAAAAAAATTTTGATAAGTTATTTATTTAATAAAAGATAGTTAAAAACTAAAATATCAATATTTTAGTTTTTAACTTATTTATTGATAACTTAATGAGCAACTAATTCAATAACGTTAATTAATATAATATATTTTATAATAAAAATGAATTAATTTATTAATTCTGAATAAAAAATCTTAAATATAATTAATGAATTTTATTGAATATAGTTTATATTTTATTGTATAAATATTTTTAATAAAATTTATTATAAAAAGTTATTTTAATAAAATTATTTTTAATTTATTTAAAAATAAATAATTAAATAAATATTTTATAGTATATATATCAAATATTAATAATATTAAAAATAAATTTATATAGAATATCTATTCTATATAAATAAATAAAGAAAATAAACAGAACTATTATTTATTAAAATTTAAATTTACTATTTATTTTTTATTTAATATATATATAATATTTTTATATTAATAATATAGTTTTTTTAAAATGCTTTTATTAGTATATTAATTTCTATTTAAAATTAAGTTATTCTTTGTTATATTTAAATCGATTAATATCTAAAACTTTAGTTTGTTTAATTGTGAAATAATTCATTAAATATAATTTATTTATTATATTATTTATTTAAAGTATTAGATTGTATTTAATCAAAATAAAAATTTTGAATTTAGTCTTTTAAAATATAATTTTAAAATAAATCAATAAAATATAAAATAAAAACTACAATAAATATAATTAACTAAATATTTTATATTTTTTATTATTTTATAATTATAAAAGTAAATATGATATATTACTTTTATTTTATGATATTTTAATATTAATTATAATAATAAATATTGTCTTAATTCTCTAAATTAGTTATTAATAGAAATTGTATATTGGTAATTAAAAGAATTTAATTCCGTAATAATTATTAATATGATTATATTAATAATTTTTATAATTATATAAAAATTATTAATAATAAATATATTTTAATTTAAATAACTATATATTTATATTAAACATCTAAATTCATGTAACTTTATAAATTATGAAATTAATTTAAATAACTATTTTAATATTAATTTATTTAATTAGAAAAATGATTATCAAATATTTAATACCTATTAAGTTTATTATTTTTTATTCACTATTATTGTTATTTAAATTAAACAGTCTTAATAAAAATAATTAGAAAATAAATTATTTTATAATTTTTTTTAAATCTAAATAAAGTATTAATTCAGATCAATAAAAAAAATTATAACAATAGCTAACAATAAAATTAATCATATAATTTTATATAAATATTCAATTATTTTTAAATATAATCATTAAAATTATACAATTTTAAATATAATATTACTCCATATAAAAATTAATATTTATAATATTAATTAGTATTATTTTCATAACTCTTTTCTATATAACATTTACTATATTTAGTTAAATTAAGTTAAATATAATATAGTAAAAAGGAAATAAATTTTATTAAAATAATTATTTTTTTATTTAACAAAAATGTTAAAAAAAAATTTTGTTAATATTAATAATATATTCATATACGTGAGATCTTTTAATAGGAAAATACTATGAAAGAATATATTTTTTTATATTACTTAATCAACATAAAGATTAATAATAAAAAGATTAATAACTTTAAAAAGCATTTTTATTGAATTAAACACATTATCTAAATTAAAAGATATATTTTAGACTGATAATATATGAATTATAAAAATTATTATTTATCTATATGTATGATAATATTATATTTATAAATTAAGTTTATAGATAATTAAAGTATTACTATTTGATTTATAAAATGAGATTATTTTATTATTATATATATAAATTATTTCATTATATCATTAGAATTAGTTAATATTAAGCAATTATTTAATATATATAACAAGAAAATAATATTAAAAATAAAGATTATTAAATCAGTTTATCAAATTGAACTAAAAGATAAATACTTAATTAAATTAATTAGGATCAATTAACGTGATAAAGATAGATTGTATAAATATTTAATAGATTATATGAAATATTATTATTCATTTGATATTTAGTTTAATATAAAAATTTATTTTAAATGTTAATTTAAAATGATTGCTAATTAATAGTTATATTAGGCGAGTATTAATGATATAAAATATATATCATCTATTAATACTGAATAACTTATATAACTAAGATCAAATATCTAACATAAGTTTTATTTATAATAATATTAACTAATATTAATTTCTGTTTTGTTTTATTTGAATTAAAGACCATAATTAATTTTATTAATTATGGTCTTTAATTAGTTTGAAAAATAAATTAAGTTATTTTAATGTACTTAAGCTTTTTTTTAAAAACATTATCAGTAACTATAATATTAGTAAACCACTTAAGCTTATCAATAATAATTCAACATAAATCTATTTAGACAAATAAAATCGATAGAAAATCTAATTATTCTAATTTCATAAATTATGTATCTTGATTATAAAATATTTTATATAAAAAATTTTATGATTATAATTTTTTTATTTTTATTCAGATATTACTTAGCTATTTTTTATAAAAAGAAAATATATAAATGATTAGTTATCATGGAAAGCATAATATTTATTAGATAATTTATACGTTAATAAATAGTTATAATGATAAAAATAATAAAGATTGGAGTTGAAGATAGAATTAATATTCTATAAAATAGAAATTTTTATCAATTTATATTAATTATTAATTCTATTTTTATAATAAATTTTATTTAAATGAATTAATAATAATGTATTGTTTATATTAATTTATTCATTAAAAGAATTTTTAATATAAACTTTATTCAATTTTATTATAATATAATAAAGATTATATAATTTAAATATCAAGTGATAAAACTTTATATAAAATTATTTATGATAAAATAGTATATATACATCAATATTACTAAAATATGGATCTTATCTTAATAAATTAAATAAGCATTAAAATTTATAATTATTTAAATCATTTAAAATAATTAAGCGAATTTCATTAAAAATGAATGATTCAAATAAGTTAATTCATATATTGATAATTATAAAAAAAATTATTTTAGTAATATATTTAATATTATTAAAAGATAATAAGACTATGAAGTAAATAATAGTAATTTTATAGATTAATTATTTTTTATACTGTTTAAGTTATAACCAGCTGTTATAATTTTATTAAGAGATTACTTTTTAACTGAAAAATAATTTTATTTATTTTTTTTAAAATATAGAAATATTTTTTAGAAAAAAGTTAATAATTAAAAATTATAATGATAAATGAATTTTATAATAGTTTATTTAAACTTTCAATAAAATAAAAAAAAACTAATTATGTTTTTATTAAATTATATTTCTCAATGTTATTAAATACTGTATGTGTATCTAGACAATATATTTTCTTTAAACTAAATTTAAATAAGTTTAAACAATTGATTGTTATTTATAATCATTTAAATTAAAATAAAAATGAATTTGATAAATAAAATAATTATTTTCTAGGTTTAGAAGTTTATTTTTATGTCTTAATAATTATATATCTCTAATATAAATAAAATATCAAGTTAATAAAAAATTAACATTATCAAATAATATTAAAAAATCCATTATCGTTTTATATAACAAATTAAAATTATTAAATAAACATTAAAAAACAAATAAAGTTTAAAACTAAAATTAAAAAGATAAATTATAAGTTAATAAAATAAAAACTTAAGTAAATAATTATCTCAATAAGTATTAAATACTTAATATATACTATTATTTATAATTTAATATTAAAAAAGAACAATTAGTAAAATAAGTAAAAATGATTAAATTAATTTTTAATAATATTTAACAATCATAACTAGTTCTTTTAAAAAATAAAATATTGAAAATTAGTTATTTACTAATATAGATAGTCATTATTATTAATATAATTAATTTAACTAAATTTAATAAAGTTTACATCTTAATAAAATATCATAGTTTGCAGTAAGCTAAACATAAAGTTTATAAAATAACACTTTTATAAATTATCTAGATTTACTTTACATTAATATTTTAAAACTTACATTAAGTAAATAAAAATACATTTTATTAAAAGTAAATAAAAAATTTAATAGTTATTATAATGATAAATATAATTTCATTAAATATTGTTAATATATTAAAAATAATATTAGTTAAATATAATAATCTATATGATATTGTTATAATGATTATAAATTGATAATACACGAAATGTTATTTATTAATAAATTAAATAAAGACTATAAATTAATTTATAAATAATTTAAATCTTTTGAATATAAATTTTAAGTAGTAATAATAGCATCTATTTAGCTGATAATATATAAAATATGTATCATAAAATAAATAAAATAAAATTAAATAATGATTTTTTAATAATTATTAAATTATAAAATATATCTTAAGTATTTATTAGAATAAAACATAAAATAAACTTAAAAACATAATTAAATAATTTATTAAAATATAAACTGAATAACAGATAAATTATCTTAAATAAGTTTTAAACTAATAATTACTTAACTTTGATTTATCTAAATCCACTATTTTAGTAGTAATTTTATTATATAAAATATATAAGTTATATTACTATCAGTGATATATACCATTTTATTTTGTTTTATTATCTTCAGTAAGATATATGTAATTATCTTTATTAAATAAATAAAATTACTCTAATAGTTTTATGAATTAATAATAAAATCTCAATGAAATTTTATCTTATTTAAATCTATTTACAATTTTTAGATAAAAGCATCTTTAATTAAGAAAACTTTTATCATACATATAGTATATTATATAGAAATCAATTTTTTTTAAAATAAAATATACATTAGTTAAAATATTATAAAATTAGCTCTTTTAAGACATATAAATTATAATAAGAGCATAATTTATTTTTTTAATTTCACTATTAATGGATTTTTTATACTATTTTAGACTAGTTTAAAGAAGAAAAATTATTCATTAAGAAAAATAAAATGAACTAAATAAATTAAATTAATTATAAAATTAAATAAAATAATAAAAACTATATGTTTTTAATTAAAAGATTTTTTATATAGTTTAAAATACTTTGCATAAAGTAATTTATTTTAATAAATAATTTTATTTTTAAAATAAAGAAAATTATCAAAGTTTTTTCAAAATAAGAATTTTTTCATGTTTCATAAACATATTAAATTAGTTATTTAAACTTGAACTAATAAAACTATTCCACTTTAATATATGTTGAATAATAAAATAAATTATGTTATAAAGATAAATAAACAAAATAATTATAATAACATTCTAAAAAAATTTTATTTTTAATTAAAGTGGTTCATAACATGAAATAGATTTTATCTATAAAAATTTAATATAGATTCTAACTATAATATAGATTAAAAATAATAAATCTAATTAGTATTTATCTATAACTGATTAAAATATCAAATTATAAAAATAAACAACTAAAATATCAATAAAAGTAAAATAATTGGTTTTAATAGATTATTAGTTTTTATATATTTTTATTATAAAATACAATAAGATTCAATTAAAAGATAAATAAAAATAAATTAACATTCAGATAGAAAGATAGTAAAATAAAAAATTTTAAAAAAAATACATAGATTAATTTTATGGAAAAGTAATGATAATCTTTTAATATCAATTAATTTTAAAGTAAAATCATATCTCGTATAGTTAAAATTTATGACTAGTTAAAAATTTTAAAATTAAAATTGAATTGTTAACAACTTTTCTTATAATTATAATACTATAAATTTAGTTAAAATATTATAATTTTATAATTCATTCGATAAAAATTGGATTGTTAAACATTATATATAATCTTAAATTATTATTTATCTATATTAGAATAACTTGAGTTTGATATATAAAAACTTTAAATATAATATACATAAATTATTAAAGGAAACAATAAAGATTTTCAATATTTATTAGATAGTTATAAACGATATTAAGAAGTTAAAATATAAAATATAATTCTTTATTTTTTATTTACAAATATTAATTAAAGTATATTTAAAAGATAATATCATTTTGCATTAAAATACAATTTTTATACTAATAAAAAGATAAAAATCAATTTAACATATATAATGAAAATAAAATAAAATAAATAAATATTAACCATTATTATATATAATTTAATAAGTATGATAATTAAATAAATTAATATCTAATAATTCTTTTTATTTAATTAACTACTAGTTATAGTTCAATTCTTTTATATAAAAAATCAATTCAACTTAATTATATTATTCAATATTATCATTAATAATAACTTTATTTTTTTTCAAAAAAAATAACATTATTATTTTTTTTTTAAAAAAAATAAAAATCTAATATTTACAAAAAATATTAAATCTTTATTAAAATTTAATTTTTCATCTATAAATTAAATAAAAAAATTGTAATAAAAATTACTAAATAATTTAATTAATTACCATAATTATCTTTTAATATAAATTGAAATTAATTGTGATAATGCCAAGATTGATTAAAATCATATTATATATATTATATTAAATAATAATATAAAAATAATTAATAAATATATTAATTATAGTGATTAGTATCATAAAATTAAAAATAATATTTATATCTTTTAAGATATAAATATATTTAAATATTTATAATCTTTATATGAAGAAAATAAATTTAAAATAAATCGATTACAACATTATTTAAATTTTATAAATGATTATTGAGCATAATTAGCTATTATTAATATCGAAATATCAATCAGCAATAAAAAATAATTTATTAATTGATAAATAATATATTTTTTTACAGATTGCATATTCATATTCTTAAATTAATAAGTTTTATTATAAAACTAAATTATATATTATAATTATAAATAAATTAATCAAAGATCGTCTATTATATATTAGATATATAATATGTTTAATAATAAATATTAAATTTAAACATATAAAATATACTTTATATATAAAACTTTATATAAGTATATATTTAAAATAATTATTAAATTTTTATTTAAATAAAAATTTAAATTTTGAATAATAATATAAGTATTAAATTAATATGAAAATATTAAAAACTATAAAAAACTCTATTAATATGTCATTGATTTTAATTTACATTAAAAGAATAAAAAAGTTTTATATTAAGATAATGGAATACTTTTTTATAAATAAAATATTAATATTATAATTTAATAATAATTAAGAGAATTATTTTTATAAAAAATTTTTTTCATTAATTTAATTATTGATTATTCTAATTATATTATAAAAAATAATTAATTTTATTAAAGTATTATCTTTTTTAAAACATAATCGTGGATTATTCATATTTTATATTGAATCTAATATAACAATAAATATTTATTATATTAATAATATCTTTATTAACTTAAAAAATAATGAAATAATTATTTATGATTTTGCTATTGAACTCTTATTAATTTTAGATAATTATCAAATTTAGTAAAATACTATTTCTTTAATTCAACTTACAGCTAAGATTAAAAAATATATTGATATTTTACAAAATTAATAAATTTAAATAAATATAATTCAATTAATTATAACTAAAGAAAACAATTTAATTTTATTTAAAATTCTAGAAAATATTTTAATTAAAAATTTTAATAACATTTTAAGTAATTAATCAATAAAAATAATTGAATATTTAAACTTTACTAATAAGGATTCAATTAATAATAATTAACTATTTAATATCTTAAGATCATTATATCATATAAAGATAGTATTTAGAATCTAAAGTTAATATTTTATTTAATTAATTATTGATTATTTACTATAATATTTTAATTAATTAAGATATTATAGTAAATAATCAATAATTAATTTAATTGTATTATATTAATAATAATTTACTATCTAATAATATTATTCTTCTTTTAAGTTTTCTTATTAGTTTTATTCATAAATATATTTTGACTATAAATAAAATAGATACAGAATACATTTATAGCTAAAAATTTTTTATTTTATATAGAAGATTATAGATAAATAATTATTCATTATTCTCTAATAAATTAATTAGAATATAATTCTATTTTCCATTCTTTTTATATTTTTAATATTTATATCAATGGTTAACATAACAATTTACTCCTTTAAATACTATAAATTAAATATAGTAATTTATAGCATAATTTATTTATATTGAATTAAATAATTAACTGTAATTTATATTTAATTGGTAAAACCGTTCGATTATCTTTACTTATTAAATAATAATGAATAATATGTTAATATTATCATTAGTTTATTTTTATATTTTTTAATTAGATAAAAATATATATATAATGATATATTTAGTTATATAATTTATATTTTGTAAATATTTAAATAAAAGATATTTGTTATTAAATATGTCAAAAAAACAACTTTTTTATGTAAGTATTATAACTAATTTTATAACCATTTATGGTTAAAAAATATTTAAATAATGTTAGTTAATTTTTTAAATAAAAAATAATAAATATAGCTAAATTTAATTAAAATGATAAATTATATAAAATAATAAAAACATCTTTTATTTTAAATTTTAATAATGTATTATTTTAAATTTATTTAGTATATCCATATTAATATTAATACTAATATTAATAATTAAAATTATAATTATATAATATTTTTATTTAATAAAATCAATTTAGATCATTATCTAGTTTTATTCTTTTAACATTAATGATACTGTAATAGAATATTTTTTTTCTTAATTTTTCATATCAATAAATTTATTAAAAGTAGTTTTTTAACTTGGATAATTATTTTTATCATATTAATATTTAATTAAATATAGTTAATTACTAATTTAATGAATATTATAATAATAACATTTAAAATCATTAATTTTAAATTATTATATCAAATTAATTTAAAATAAAGATTTATATAAACTAATAAGTATGCTTAATTAGTTTATCATTACTATTAAATTAAAATACATATGATTCATTTAGATAAAAATAGAATATATTTATTATAGCTATAATAACTCTTGATAGAATCAAACAATAATTTTTATCTATTAAAGATATTTAATAATAAAATAAATTTGTAAAGAAGTATTAAAGATATAATCAGATAGAATTATTTACTTTAATAATAAATATAATCATTACCTATATTAATTTACATATCATTAAAGAATGTTAATTTATTAAATCTAAAATAAATTTTTAGTTAAGTAAATTAATTTATTACGACATAAAAAACTAAAATTATTTTGATAATTTTTTATATAAAATTATGTATTAATTTTATATAAAAATTAAAGATACCATCTTTAATCTTTGTTGCTTATTTTAATGATAAAAGTAAAAAAAAAAATAGTTAAATTAAGATATACGTCTATTTTAAGATAAGATCTCCTACTAATTAATAATTATCTGATTATATGATGTAAACAAATAGCTATATTATATATTATAGCTATAATGTATTTTTAGTAGAAATATTTATTTCTCATAATACAAATTTTTTATTAAAGTAATTGATAATTAAAAATTAAATATTTTATATTATATTTATATTTTATATAAAGTAGTTAATTAGAATCTAATATATCAATAAATCAATTTTTGATTTTATATTCTTTTTTATTTTTTTCTATATAATATATTTATATATTATTATATTTATTAATAATACAAAATAACTAATTTCCATGATGTATTTTATTGGATTATTTTTATTTATGTATTAGTTTTTCTTTAAATAATTATATTGTCTTAATTAAATAAATAAAATAAAACATCTTCTATATAAATATTTACAATTTATACTATATTATTAATTAATTATTAATTTATATATTGATTTGTTAGTTTTTACAAAACTAACTTACTTAAATGCTATTAATTATACTATTAGATAATTAATACAAAACTGATTATAATATGATTTACTAATCTTATAAATTAAATATTTAGTTCAATAATTTATTTTTATAAAACATCAATAATAGCTTTACATAAAGGAACCATGTTCTCTAATGTTAATCCAGCGATATTAATTCTACCAGAACTAATTGTATAAATAGCATGTTTTTCTCTTAATTTAGTTACTTGCTCTTCATTAAGACCACTAAAAGAAAATATACCATGTTGTTTAATAATAAAACTAAAATCTTGTTTAGCATTTTTTTCTTGTAATGTACTTACAAATAATTGTCGCATGCGTTGTATTCGTTCCCTCATCGTTGTTAGTTCTTCGATCCATTCTTTTTTTAGTAATTCATTAGATAAAATCGTAGTAACAATGCTTGCACCATGAGCAGGTGGATTAGAGTAATTTGCTCGGATAATTGATTTTATTTGGCTAACTACTTTCTCCGCTTCATCACTATTATTAGCAATAATTGTGCACGCTCCAACTCTCTCATTATATAAACCAAAATTTTTGGAGTAAGAATTAGCAATGATGATTTCAGAATTTTTATTTATAAAAATACGTAAACCTATCGCATCTTCCTCTAGGTTTTTAGCAAAACCTTGATAAGCAAAATCAAAAACAGGTAGTAAATGTTTCTCTTTTGCTAAGGTTGATAAAATTTCCCATTGTTCTAACGTTGGATCAATACCTGTTGGATTATGACAACAACCATGTAATAATAATACATCACCTGGTTTAGCATTTTTTAAACTATTCAACATACCAGAAAAATTTAGGTTATGCTTCTCTTCATCATAATAATCGTAATAACAAATTGTTAAACCTGTTGCTTTTAGTATTTTTTCGTGATTTGGCCAGGTCGGTTGACTAACCCAGACACGCTGCGCAGATGTTTGATTAGCAATAAATTCAGCAGTAATACGTAATGCACCAGTTCCTCCAGGTGCTTGTGATGTTCGAACACGATTTTCAGAGATAATTGGATGATTATTACCAAATAGTAATTTTTGAGTAACAATAGCAAAATCAGCTATTCCGCTAATAGCAAGATAATTTTTAGTAACTTCATTTTCTAAGATATATTTTTCTGCTTTTTTAACAGAAGAAAGAATAGGAGTTTTCCCTGTCTCATCTTTATAGACACCAATACCTAAATTTATTTTTTGTTTACGTGAATCAGCATTAAAACTATCTGCTAAACCTAAAATTGGATCAGCAGAAGCAGCAACAATATTTTCAAACATATTCATAATTCCAATAACTCAATTCTAATTTATTAATCGAGACATCTATCAGATTAACAAGATGAAAATGATTTGCCAACACTCTATGTAAAAAATAAGATAAAATTTTAATATTAAATAAGTAAGTATTTATTTTTTTTGGTTTGTAAACATAATTTATTAGTTATATTTATATTTATATTTATAAAAAAAGCAGCATAGAAATACTGCTTTTTTAAATTAATGTTTAACTTTTACTATTATATTAATATTAAGTAATAATTAAAATTTGTAAACTAAACCTAAACCAATAATATTATTACTATTAACAGCATATTTTTTAGAAAAATTGGTTTTCTTGATTAGATTAATCTTATAATCAACAGTAGCGGTTATATTTTTATTGAAATAATAGAAAGCGCCTAAAGAAATATATTTTTTGAGATTTTGATTTGTAGAATATTCAAGATCAATCAAATCTTTACCTTTAGATTGTAAGTAAGCAATAGATGATTTCAGATTTAACTCATCAAATAAATACTGAGCAACTAATTCAATATTTTCAGTTTTATTAACATTATGCCTTGTATCATCATTATCACCAATTAATCTACCAATCCTAGTAGTATTATGTGTTTCACCATACATTGCTGCTAGATATAAATTATCGGCATCATATTTGATAGCAGCATTCCAACCTTCAGCACTCTTACCGCTAACCTTATAAGGAGCTTTTTGGAGATTAACTAGATTATGATTAGATCTACTATAACCACCACCAACCTTCAGGCCAAAGCCAATATCATAGTTGGTAGCTAAACCAAACCCATCCCCATTATTTTTTAAGTAATTCGAACTACTTGTTTTATTACTTAAAGTATTTTTTCCTTGATACTGTATAGCTAGATTCAATCCATCAACTAAACCAAAAAAATTAGTATTACGATAAGTTAATAAATTACGACCACGACCAGTCATGAAATTATCGATGCAAGACATAGAATCTGCACTATAAAGAGGTAAAACGTCAGTCCATGCATTTACTTCATAAAGAATACCATAGTTGCGACCATAGTCCAGTGAACCAAAGTTCGCGATCTTTAAACCAGCATAAGCTAATTTGTTTACATTTTCATTCTCAATAGATTCAATTTTACTGTTTTTAGTTCTCCATTCAGAATAACCGAAACCAGTTAATTGATCAGATATTTTAGTATCACCTTTTATTGCAAAAGAAACACTAGAGGCATCGCCAGCTTTTGTTTTTCCAAAGAAATGACGAACGTCAACTTTAGCATATAAATCAATTTTGTTTCCGTCTTTATTATAAACTTCAATTGCGTTTACTGTACCAGCTAAGAATGGTGGTATAACTATTGCAAGAATATTACGCTTTATCATTATTATTACCCTTATTGGTGTTATTAAAGCACCTACCATTATTAAAAATAAATTAATAATCATTTTGAACTATCTCTAAAAGATTAATATCGTCTTTTTTTCTTTTATTAGTGTTTCACTGGTAAATATTTTTATCTACTCTGAAAATGATACAAAAACATAATAATTGTAACAAATAGAAATAATATATTTCAAAATATAAATAAATAGTATTTTAATATTTATTAAAATTATTATTAAAAATAAAAGCACATATATTTATTAAAATAAATATTTGAATATTTATGTCTAAAAACAAATAAATATTTAAAAATTTGCATTTCCAGGAATGCGAGGAAATGGTATTGCTTCTCGGATATTTTCTATACCAGTAACATAAGTTACAAGGCGTTCAAATCCTAGACCGAATCCAGCATGTGGAACATTACCATAACGAAACAAATCACGATACCAGTTATAATCTTGTTGATTAAGATTTATTTCGTTCATACGAGCATCCAATTTATTGAGTCTATCTTCACGCTGAGAACCTCCAATAATTTCACCAATATTTGGTACTAACACATCCATAGCAGCAACAGTTTTATTATCATCATTTAAACGCATATAAAAAGCTTTGATATTTTTTGGATAATTTTTAATAATTAATGGTGATTTAAAGTATTTTTCAGTTAAATAACGCTCATGTTCAGAAGATAGATCAATACCCCAATTTACTTGATTTTCAAAAATATAATCTGATTTCTTTAGTAATTTAATCACATCAGTATAATCAATTTTTATAAAATCAGAGGTAATAAATTTTTCCAATTGCATAAAAATATTTTTATCTATCCGATTTGAGAAAAATGTTAAGTCATCATGACATTCTTGTAGAACCGATTTAAAAATATATTTTAACATTTTTTCAGCTAGATTAATGATATTATTCAAATCAGCAAAAGCAACTTCTACCTCAACCATCCAAAATTCAGCTAAATGACGACTAGTATTAGAATGTTCTGCACGAAATGTTGGACCAAAGGTATAGATTTTACTTAATGCGCAAGCATAAGCTTCACCATTTAATTGCCCAGAAACAGTTAAAAATGCTTCTTGACCAAAAAAATCTTTATCAAAATTAATATCACCTTTATCTGTTAAAGGCAGATTATGGAAATCTAATGTTGAGACACGAAACATTTTTCCGGCACCCTCAGTATTTGAAGTTGTAATAATTGGTGTTGATATCCAAAGATAACCATTTTCATTAAAAAAACGATGAATAGCTTGGGCTAATTTATTACGAACACGAGAAATAGCACCGATAAGATTAGTGCGTGGACGTAAATGCGCCACTTCTCGTAAATATTTAATACTATGATGTTTAGCTGCTATTGGGTAACTATTAGGGTTTTCTATCATTCCAACTACAACAACATTAGTTGCAGATAATTCAAATTTTTGTTCTTTACCCTTTGATAGCTTCACAATTCCAGTTATTTCAATTGAGCAACCGGTAGTTAAATTCAAAACTTCGTTTTTATAATTATCTAATCTATTATTTACAATAGCTTGCAATGAATTAAAACAGGATCCATCATAAATAGCAAGAAATGAAAAACCAGCTTTTGAATCTCTCCTTGTACGTACCCAACCACGAACGATAATCTCTTCACCTACTATTATACAACCTTGTAGTACTTCTACTACAGGTACTATATTCATAAAAATACTCTCTTTAGATATTTAATTATTTAAATGTATTTAATTTTTAGTTTCCAATAAACATTACATATACTTATATATACTTAAAAATAAATAAATGATATGTCTAGAATAGGAATAATTATATAAAAAGATTTTTTGATAAAATTTAATTTATCTTAATAAATTACTAATTTATAAAGTAATTTATAGTAGCAATTAGTTAAATATTATCATCGAACTTTCCTACTATTATTTATAGCAAAAGCCTTTTTTAAGCGATTAATAAATTCATTATCATCACAGATAGTTTTTCCTGGACTATCAGAGAGTTTAGCAACTGGTTTACCATTACATTCTATTAATTTTATAACAATATTAAGCGGTTTTACATTAGGAAAATTACATGTTAATCTAGTTCCAATACCAAAAATTAGGTTAATACGATTATAAAAGTATTTATAAAATATCAATGCTTTTTCTAAGTCAAGATTATTTGAAAAAACTAATGTTTTAGTCATTGGATCGATATCTAATTTTTTATAATGATTTATTGCTTTTTCACCCCACTCTAATGGATCACCAGAGTCATTACGTAATCCTTGATAACGATTAGCAAATGTAATATCGAAATCTCGTAGGAAAGCATCCATTGTTATACAATCTGTTAAAGCAATACTTAATTGATCAGGATATTCATCTAGCCAACTTTGTAGTGCAACACGTTGACTATTAGATAGATCAATGCTAATTTGTTGATGAGCTTGAAACCATTCATGAGCTTGCGTTCCAACAGGACTAAGTTGTAATTGTTGAGCTAATTTATAATTACTTGTTCCAACAAAATGAGGAGCGTAATTTTTTAGATCATTAATAATAGCATATTGAGTTGCATAAGAAAAACGCCTACGAGTACCAAAATCTATGAATTTAAATTTTTTTAAATTAATATTTTCTATATTTGCATTTTTATAAAAATATTTTATCAATTTATGTAATTGCTTAATAGCATCTTCAACTGTTATATTAGGAGAACGATCTCGATGAATAATCTCACTAATTAAGGCCAGTAAAGGTACTTCCCAAAGGATAACTTCGTGCCATGGACCAATAATTCTTAATGCTAATTGATTTTCTTTTGTACTACAAACCTTAACTTGACTTGGATTAAATCGAAAGTTCTTCAACCAATTAAGATAATCAGTTTTAAAAAAAAGAAGATTATGAAGATAATGGTATTCATTTGATGTTAAAGTAATATTTGACATTAAATCTATTTGTTGACGTATAACTTTCACATAGTTACCAAGCCGTTCATTACTACGACAACGAAATTCTGCCACTACAGATACCTGATTATAGTTATGAAAAACAGCTTGTTGCATATGTAATTTATAAGCATCTGTATCTAACAGTGATGTAATAATAGGTCGTAAATCTAAATTCATAATGCGTTAGGTTATCCTCACGGAAGCATTATTTTGAATTAAAATAAAATACGATAAAATATATTTGTTGATGTTAGTAAATGTAAAAGTAGTTCTATATATCTATCATAATTATAAAAATTCTAATAATCTATTTTTGATATTATCAAATTATTTTTATAATAATAGATATTTTATAGAAATTAGTGAGAATCATTTTAATGGATGTTAATGCAAAATCTTAATAAAATTAAATTTTTTGTAATTAAAAAATACAAATTAATATAATAAAATTATCCTAAATAATTAATTTAAGTATATAGAAATTTAACTATAATTAATCTAAATAAATTTACTATTAGACAATAGATATTAACAAGAAAAAAATATAAATCTAATTATCAAATAATTAATTTATATCATAATTGATATTAAATTAGATTTCTTAATTAATTTACCAGTAATTATTGTTACACTATATTATACTTTTACTAGCAAAAGTAATTATTATAATAAATATCCTAATATAACTATCTATACATGATAGTGAAAAGTTAATTCTTTTATAGTTTACGTATTAATAATAAACTATAGATTATTTATCGTTAAAATAAAAAAACTAATTATTAACTAGATACTATAAAATTTTATTATTAAAATTGTTAATATAATATTTTACTAAATACATAATTATAGTATTTTATATTTTAGTTCTGATAAATATCCTATAATTAATCTGAAATTAAATGTTTTTAATTATATTAACTATTATTTTTAGATTAATTATGAATTAAATACATTTTATAAATATTATTTATATCTGATGATATATTATCTTTATTATTATTTTGTTTCAAATTTGAAATTAAATTTAAAAACTATAAATAGAAAATATTTATTACTATATAAATAGAATAGAATATATATTCTATAAATTAACTTATTTTTTTGTTTATAGTATTATAAATACTAATATTTTTATTATAATTATATTTACTAAATTAATCATAATATAAGATTATCATTTTTTTGTTAATAAAATAAATATTTATCAAGACAACTTATTAATTATTTTTTTAAAAAACTCAATTTGTAATGAAATTAAATTTTATTTCTCTTACAAACATAATTTATACATAAACATGATTATTATAATTGATTTCTTTAAAATGATTAATTTTAAAGAAATTAAGATTTATATTTAAATATAAAATATTTGAAGAATATAAATAAAATACAACAAATAAAAAAACATTTTTTAAAATTACATAATTGATCTATTATCACTATTTTATAATTTAAATAGTTAAATTATATATATTTTATAATTAGTTTTAACTAAGCTTCAAAGAAAACTTCACTAATTAGTGAAAAAATAGTTTTTCTTTAATTTACTCTTTCGTTAAATACAATTAGATAAAAATACATTATGTAATATATCTGTTTGCTTCATTAATTTTTCAAAATTATAGTAAAATATTCATTTTATTTATCTTTATAAAATAATAAAAAAATAAATTAATTTCTTAATCTTAATTCTTTATCTAAAAGTAAGAAAAGTTATTAAAACTATTAACAATATATTAATTTTAATTTTATTTTCATCATCTATATATTTGTAAAAATATATTTACTATGATTCATAAAAATAATTATTTTATAAAAATTAAAATATTTAATAAATTCAGTAAAACTAAAATAAACCTATAAATAAAAAAGAATAATGCTACTATTTAAGTTTCTAAATATTTTATTATATTATTAAAAATAAAATACATAATTATGTTATATAATATAAAATATATCTATATCTTTAAACTTAATATTATTAATTAATGTAAAATTTTCATTTTAATTAGATTGATTTACCATAATATTTTTATTTTTCTATAAATAAATCATATGAGTGAAATAAAATTAATTTATAAATTAATAATCAAATTAGTACTATTAATATCATATAAAAGTAATAAATTCGCATATTTTGATAAAATATAATAAGATTATTATCTATTCATGTTAAAATAATCTTAATAAGTTTAAATAATATAATATTTTTTTATTAATAATCAATATTATTAATATATTACAATATATTTTGTTCTATTAAATGTATTTAAACTATAGATAATAAATTACTTGCGTTTAAAAAAAATTTTTTAAATTTTAAAAATAAAATTATGACTAGATAATGAAATTAATAATATTATTAATCATTTTATGTAAAAATTAGATACTAAAGTATCTTTTTTATATTTATTTTAGTAAATCATATAAATAAACTTTCAAAGTTTTATACTAATTAAAATTAATAATAAAAATATAAAGAAATTATTAAAAATTTTTCTTAAAAAAAATTTTTATACGTAATTTTAATAAAATTTACTTATTTTAATAAGCAAATAATATGGTAACTTTTACCTACATAACATAACTAATCTAGTGTATTTCAAAGTATTGAATATTATTTATATAGCTGCATACTTACTAAGTTATAATCTAATTTTGTGTTAGAACTTAAGAAATTATATATATTACGCCTACTTTAATAAATTAATTTTATTTACTTAATAAAATTTACACTTTATTTAATTGGGAATATTATAACAATAATAGTTGATTTTTTACTTATCACGTAACTATTATTTATAGTTATAATTGAGTTATTTTTGCTAATTTTAACTTTTATTTTATAAAATCTATTTACTTATTATGCATATTAAGATATAGATAATTATCTATTTTTAATATATAAATTAATTAGTGTTAAATAACACAATAAAAAATATATCTCACTTGATAAAATTATTTATTTATACGTTATTATGAAATAACATATAATTTTGTTTATTTTGTATTAAAATAATTAAAAAATAACTAATTTTTCTATTTATCTATTCATTAAATTACTAATATGTCTAAAGATTAATAATAATTTATTTTAATAAATTTCTTATATTTTCCAATAAAATTATCAATTAATTTAAATTACTCGTTTTTATAAATTATCTTTAATAATGCTTAATCTATAAATTTTAATTTTCTTTTTATTTATTATGTAATTTAAATAAAAAGTTTTATATTTGATATATTTAAATTATAATTATCACATATAAATATTATTTAAATTTAATTTATATATAATCAATATAATCTTTTATGGTGAAAAATATAAATATATTTATTTTTATTAAAAAATATAGGTATAGTTAATGTTTTACTCTCTTATTCGAAAGATACTATTTTGTTTAAACCCAGAACAAGCTCACAAAATTATTTTTCGACAACTTAAATATATTATACATTCACCACTACAGTTTATGATTAAACAATCTGTTAATTTCAAACCAATAACTTGTATGGGATTAAGATTTAAAAATCCATTAGGATTAGCCGCTGGTTTTGATAAAAATGGTGAATGTATTGATGCTTTTGGTGCAATGGGATTTGGTTTCATAGAAATAGGAACAGTTACACCTTATCCACAACCTGGTAATGAAAAACCT
Source organism: Arsenophonus sp. (assembly GCA_052401645.1). Taxonomy (GTDB): domain Bacteria; phylum Pseudomonadota; class Gammaproteobacteria; order Enterobacterales; family Enterobacteriaceae; genus Arsenophonus. The sequence goes on from CP198939.1 coordinate 1,160,799, forward strand.
AGACTATTTAGATTACTTGAAGTTGATGGACTAATAAATTGTATGGGATTCAATAATCTAGGTGTTGATAATTTAATTAAGAATGTTAAAAAATCAAAATATAGTGGAATAATTGGCATTAATATTGGTAAGAATAAAGATACTCCAATTGAACGCGCTAAAGAAGATTATTTAATTTGTATGGAAAAAATTTTTTCTTATACAGATTATATTGTTGTTAATATTTCTTCACCTAATACGCCTGATTTGAGGTTATTACAGTATGGTGAATTATTGGATGATTTATTAAATTCAATTAAAAATAAACAACTTTTATTAACAAAACAACATCTAAAATATGTACCAATAGTAATAAAAATCGCACCTGATTTAACAGAAAAAGAAATTATACAAATTACTAATAGTTTAATTCGTTGCCAAATTGATGGTGTTATGGCAACAAATAGTACTTTAGATAGAAATTTAGTGAAAGGATTAAAATATTCAAATAAAGCTGGTGGGTTAAGTGGAAGGCCTATTCAATTTAAAAGTACTGAGATTATTCGTTTATTATCAAAAGAGTTAAAAGGACAGCTGCCAATAATTGGTGTTGGTGGGATTGATTCTTTAATTGCAGCTAGAGAAAAACTTGCAGCAGGAGCATCGTTATTACAAATTTATTCAGGATTTATTTATCATGGACCAAGACTTATTAAAAATATTATTAATAATATTTAATTTTAATTTAAGATTAAAATAATATTGAATTTTTATTTATTAATATTAGATTCTATAATCTAATTATTTATTAAATTTATATTTTAATATATTATATAAAAATATATTTTTATATAATATAATATTTTTCTATTCACTAAATTAATATAAATTAAAACCAAAAACATAAATAATTTAATTAATTTTTTTATATATAAAATATAATAATCGCTGTAATAAATGACTATTATGACAATAAATATTAAAGAACTAGATTAAACTTAACTAATAAGTTATTACTTTGATTATTTTTAATAAAAGATACTTTTATTTAACTAAATAAGATTAGATTATTTTTAGAAAATAAAAAAATATATAATCAATGTAATTATTAATCACTAAATAATTTATTAAAAATAATCCAAATATTATCATATAAGTATTATATTAAATAATAATTTCATAAATAAGAAACTTAAATTAATTAATACTTAATAGATATTAAGCAATAATATACTTATAAAGTATTTTTTAATAAATAGTAATGTTTAATAATTTATTGATAATTAATAAATAAAAAATAATTTACAAAAATTAATAACTTTTTTTTATTAAAATAAATATGAGAATTTAGGAATTCAATATCTTATTTAATAATCATTTATTTTAAAAAAATGATTATATCTTTTAATGAGTTTATTTTACAGAAATAACAAATGATATTTTAGTATAAACAATGAATTTTTAACTTTATTTAAAACGCTTAAATAACAATTTAAATTTTAATTAAAAAATATTTATATTATTAAAAATGATTAAAGATATCAGTTTTCTTTTGTAAATTAATTACATCTTAATAGTTTTTAGTTATTTTTTCATTCAATACTAATTTAATAATTTATAATTAATTTTTTTATTTTTTCTATAATTTAAATTAGTATTTTATTTTTAATAATAGAATTTTAATTAAAAAATAATTTTTAGTTATCGTTATCGTTATCGTTATCGTTATCGTTAGTACAGAAAATTTATAATATTTTAAATTAAGTTAAAATTAGTCGATAATAAACTGAATAATTAATATTTATTTTATTAATAATAAATTACATCGTTTTAAAAAATCAGAAAATAGTTACATAGATTTATTTAATATTCATTATACTTACTAAGTAATAGTTTTTACAATAATTATGATTATTTTTTTAAACTCATATTTTTTATATAAGAGATTATTATTAATTTTATAATATATAAAATAATTAATTATAGTTATCTTAACTATTTTATTAAAATAATAGTGATGATATAAAATCTATATTTATCGTTTTATTACAATATTCATTGCAAAAGCATTACATAAAAATATATTATGAATATTCTAAATATAATAATTATTTATTATATTTAATATGCTAGTTTGTATTTTAAAATTTAAGATATAGTAGTATAACACTTTATTCTATATATTATATAGTTTGTTTAAAATTTTTTATCCTTAATAGACTATTTTTACTAATATTTTTAATTATCTTCATTTTATCTACCTTAAAAATAGAGATAAATTATTAATAAACTTAATTTATTTTTTATTAATGATATCTTTTTATATAATTAACTAAATTATAACTAATAATTAATATTATTTTTTTTATTAATTATAATTACTATTATAAATTAATTTTTGATAATAAAATGGAAAATTATTCAATTTTCTCCTAAATAATAACTAAATATAGGCATTAATCGTTATTTATATAAATAACGATACAAAGATATCTATTAGAATATCTTTCGACTTAAATAATTTTTATTTTATATATATAAATAAAATAAAAATTATTATATATATCTATCAAAGATAATTAATATCTATAATTATTTTTAAGTATGAGTTAATAAACTTAGTTATTGATTATTATGATTCTCTATATGTACCTGTGATTTTCTGAATATAATTAATAAGATTATGATAATTTTTATTATGATCTCATATATTTGATTTTAAGTTTTAAATTTCTTAATTTTAGTGATTTCTAAGTTAAAATATTAATTTTTTTATATTTTGTAATTACTAAATATAAAAATATTTTAATATGCATATCACATATCAATAAAAAAATTATTTTTTCTATGGTTTATAAATTTAATCTTTTATTTTAAAATTAATCAAAATGCTAATAAATAATCTAATCAAATAGATTAAATTTATAATAAATTTCTATTACGTTACAATGTTATAACTAAATTACAAAATTTACTTACATGTACCAAATCAGATTTTCATTTAATTAATTATGATAAAAAAGATTTTTAAAAGTAAATCTTTATATTAACAATACTATATATAATTTATATGGAAAACATTAAAATTAATTTCTAAATTTATAAATACTTATAATTATTTTTAATTTTACTAAAACTATTATTTTTATTAATTTAGTGCACTAAACATGATATTTAAATTAAAATTAATTATTAAAACTTAATTTTAAAATATTACTTATCTTTTTAGAATAATTAAAATCATTAATATAATATAGAAAATACTATTAATAATCTAAAAATAAAAAATTAATAAATCGAAAATAATAATAAATTAAATTATTATCAAATTTATGATTTTAATTCACTAAAATATAATATCATAATTTTTATTATTAAAAGTCTGATTTCTTTTAAAAACCCATTTATAATAAATGATATATATGCCGTAAATTAAAACAATCTTTATTTAATGTTTATCAAATGTTATCATATAAATATTATATTTAAATTAATAGATAATCTAATGATATAATCGCATTAAAGTTAAGCAAATAAATAACAATATAAAATTATAAAATAGAATAAATTAGTTTTCGTTGATATATTAATATATATAGTAAATTTTAAATTAATTTTAATTTTTTAATTATTTTTATATAAGATTATCTTAATCTATAGGTTAAAACTAAAAAATATTAATTAATATGAGTAAAAAAATCATAAATTTATCTATTTATATGAAATAATAATTAGTACTAGTTACTATTACGAGTATTTATTATAAATCATCAGTATTAATATATAAGATAGATATCTGTTTAAAATAAATAAAGAAATTAAAAATTTCAAACTCAAAAGATTTATAATACTAGATAATTTATACTAATTGCTTATTATTGATAGAGATAAGAAAAAATAATTTAATTTTATTAATTTATATCTTTCTATGATTTAAAATTAATTAATACTATTTCAAATTTGTATCGCGTTTATATTAACTTGGATAAAAAAAGATTTAAAATATTTTTTTATCTTATAATAATAAAATATTAATTCTTTTTTATAAAGATGAGTTTTATTTTAAAATAGAATATATTATCGATTAGATAATAAGAATTAATTACTAATAAAATAACTAAATAAAATTTTTAATTTAATTTATAGATAATATCTAGATTCATTACTACTAATCAATTTAGTAATGTAGCTAAGGAAAATAATTTATGTCATTAATTAACATGTTAGACGCCAATCTCAAATTTAGTGATGCTATGCCATTGTTAGATAATGCAGAATTACATATCGAAGATAATGAAAGAGTCTGCTTAGTTGGATGTAATGGTGCTGGAAAATCAACACTAATACGTGTATTGACTAAAGAACAATCTCTTGATAATGGTCAGATTATTTATCAACAAAATTTACAAGTTGCTCATTTACAACAAGATCCGCCGAGAAATATTGATGGTACTATTTTTGATTTTATCGCCGAAGGCGCTAAAGAACAGATAAATTATATCAAACTATTTCATAAAACAGTAAAAAATATAGAGCAAGATCCTAGTAAAAAGAATCTTAATAAGTTATCTCAATTACAGGATGTATTAGATCGAAATAATTTATGGTTACTTGATGCACAAATTAATGATATAATTAAGAAATTAAAACTAACAACTAATAGTGCTTTATCCACTTTATCAGGCGGATGTTTTCGTAAAGCTGCATTAGCTCGTACTTTAATCTCTAAACCGCGCGTTCTTTTTCTTGATGAACCGACAAATCATTTAGATATAGATACTATCTTTTGGTTAGAAAATTTTTTAAAAAGTTTTCAAGGTAGCATTGTGTTTGTCTCACATGATCGCTCTTTTATTAGTAATATTGCAACACGTATTATTGATCTTGACAGAGGTAAATTAACTTCTTGGCCTCACAATTATAACGATTATTTAAAGAATAAGGAAGAAACATTACGGGTAGAAAGAAGACATAATGCTGAGTTTGATCATAAATTAGCAAAAGAAGAGATTTGGATCAGACAAGGAATAAAAGCACGGCGTACTCGTAATGAAGGTAGAGTAAAAATATTGAAATCATTACGAATAAAACGTTTAAAACGACTTGATATAATTAAAGCAACAAATATGCAAATTCAAGAAGCGGATCGTTCTGGAAAACTTGTATTTGATATTAAAAATATAAATTATCATATTGATAATAGAATAATAATTGATAATTTCAGTGTTCAAATACAACGAGGTGATAAAATAGCATTAATTGGACCTAATGGTTCTGGAAAAACAACATTTCTAAAGTTAATATTAGGTCAACTTAATGCAAATAACGGTGATATTTATAGAGGTACAAAACTTGAAATTGTTTATTTTGATCAACATAGATTAACTCTAGATCTTGATAAAACAGTAATAGATAATTTAGCTGAAGGTAAACAGGAAATTATAGTTAACGGGCAATTCCGTAATGCTATTAGTTATTTATGCGATTTTTTATTTCATCCTAAACAAGTTATGACACCTGTTCGGGCTCTTTCAGGTGGAGAAAGAAATCGATTGTTATTAGCACGTTTATTTTTAAAACCTAGCAATTTATTTATTCTTGATGAACCAACCAATGATTTGGATATTGAAACACTTGAGCTATTGGAAGAACTTATTAATAGTTATAAAGGAACAGTAATATTAGTTAGTCATGATCGTCAATTCATTGAAAATACAGTAACTGAGTGTTGGGTGTTTAAAAAATATGGTAAAATAGATAAGTATATAGGTGGTTTTTATGACTCTCTCTTGCAGAGTAAAGAAAAATCTTATTTACCATATTTAAATATTAATAAATCTAATATTATTAGATCGGAAATATCTAAAAAGTATTCAAGACAAAAAAATAATAAAATTAGTTATAATTTATTAAGAGAACTAAAACAGTTGCCGATACAAATAGAAGCATTAGAGACTAAAATTAGCATTTTACAATCTCAAGTTAATGAATCTAAGTTTTTTAATCAATCACATATAATAACTGAATCAGTATTAAAAACTTTATCTGAAAAAGAAGCAGAAATGGAATCTATATTTAAGCGCTGGCAAGAATTAGAACTTCTCAATAAACATCAATAATTTATTATATTATTAACTAGATAGAGAAAAAAGTTATGCTTATCATAACTATATAAAATAAAAATATAATAATAAAAAAACTTACTTTTAATAGCAAATTAATTCATAAATTAAATTATTTATTTTTTATTAATAATGATAATATTAAAAGAAATTAACTATTCATGTGTTATACTGTCTAGTTTATAAAAATTATTATATGTATAATAAACCAACTATAATTATGTAATTAATATAATATTTATGTTTTTTTATTTCTGATTTATTAACTATATAAATTGATATTTGAAAAGTATTAAAAGTTAAATTTTATTATTTAATATCTACGATATATATAATATATCATAAATTATGTAATTTTATTTTATCTTTTTTTATTTTTAAAGCTTTATTTATTTTGTTAAATTGTCATAATTTTATTATATTAACAAATTAATAATTCATATTATTTTATTATAAAAAATATAATCATCAAATTATTTTAAATAATAAATAAATTTATTATAATTAGTTTTTAGGTTTTTTAATTGGTGAACTATACCTTATTAACGATAAAGTAATATTACGGATTATAACGAAATCATATGATATTATTTTGTTTACTATTTTTATTTACTTTAGAAGTAATAAAATTTTAACATTTAAATTACTATTAATTATAAAAATATAAATAAACTATCTATATTAAATATTTCGTTTAAAGAAAAAGATATAGTTTTACTTTAATTTTTATAAGAAAAATTTCATTAATAGAAGATCTAATAGGTAATTTATTCTTTAATTTTATTATATTATATCAATTAATCTTTTATTTTTAATAAATTTTCTTTTATAATTAAAATTTATTAAATTATCTATTTAGATATATTTAATATTATATTAATAATATATATATTTAATTATTTATTATACTATCTAATATAAAATATAAATAGTATTTAGTAACATCGATAAAATATGCTAAAGTATATATACTCTTTTATGCATACTTTTAGGTAATAAAATTTCATATAAAAATATTTACTAAAAAAACATTTCAATAATACTATTCATATCTTTATTATATAAATTTGTTAATTTACAATAAACATTATTTTAATTATTAATAATCATATTAATAACAATCTTAGTTTTTTAAAAAAAATAAAACATAATGTTATTTATTTTTTTTATAATATTAAAAATAATTTAAGATCATAATCTCTATCACAATACATCAAATATAATAATTCATTATATTTTATATAATTTTAGGTGTTATTTATCAATATTCATTTTTGTAAAAATATTTTTATTATTAATTTTTAATATGGATACTCTTATGAATAAGTATTAATTTAATTTACTTATATAATTATTTTTATACATCATTAAAATATTTATGTATTAAAAGACAAATGATAAAATTAATACTATTTCATTAATTAATTTATAATTTTATTTCCTTATAAAATTAAGGATAACAATCCTATATTTATATCATACATTATATGTTAATTTATTTAAATTTTATCTGTTATATTAATATTTTATAATTGATATAATATTTTTTAATAAATAAGAAAATTATATTCATATGAAATTAATTCTTATATATTCTTGCAAATTTAATTTAATATAAATTATTATATAGTATATATTTCACTCTAAAAAATAATATTTTTATTAAAATTTTAAGTTAAAATATTAATATTCATATTTTTTATGTAAAAATTATCTACTTTATAAAATGATGATAATTATTATCAATAACTAGTTAAAAAATGAAAATTAATATTTTTTTAATTATTTTAATTAATTTAAGTACTTTTGATTCATATCAAAGTTATATCTTTATTGACTTATTTTTAATATTATTTTAATTATGTATATAGTAAAATTTGAAGTTTAATAGGATTATATATAATTTAAAATATAAGTATGTAGATGTTTTTATTTTATTCATAATCACTAAATATTTATATTATTTATTTGTATATTTGATTTTGAAAAGAATTTTTTTATATCATTAAAAAAATTCTGAGATAATTTCTCTAAAATAAGAGTTTTTTTTGAATATTTTAAAAATACTTTCAATACCATAAATTAATTTTGAATAATCTCTATTATATATTTTATATAAAAACCAATAAATAATCTAATGTAAATATTGAACATAAAATGTTAAGTAAATTATATACTAAAAAGTACTATTAATTCATAAAAATTCAAATATATATATATTATTTAGTAATGTAATTAAATTAAAAGCTATAAATAGTTAAAAAATTATATAATGAGGTAATAAATAAAAATATATTAAAACTTTATCAAGTTAATAAAACTATCTATGAATTAAAACAAAATTTATCTAAAGTAAATAATTGATGACTATTTAAAATTTTTTAAAATATATTTTTAGTTTAAGATGAGTAATCCTTATTGTATTTTCAAGTTATAAAATAATTCTGATAAAATTCTTAGGTTTAATTTTTTATAAAATATGTTGATAGATAATATTCAATATTTTAATTAAGTATCAAAATATAAAAATCGATAAATAAAGATGCTAAAATAATAATATTTATTATTTTTTAAACAAAATAAATTAATGTAGTTTTTATAAAAGAGCAAAAGAAAATAATAAAATATTTTATTTTATTTTTATTCATATAATATTTAAGTATTTTTACTAAAACATATATAAAATACTAATAAAGATTATAAATTTAAATAATTATGATAAATAAAAATTATTTATCAAATATTTATGGTATTATTGAGAATTCATATTAAGATTTAATACTTTATAATAAATAATTATTAAAAACTTTTTATATATAAGTAATAAAATTTATATATCACTTCTTCATCTTATAATTAAAGTGTAGTTATGTATATAAAGACATAATTTAAAATCTGCTAATATCTTTAAACAAACCGACTTTTAAATCTTTTGCTTTATAAATATTTTTATTATCAACTAAGACTTCACCATCAGCTAAACCCATAATCAATTTTCGATTAATAATACGTTTTAAATGAATATGATAAGTTACTTTTTTTGCAGTTGGTAAAACTTGTCCACTAAATTTAACCTCACCTACGCCAAGTGCCCGACCTTGGCCTTTACCACCTAACCACCCTAAATAAAAACCAATAAGTTGCCACATTGCATCTAAACCTAAACAACCAGGCATAACAGGATCATTTATAAAATGATATTTAAAAAACCATAAATCAGGTTTGATATCAAATTCAGCTTCAATAAAACCTTTATTAAAATTACCATCAGTTTCAATTATTTTAATAATACGATCAATCATCAGCATATTACCTGAAGGTAATGGTGGTCCATTTTCACTAAAAAGTTCACCTCTACCGGAAGCATCTAAATCTTTTTTACTATAAGAATTATGTTTATAAAACATATTACTAAATAACCTTATTATGTCTTTTAAAATTAAAAATATCTTATACTTGTAATAATCGGAACAACTCCAATCAGCTATTTTAATCTAATTTACCATTTTATAAACCTCATAAATTTTGTTCTTTTTTGATTATTAGCCCTAGTAATTCGTTCTTGTATTAAAGCAAGCAGATGTATATTATCTGTATTATGTTCTTGTTTATAATAAGAATGTTTTGTCAAAATTGAAATTGCTTCAGAAGCATGTTTAACAGGCCAGATATGAAATTCGCCAGATTTTACTGCGTCAATAAGATCAACTTTTAAGCATAAATGGCAAATATTAGCTGAAGGAATTATAACACCTTGATTACCAGTTAATTTACGTTGTAAACATATATCAAAAAAACTTTCTATTTTTTGGTTAATATTGCCAATAGGCTGTACGTAACCAAATTGATCTAATGCCCCTGTAACAGCAATTTGCTGATCAATAGGCTGAAGAGAGAGTGCGCTAATTAATGCACAAAGCGCAGCTAATGAAGCACTATCACCGTCAATTTCATAATATGATTGTTCAAATACAATCGAGGCAGAAAATGGTTGTGGTTGCTCAAGTTTTAATTCATAATTAAGATAAGCTTGCATAATTATCATGCTTTTAGCATGAATATTACCACCAAGATCTACTTTACGTTCTATATCGGTGAACTCTCCATCACCGAAGTGAACAACACAAGTAATTCTTGACGGTTCACCGATAGGTTCTGGATGCCATGGATATTGCATAATAGATAATCCATTAATTTGGCCAATTATTTCACCTTTAGTTTTAATTAAAATTTGTTTTTGTAAAATATCATCTAAATTGCGTTTAGCTAAATAACCATTTTGCCATTTATGTTGTCGTATTGAGCTTTTAAATGACTCTGCAGTTATTTGATTATTTTGTTGAAATTGATTAGCTTCACTTAAACAACGAGTGATCCATACTCTATCTAACGGTAAAGTGGATTTATTTTCAGTATATCGAATTGCTTGAGTAATAAAAATTGGCCATGCATCTGTTGTTAAATTAGAAAACTGACAATCATTGATAATTTGTTTTATAAATTTCATCCATAGTGATAATTGATCACTGTGGACGAAATCTAATTCAAATTCATATTCTCCATATGCAAGGTTAGAAAATAAATATGGTTCTTTTGCTCTGAATTCCTCAAGGCTTAAATTATCGCCAACTAAAATAAGTTTAATATCAAGTGGCATTGAATCAATTGGATAAGGTAAAAATTGATTATCATTTGTTGGAAGCCATTCAAATTGCTTTTGTATTAACATTTGTTTTAAACGCTGCCACATTAATGGCTGCGATAATAATGTACTAACAGAAAGTAATAATATTCCACCATTGATTTTATGTAATACTCCAGGTTCTAAGTAAACACTATTATTATAGTAATAAATATTACCAAATAATTGATGCATCTCTATCCAATTAGAGAAATGGATCGAATGACAAGGTGTAAATAACCCTTTAACATTTGTTTTCCAATGAAATCTCCCATTTAATTTTTTATAATCTCCATAAGGAATCACTGGAAATTTAGTAATATTTTTAATAGATGTTGCTAATTCAGATAAAAAACTATGACATTCTATTGCGTTAACAATGGCAAAAGGAAAATAATTTTCAGTTTTTACTGATAAAAATTGTTCTAAACTATTATATAATCTTGGTTGAATTATAGCAAAAGTAGCATTATTTAATTTATTAGCAGAAGCAAAGAAATTAAGATAAGATTGATAATCTGGTGCTAAATTTTGCCATATTAATTCGTTATTAATCACGATATTATTCAACTTATAATTTAGATAAAAATTTATAAAATATCATATATCTTATATATATCGTAAAAGTCAATATAGAAAATATTTACTGTTTTATATTTTTGATGAAAATGATATCTTGTGTAATATTAAATGTATATAATAATCTATTTATAATATATAAAAATTTATAGGAATAAATACTTATTTTATTGTTTATTTAAATTTATACAATTATTAATTTGTGTATTTTATATAAATTCAATTTATTTATAAACTAGATCAGTAATCATTTTATAATTATAAAATGATAATTTTTAACATAATATTATACAGTAAGAATATTTAATTAAATTTAAAAAATAATAATATAGTTGACATATCATATTTATAAAATAAGTTAAACAGTGTGAACTTAAAGTTATAAATATATAAAAATTATATTTTTGTACTATTATAAATTTTATTTAATTGATCTTTATAATAAATAAAAATATTTTTAAAATATTGTTTATAATTATATAGGTTATTTTTTTATAATATAAGATGAGTATTTATGAAATATTAATAATTTAAAATGTTAAGTCTGGATTTAAATTTTAATACTATATACTTAAGATATCTAGATAATCAGGATATTAATAAATGTATTAAAAATTTATATCTGCTTAAAATTTATAAAATCTTGAAAAGTTCATAAGATATTCTAGAATAAAAATAATAAATTAAATAAAAAATTTATCTTTTATTTAAAACTAATTTAATTAAATGAAAAAATATTTAAAGTTATTTAAAATAAAATTTTAATGCTAATAAATAAAATATATGTTAATATATATTACAGTTTTTTTTGTACACAAGATGTTATCTTTTTTATAAAAAAGATGTAATATTATTTAAAATTACTATTAATATTAAAATAATATAAAAAATCAATATATAATAAAATGTTTTTATATTTAAAAAAAGATTTATAGAAATAAAATAATTAAAATGAAAATAAATTATAAAAGAAAAATATTCTTAATTTAAAATAAATATTTTTCAAAAGATATTTTTTTACAAAGTTATTTTCCAATTAAAATATATTAACATCAATATCATTTGAAATAATGATTGATATTAAATAATTAATTAGTGTTTATATCGATATATTTATATTATTTCAAATAAAACCTGTTATTGAATTCTTTTTTCACTGTTTTATGAACTAATTGATTTCGTTTAAATATTTTTATAAGCTAAATAGCTAACAACTTTATCTGCATATTTTTAATATAAAAATTTTTTGTAAGGTTCTTAAGCTAATGTGATCAAAATAATAAAATATCAACACAACAACACTACCCACGATTTAATTAAAATTAGTTAATTCACTATAAAATTTATCAAATTCATATTTAATTACTAATTTTAAGTTATAATTATTAATTTTAAAAAATATCATAACATAAAGTAAAAAAAATATTTTTAGTTTATGCTTATTTAGATAATAATATGATTATAGAAGTAATATTTTTATTGTATTAATATATAAAATCAAGACTTTAACATTTCATTTTCTGAAAGAAAAAATTTTATTACATATATAATTAATCCATTAATAATTTAAAGAAGTCATCAATTCTACAGTAAATTCTGTATTTAAATCATGAAATATATAAATGAGAAAATATAAGTAGCGTTTGTTTTTACATGAATTTTGACTAAATATGTTTATTTTTAATAAGCATGATCTAGAATATAATTCTAGAATAGAATAAAGATCTAATTAGTTTGTAATCAGATAAACTTATCCTACTTACTAATTAAGTTCATATCAATTTCACATTATAACTTAATTATTAGAATTATCATAATATCTTATATTTTTAAAATCTGTTATAAGTTTGCTTCAAAACTAAGAAATTTATCATCTTTAATAATTAATATAAATACTAATATCATAATTTATTATGATTAGTTTTATTAATTTCAATATTTTTATAAGTATAAAAGAAGCTAATATCTTCGAGTTATAAAAATTTAATATAACATCAATATATTGAATATTATATTTATTTTCGTTCTGGCAATTATTGCGAAAATTACAATTTCTATAGCTATTTTTTTATTTTACACATTTTATAATGTGATAAATTAATTAGTTTCTTATTTTTGTAAGTTATATAGTATTACTTAATATATATTAAGTCATTGAATTATATTATTTCTATTTCTAATGGTTATTTATGCTACTTATATTTTATTTGTTTAAAAGGAAAATATTAAAATTAAAATAAAAATAAAATCAATATATATTTTTATAATATAAATTCTATCTAGGATAAACTTTTTAAAAATTAAAATTAGATTAAAGATTAATTTAATTAACTTTTTAATAAATAATTAATGATTTATATATTATATCTATAATTAAATTTTCATTATTAAATAATTAACAAAATTATTTTTTATTATTTTATCTGTTTTAACTTAAAATTCATTAATTAATATAAATAATTTTACTTTGATAAGTAATAAAATGATAAAAAAATTATTTTTAGTGGATTAAATTATCTATGCTAATAGTTTTTAATTTTATAAAAAAATAAATCAATCAAATGTTTTTCCATTTATACCGTATGATATATAAATGATGAGCATATTAAGATATGAATGTGATAAAATTGATATATTAACTTAAATCTAATAATTATATTATAATTACATATTAAAAGTAGAAGTTACTTTATAATATAATTAGTTATTAATTATATCGTTTCTATAAATTATCATATTTTATAATTTAGTAAAATTGAATTTTTTAATATTATTAAATTTATTTTTTTATTTTATTTATTGATATTTATTTAGTATATTCTGTTAATAATAAATTATATTTTTAACTATATATTCTATATCATGTTAAATTAACTTTAAAAATATTTATGAAAAAATCTATTTTTTTTATTTAAATATTTAATTATTATAGATACAATGGGATTATATATTTATTCAACAAATTATATTTAATATATTGATTAATTATTAATAAATAAAATAAGTATATGATAAATTTTATTTATATGAAAATATTTTCATTAACAGAATAATCTTGTATAAGTAATTTATTTTTATATTATCAAAGATAATATTTATTACTGATATTAGGTCAAAATATATTTTATAAAGTATTTAAATAATATTAATGTTAATAAAAAAATTACATAATATAAATATACTTATAAATAATAAACTATTCTGAAAAAAATAATTAATAATATAAATTACCTATGGTAATTATAGATCATAAATGCTATTTAAAATAAATATAAAAATAAATTTTAATACTTATTAAATTAATAAAATCTCAATTAATTATTAAATATAATTATATTAAGATAATAAAATATAAAATAATGATTTTTAGATAAGTTTTAACTTTGAAAAAACTTTTTAATTAATAAATTATTTATGTCTGTATTTTATTTATTTTGATAAAAATAAGAAAATAGTTCATAAAAAGTCGATTTAAATTAATAACTGTTACTAAAAAACTAGTTGTTTTTATTATTTTCTAAATTTTTATTATTTATAATAGTTTAAAATTAAAAGATTTAGTTAACTTTTTTATTATTCAATTAATTCAATAATAAAAACAATAATGATTTTTATCATAAACATTATAATTAATAAAATTTATAAAATAATTTATTTTTTAAAATTTTTTAATTTACTTTATAAAAAATAAATTAGTATCATTTTACTTAAAGTAAAATTATTAAAAATTTTTTATAGACAAATATCATTAGTTATAAGAAAATATCAAATAATATAAAAATTATTTTAAAATTACTGATATAACTATCATAAAATAATAATATTATAATATAATAATTAATATTATTATAATTATCTTTATTATATTTAAATAGGATAACTCTAACTATATTATAGAAATAATTATAAATTTAATTTTTATTAAAAGGATTTAGATAGTTATTAAATTAATTAATTAAATTAATTATAACTTTTTTATTTAAAATAAAACTATAGGATAATTGGGAATATATCAATTACTAAAGTAATTAATATATTTATTATTTATATTAAAAAAAATTAAAGTTAACTAAAATAAAAGAAGCAATAAATAAAAAAACTTTAATTAATTAACTATTATATATTATAAATAAAATTTATTAATAACAAAAAATATATTTTCTCTTTTATAAAAAAACAAAATCATAAAAATGATAGCTAAATTAAAATATGATAAACTATTTAAATAATAGTTTATCTAATATAATTATATTCATTTATCAAAACTATGTTAATTTCAGTTTTTTTTTAATAATTAATAAGTTTAAAAAAAATATTAATATTATATGAAAAATTATCTTGAAATTGTTTTAATGATCATTAAATATATTTAGTTTTTGTTTTCTTTATAAGAATTTTATTCTGTTATAATATCTATTTTAAGATTGACTGACAGTTAATAAAGTTTATTTTTATTTATTATAAGAATATTTTCTATAAAATTTTACTAAAATTTTATATATTAGAAAATATATGTTCAAATTTTATATTATGGTGATATTATATACTATTATAGTATAATTAATAAACAATTATTAAGTTTCAGTTTATATTAATAATATAATATATCTTATTTTAAAATATTACTATATAAAATAATATTATCTTAAGTTTTAATATTTAATTTATAATTAACTTCTTTATTCATACATATAAAATTATACTAAAAGTAGCTATTATTAATCTATGCTTTATTATTTTAAATAACTAATAAATTATTGTTTTTATTTTGCTTTATATATTATAAACAATCGAATTTTAATCTTAAAGATAAATTATTAATAATTTTATAAAATTCTATCATTAAATAAATTTATTTTATTAGTTATATAACTAAAAGAATTCTTGTATCATACAGAACTAATCTATCGTATAATTTAAATAGAAAATAAAATATAGTTAATAAATTTTAATAAACAATATAATAATAGTATCTAGTTGTTGATATAAAATTCTAAAATAATTATAATTTATAGTAGTGAATTTAGAATATTAAAAATATAAATCTAAAATAGAATAAAATGATACTACTAGATGAAATATAAGCAATATTAAATGTAATAAAAAGACATTGCTATTATAATATAGCTATAGTAAATTTATAAAATATGTTTAGAATGATAATTATTTATTTATCAGATTATAATAAGTTATAAATAATAATTTATATAATATTAGGCTAAAATTTACTATATAATTTAACTAAAGTTAATAAACATATGAGTTAACATTTAACTTTAATAATATTTTTCTAATTATATTATCTATTAAATATAGATAATATAAAGAGTTTCAAAAACATTAACATTCCACTTTCATTTATTTAACTTATTGATATATAAATTATAAATTAAGGTTTTCTTTCTTTAAAATTTAAACTTAAATTATAAAAGATTGATAATTAGGTTGTTCAATATTAATAAAAGAAAACTTATTACTTTAATATCTTATTAAAATACTTTAAATTAGATAAAAAATTATTTTAATTTTCTATTAAATTTTATCTGATATTTTAAAATAGATAAAAAATTAGTTAATTTAACAAAAGTAAAATACTATTTTATCAAATAGAGAAAATAATTAACTAGAAACTAAAAAATAATAGTAAATTAAAATAATTTCTTTATATTTAATATTAATTTTTAAATAAAATTTATTAACTTTTAATGAAAATTTTCTATTTATAATCATAATCTTTATAATAATTATTAAAAACTATCTGATATAAATCAATATTAAAGTTGTTATTTTTATTAATTAATGCTCTGATTATTTTTTTTTAAAAATTACTATTAATCTATTAAATTCTATCTTTTAAATTAATTATATTTTAGTAATTAATAAAATATTTTAGTATTAAATATAAATAAAAAAAATCTTAAATTAATATTTAATTATAAATAATAAAAAATAGATAAATTTATTCAGAGTTAATTATAAAAATAATAGTTTAAGTAAAAAATTTTTATTTTTAGTAAAGTATCAATAAATAAACTAAAAAGTTTAAACTTATTAATTAATTAACTAAATTGAAAGTAGTATTTTTATAGAAAATTATAATTAAAATAATAATATATTAGTATTTAATATGAATACTATTTCATGGTATTACTTAAGTAATAAATTTTTAAATGATAAATAGTTAATATAAAGATTAGTCTTTTATCTTAATTGCTAACTTTATTTATTAAATAATAAAGTATATAAAAATTAAAAAAATAAACAAATTATAAAATTAAAATAAAAATTAACTATAAATAAAGATTAAGTTAGTAATATATTTTAATAGAAAGATAGAAATTAATTCTAAAAATTAATCGAAATTCAATAAATCAGATGTGTTATATATATCATCAATTAATTTAATTAATAAAAAAATTTTAATTAATGAAATTAAAATTTTTTTTTAAAATACACTTATTATCAAGCATAAGAATAAAAAAACAAACTTATTTATTTGATATTGATAATTGATTTACTAAGTAAACTCCAAATAAAAAAATCTTGTCTAATAAATTAGTTTAATGAGATTTTAATCTCAGAGCAATAAAATTTATTTATAGAAAAAAATTTCTTTTTTAAAATAAAATTATTATTTTATCTTAAATAAATCATTATCATTATTATTTATTTTTATTTGTAATATTTTAATTAAGTATAATAATATTTATCAATAAAATCAAATATTAAATTTTATTTCTATACAAATTGAAAAAAAGATTTCAGAATAATAGTATCACCATCATTTATCACAATCATGAAATAAATTATTCTTATGTGTATAAAACTGGAATCTATAATAGATTTTTTTTTAAAAACTTAAATTTCTTACATTAAAGAGACATTTATTATTTTTACTTTTAAATAGTTAAATTTAATTTTTTTTTGTAAAAAAATAATACATTCTAATTAATTTTATTAAACTAATTAAAAATTAGTCGTTTCAAAATAAAAAACAACGATTATCATTTAATAGAATTTTTTATTATATTAATAGTATTTTACTATTTTATCTAAATATATTTTTAAATGTAATTTTTATAATTTTATTTAATGAAAATCAAAAAATAATTGTTAATAATATTACTTATTTTAATTTTAATTTTATTAATAAATCTTATCGTAAATCTGATACTATAGCAATTACTTCTATATTAATTAAATAGTAATTTTTATAGAGAGAATAATAAATAGAATTAAAAAAAATAACTTTACTCTGTATTATATTTACTTTCATCTATATTTAATTTTTAAAAGATAGAAAAATATCAATTATCTATCAAGTAATCATCGTATTAAGTGATATTTAATAAATATTAATCTATAAATATATATATTTAGTATTTTTTTAATTTAAAATTAAAATTAACTTAATTCTTAAGTTGGATATTAAAAAAATAATTTGTATAGTATTTAATACGATCATTTTTTTTCCAAAATATTTAAACATATTTTTATTATCCTATTTTTATTTCTTAGAAAATAATAATTAATAAATTGATTATATATAATATTATTAGCTTTAATGTTTTCAATCTATTAAACTATACATATATGAATAAAATGAATATATAAAAATATATTTTATTATTATTAATTAATTTAAATTAATATTTACTATATTTTTAAAATAAATATTTATTATTATATCTAATATTTTTATTTATTTAAAATAACTTAACTTTTTTTTCCTATAATATTCAGTAATAAAAAGACTCAATAATTTATCAGATTTTATCTTGTTTTAAAAATTATTTAACACTTATTCATTTTAAAAAGATCTTATCTGTTTATTAATTACTTTTATAAAATTATATTTAATGATAGTATAGTAATTTAGCTGAATATAGAATTATTTATTTTTCTAAAATAGATAAACATTATTTTTTAAACTAAACTAATAAATTTTAGTTATTAATTAACTTAAAATATAAGTTTTTATTCATAATAATTATCGATAACTACATTTTTACAATATAAACTATTGATTATATTATTTATTTTTTTATGTTTATTTTCTATTCTCAGTGTGATCCTTTTAATTTAAACATAAATAATAAAGTTATATTTGTGTAAACTTATGTTACTATATAACAGTAATTAAATAGTTTTATAACTAATAATATATATTTTTTTAAAAAAAAATTATATCTTTAATACAATTAAAATTAAAATATTTATATATACTTTATGTTAAAGTAATATATAAATATTTTTATAAGTGATTAATTAAAAAAATCGAAATAATTATAAATTTTTTACTTTTATCAAAATATACTATTTTTATAATTTTATAAATATAAATTTTATTTTAAAAATTAATTTTTAAGCATTGTTTTACTTACAGAGATATTTATAAAATCTAAATATATTATTATCGTAAATAATTAAAATGTAAATAATTGTCGTTTTATTTTATTTTAAAGTTTATATATTATAATTATTAATATATATTCTCTTAATAAAATTCTTACTAAGAAAATATAAAAAATTTTTTAAAGTATTTATGATATATTTATTATCATAATAAAATTATATTATTATATATAAAATCTTAATGAAGTAAACTAAACTAGTTGAATATTTAATCGTTTTTCTAAATTAATATTTAACATATTTTGAATGTATTTAAATTAATATTATTTAATATATAATATTTTATATACATATATTAATATTATCAATTTTTATTTTAATTTATTAATAAATTAATAATATAATATATTAATTAATTAAGTTAATTATTATATTAATAAAAAATATTTTTTTCTTTAAAAAAAGATATGATTCTTAATTTATATTTATATTAATATAAATATAATCATAAATATATATCTATTACTTATAACTTTATAAAAGTTATTTTATTAAATAGTACTTATTAAATAAAAAAAAATAAAATATTATTTTAATATTCATTAAAATAATTCAATATATTGTATTTCAAATATAGAAATAGTATTATTTGTTTTATCAATATTATTTATAAGTAATTATATTTTTATGATATATAATTTTAATAAGTATTTATAATATAAAATACAATAGATATTCAATAAAAGTAAATATACTAGTATTATTAGTTAGTATTAATTAAAAGATAAATTAATGTAACTTATTAGTTTAAAAGATATTTTAAATCGATATTAAAAATAATTTTATTTATTAAAAACTAATTATAAAAAATATTTAAATTAAGATTTGATACTAAATTTAATTTATATTTTTATATAACTAAAATAGATTAAAATATTAATAAATTCAATTATTTTATTTAATCAGTAATTAAATATACTTATAATAAGTAATATAAAATTACTTTTATCGTGATTATTTATTTTAATAAATAGATAAAATATTAAAATAAATTATAATTATATTTTATATGAAATATAATTATAATTCTTAGTTTTAATAAGAAAAGAAAATAAAATTATAGATCATAACTATTTCATTTTTAATGATATTTAAAATTATACAATTACTTAATTATTTTATTATAAATTTAATTATAATTGATTTTAATAAATTACATAGAAACGATTATTCCAGGTTGTTTATTATAAATTTTCAAATACCATGATCTTAATATAGATAAAGAGTATAAATATAAATATTAATAAATATATATTATAATTATTTTTATAAATATACATAACTAAGAAACATAATAAATATAAAACTATAATTAATCACAATATCATTACTATTTATTTTATTAATAGTTTTTCAAGATTAATATCAACTTTTACTATAAAATTTAATATAGATTTATGACTTGTTATTCTTAAGTTCTAAAATTTATCGTTAATTATAATCAATAGCTATCTTATAATATATTAGTAAATTCATTTTTATTACATATATGAAAAATGTTGTTAGTAACTTAAAACCGTTAATCAAAATTATTTTTACTTTACTTTTTAAATTTAAAATAAATGTAAGATTTTATAAATCTTTATATTATGTCTTATATATAAATTTTATTGGAAAATAGATATAACAAAATTATTCTTCATTATTTATTTTTTAAAATTAAAATATTAAAAAATTTTTTTATTATATTTAAAATTTAATAAAAAAGTATAGTATTTTATGAATATATTTTATTATTATCAATAATAATGATGTAACATAAAAAAATCTTAGTGATATTTAATAAATTTAAGTATTTTAGAATTAATTAAAACTAGATCTATAGTATAGATACTGAATCGAATTTTATAATATTTAAATATAATATTCAAAAAAAGAATTAATTTATTTTTTATATTTGAATATTTTTAATAATTCAAATACATCTTACTGGTTTAGGTAAGCCAGCAATTTTTGTTGCTTGCGTTGCTGGACCCTTTGGGAAAAGGCAATAAAGATATCGACTATTAGCAATATTTTCACCATATTTTTTAGTAATTGCCTTTACCAACAAACGAATAGATGGAGATGTATTGAATAATAGATAAAATTCACGAATGAAACGAATAATTTGCCAATGTTGTTCCGTTAATATTATATTCTCCTGTTTTGCTAATAAAAAACCCATTGATTCACTCCATTCCTGGCTATTTTTAAGATAACCATATATATCGGTTTTAATTTCACGATTTTCAAATATAAACATATAATTTTCTAAATTTATATAAAATTAAGTACTAATTTGGTTAAATTAAAGTTTAATTAAAAAAAACATCTGTGTAAACTAAGCAAATAAAATTATTTTATTTAAAATAAATAATTTTATTTATTTTAAATAAAACTTCTAATTAATCAAGATATATTTTATAATATTTAATATAATTAATTAATTGATTTTTTAGTTTAAAGCATCAAATATGAAAACTATTAACTAAAAAAATTATAAAAAATTTGAATTTTTTGTTAAAAACTATTTTATTTTAGTAAAATTATTAAATTTCTCATTTAAGGTATTCATTTCAATTTAATTGTTTTTAGATAAAATATATATACTAAAGTCATATTTTTTTTGTTTTTTATCAAATAAAATAATTAGTTTATTTTTAAAGTAATTTATTAAACTCTTTAAACTAAAAAATATTTTTATTAGTAATAATTTAAACAATTAATTAATTTTTATATCTAAAGTAATTAGTAATATTATATTATAATTCAATGAAAAGATTTTTTTGACTGTTTTAGTTAGTTATAAAAATTTATTATAATAATATGTATTAAAGTTCAGTATTTATACTTAATATTTTTTTATTATTATTTTATCTAATAAGTTATTTTTTTGCTAAAAAAATAGAAAAACTTATATCTAAATATATATATAATTATAATATATTATATATTTTTTAAAATTTGTTCTTTAAAGTACTTTAAAATCTATATCTAAAAATATTTTTATATTTAGTAATTTTTATTAAAGATATATACCATTTGATAATTTTTTTACTATTACTTTATTTATAATAAATATTATAAATTATATAATATAAAACTATAGCAAATAAGAATTATAATCAATACTAAGAAAAAAAAGACATCGTGTTGAATATTATAAAAACGAGTTATTATTTAATGAATTTTAAATAAAAAGATATTTTAGTTACTAAAATTTATATATTTCTTATCTATATTAATAATAATTTACCTATGTTTATAATATATAGTAAATATATTTACTATATTTATCGATATTATAAATACAAACCAACTGTTACAAATATTTAAATCATAAAAAGAGTATTATAGTAATAAATAAAATATTAAATAAATATTTTTAATATTTTATATAAATTATTTATTAATTTAATTTTAATAAATTAATGAGTATTAATAAAAGATAGTTAAAAATTATAAATATATAAAATCTATATGTATTATATTAGAGACTTAAATTATTATTCAAATTTTTTATATTACTATTTTTAATAATTGTAAACAATTAAATATTTTATATTTTAAATCATTAATTTTAATTTATCATTTTAGAATTTTTTCTTAATAATAAAAATTATTTATATAATAATTTATTTTTAAACTAAAAAATTTTAATTAAAGTTAAAACAAATTGTAATAAAAAATTATTTTTTTTCTAAAAATATTAATAAATATATATTAATTATAATAATAGTTAACAGTTAGAATTATAAAATAAATAAAAAGTGATTATATTCATTGTAATTTAATTAGTTATTAGTTTATTTTTATATAGTAAAATTAATTTACTAGTTAATCTAATAAAATAAATTAAAAAAAATTATTTATTTATTTTAATAAAAAATAATATTTTTAAATTTAATAGTTTTTCTTTAAATAAAATAATAATTTAAGTAATAATTACTATTATAATTTTATTTTTTTTAATTATAATTAAAAAATAATTTTTTTATTAACAATTGTTTTATTATAAATATAATTTACTATAATAAATATATATTTAATACTAAAAATAATTAATATTTTAAATATTTAAAGATATTTATACAATTACTTTATCAAAATAATTTTTATTTAAAACTTAATATTTTATATAGAAATACTTAAAATTTTTTTCTATAAAAATTAATTATGATCTTATACTTTATAATAATGTTTAAAAATAAAATGTTATTTTTCTTTTTTTTTATTAAATATTTATAATAAGTATCTATCTATATAAGTAGGATAAAATAACCAAATAATAATTTATTTAAATAACATTAATATATTACAAATAAGACTATTTTATTTAAGGATTTTACTGAAAGATAATAATTTTAATTAATGCTCAAAGTATTTTATATGCATTTTATATTTTATATATAAAATGATCAATCTGTATATTACTATAGATATTTATATTTATTTTAAAAATAAATATAAATATCATTCTGAAATTATAATTAACTTATAAATAAATTATTTTTAATTAAAATATTTAATTGCTAATTTTTACTTTTATTTATATAATTAAATATAATAGAAACAAGATATATTATATAATATGTATAGCTTTATATTTTTAATATTTAAAATTAATAAATCACAATTTATTCTATAAATAAATATTTTAATATTAGTTTAATAAATTTAACAAATTTACTTTCATTTATAAAATGATATCTATTAATAGTTGTTAATAATAGTTATATGTAATTATAATTACATATTATATAATTATAATTACATATTAAAAGCAAAATATATCTTTAATATATAGATTACATATTTCAGATCAAAAATGATTATACAATATCTAAGTTTTTAATGAAATTAAAATCTATTAAATAAAATAGATATTGATATAGTAAGAATATATTTATAAAACTGTAATTTATACAAATAATAGTTTATATAAAAATATAAATTTTAATAACTTTCAAGTATTCAATAATAATATTTATTCTATTATTAAAACTATATAAAAATTCTATATTTATAATTTTAAATATAGAATTGAATAGTTAGATTTATCTAAAATAGATAAAAAAGATTTTAAAAGTATTGAAATATCTGAAAACTAGATATTTTGATTTATCAAAAATAAGATATTATATTTCTATATAAATAGAAAATATTATATATATATTTTATATAAAAATAATTAATTTAGTTAAAATATACTTATGATATTAATAAATGTAAAATATTATAATAAACATTAATTCATCATTTATTAAATGATATTATACAGCACATATAAATTATATTAGTTTTAATAAATTCTAAAAATGAAAAAGTAATAATAAAACATTAATTATTTTTAGCTTTAATAAAAAGAATAATGTAGCACATAGTGTAAAAATATTATAAAAAATAAATTTTTAACTTTTGTTATAAATATTAATAAAATAATAAATGAAACATAAATTTTTATAAACAAGATCAATAAAATAATTAAATTTTAAAAAATATTATTTTTAGTAAAATGATTGTTAATGATAGAATAGTATTATTAATTTTTAATTGATATTTTAAATATATATTTACTATTATAAAAAATTCAAGATTTATATATAAAATAATAGTAATAATCTACTTTTTTATTTAAATTAAAATAATGAATAATAATAATTGCTATCAATAGGTTATTATTAAAATCAATATATTAATTTATATCATATATATAGAATCTGATTTAAAAATTTTAAATTTTTAATAAAATACTTATTTTAATATCATTAAAATATATATCAAAATATTGGAATATATTAATTTTAAAATAAAAATTATATAATTAACTTTATTAAAAGTTATCATGATAATAAATTTTATTTATACAGTTATTATAATGAAATTAATAAGAATTAATTTTTACTTTTTTTATATAAAAAATTTTTATCTATCAATTTTATAATAATTTTTTATATGTTAAGAAAATATAAGTAATTGTTAATATAATTTAACTAAAAAATAATAACGATATAGTTGATTTTATATTAAAAATATTATTTATAGATTATAAAGATATTTATTTAAAAATGAAAACTTAATTTTTTTAAAAAACATAAGCCAATAAGATTATTTAATTTTAGCAAATTTAAAATTTTAATAAGATTAAAGTAAATTTATTTAAACTAAGAATTATTTATTATACATTAAATTATTAGAAAATAATAATTATTAGTGATAAATATATAAGTGTAAATTATTAAAAAAAATTCTAAAAATTTTACTCTTAATTTATATAAAATAAATATTTATATATAAAATTACATTTAATTTTATATTATAAATATATTTTTAATGAATATTAAATAGTAATTATTTAGTATTTAATAAAACTGATAAAATAACTAAAATAATAAGTATATTTTCTCCTTTTTCTATTTTTTATAAGAAATTTATATATAAAGTTTATATGGAGATTCAAAAATTTTAGTATTATATATTTATTAGTTTACTTATATATCTGATAACTAATATATATAATGATATATTTAATACCATTTATTAACCACATTAATAAAGATATGTATATACATTTCTTAAAATTCAAAATTTAAAATTATTTTTTATATTTCATTAACTTAAGTAATAATTTATTAATAAAACTATATTTATAGTTAATAAAGAGATATAGATGGTTTAATTAATCCAATCAAATTCTATTTCATTTTACGCGAAGGTTTGCTTAATGATATCTTTCTTCGAAAAATATTTTATTTTATCACTGATTTTAATATGAATAGCAGGTATATTTTTATAATGAAAACTAACTTAGCTAATTGTTGACTTGTTTATTTTTTATATTACTAATATTATCTACGTTTTGTCAAAAAAATAAATAATCATTATTGATATTTTTTAACTCAATTGAATGATAGTCTTTTATCTTAAAATAAATAATAATCATATTAATACTATAGATTATTTATTACTATATTATTTATTTTTTTCTTCTATAAAATATTTTACTTTTTTTTATAAAGTATATGATAAACAAAAAAGTTATATTTATATAAATTAAATTTTAATATATAGGAATTTAATTTATTTTCAAATAAATAATATATAAATACTTATCTAAAATTAGAGATTTTGATATTTTTAATATCTTTAATATCTTCAAAGTTAAAATATTGAAATATATTTCAGTATTTAGTTTATCTTGTAGAATAAAACATGAATATGAAGAATTTTCCTATTAGTTAAATAATTATAAATTCAATAGAATTACTGCAAATCTAATATCTATATAAACTACATAAATTATTTTTAATTTAATATGTAAAATTTCAATATATATTATTTTAAATATTATTTACTTATATAAATTAAAAAATAAGATGATATTAACTATAATAATCAAAGTATAAATATAGATATATTATTTTATTTTAAAATTAGAAAAATCTAGTTTTTCTAAAATTTTTATTTTTAAATATTAAAAACTATAGAGTAATACGATAACTCTTTCAGATACTTGTAATATTTTTAATATCATAAGTTAATATTGAGTTATCATTATTTTATTTATGTTTTAATAAAGTAAATAGTCTAATGATTTTATCATGTATATCGATCTTAGTATTAAATGAATTATACTAAAGATTAATGAAATTAACTAATAAAATCTATAGAGATACATATAAATATGATTAATTGCCATATAAAAATTTATAAAAATTCCAGTTAGCTTATATGATTAAGAAAAATAATTTATATATATATTAATAATAATTAATATATATTTTAACCATTAGTAACCACAAAATATATTATTAATATAATCATGAAAAAAAGCTTTACTAATTTATAGAATCGATTTTTTATAAATTTTGTATAAATGATAAAAATTATAGAATCTATAACTTATTAAAATATAGTCAATTTTACTATTAGGTATCTAATATTAAATCAAAATCTAATTTTAAATATTAATATTTAAAATTAAATATAAAAGTTTTAATCATATAATTAAAATTATAGAAAGTTAATAAAAACTAAATTTGGATATATTAACTTAATTTTTTAACTTAACAACGCGATCTTTTTTATTAAACATTGATTTTAAGTAAAAAAATAATTAAATAGTTGATTTAATCAATTATTTTTTTAAATTAAGATTATTAATAATCTTAATTTATTAAATGAAATAAAGTTATCTAATTAATTTTATTAATAAAAAATTTTTATTTTTATTTTTTTAAAGTTAATAAATGTGAAAACCCATTAATAGTTAATTGACTTTGTTTTTCGCCAGATAGGCGAAAAATAGACTCTTTTGGCATATCATAATTCATGACTATCTGAATAATAATGGTTTTATTTGTTAATTTAACGGCAGCTAATATTCTTCCAATATGTCTCCAATTATCACCAAGTTGCCATTCAATAGATTCTCCTATTTTTGGTAATCTTTTTGCTATACCTTCTAACCAAAATATTGCGCGCTTATTCATTCCACGATATTTTGCTCTAGCAATAGTTTCTTGACCACTATAACAACCTTTACGAAAGCTGATACTACCTGGTAAGTCTTGTAAATTAACAGCTTGGGGAATAAATTGTGTGATATTATTAATATCGATGTTAGCAAATCCTGCTATAATATCAAAAGCTAGCCATTGTTGGCTATCACTATGATGCAAAAAATATTTTTTTAATTCATTTGCAATATCACTATCAGTAATAATTAAAAATCGTTCTGAAGGTAAATTAAAATATAATAAAGTTGTTCTATTAAAATGTATAATTGATTTTTCTTGATCTGGTAATTGATTAAAATGTTTATTCAATGCCTCACGAGCACCTTTACCAGCAATACCTAATAGTATAATATCATTATATTGTTTAAATTTTATTTGTGAAAAGATAGCATATTTTTTGAGTTCATTTAATTGTTTCATTGCCACACTAGTACGTAAAATATAACCAAAACCAGTTTTATAATAAAACAGGCGTAACGTACTCCACATTTTACCTTTAGCATCACAGTGGGCAGTAAGTATATGTTTATTGAAATCTAGTACTGTTATATCTGTCGTTAATTGACCTTGTAGATATTTTTTTGCATCAGTACCTGTTACAGTAATAAAACTCCAGTCATTAAGTACCATTAGCATTAATGGTATTTGATTATTTACTATATAATTATCTAATTTAGATTCATTTAAATTTATCATTTTATCATATGTTAATAATTAAGATTATAATAATAATTATAATCATAAAATAGCTATATGATAAAGCAAGTAAAAAATATTATTTTATATTATAAAATTAAAATTAATATTTAACAATTAATTTTATGAAGTTTTTTAGTTAGTTTTTAACTCTTTTTAAAAAAAATATTTAAATCATTCTGTTTATAATCAGAATTTATTATATTAAATCACAATATAGAATATTTTTTTTAAGGTTATTTAATTTTTATGGATATTAACAATAAATCAATGGTTCACTTAGCATGCCGAAGAGGAATGTATGAGCTAGATATTATAATTATGTTTTTTTTTAAGAATGAATATGATTATCTCACAGATAATGAGAAATATTTATTTATTCGCTTGTTATCGTTTGAAGATCATGATTTATTAAATTGGTTAATAAATCATGAAAGACCTAATGACGATAGTCTTTATCATATAATTAAAATAATACGTAATAAAAATAAATATCGTTGTTCTTTTAAAAAAAAATAAATTTTATTTTATAATTAAAATATAACTTAAAATAAGTAGTTTATATTGAATTTAATTTTTTATTTTTTCTTTTATATTAACTATTAAATTATATTGATTATTTATTTGGTAGCTAATTTATTAATTTTTAAAAAAATATATAAATAATCAAATATAAGTTATTTTAAGAATAATTTATTTTTATTTAAAATAAATAAAAGAATAATATAAAAAAATAAAATTATTAGTTATTAAAAATTTTTTTTAAATTTAAATTATTTTATTTAAATATTATTATTTATATATATTAAAAGTTATAATATAAGTATATTAATTTATGCATTTCTTTATAAAAATTATATTTTAAAAAATTTTAATTTTTAAATAATTTATGTTATAAATAGTTATTATATTAAATATAATATATGTTTCATTTTATATATTCATATATACTTTTTTATTATTTTATTTTTTTAAAATTAATTAATTTTATCTAAAGGAAAATAAAAGTAACAATTAGGTTAACAACTTAATTACTAGTAATTTTAATAATTTATTTTTATTTAATATAAATTCTCTATCCATATTAAATTTTATAAATATAACTTATGTACATAATATCTTAATACTTAAGATATATAAATTATATCAAAAACTAATTGCTATATAGTAAATTTAATCTTATAATTTAAAGAATAATATAGTTTTTAGAATAGTTACTTTAATAAAAAATATTTTATAATCTTTTACTCTAATTTTAATTTATGGAAATGTTATACAGAGATATTTAATATTAAATTTTATATATTTACTATTAATTAAATAAAAAATTATTTAATTTATATTAAATTAAATAATTTTTTTAAATTATAATGAATTTTCTTAAGAATTATTTTGATATATAATAATTAACCACAAAAACCTACCATTATACTTTATAAGTAACAATATGTTATATAAAAATATTAATATTATAATTGAATTAATTAATGTTTATTTATAATTTAAATTATAAATTTATATAATATTATTAACATTAATTTGAACAGTTATTTTTATTTTTTTTTATTTTAAATAATCTTTTTTTAAGTTTTAAATATTATTTATTTATTTTATTTTTGTTAAAAACTCTATTTTTATAATTTTATATATTTTAACTTTATATACTAACTTTTTATATAAAATTTCATTTATATTTATAAAACATAATTTATTGAATTACGATAATTTCTTAAGATTAAATCTTAATTTTAATAGTTCATTTTAAGATTTTTAATAAAAATTAATAGAATAATATATTATTATTTAAATAATAATATACTTAACACTTATTTATTACAAACATTTACGTAGTAAAATATTAATTTTTATTTTATAAATATTTTCTAATTATAATATTTATTTGTTAATAGTCTGATAATATTATTTTAATTTTCTTGTTTTACTTGAGAGTAAAGTATATCTATTTAGAACAATAATATTATTAATATAGTATATATATTCATTTTTATAAAAAAATCAATAATAATTAAATTTAAATTTATTTTTACTTTACTATATAGATTTTATACTTAAAAATAAGTTTTAATATTAATAAATATAAGGAATTTTTATCGTATTTCTAAATATAATTTTGCCATTATAAATGTTAGAATTTAATTTCTATATATTCATTATATTAATTTAAAATTTAAAATTAATAATTTATTATCGTTACCATAATAGCAAAATAATATGAGACTAAGTGTTACTTTTAACATTTTAAAAGAATTTTTTAATAGTTAGCTTATATATTTATTTAATTAATCTATAAATTATATTTTAGAAATATAGTACGCAAGAATATCCTCTAAAAAATTCAGTTTATATCTTTGTTAATATTATTAACATACTAAGATAGAATTTATTTTTTTGAATACGATAAAAGTGTATATACAATATATTAATTATTTTATTTAAAATTCCTTATATTCAATTTATATACCATTCTAATAATATAATTATTATGTTCGATATTAAGTAGTTTTATTTATTGGATTTATATTTTTTGTAAATTACTGTGATATGAATTAAATTCATCTCTTCTAGTTTATCTAACAGAAGATCTACTACACGATACTAATTAATAACAAATATTGATGATATCGATATAAATATGGTTTGTCGATATTTTATAATTATAACATTTTATACGAATTTACAAATTAATAAATATTAATCTTCGATGTAAAAAATAATTTATTTGATATTATAATTAATATACTAAAAAATCATCAATCAATTTTTAGCTAAATAGATAATGATAGCGTGTAAAATGAGTTGATTAATTTTATAAAATATTAAATATATTATAAGTGCTTAAAAGGAATACTATTATTGAGACTGCCACACTTTCTACTACTATAAAAAATTATTTTATGAATTATTTGCAATATATAATTTCTTTTTAAAACTAATTTATCGATAATATTTTTTTAAAACTGAAAATAAAATAAAAAATCATATTTATAATTTAATTATTAAGATTTATTTTATCTGAATTTTTCATACTCCTTCTATTGATGTGAATAAAATAATATTTAAAAAAAATTATAATAGAAAAATTTTTTTAGATTATGTAAATTACAAAAAAAATTCATTAGTTTCTATAATAAAAAATTATCAATTATTTCAATTTTTAATTAATAGTTGATAGTAATATCATCTTGTTCTCGTATTTTACGAAATAAATTAAACACTTAAAAAATATAGGTATAAAGTTTTAATTATATAGATATTAAAAAATATACAAAAACTTTTTTCTTAGAAAAATATTATCATACATTTAATAATAAAACATATCCAAATATTAATATACTAAAATTAATTCAAAATTAAGATAATTTTTTATTTTTATAAAAATTATAATAAATAATGCATCATTTAGATGATATTAAATTAGACGATATATAGCAGATAATTAATTTTATAAAATAGAATTAATATTAGTTTTAAAAATAAAAACTATCTTTTAGTTAATGGGATATCAATAACATTTTACTATATTTTGATTAAACATAAATTATTACAATAATATAGAAAATAAGTAAATATACAAAGTAGATAAATCAATATCATTAAAATTCACTTATGTTAAGGATTAGAGATAAAAATGAAATATTTTATTGATATAGATATTGTGAAATAGTATATAAAATAAAATATAAGATAATAATATTATCTATTATTATTAATATTATTAGAAATAAAATAGAATAATTATTATTAATTTAATATTAGGTTACATAATGATATATTTTAATTTTCAAAGCAAAGATACAGTAGCTGTTTTATTAAGAACAATAATATCTAATATATTTTTTATATATTAAATTAATATTAAGATAATTACTTAAAAATATTAAAATGATAAACATCATAAGTTTTTTATAGGAAGAAATACAACTAATGAGATAAAATTGTAATAAAAATAAATCTGATATTTAATCATCTTTATGAATATTATTTCATAAACTATATAGTTATTATCTAAAGATTTACTAAAATTAATAATATTTATTTTATATATAAAATTATATATTAATATATCATATTGCTTTTAAATATAAATATTATGTATGTTTTATTTTAAAAAACATAGCTTAATATAATTTACTATACAATAAATTTAATCTAGTGATAAAATATTTATGAACATTTTCATTAAAATAAAAAAAAAGTAAAAAGATAAACTTTATCAATTTTATTAAATAAAAAAATTTCTGAATATAATTTAAAATACGATATTTAAAATAACGAAATTTAAAAGAATCTGATCATCTATAAAACCTACCATATAGTTTTATTTGTAAAATATAATTGTTTTATTATTAAAATTTATTAAATAATAATTTAATAATAAATAATATTATGAGAAAGCATCAGTCAAATATATTACAAGTAAAATTAAATTATCGATGATTAAAATTAATATAAAGATAAATAATATTATTATTAAGTTAATTTTCTATATTTTAATATAATAAAAAATTATAATAAGATATATAAAATTCATATTACTATCGTTAAGAATCATAAATGCAATTTATAGAAAATAATTAGTTAAAAATTATTAATTAACCTCAAACCATATTATTAATAATAAAATTAATTTTAATTATCAAATAAATATATCAGATAATAGATTAAATAATTACTCTAAATATATATTTGTAGATAGTAAATACTATAAAATTTAATAATATTATCAATTTAGTACTATTATATTTGAATGATATTAGATTTTATCTAAATGATTCTTAATTTAATTAAATTAAGAATCTAATAAAATGATTAGTTATAATTTAAAAAAATAAAATAAATTATGCTATAAATATAAATATAGTCTTTCTATCATAAGTTTTATTTTTAGATGCTATTAATATTAATAATTCTAATTACTTTATAATTAATTTATTATCTTAACTATATAAGGTATTCATAAGTAATTAATGATTTTGTTTTTTAATAAAAATGATTAAACGAAAATTATACTTTATCATTCTGTGTTATTAGTTAGATATCAATAAAAATCTTTATAAAATCAATAGATAATTAATTAAACTTATTATCAATAAATATTGATATATTTCAATTTAGCCAATTTAGTATAGTAGTTTTAAATAATTATCTTACTTAGATCAATATAATAACATTAAATCTTAAAGAATATAAGTATTTGATTAAATAATGAATTTAATTTATTTAAAATATATTAAGTATTTTTTTTGAAGAAATTATCTTTTAATATCACAAATTAATATATATTTTATATTAAGATACTTAAATTATCTTTTAGATTTTTTTATGAAAATATTAATTATTACTTAGTAATTTCGAGTTTCTTAGATGAAACTATTTAATTATTTTTTAATATCTTATTAATTGATATATAAGAATATTTAAAGTAATTAAAATATCTAATAGTTATTAGTTAATAAATAATAATAAATTATTATTCTATTAATAAATATTTTATCATAAATATGACTCAAAATATTTAAAAAATATTAGATTAATATATATATTATATATAAAACAATAAGCTAAAATGAGATTATTAACTAATTTATTTTAACTAAATATTTATATTATTTTGATAAATAAATAATACTATTAATTAATTATAATTAACAATTTGATTGTATTTTTATTTTTTTTAATAAACTACGATATAATATTGTTATTAATAATCAAAAATAAGTAAAAATAAATAATAAATTAAAATTTATTATTTATTGAAAATAATAATTTTATATTATTAATATTAATTTTATTAATTAATTTTATGAAAAATTAAATAAATTTATTAATTAATTTAAGTTAATACTTAACTATTTTAATTTAAGAAATTAATTAATTTAATAATATAATTAATTTATTTTCATCAAAACATATAATGTTATTAACAACCTAAATAAGTTATTATATAGATGTTTTATTTAATTACTATAAATTTTAAGAATTAATTAATTTACTTAATATATATAATTATATTAAGATCAATTAATTGCATTATGTATAATAAAGATATATAATTTTTATAATAAATTATTAATAATTTTAAATTAACTATAACTAATATTAGTTATAGTTAATTTTTATTATAACTTTTTATAAATCAATTAATTTATTTTTATCTATATATAAATTAAATTATTTTTATAGTATAAAATAAAATCATAATTAAATTATTGTAAATAACATTTAATTTAATTTATTATATTAATAGTTTGAAACTAAGTTAGAAATAAAAATAAAGATGATAAATATATAAATATTTTTATTAAAATAACTAAGAATTTTTAAACTGATTTAATTATTTATAATAAAGCTAATCTTTGATAACAATATTAAAATTAAATTATTTCATTTTTGAATTCTATAAAAATAGATATTATCTATGACTATAATACTATTATAATTATTATATAATTTAATTTATTAAAATATAAATATTTTTTTATCAAAAATCACATAAAATAATTAATAAAAAATAAAATATTAAAAAATATTTGGATGAATAAGTGGATAATAATTATATAAAATATATTTATTAATTTTATAATTAATAAATATATTTCTATATATAATAAATATGATATTTTTAATTAGTTAAAATCTACTGAATAATTATCATTTAACTTGATTGAAATATTTAATTATAACTTACTGTTTATTTATTTTAATAATTTAAACTTTAATGTTAATTTTCACGATATTAATATAGTTAAAAATAGGATAAAATCAATTTAATTAACACTAATTTTCATTAGTAATAATGAAAATATTAATATGAATATAATATAATAAGTTATTTATATAATATTATTATTTAATAATTAAATTTATGAAAATAAAAGATAATATTTCCTTTATATTCTGAAAATTTTAAACATATCATTATATTATATTAAATATGAAAATCATTTTCATTTATTAAAAAAAATAATTTAAAACAAATTTATTTTTTTGTTAATTAATTGATTTAAATACTAAATTTATCGATATAAAAATATAAAAATTACATAAGTATTTTATATTTACTTTTAATAATTATTAAATCTATAAAAAATATCTGAATTATAATCTCTTATCTTTAGAATATATTCGATTAATATATAAAGATATTTTCTTTAATTTGTAAAATAGATTTTAAATATACTAAGTATATAATAATTATTCAACATATCCATATATCATTTTTTATCAATAAAAGTTATTTTTTCATTAATAATTATAATAAATTTTATAAATTATATATTTTTATAATAGATCAAAAAATGATTATTAGCTAGCTTCACTTCAGTAGTATTTATAAATAATTATCAATAAATTTAACAATAGTTGATAAAATAATAAAAATCTAAAATTTATAAGTAATTATAAAGATTAAAATTCAAATTGGTTAATTAAATATTAATCTTATAATTTTATTATAAATCAAAATAGATATTTTTAGTTTAATTATATAACTTTTAAGAATTAAAATATTACATCTTAACAACAAATAATCTTATTACGATATTATATAAAATATTTTTTAAAAAAGAAGAAATATATTAATTAGTAATATATATTAATATCGGATTTTAAATTTTATTTTTTAATTATAACTTGAATAATAGAAACTTTTATAATAAAATATATATTAATGTTGTTTATAATAATTTTTGAGAAATACGACAATTTTTATTATTTTTTTTTATTTAGCATATTTGACTTTTATGCAATCAATATTTTTAAGTAGTAATTTAACAACTAAAAAGTTTTCTGAATACTATATATTGAAATAGCATATTTTATATTTTATTTTATGTATTATTAATGAAATGATAAAAGATTTTTAATTAAAATGAATAATAAAATTTTAAATTTTCTATAATTTTCATTAATATTTAATAATCTATTATAGATTTATTATTTAATAGTGATTAAATTAATATTAAACTATTACTGATTTATTAAAAAAATAACATATTTAATATTAAGATATTAATATTACTAAAATAGTAAAATTAATTAATTTTTAATCATGTTATTATCTTTGATAAAAGTAAATATTTTATTTTTATAACTAATGTTAAATATATCAATAGTACATTAAATTACTATCCATATGATTATGAATTTTATAATACTAATTTTTTTTTTGAAAAAAAATTTAATCTATAAATTAAAACAGTATTTTATATATATTTTATATTTTAATATAAATCATT
Organism: Arsenophonus sp.; assembly: GCA_052401645.1. Taxonomy (GTDB): domain Bacteria; phylum Pseudomonadota; class Gammaproteobacteria; order Enterobacterales; family Enterobacteriaceae; genus Arsenophonus. Next base: position 1,198,030 of record CP198939.1, read on the forward strand.
TTATAAAAAATATAAAAATATCGTAAAAATATGATAAAAACATTTTTTTATAATTTATAATTATAAATTATAAAAAAATAAAAAATTATTCTTAACTTCTTCTACTATATTAATCATATTATCATTAAATTTAATTTTATTAAAAAGTATTAATTTGATTACTTTTGAATAATAATAAAATTATTATATTTAATTTATTTTACCATTATAAAATATTTATAATATAATAATTTTATTATTATAAGATAAATTTACTGATTTTCATTTAATATTTTTTAATTCATTTTTATTATTAATTTTTCAAAAAAATCAAGATAAGTTAATAACTTTATAAAGTATAAAATAATAATTATATATTACTTAAATAATATAAGTAATGAATTTAAGTTTCATTATATTATTTTTTTAAACTTATAATTTATTTATTAATATCATGTAATAAACTGCAAACTATAAATTTTATTTTTTTAAATCATCATTTATATAATCATCAATAAATAAAATATATTATTTTTTTAATATATAAACTTTTTTTGCTAATTAATATACAATTTTAATTATTATTAACTAATAACTGATAAGTAATATGTTTATTATAAATAAATGACAATTATTAAAATAACTCTATATTTAGATATAAATAAAGTAGTCTAAACTCTATATAAGATATTTGAGAAAAATATTTAGTTGAAAATAAAAAAATTATTACTTAATAATATTATCAAAAAATTAAAAAATAATGGATATTTATTAATAAATTTAACAATAAGTTTCAGTATAGTAATAAGTATGAATTATTATTAATATTTAATATAAGTATTATAAATATATGATTAATATAGTTATATTATTAATAATAATATCGAAATCATTTTAAAATTTAAGATACTCTAGCACATAAGTATCTGAAATTAAGTTAATATAACAATTATTATTTGCGATTAAAGTATTACTAATAATACTGTTTTTAACATTAAAATTAGATTTAAATTACTATTTAAAATAACTTTATTACAACATTAATACTATTTATCTAATTTAAGTAAATAATTGTTTATTCTTTAATTAACTATAAAGAGAAGTTTATAGAATCATTATAATAATTAGCATCTATTAAAAGAATTTATTACGGATTACTACTTCATAATAAAATTTAATCATATTTAAAAAATAAATATAATATTTTTTACTAAATCATATCTACTTAAGATAATAATAAACATATAATGTTATATAATATTTTTCATCTATTATTTTGAATTTAATAAATTTATTAATAAAATTAACTATAAATTCATAATTAATTTTTAAAATATCAAAAGTTTTATTAAAAGAAGTAAATAATTTAATTTAGTATTTTACTTATTAATAAACTCATTGCTAATGTTATTTAATAAATAATAGTTTTTATTTTTAATTATAAAGATTTTAAGAAATATCAAAATAAGAAATTATAATCTATATGTAAATATATAGTAATAAGTAATATTAAAATTTAACAATTGATTTAGATCAGAAAATAATTAATATCTTTTATAAATATAAAATATAGATTTCCTAAATTAGAAATAATTTAAAATAAAATAAATCTTTAATGTTATCTAATTTCATAATATTTATTAATATAAAATTTAATTTTTAATTATATATTTTTATATACTTATAAAAATAATATTTTTTATTAACTTTTTTATTAAATAATCAGTAATTTTAAATTTAATTAAACTAAATTTATTTAGTTATACGATTAATGGATTATCACTAAATAAAAATATTTTATATATGTGTATAAACTAAATTCAAAGAAGAAAATAAAAACTATTATATATATTTTTTATTATTACCATCTTAATAACTGTCATGAAAAAAAATTCATAATCATTTATAAAATTTAATAGCTATAAATTTATAATAAATATTATCTCGATAATAAATTATTACTTGGATTTTATAATACTTATTTAATTTATGTAACTTAATAAGAAAAAATAAATCACTATTTTAAATATTAATTGTCTTTTTTTTAAAAATCATAATATTTATTATAAGAAAATTTATCTATTTTAAAATGAATATTTATTAATTATCCTAAGTAACATGATATTATTTATTAGTACAGATAATGATATTTTTTAAATTTTGATATTCTAAATTAAAAAAATACAATAAGAAATTTAAATATAAAATTATTTATGTTATACTTATTAATCTAAGATCTTTATCTTATGACTCTCTATGTTATATAACGTAATTATAATTTTTATATTTAATACATCAAACAATTTATAATTAACTAAGTTATATTAAATAATTTATTAATTATGATAAACACGAAATTTAAGCATTTACGATGATTTTATTTTATTTAAAGTTATAAATCGAAATTAAATAAAAAAAATTACTAAACAAGAATAGTTAAAATTAATAAAAATCAAGAAATTTTCTTAAAAATACTCTACAATATTTATTGTTTTTTCTTCTTATAAGAAATAGAGAATAAATATTATAGAGTAAAGTATATATTAATAAATAAATAATAAATAGTATATCATGATGATGATATCTATTAATATTTTGACTAGATATAATCAATCATAATATATTCTATTTATTAGGACGTAATGTTGGAAATAAAATAACATCACGAATTGTATTGGTATTAGTTAATAACATGGTCATCCGATCAACACCTATACCTAAACCAGCTGTTGGCGGTAAACCATGCTCTAATGCTATAATATAATCTTCATCATAAAACATAGCTTGATAATCTCCTTTATCTTTATGAGAAGTCTGTTCAGCAAATCGATCAGATTGATCTACTGAATCATTAAGTTCAGAAAAACCATTAGCGATTTCATGACCATCTATAAAAAATTCAAATCTATCGGTAATAAATGGATTATCGTTATTACGACGAGCTAATGGAGATACTTCTACTGGATATTCAGTAATAAATGTTGGTTGAATTAAATAGCTTTCGACAGCTATTTCAAAAATCTTAAATTGCAGATGACCTAATCTCCAACCTTTTTCTATCTCAATATTTAATGATTTTGCGATCGATGTCGCTTTAGTCATATCATTCAAATCATGTAGATCTATTTCAGTGAGATATTTTATTATAGCTTCTTTCATAGTCATGACATTAAATGATTTCCCGAAATCAAATAAATGTTGACCATATTTTACCTTAGTTGTGCCTAATACTTCTTTCGTAACTGTTCGAAATAATTCTTCTGTTAACATAATTAAATCTTTATAATCAGCATAAGCCATATAAAGTTCCATCATAGTAAACTCTGAATTATGACGAGATGAAATACCTTCATTACGAAAATTACGATTTATTTCAAAAATTTGCTCAAATCCACCAATGACTAAACGTTTCAAATAAAGTTCTGGTGCAACACGCATATACATATCAATATCTAACTTATTATGATGAGTAATAAATGGACGAGCTGTTGCTCCTCCAGGAATGATATGCATCATAGGTGTTTCAACTTCTATAAAATTCCTGCTAAGCATAAAATTACGTAATGCAGATATTATACGAGAACGAACAATAAAAGTTTGTCTCGAGCGTTCATTAACAATGAGATCAAGATAACGTTGACGATAGCGTGTTTCTTGATTCACCAATCCATGAAATTTATCTGGTAGAGGGCGTAATGCTTTAGTTAACAAATAAATTTCATAACAATAAATAGTTAACTCATTTGTTTTAGTTTTAAATAATTTACCTTTAACACCAATAATATCACCAATATCCCATTTTTTAAACTGTTTATCATAAACCCCTTCTGGTAAATCATCTTGAGAAATATAAATTTGAATACGACCACTCATGTCTTGCAAAGTAGCAAAAGAAGCTTTACCCATTATACGATACGTAAGCATTCGACCTGCAACAGAGACATTAATATTTAATTTAGTAAGATCTTTTATATCCATATTCTCATACTTTAAATGTAAATCACTAGAAAAATATTCACGACGAAAATCGTTAGGAAAAGCTATTCCTTCACAACGTAAATATTCTAGTTTTTCCCGACGAGTTTTTAATTCACCATTTAAATTAATAGATCGATCAATATTTTGTTGTCGAGACATTTTTTATTCCTCATAGACCTGCTTTTAAGCTTGCTTCAATAAATTTATCGATATCACCATCGAGTACAGCTTGAATATTTCGATTTTCAACATCTGTGCGTAGGTCTTTAATTCTAGAATTATCTAAGATATAAGAGCGTATTTGGCTACCCCAACCAATATAAGATTTATTTTTTTCTAACGCTTGTTTATCTTCATTTTTTTTTTGTATCTCTAGCTCATATAATTTTGCTTTTATTTGTTTTAAAGCATGTTCTTTATTCTTATGTTGAGAACGATCATTTTGACATTGTGTAACAGTTCCTGTTGGAATATGAGTTATACGTACAGCTGATTCTGTTTTATTAACATGTTGACCGCCAGCACCAGATGCTCTATAAACATCTATTCGTAAATTTACTGGATTAATTTTAATATTAATTTCATCGCTTATATCAGGATAAATAAATACTGAACTAAATGAAGTATGACGACGCCTAGAGGAATCAAAAGGACTTTTACGTACTAAACGATGAATACCTGTTTCAGTTCGTAACCATCCATATGCATATTTACCAATAATTTTTATTGTTGCAGATTTTAAACCATAAGTATCACTATTAGATGCTTCAATAATTTTTGTTTTAAATCCTTTAGAATCTGCCCATCGTAAATACATACGCATAAGCATACTAGCCCAATCTTGTGCTTCAGTTCCACCTGAACCTGCTTGTAAATCAAGATAGCAATTAGCGCTATCATGTTGACCTGAAAACATGCATCGAAATTCTGATTGCTCTATTTTTTCTTTTAACTGCGCTAATTCCGTCAATAATTCATTAAGAATTTCTTCATTATAATCTTCTATTACTAAATCAAATAAACAAGATATATCATCTAAATTTTTAATTAAGTTATTAATTACTCTTACTCTTACTTTAAGAGAAATACGTTCTTTACCTAGTTCTTGAGCTCGTTCAGGTTCATTCCATATTTCAGGATGATTAAGTTCTATATTTATTTCTTTCAAACGCTTTTTATTGGCATGGAAGTCAAAAATATTAATCAAGATATTTATTCGTTTAAACAAATCTTGAATCTGATCTTTTATTGGATTAAATTCAAACATATTATTATATCTTATCTGTGTTTTATTAAAAAGTTATAAAATATAAGATTTTTATTATTTAATGATTAAATTATAGAATTATAGTTTTCGATAAAATACTTCATAATAAAATATTATTATTAACTTTAGTTTATAAATATACTATCATAAAAATAATTCTCTAGGTTTAATTAGTAGTTGATTATTGATGTGTATTACTTATAATAATAAAGATTATAAGTATAAAAAGTTTTTTAATAAACAAAAATTGTTTAAAGAAAATGATATGTTTTTTAAAAAAAATATAAATACTAAATTAGTAACTATAAATATCATAACTTAAGAGATATTAATTTTATGTTAAATTTACAAATAAATTTTATCATAAGAAATTATGAAACTAATAAATATAAATTAATATTAAAAGCAATAGCCATTTAGATGCATCATCAAATAATAATATTTTAGTTCTAAAAAATAATTTTTAAATAATATTCATCAAAAAAACGTCATTTCAATAATCAAAATTTAGGATTAAAATAAGATTAATAAAATATAATTTATCTATATTTCATATATAATTATTTTTTAACTAATTTAATAATATCTGATTATAATCATTCGTTATTTAACTTTTAATTACTTAAAATACAATCATTTTAATACACTGTTATTTAAAAGTTTCGACATTAAGTTTATAAAAACTTTTTTTAAGTTGAATAAACTTTTCTTATCTTTCAGTATTAATTATACAATGTTGATATTAATCTACTAAACTTTAAAATTAATACTCTATTATAATTTTATTTATATTAATTTAACTACTTAAGTATATATGTTATAGATATGAATAATAGGTATCTATATTAATTCTTTAAAATATTTTCGATTTTTAAAATATAAATAATTAAATATATTTATCAATTTTAATACTTTGTTAAAAAATTTAAATAATTTATTTGCTTATTATTGAGTAATATCTTCATATTATTCAATACTAGTGATAAATATTATTTAAATAATAAATATATTATTTAAATATAGATATATTATATAAAAAATATTAAATGTTAATATCTTCAATCTATTAACTTATCATTACATAATAAGTTAAATAAATAATAATATATCCTATTATCATTAATAATCTTATTAAAGCAATTATTTTTTTAAAAATTAAGATTTCAATCTTATCTATCATATTTCATTAGTATAAAAATATTTAAGATTAAAATCTTATATAATGATAATTCCTTAATTCATTGTATTTTATTTCATTATAGATAAATTATTTAAATGATATTTATATTAAAATAATATTTTTATCGTTAATATTTAATATAAATAATCTTAATTATAATGATTTATTCATCTCTGATGAGATTATTTATTTTCTATATAAAATAAATATTTATCTTTTATAATATAAGTAAATAGTTTTATGGTACTTAACTAAGAAAAAAATAAAAGTTACTCCATGACTAACTGTAATTATATTTTCATAATTAATTATATATTAGATTATTGATTTTTTTTCCTATATTGTGAATATTTCATAATTTATTAATATACTAAAACACAGATAAGAAAATTTTATTAATATAAACTTATTTATATTAATTAACAATTAAATCGCTTTTAAAGTTAATTATATATTAATAAAAATATCTTCCTAAATAAAAGTATTTATACATTCAATTCAAAGCGTTTATTATATATTATTAGTATTTTATTTTTTATTAAAATAATAAAACATATATTATTATCAGTTATATATTGATATTAATAAGATAGTATTGTTAATATATTATCTATATTGAGTATAGAAATTGTTTATTAATTAATAACTTAAATCTTTTTATATAAAATTTATTTACAGATATTATTTATTTGCAATGATGATAAAATCTTTAAAGTTACTAAAACTTATTAATAATCAGATAATAAAAATATCTGTTTTTATTTTATTTTTAATAATTTTTATTATAGATAAAAATTAATATTAAAAATTATTTATTAAAATAACTAATTTGATTTTTTAATTTAAAAGATTTTTTTGAAAATTATTATTAATAATAATAAAAACTAATCAATTCTAATTATTATACTATAAATAACTTTAGAAATCAATAATTTAATTCATATATAATTTTAGTACTAGAAATGTTATATTTATATAAAATATTAATGCTATTAACTTAAAATATATAAAATATTTATTAACTAAGAACTCCTGTTTTAAAAAGTAATAATTATATTATTACTTATTTAATTCGAAATAATAATAAAGCAGAAATATCATTATATATAATGATATCTTTTTACTTTTTAAAAACAAACTAAACTTAATTTTGTATATTTTGTTTATTTTTTAACTTTTCGAAATCAAAACTATTTAATTCATAGGATAATTTTCTAACTAAATAACGTTATGTCTAATATATACTAATAGCATTTTAGTTGTTATATAATAAGAAAAATAAATTATTAGTTTTATACTATAAACATTATTTCTTCTACAATTCAATCAAAATTTTTATATTGTTTTGAAACAAAACAGTTTATTTTAAGAATACTTTTTAAACTTTAATTCAATATAATAATTATTACTATTTTAATAAAAATATTTATGTCTCTATTAATTAGAGATCATATAATTAAATTTGATAATTTAATTAAATTAGATATTTTATATTTATATTATTAAAATAATAATATTAGATAATCTATCATATGATACTAGAATATAACAAATCTAATATAGAAAAATCTATAATAATTTTATAAGAAATAACAATGATCTTAATAATTGTATGTTAATAATTAATTTATATTAATTAAGTATTTCCTTTATTAATAAATAGTAGCTAATAATAATCGCTTTAATATAATTATTATATTCAATAAAAACTTTTTTATTAAAAGATATTATATTATTAATGATAATGATTAAATCTATTTTATTTTAATGATTCTATTCTATAAAATACTCATAACTATCTTAAAATCTATTAATAAATAAAATAAATAAAAATAATAATATAAATAAGTTAAATGTTAATAGCATAATTACAAATGCTAGTTATACAATCAATAATAAAAAATAATTCAATATAATTGAATAATGTTTGTTTAATTAAAAATTACATTTTAAATAGTTATTAAAATGTAATTTAAAATGAATAGTGATTAATTAATAGTTTTTACATTATTATCTCATATATAATCAATTTATTCTTATAAAGAATATTTTGTAGAATATAAATAATTTAATATTTAAGATATAAATAAATAAAAAAATAACTATTTTTTACTATTATATCAAGAATAAACCTATATTTCATAATTATTATTATAACTAAATTATAATTTTTGTTAATCTTTTTAATTCATTATTAAATAATTACTATCATATAATCAAGTATTATTAAGTAATATTTTAACTATAAAAATAGTTACTTAATATTAATAAAATAGATAAGACTTATATTAAATTAAGTATTAATCGATAATTTTTTATTTTCAATCAAATAAATCATTTTTATTTTAAAAATATTTATTAATATTATTTACAATCTATATATAATCATTCTAAATTATAAATAAATACAATTATCTTAGATAATTAATTATTTTGAAAGACAATATAATATGATAGAATCAAAATAATGTATAATTATTATATACAAATTATCAAATTATTTTTTATTTTTATAAAATTTATCATAAAAAATTATAGTTATTATCCTATAATTATAATGGTTACATGTTTTTATTTTTATATTTTTAATATATTTATCTAATCGATTCTTATTTTAATTTTCTTTATTAATATATTATTTTATATTAATAGATGTTTATTCATTATAATTTTAAATATTTCCTTTAATAGAATTTATTGTATTTGATTATATAAACAAATTCTATAGGTTAACATTTTATGCATTAAAATTAACAGTAGTTATTGAATACTTATATTTAATCTTTAGAATACTTTATTCAACTTTCTTATGATTATTATATTATTAATTAATGCATGATCTTTATTTTAACTAAAAAATAAACTAACAATAAGATATTTTTATTTAAAATTTTATCAGTCATATAAATTATATTATGTAGAATATTATTATTAATACGATTACTTTAACTCTTTTATTAAAATATATATAAATTAGTTATAGAGGAATTCTATACTTAAAAAAAATTTACGCTAGATATTACTTATATTATAATCTATAATTTAGCAAAATAATAATAAAAGAACATTTCCTAGTTTTAATAAACATTAAAATAGTTAATAACTTTCATTAGTAACAACATAATATTATAGTCATATAGATATTTTATCTAAGTTTATCTTTTTATTAATTTATAATATTATTATTTTATCTCAATAATAATATTATAACCATTTTTTTTAAAATCAATTATTATCTTAAAAAAATAAAAAGATATTAACCAACCTAAACAAAGATGTATCTAATAAACCATCATTCAATAATGATTATTTTATTCCTCTTATATTAACAAATATAAAAATTAAAGAATTATTTAAAAATTTAAAAATACTCTATAATTAATACTCAATATATCTTTAAAAAGATAATAAACAAAAGTATAAAAGATAAAATAATTAATTTTCAGAAAAATATAATCATATATACGAATAATAAATAAGATTTATTATCTTTATCATATAAAGATTTATATAACACTAGAATCGTTTTATAATTACAAATATGTTTATTATCAATAAATTATCAATTTTTCTATATGTATTTTAAATAAAATAATTACTTAATGTTAGTTAGTAGTCTTTGTAATAATTAATGATATTTTAATTAAATTATATCTTTTAAATTTAACTATCAATTAAGTATTTCAAAGTATTAATTTTATCTATTACATCACTGTAGTTTTAATTAGAAAAATATTTATTCTATAAAAAAATAATGAATCAAATTAATAAGAATTAATAATACATGCGTGATATATTCTTTTTAACTGAAAATAAAACTTTAACCAATATATTCTATAAGTTAATTACTGTATTTTGCGACAAATTATTAAAATTTATAAAATGGAAAACAAAGTACTAGATTTTTCATTTTACTTTACTTATCTTTGATCATCAATAGTTACGCCTTGTGGCGGAATAAACTTAAATTTATTTTTATCAAAATAATTATTTTTATGGTTCTTTAAATCATATGAACTTATTTGTCCATTTTGATCTGTAATAGAAAACTGTTGAACAATACCATTAGGCTGAATAGATATTGAAAAATATTTTATATATCCCTTATTTTCTATCATTTTTAATAAAAAATTATTACCATTTTGAGTAATTTTATAACTATTCCAATCTTTAGGATTATTACGAGCAATTAGTATAAAAGGCATATCAACTATTACATTCCTTAGTAAAGTTATCGTAACTTGATTAATTAAAGGATTATAAAACCAAAAATTAGTGCCATCAGAAACTAATAAGATTTCATCTGGTGATATCATATGCCAATTAAATAAATTTGGATGTTTAATCCATAATTGACCCTCACCTTCCTGCATTAAACTACCATCAGGCATTGTTACTTTTTGTGAAAAATTAGCATAAAAACTATTTATTTTGTTTAATCGTTTTTGTAATTCAACTGAATCATCACCTGCCAATATTTGGTTAATATAAAAACTTATTAATGATAATAATAATGTTACCACTTTTTTTATCACGTAATGACCTTTATATTTATAATAGTTATTTATTTTATATAAAAATATAATTAATTTTTATTTTGTTAAATAATTATATCTTAAATCTTAGAATTATTATTACTATATTTTTTAAAAAAAAATCATTTGAATTTATATTTCTCTCATTAATTATAGTATAATTTATTATAATCAATATTAAATTTTTGATTTGATGTTTAATAAAAAATATATTAAAATTTTTATTTTATCATGAATTTATAATAGTTTTATAAAAGAGTAATTTAGATTTTATAAACATTATAATAATTATTATCTTTACTATATTTGTCGTTATTTATCATATCATTGATATACTTAACTTTATTTTTAGTTTTTTAAAACTTGATCACAACATAAACTTTATGATTAAAAATAAAAATATCACGAATATATAATATAAAATCAACTTTAGTTTAATCACATAATTAGCGCGTTAATCTAATTTATTCTATTTATATAATACACGTAATTAATATAATTTTATTAAGCTTAATTAAAAACTCTAATGATCTTACCGTATAATTATTTAAGTTTCCACGATTAAATAAATATACTCGATAAATTATCTTGTAGTTTATAAGATAAAATACACAATTATTTTTTAATTTCCATTATTATTAATCATTATTAAATTAGATAACTAGATTAGTAACACGATAATATCAAATATATATTAAATATTAAATAATATAGTTATTATTTATAATATAATTAAAATTTTAAAATTAATTATAAATTTAGTTGATTTATATTATATAAATACACTGATTTTATAATTATATATTACCGAATATATTATCATTACACTAAAGCAGATATAAATTTATAACGATATTTTATTTTATTAACATTCTTTAACACCATCTATTAAAATATTTTATCTTAAAAATAACTCATCTTAACATATGAGAAAATTAATTTATAAATAGAAAATTACAAAATCTTTATTATTAATAATATCAAAAAAATAAATTTAAGTTTTATTTAATATAAAAACTTAAATTTATGATATTAATCAAATTAATTCATCAAAATTAGTTTATAGATAATAAAATAGTGATTTTTTAAATTATTTATAAATATTTATTTATAATATTTTTTCTTCTACGAATATATAGTTAATAGTGATAAATTATATTAAAATTTATAATAGTTAAAACTTTTAGTACATAAATAGCTTCATGCTTTTTATTATATAAATTCTAATATTATAGAAAATTATTCTATATTTATTTATTAACATGTATTTGTAAACTATTTCTTGACAAAAAACACTCCATCAGTTCATTTTTAATGAACTAAAAAATAAATACTAATAAAATATCAATACTTAAATTTAAGTAAAAGTAAGTAAATAGTGTGGTATTTTCAGAAAAACTAACAATTTTATTGTTGTAAATAGTCACTTAAACTAATATCTTTCTCACATAAATATATTAAAATATTTATTTTTTTTGATTTATATATTAAGAATATATATTCTTATATGATATAAGCCTTATTATTTTAATGTTTTATTATTAAATACTGATAAGATTAAAAAATATAATACTATTGAAATAATATTCGTTACATTTTTTGTTTTAATAAAACAAATATTTATTTAATATCTTTTATTATTTCCTCCATCTCCATGCTTATTACTTTATTATTTTGATATAATTTTATCTTATTAAATAATTATTTATGTTATAATATTTATTATAATTAAAGTCTTAATTCTATTTAATTTAAAAAAATTAAGACTTATCTTTAAAAGAAAACCTATATGTTAATTTTTTATAAAATTGTTTGTATAATTTATTTATCCTTATTTCTCAATATTAATACTTAATCTAAGTTACATGAATTTATGTTACTAAATCTTAATAATATTTCTAATTTATACAAAATTAATATCACTTATTTTCTTAAAATTATAAATATAAAATTCATTTGTTTCTTAGTAAAATAAAATTATTAAATAGAAATTCTCAACTTATGCCGATATTATAACTTATGGATTTTACATGTATTAAAATTATTTTTTAACATTAATTTTAATTATATCATTATTTTTTATAAAATTCATTATTTTCTTTATATTTTTAAATTTTACTTTATACTGATGATAGCCTTAATAACGTGATTAAAGTAATATATCAATATTATTTAAATTAATATTATTAAATATGTTAATATAGATATGACTTAAAAGATTCATTAAATATATATTTTATCTTTTATTTTGTATTAATAAATAATTATTTAATAATAAACTTTTAACTTTATTGCCTATTAATAACTTTACATTATTTAATGATAAATTATTTTTGCTATTATTATTCAATATTTCTTTTACTAATTATTTAATTGGTGAAGTTTAAAAATATATTATCATGATAATACAATCTATTAGATATTATTTACTATCAGTTATTTTTTAGTTTAATGAGATTAAAAATGAATTTTCTAATTTGAAATTTATTATTATTAATAATATAATTAATAATTAATGATAGTTTTGCTAAAACTAATTCTCCAATTTTTTCTGAAATCATCAACCATGATAAACCTGTAAATAAAGTAAAACCAATAAACCAAATAAAAATCAATATAAATGTTGTTCCTAAAATACCAAATCTTGGTAAAATAGCATTACTAAAAATACTGCCAATAATTCCACCTGATGAAAAATTAACTAAGTCATCAATATTAAGTGTTGCAATAGCACACGACGTAATTATTAACATTACTTCACCAATTAGATTTAAAGAAAGAAGAAAAAAATTAAAATAATTATCATTATTGATATCTTTAAATATATTCCAGAATCCGAAGAATATAATTAATGGTAAGAAGTAAGCTAAAACACCAAAAATAGAGAAAAGAATATCTGCTAACCAAGCACCAACACTGCCGGCTAAATTTTTAATTGGTTCATTTCTCCAGGTAGTCTGCGACCAACTAGGATCATAAGGATAAAAACTTATTAAGGATATCATTAAAAAAATTGATAAGATAATAATAATAAATAAAATAAACTCTATTAGTATTTTTCCATTACTGTTTTTTTTTAACTTTATATTTTTATCTTCCATCTATTTTTTTCCAAAAATAATACTTAATTTTATTCGATAATTATAAAAATAATTAAATGAATAATATTTAGTTTTAAAACTATATTTATAAACAGTAATATAGTTAGTTTTTAACTTTATGCTTATTAAATCAAAATTTCTTTATTAGAAAATAATTATTTTTTATCTATTACATTATTTATGTAATTACGCGTATTACTTTTACACTAAAAATAAGAAGTGAAGTTTCTAATAATAATTTAAAATAAGTAAAAATATTATTGATCAGAGTTTTAAATAAACAATTAAAATCTTAAGAGAATTATAAGATATTTTTAAATTCCTTCTAATTTTTATACAATATCATTAAACTGTTTAAAAACATATATAGTATCAAAAGACTAAAAGTGATTTTAATAAAAATAAATATAGATTCATTGAGATATTATGAATTCAATAAAAACAAGTATTATATAAAGATAAAATCTTTCAGATATAAATGATGTATACATTCAAAACTATGTATTCGTAATAAACTAAATCTCTTAAAAACTATACATTAAAATACGACAATTTTCATAATTGATTAAGTATATAATTATCTATTACGATCAAGATATTTTTTTAAAAATTTTTTTATAAATTATTTTATTATCTTTTTTATTTATTTTTATAGTTATCCTATTTTATTTTTTAATTAAATTTTAAAATATAATAAATTCAAACTTATATTTTAACATTAATATTTAGTAATAAGATTTCATCTTATAAATAAATTATTTAATTAGTTTTAAATTTTAAAATGAATGTGTGTCTATTTATCTTTTTTTTTAAAAAATATTTAAATTTTAAATAATGAAATTTAAATGATTAATCAGATTAGATCTTTTCTAAAAAATGTAATATCAGATTATTAAAATAATAAATAAAAAATATAACATTATATAAAAACAGATTTATTATTAATACTTTATTAATAAAAAATATTGAAAATTATAAATTCAGATATTTATTTCTTAAATAAATAGAAAATCTTTTTATAAATTATATTATTTTAATAAAGTAATTAAAAATAAAGCATTAGAAAAAATAATTATTTAATATCATTATTTATTCAATTTATTTTTATTTTTTATTAATCTTGTAAAATTGTAATATCTGAATAAATTTTCTTAAAAAAGGAATGTATATGAGAAAAATTAATAATAGTAAAATTATTATTCTTGGATCTGGTCCAGCTGGCCATACTGCAACTATTTATGCTGCTAGAGCAAATCTAAATCCAATATTAATTACTGGTTTTCAACCAGGAGGACAATTAACTACTACAAATGAAATAGAAAATTGGCCTGGAGATCATATAGAATTAATGGGAACAGTATTGATGGAGAGAATGCTACAACATACTAAAAAATTTATTACAGAAGAAAACATTATCAATGATCAAATTTATACTGTTGATCTTCATAAACGTCCATTTCAACTTATAGGTGATAATGGAATATATAGTTGCGATGCTCTTATAATAGCTACAGGGGCTTCAGCTCGTTATCTTGGTTTACCTTCCGAAGAATTATTTAAAGGTCGTGGTGTTTCAACTTGTGCTACTTGCGATGGTTTTTTTTATCGTAAAAAAAAAGTAGCTGTTATAGGTGGAGGAAATACAGCTATTGAAGAAGCACTTTATTTATCAAATATAGCCTCTGAAGTACATATTATTCATAGACGTGAAATATTTCGTGCTGAAAAAATTCTTATCCAGAGAATGATGAAAAAAGTAAAAACTGGAAATATTATATTGCATACTAATTTTATACTTAATGAAGTATTAGGTGATAATAATGGTGTTACTAAAATTAATTTACGTTCAAGCAAAAATAATAATACAGAATCACTTTCTGTAGCAGGTGTATTTATCGCTATTGGACACACACCTAATACAAGTATTTTTACTGATCAATTGGTATTGAAAAATGGTTATATTCAAGTAAAGTTTGGAACTAAAGGTAATGCAACTGAAACTTCAGTTAAAGGTGTTTTTGCTGCTGGTGATGTAATAGATCACGTATATCGTCAAGCAATTACATCAGCTGGTACCGGTTGTATGGCTGCCATTGATGCTGAACGTTATTTAGAAGCTATAAAATGAAAGTAAATATTATAAATAAAAATAATAATTATAAATTTCTTTAATAAAGAAAAATTTTTTTATAAATATCGCTTTTTATTTTTTTTAAAAAACTTATAAAAGATAATATTAGATATTAATTTAAATAAATTAAATTATAATTAATTAGTTTTATATAAATATATAGAACAATTTCTATATATAAAGAAAATAAAATGAGTTAATTAAATTGTTTAAACAAATAATCAGTGCTACTAAAATAATATTTATAATTATTATTCTTTTTTGAAATTATTAATAATTTATTTATCATCAGTAAGATTTAACTTTTAGCTATTATATATAATTATTGATTATAGATAATGTATATCGCTACAATAAAACATATATTTAATTTATTTTTTTATCATTTATTTTTTATATTTATTTTAAAAAAATAATTTTATACAGAAAGAATTGGATTTTTCTAATTGAACTATTCATAATATACATATATATGATGTTTAAAATAAACTTGATTGGATTAAGACTTATTTAAATTAAGAAATAAATTTACTAAAGTTTAGTAACTATCTCTATTATTAAGAAAAATTAATAATTTATAGAATTTTTATTTTTAATTCTTAACTAATAGTTATTTTTAAACTAGTTCAGTATAGTTTTATTCATCCTAATTATATTTTTTATTAATTTGCTTACTCGATTAATCTATATGTTTAATAAATATTAAATTTTCTTATTTATTTTATCATTTTAAATGAGTAATGACATTAATATTAATAAAAGATTTCTTTTTTTTAAAACAGATTAAATAGTATATTTTTTATTGTTTATATATTTAAACTTAATATTTAATTAATATTTAAAAGTAATAAAATAAATAAAAACTAATTAAATAAGTAGTAATAAAAGAATTTTTATAAAAGAATATATGATAATTTAATATAATCTATATATATTAGATTTCTTTCTAATCATAAATTATAATCATTCACAATAATCTATATTAAGATTATTGTTATTTATTTTATTTTTATTATTTTAGAAAATTATATATTATTTTTAATAAAATATCATATTAGAGTTTTTTATTAATTTATTATATCTATAGAATATTTATGATGTAACTTATTATAAAGTAAATATGGTTTATATAAACTGTTACCAAATGTAAAAATACCAATAGTGTGTATATTTATATTTTCTATATTTATATTTTTAGTCCATATAAAATAACTATATCGTAAGATATATAAATAATTATAAGATTAAGATGGTTCAAGTATTAATTATTATAGAAAATATATAAGATATTTTTTTATGATAACCTAGATTAATTTGATCTACTAAACTTTATTTTATTTATAAAACTAACTTATACTATTAGTAAATATAAAAAGGTTGTTTAAATGATATAAAATTCATTTATTAATGAAATATTCTACATCGAGTATATCTTATACCTTATTAGATATCACTCTTTATTTAAAGACAAACATAAATTTTCATGGAATAATAGTTTATTATTAAATATTATCTATATAACATATCTGGATTATTTTGTTAAATAAACAACTAAATTTAGTAAATCAAATAGTTATTTATGTAAAAGAATATATACTAACTTTAATTATGATTAAATTTTGATATTTAAAATATTCTAATTGATTAGAAATCTTATTATTAATATTAATTTTATTTAACATTTTTAAAATAAAGTATTTTTTTATTAAGAAATAAATTTTATTTATAATAAAAACTTATAAATTCTGAAATAAAAAAGAAAATAACTATGTTTGTATTTTAATAAATTTAAAATTATTTACATAATATATTTTATCGTTATATAATAAAAGCAATATTTAAAATCTTTAGTTAGAGATATTTTAATTAATAAATTTAAAAATAAGATTTTTAATCAAAATATATAATATATTAATTAATTATAATATAAAATCTTATAGTTGATAACTATATTTATAATTATATTATAAGATAGAAATTAAATAATTAATAATACACATATATAGATTTTTATTTAAAATATTAAAGATATAAGAAAAAATTAATTTTTTTAAATTATTTTAATACGTATTATTTATTATAATAAGTATTTCACTTATTCACATGTTCTGATTAAATTTATATAAATATAACTTTTTTATCAGTAATAAATTTATATGTAAGCAATAGCATACTAATAGACGAATAGAAAAATAAAAGATATTATTATTTTTAATATAGAGCTTTATTATTTAAAAAATATAATCGCTATTAGTTATAAAATAAAGAATATATATTTTATATGTTAAAATCAAGCACGTATACTTATTAGCTTAGTAAGCATAATACTCTACATAGTAGTAAAAAAAATAAATAAAAATTTATAACTAAATAAACTACTCTTACCTAATATTATTGAATTATTGATAAATGATAAAATTATCATAAATATGGATAGCATTAAAATATATAAAATTATATAAACTCTAATTAGTTAACTTATTTATGTTACTAAATGTCAGAACATAAAATTAATTTTAAAGTTACTTAAGAGTTTAGATTTTTTTTATTAAAAATAACTAATAAAATCTGATTATAACTTATGTATGAACTTTTTATGTATAAAAAAATAAAAAAATAAAAACGTAAAACTTTATAAGTTTCTTATATATACTATTCTTATATTTATAAAATAAAAAGATATAATTAATATAATTATAATTATTTAAAAATATTTTTATAAATGATATTAAATGTCATATAGTTTTCTATATTAATATTCATTAAAAAATTACTAAAATTTCCAAATACAATATTGAATAGAAAAATAAATATTTATTTAGATAGTTATTTATACGATTAAAGGGAAATAATCTACTTATAATTAAGTAGAAAATATAAATATTATACTATTTTATATTGAAAATAGTATTAATTTGGTTATTATATTGATTTTTATATTAAATTTATATATTTGATATATATCAAATATTTTTATCATAATTTTCAATTTTTTTCTTATTAATTATTTGATTACCAAATAATTAATACATATACTCTAATAACTATTAGAATAAATTATTTAGTTCAATAATTAATATTTAGATAATTTTTTTAAATTATCTTTATAAGAGATATCATATTTATAAATTTCTATAATTGATGGTATAATAGAAATATATTAATTATATATTAATATATAATTAATATAATTATATATTAAAAAATAAAAATATTTAATAATTATTAAATATTTTTATTAAAATAAAGAAAATAAATAACTATGATTAAATATAAGTTTGAAGATATATAAATATCAGAATAATTAATGTTTTATATAATAAGTGGAGCATCTAGTATTTTATTTTTATTATTAATATATTATTAAAATTGAATATTTATTATATGTTTTTGTATAATTAAACTTTAATTATCTAATTTTAGTTTTTTATAAAAATGATTTTTAACTTAATCTTGATTTATATAAAGTCAGTTTTAAACTATTTTACCGTAAAACTTATTTATTAACTTAGAGAATTAGATGACTAAAGAAGACAATATTGAAATGCAAGGTACAGTATTAGATACTTTACCAAACACTATATTTCGTGTTGAATTAGAAAATGGACACATAGTTACTGCTCATATTTCTGGGAAAATGCGTAAAAATTATATACGTATTTTGACTGGAGATAAAGTAACTGTGGAGTTAACACCTTACGATTTAAGCAAAGGTAGAATCATTTTTCGAAGTCGTTAACTTATATTTATTTCAACTTTGTAAATATCTCTATAATAAATAGAGATATTTTTTTATTATTATAAACTAATATAATTATAAATAAATTACAAATTTAATTTATTTCTATAAATATCTTAAAATAGTTAATTTTGTATCTTTTTGATTTAAATTAATTTAAATATTATTATTAATCTTTAACTTAAAGACAAAAAAATATTTTTTAATCGTTTTTAGATTATACTAAATTATATTATTGTTTATTTAATTATTATAATTTATAATAATATTTAACTGAAGTTATTAATATTATATGTTTGTTTATTTTAATAAAAATTAATTTTCATAGAATTAAACGATGATTTAACAATGAATTTATATAAAATTTTATATTTAATTTTTTATGTTAAAACATAAAACAAAATAGTATAAATTGATTAATTTCTATATTTAGATAAGAAATGAAAGTATTTTTTATTTAAAATAAAAATTTTTTTTAGCATTATTTAATAAGTAAAATAGATTTATTTTATGATATATTTATATATAAATATTTATTAATTATATTATTAATATAATATTAAAAAATCAGATTTACTACTATTATTATCAGTTAAAATATAACTTGTTAATTAAATTTTAATAAAAAATTGAATTATATAAATCAGAATATATTATATTTTATATAATGAAATAGATAAATTAAAATAATTTATTTTATATATCAATCTTTAAAACTCATTAATTAAAATTTATATCATTCTTATAAAATGTGCATTAATTAATGATCTTATAAGTTATATTTCAATATTTAATATTTATTAAATTTCATATAAAATTAAAGAACGATAATTTAAAACATAATATTTTTTTGTTAGTACTTGTGAGTTACTTCTATATTGCAAATATTTATTTATAAAAAGAATGGAATATATCAATAATTCTTTAGTTATTATCTAAACAAGTTAATTTATTTTAATTATCTTATAATTATTTAAATCCATGTAGTTTTTAATAAAACATTAATCTATATTATTTTATGGAAATTTTTCTATAGTTTATTATAACTATAAGAATTTTATTTAAAATAAAAAATATAACAGATAATTAATTTTATCTATGATATATTAAATATTTTATAATATCAGGTTTTTTTATAAAAAAAATTATATATGCTTGTTTTATCAAAAATACACAATTATTTTATTTGATAAATAATAATTTTTATTATATATTATTATTAATAAATTAACTGCAAATCTTAAATTATTTTTAGCTTATAAATAAAAATTTATAAATTATATTTATATTTATAAATATAATTACTATTAATAAACTATACGCTCAATATTCAAGAGAAGATGTAATAATATATATTTTTAGATTTTCTATATTCCATTAGTAGTACTTATCTTTAATCTTTAAAACATAATTAAATCTTCAATAGGCGTTTTATCAAAATCATTTTGATTTCAATTTAATAATTTTAATAAAAATACTTAATTTAATTATAAATTATTAACCTTTTTCTAAAAGAAAAGATATTATTTATAAATAATTATATAGATTTTAAATAAATAAAATATCTTTATCTTTTCTAAAATATTTAATAATTCTTTGAAATATTTTTAAAATTACTTAAATACTTAAATACAAATTAATAATAAATCGATATATTAAAATATATACTTAATTTATAATTATTTTTAAATATTTTGTTATAAAATATATAAACTATATTAACCATTAAGAATTTTTTCTTATATCATATGTTAGTTCAATAACTAAAATCGGATTATTACATTTATAATAAAAATTATAATTATTCTTTTGCTTAAGTAGATATTAAAAAATTTTTTTCGATTCTTGATAATAAATAAGAATTCACTATGACTTTTTTCATTAAACTCTTAAATTTAATAAAACTTTTCATTTTAATGACGATTATTCATAGAATTTATGATTATTATTATATATAAATATTTTTATATTATTAAAAAAAAGAAATTAAGGACATAAATTAAATTTATACTTTATTTATATAATAAATAAGTCACTTAATGATCTTATTCACTTAATATAGTAAGAAATAAGATTGATATCAATAATTTTATTTCCTTAAAATTTCAATAAATATCAAATATTATACGAAATAATATCTATTAGAAACTCAGTATGATTTTTTTTATATTTTAGCTATTATTCTAAAATAATATTATAAATCATTACTTTTGAAAAATTTTTTAATCTTTAGTATAAATATCATAAAAATTAACCTTTATAACCAATTATATAACTTCGATTACTATTTTATTGTTGAATAACATATTTTGAATAAATTGATAAATTTCATAAATTTAATACCTATCATCTATATCTTGACTTCAAAAGAAGTGATTTTATTATTAAGTTTATTCTACCTTAAAATAATTATTTTTAATTAATTAGTTCAATAAAACTTCTTATATTATGAATAAATAACAGATATTAATATTTTTATAAACATAAAATTATCTTAATTATCTTTTATAACTTTATGATAATAAAAAACAACGTAAGTATATTTCTGGTTAGATATGAATATCTAGTATAATTTCTATGATTATTTTATTTAGAAGAAAGGAATTTTTTGATATCTATATTATAAAATATATTCATATTATCATTATAATTATTTATGATTAACTTATGGATTATAGGTAATTATATTATATATTTTATTTTTTATTAAATTTTAGATTAGATTTTATAATATATTTGCCATTAATTTAATATATAAAATTTAGTTTAATATTTTATTTATTTAGTTTTTAATTATCTTAGTTTTATTATTTTAATTATATTTACGAATAATTATTTTTTTTAAAAAAAGATAAATAATAAAAAATAATAACTTATATAATGATATTTATACTAAAATATTTATAACTTAATTACTTTTTTGTAAATACAACAAAATTTGTATTATATATCTTTAAAATAAAATTTTAAAATTTAATAATTTAAAATACAATTTACTATAAAATAAATAATTCATTAGTATTTTTTTTGAAAATACCATATCTTAAAATATATAGATAGAAATAAGTATAGAAGATATATTTACGATATCTTATTATTTATATTATATTATAAATAAATATAATTTAATTTATTCTGTTAAAATTTTTATAATCTACATAATATTTATAATTTATAAAAATTAATTAATTCTATTTATTATTATTTTTTTGTTAGATAAAAAATCAAGAATAATGATCAATTATTAATTAAGAAAACTAAAATAAAAAAAAGTAGTTTTATATTAAAATATAAAATCCAAATAATATTAAATAAAAATTGAATTTTCAAAATAATTAAAATATCTAAAAATTCAGTAACAAACAAATAAATAACATTTGTATTAAAATTTTAATATATAATATTTTAATTAAATAACTAATTTCATCTGGAATATTAATTCATTTTATCGACTTAATTAGTAAATATAAAATATTCATTAATAATATTTATTTAATTAAGTGGTATGAAATAATAATAATTATTATTAGAAATAATTTTAATTATATTAATGGGTTTCTTTTCATTTAATAATCTCTTATAGAGATTATTTATAAAAATATATTTCTATATTAAAATTATTGATAGTTTTAATAACTATTACTTTTTCTTATAAATATAAATATTATTTTATCCTAAAATTAAAATTGTTAAAATAAAAATAATTTATATAATAAAATAATTTATTTTTATTAAAATGCTTATAAATTTATAATATATTTTTATTTTATAAATTAATTTTATTAAGTTTCCATAGAATGCTATATTAATAAGTATACTTTAAGATAAGATTATTTTAGCTTTAAGATTGTATAGAAATATTTGAGTACATGACTTTTATTACTATAATGTCTATAGTTTTTTACTATATTATAAAAACTAAATTATAAATATTTAAATTTTATATATTTTAAAGATTTAATTCTAATTACCATAACATAACTAAATATCAGTATATTATTTATCTAGAATAATAAAAATATACTTACTATTATATTAAATTTAAATTACTTATCTTAAATATTTATTTATTTTATAAATTTATGTCAATCCAAATTAATTTTGAAATAAAAGTTGATAGTATTTATTTTTTATTAACTAATATTAATTAACATTAATTATTTTCATAGTCTTAATAATAAAATACTAACGAAAGGTTAAATATTAATAATAATGATAATAATAAGTATAGTAAGTCATATATGTATTTGATTAATAAATATTTTAACTGTCTATATAATAGACATCACTTATCTAACTTAATCAAAATATTATATAATTGTAATTTTCAATCGTTAAAAAAAAATAAGTTGATAATATTTTATATATTATTATATAATATCAAATTATAAACAATTTTTATATTTTAATTCTAAATATTATCTTATTAGATTTACATATCTTTATATATTTAGTAATCAAAATTATTTGATATCTAGATTGATCTAATTATTAAAAAAAATAGTAATAATTTATAACTTAAATGATTATTAAATCATCACATTTGATTAATTATATAATATTATTTTATTTATGATTTTGAAACAACAGAGAATTAATGTTCTCTTTTGTTTATTAACAGATAATTAAATTTATATAATGCTTAATTTAGTTTTTTACATTTAAAGATATGATATATATAATAATATAATTTTAATTTAAAACGTTATAATAATGTATTTAGAATACAAATAATTATATATTAATTTATAAAAATAATAATAAATTATAATTTTGAAAATAAAATATTATTTATATAATAATTAAAAATTTTTTTTGATTAAAGATAATTATTTTTTCTTTTTAAGACTAATAAAAATCTAAATAAATAGAAAGCATAGTGTTATACATACTTAAAATTATTTTTATTTTTTTTAAAATAAAATTTAATTTAATCTAATTTATGTAAAATAATTTTTTATTAACCTTTAAACACAAATATTAATTTTAACTTAATTATACTTTTATCATAAATAAAATATCTTAATATTTTTTATTATTAATAATAATCTATATATTATTTATATTTAATGTTAATTTAAAAAAATGCTAAAGTTATATTAATTTATACTTAATTAATATATTTTATATTTTTAAAAATATTTATTTTATAAATTGATTAATAATAATAAGTTATTATTTTCCTAAAATCTTTTTAAAGAAAATAAATTAAATTAAGAAAAGTTATATAGTTCAAATTTATTTTGATGATTTATATTTAATAATAATTAAATCTCAAATTTTTAAACTAAATATATAAAATAAATATTGAAAAATATCAGGTATAAAAAATTATAATTCATCACATTTAGTCGAATAGAGTTATTAAGATAAAAATCAATCTCATTAAATATTTAACAATTTAATAAAATAAGATTTATATCTTATATCCACTTTTTACTATCTAGTATAGAATGAATATAGATAAATAATAGTTCATGAAAATATTATGAAAAAAATATTGTTCAGTTATCTAAATAAAAATAAATTATCTATACTTCTTCAAACCTATTAGTTAAATAGATTATTTTAAATAAAAAAATATAAGTAAATAATATTTTAGGATATAAAACTATAGGTATATTCATTTCTGATATTTTCATCGTATCATTTTTATAAATTATATATTTGAATAGTATTTTTTAAATGCTATTTAGCATACTATTCTTTTATTCTTTTATGAATAAAAAGATATTTTAAGAGAAATCTATATTTCAATTAATATTATAGTATTAAATCATTCTTAGAAATTTTATGAAAATAAGAAATTTTTTATTTATTTCTTTAATTATTTATATGATATTTCTTATAAAAATAAAATCTATATTTATTTTCATTAATTTCTGTTTTTTTATATCCATTTTAAAATTTTTTTAAAAAAAATTAAAAACTCATTAATTTAATAAAGAATAATTAAGTAACTTATTAAATTTAATATAAATAATCAATATATTTTATAAGTTTATGTAGTTTATCAAAACAATTATAAGTAACATAAATTAATCTATTAATTATTTAGATAAATAAAATTGTTAAAAAGATTTACTTTAAGTTTAATAAAGTAATTGATAACTTTTATATTATCATAAACTATATTTTACTTTAGATATAGTGTATGTATCATAAGATATAGATTTTTTTATAGTTATCAAAATGGTATTGTAATGGTCTATTATGTTTTATTAACATATTTTATTAGAATTAATATGAAAACTATGTCTTTCAATATTTCAATAAAATTAAATATGATCTATTTTATACTTAGCTATAAAAAGATATTTTACCGAAAATTAACGTATTAAATTTTAATAATTTGAAAAATAGATATCTTCATTAAATTTTAATTATTTAATTTTAATACAAATTAAATGATGATGTTTTTATCCGATTATAAGATATAATAAATCAAGATAAATATATATCTTTATATCTTATAAATTGATAAAATTATTTTTAATATATGTATAATTTATTTAAAATTAAATTTGTTATAAATGACTAAATAATAAACCAGTTGTTTTCTTAAGTGATATATAACACAATGATCACTTAATAAATTCATAGATCTAATAAAAGTGTTTGAAGTATTCATAAAAAATTTTATACTTGAAAAGTTATTTCTATTTTTTAAAAACAATTTTTAAAAATAAATCTATTTATAATAGAGACTATTAATATTTAAATAAAATAGATACACTAATTATTTTTATTATTAATAATAAGTTAAAAATTAACTTTGTTATTCATTTAATAAAAAATAATATTTAAAAATAAATGATCACATAAATATAAAGACATTGATTATAAATCACAAATAGTTTATTAATTAGTAAAAATAATAAATTATAAATTATAAGAATTTACCAAAAATGATAACTATTAAGTAAAACTCATTAATTTTACTATAAAACTAAATATTGTAATGTATATAAATATATTAATTAAGGATATTAAAATATGAAATATCATGATATTAGAAAATATTCTATGATATATAGTTAATCGTGAAGATAATTTAAATATTTACATATTTAAATTAAATAAATACAAATATAACTTTTATATCTATGATAAAATTTAATAAACTTTAGAATATTAAATTAAACAGTTATAAATTAAATAATTTAGAAAATAGATTAATGAACTAATAAAAATCTATAATATTTACTTACATAGTAAAACACAAACTTTTTTAATTATAAAAAACAAATAAGTAACTATATCTAAATAAACTAAAAATTAGTTTAACTAATTTTATGGAAAATTAGTTATAAAAAATAAGGATTTACATCAAGATAAATATTGTTTAATTAATATTTGAAATTGATCATTAAATATATTTTATTATATAATTAATTATTACTAAGATATAAAAATCTTGAACTATTTTAAAATTAATAGAAAATATATGAAATATATTAAAAATCAAATTCAAAAATGTAGATCTTTTATTAATATCATTTTGAATAATAATATATATATGACTTTCTTATTTATTTTATCTATATAATGGCTACAAGAATAAAAACATTGTAAAAATATTTATAAATTATACTTTTATTATTTATTGAGTTTATCAATGTTACTCAATAGTATTATATAATTGATATTTGAATATTTATCGTATTAATTGTCAATAGTTTTTAGAAAAAATAGAGATAACTATACTTAGATATTTATAAATTATTATTTAAATTTAATATTGCTATTTAATAGCAGTATTTTACTGTAAATAATAATTTACAATAAAATATATATTCATTTGCAAAAATAAAAAACTAATAACTAGTTTTATAATAATTAATTAATATTTTATTTGATAAATAGATTTACTAACTTATTAATTATTTAGTTTTTTATTATTCATTCATATATATAGATTATTAATCTATATATAGTTTAACTAGGCATCAGTAATTTTTACTATTTATTTAATTTAACTGTTATCTTGGTAATAATTATTGTTATTGAATAATTAATAATAAAAGATAGTATCTAATTGATAATAATCATCTTTAGTAAATTTAGTTAATATTATTATATTATAGTAATTAATTAAATAATATTATCAATGTAATTATCTTTTATGAATGCAAGATTATAATATTTTTTTATAATAAATTATATTTATTAGAATGAATATAAAATTTACAAATAATTTTTAAAAATCATATTTTACTTTGAGATATATCTCATAACAATTAAACATATTAGTAATTAAATAATTGTGATTTTTAATGTTATATCTTAAATTAAAATTATGCTATATGATCTTATAAATTCTTCTACTATTTTATTATATTTTTGATACATATCAAAAATATAATAGCTTTATTATTATACTTTATAAAACATTGTTTAAATCAATTATACTAATATAATAAATCTTAAAAAATACTTAATTATCCGAATAGGCATAAAATAAATATTTTCTTCAATAATATTTATTAAAAGAAAAAAATCATTTTTATAGATATATTCAAGTTAGATTATTTAACGTTGCTACGTTTTTATATTGATATTTATTGATTGATAGAATACTATAAATTAAGAATTTTAGAAGTATTACTTTTATTTAATTCACTTAAAGATACGAATCATATTTATATTTTATAAAGTTATATTATAGATAAACTATACATATTAAAATGATTTATTTTCTATTTAAAATATGAACATATTGCTAATCTTTTATTATAAAAAACACTTTAAACACGTGATAATATATCAATCATGAATAATTGAAATTATTTCTTTATTTAAAATCTTTTTTATCATGAGTTTTTTATATAATTAAAAAATAAATCGTAAATTTTACTACATAATTAACTATTTAGTAGTTAATAAAAATATAATATAAGATTATTTATTATTCTGTTATTATTTGAGTTTTTAATATAAAACAGAGTTTTTTAGTAGATTTTTATCTTTTATTATTATCAAAGATATCATATTTAAAACTAATATTAAAGTAAGAATAAAACGTTAATCTATAATCTCTTTCACTATTATAATTTAGTATAAAATCATATGTATTTTTAATATAAATAAATATTTGGTATTAAACGAAATTATCTTAAATTATGTTTTAATTATATTATTTTATTTCTTGTATTCATTTTAATATCGATAAACTCTCTATAAGAGAAAATTGCATCATTCATAATTCATTATCTTACTATAAGATAATGAATTATGATATTAAATTCATTTATCAATCAATATTTTAAATTAAATATAAAGTAATTTTTTTTAAAATACTAATATT
Source organism: Arsenophonus sp. (assembly GCA_052401645.1). Classification (GTDB taxonomy): domain Bacteria; phylum Pseudomonadota; class Gammaproteobacteria; order Enterobacterales; family Enterobacteriaceae; genus Arsenophonus. The sequence goes on from CP198939.1 coordinate 1,227,247, forward strand.
TTCTATACTACTTTTTTGATTTTTTACTTTTATTATGACTTTAAAATTAAAAAACTTATTTCTTTATTGTATTTAACTAAAATCTTTATCTATAAAGATTTTATTGAAAATTAATCAAATATAGAAAACTATAGACTAATTAATTTAATTTAACATCATAATCGAATAAAAAACTTATGATTAATTTAACTATATATAAAATAATACTTATTATTTTCTTATTAAATTTAATAATTATATTTTTTCTTAGTTTTTGTAAATAAAATTTATTATTTTAGTAATAAATTTACTTATTAATAATAATCCTTTATTTATTTAATATGAAATATAACAGTTAGTTTAACCAACATATTCTAATCCTTCTATATATGGGCGTAAAATTTCAGGTATTTGAATACGTCCATCAGCTTGTTGATAATTTTCCATAACAGCTATCAATGTACGACCAACAGCTAGACCTGAACCATTTACAGTATGAACAAATTGTAGCTTTTTATTATTTTTATAACGTAAACGCGCTTTCATACGTCTCGCTTGAAAATCTTTAGTGTTTGAGCAAGAAGAGATTTCAATATAAGTATTGCGGCTTGGTAGCCATACTTCAAGATCGTATGTTTTACAAGCAGAAAAACCCATATCTCCAGTACATAAAATGATTTTACGATATGGCAATTTTAATAATTGCAATACCTTTTCTGCATGGCTGGTTAATTCTTCTAGTGCTGCCATAGATTTCTTAGGATCGACTATTTGTACTAATTCAACCTTATCAAATTGATGCATACGAATTAGACCACGGGCATCAAGACCATAAGAACCAGCTTCAGAACGGAAACAAGGAGTATGTGATGTTAGTCTTAATGGTAATATATCTTCTGATAAGATCTCATTACTTACTAAATTAGTCATCGGTACTTCTGCTGTTGGAATTAAAGCATATTGTTGATTTGATATTTTGTTTTTTAATGGTTTAATATGAAAAAGATCATCACTAAATTTTGGTAGTTGTCCAGTACCATAAAGAGTTTTATGATTTACTAAATACGGAACATATGTTTCTACATAACCATGTTGTTCTGTATGTAAATCCAACATAAATTGAGCTAATATTCGATGTAAACGTGCAATATGTCCTTTCATAATCACAAATCTAGAACCAGTAATCTTTACTGCGTTAGGAAAATCTAAACCGCTAATTAATTCGCCTAATGTTACGTGATCTTTGATAGAAAAATTATACTTTCGCGGATTACCCCAACGACTTATTTCAATATTATCATTTTTATCCTTACCATTTTGCACACTTTCATCAGGTAAATTAGGTAAATTTAATGAAATATTCTGAATATTATCTTGTATATTCATTAGTTTATTTTTAATCTTATGAAGTTCTTCATTACACTGATTAACTTCATTACATAATGATTCAATATTTTCACCATGCGCTTTCATTATACCAATTGTCTTCGAGATTGAGTTTCGTTTTGCTTGTAAAATTTCCATTTTAATTTGTAAATATTTGCACTCTTTTTCTAGTTTACGAAATTTCTTTACATCTAAAATAAACCCTCTACGACTTAGTTTTTCAGCAATTGAGTCTAATTCATTGCGTAGTAAATTTGGATCAAGCATACTTAACCTATAATAATTTTAAATTAAAAATAAAAATATGTCAGTATTATATTTTCTAATCATTAACCACTTTATAAAAAAATTAATTATATTGTTCATTTGAATTTTTAATGACACTATTTTATTAAACTATTTTGAGTTTAATATATCATCAAGAATGATTTTTGCCAATTTTTCTTTTTAAATTACGTTTAATTAATAATTAATAAACTTTTTTATCTTTAAATATAGATATAATTTACTTGATATTTTTATGTTTATTTAAACTTAAAATTTTTTAAGGTTATTGGTTTATTTATTAAATATTAATATATATAAAATATGAAATAATTTCATCTAGAAATTTTTTAATATTAATATAAATATACTCAAAAGTTATTTAAAATAAAATTATGATGATTTAAATATTATGAGTTATAATGTATATAAATAAATATTATACAATATAATTTTATATTAAAACTATTTCATCTCTTGCTTAATTAAATCAAATTGAATCTAAAATAATTTTATTATTTACTTAAATAGAAAATGACTAAGTTTAATATTATTTTTTATATTATTTATATATAAATTAAATATGTGGTTGTTTATTTATAAAAAAAAGTTTTAATAAATTTTATAGATTTTTTATAATATCATATATATCTATATATAACATAAAATACTTTTTAACTTATTTTAAATATATCAGAAAATTTTATATATTATATATATTTTATAATACTTTTATAAATACAAATTTAGCATCTCTATTCAATTTTAGATATTTTATGTTTTTTTTATTTTATTAAGTATTATATAAATAACTATAAATAAATTATTTTTCCATAATTTACTTTAAAATAATTTAAGACTCTTGTTATAATGAATTAAAGTAAATAAATTATAATATATCTTATACTAAATAAATATTTTTAAATAAGAATTATTATAAAATTTTTAATATATGATTTTTATAGAAAAAATTAATTTTAAGAGATGTTGCTATACATATTTAAATTTTAAATTAAACTAATTAAATGCAAGTATTTAATATTATTTATATTATTAACTTTTTTAAGTTATTAAAACAAACTTATAATAAAAAGAATAATTAATAAAAAGTATTAATAAAAATTAAAGATTTTATTGATAATAATTCATTTATAAGATAGCATACTTTATATAAAATCTATAAATAATTATTAAATATATAAAATTTTATATAAATATCTCATGAGTATATAAAAATCTTAAATTAATAAATAATTTTAACGTAATAAGAGTAAAAATATTACTTCGTTTAGTTTTTATTATATATAGTGATTTAGAAAATAATCAATATATATTAAATTAATTACTTATTATTAATTTATTTCATATAAATATACTTATTGGTTTAAAGAATAAATTTAGAATAAAAATATAATATTTATTATAATATGGCATTAAAGAAATTAAATAATGATTAAAATATTATATTAGTAATTTATTTATTGATAGATGATACTATAAATTGATATAATATTATATTTTGAAATATATTGAAAATATAAAAATAGTATATAAATTTCTTATTTACTATTTTTATATTTATTTATAATAGGTTTATTAATTTAAACAATAAACAGCAAATATATTATTTATAAAAAATGTATTGGTTAAATTAATATTTAAAATATAGTACGAAATTAATTTGTATAATTATATACATCGAAATATAACATGCGTTGATATATAACTTTTTTTTATTAGAAATAAACAAATAAAAAACTAGCTATTCGCTAGTATTAGCATTAATTAGTATTAGAATTCAATTCAAATAAAAATAAAAGTAATATTCAGATTCTTGCAAAAATAAAATAAATCTTAAATAGTAGTTAGATCACCATAATGGTTCTGAACCATAGTGGTATCTAAAATAAAACATACTGACTGATAACGATAATTATTACCATAGTTTTTCAAAAAACTAAAATATTTATGAGATAATTAAACTATAGTGAACAATCTATTTAAAATAACTATCTAAAATAGATATATATAAGATTAAGATATAGAATAAATAGAAGTACAAAATATATAGATATATTTTACTGTAAATGTTAATAAATATCATTAGGATAATTTATTTATTTATATTTTAGCGTTTTTATATGAAAATTTATCAAAAAATAATAATATAATGTTTACGTAGTATTTATTTAATAGAAAATTACTAATTAAACACTAAAAATACAAAGTATTTAATTAAAATTATTAAAAAAAATTTGACTAATTATTATTATAGATTATAAACTAAAATATCTAATAATCTGATGTAAAAATTCGTTTTCTTAAAAAATGCTTTTTACATATCATTCATAATTACAAATAAAAATGATTATTAGACTCATAATATTGTTATAAAATAGTTAAGATATATTTTTTACTTTCTATTTATTAAATAATAAATTTACATATTTAAATTTAAAAAACTATTTTAATAAACTAATTACTTTCTGATAAAAGTGTTAAAATATGAATATTTTATAAGTGTATTAAATATATTTAAAATTAAATAATTGGCGGATTAGGATTATTTTATATTTTTAAAGAAAAAACTCTAATTATTATTAAATAAGAGAAAATAGAAAACTTTAAATTAATTTATTAAGTTTTTAATAAAAATATTAATAATTGACTTATATTAACTTTTAAAACTAGAAAAAATAAAAAAAGATATCTTAGAATACACAGTCTATATTGTAATATTAATTGAAATTATTAAAATATAAATAATTTATATACTATTATTTTAACAAGTACTATTTTTTATCAGATGAATTAATAACTCTATTCAAAATAGAGAACATTTTCTATTAACCAAAATAATATGGATAAATGAAAACAAAATGTTTATCAAATAGATATAACACTTAACTAATATAAATCTTAAGTAATAAATATTATATAAAATTTACTATAAATATATCGATCTAGAATCAATGATATTAAGTATTAATTAATACTTTTTGAGCTATAAAAGAAATTATTATCTCGATTGTTTTAATTTATTAATTATTTTATTGATATATCATTAATATATATTTACTATATAATAAATAATTTATAAAAATCAATTATTAATAAAAGAAATATAGATTATATTCTAAATTTATATTTTTTATTATTATAACGCTATTAATATTTTAAATATCTAAATAATGATAATTTTAATACCTATTAGTTAAAAACTATCAATCATATTATAATACAGAAGTTAAATAAGATATATTTAAATGAAAATAATTTTATTATTATATAAACTAATGATTATTAATATTATATTTAATAATCTTTAATGTTTTATTAAAAAATTAACAATTCTTATACTATATAATTACTATATAATTATACAGTATTTAATGATATTAATAAAACTTGTTAAAATAATATTAGTATACTTTAAAACACATTTATATGAATTTTGATAACATACTAATAAATTAAGATTTTTAATATTTTAAAACATAAAAGTTATTTGATAGATGAATTAATATATAAAATATCTTTATTATTATTTAAATTGTATTAATTAATAAAAGATTTATTGTTTTAAATTTAATGTTTAATATCTTTTTTTATTAAAATGATTATTTTAAAATATCTAATACATAATCTCTATTATCAAAGATAAGATATCTTATCATATTTTATTTCATTTTTGAATATTGATTAATAATATTTATTTCAAATATAGTTTTTGATTTTTATCACTGATTTTTGATATAACTATTATTAATAGTAATTCTTTATCTAGTTAAAAAAAATAATTAATTTTCTGTATCAAAAGAAAGAATTTAAGTTTTGTTAATTGAATAAATATTATTATATTTTACTAATAAAATATCATTTTTATTTTACAAATAACAGTAACTATATTTTGCATGATAAATTATCTGTTATATTATTTATTTTTTGGTGCTTAACTTGATATTAAAATGTTTGTTATTTATTAACTTTATCAAATATAAAAAATTATATTTATCTAAATTTAATTTATATATATTAATAATTAAACAGTTTTATGATTGATAATATTTACTAATATATCTTTTAATTAATATCTTTTATATCTTTAATATTTTTAATTAAAGTACTATATAGATCTTCTTAGTATTTAGATTTTATAAGAAAATAGAATATAATCAATGATCTTATTGCTTATAGATTTAATGATTAGTAAAGTTTTAATTTATTGATTTCATAAAACAATAAATAATATTTTTTTATTTATAGCTAAAGTCTTACTAATAGTTTATTTTATATGTTTTTACATTGTGTATTATATAAACAACAAAGTTAAAATTTAACTAAATTGTAAAAATTAAAATATAAAATATGGTTATATTATGTTTTATTTTGCGATTAACAAATTTTATTATAGATGTATTTTAATTTTAAAAGAAGTTTTTCATTACAGATCATCATCTTCAATAATCTTATTCTCTCGAATAAATAATTTATTATGAATTGTTTAAGTAAAAATAATCGAAACGATAATAAAAATTATTTATAAATCATCTTAGTATAAGATACTTTATATATTAAAAATTAATACTATATTTTATAAAATATTAAACCTCTATAAAATATAGATAAAAAAATATAATATAGATGACTAAATAAAATATTTTTTATTAATATATATTAATTAGATAAAATTTTAAAATAAATTAACTAATAACCTAAATGACGTTATTAAAAAAAATTGATTAAAAATAAATAAAATAATATGATTAATATATTATATTGAATAATATTTATTTATTTTTAATAAATAAATAAAGTTATTAATCTATATTAATAGAATATATAGAAAAGATAATTAAATTTTTATAATTAATTATGTTTATGTTATCAACACCAATATAATAGCGTTCTATGTTAAATGAATTTTATAATATGAATTATGAATATATAGTTAAGAAGATATATAAAAAATATTTTAAATTCTAGTAAAATACTGAATCACTAGATTTAGAGTTTAAATATAAAATCTACTTAGAATAATTTTTCTAGAAAATAACTTAAAAAAATAAGAATTTATTTAAAATATTGGATAATTTATTTAAAAATAAAATAATCATTATTTAGATATATAACTATTTTCATATTACATTATAAGATTTAATTATAGTTACTTTATAAAGATAATTTTATATATAGTATATTTTAGTTTAAAACATTTTGCTAAATTTAATTTATATATAAGCTATAATTATTCAATTTATATCTTATTTAAATTTTAAAAAATCAAAGTTTTTATGAAAAATCAAATGATAAATCAATATAAATAGAATTTTTTATAAAAAATAAAATATAATTAACTAATAAATAAAATAAAATTAAAAGTTTATTTACCTTTTTCTGCTTTCGAATTTATCCATTAAAGATATATAATTCTATTTATATAAAAAAATATTATTTTTTATAATAAATAGAATTATATAATATCTAAAATTATATATATCATATATTTTCTTATATTTTTATTTAAATTGAATATTCAATAATAGCAAAAAGAAAGAGTTATTTTCTTTTTTGCAATTTAATTAAATTTATTGATAGCGTTATTAATTATTATTATTTTTAATAAAAAGTATTTTTTAAATTATACTATATTTATTTTTTTATTATTCAAATAACTTATATTCTATCTTCAAAAAAAATTTTATAATATGTTTGTGTGATCATTAATTATTTTAAGATTAACTAAAATATTAGTAATTTATCTAAATATAAAGATATATAGAAGTTTAATTTAAATATAAAATTAATGCTTGTTGATTTTTTTACTATTATTAAAATAATAATTGATATGAATTTATTTAAAAAATAATAAGAATTTACAGTTATTTAAAAGATAAAAAAGATACTTTTATTATCAGAACATAAAAAATACTATAAAATATTAATAATTTAACTATTTTATTTTTAGCAAAGTATAGAATTATATAATTACTCTCTTTATTTTTAAATATATTAAATTTTATATTTTATTAAGAATAGTATATGTATTAAAATATTAATTTTCTATATCTATTTATTTAGGTTTTTAATTTAAACAATAAATCTATTACGTATCCAATAATGATATATTATTATTCTGCTTATTATAAGATAGAATATCTATATATATAATGATAATAATAGTTTATAGTTTATTAAGATAAATTAAAATATGGAAATAATTTATCTGTAATTTATATTAATAGAAACAAATACTTTATCTATTATTCAATGGATAAAGTAAATTATAAAAATTATATTTTATTTATAATAAATAAAATATAAACAAATAAACGTTTAACATAAATAATAAATGATATTAGATATATTTTATTCCATTTTAATTTTATTATTTGCTATAGAGTAATAGTAATTAAGTTTATTTATAAATATAAATTCATATTGATTATATTATAATAGATTCAAGTGATCGGATATTTATTTTGAAAATAGTTTGAATTAAATTTAATTTATATATATGAACTAATATAAAATATTAAAATACTATATTAATATAGTATTAATCATTAAATATATTAAAATACTTAATTATTTATAATTTTTATTATAAATTTATTTTAAAACATTTGAATAAATATTATTTAATTTAGATTTTAAGTTATTTTTCTAATTTATTTAGAAAACTGAGTTTTTGGAAATTATCCATTATAATTATTAATCAGTTCATTATTTAATTGTTATATATTTTTATAAATATATTTTTATATTTACTAAATAATAAAAATAAAGTTAATTTTTATGTTTAAAAAATAGTTTTAACTCTATTTTAATTATGATCATATATATAAAAGTATATTACATTATTTCAGAGATCATTTTAAAAATGATTTAAATAATATTTAAATTGTTAATATTAATAAATATAAGTTAATTACTTAAGATTAATAAAAATAATTAAATTATTTATTTACAATTTATTTTTAAAAACTCTATGAATAACAACTTTAAAAAATATCTTTATATTAAAATATATAGAGATTAATATATGTATTTTCTTTAATTATTTTAAAAAATAAATATTTTAATATTTTTTTTAAATTTTATATAAATTTATTATATTATTGATATAATTATTAATTAATTACATATAATATACAACTATTAATTATAAAATTTAATATTAAGTATATTTAATTATACATCTATATTATCAATTTTCATTTCGAAATATAAAATGATATCATCATAAGATAAATATATAATTTATTTAGTTTTTTATTTTTATTTAAGCAATAAATTTTACGTATATTATTTATAATAATCTAATTAATTCTAATATATTTAATATAATAAATTACTTTAAATATTTATTAATTTATTAAAATAAGTTAATTTAATATTATTACAATAATATTAAGTTTATCTTTTTTATCAATGAGAAATGTTACGGAGTCTACCTATTGCATCATTAATTAACTTAACTGCATAATCGATTTCTTCTTTTGTAGTAAATCTACCAAATGAAAAACGAATTGAACTATATGCTAATTCATCACTCACTCCTAATGCTCTTAATACATACGAAGGTTCCAGGCTCGTAGATGTACATGCAGAACCTGATGAAACAGCTAAATCCTTTAATGCTATCATCAATGATTCGCTTTCTACATAATTAAAACTAACATTAAGAATATGAGGGGCTCCATTTTTTAGATCTCCATTAAGATAAATCTCTTTGATATTTTTAATACCGTTCCATAAACGTTGACGTAAAAAATGCAATTTATCAGATTCTACTTGCATTTTTATTTTAGCAATTCTATAAGCTTCACCCATTCCTACAATTTGGTGTACAGGTAATGTCCCTGAACGCATTCCTCGTTCATGACCGCCACCATGTTGTTGAGCAACAAGTCTAATAGGTGGTTTATAGCGTATATAAAGTGCACCTATCCCCATTGGTCCATATAGTTTATGTGCTGAAAAAGACATTAAATCAACTTTTAGCTTACTCAAATCAATTGGCAATTTACCTACTGATTGTGTAGCATCAACATGAAAAATAATACCTAAATTACGACAAAGTTCACCAATAGACTCAATATTTTGAATAATACCAATTTCATTATTAACATGCATAATAGAAACCAAAATTGTATCAACACGTATAACCGATTCAAGTTCATTAAAATCAATAAGACCACTATTTTGTGGTGAAAGATAAGTAACTTTAAAACCTTCACGCTCGAGTTGATGGCAAGTATCTAAAATTGCTTTATGTTCAGTTTTACTAGTAATGATATGTTTACCTTTTTTACTATAAAAATTAGCAATACCTTTTAGAGCCAAATTATCTGATTCAGTTGCTCCTGAAGTAAAAATAATCTCACGAGGATCGGCATTAATTAGATCAGCAATTTGGTTTCGTGCAATATCAACAGCTTCTTCAGCTTTCCAACCAAAACAATGAGAACGTGATGATGGATTACCAAAATTTCCATCTATAGTCATATATTGCATCATTTTTTCAACAACATAAAAATCGACCGGTGTTGTTGCTGAATAGTCTAAATAAATCGGTAGTTTCATTAACTGATTAACTCCATAAGATAAAAATATATTATTTTTTAATTTTCTATTTTCTATATTTTCATAATTATTAATTTTATATATAATTTCGATAATATCGATCATACTAATAAGTAAGTTTTATATTATTCATAATATTGAATTAATGGTTAAATTAGTCTTTTATATTTCTCGATTGTTAATTTATTTTTAAAACTAATTTAACTAAAAAAATTAACAACATAATTAATTAAATCGTCTTATAACACATAGTGTTAACAAAAAAATATTTTCAATTATAATTCTATTATTTATTTAAATACTATCAAGTTATTTAAATAATTCGATCAATCACAGAAATAACTTAAATTTATTAATATATTTTTGTTTAAAAACTAAAATAAGTATTTATTATTAAATACTATGAATCATATTATGCATATTTTATTTTTATAAAATTTATGAAAGATTACTCTTATTTAATAAATATAAATCAATTTATATTCTAATATATTAGTTAATAACACTAATTTAATGTTTAAATTTAAAATAAGAATATATATATGAATATATATACTAAATTATAAATTTAAATATGAATTCTATAATATATATAAATAATCTAAATATGAAAAAAAATTTTATATTTTAAATCATTTTAGTAAAATATTTAACATAGTGATTCACTTAACTATCATTTTATAAAATATTTATAATTAATAATATATCATATAAAACATGGAATTGATTAATTTTGAAGTACTATTAAATATAATTAACATTACAATTTATTTATGATTTATATTTATGATATATTAAGATATATTAAGAGGTTTTTAAAAGAAGTAAATATAGAGGATACTTATTTATTTTGATTTTATCTATGTTATATTATATTTTATTATGAATAAAAAATATTTTTTTTCATTATCTTTTGTTTCAACATAAATTTAATATTTTATTAAATTGAGTAAATTATTCTTAAAATTAATTGAACTATATTAATAATTTTTATTCATTTTTCTAAAATATTTATTTTAAATATGATAAAATATAAATATATCTATTTATCTAAATCATAAGAGCAAAAGATCAAATATTAATTTGATTTTTTAAAGTACTCCATTTTATAATCTTAATTACTAATATTATTATATAAAATATAATTATTTCTTAATCTGTTATAATAAATATATTAATTAACTATAAATTAGTTAATTAAATCATTACTACCATACTATTCAGTTCGATAATATTTACAATAAATAAGATTTTAATAAAAATAAAATGAATATTTTCTAGTATAATTATCTTTATTTTTTATGTTAATGATTAGACTATTGTTTTATTATATTTGCTACCATAATTTAATAAATCTCTGTTATATAATAAAATTAACTTAATTCTTGTTCTTTAACATTTTTCTATCGGAAATAACTATGCATCCAATGCTAACTATTGCTATACGAGCAGTTCGACAAGCAGGTAATTTTATTACTAAAAGATATGAAAAACCAGATTTTGTTGAAATGATGATAAATGGCCAAGATAATTTTTTTATAAATTTTGATAAAAAAGTAAAACAAATTATTATTGAAGTTATTAAAAAATCATATCCAACTCATACCATTATTACTGAAGAATATGATAAAATAGTCGATAGAAAAAAAGCCATCCAATGGATTGTTAATCCATTGGATGGCTTAATAAATTTCACTAAACGGTTACCTCATTTTTCTATCTCTATCGCGGTATATAGCAATAACAGTACGGAAATAGCTGTAATTTATAATCCTATGCTAAATGAGTTATTTACTGCCGTTCGTGGTCAAGGAGCTCAATTAAACGGATATCGACTTAGACTAAAAAATATAAATGAATTGAATAGTATAATTATTACCAGTAGCTTTCCATTTAAAACTAAACAACATTCACTATATTATATTAAGATTATTACTAAGTTAATTAGAAAATCTATTAATTTTCACTGTACTGGTTCAATAGCGCTGGATTTAGCATATGTGGCAGCTGGTCGTATAGATGTTTTTTTTGAAGTTGATTTCAAACCATTTAAGTTTATAGCTGGAGAATTATTAATTCAGGAAGCTGGAGGCATTATAACTGATTTTGTCGGCGGACATAATTATATATCCTCTGGAAATATTCTAGCTGGTAGCCCACATATAATAAAAAAAATATATCAAAAATAAAAAATAAATTTAAAATAATTAGTTTAATACTAAAAAACGTAAATATGATAACAATATTACAACACATATTTAATTTGCAAAGCTAATTGAGTGTGATATTTCTTATTTTGAAATTTATCATATTATCTTAATTAATAATTTAAAACCTCATATTAATTTTTAATTTACTAAAATGAATTTTATTAATATTCACTTAACTTTAATAAAAATATTTTTATAATGTTGTTTGAAGTAAAAATTTTAATAGAAAAATCATTAAAATATTTTATTTTCTTAATCTATTTTTTAACTTAATATGTAAATTAACATTATTTAATGTAAGTATTAATGAACTTTTATCAAAAAAAATCCATTATTATTAATTTAATAAGATTAAAATTATAATATATATTATAATTTTAATCATTAGATAATAATTTTTATTAAATAAAAATGAAATTATGTAACATTAATAATGTTACATAATATATATTATATTCAATAATATATTTCTTTTTTAGAAAATTATAATATTTAATTAACGCGAGAGGAATTATCTTATTTATTAGAAAATAATTTAATAATTTAAATAAAAATATTTAAATATAAATTTAATTATATAATTTTAAAATCTATTTTTTCAAAATATTAAATAATAATATAACAATATATTTATTACATCAATTCATTCTTAATAAAAATTAAAAAAATAAAAATAATAATATATAATATATAATGATAAAATTTTTAATCTCTTTATTTTAAAATAACTTATTAACGAGTCAAAATAATTTTATTTAAAACTATTTAATCAATAAATTATTTATTTCAATATTGTTATTAATATTTTGTTTAATAATTTATTGATAATAAAAGTTATTTATGGGATATAATGATTTGATAATTATCAAAATGATTTATAATCATAAAATAAATTATGATTATAAATTAAATAAATTTATTTAGTTTTAAAAAAGTATTCTCATTATAATAAATTATCCTTATTTTTTAATAAATTTAAACGAATAAATTTAATTTAAAAATTCAGTTATTTAATTTAATTTACGTATTTATTTTTTTCTAAAAAATAAATATAATTCAAAATAAAATAATGAAATTATTCAAAATTTCAATTTTTCTAAAATGTTAATCCTTATAAATAAACATACTATTTTATAAAAAAGTTGAATTTAAGCTAAAAGAGCTACAATATTCACAATAAAAATTCTAAATAAATAAATTTTTTATCTTTAAAATGTTCGTTAATAAAACAGTATTTCATGTGAAATAATAAATAATAATGTTTATACTGCATAAAAATCTACATAACAATAAATTTTAATAATAAAATATAAATATTTATTATTATCTAAATAATTATATAATTAGTGTATATAATGAACTAGTTATTTATTTATAATAAAAATAAATAGTTAAGATTAAAATAATACTCTTAGTACTTTAGTATAAATTTACATATAAAAAATAACAGATTAATAGTATATAACTCAATCTATTTTTCAAATAAATTAAAGAAAAATGATAACAAAACAAATAATAATTTTTATATTCTATAATTTCTAGATTAAAATATTATAATGAACTTTATATATTATTAGTTATTTTAATAAATATAGTTTTATTAGAGTAAAGATAACTCCTAGATAAGTTATTTTTATCTAAAGAAATAATAAATTATTATTATTTTTATATGTATTAATCATACAAATTAGTTTAATATATTAAATAGTTATTTATAGAACTAATTACTTTATAAATAATTAGCTTAGAAAAGAAATAAATAAAAAAAATATAATAGAATATGAAAAATTTAATTTTCATTATAAAACGATTAATTTTATAAATGAATCATTAATATATCTTTAAAGAAGATTAAGTAATAAAATTTAAAAAAAATAATGTTGATAAATAGATAGATATAATTAAAATATATTTTTAGTAAAAGTTAAATACTAAAAATCAAGATAAAACAAAAATATATATAAGATAAAAAATTAATTAATTAAAAAAATTTTACTACGAAATGTTTATTGTAAAAACATAAAAAATTAAAATATACAAATATCTAAAAGATAATATTATTTATATATAATACACAACATGTTAGAAAATTTTTCTAATTATTATGTTAAGTATTATAAAAAAAATTTATACTATTTAATAGTATAAATAAGTATATCAAAATAACATGATTATATTTTTCGATACATGATTTCTTTATAGAGACAATCGAGTAATTTATATTGATATTTTTATAAATCTAATCGTTTTAAATTTCTTTATACAACCATATAGTATCGTATATAAATACGTAATAATAATCAACAATTATTGCTTAGTTATAATAAAGAATTTATGATTTTTAATAACTATTATTTAAATACCATTATATCTCGAATTTTTTTTTATTAAATTAAAAATGAATTAATATTTGATATCTTACTATAGTGATAAAATTATTTATCAGATTTTATCTTATTTTTAATATTAATTAATAATATATATTCCACTATAATATTTGATTATATTTATTATTTTTGATATAAATTAATATTTTCTAACATTAGAATCTTTGGATTAATAAACTTATTGCTTTCTCATATTATTCAAATCTTAAGATATTATAAAGTATGAATGAGTATTATTCTTGCTTTTTTAAAAAATAATTTCAATGCCTATTAATCATTCTTTTTATATAAAAGAAATTATTTATTAAATTATTTAATTTTTAATATTATTACTTAATAATCAATATATTTCTAATTAAATATTTAAAAAAAATAATATAAATCATACTTATAAAACTTAATTTAATAATCTAAATAGTTAAAGTTTACTATTAATTATAAGTGATATATAATGTAAATTTTTTCAAGTCAAAATTTTTATATATCTTTAATATTTTATATTTTAAAAATCAATGTCTCTATTTCAAATAGTTAATTTATTCACTATGGCGAAATCGTGAATATTATTATAGGGCTATAAATTGAGAAATTTGTATAATTTATATAAAAGACATTATATTTTTTTATTAACAAATTAATTATTGGATATTTTAGAAGTGAATTATCAATAAGAATTTATTTAAAAAAAAGTTTTAATATTATAAATAATTAATAATTAAATCATAATTATATGTTGTTCATTTTAGTTTTAGATTAAAATTTTAATATATAAGTTTATTTTAAAAAGAAAGTTTTACTTGAAAAAATAAGATAAAAATAATTTATATTAGTAGTAAAAACTTACTTCTAAATATATCTAGTACTTTTAAATACTATATAATAATTAAATACATGTTATTATGATCTTTTAAAATTAAAATAAACAGTTTGTTGAGTATTTAATTTTATATATAAAAATAAGAATTCAAGTAAATTGCTATTAATATTAATACTGTCTTAAAATTACATAAATATTACGATTATAAAATTATATAATTAACGATACATCGATTATATAAACTTTAAGTTAGATTCTTGATTTAGTAAAATAGCAATAAAATAAAAAATAAAGTTATAAGGAAAAACAAATAAATTATTTCAATATAATCTTTTATTATTAATAAAATCAAAATTACTTATAATTATTTAATTATCAATATAAAATAATTTGAATTAAAATTAAAATTAATTAAAAACAGATTACTTAAAATTTTAACTTTATTATGAATAAACGGGAAATTGCTGACAAATTAATAATACTTTTCTCTTTATATTTTTGATTATATTTTTATCGTCAATCTTATCGAGAATATTACATATCCAATTAGCTAACTCAGCCGATTCTTTTTCCTTAAAACCGCGTCTAGTAATAGCTGGTGAACCTATACGGATACCTGAAGTAATAAATGGACCATTAGGATCATTTGGTATAGTATTTTTATTTACGGTAATATTAGCATCACATAAGGCAGCATCTGCTTCTTTACCTGTAATTCCTTTATTTATTAAATCTATTAAAAATAAATGATTCTCAGTTCCACTAGAAACAATCTTATAACCACGATTGATAAAAACTTCAACCATAATTTTAGCATTTTTAACTACTTGTTGTTGATAAATTTTAAATTCAGATGTCATAGCTTCTTTAAAAGCAATTGCTTTACCGGCAATAACATGCATTAAAGGACCACCCTGAACACCAGGAAATACAGCAGAATTTAATTTTTTATAAAACTCATCATTACCACCTTTAGCTAAGATTAAACCACCACGCGGTCCAGCTAAAGTCTTATGTGTGGTAGTTGTTACAACATGAGCATGAGGAACTGGATTAGGATAAATACCAGCAGTGATCAAACCAGCCACATGTGCCATATCAACAAATAAATAAGCATTTACACTATCTGCAATTTGACGTATTTTAACCCAATCAACTACTCCTGAATAAGCGGAAAAACCACCAATAATCATTTTAGGTTTATATTTTTGTGCTTGAATACCCATATGAACATAATCAATTTTACCATTTTTGTCGATGCCATAAGGAATAATATTATAAAATATACCAGAAAAATTTACAGGTGATCCATGAGTTAAATGTCCACCATGTGTTAAATTCATTCCTAATATAGTATCTCCTGGTTTCAATAAGGCCATATAAACAGCAGTATTAGC
Organism: Arsenophonus sp.; assembly: GCA_052401645.1. Taxonomy (GTDB): domain Bacteria; phylum Pseudomonadota; class Gammaproteobacteria; order Enterobacterales; family Enterobacteriaceae; genus Arsenophonus. Next base: position 1,244,276 of record CP198939.1, read on the forward strand.
TTGTGAACCAGAATGTGGTTGAACATTAGCAAAATCTGCATCAAATAATATTTTTGCTCGATTAATAGCAAGCTGCTCGATGATATCAATATATTCACAACCACCATAATATCGTTTACCAGGATAACCTTCAGCGTATTTATTAGTAAGTTGAGAACCCTGTGCCTGCATGACTCTTGGACTAGTGTAATTTTCTGAAGCAATTAATTCAATATGCTCTTCTTGACGCTTGACTTCGTTTTTCATAGCTTGCCATAGTTCTTTATCGTAATCTGCAAGATTTATTTTACATTTTAGCATCTATTTTCTCCTAATCCAATTATATTTTAAATATCGATTTAATTAAAGTAATTATAATATAAATTAATTATTTACGTAACTTAAATAATTAATGATAAAAATTATTACAATGAATTACTATATCAATAATAATAAAATATTTATCAACAAATATTTTATAAATAATTAAAATATGCCAATTCAATTTTCTTTTATAATTAATAGTTTAATTTTAAAATTTAAAATAGTTATACTTAATACTTAAGATAACTTTAAAACTAATTTATATGAATTTCAAGAAATTCATATAAATGATATTAAAATTATTATTTTTATTAAAAAACTATTTTTATCATTATCTCTTTTCTTAATATAAATTAATAAATTATATATTTATTGATATATATCTATAACTTTAAATTAAAATATATACTTTATATAATATATTGAATTAGATAATAAATTAAATAAAAACTTTATTAATACTATTTAGTTTGTGAAGTTATTATTTATAATATATCTTATAGAATCTTTAATTACGTTTTATTTTAAAATTAAAATATACTATTCTAAATATACAATTTTCAAATTATTTTATTTTTTATAAAAACTTTTATATACTATTTATAACAATATATTAATATAAAAAAATATTTATAATAATAAAAAATTCACATTTTAATATATTTATTATGGATATAGTAAAAAATAGTTGAATTCAATTAAGATTGATATTTAATTATTTCATATAAAATATAAAAATTAATTAATAAATTTAATAATATTTATTAAATAATTATTATAGTTCTAATATAAATATATTTTATAAAATATTAAGGAATTTTAGTTTATTAAACTATCTTTATAATTATATAAAAAGTAAAATTTAGGATTATAACAAATAACACATATTTTATATAAGTTAATAATATAGTTTTCATAAATTAATAATAATAATTTTAAATACTATTGACTTAAGTATAATAAGCATATTATTTTATGCCATAAATAACATAAATAATTTTTATTGAATTAACTATACGAAATAAATTTGAATGAACACCAACTTTTAATAAATTAATTAACTTAATTTATTATATATATTAATTCTTTTTATATAATAAATAATCAATCAATAAAATTAACTTAAAAAGTATTATAAAGATCAATATTTAATAAATTTATAAAAATTAAATAACAACTTTTATTTTAATTGTTTATTTTTTAAATCAATATCGAATAATTTTCTTCATAAAAAAGAAAAAGTTTAACGTTATCATACTACATTTTTATTTATGGAATAGTTTATTAATTATATTAGTAATAACTATGAATATTATTTCAGTAAAAAATAACTATTATTTTTAAATTAATATAAAATTAACTATATGCTTTTCATAATAATAAAGTTCTATATAATCTCATTCATTTTATCATAAGAAACTTTTTTATTTAAGTTAACTATTATTATTTAAGTTATATTAATAATTAATAAAAATTATTTTTAGATAAAATAATTTAAAATATTTTGATAATTGTAATATTGTTATAAAAATATTTTATTTTTTTACCAATTTTTATAACCAAAACCTGAAGTGATTGGATAACGCCTATCCTTATTAAAATTTCTAATTGTAACGCTTGGTCCTATAGGAGCTTGGCGTCTCTTATATTCATTGGTGTCAACTAATTTAATTATTTTACGTACTGTTAATTCATCAAATCCGAGTGAAACTAATTCACTAACAGATTTATCCAATTCAACATAACCTTCAAGAATCGCATCCAATATAGAATAAGGTGGTAAGTTATCTTGGTCAAGTTGTCCAGGTGATAACTCAGCAGAAGGTGAACGTTCAATAACTTGTCGGTGGATGCTTGGTGAAATTGTATTGCGATATTTTGCTAACTCAAATACTAATGTCTTTGGAATATCTTTAAGTACAGCAAAACCACCAGCCATATCACCACAAAGACTAGTATAACCTACAGCAGACTCACTTTTATTACTAGTTGTTAATACTAATCGACCACTCTTATTTGATATTGACAATAAAATAATAGCTCGACAACGTGCCTGTAAATTTTCTTCAGTTATATCGTGCGACATATTTGGGAATAGCGGTGTTAAACTGGTTATAAATGTATCATACATAGATGTAATAGGTATAATTGAAAACTCAATATCTAATAATTTTGCTTGTTTTTTAGCATAAAAAATACTTAGCTCAGACGTATATTTAAACGGCATCATTATTGCTTGAACGTTATTTTTTCCTAAAGCATCAACTGCAATAATTAATGTTAAAGCTGAGTCAATTCCACCAGATAATCCTAAAATAACGCCAGAAAATTTATTTTTATTAATATAATCACGAGTTGCCATAACTAATGCTTCATAAATTTGACCAATAGATGATAAAGTTTTTGTTAAATTAGATATAGGTAATGGGTTACAACCATTAAATTTACACTGAATAATTTGTTCAGAAAACTGAGCTAAACAATGTGTTATTTCACCTTGACTATTAAATACTTTTGATCCACCATCAAATATAAGCTCATCCTGTCCACCAACTTGATTTAAATAAATTATAGGTAAATTAGTTCTTTTAGATTGAGATTTTAGTAATTCTGAACGAATATGAGATTTATTGCGATTATAAGGTGAAGCATTGATAACAATTAAGATATCAGCGCCTTTATTTTTGATCTCATCAATAGGTTTATTAAACCAAATATCTTCGCAAATCAAAAAACCTAACTTATAATTCTTAAAAGAAATTACAGAGGTTTTTTTACCAGAATGAAAATAACGTTTTTCATCAAAAACACCATAATTAGCTAATTTTTGTTTAAAATATCGTGTTATTATCCGACCATGCCAGAAAAATGACAATGCATTATAATACTTTTTATATTGTTTCCATGGATGACCAGTAACAATAGCTATATTTTGACTAGCATTTCTAAGTCGATCAAGCTGTTTGTTACATCGTTGGTAAAAATCTGACCTAAAAAGTAAATCTTCAGGCGGATATCCACTTAAAGCTAGTTCTGAAAATAAAATAATATCTGCACCACTTAACTGTTGAACTTTAGCTTCATGCAACATTCGTTCACAATTAACTTCAATATCACCTACAATCCAATTTAATTGCGATAAAGCAATATTTAACATTCGATTCATAAAATTTTAGCCTCAAAGCTAATCAAATAATTATTTAAAATCATTTGTATTCAATTTATAGAATTTGAAAAATAATTTATAAATATCAATTAAGTTTTATTAAACTGAATATAAGTGATATGTTATTTAATATTTATTTTATAATTTTTAAAGTTTATATAGAAGTCTATATTTATTGCAAAATTTAACAAAAAAAATATGATTATTTTTTCTTTAATTACTTAAGTAATTAATGTTTTAATAAAAACTATCAAATTATTATTATACATTGAATATGCTAATTAAATAGCATCAACTAATTGCTTAATATCAATAACCATTCCAACTTTTTATAATTAAATCTTTTTTGTATATTTAGATATACTTTGCATAAAATTTTTTTATGATTTATTATTATATTTTTTTAAATAAATTTATTAGTAAAGTACTATTTTTTGGAAACTCATTAATGATAAAAATTTTTTCATCATATTTAAATTAAATAAAAAATTATTGGAATTTTTATCGATTATAATTTATAAATCAGAATGAATTATTAAAATAATTTAGAAATTAATATTTTAATTAAAAAATTATTCTATAAAAACTTACTTTATATTCTCATAAAATAAGTAATAGTCATTATTTAATTTTAACAAAGATACTATATATAATTAATTTCATAAAAATAATATTTCATATTAACCTTATTCAATAAAAAATCTTAACTATGAATAACTATATTATTAAAAAATTTTTTATCTCAATTATAATTTTAAATTATAAAACTTTTTTTAGATATATTCTCCTGAATTAATTGCAATAAATTAGTTTTTTAAATTATTATAAATAATAATAAATTATTAATTTTTAGTGATTTATTATTAACGTTAATTCATTTTTTATTAAAATATTAAGATCACAAATTAAGATTAGGATATCATATTACACTTTTTCTAAAGAAAATCTTTATTTTCTATAATATAATCTCTTTTACTAAAATTTAGTTAAAAACTAAATTTTAGATAATTTAAAACTGCAATAAACTATTTTATAAAAAATAATAATAAATTAAATTAATCAAAAACTCTATACTAATATTTATATTGTTATTAAATCATCCTACTAAATCAAAAATTAAGTTATGCTATAATAAAGTAATAATTTTATATAACTGACATTGCATATTTTTTGATAAAAAAGTAAAATATTGATTTTATAAATAGAATATTTATAAATAAATTAATTTTATATTTTTATAAATATTAAAATAGATATATTATTTTAAATAATTAATTTAAATCATTAAGTATCATTAACTTAAGTATATAGAAATAATTTCAGAATTGAACTTAAAGTAGTATTATATAGAAAAATATGTGATTTTACTTTATTTATAGATTATTATTTGGATAATTTTTATATTTTATATCTTTGAAAAAGATGATTTAATTATATTTACAATTTTTCTCAATAAGTATTCAAAAGTAGTTCATAATACTTTATATACTCTACATTAAAAAACATGTTACTATAGATATAAAAAATATTATTTAATATCTTCTAAATATATCTAATTTAATTTAAATAATATTTAATTAATATGTTAGATGAATGTTTAAGATAAACTATCTATTTTTTATCAATTCATTATTTTAAGAATAATATTCAAATATTTATTTACTGAATGTTAATTACTTCGAATTACAATATTTATAAGTATTAGCATAACTAACTAATACAAATAAAATAATGAATAACTAAATTACAAATGTTTAAATAATTTAAACATTTGTAATTGATAAACAATTATAACTCTATAATATCAAGTAAAATATTACTATATAAATATTTTAAGAATCAATTAACTAAATAATTTATTCATCAAATATATATTTTTATTTAATTAATAATATTATGGAATACTATTCCATTTTCAACTAGTAAGTAGATTATATAACATATTATAATTTTATATAAAATCCATATTTTATAATTTATAAAAAAATAACTAATTATATCTTATTTAATTATAATAAATTTATTTATGATATTAATCATAATTATAGTCATTTTTATTATAAGTTAATAATGAAAAAATAATAAAATATTGTTAATTTTATTTTCTATTTAGTAAAAATGTTTCATATAAAATATCTTATTAGATGCAATCTAATTATTTTCCATTCTATTTAAAGATAGAAAAGAGTTATATAATTAAGATAATTTTTATATTATTTATTAATTTCTTATTAATAATCCTGTTTTAATACGAAATAAACATAAGAAAATATAGAATCAATAAATGATAATTGACTATGTATTTTTATTAAAAGGATCTATATAATAATATTTTACTTAATTATAATAAACTATCTTTTATTACATAATTTATATAATAAAAAGATCCATAAAAAATTCATAAATTATATTTTATTCATATTTTGCTATAGATATATTAATAGTTAATTTATTAATGATATTTATCGATATAAATATATAGTTTTTAATTAACTTTATTATTTATTACAAAATCCATATTGTTTAATTTAGATCTTTATTATAATAAGATTTGATATATAAATTATTAATAATTTTCTATAAAAAAATTTTAAGTAAATTATAACAGTATTTAGATTAATTTTAGTTTATTTTTTTTAACTTCATAAATTAATCAATTTAATTATTTTTCTAGAAAACAAGATTTAATGTAATTTTATTGAATTAATTTATTAAATTTATATTATATAATTAAATAATTAATTATTGAAATAAAAAATTTATTTAATGAGTTATTCTAAATATTTACTACTTTTATAAAGTAAAAAATAATTTTATTTCTTTATAGATTTAAAGATAAAATTATGCTTTAGCATTTTAATTAACATTAACTATTTCTCACTTATATTTTAATAAAATTTCATATTTTATAAAAATAAAATATGAAATTTATAATTCTTTGATTAGAAATAATTTAAATGTCTTTAATTACTTAACAAAATAATATATTTTAAATCGAAAAACACAGATAAAATATATTGTTAAAATATTAAGTTTTAAACTTTTCTATAAAACTATACTTTTGAAATTTTATATAAAAAATAAGTATTATAAGTTTGCTGATGCCATCTAAGAGATTTATCAATACCAATAAACTATATTTAATTTTTATATTAATACTTAACTAAAGAATTATAGAAATTTTCTAAAATATTAAAATAAGTAGATATGTATATATATTAATATAATCTTAATATGAATAATTTAAAGTTTTAATAAATCTCGTTCCACAAGCACTATAAATATCTTTTTGATCTTTAATAAGATTATTAAATAAATAATATAATTATTATGAATTGAAAAAATATTTCACTTTTATTTTTTATTACTTATCTTATAAAAAAATATTAATTTGCATCAAGTTATATATAAAAAGTTAAATTAGAGATTATTTAAATATAATAAGTATTTATATATCTTTTATGTATAAAAAATACTCACTAATTTAGTGAAATTTAATAAAAATGAATTTTAAAATCTTTAAATATTATTATAAAATTTAATATTACTATTTTATCAAGAAAATCACTATTAACGATATCGTATTGAACGAATTCACTATCATCAGTATTAACAAAAAATAAAATAATTAAATTTCTTTAGAAAAAGAGAAATTATTTTTAATCATTTTGATAGTTAAATGGTAATAATTAAAATTTAATAGGTAATTAAAATAATTATTAAATAATTTTAATGAAATTAGTATTAAATTTAAATTAAAATTAACCTTATTAAAATTAATTTCATTTATTTTTAAAAGAAATGATTAAAGTTATATATTTTATACATCTTTATTACTTTCAGATTACTAATTATTTTTTTATTATTTTACTTATTTATAAAAGATATATTTATATTAATTTTAAATAAATTGAAGACGAGCATTACGGAAAATACGCATCCACGGACTATATTCTCCCCATTCTGACGGATGCCATGAGTGGTTGATTGTACGAAATACTCGCTCAGGATGTGGCATCATAATAGTTATCCGTCCATCTAAGTTAGTTACTGCAGTAATTCCATTAACTGATCCATTTGGATTTGCTGGATACTGTTGAGTAACACGACCGTAATTATCAACAAAACGCAATACTACTAAATTATTTTTTTCCAATAAATCAAGATCTCGAATACTTGGTACATGAACTTGCCCCTCTCCATGAGAAACTACTATTGGCAACTGAGATCCACTCATATCTTTTAAAAATAATGAAGGGCTATTCATTATTTTTACTAAACTAAATCTTGCTTCAAAGCATTCTGAACGATTGCGTATAAATTGAGGCCAATATTCAGTACCTGGAATTAATTGTTTTAAATTTGACATCATCTGGCATCCATTACATATGCCTAAAGATAAAGTATTAGAGCAAGCAAAAAAACTAGCAAATTCATCATGTAATCGTGAATTAAATAAAATTGATTTTGCCCAACCTTCTCCGGCACCAAATACATCACCATATGAAAAACCTCCGCAGGCAACTAATACCTGAAAATCAGCTAATATTATTCTACCGGTTAATAAATCACTCATGTGTACATCTATAGCATTAAATCCTGCTTGATGAAATGCAGCTGCCATTTCAATATGAGAATTAACTCCTTGCTCACGTAAAATAGCTACTTTTGGTGATGAATTATTAGTTATAATATACGACGCAACAATATTATCTTCAGGATCAAAGTTTAACTTTACATTTAATCCAGGATCATTAATGTCTTGTTTAGCTAAATGTTCTTGATCAGCACACTCTGAATTATCACGCAAACGTTGAATTTTCCAGGTAGTCTCAGCCCACCATAAACGCAATTGACTACGTTTTTCCCGATAAATTTCCGTACCATTATTATTAATAATAATAGCATCTTCTTTAATTGCCATACCAATATATAGTACGCAATCAGTTAATCCATGTTTATCTAAGCAAGCTTCTACCGTTTTTTTATCTTTTTTCTTAACTTGAATGACTGCACCTAATTCTTCATTAAATAATGCAGCAAAAATATCTGTATCATAATTACTTATGTCAATATTTAAACCACAATGACCAGCAAATGCCATTTCTGCTAATGTAACAAACAGACCGCCATCTGAGCGATCATGATAAGCTAATAATTTTTGTTCTTTTATAAGTGTTTGAATGGCATAAAAAAAACCACTTAATACTTTAACATTACGTATATCAGGTGTAAGATCACCTAATTGTCGATATACTTGTGCTAAGGCTGAACCACCAAGAGCATTATTTTTTTGGCCAATATCAATTAATAATAACATATTATCCTGATTACATTTTAGCTCAGGCGTAACAGTCAAACGAACATCTTCAACGCGTGAAAAAGCTGTAATAATAATAGAAAGCGGGGAAGTCATCTCATAAATTTGTTCGCCTTTATTCCATGTAACCTTCATTGACATAGAATCTTTACCAACTGGTATGGTTAAACCTAATTCTGGACATAATTCTTCACCAATAGCTTTCACTGCTTGATATAAACCTACGTCTTCACCAGGATGTCCAGATGCAACCATCCAATTAGCTGAAAGCTTCACTCGTTTTAAGTCTTTAACATAAGCAGGAGCAATATTAGTTAATGCTTCTCCAACTGCCATCCTACTAGATGCTGCATGATTTAATAACGCTATTGGTGATCGTTCGCCGAGTGACATAGCTTCACCATAATAACTTTCTAAACTAGCTGTTGTGATGGCACAATCAGAAACTGGGATTTGCCAAGGACTAACCATCTGATCTCTTGCTACCATTCCAGTAATACTACGATCAGCAATGGTAATAAGAAAAGTTTTTTCTGCTACTACCGGTAAATGCAATATTCGTTTGATTGCTTCTTTTAAAGTTATCATCTCTCGATTAATTGGTTTTCCAACAGCAAATTTAGAAGTAACATTACGTATCATTTTTGGTACTTTACTAAATAAAATATCAATTGGCATACAAATAGGCTGATTATTAAAATAACTATCATTAAGAATGATATCCTTATTTTCTGTAGTTTCACCAATAATGGAATATGGAGCACGCTCTCGATGACAAATTGATTTAAATAACGAAAGATGTTTAGATAAAATAGCTAACACATAACGTTCTTGAGATTCATTACACCAAATTTCACGAGGATTCATACTTAATTTATCACTTAATATTTGACGTAATTCAAGTAAAGCGCCTCGACCAACAGTATTAACTAATTCCGGTATGGCATTAGAGAGTCCACCAGCACCAACATCATGAATAAATAGAATCGGGTTATCATTACCTAACTGCCAACATTGATCAATAACTTCTTGACAACGACGTTCCATTTCAGGATTATCGCGTTGCACAGAAGAAAAATCAAGATCAATATCAGAGTTACATGAAATAGTCGATGAAGCTATCCCTCCTCCTAATCCAATATTCATAGATGGTCCACCTAATATAATTAGTTTAGCGCCAATTGGAATATTCTTCTTTTTAATATGTTCTGTTCGGATATTACCAATACCTCCACTTAACATAATTGGTTTATAATATCCACGTAATTCAACTCCATTATGACTACACACTTGTTCTTCATAAGTACGAAAATAGCCTAATAAAGTTGCTCGTCCAAATTCATTATTAAATGTAGCTCCACCCAATGGCCCATCAAGTATTATATCTAGTGCACTAGCAATATTATTAAGTTTAGCAAATTTTTTCTCCCATGGTTGTTTAAATCCTGGAATACATAAATTAGAGACTGCAAATCCAATTAATGCTGCTTTAGGTTTTGCACCGCGTCCTGTTGCACTTTCATCTCGTATTTCTCCTCCTGAACCAGTCGCGGCACCAGGGTATGGTGAAATAGCTGTTGGATGGTTATGAGTTTCTACTTTCATTAAAATATGAGTATTTTCATAATGATAATTATACTTACAAGTTTTTGGATCAGAAAAAAAACGACCTATATTAGATCCTTCCATCACAGCAGCGTTATCTTTGTACGCAGATAGAATATAGTCTGGTGTTTTATTATAAGTATTTTGTATCATTTCAAACAAAGAATTAGGTTGTAATTTATTATCAATGATCCAATTGGCATTAAATATTTTATGTCGACAATGTTCTGAATTAGCTTGCGCAAACATATAAAGCTCAACATCAGTTGGATTTCGTTCTAATGTTTGGAAAGTGTGCATCAAATAATCTATTTCATCTATAGTGAATGCTAACCCTAATTTAACATTCATCAATTCAAGTTCACTGCGACCATTTTTTAATATTTCTATTGTTATCATAGGTGATGGTTTTTTATGCACAAACAGTAACTTTACCTGTTCAAAAGAATACCAAACATCTTCAATCATGCGATCATAAAAAATAGTAGATAAATTACTAATTTGTGACGCATACAATGATGTAGGATAAATAATATAATAAGCAATTCCTCGCTCAATCCTGATTATATTATATAATCCACAATTATGAATAATATCCATTGCCTTTGAAGACCAAGATGAAATAGTACCTAGTTTTGGAGTAACTAAAAGCAGTTGACCAACATGATTCTCTTCAGTTGCTGATTGATTGTAATGAAGTAATTGATTTAATTTTTGTTGATCATCATAATTTAATGGTTTATCTAATTCAGTAAAATATACATATTCAGAATAAATATTAATAACCGGAATTTTTTTTTGTTTGCATAGCGAAAGAAGCTTAGTAATACGAAATGTTGATAAAGCAGGTAAACCACGCAAAATTTCCATAGGAATAGATTCTCTTAATTCATAATATTAGTTTAAAAATATGTACAAAAAAAAGGAAAATAAGAAAATAGAAAAATTATTATATAAAATCATTAATTATTATGAAACTTATTTGTATATAAAATTATATTCTTTTTTAAAAAATATGAATATATATTAAAATGAATCTAGTTAAAAAATTATTTTTATTAACTAGAATAATGTTTTTTAAAACAAGATATTATTTTTATCTAAATTAAAAAAATATGTTTATTTATTATAATATAATTGTTTGATAATATCATTATTAGTTAAATAATTATCCATTATTATTTATATAACTTTTTTGTCTAATTTCAATTGATATTAAATAGAAAAGATAGCAAAAGAATAGCCGATTAAGAAATTATTTATAAACCTGAAAATCATCTATGAATGTATTATTAATTCATCACTTATTTTTTTAATAATAAAAATATAAGCTAATTTTAATTATAAATTAACTAAATATTTTTAATTATTTTAATATGAATCTACTTATTAATTTATATCAAATATTAATAAATCTCATTATATAACGAATGTTAAATAACAACTATGTTGGTACATTATTTTGAATAATAAAGATATAGAAATATATAGTTATTCTGCCTATCATGTTTTAACAATTATTAATTCTATTTTACAAAAAGATTAACAATCTACCTTTTTAAGTAATATAATAAATTTATTATTAAAGCTAATTTAATTTAGAATAAAATAATACAATAGATTAAACAATTAAATTATACTTTGGTTTGAAGAAAATAGTTATTTTTTTTAAAAAATTTTTTTTATTTAATGTAGAAATATATTCATTGGAAATATTTATATACCTTTTTAATCTTATTTATTATCATGATTTTAATTAACAATTTAATACTAAAAGAAAATTATACTTAATTTTAAGTACAGAAATAATATACTTTCTTAAAGATGGTAATGAAGAAGAAAATTTAAATAAGTTTATATAAAATATTTTGCTAAAATAATAAATTTTATTATTATCAATAATAAAATTCTTATAATCGATAAATAATTGCTTAATAGATTGTTAAAGAAGATATAGATTATTTTATGCTTTATAAATAATTTTTAATAAAATAATAACAAGGATTCATTTACTATATTTAAAGACAATATTATATGATTTATAATACTAACAGCATATATTGTATAAATTACAGAAATATTAGATAGTTAAATCTAAATAAAAGTATTATATTAAAGTAAATATAAGTTATTTACAAAATTTAATTTTAAACATACCAATTACTATTTTATTATAAATAATAATTTAATTGTATTATAATTTATAATATAAAGCTATAAAATATATACATTACTATTTAGTATTTTTGGAAAATTTATATAATTATTTTATAGAATATTTATATAGTAACTGAATGAAATTCAATGGCATAAATATCAAAATATTTTTAAATGTAATAAAATTACATAAATTTATAACTAAAATAAAATATTTTATATAATATCATTTGATAATCTTAATAAAGTATTTTGATTTTTTAAATTAATATTTAATGTTATATAAATTATTTTTATTTTAAAGTGATCTTATGCTATGCTAATCTATATCAATATTACAAGAAGTTTGTTTAAAATGTTTTATTTATTTTAAAAATATTATTTAGCAATATTTATTTCGATAGAAAGTATTCTATTTTTATCATTAATTTTTCATATAATTATCGTTATCTGTGCAGTTTTTTATTCTGTCTCTAAATTTATTTATTTTTTTCAAATCAGAAAATATTTATGTTTTACAAGATGAAGTAAATATTTCTTATTTATAATAATAAAAAGATAGTTTTTTTATTTTTTTAAAAAAAATGATAATTTTATTTATGTACTATATATTTTATCAAGCGTTATTATTATTCAGTTTTTCTTGCTTATTTTTTTATATTTCATTTTATATTAAATTTCAACATTAATATAAATAAAATTTATATTTATTCAATTTATAATTATAGCATTTAATGATTAAATCGTCTTTATAATCAATAAAATACTAATATTTTTTTACAATTAAAATTTTCTATTTATCTTTAATATACTTAATAAAATATTAACTTATATTTTTTTTAACATATTAATTCACTATTCTATAGAAGAATAGTAAATATTATTATTAGTTATATTGATTTAGAAATAGGTGAAATTACTAATCTATCATGATGATATTATCTAATAAATTATTTTATTAATTTCATACTAATAAATCTCTATAAATATCTTATTTTTAGCTATTATTTATATTTCTATAAATAGAAAATTAAAGTATTATAAACTATGAATAATCAAAGCATTAATGTTTCTGTTTAATTCTATTTTATTATCTGAAAGTTCTATTATTAACATATTTAATTTTTAAAATAAATTTTTTATGATTTATAAAATAAAAATATAGATAATATATATATTTTATATTTAGTAGTTTAAAGATCTTTTAATGCCTGATGTAAAATAATTTAATCATATACTCGTTACTTAATTTTTATGAAATAAATAATGGATAATTTAATTGTACATTAAATTAAGATTAGATAAGTTATATACATATTAAAAGATCGATACAACTAAGTTATAAAATGCACTTGTAATTATAGACATTAAATCTAAATATTTTTTAAAAAAGATATTTATAAAAACAAATATGTATATCATATAATATATAAGTTATTCTTAATAAATTAAAAATATTTTTAAATTATATTATAGTTATTTCAATTGATATAAATTTATCATTATATAAAACGTTAACTATAATTATTAAATGTTAGTTAATTTATTTATACAAAATAAATTAACATATTAAAATATATAATCTATTATAATAGATACTTTTTATTTTTTAAAATTAGCAGTAAAAAATATAGTAAATAATCTAACGATATATCAGTAAGAATTATATAATACTTTTTATTTAGACTTAAAGTAATTTTGTTACACAAGATGTAAAATAGATTCATTTTATCAATATAGTATCATATTTTTTATTTATTTTTTTTTGCGTACGAAGTTGTTTAAAAAAACAACTTAACATCATTGAACATTCATCGGCTAAAACTCCTCCTAATACGAGAATACGATGATTTATATTATGATGATTAAATATATCGATAGATGAACCAGCAGCTCCTGTTTTTTTATCATAAGCACCATAAACTAAACGATTAATTCTTGCATGAATCATGGCTCCAGCGCACATAATACAAGGTTCTAATGTTACATAAAGAGTTGTATTAAGTAATCTATAATTTTTAAAAAATTGTCCACCTGCTCGTAAAGCTAAAATCTCAGCATGAGCGCATGGATCATTATCTAAAATAAGATGATTGTAACCTTTAGCAATCAATTTATCTTTATATACCAACACCGCACTAATAGGAATTTCATCTTTTTCTTTTGATTTTTTTGCTAAAAAAATCGCTTTTCTAATCCAATAAATATCTTTTTCAATTTGTTCCATAAATAAAAACTAAAAAAAAATTAATTTATACGATGAAATAGTGATAATATAATATTATTTAAATATATTTAATGAGACTTAAAATCTAATAAATTATTCTAATAAACAATCTATTATGTAAATAATATATATTATTAGTTAATATTTAACTTGTTTTTATTATATAAACTTTTAAATTTAAATAATAATCAATTAGATGTTAATATTAAATTTAATAATAAAATTGATAAATAAAAAGATAAAATGATATTTTTATTTTAAATAAATAGTATTAATTACATTATTTTATAATAATTTTATTTTAATATTTATTAAATATAAATATAACTAATTTAATAAAAATGTTGAAATTTATTACAAATAATACCACTATTCTCTTTTTTTTACAAAAATAATTATTAATTTTATAATTTGATTACTTATATGTCAATTTTTAACTTTATAACATAATCAAATTTTGATTTTTATCTTTTTTATTTTTTGCTTCATACATACACAATAATAATATTTATTAAAATATAAATAAAATTTAATATTTTAAATACATCATAAATTTTTATCAAATAAAAGTAAGATAGGAAAATTTTCTAATTTAATTACATGAAAATTATTCTTAATTAAATAAAATTTTTGCAGTATTTGAATCTCATATCTTATGAGAGTTGATAAAATAGTAAATGGAGAATTATTATAGATATTTATAGATTTCAATATAAAATATATTATTTGGTATATACTATTAATTAAGATCTTATCGAATTTATTATATTTTACTTTATATAAATAATACTATTATTTATATAATTATTTTTAACATAAAAAATTAAATTAACTTAAAAAATTTATTTTGTTATAAACTCTAAACTCTACTATTTATTAAAACTCAAATTATAACATGTTAATATCAATAAAAATATTAATTACTGAAATGATAGTGAAATCTCATCTTTTTTATAAAAAAATAAATTATTTTAATAATATAATTAACAATACTAATAAATTTTTATATAATGCTTAACTAAGCAATTAAACTTATATTAACTATTTTTTATTAAATTAATTAAAAATCAACTTTTATATTTTTATTAAAAAGAATTATTTATATGAGATTTTTTTTACTAAAATATAAATAAAAGTTATATTTTTAATATATATAACCTTAACCCACGTAAATTAAAGAAAAAAATCTGCTGATTTTATTAGCATCTTATTAAAATATTTGTTTCTGATAATTAGGATTAACTTAACATGCTAAAAAAGAAATTTAAAAATAAACAAAAAATGCCTTAAGATAATTTTATTGCTAAAATTATTTTCCATATAATAAATATATTAAAATAAATATTTATATGTTTATGAATTAAATAAAAGGTTAATTATTTATCAATACACATTATCATTAAAAAATTCTTAATCATTAATAAAATAATATGGTCTTTAATATTACTAAAATTATTGTAAAAGTATCACTAAAAACAATATAGAAAAATAAAAGACTGTTTTTATAAATGATAGGATTTATTTTTCAAAAAAATAATAAATATAGAAATGTTTTATAAAACAATATATATTCGTATTAAAAACTTATATTTATATATTAATTAGAATGATAAATCATATCATATGTAAATGAATGACAAAAAGAACAATTATGATTTTTTATAAAAAATCATAATTAAATATTGAAATTCCTAATTAATATAATAAAATTAGTTTTGTTTCACAAATTAATATATGATAAAATATAACTGTATATTAATTTTAAAATAATCAATATCTTATTTAAGATAAATTTTTATATATTTTTAATATTAATTCAATAAAAATATAGCATAATTCATGAATTATAGATAATTATAAAAATACTATTTTTAGTATATAAAATAAATAAAAAAATTTCATTCTATATATAAATTATAAAATAATAATATAAATTAAACTTAAACTACTAACAAAATATTAATAAATGTTTAGCAATAATTAATAAATATAAATGACAATATACTTTAGTTATAATCTTTATCTCTTAAATAAAGTTATTAATTAATTTTATAATGTAATATAAAACTCTAGATATAATGATTGATAATTTTAGAATTATAAATTATTATTAATTATTATTAATTATAATTTAAGAATAAATATTTTACTTTTCAAAGTTAATTTTATATTTAAAATTTATTTATAAATACTTAAGTGTTTATAATACGATTATATTATAGTCAAAATATTAGTATTATTATACTGATAAATCATTTTTAAATATAAAAAATAAACTATATTTATTTTTTAATTTAAAAATGATTAATAAATATTTTTTACTTAATGGTTTATAAGATATTAAGATAAAATTCAAAATGTCATTATTAATTATTCATTCTTGTATCAACTGTGATATGTGTGAACCAGAATGTCCAAATGAAGCAATTTCAATTGGAACAGAGTTTTATAAAATTAATAAAAATCTTTGTACTGAATGTATTGGTCATTATGATAAACCAACATGTCAATCCGTTTGTCCAATAAAAAATACAATTATTAAGGATCCTGATAATTTGGAAACAAAAGAACAATTATGGAATAAGTTTCTTTTAATGTATAATGTTGATAAATAGTTAACTTTCCATAATCACCGCAGCAAAAGCATACTTTTGTTCATCAGATAATGATATATGAATATATTTTACACCTAATAAATCAGAAAATATTTTTGCCTGTCCCAATAAATTAAGTTTTGGTTTACCAAGTTCATCATTAAAAACTTCAAACTGATTAAGCGCTAAACCATTTCTGATCCCAGTTCCCAAAGCTTTTGACGCTGCTTCTTTAACAGCAAATCTCTTAGCTAAAAAATATACTGGCATAGAATGATTCTTATACTGTTGCCATTCTTGAATAGATAATACACGCTTTGCTAAATGTTCTTCTAAACGTTCGATAATATGTTTAATTCTTGAAATTTCAACAAGATCGATACCAAAACCAATAATAGTCATTAACAACGCACATCATGAAAAATTTTTTTCATATCACTTACTGCGTTCGCCATTCCAGTAAAAAGTGCCCGTCCAATAATAGAATGACCAATATTAAGTTCATATATATCTGTCAATTTTGCAATACGCTTAACATTATGGTAAGTTAATCCGTGACCTGCATTTACTTTTATTTTTTTTGCAGTTGCATAACTTACAGCTTTTTTAATACGTTCAAACTCTTTTGTTTGTTCTAACTCGACCTTAGCGTTAGCATAAGCACCAGTATGAATCTCAATAAATGGTGCACCAATTTCAGCTATTGCATCAATTTGCTTATCTTCTGGATCAACGAACAAAGAAACTATAATACCTGCTTTAGTTAATCGTTTTACAGCTATCGAGATTATCTGTTGCTGACCAACAACATCAAGACCACCTTCAGTCGTAATTTCTTCACGTCGCTCAGGTACTAAACAACAAAATTGTGGTTTTACTTTACAGGCAAATTCAATCATTTCATTCGTTATAGCCATCTCCAAATTCATACGAGTTTGTAGTGTTTCCTTCAGTAACTTAACATCGCGATTAGTAATATGACGACGATCTTCACGTAAATGAACAGTAATTCCATCTGCACCAGCCTGTTCTGCAATAAATACAGCTTGTATGGGATCAGGATATTGTGTTCCTCGTACATTACGTAATGTTGCAATGTGATCAATATTAACACCTAATAATAACTCTGCCATATATAACTCCTGTTATATAATTCATAATTTTAATTTATTTTATTACTTTAATTATATAATAATTATGAAGTAGTTAATAAGCTATATACAATCCATTTAAAAAATATTTTTACTAAAAACTTTTGATATTATCAATATATTTCATTAATCAAACTCAAATTTAATAGATGTAAAAGATTTAGTTTTCCATACGTATTAATATATTAGAAAATTTATAATAAATAAATCATTTAATGTATTTCTAATAAAACTCTAAAGTTATTATCAACAAGATTATTATAATAAAATTATCTCATTTTTGATAGTGTTAAGTCTATTTTATTTATTATTTAATCATTTCTTATAAACAGTATGTAAATCAATAAAAAATCTAAAATTAAACAAAAAATAATTTAAATCAGAATAAATAAATATTTACAAATTATATTTTACTATTAGCAAATAGATTTTCATATAACCAAATACATAATTTTCTTTTAAGAAATAAAGTTTGATATTTTTAACTAAAAATTGAATAAATAAATTTATTGATAAGAAAATCATTGTAAAGTATTTCAGAAATAAAAAAATAATATTGAAAATGTATGTCACTTAAAGTAACATTTTCACTTTCTTCTATATAATTCCAAAAACTGAATTATTCAATAATAATTTAAAATTATAAATAAATCTATAAATTAAATCAACAATTATAAAAACTTTGTCAAATATGTTAATACAAGTTTTATTTTACTAAATATGTTTTAAAAAATTATTTTACTATAAATGAAAAATAGAATACAAATGTATGTATGTTACTAATAATATGTATATAGAAAATAATATTTAAAAAAATTATTCGCTAATGTGGAAAACTTTGTAATAAAAATTTATCATCAACTAATCTATCATTAACTTTTACCCAAAGCTTAAGATTAACTTTAGTAGAAAAAAAAATTTCCATATCTATTCTAGCCTCAATACCAATTTTTTTAATTTTATTAGCTTTCTTGCCAATAACTATTTTTTTTTGCCCATTTCTTTTAACTAAAATTAATACATTAATATTATAAACACCAAGTTTATTTATTATAAATTGTTCAATTACTATTTTGATTGAATATGGTAGTTCATCCCCAAGAAAACGCATTAATTTCTCGCGAATAATTTCAGAAGCCATAAAATTCTTAGAACAATTTGTAATATAATTTGATGGAAAATAATGTATAGATTCTGGTATATGTTTTTGAACAACTTTAATAATTATATCAATATTAATATTTTTTTTTGCACTAATTGGTATAATATATAAAAAATTCATTTCTTTGCTGAGAAATTCAATATATGGTAATAAACTGCTCTTATCTATTATATTATCAATTTTATTGATCGCTAATAATATTGGGCATGACAAATGGCGTAGTTGATTCATAATAATATTATCATCAATACTCCAATGTGTACTATCAACAACAAAAATAATTAATTCTACATCATCAATCAAGGTATTTGATGTCTGTTTTATTAAATGATTTATTGCTCGATTTTTTTCTATATGTAATCCTGGTGTATCGATATAAATTATTTGATAATTTTCTTTTGTATTAATTCCCATAATAAGTTGACGAGTTGTCTTTGGTTTACATGAGGTAATAGAAACTTTCTGTCCAAGTAATTTATTCAATAATGTTGATTTACCAACATTGGTTTTTCCTACAATGGCTACAAATCCACAATAGATTTTATGGTTATTCATTCAAGCTCCAATATTTTTAATACCTGTTCAGCTGCTGCTTGTTCGGCTTTACGCCGATTTGAACCAACTCCTTCAACAGGTCTATTTATTCCACTAACCTTGCAATGAATAGTAAATTCCTGATTATGTGCTTCACCTCTAACTTGAATAACAAAATAATTAGGTAGAGGTAAATAACTACCTTGTAAATACTCTTGTAATCGTGTTTTAGGATCTTTTTGATTACAATCAGGTCTCACTTCTATCAATCTATTGTAATACCAAATCAAAACAATTCGCTCAATAGTTTGAATATTACTATCTAAGAAAATACTGCTAATTAAAGCTTCAATAGTATTTGCCAATATTGATTCTCGATGAGAACCGCCACTTTTTAACTCACCAGGTCCTAAACACAAACATTCTCCAAGATCAAATTCTCTTGCAAGCTCAACTAATGTATTACCTTTTACCAATGTCGCCCTCATGCGACTCATGTCTCCTTCATCAATTTTAGGAAAGCGATGATAGAGATCATTAGAAATCACAAAACTAAGAATTGAATCACCTAAAAACTCTAATCTTTCATTATGATTATTACTGGCGCTTCTATGAGTTAATGCTTGCTTTAAGAATTCAATTTGTTTAAAAGTATAACCAAGCTTAATCTGTAGCTGTTTAATTTCTTGTCGTTCCGACCACTCAATCAAAGAAGAATTCATGTGCTATCAATTATTTAATTAGTAGATTATAAAGATATTACATTTATAGTAATTATTGATATTAATCAATAAATCAATTATTTTTTGATGATCGTAATATATTATATATTAATTCTATATAAAATTAATTTTGCATCGATGATTGATTTATCTTATTATATTTTATTAATTGATTACACCAATTCGACTTAAACGTATCCCAGTTGGCCATTCATCCTCGTGCTTATCAAGGCTAAACCAAATCATAATTGCACGTCCAACTAAATTTTCTTCTGGTACAAAACCCCACAAACGACTATCTGCACTATTATCCCTATTGTCTCCCATCATAAAATAGTGCTTAGATGGAACAATCCATTCATTATTTGGCAAACCGAATTGTTGATAATGTGATTGAGTATATATTTGTGGAATAACTAGAATCTCATGCTTTATACTATCTAATTCTTCTATCCTCTCTCCTTGACGCAATGCATTACCTGGAACTGATTTATCTAATGGAATTTGGTAACTACCTTTTTGACTATTTACTATAGAATCAATATTAAAAAATAAAGTCCACTCACTTTCTTTTAATGAAGAATATATAATTGGTAATATTAGAGCGCTATTTGAAATTGAATAATTCGGGTATATACGTAGTTCTTTTTCTTGAGGATCATAAATTATCTTGTCACCTGGTATACCAATAATCCGTTTAACAAAATCAATACTAGGATCTTTAGGATATTTAAATACTGCAATATCACCACGTTTAGGTTTTCCTGTTTCTAACAATGTTTTTTGTATAATAGGATCTCTTAATCTATAAGCAAACTTTTCTACTAGAATAAAGTCACCAACTAGCAAAGTAGGCATCATTGAACCTGACGGGATTTGAAATGGCTCATAAATAAATGATCGTATTACTAATACAATCGCTAATATTGGAAAAATAGATGAAATGGTATCAACCAATGGTTGTTTATAAAAATTTTTAGTTAAATTCATTTGCTCTACAACATTTTTTTCAGTAATCTGTTGTTGTAAAACTATTTTTTTTTTATAAAAAAATGCTAATTTAAAACGATCAATAACCCAGATAACCCCTGAAATCAAGGTTGCTATCGTCAATATCAAAGAAAAAGTATTAGCCATTATTACTACTTCCTTATAATGGTTGGTTATCTTTACTTATATGAAAGATAGCAAAAAATGCTTCTTGTGGTATTTGAACATTACCAATTTGTTTCATTCTTTTCTTACCTTCTTTTTGCTTCTTTAGTAATTTTTTCTTACGGCTAATATCACCACCATAGCATTTAGATAATACATTTTTACGCAATTGCTTTATTATTGTACGTGCTATAATATGATTATCTATTGCAGCTTGTATTACAATATCAAATTGTTGTCTATGAATAAATTCTTTAATTTTATCTATTAACTTACGTCCACGATATATTGCATTTGCACGATGAGTAATAAATGCTAAAGAATCTACTATTTCGCCATTAATTAATACATCTACACGTACCATATCAGATATCTGGAAACGGAGAAAGACATATTCTAATGACGCATATCCATGAGAAATAGATTTTAATCTATTAAAAAAATCTAAAACAATTTCAACCATTGGAATTTCATAAGTTAATGCAACTTGTTTTCCATAATAAATAATATTAGTTTGAATACCTCGTTTTTCTATACAAAGAGTAATAACATTTCCGATATATTCCTTAGGCACTAAAATATTGCATTTTGCAATTGGTTCGCGTAATTCGTTTATTTTACTAAACATAGATAATTTATATGGATTATCAATATATATAATATCATTGTTTATTAACTTAACTTCATAAATAACTGTAGGTGCAGTTGTAATAATATCTAAATTATATTCACGCTCTAATCGTTCCTGGATTATCTCCATATGAAGTAGACCAAGGAATCCACATCTAAATCCAAAACCTAATACAGCTGAACTCTCTGGTTCATAAAATAACGAAGCATCGTTTAAACTCAATTTACCTAAAGCATCACGAAATATTTTATATTGATTTGGTATAATTGGAAATAAACCAGCATAAACCTGTGGTTTTACTTTTTTAAATCCGTCTAATGCTTTTTTAGCAGAATGATTAGCTAAAGTTAAAGTATCACCAACAAGTGCTCCATGAATATTTTTTATTCCACATGCAAGCCAACCAATTTCACCACAATTTAGTTGTTGACGATTAATTCTTTTTGGTGTAAAAATACCTAAATGGTTAACATTATAAAGTTGATTTGAGTTTATCACTTTAATTCTATCTCCTTTACAAAGAGTACCATTTTTAATACGTACTAAAGAAATAACTCCTAAGTAATTATCAAACCACGAATCTATAATCAATGCTTGCAAAGGAGCTTTTGGATCACCTTTTGGTGGCGGAATTTCTTTAATTAAACACTCAATTACATTATGTATCCCTAATCCAGTTTTTGCAGAACAATGAATAGCATTATAAGCATTTATTCCAATAATATCTTCAATCTCTTTAGCTATCAGATTAGGACGTGCAGAAGGTAAATCAATTTTATTAAGAACAGTAATAATTTTTAAATTCATTTCAATAGCGACATGATAATTAGCAATTGTTTGTGCTTCCACACCCTGCCCAGCATCAACAATCAATAATGCACCTTCACAAGCAGATAATGAACGAGATACTTCATAATAAAAATCAACATGACCTGGAGTATCAATAAAATTAAGTTGATAAGTTTTACCATTTATTGCTTTATAGTTAAGGGTAACACTTTGAGCTTTTATTGTAATTCCTCGTTCGCGCTCTAAATCCATAGAATCTAATACTTGATCTACCATTTCACGTTTAGAAAGACCATTACAGATCTGAATAATACGATCTGATAAAGTAGATTTACCATGATCAATATGTGCGATGATAGAAAAATTTCTTATATGTTTAATTTTCAATATTTTATTTTCTTATAAATGTTATCATAAATCAATTTTTATAGATAGTTTAGTTCTTTTAAAGATAAAATAATAAAAACTATTATAACGGATTTTAAAAATGTATTTACATATAAATAATATATGAATTCAGAATTGATTAATAATGAAAAATTATTTTATAAATAAAATATTTATATATGAATTAATTACTGGTAATAAGTTATAGTTATTAACGAAGATGTATTTAGACACTCATATATATCATAATTTATACTTATTATTTTAATTTATAAAACTGTAAACTTATTTATAAAATGGTTAATTTATAAAAAATATAATTTTTACTAAAAATAAATATTTATATTTAGCAATTTCATTTAAAATAATGAATTAATTTTATTTAAAACAAACCAATATTACTAATAAAAATATAAATAATTAATGGTTGAATAACCTTAATTTATAATTAATATTTAATTTCATTTTTATTTTATTTTAGATATAACTTTCGAAAATTAATATAGATATTAAACTAACTTAACAACTAGAACTATAATTAAAATTATTTATAAAATAACTGGTAATCTTAGTAATTAAATAAGAATTGCAACTTTATATTACCATTTTATCATAAGTATAAAAAAATAAACCTTTATTATTATAAATAGCTATTCAATATGTTTAAAATCTCCAGTTCTTTTACTAAAGTTTATAGAAAATAAAATAACTCATTATTAAATATAATAATCTTAAAAAAAATAATTATCATTTATTTCTTTAAACTAGTTATGATAGATTTCTTAAATACTAATAAAGTATTAGTATATTTATATTTTTAGTCTTTTTTTTTAAAATTTTTAAATTATATATTCTGAATTATATATCAGATAATAAGTTATATCATTTTTAGTAAAATTAATAAAATTGATAAAATAAAATATGTAATTTTATATTATTATTTTTATTGAAAGTATTATTGTTAGTTCAAATATAGACTTATAAACTTCGGATCTTTAATCCTTTTAGATCATTGAATGAACCAAAGTTAATACTATATAAGTTTATATAAACGCTGTAATTAATTATCCTAATAATAGGGCATATTAAAGTTTTTAAAACCGATATTTAATACTGCATTTCCATTTTATTAGTTTAAAATTACTTGTATTATTTAATATATAAAAATTTTTATAATTAAAACCAATTTATTATATTTTATTTTAAATGTTATTTATTAAAATTAATATTTATTTAATAATAAAATTCATTTTTATTAATGATTTTTAATCTGAATAATTTTGTAATAGTGGTAGTTTGTTTTATTTTTTATTAGTGATCTCTATTCATTTTTTTAAATCATCAAGATAATTTGATGCTTTATCACATTAAAATATAGTGCTATTTTCTATTTTATAATAAAAGATTGTTTTTGCAATAAAATAGTGATTAAATTTTATACAATAGGATAGTATTTATTTGTACATTGATTTTTTTATTATTGACAATTAATATTTGCAATCTTTATATTAAGATATTTTTTGAATTTATAAAAAAATTATATTTATATATACTTAATCTCAGATATTTAACTAATTAAACTCTATTCATAATTAATTATATTTAAAAAATAATATCTTTATAAAATACAAAATATTTTGTATTTTTAATATTTTACAGTCAACATTCATCTATATCTTATCACGATTGAATTTCTATCTTACATAATAAAAAATTATTTTTATTAATTAATAAGATTGAAAATCGATAAAATCGATAACTTGTTAATTTTATTAATTAAGTTAAGTTACCTTATAATTGTCTTAAAATAAGTTTTTATATTTGTTTTTTAATTTATCATTAACCTATATTTGATATTTAAAGTTAATATTTTGATTAATTTTAAGTGCATAAATTATATGTATTCCTATTTTATTTTAAAATTTAAATAATTTTTATTATTATAATTATTTTATTTTTTAAAATATATTATTAAAATAAAGATACTATAAAAACATATGTTATTATAATAATTTATTTTTAAATATTTAGAATATCTTTTTAATAACTAAAAATCAATTTACAATAATAGTAGTAAGTTATCTATTTAAACTAAAAATAAACTAATTAAATAATTTAGTCGCATATTTAAATTGATATTAATTTAATTATATTTATATTAAAGATATGTATTTTTTTATTTTTAAATATATATGATATATATAACTATATGTTAGTTTATTTATTTCAATTAAATTAATTAATTTAATTTGTTTTTTTAAAACCAATAAATACATGTTATAATGTTAAATTATTATAATATTTAATTTTTTTATATTAATAAATTAATATTTTTTATAATAATTTAGTTATTCATTAATTAATAAGAAATAACTTTATTATAAGTCATTTATATATAATATGAGTAACCATATTAATCCATTTTTATTATATTACTATACAAAAAAAATTTAATTAATCTTATTAAAATATTAATAATATTAAATATCTTTATTAAAATTTAAAAAACTATTAATGGTAAATAATCTAACTATATAATAGAGAGGTATTATAAATTAAAAAAATAAAATTTTTATCTAAAATATCTAATTTTTAATTACTTTATTAAATAAAATTCATACGAAAATTATTTGTATAATTATTTTAGATAAGTGTTTTTTAATAACAAAAAATTAATTATATTTATCGAGTTGCTCTACTTTATGTTAATAATCTGATAATTATGAAGATTATATTTTATGTGATAAGAAACTTTTATTATACTACTGATATTAGTTAATAAAAAACATAAAAAGTTTGTTTATTATTAAATAATAAATATTTTTTTATTGTGCTATTATTTCTCTTTTTGGAATATTTTAATATTAATTCATTTCATAACAATATTATTCAATAATACTATATTAATATGGATGATTTAGTAAATATAATTATCAAATTTTAAATAAATGACCATTTTTTAAAAATGTTCTATCTTATATAGATAAAAGAAA
Source organism: Arsenophonus sp. (assembly GCA_052401645.1). Taxonomy (GTDB): domain Bacteria; phylum Pseudomonadota; class Gammaproteobacteria; order Enterobacterales; family Enterobacteriaceae; genus Arsenophonus. The sequence goes on from CP198939.1 coordinate 1,271,172, forward strand.
TAAAATATATTTAAGAACTAATCATAAATATTGTTTCAAATATTTATAAGCTGTATTTTTACTATTTAAATTATATTAAACTTAATATAATTTAAAACCTATAATAATATAATAAGTATCAGAAAAGATAAATTACTATAATTAACTCTTTTACTTCATCTTATTAGCTTATCTAATAAGATTAGATAATTACATAACACAAAATAGTAAATTTTATAATTTTAATATTATTGTGTACCACATATTTTTTAAAATTAATTAATTTAATGGATATTTTCTATTTCATAAAAATGTTAATATTGATTATTTCATTGTAATTGCCATTGACTACTTTTGATAAATTGATTTTACTATATTTTATTTTATTATAAAAACGTAATTTTTTATAAAAAAGTTAATTTTAAATTAAAATATATTAATAATCATTAAAAATTTAAAAAATCTACATATGTACAACATACTGTATTAAATATCCTTTTAGTAAAAATATAGATAATATTTAATTTCGTATTATAGGTTTTACTTTATTATCAATAGCTTCTCTTGCTCGAAAAATACGAGAACGAACTGTACCAATAGGGCAATCCATAATAATCGATATCTCTTCATAACTTAGTCCATCAAACTCCCTAAGTATAATTGCTAATCGTAAACATTCAGGAAGTGATTGTATGATTTGAAAAACTACTTTTCTTAATTCTTCTGATAAAATTAAATTTTCAGGATTTGAAATTTCTTTTAATATATTAAAAGTTTCAAAATTTTCCATATTAACTACATTTATATCATTTGAAGGTGGTCGTCGTCCTTGTAATATAAGATAATTTTTTGCTGTATTCACAGATATCCTATGAAGCCAAGTATAAAATGCACTTTCGCCACGAAATGTACTTATAGAACGATAAGTTTTAATGAACGCTTCTTGAGTAACATCTTGAACATCTACGTAAGGTACATAACGAGAAACAAGATTCACAATTTTATTCTGGTATTTGATAACCAGTAAATTAAAAGCTCTTTTATCCCCTTGTTGTACACGTTCAACCAGTATTTGATCTGTAAACCGCTCGCTCATCTGAGGTCATTTCTCCACAAAATAAGCCTTATTTTTTTCTATTTGTGAATCTGCTATGTTTTTTCAAATTTATAAGCAAGCAATTCTTTTGCTTAACAAAATTTATAAAGTTCATACTTAATTTAAATTATTTTAAATTTAATCTAACTTAAATCATAAAAACTATTTTAAGTATATTAATCATATTTACTTTAATAAAAGTAAGCTAAAGACAGTTTTTATTATATTAATAAATTTTATCAATAAAAATATTATACATCAAACGATGTTATAGAAATATTTTAATCATTAATAATGGAATTTTTTTATTTTATTGTTAAAATTATATTTAATAATATTATTAAATAAATATATTTAATAAAAGATTTTGATTTGATTTTATTTTTATATAAAAATTATAAAAATTATAATTAATTTATATATTATAAATAGAATATGAATTTTTTATTCACAATAAAACAATATAAATTATATTTCATAATACATTAAATTATTTTTATGAAATTATACATAAATAAAGATATTGGTTATAAATAATAAAAGGTAAATATTAAAACATTAAAATGATCTAATTAATTAATTAAGATTATTAAATAATTACTAATTGTATTTAATTCATAAAGTTTTTTTAGAAAGTTAATTTAATTTATCTTTTAATCAAAATATAAGTAATAAAATCTAAAATAACTCTCCAATAATTTATATTAATAAATGATAAATAGTTATTTTTAATAGAATATAATATAAATAATATTATTTATTATATTTTTATAATATAAATATTTTCAAAATATTAAAAGAACAAAACGGATATATGAAAATCGGTTTGTTTTTACCGTTTATTTTATATGTTATTTACATAACATAATATTTTATGTTATGTAAATTCTATTAGTATATTAATACTAAATAATTTAATCAATTATACTAATCATATCAAATAAATAATAATAAAATTTTATAAACACTTATTCAAATAATATTAATTAATAATTATCACTAATTAGTGATAATTCATAAAAAATTTGATTCATATTAAATAATTAAAACTTTATTAATATAATATTATTTTTTTTAATAAAAAACATAATATTCGCAATTAAATAGCATAGAAAAATAAAAATAAAATTAGATTAATATCTATTTTCATTCAAAATTTAATCACATAAAATTTTTATGATTTATTTAAATTAAATAGTTTCTATTAATTTCTTCATTGATAAATATTAATAAAAATCAGCATAAATAATAGAATTAAATAAAGATATATTCTGTATAAATTAATACTATTCAAATAGCATTAAAATCTTAAGTAGATACAATAATAATAAGTAACTAATTAACTTAAATAAATATATTGATTTATTTATTAATCATTCTTATTTTTTATTTTTATTTAATAATTTTTAATTCGTTTGTAATTATACAATCAACAACTAATAATATCATATTAGCAATTTATTTAAATAAATAACTTCAATAATATAAAATATAAAACGATTTAATATTTTATCTACATGAATGGACAAACACAATTTTAACTTATAAATTACAAATTATTTGTTTTCTTATTAATAAATTAATAATATATTAATTAGTTTTAAAAAATGATATATAGAGAACTTCATATCATTTTTTATTTATTAAAAATGATATAAGATATTATAGAAAACTAATAATTATTAGGATTTAATTATAAGAATATTGATAATCATTAACTATATAAAAAAGTTAATATCTGTTTTTTATAAAAAAAACATACTATGTTAGGATATTGATATTTTAATCATTTAAAAAATATTTTTATAAAATTATTTTATTTTTTTGTAAGTAAAATTCATATTATTTATATATTTAAAGTGATAAAGATAACTTAATATAATTAATTATTATATTTTATTTTAAATGTTATTAAGTATATAAAATGCTTTATAAGAAAATCTATAATTTATTATTATAAATATAATATAGAATGTAAGATAATTTACTCTATAAAATTTAATCAAATTACAAAAAATAAACATAAAAATTAGAATTTAAGATTCAATTTATTTAATAATGAAATATAGATTTTATTTATTCTAACTAATAATATTCAATTATTTCTAACCATATTCATAATCTACTTATTAAGTAAAATTTGTAATAAGAAAATATCTAATAATAAATTATATATATTTAGTTTTTATAACTTTACATAAATAAATAATGTCATATTTTTATTAATATAAATAATAAAAATAAAAGTATTATTAAGAATTTAAATAAATTGAATAATAATTTAAAAACTAAAATGAATAATAATATTTTATATAATCATTCTAAAAAAAGGAAATTATATGTCATAATTTAACTGGTATAATTAACAAATAAAATACATATGGTTTAGTAAATATAAGAAAATTATATTTATAATACCTCAAGACATCTTTTATTTTATAATAATATTTAGTAAAATTAACATAATAAATATCATAAAACAACTTTATAAAATAATAGATTTATTTCATTATGAACTATCTTTTTTACATTGAGAAAGGTTACTATCTAGGAATTTTAAAAAAAATAAAGCTTAGTTAACATTTTAAATTCTCTTTAGAATATGTTATCTTATAAATATAGCTAATAAAAATAATATTTACTATTATTTAATAATAACTACTTTAGTGTATTATTTGTTATTTTCCTAAAATTAAGGATTTAATATTATTTAGAACTTTAATTGCGTTAAAAAAAACTATTAGAGATTTTATATTTAGAGTAAAATGCTCTAAAAAAATAATTAAATTTATAATAACTATGTAATTCTGTATGTTTATTATCACAGAATTCAATTCGATAAATTTTCGATTTTATAATTATTTTAAAATACAACTCATAACATTAATAGAAGATACTTTATTTCATTTATATACATAGATAATAGACATATATATTTTATATAATTTAAATGTTTAATTTTTGTTATATGAATAATCAATGTTATAAATTTTTTTCATTAAAAATAAATTTTATTATATTATAATTGCTGATAATTATATTTTAAACAATGGACTTATTATAAATAATTTATAATTAACTTTTAATAATTTATATTGGTATTTTTTATTATATTTTAAAATTTATCTCCTATAAATAAAATTTTATTCATATGAAATTAATTTTAATTTATGAGAAATTAAATCATATTTACTATTAATGATTATACAATAATACTATTATAAATTAATATTTTCATATTTTTTTATTATTGCCATTAAACTTCAAATCATAATATTCTATATATTGATCTAATCAGTTTTTTCCAAATTGCCTTTTATCTAGATTAAATCTAAAATATTATTATAATAATTATAAGTTATAAAATAAATGAAATTGAAAATCTATATTGATTACATAAAATAATAAATTATCTTATTATTTTATAAGAGAGATGCGTTTTGTCTTACTTTTTAGTTTTAATTTAAAGATTATTTTTTATTTAAATGATTAAGAAAAACTGTTGTATCTAAAATAAAAAAGAATTATAATATAAATATAATTACATTTTATTTCACGTCACGATTAATAAATTATATTTTATAGATACATTTAATTTAATAATAATTTTATTATTAAGAAAACGTAAAAACTATTTATTGCATATAATAATTACGTTGCTAATAATATGAATTAAAAATTTTTTAAATATTACAAATATCTTTATACAACCAAAAGCTAATAGAATAATATTTTTATAAAAAATAGTTAATCGATGATTTTTAAATCATATACATAACTTAATAATTGATAAATTATCTATATATAAAATTAATATTATTAATTTTAGAAAATATATAGATATATTTTACATCTATACTATACTTTAATGAGTAAAAACAAAGGATTTTATTTCTTATATTTTCTGAATAATTAATGTATTACTCATAATTAGTTTAAAATATAATTAATTCATTCTTTCATGCAGTCTTTTAAATTTAATCACTTAGATTTTATTAAATGATATCCTTCTGTTTTTATAAAAAAAATATAACTAATTTTTAATTTTAATAATATAACAATTTATTAATTAATATTTATTTTAATAATTAGAAATAAAATATATCGAAATGATAGATTAATTTTATTTTATTTTTATATAATTCTGTTATTAATTTTTATAATAGTTATTTATATAATTGATTTCAATAAATTAAAAATTGTATCTGATATCGTAATTTAAAATTATTTAATTAAAAGGTGAAAATATGAAAGTTACTAACTACTACAAAGTAGTGTCAACAATGTTTGTCTTATTACTAATCTCAATAATTTCTTTTTCTAATGTATTTGCTGGTGATACAGCTAATTTTACTATATCAGGTAGATTTCTCCCAACTACATGCAATATAATATTATCTAAAAATAACATTGATGTTGGTAATATTAAGTATAGAGAACTTCAAATAAGAAATACGAACAATAAACTAATAGAAAGAGAATTGTCTCAGAATGTTGGATTTTATGACAACATTGAAAAGACAACACTAATAGTTGAATGTGATAATTTAACATCTGTCGGTTTTACTGTTACTGATAATAATAGTTCTTATGCTCCACTTAATTTCATTAAAAATATAGATAGAGAAGGATCTGATTTATCACATGCATTTGGACTAAAATCTATTAGTGGCCTCACTGCAGGTTCTAAGCTTGGTGGTTATTTTTTTGAATTTACTAAACCACAAGTCATTGGAGCAGAAGGAAAAGATGTTAATAAAAATTTCAATACTGGTTTTATAGATTCTAAAATAAGCAATGCTAGATGGATAAAGAATAAAATATCTGGTGATTTAACACTATCAAAAATATGGACATATACTGATACGATTGATCCAGTAAAGGCAAAAATATTTAAAGTTGATTTAAAACCTAATCTTTTTTTTTACTATGATAGTACTAAACGTGATCTAACAGATGAAATTACTTTTCAAGGTTCAGCAACATTTACTATCTTTTATATTTAGTATTACAAGATAATAATTAACTTTAAAGCGGCCACGACTACTCTTTATATAGTCTTTTTTCAAGTAATAATCATTTATGATATTAATAACAAGGAAATTCTTATCATGAATATAAAAAACATTCTATTAATATTGCTAATATCCATTCCTCTTATTTCAAGAGCAAATCATTTAAAATTGCATACTTCTGCTATTATTATAGAAGCTAATATTGGCGAAAACTCTTTCCCAGTAAAAAATGAATCTTCTTCACCTATTATAATGCTTACTACTCTTGAATCTATACCAGAAGACCCAGAAAAAATAGTTATAATTACACCCCCAATCTCACGTATTGAACCTTATGAGACACAAGTAGTGCGTTTTTTTTTAAAAAAAACTAATAATTTAAAAAATGAACGTATGGCTCGCGTAAAATTTGAAAGTATTCCATCGAAAGAGGGTGGAGTAGTTAGTAATCGGATTAATATCAATATTGCTCAAAATATTCCACTTATCGTACAACCAAAAGGACTTAAGCGTGATTATACTCCTTGGAAACATTTACAATTGAAGGTTTCTAATAACAGATTGTTAATATATAATCCATCTCCATACGTTGTTCGATTTCACCCTAGATTAACCTTATTACCTTCTCAAGAATTAGCTAGTTTATCAAAAAGTTATCTCTTACCAGGAAAAAAACTATACATAAATTTACCAATACAAAAAGGAAAACTTACTGCAGTCAAATTAACACCAGTATCATTATATAACTATATGCAGAATACTATTAAACTACAAGTTAGCTCTGCATCGTCAGGAATTTAATATGAAAAAGCACCTAATTTTAGGTCGTTTTATTTTTTTATTGGTCATATCTGTAACAGATAGAATAGCTCAATCAATAACTATGTTTGATACAGATATTTTACGAGCACGAGGTATTCCTGATTCTGTCGCTATCTATTTACAAGGTTCTTCTCGATTCTATCCAGGAATTAATCATCCCACATTAGTGGTTAATGGTAATAAACGTGGTACTATACCAGTTACATTTAATAACAAAGGTAACTTATGTGTAAATGATATATTTTTAAAAGCTGCAGGGATATTTATACCAAAATCAAATGAATTATTAACTGTCAAAGATCATATTTGCAAATCATTTCCAATTGGCATTAATGTTAAATTACAACCAGGACTTAATCGTGTTGAGATATTAGTTCCACCTCAGTGGATTGATAATAATGCAACTAAAAAAAGGTATGTCAATGGTGGAAGCGCGGCACTACTTAACTATAATTTTTACATTACTAGTAGTAATAGCGGTTTAAATAAGCGATCTAACAAATTTTATGCTTATACTGAAAGCGGATTTAATTTTGATAATTGGATTGTACGTAGTTATGATTCATATTCTAGCCAATGTGATAGTACTAAGTTTCAACATCAGTCTGCCTGGATACAACGTACTTTTAACTCATTAAAATCAACGTTACAAGTCGGACAGCTCACTCTTAATAACCAATTATTTTCAGCACCATCGTTCAATGGAATTCAAGTGATGCAAGAAAACGCATTAATAAAAACAAATAACAATGTTCGAGTCATCGGAATTTCATATTCAAATTCAATTGTTAAAGTACATCAGGGAGGTATATTAATTTATTCAACACTTGTACCTTCTGGAAAATTTATTTTAGATAACTTACCATTAAATAATTTCTCACAGGATTTAGAGGTAACAGTTATTGAAAATAATGGTTGGAAACGACGCTTTATTGTTTCTGCATCGTCATTCATATATAATTTTACACCTATACAAGAGAGTTGGACATTTGCTGTAGGGCAACCTCGTAATACACGAAATGGATTAAATAATCTAAAAAGCTATGGATTTATCACAGCTAGTTTTCCTATAAAAACCTCGCCCAGTAGTAACATTACTACTGGGATAATGTTAGCACAGCATTACACATCTGCTGGACTAAATGCTAAAATGAGATTATGGAAAGGCACATCAACATATCTACGTTTTCTCGCTGCTAAAGATAGACGCACAGGTACAAAAGGAATTATTACACAGGCTGGACATAGCATGGCGTTAGGAGATACATTATTAGCTACTTTAAGTACTTCTTTTTACACTCTTGGTTTTCGCTATCTTACAGATATTCCTCAGTCTAACGTTTCACGTCATAATCAACAACAAAGATTTTATAGTGCAAATCTTGGATGGAATAATAAAATTTTAGGATATTTTTCTATTGGTTTAATTAGAACAAAGCGGTTTGATGATACTACTGAAAACTATCCAACATTAAATTGGAGTCGCAATATTGGTTCAGCTCATGTCTCACTAAATATATCATCACATAATAATGAACATGTAGATAATATGTACTATCTGAATGTTAATTTACCTCTAGGTAAAACCTATACAAATTTCTCTGCTAATAAAGAAGGTAATAATACCAGTATATCTGCTAATATTAATCATAAAATTAGCGATATTATTAGTTATAGTATAGGTACTTCCGTTACTAATAACAAATACCATGACTTTGATGGTTCAATTTATTTACAGTCACGATATGGTCGCCTTTACGGAAATTATAATTATAATGGTCATGATAATCATGCTTGGTCAGTTAGTATGAATGGAAGTATAATACACGATGGTTATGGTATGCTTTTCTCGCCATATAGTGTACGTGATACTTTTGGTGTTATAAGTGTTATTGGACTCGATAATGCACAAATAGCAACATCTGCAGGTACAGTATGGACAAATAAAAATGGACGTGCTGTAGTTCCATCAGTTACCCCATATAATGAATCACATGTTGAATTAATTAATCAGGGTTTACCACGTAATGTTGAAGTAAATAATCTTCGTAGTATCACTAAAGCTAGTCGAGGTTCTGTTAGTAATTTTAGTTTTAAAGTCAAACGAAATAGAAAAATATTACTACAAGCTACCGATCAGTATGGTAATTTATTCCAACAAGGTATGGCTGTATTAGATAAGAATGGACGCTATTTAAGTATCACCGGCGCAGATAGTGATATTTATTTAGATAGAATACATATTAGAAATGGTCTTCTTATTGAAGATGATAAGGGAAATCGTTGCACATTAAGCTTAAGAGTAAACACAAAACAATTAAAAGAAGATGAACCTTATGAAATAGTAGCTATACCTGCAGTTTGTCGATGAGTCAAGAAGAGGAATATGAAATGAAATCAATAATATTATTAACTATCATTAATATAATCATTTATTTTATAATAAATCAACCTTACGCATTAGCATATGATAATTGTAATATCAGTATTTCACCTCTTCAAATCAATTATGGTGATATAACATCCGATTTATTATATGATCAAGCAGAGAAAAATGATGAAGGGTTTATATTGACTCGATATGCTCTATTAGAAATAACTTGTATTAACAAAAAAGAATTTCAAATATACTTACATTCCTCTAAAGTAAATAATGAATATTTCAATGCTAAAAATAATGTTAAAGTATTTATAATTGCTGATGAAATTCAAGCGAATGAGATGGATAAAGAATACATTATATTTTTGACCACAATGGAAGGACATAAAATAGATTTTCGAGTAAATAGTGAATGGATTCCAGGACAGATATTAGAAATCAATAAACCATTAACTAAACTAGCTGTTAAAATAAAAATAAAATTTTTGATACCTTATAACATATTTAAAAATGAAACTTCATTGAATTTTCAAAAGATATTTAATTTCTTACTTCGCTCAAAAATAAAAAATCAAGAAAAAATCGATATTTAAAATCCATAGTAAGTAATAATTCACTAATTATTTACTTATTTTTATAAAATAATTAAATTCATTTATAATTATAGAAATAAAAATCTTAAATATATTTTTTTTAAAAATATAGAAATACTATATATTATATACATTAAATTCCTTAAAGGTAGATTTATAGATATTTATAATTTTTTCAATAAATAGTAATTTTAATATATGTACACATTAATTAATGAAGGTAGAGTTTAATGCAATATATAATTGTATTTCTTATTTAATATTATCTCAGTTAAAATATTATATAATAATTATTATTATATCAACTTAATGTATAAGAGAAAGATATTATATACAGGTTATTTTTTTATATTTTTTAATAGAAATTATCATTAAAATTAAATAATATCTATAATAAACTTTATAAACTGTGAAATAAGCAAAATGCTATTACTTATATTTTAAGTGACTTACAATTAATGATATTTAATTTTTTATTTGGATTTTAATATGAAATTATTTAAAATAAGTTGTATAGAAAATACTTAATTTATAATCTATTTTATAGATTATAAGTATAATATAGTCAATAGATACTATTTAAATTAAATAAAATTTCTTAATTCATAATTTAATTAATAATAATTATTTATTATTTTATTTTATAAAAATAATGTGAAAATAATATAGGAGTATAAATATAGATTCCTTTATTTGAAAATGTTATAAAATATAAAAAATATTAATTTAGAATAATATTCTTTCATATTATTAATCGTAAAGACGATTTTATTATTTAAAAATTAAATTAAGTTTATATAAATATAGATTTATTTATAAACAATAAAATCAAAATATATCACAAAATATTAAGATAAATAATAAAAACTAAATTATAAATCAATATGTTAATTATTTTTGAATAAATAATTAATAATACTTATTTTATAATATAAATTAACTAAATATTTAATGACGTATAAAACAAATATGTTTATATCGTCAAATAAAGTTACTTATTATAATAATAATTTAGTTAAAAATCAATAAAATTGAATATTGAATCTTTTTTAAAACTAATAAGAAGTATAAGAGATAATATTAAACTTAAATTTTAAAAAAAATAAAATGGTTTATTAAGATTTTAATTATAAAAATGTTATAGAACTTATATTAAATTTTGATTATATAAGATAGTATTGAGATTAGTATTGAAATACTAATGCTATTAGAGATTTTTTTGTACTTTCTTTTAGTTACTTATAAAAAATAAAGAGAAAATATATACACCTAATATGTTAGCGAGAGATAACACATGCTATTAAATGTTATGTATTTTCTATTAAAATAACTTAATATAAATTATCTAATAATATTCTAATATAATTTAGTTAAAAGTAACTATGTCTATATTAATTAATCTAAGCATTAATTTAATTAATGATATTTTATATTTTAAAAATATTTTAAAAGTTTTAAAAAAATATTAATATTTAAATATTTTATATTTCTGTTGATATTTTTATTTTAACTTATAAGTGAATGGTTGAAATATGTTTTGGTATTTTGGGTATTTAAATAAACTTATTAATTTTATTAATTAACATAGTTTAACATTTCATAAAGAAATTATTTTTAAATAAAAAACTTTATTTTTATAATATATAATAATTAAAAAGAATTTAATAATTATTTGATTAGGAAAATTATCTTCATTAATAAATTTAAATTTAGATAACGAAATTAATATAAAAATATTATAAAGATTAAAATAAAAAATTGAAAATTATCAAATTATATATTTATTATATCAATTCCGATTATTTATGAAACTTTATAAAAATTATATAAATAATTCATCATTATTGAATAAATAGTTTCTTTGTAAATTTTTAATAATAAATTTTTATTTTAAAAAAAATATTTCATATAATATATTTATTAAGTTATCAATTTTATTAATAAAAATATAAAGGAAAATAGTTATCATGTCTATTATACTAACTTGGTATGATATTATTAGCCAAGAAAAAAAACAAGACTACTTACGTAGTATTTTAATTTATATTAATAAAGCACGAGAAAAAGGTACGATAATTTTTCCACCAGAAAAAGATGTCTTCAATGCCTTTAGTTATACAGAATTAAGCAAAGTAAAAGTTGTGATATTAGGACAAGATCCTTATCATAACTTTAATCAAGCTCATGGTCTCTCATTCTCAGTTAAACCAGGTGTTCCAATACCACCATCATTATTTAATATATATAAAGAACTAACAAAAGATATTCATAATTTCCAATATCCGAATCACGGTTATCTGGTTTGTTGGGCACAACAAGGAGTTTTATTATTAAATACAATTTTAACTGTTGAAGAAAAAAAAGCACATTCGCATGCACATCTTGGTTGGGAAATATTTACAGATAAAATAATTCAAATAATAAACCAACACCAACATGGTACGATTTTTTTATTATGGGGGTCTCATGCGCATAAAAAAGGTAAATTTATTGATAGTAGGAAACACTTTATCCTTAAAGCACCTCATCCTTCACCACTCTCTGCTCATAGGGGTTTCTTTGGTTGTAAACATTTTTCAAAAACTAATAAAATACTAATAAAACAAGGAAGATGTCCTATTAATTGGACTCCGTTTATTTAAACGTAATAAACTAAATTTTATAACCCATATTAGTAACATTATTTTTAATTTATTTTTTATTTTTTGAGACAATTACCATCGCAGGACGCAATAATCGTCCATTTAATGTATAACCTTTCTGCATAACATCAATAACTTGATTAGATTCATGTTCATCAGAATCAATAGTTGTCATCGCTTGATGTAATTCAGGATTAAAAGGTATATCCTTCTCCACTACTACTTGAATTCCATATTTATTAATAGTAGTTAAAAAAGACTTTAGTGTTAATTCGAGACCTTCAAGCATTGACATTGTTTCATTTTTTTTTTGATTAACAAGTTCAATTGCTCTTTCTAAGTTATCAATCACTGGTAATAATTCATTAGCAAATTGTTCCAAAGAAAATTTGTGTATTTTTTCAATATCTTGTTCAGTACGACGTCGAATATTTTCGATTTCAGCTTTAGCACGTAACAAAGTTTCACGTTCACGTTTTTGCGCTTCAAGAAGTTTTTGTTCTAATTCAATAATACGCGTATTAATTAATACTTCATCTTCAAAATTCATTGACTGTTTTGTGTTAACAAAATCTTCATTTTCCTCATTTTTTTTAGACTTTTTAAATTCTTTTTCTTTTAGTATTTGTTCGTCGTCTATTTCATGATCTTTACTGCTCATCAGTATCTCCACATTCTATTAGCATTAATAAACATTATTAGTTTAATATTGGGATAAAATTTTCAGATTCAAGCAAACATGCTGACATCTAAAAGGAAAAACTATGTTTGTCGGAAAAGAAACAAAAAAATCATTATTTAAATATATTGGAATTGTTGGTCACCCTAGACATCCACAAGCACTAGCAACTCATAAAAAACTTTATGACTGGTTACGATCAAAAAAATATAAAGTAATTATTGAGCAACAAATTACCCAACAATTAAAGTTGAAAAATGCTATTGTAGGCGGATTAACAAAAATTGGTAAAATAGCAGATTTGATTATCGTTGTTGGTGGTGATGGTAATATGTTAGGAGCTTCCCGTATACTTTCACGGTATGAAAATAAAGTCATAGGTATTAATCGCGGTAACCTTGGTTTCTTAACTGATATTATGGCAGATAATGCACTAAAACAACTAACAGAAGTGTTATCTGGCCATTTTTTTGAAGAAAATCGGTTCTTATTAGAAGTTAATATTAGAAAAAAAAATCATAAACCCCGTATTAGCACTGCAATTAATGAAGTCATTTTACATCAAGGCAAAGTGGCACATATGATTGAATTTGAAGTTTATATTGATGATCGCTTCGCTTTTTCTCAACGTTCAGATGGATTAATTATTACTACACCTACTGGTTCAACCGCTTACTCACTCTCTGCTGGAGGCCCTATACTTACCTCAAATCTTGAAGTTATCGCGTTAGTACCTATGTTCCCTCATGCCCTTTCATCGCGACCGTTAGTCATTAGCAGTAATAGCAATATTAAATTAAAATTTAAACAAAAAAATATCGATTATAAAATCAGTTGTGACAGCCAAATTGTTTTATCAATACAAGATGATGATGAAGTATTAATTAAAAAAAGTAGTAAAAAACTCAATCTTATCCATCCAAAAGATTACAATTATTTTGATGTATTAAGCTCAAAATTAGGCTGGTCAAAAAAAATATTTTTATTTTTAATTGCAATTTTGTCATATTAAAATGATGAATATTATTTATTGTTAATGACTTTATTTTAAATAAAAAGAAGTCATATAATTTCATATTCAAGATAATAATTAATATTATTTTGACTTAATATAAATTATATAAAATAAATTATAATCGATATATTAAGTTATGTTTATAAAAACTCTATAACTTATATTAATATTATATTAGTGATGATGTTCCATTTTATTCTTATGCAAAAATTCGTATATACTATTTTTTTGTTGATATGTTTTAAAATATTATTAAATAAAATTATAAATTAAATAGAATAATAAATATATGTATTACATAAAATTATTACTACTGATGTAATATGGTATTTATACTTAATACTTATTAAATAGAAGATTAGATATAAATTATGTAATTCTATTTTTAGAATTACATAATTTATAATATTGTATTTAAATAATATAAAATCATTAATCATTATTAATGATTAATTAATTACTAATTACGTAAACAAAAAAATTATTTTTAAAATAAAAATTAATATAGAAAAATTAAAATCAATATTTTATAAAGAATTAATAAAATTTCAATAATAATCATCTTTAATATTATCATATTTAACGATTTATTAAATAAATTATTTAAAATAATTGAAATTTATATTTTGAGAATTTAAATAAATATCAAGAAAATTATAAAAATGTTAAAGAACTAATAAATTTTAAAAAAATATTTTTTAAAGTTAAAATAAATTAATAAATTATCAATAGTAATAAATAAAGAAATAGAATATTAATTCTCATATTAACTTTTAAATAAAGAAATTAATAAACTTTTACTTCTATTAGAAATGAATTTAATCATTTAATTAATATCTTATTTCTAATAAGAAACATTAATCTTATTTTATAAAATAAGTAATAAATTAAATTAATTATAATAATCATAAAATATATATTATCTAATAAACTTTTTAAATTATAAAAACATAGTAATATATAGCTAATAATATAAAATTATATCTGAATTGGTATTCAGAATAAATTAATAAAAAATATTTTTTAACTATATAAGTAATTATTTATCATGTTATATTAATATACATTAGAAAAATAAATAAATTTCATGAAATCTAATATGACATACAATTAAATTTAATTAATTAATAATGATATATACATTAGTTTTTAATATTTCATGAAATTTTAAGATAAATAAAAAATTTTAATTTTAAATCATTATAAAAAATGATAAAAAATTAAATAAAATTTTGAACCTTATTATAAAATATAATAGATAACTAAATTAAAAATTTATAAAAATTATTTTTAATTTAAAATTAAATCTATTATATTAACTATATTAAAACAATAAAAGTTAAAAATTAATATCGTTAATTTTTTTTTTAAAAAAAAAAGTTAAAGTCAATACGATTAATCGTCATATATTATATGGATTTTAAATTTATTATCTGAATTAGATAATAAATTAAAATTTAATTTTATTCTAAATTAATTTAAGTTAAATATAATATAGAAATATCATAATTTATTTAAAAAATAAACCTATAATTATATAATAATAATATAATATATAAAATAGAAATATAAATAAAATTTATAAATAAAAACTTAATTAGATAAAATTCTATAATACTAATCAGTTTTAAAGAAAATAAGAAAAGAAAAACATTATAAAATAATTAAAATATGCATATTATATAAAATATTAAACTTGAATATATTATAAGTGATATAAAACTTAAAAAGTTTTTAATTTTATAAATTATCTATTATTACAGATAATTTAATTATTAAAGGAATATATGATCATACATTTTAAACTATTAATTTCTATTGCTATACTTGCTTCTATTTTAACAACGAGTTGTTCTATATTAGAACGAGTTGTTTATAATCCTAATATTAATCAAGGCAACTATCTTTCTGCATATAATATTTCAAAAATCAAAAATGGGATGACTCAAGAACAAATAATTTATATATTAGGAACTCCGATGCTAAAAGAACTTTTTGGTGAACAAATTTGGTATTATATTTTTCGTCAACAACTTAACTATAAAAAAATTAAACAACAAACACTAATAATTACTTTTGATATAAATGGTATTTGTGTTAATATTAAGAATAAAATTAGCTTATTAACAATATAGAGAAAATAATCTATCTCATATAATATTTTCAAGACTATTAATATTTGTTAAAATAAACATCAATAGTCTCGTTTATATATCTAGAATTGTATAAAAAAGCTAAATTGATACTTAAATCATCTATTAATAAGTAATTTATTAAGATTTTTTTTAAATTTTTCTGCACGTTTACGACGTATTTCTTTTGGATTATAAAGCAAGGAGCGATAAATTTCAATACGATCACCTTCGGATAAGATATCTGATAATTTAGCTAATTTACCATAAAAACCAACTTTATTTTTATTTAAATCAATATCATCACAAATCGATAAAATACCTGATTTTATAATCGCTTCTTCAATACTAATTTCATTTTTTAACTTTACATATAACAAAAAATGCCTATCTGGCAATGCATAAATAATTTCAATATTTATTTTAACCACAATAAACCTCATGAGCGCGTTTAGTAAAAGATTGCATTATATTTTTAGTCAACTCTTTTAAAAAGAGATCAAAAGCGAATTCAATAAGTTTATTAGTAAATTCAAAATCAAGATATAATTCTACTTTACACGTGTTTTTATTTAAAGGTATAAATAACCAATTACCTATTAACTTACGAAATGGTCCTTTTACTAACTGCATTTGAATACTTTTATTATCTTGTAATATATTATGAGTAATAAAACTATTTGTAATACCAGATTCAGAAACTTTAATCAATGCGATCATTTCATTATTAACATAACTTAATATCTGACTATCAAGACAACCACATAAAAATTGAGAATATGAATTTACATCATTGATTAAATTATACATTTTCTCTACACTATAAATTACTAATACAGATTGATTAATCTTCGGCATAATCTTTTTTTCACTATTCAAATCAAAAAAATAATAATTTTGATAAATAATTAAATAAAAATTTAAAACAATAACTTAGTTTAATAAATATTTATTTATTATCAAATAATAAATCTTTATTGTGATATTTTTATGCCTACATAGTAGAAATTAAAAATTATGAAAAAGAAAAATAGATATAAAGCTAGTTTAGAAACAATTATTTTAAATAAAAAAGCTCATCATGAATATTTTATCAATGAAGAAATTGAAGCAGGTTTATCTTTAATGGGTTGGGAAGTTAAAGCACTACGTTCTGGTGGAAAAGTTAATATTGTTAATAGTTATGTTTTATTGAAAAACAAAGAGATGTATCTTATTGGTATAACAATTACCCCATTAAAAATGGCTTCATCCCATATTGTTTGTGATCCAATTCGTGTGCGAAAATTATTATTGAATAAACGTGAACTTAATTCATTATTCAGTAAAATTAATTATAAAGGATATACAGCTATAGCGTTATCACTATACTGGAAAATGGCCTGGTGTAAAGTAAAAATTGGGATCGCAAAGGGTAAAAAAGAACATGATAAGCGTTCTTGTATTAAAGAAAAAGAATGGAAACTAGATAAATTAAGAGTTATAAAAAACTCAGAACAATAATAATATAAAATATTAGTATTATTAATACTTTTATGGTAAAGTTAAAAAATAAACTTGGGGCTGATTATGGATTCGACGAAATTTATAAAACCCAAAGGTGCATGCCGAGGTGCGGTTGGCCTCGTAAAAAACCGCAAAAAATAGTCGCAAAAGACGATAATAACTACGCACTGGCAGCTTAAAACCTGAACAGAGCCCCTTTTTACCTAAACTATGCTCTTAAGTTGGTCAAAGAGTGGTCAAACATATATAAAATAAAAGAGATCGCGTGAATACCTAACCTGTGGTTGAAGCGTTAAATTTAATCAGGTTAGTCTGTTAGCAGTGTGTCTATTCACGGCTAATTGATGAATGTAAAGATCAGACTAAGCATGTAGTACCTAGGATATAGTGATTTTCGGACGTGGGTTCAACTCCCACCAGCTCCAGAAATTTTCTGTTATCAACATAAGTAATAACTTTAAAAAAACAAAATCATAAAAATTAACTTAACATAAATATATTAAAATAATCTTGTAAATATTTTCAAAAAATATATATATGTATTTAAAATTTAAAATATTTAATTAAATACTATAATTATTAATTAAGATTAAATCTTATATCTATAAAATAGAGATGTTATACAAACTTAAAACACTAAATATATAATAACTTTATTTGAAATAATATCTTATTACCATAAGAAATTAAAAAAAATTTTTAATATATTAATAAAAAAAATAAAAAATATTTCTAAATACTTTTCCTATACCTTCAAAATTATAAAAGATAACTTTTGTTTTTATTATATAATATTATTTTTTGATAAATATAACTATAATAATAAATTATAAGTAAAATTTACTTTTTATATTATAATTTACTTAATACGATTTTATAATCGATACTAAAATTTCAAAAATAATTTTTAATTTCATAAATATTTTATTTTTACATTATAATTTAATCTTCTTTCTTGAATGCAAAATATTTAATAAAATATTATATGAAAATTAAATAATATATATTTTATCAACTTTTTAGTAAAAAGGATTTTTGTTAAACAACACTTTATTATTTAAAAATATTTTTTGCTAAATAAATATTTAAATACATAAGACGATTAGATTTAAAAATTTTAAAAAATATTAAAAATATATTTTAAAATATTAAAAGATAGAAAATTTAAAAAGTTATTAACTATTATAGAAAAATCTAAAATGTTTTTTCTTTCCTTAATTAAAAATATTAATTAATATAATGTTACAATTTATATTTCTATACAAATTTAATGTGATAGATTATAAAATCAAATTATATATTATTTAAATTAAAGAATTATCTTAAAGTTAAGAAAATTAACTTAAAATTTATAATTCCAATATTTAAATTATAAAATTAATTAAATAATTTTATCTAGTTTATATTAGATAATATATATAAAATTGTTAATATGTTATCAATTGATAATTGATAATAATTTATATTTTTTAACAATTCTAATCACATAAATTTAAGGTAAATATTTCATCATATTGACTAGATACATAATATCAATTACATAAAGATTACGTCCATATATACTAATATTGAATAAATATATAAATATTTTTTATTAACATCAATTATTAATAATTTTTATAAAATTGATAATACAAAAGATACACTCTCAATTTTTCTATAATAATTCATTTTGAATATAATATTAGTAATAAGTTTATAAACACAACTCAATTTAAATATTTTAGAATATATAAATAAAATTAAATAAACAAAAATTTTTATCAATCAAATATCCTCATATAATGTATTAAATAAATGATTCAATTATAAAACATAATTGATTTTCTAAATTCTTTTTATAATATAATTTTTAGATTAGTAAGATTTTTTTATAATTCTTTTTATTATTAAATAATTAATAGTAAGTAAATATTTACTTACTTATACTGAATAACTTTTCAGAAAAAAATAAAATTAGATAAAAAATGTTATTTTTTAGTTTATATATTATATAATTTAAAATTGAATATTTTATTTAATTTATATTATATAAGTATAAATTAGATTAATTTAAAACTTTTATAAAACTAAAATACTTTAATTTATGATATTTTAATCATCTTTATATAAATATTATATATTAATTTTATTATTAAATAAATAAAAAAAATTTTTTTAACTATCAAAATAAATATGAAATTATTATTGTAATTTATTGTTATTCTATATATTGTAGTGTTTAGTTTTTTATTAATATTAAAATATAAATTAATTATTTATATTTTAATATTAATAAGTAATATAAATATATATCAAATTTAATTTTGATAAAGAAAATAATAATCCTTTTATATAAATAAATATCTATAAAAATTAATTTATTTATTAAAAATATTATTTTTTATTTTATAGTTATTTAATTTTACTAAGATAATTGTAATCATAAATTTATTTTTTTGAAACTTATTTGATATTATAAAATATAAATATTCAAATATAATTTATTTTTAATTATAATTTATGAAAAAGAAATTTATTATTGTTAATAATTAATATTTATGATAAAACTCTAAAAAATAAATTTATATACTTTATATTAAAATTAATATTCAATTTATAATAAAAATGTTATATAGAATATTTCTATAAATATAGATATAATTTTTATATTATATTTATAATATAAAAATAATAAACTTAAATATTAATTATATTTTAAATATTATAAAATATTAATTTTAATATATCTTTATATCTTATTTAACTAAATATATTATATAAGAATAATTTAAATAAATTATTCTTATTACTTTTATATTATGTAATTTTTATCTTTAGTTATAGTCATATAACAGTTCTTATTAGTAAAATTTTTTTTAATAAAAATATAATTATTTTATCACTAAAAATAAATAAAAAACTATATTTTAAATTACTGCTCACATCAAAATAATTAAATATTAAGATATATTTATATATGATATTTTAGTTTAATTTATAGTTAAATGATATTAATAATTTAATTAAAAAAAAAGTTAAATAAACTTGCTTTTATTTTCATAGAAAAGATCTAATAATTAATTTTATTATATTTATTGATATATTGAAAATCATATATCTTTTATCTATAAAATAACTAACATAATAAAATATATAAAATATAATCATTATTAATTATAATTTTATATTATATTAAATATAATTAATTAAATAACAATTAAAAATATTTATCAATAATTTATTATTAATCCTAATAAGTTATATTAATAAATATAAAATATATTAACTTATGTTAAAAAAAATTTTTAATCTTATTAATTATTTTTAATATTAAAAAATTAATAAATTAACATTATCAAATAATAAAATAGTAATATTTAGTTCTTGATAAGATTATTAATCTTTTTAATAAAGAAAAAATTTAATCATTATTTTAAATTTTTAATTATTTTATTTAACAATTTTTGCTAAATAGAAGTATGTTAATTATTTATAGATAATATATTAAATATAGTTATATAAAATAACTAATAAAAAAACAAGAAATATTTATATAAATAATTTAATATTATTAATATTAAAATTTTTTAAAATAAAATTATTATTAAAAATAATTTTAAATTTCTATAGATTATTATCTAATTAATATTATTTTATATACATTCAAATATTAATATTTAATTATTTTAAAAAATAAGATAGTTAATATAATATTTATATA
Source organism: Arsenophonus sp. (assembly GCA_052401645.1). Classification (GTDB taxonomy): domain Bacteria; phylum Pseudomonadota; class Gammaproteobacteria; order Enterobacterales; family Enterobacteriaceae; genus Arsenophonus. The sequence goes on from CP198939.1 coordinate 1,292,734, forward strand.
AATCATTAATCTATTTATTTTAAAATAAAGATATCTTTGAAATAACTATATTAATTATTTAATTAATATAGTTATTTTATATATCTTTAACTAGATATTTATTAATAATATAAATAAGTTTAATTATAAATAAACTTATTTATATTTGAATTAAATTAATTAATAGTGAAATATAAATAATAATTTTAGTAACTTTTTTAAAAAATGAATATATATATTTATATCTTATATATTAGATTATAAATAACTTCAATAATATCTTTTTATCAAAAGTATTACTAATAAATTAAAACTGAAATATTCTTTCAATAGTTTTAAATCTTAAAATTTATTTTTTAGATTAAAATATTTAATATAAATAAAATTTATATCTTTAATAAAAGAATAATATTAATATTATTTAATGATTATTATTAATAATTCATTATGAATTATTATTTCATAAGATAGATCGTTTATAGTTTATAACTATTATTTTTTATGTATAGATATAAACTATAATATCATTTTTTATTTTACTTATTTAATAAATTAAATTTATTAAATATAAAGCATTCATTAAAATAAATTAATACCATCAAATTCTTATAAGATAATATTTTAAATAAATTAATTAAAATTATGAAAATAACATAAACGAAATTAACATTAATAAATTGAATAATAAATAATAAAATTGAATTAATATTAAAAGATTATTGAAAATATAGATAAATATATTATATTTTATTTTAGATTTATTCTTAATATAAAATTAATGATTATCAATCTTATTAATTTATTTATTCTGTTTATTTTATATAAAAATATTTTTTTAATAATTACTTAATTAGTTATAATAAATATTAGAATTATTTTTTATAAATAAAAAATAATTTATTACTACTTAATATTAATTAATTTAAATATTATCTTGGTATCAGTGATAATGAAATTATCATTTCTCTAGATATTATCTATTACTATGTAAAAACAATACTAATAAAAAATAATAATTTTAATTTATTATATTTTAACGTTATAATTAGAGTGTTATTATAATAATCTTTATTTAATACTTAATTGGACAAAAATACTAATAATAATTATTAAAATAATTTTATAAAATTAAACATTATCTTGATTAATAATTGGAAAACAATTGCTTATTTACTTATAAAAATAAATTGTATTTTACAATTAATTTCTTATTTTAAGTAAAATTAAAAGATTAATTATTTAGAAGACAATATATTATAATAACTGTAATTTATTTGAAAAACATAATAGCTCATTATATTATATAATAATAATTATTAATAAGACAAATAATAAAAAATATAATTTATTTAATATTTTCTTAAAAAATATTATTTTTAATTTTAAATTATTATTATTTTAAACTTTATTAATTTTTGTTTTATTAACCTTAATTAGTAAAAAAATAAAATAATTAGAAAATAAATAATTTTAAAATAAATAACATTAAAGATAATCAATATTAATATAGTTTAATCAGTAATTTCAATAAGTAAAATAAAAAATAATTTAATAAATCGTTATGCAAATAAAATTATCTATTTTTAATAGATAATTAACAGAAATATATATATTACTTAATATTAATATTTTTATTTTTATTTTAAAATTAAACCATAATATATTTGTTATTTTTAATACGATCATATAAATTATTAATTTATTTATAATTTTTCATAAAATATATATTTCAATTAAAAAAAAGTTGCTTTTAATACAAATGAAATTCAATTTCAAATAGATTGGATAAGAATATATATAAATATTTTTTAATTATAAATTAATAATTTTATAAATAGTTTTTATTATAATTTTTTTAAAATTTTTATATTTAAAATGAACCAGTTAATTTCACAGTATATAAATTATAGTAATATATATAATATATATCTACATATATGTTTCCTTTAATATATATAAAGTTATAAGTTTATATATTTTTTGAATATTCATATAGTAGTTTCATAGTATTTAATAAAACGATATTTTTGTTAAAAATATTAAATTCTAAAAAATAATCTTTTTATTATAAATTCTAATATTTTCCATATAAAAACTTACGATATTTAGTATTTTAACAATTTTTAATTATCTTTATTTTCTAAACTAGAAAAAATAGAATTATATTTATTATATATGATTTTTCTTAATGAAGAATTTTATTTATTCAAACTAATAATTTAAAATTATCTTATGTAAGAATTTTTACTAGTTTATAATAATTCTATATTAAGTATTTAATAATTACTAATAAATTAATTTATTAATAATAAATTTTATTAATAAAATTTATTAATATAATATATATTATTATTACAATAATTTTAATATTATTCACTTATTTTCTTTATATTAATAATCTTTATTAATATTTAAATTTACTTAAATTACAGATTTATTTGTTTTTCTAAATCATGAAATGATTGACTTTTACTAAATAAGTAAACATTATTAATGAGTTTACTAATAGAAAATAGATTTTTTTTATTTATTATGATTAATAGTGAATATGTTTTAGATAAAAAATTATTAATAACTAGATTGGTTAATTTTTTAATTATACTATTATTTCATAATATGTTTAAATTTATTAGATAAATAAGTTACATTCATATTAATGATACTAATTCACGCATTAATAAACGAATCTATTTAGCATTAAGTTATATATGAAATATTAATTAAAAATTAAAATCTTTTTATTTTTATTTTTTTAATATCTTTAATTAAAGATATTTCTATATTTATTATATTTACTTAGTTTTTTTTATAATCTAATGATTATATATTATCATTAATAATGAATTTAGAAATTTATAAAATTAAAAATTCTTTCACTTATATCAACTAATAAACAAATTTATAATTTTTAACTTATGTAATTTCATAATTAATTATTAAGATATTATCTTAATAATTTAGTAAAATTAAAATATAAAAAATTTTTATTAATAAGAACATAACTATAATTGTCTTATATTACTTTACCACTAACATATTCTATTATAAAGTATTTTACTTTTAAAACTATTTTTATTGATAAGAGAAATTAATAAAGTTTTTAAAACTATAAAAGCTTAGATATTTCAGTATGTTTTAATACAGCAAGCAGATCAGAAAACAATCATCATTATTTGTTGTTCAATAATAAAATTATATAATTGATGATTAATTTTTACATCAATATAAATATTGAATAATTAAATAAATACTAAAGATTAATAATCTTAACTTAGAAAATTTATAGATATTTATGTTTATCTAAATAAATAATCATCTTAAGAATAATTTACTACAATAATATTTTATTAATAATTACCATATCTCCGTATTAATTATACGATATCTCAATTATTAGATTATATTTTACTAATATAATTTATACTAAATCTATAAGATGGAAAATTCTATATTCTATATACAATAAAGTTTTATGAATAATGAATTACCATAAAGATAACAATTAAAATCTAGTAAATATTATTCAGATATATTAATATTATGATATAGATTTATTGATATCTTTAATTAATAATACTATTTATCATAAAAAAGTTTTTAATTAATACTAATAACATAAAATTAAATATAATATCTTTATATATAATATATTTTTAAATAAATTATTTGATAAGATCGAAATCTTATTAATATTAATTATTTTAACTATCATCAGAAGTTTAATAAATAAATCAAAAAATAGTTTTAAATTATTAAAATATATATTAATTATAATATTATATAATTAATATATATTTATAATTTTTTATTTTAAACATTTTATATCAATGATATAAAATTTTAAATATTAACTAGTTAATATTTTTTATTAACTATGTAATATTAATTATTTTTATTGTATAAAATAATATAAAATATAAGATTAAATATGATTATCATAAGGAATATAATCTTCAATATAATTGAAGTTATTTATTTTTAATATTTCAATATCATTTTTTAAACTCATTATTAAAATAAATTATTATACTTATTTATATTACTAAATAAAAAATGATATACATTATATTATAATGTCTTAGATAATTATATATTACATAATATATTATTCTGATTAATTAAACATAATGAATTAATCAATAAGATTCTATCTTATAAAATTTAATTAACTATGATATTAATCAATATCATAGCTTATGAATAGACATAGAAGATAATAATATTTATTAGATAAATATAACTTTAGTAAAGAAAATATATTGAGTTTCAAAGAAAATAAGTATATATAATTATATTCAATAATTATCATTTTCTTTTAAAAATTTTTTATCAAATAATAAATTTATAGTTTTTTATTAAAAAGAATTAGTTATAATATGAATATATTTAGATTAAAATAATTTTATCAGAATTTATATTCTAAAGAATCAATTATTTATGATTAATAATTTTTCGTTTCTTAAAATACTATTTATAGATAAAATGTTTGCTATTTTTATTAATTGATACTTTTGTTGATTTAATTATTAAATAATTTAGTTTTAAGTAACTTTATATTTTATTATAAAGCACAAATACTAATAAAATTAAGATTAAAATTGAATCAAAATATATAAATTAAATAATATTGATAATTAAATAAAAAGTTATATGTGTAAATATAGATATTGCTATATTAAAAATAAACATGTACTTATGATTAATACTATTTTTTATAAAACATATAATTGAAGTAGATCTTTTAAAGAAAAAGTTATAACATAATAGATAATTTATCATAGATAATAATATGTATCTACAATTTAAGTTTAAATCAATATTTTACTAACTATCCTAATCATTCCATTACTAAAACTATTAATGAAATCATTTAAATAATATTTATAATATTTTCGTTATAAAATAATCATGATAGTTATCTATACTATTTATGAGTATATCTTTTATAAGTTAATTTTTAGAATTTTAAAATAAAAAGATATTAATCATAGTTATTTTTTTAACTTAAAATTTAATTGGTTAATTTCTTAAAATAAAATATATTCTTTCTTTTTTGATGTTTAATTTATATCAGAATAATTTTATAAGTTCATTTTTTTAAGTAAAATACTGAAAATTCATACTAAATTTTAAATCAATATTTTTATTATTAATATTAATAGAATAAGAAATAAATATTAATATAACTTCTTATAATTATTCTTAAAATTATTTAAATTTTAAGAATAATTTATTTTAATATAACTAAATAATTATTTTTAATTTATTCCATATCATTATTTAATATAAGTTTAATGAAAATTATTAAGTATATTAAAAAAAAATTATCTACGATTTAACATATTCAGTAAATTAGTAATTTATTGTTCATATATATTAGTGAATCCAGAAAGTTTGTTGATACTAAAATTGAAGTACTCTCCAAAATAAAACAAATTAATTAATAATGAATATAGTGGATTGCGTGGTAGCCTTAAATCACTATAAAATATATTGTCAAGAAAATAATTATTGATAACAGGAAATTATCTGGTTAATTAATATTAATCAAATATGAAATTTTAACGAATAAATTATCTACAATATTAATTAAACTCTTATTAATTATATTATATCTAATTTTACTTAGTTACAATTATTATTAATAATAATTAGCATTATTCACTTGATAATAATAACAAGTAATTAATTATTTTTACTTATTTTAAGTAATTAAAATACAATTATATTTATCTTGATTAAGATAAATATCTTCAAATTAAATAGTTATTTTGATCTATATATAATCTATTTTCATTTTTTTACAAGATATTATATTTAATTATTTATTCTTTAATAAAAATTAAAATTAATAGCATACTGTTATAACAGACTTATATTTATTGTCATTAAATATATTAATCTTGTTACAACTTTTTATTTACTATTTTAGTAAATAATTAATTTTATCGCAGTATCGCAGAAGTTTATATTTTAAATTCATAATAATTATAACTAAACTATAATTTAGATTATTTTTTAAATTATATAAAACTAATGATGATTCTATTAATTGTTTGTATTTTTTATTTATAATCAATTATATTATAAAAGTGATTTTATTCTCTTTTAAATATATTAAAATATATATACTTATATATCTTTTAATATATCTATAATATAGATCTTTATTTTTTATTTAATTATTATTCCATGCTATATATAGTGATATTTATAAATAGAATATTATTCTTAATAATAAAACTTTATATATTGATATATTTTCTATTATATCATTATTTTATAATGATGAATTTTATATTTAAGAAATTAAAGAAATATTAATAATTAAAGTGTAATAATAAATAAAAAATTATGATCAGTAATTAAAAGAAATAATTTTCTTAACCAAATTTAAAATTAAGTAAAATTATATATTATATATTTATAATATAAATTATTCTGATCACGTTATCAAATTTTAACTAGTATTTATATTTAAAATTGAACTACGATAATTTTATCAGAAATTACTAGTTACCTATTGGATTATTAATTATTTTATATAAAATTTTTACAATTGTTTAAATCATTATTTGAAAATATAATTTATATAATATTTATTAGTGAATAAAAAAGCTATTATTAGAGTATTCTTATTATAAATAGTTAAATTATTAACTTAAAAACTTTTTTAAAATCATTAAATCTATTGTATATTTATTATTAATTAATAAATTACATTAAATCATGACAACTAGGATGTCATAATAGTAATAAGTATTAATAATAAATGAATTAAATCTTTTAATTAAATTATCTTTCTTTTTGTTAACAATTAATATTAATTGAGTTAATTAAAATATATTTTAGTAAGAAGTGAATAAAAAAAATAACTTCTTATTAAGAATATTATCAATATCTTTATTTTGTAATTTATTTTATCTAATTTCATTAGAGTAATTAATTTTAATAATAAAAAATTAATTTCATGTATCCATTTTATATTTGAAAACAAAAATTAATAAACTTAGAAACAAAATAACTTAATAAACCAGTTATTTATTACTAAATTAATTTAGTTATAGTTTGTAAGTAAGTTAATACAAAAGATAAAGTAGAAAAAATAATGAATTTAAGTATTACGTTTAAAATAAAAATAAATAAATTATTTCTATGAAAATATATTTATTAAGAAAAATACTTAACTATTATATTTCTATTATTTAATAAATTTTACCTCATATAATTAATTTAAAAAAAGAAGATAAGAAGTATACTTCTTATTTTTTTTAAAGTTAGTATTAAAAAAAAGAGAATATCATGATGATTATTGAGATGATAGAAAATAAAATCAATCACTTTTATAGAATTATATTAATATAAATATTAAATAAAATAGTTTTCATTATAAAAATAAATATTATAAATTAATAAAAAATTTATTATTAATATAATTAATAATATTTTATATAGATTATAATAGAATTATCATTCTATTTTATTATCAATAAGATAGTATTTAATATAATTACTTTTAGATTAATATTTATTTTTTAAATTAATTGAATAATTATAAAAAACTCTTAAATGATATATAAGTAATTTAACTAATATATTATAATTTATAATTTTCTAAAATATCTAAATTATTTTTTAAGCAAGAAATACATTAAATAAAATCGTTAATAATCATATTAAATACCTTAATTTTAACCTTTGGTTTTTGTAATTAGTATGATATAAGAATTCTAAATTTATTATTCTGAAATAATTTTTTATTATATTGAAATATATGAATATCACTTAATATAATAATTATTGATAGTTAAAACTTTTTTTAAAAAAATTATTATATTTTATTTAAAATCCTTTTTATTTAATTTTATTATAAATAAATATTTATATTTATAATTATCTAATTTTTTTATTTATTATCATTTTAATAAACCTCGTTACTATCAATAAAATATCATGATAATAATTAATAAAAAACTAAAAACTATTTTTATAAAATATTTATTATATATATCATAATCGTTTAATACTTATCAATAAAATTAAATAAGAAAAAATATGAATTTTATTCATTACTAAACGTTTTGATTCTTATTAAGTAAATTTACTAAATAATATTATAAATTAAATTATGAATTTAAATTACTTATATATTATAATATTAACCATATTTAATTTTAAAATATTAATTAATAATAAAGAAATACAATTATTACTAAAAATAGTTGTAAATAAGCTAAAAAATTATATATCTATATCAGATATATTTAATAAATAATTGTATATTTTATTTTGTTTTAAATTAAATAGTTAATTTAAAAATTATAAATTAATATTATCTGATAAAACATGAAATTTTCATAAAATATTTATTTCAACCATCAATAATTTCGTGGAAATTATATAAAATTAATTTAATCAACTAATATTTTATTAATAAAATATTAAATAATATTAATTAACTATTAATGTTTATTTAATGATTTAAAAAATTTTTTTAAAATAAAAAATAAGATGAGAAATACTATTAAACAGATTGACATCTTAATCACTATATTAGCTATATAGTTAAATTTATTATATGGATTATTTAGTATCAGTAAATATTTATTATTAATATGATTGATGAAACTCTATTTTTAAAATCTTAATGCTCTTAAAATAATAATAATTAATAAATTTATTTTGATAATAATTTATTAAATAAGTTAAAGGTATATGTAAATTTTCTCTAATTTTATATAAATTAATGATATTCATAATATATAAAAATTCTATATGTGATGTTATTTATTATATTTTTTTGATAAATAAACGATAATAATTTATTATTATATTATAAGTTTTAATTTTAAAATAACAATATATTTGGTTTAATATTTGTTAATTAATTAATAGATAAAACAATATTATCATTTTTATTTTTCAAATAAAATTGATTAAAAATTTTATTTTTTACTATTTAATTCAGAAATTAATATTAATAAAAAATAACTATAATATGTATACATTAACTAATATATCTAAATGATATTTATATCTATAAATAAAAAATAAATAATATTTTTAAACTAAAAAATTTATATTTTATCTTTATTTCTAACTAAATAATCAAATCAATATTCTTTTCACTGTTATATCTTCAGCATACCTTAATAAGTATTATTATTTATAATATAAATTATACAGTTAATTTTATAAATTAAGAATAAGTTTTATTATTAATAATTTAATATTAACTTATAAAAATAAATCAATTGTATATAAATATTGTTGGTATATTATTTGTATATACTTTTCCGTGATTCTTTTATTTTTATTTAAGTAAAATAAAAATAAAAGATTGTAAATTACTTTAACATAAAACAATATTAATTTTTTGATATTTTATATAAAATAAATATATATTTAAATCAAAAATATTACTAATTATAATTTAGAATAATAAATTATTTTGTTAATGAGATTAGAATTTAGTTAAGTTAAATAACATCTAATAACAAATATGAAATAATGTTTGACAAAATATCTCTATATATAGATGAAAATTAACTATAAGTAAATAAATATAGTAAAAACTTATTTAAAATATACTAGTTAAAGCTATTTTAAATTAAAAATATTTATTTTCAATAAATTATATATTATATACTTTATTTATTTATCCATTAAATAGATATCTGCTATTAAAAAATCGAGATAAAATAATTATTTATTAATGTAATTGATATTTTTTTTAAAATTATTTATTTTGATTATTCAATTATCGTATCTTTATTTTTTAAAATTTACCGTTATAAATTATTTTACTTATTAATGAAATTGTTCTTAAGCAAATTTAATATAATTAAATATTTAAATTAATTAATTTTGAATTTATTTAATATTATATTTTAACATTTTTAATATATAATTAATATCGTTAAATTAGTTTCGTTAAAATAATAATAAATATTAAATTAATATCGATAATCATCAAAGTTAAATATTTAGTATAAAGATACTTATAGGTTAATAATAAAATAGAAAAATACTTTAATAAAACAATTTTTTTATTAAATAAAATTGTTAATTACAAAATAAAATAAAAAAACAAAATATTCGTTTTATTTAATTATTAATGTTTTATAAAACTTATATATTAATAATAATATAAATAAAAAATAACGTTTAATTTAGCTATTATGAAAAACTTTATATATAAATTATATAATAGTTTATTACTTGATATTGATATAATAATAATCACTAACTTTATTAATTTCTTGATTATTAATTTATAATAATATTTTCTATTATTCTATTAAAAAAATAAATATCTAAAAACATATATATATTTTTATATAAGTATTAAAATATAGAAAACATTAATTTATAAAAATATTTTTCACCTTATTTGGATTCTAAAAATAATTTAATCATTAAAACATGTTATTTATTAAATTTATATAACTATAACCTTATTATTTATTATGGCAAAGATAAAATAAAGAGAAGATATTAAGAAGAGTATTGAAACCGAAATAATATAGTAAAAAATTTATCATATATAATAAAATTACTCTTAATTATATTTTAGATAAAATCTATATTTAATTAGTAAAATAGATAATAAAATTTATTTATATAATTAAACATAAATATTTATTATTTAAAAAATAAATTAAATAGAATAAAATAAATCACTATAATTAAGATTAATTATATCAAAGTAAATAAAAAATAGATTTTTTTATAATATTAAGTTAATAGTAAATATTATTCTTTACAATATTAAAAATGAAACAAAATGTAATGAATTATCTTATCTATTTTATTCATAACTAAAATAAAATTATTTAGAATAACAAAAAAATACTTGGATATTATACTTCAATTTTTTATTTTAAAAGTATTTATTTTTAATAAGCTTATTAATAAATAAGAAGTATTACTTTATATTAACTTAATATACTACAAAACAGATTAAAATGAATTAAAATATTAAAACTTGAGAATTTTTTATAAATTATATCCTAATAATATATAAATAAAAATTACATACTAAAATAGTAAAACAATATTTTAAATATGTTTATCTGTATCAAAGAATAACATACAATTAGAATTATATATAAAAATACTTAATATATAAATTATATATTTATTAAAAATAAAAGATAAAAAATATTTGTATATATTTTCATTTTGATATCATCGAGTTTATTTTAATTATATAAGGATTGGTGAGTGGTGAAAAAACAACAAAATTACATTATATCACTTAAACAACAATTAAAGTATCATGAATATCTATATCATGTATTAGATACACCTGAAATACCTGATATAGAATATGATAATATGATGAAAAAATTAAAAAAAATTGAAAGTAAGTACCCAGAATTGATCACTGGTGATTCACCAACACAACAAGTTGGAGCTACATCTTTAACGACTTTTAAAGAGGTACAACATAAAATAATGATGTTGTCCTTGGATAACATTTTCAATGAAAAAGGTTATTTAGCTTTTTATAATCGGGTGCGAGATCGTTTAAAAAATAAAAACGAGTTGACATTTTGCTGCGAGCTTAAATTAGATGGTTTAGCAGTTAACTTATTATATAAACGAGGTGAATTGATACAAGCAGGAACACGTGGTAATGGTTCAATTGGTGAAAATATTACAGCTAATATTCGTAACATTCAAACAATCCCATTTTATTTATCTGGAGATAATATTCCTGAGCATATTGAAATTCGCGGTGAAGTTTTTATGACTCATTTTAATTTCAAAAGATTGAATGATGAAACTATCCGTAATAACGGTAAAATTTTTTCAAATCCACGTAATGCTGCAGCAGGTTCATTACGACAACTTAATCCAAATGTAACTGCTAAGAGGCAATTATCTTTTTTTTGTTATGGGTTTGGATCAGTATCAGGCGGTATATTACCTTCTAGTCAGTATCAATGTTTAATGCAATTTAAAAAATGGGGGTTACCAGTTAGTGATAAAGTAACACTTTGCAAAAATAATAAAGAAGTTTTATCATATTATCATAATATTAAACATAATCGTTTAGATTTAGGTTTTGATGTTGATGGTATAGTTATTAAAGTTGATTCATTACAATTACAAGAAGAATTAGGTTTTATTACTAAAGCTCCTCGTTGGGCTACAGCATTCAAATTTCCTTCTCAAGAACAACTTACATTGTTAGATGATATTGAATTTCAAGTTGGACGTACTGGGACTATCACACCAGTTGCTAGGTTATGTCCTGTACAGATTAATGGTGTAATTGTAAGTAATGCAACATTACACAATGCTAATGAAATAAAACGTTTAGATATACGTATTGGTGACACTGTTGTTATTCGTAGAGCAGGTGATGTAATTCCTCAAATTATTAGTGTACTTATTGATCGACGTCCTAATGATAGCCAAAAAATTAAGTTTCCTGTTAATTGTCCTGTTTGCGGTTCAGTTATTGAGAATGTAGAAGGTGAAGTCATTAATCGTTGTACAGGTGGTTTAATTTGTGCAGCACAATGTAAAGGTGCCTTAAATCACTTTGTTTCACGACTAGCAATGAATATTAACGGAATTGGTGATAAGATTATTGATCAATTAGTTGATAAAGGATATGTAAAAACAGTTGCCGACCTTTATAATTTAAATATTAATATTTTAATAAAATTAAAAGGAATGGGGCCAAAATCTGTACAAAATATAATTAATGCACTTAATAAATCTAAACAAACAACATTATCTCGTTTTATTTATGCATTAGGTATTCGAAAAGTTGGAGAAGTAATAGCGAACAATTTAGCATCACATTACGGGACACTAATTGTATTGATGAAAGCGGATATAGAGTCATTAAGAAATGTACAAAATGTTGGTGAAATAGTTGCTAATCATATTATTAATTTTTTCCATGAACTTCATAATTTAGATGTTATTAATGAATTACTAAACAAAATTAGTATTACTTGTCCAGAAATATTAGTTAAAAAAACAGATAATATATTTAATGGTAAAACTATAGTTTTAACTGGTAAAATAAATTATTTAACTCGTAGTGAGATTAAAGACAAATTAATATTACTTGGTGCAAAAATCATAAGTAGTGTTTCTAATAAAATTGATTTTTTAATTACAGGTAAAAATCCTGGTTATAAATTGTTAAGAGCAAGTGAATTAGGAATAAAAATTCTTAATGAAGATGAATTAAAAATATTATTAAAATGATTAATATCATATGTATTTTATACATAAAAATTATTATTTTAAATAATTTAATTTTATTATCTATTAAATCATTATCAATTAGTTACTTATAAATTAAATAGATAAATTACTTATTTAATTACTATTTTGACAATTAAAATAGTAGTGAGATTGATTTGCATAATATCTTAATGATAAAACTATTTATTAAAAATATTTTAAAATATTTATATTTTTATTTTTACTTTCTTTTATATATTATTTCTATTTATTATTATATTAGTTTTTAACTAAAAGTAATTAAAATTAGTATTTATATTTATCAGACTAATAAAATATCAGTTATTAAATTAATAAACTGATTCTTTTTTATTCAAAAATTATATAAGGATTTATTTTTATATTTATAAATTCTTAGATCGACTATTTATTCATATGATAACAAAAACAATATTTTATATTTATTAGCAATAATGAATATAAATTATATTACTTTATTTTTTATATTTATGCTTTTTATTTAAAATTATTTAGAAATTAATTCTAATACAACTATATATTAATATAATATATTTATAATTAAGATAATTTTATATTAATAATAAGATTTAATAGAGCTAACAATATAAAAATTGATAATTTCAATCCATTAATTTTGATAATTATAAATTTTATTTTAAAAAATATTAAAATAATATATTAGCATAAAAATATCTCATATATATTAAAAAATAATATTATATCTGCGGTTTTATACTAAATATTTTATTTTTATACTAATCATAAATAATATTTAATATACTTATATAAACTATTATTAATTAATATTTTTTAATTTTAAAATATTAATTAAGTCAGTAAGTAGTATTTGTGATAAAAAATTTTTTAAAATTTTAATTTAATATATTTTATTGATTTTAAAGTTATTTTAAAAATATTGAATATTAATTTATTTTATTACTACTTTTATTTAAAAACTCCCTTAGTATAAGGAAATAAAAATAAGTTTTTATAATTATTTATATCACTGTGTTTTTTGTTTATTGATTTAAATCTAAGTAAATATTATAAATATATACTTAACTTAAAGTTGATATTTATCATGAAAATAAAATTATTTACTAAAAATTTCTTATTATTAATATTTTAAATAATTTTAAAATTAAATTACCTGTTTAATTCAAACAGTATTTTATTAATCTTTTTTGTTTTTTTTGCTAACTTATCAATATAGAAATATATCATATAAGTAATAAAAACCTCAATCAAAATTAAGATTTTATTTATAATTTTAATATTAAAATTGTCATATTTTTATAATACTAAGATTAATTTTATTTCATTTTTAAAAATAAAAAATATTTTTAAAATTACTTAATATTTTATTATATAAATCAGTATTTTTATTAAAAATATTTAATTTTTCTTTACTAATAAATATAATTGGATATTTATATTTAGAAATATAATTATACAACATTTATCATTTACATTAATATATAATTTATTAAATATAATAGAGATATTTTAATTAATTTATAAAGAAAATATTTACTTTACTTTTATATGTAAATATAAAACTTTTTATCAAGTAAAAAATTAAATAATTAAATAAAAATAAATTTTTTATTTGAAAAATAATATGGATAAATAATTTATTTTAAACAACTATTATATTTAAAATAAGTAATAAAATATTTAACGTTAATTAAAATATATTTATTAAAATTTAAATTTTGGAGTCAAGCGGGATCGAACCGCTAACCTCTTGTATGCCATACAAGTGCTCTCCCATATGAGCTATAACCCCATCCTTTATGAAGAATTTATTAGATATATAATATATATAATTATTAAAACTAGTGTATAATATATACTAAGTCAATTAATTTAAAATAATGCTTAATAATTAAAATAATTTTCATATAATCTATATGAAAATATAGAATAATATTCTTTATTATACTATTTTAATTTTATTAATTAATGGTATTCTTTTGATCTCTAATAAAAAATAAAGCTTTATCTATTCGTTCCAATGAAGTAATTTGACCAATAGCATGTATAATAGCATCAATATTTGGTGATTTATCACCACCAGTTACCGCGATACGAAGTGGCATAGTTACTTTTCCGATATTCATTTCAAGTTCTTTCGCTGTAGATTCAATTACATGATAGATATTTTTACATGTCCAATTATTAATTGTTTCTAATTTTCTCCTTACAATTTCTAATGGCAAATACGATACAAGGTCTAAATATTTTTTAGCAGGTTCAGCATTAAATAAATTAAAGTCTTGATACAAATAACGACATGAATTTGCTATTTCTTTTAATGTTTTACAACGCTTACCTAGAAGTTTAACTAAATTTATTAACGTTGGTCCAGTTTGAATATCTATACCTAACTGTTCAATATGCCATGCTAAATGAGTGGCAACATATTCAGCCGGTAATGAATTTATATAATAATGATTAAGCCATAATAATTTATGAGTATTAAATATACCAGCTGATTTATTTATTGCATCCAAAGAAAAATAATTAACCATCTCATCTAGACTAAAAATTTCCTGATCCCCATGCGACCAGCCTAAACGAATTAAATAATTTAACACAGCTTCTGGTAGATAACCATCATCACGGTATTGCATTATACTAATTGGGTGATTACGCTTAGATATTTTTTTTAAGTTATCATTTAAAATCATTGAAACATGAGCATATACAGGTATTGGTGCGCATAGAGCAGTTAATATGTTAATTTGTCGTGGAGTATTGTTAATATGATCCTCACCACGAATGACATGAGTAATCTTCATATCCCAATCATCAATAACAACACAAAAATTATATGTAGGAGAACCATTAGTACGTCTTATAATAAGATCATCTAACTCAATATTACTAAATTTAATTAAACCACGGATTTTATCTTCAAAAATAACAGATCCTTCCTTTGGATTACGAAAACGAACTACATGTGATTTATTTGGTATATAATTATAAACTTGATCACGACAAAAACCATCATAACGAGGTTTTTCACCTCTAGATATCTGTTTTTCACGTAAACTATCTAACCTTTTTTTTGAACAGTAACAGCGATAAGCTGTTAATTCAGAAATCATTTGATCAATAACTTCATTATATCTATCAACTCGCTTGGTTTGATAGTAAGGGCCTTCATCCCAATTTAAATTTAACCACTTCATTCCATCTATTATAGAATTAATAGCTTCTTTTGTTGAACGCTCAGAATCAGTATCTTCAATACGTAAAACAAATTCTCCTTTATTATGTCGGCTATAAAGCCATGAATATAATGCAGTACGAGCATTCCCAAGATGTAGGCAACCAGTTGGACTTGGTGCAAAACGTGTTTTTATTTTATTCATTACAATTATTTTAACAACCTTTTTATATTAAACTTAGTGATTGATAAATTTATAGATAATTATCTTATCACTGTAATCAGATTCCTCAATATAGTTAGCCATAATATTAATATTTTATTTTGTTTAATTTAATATAAAATAGTTGCTTATACAAATAAATTTTCTAAACTAAATACGTTTAAATATCATTTAATATATAATAAAATATGAATTTTACTTAATTTTATATTAAATTGATATTTTTTTTCAAAAAACCATTGACTCATGCAGAACTATCAATATAATTCACCTCCATTAATGTAGGCGATTAGCTCAGTTGGTAGAGTATCTCCCTTACAAGGAGAGGGTCATCAGTTCAAATCTGATATCGCCTACCATTTATATAAAAATAATGTATTATTTATATATATCTTATAATATGTTTATTTTTAATATGGGTCGTTAGCTCAGTTGGTAGAGCAGTTGACTTTTAATCAATTGGTCACAGGTTCAAATCCTGTACGACCCACTAATTAAAATAATGAATTAGTATTTTAAATACTGCTTCTAGTTTATTAAATAATCTACTTTAGATATTTATGTTTAAAAAATATAAATATTTTAATATTTATTAATGTATGTATGATAATATGAAGGAGTACACATTTATATAAGTAACATAATTAGTTTATCTCTGTTAATTTAATATTTTTAATATTTCATAAAATAATTAAAAGTAACAATTAATTAAATTATTAACTAATTTAACAATAGATTATAAATCTATAAACTAATAAATTTTCGATTCTACTTATTTTAATATTTTCGATATGATAAAAAATCAAATTACTTAATAATTTTTTTATTAGAGAAAAGTTGTTCTACTATTAACCATAGTTATAGTCTATTTAATTTTATTAATAAATAATAATTAATGATATCTTTGTTTATGATTGAAAATAACTTCACAAAACTCTTTTTAGTACAATAATTGTAACAATTTTATATTATATTTATTATTTTTATTATATAAATTATAAAATTAATCTTTAAATATCAATTTAAGAGATGATTCTAAACTAGTACATACACATATATAAATATTTTACTATATAATTAAAAAATTTATTAATTAATTTAATTAAATAGTAATATTTTTTTAAAAGTGTATTTCTTATATATTTCTATAATATATTATTATATTTTAAATCGAATTTTTTTTCATAAAATAAATTTATTGATTTATTTAAATTTATTTTATAAATAATGAAGAAAAAATTTCTTTAAATGATAAAAAATATTTTTTATGATATTTAAAAAGAAAAGATCAAGATGGTTTTTCTAAATAAAATTCAGAAACTTTATATCTCTTATTTTTTTATTTATTTTCTATATTTATATAATGCATAAACTTATAATTTATTATTGTTATATTTAATAATCTAATTTTATTTTATTAAAGCTGATATTTTACATCATTTTATAGATTATTTTTATTATCTTTAAATATAATCTATAATTGTCATCTATTTTAATAGAATATTAAAAAGTTAATTTATTTTATTTCATTTAACATTTAATATTTATTAGTGTACATAATATCCAGTAATAATTTTTATTTATCGCTGATTTCTTATAGAATCAATTTTAATAACAGTCATTTATTTAATTATATATTAATTAACTTTATTTATAATTAAAGAATTTATATTTCATTGTATAATTAAATCTTGTTATTATATATTTATTAACTTAAAATAGTTTTTTTGTTATAAATAAAAGTAATTATATTTTATATAAAAAGATTATCCAATATATAATTCAATTTTTAATGTTTACTTTGATATTTTATTTCTTATTTAACTTTAAGTGTAAATAAGAAAGTTATATTTATATAAAACTTATTTTTAAATATGAGTAATTGAATTATATTTATAATTAATTATATTATAAATTTGATATTTTTTTAAAATTAAAATATCTATATTATATTAATATCTTAAAGTAATAATATCTATATCAGTATTTAAAATATTAATTCTACTTTAATAAAGTAGAATGATAACTTTAATTATTAGTTATAAATTACAAAATAATATAATTATTAAAAATTTATTAGTACTATATTATAAAATCAACTACTGTTTATTAAAAATATAAGTTTTCTTTATGTTTTATTTTTAAATAATGCTTTATTTATTTATTTTTTAATAAAATTAAACTGTGATCAATTATAAAATAATAAAAAGTATAATTATACTTGTTTTATTTTATTTAAATATAATAATTTCTATTAGAAATATATTTTTTAAGATAATTATTATTAAAAATAAAAAAATAACTTAATATAGATGCTAAGAAAGTTTTCTTTAAAATGATTAAAATATATTTGATATATCAAAGTAGTAAAAAATTCTAGTTTTATTATATCTTGTTTAAGTAAAAGAATTATATATCCGATATTTATTTAATTCTATATAGAATCATAGTATTAAATAAGCCATTTCTATACTAAAGATTGATATAATCATTAAATTATCAAATATATAAATATTATATATTTACTTATAAAAGAAAATTATTTAGATAAAAAATTCAAATATTATTAACTTATCTAGCTATAAAATATATAGATAAATTACTAAATATAATTTAATCTAAATTTTATTTAGTTATATATTAAATATTAATATATTATTAAAATATCGATTTATATAATTAAAATATAGTAATATAAAAATACTAATTGATGTTTTATAATAATGATTCTATTAATAATATATATTGTAAATATAATGCAATATTATATTCTTTGAATTTTTTTTTAATTAAATTTAATTTTTATTAAAATAAGTTAAAATTAGATATAATAAAATAGTAAATATAAAATAATGATTAATAATATTATCATATGTAACTAATTAAAAAAATAAATAATTGAATTATCTAATTAAGTTATTATTCTAGATAATAGTATTTTTACTGTTATTTATCTGTAGCATCTAGAATTAATAATTATTATTGTCTTATTAATTATTTTAATAAATAAATTCAATTAAGTTTAGTAATCAATAAATAAAGATATCTATATTAATTTCATAAAATTATATATAGAAAGAAATATATCTTACTGTAAATTTCATTAAAATTATGCTATAATATATATATTGTTGACTAGTATAAAAGCTTCTTTCTTTTTTATTTATTAATCTTATCTTTTATATTAATTTTTTATAAATTTTAAAATAATTTAAGTTATTTTCCGTATTAGAATATTTAGTTGTAATAAGAAAAAGCTTTATTTTAATAAATTATTCATTTTTATATTTATAGATTATTTAAAATTCTAAAATGTTTTTAAATATTATTTAAAATTTTTTAAATTAAAATTAGTATTTATATTCTTATGTAATAAATCTTTTATTAATACAAAGTATATAATAAAATAAATTATATATTTAGTAACTTTTATAATATTATAAAATATATTCACATTCAACTTTTTATGTTAAAATATCATTTTTAATGATTTTTTATCAAAAAACTTTTTAACTAATTTTTATTTTACATTAAATATAAATAATATTAGCATTTCAATATTAGTAGGAAAATCAAGAACAATATAGTAATACTTTTAAATTTATATTAAAATTTAATAAAATATTTTAATTAACTAGTTATTAGTTTTTAATGAATTTATGTTATAAATGATATTATTAACTTATGATTAAATAGGTATTACTAATTGTATCGTGGATTATCTTAATAATTATTTTGGAATATATTTTAATTAAAAATGATTTTCTTACTAAGAAACAAGTAATAAATTATTTTAATTAAATTTTTATATTCATACATTTATTGAAGTGTAAAATCCTAACTTTCAGAATAATGAAATTATTTTTATATTGATTTAAACGAAAATATATAATAAAAAAATAAAGAAATAAGTAAAAAAGTTCTCATGTATATCAATAATAAATACTTTAAGTATATTTTATAACTTGATACTACTTAGTTATTTAATATTTAGTTATTTAATAAATTAACTATAATTTATTGTAAATATATTAGAAATTATTAAATAAAGTTAAAAAAAATTTTAGATATTCAATATAAAATTGATTATTAAAAAAATAATATCCATTATGTAATGTTAAAATTTAAACTTTTTTTATAATTCAAAATATTATAGTTTTGCTACTTAAAGATATTATCTTTTATTAACTTTACTCTTAAATTAACGCTCTTGGAATTATACTTATGAAGAAATTTTATTTCTAATTTGTTATTAGTATAAGTTAAATTCATCTATTATTTACTATATAAAAAATATTAAATTCTTTCTAAAGTAAGTGGTAAAAAATTAAATTTATATTTTAATTAGATTAAACAATTAATATACTAATTAATATAGATGTTTTTATTAAAAAGTAAATTTTAATATAAAAATATTTTTATAATTAACTATCTTTTTTTTTGATTTGATCAGATTAAACTTAATATATTAAGTGACATAGTCAAAACTTTAAAATTAGTAATGATAATTATAAAAATTATATAAGTATATTAATTATATTCTAAAATCAAAAAAAATAAAACTTTATATATAAAATATATAAATTCTTAGTTAAAGTAAGTTTAATTAAAATTTGTTCGAATATTTTAAAAAATATTTTTATTAAAAGTATTTAATATACTTGAATCTAATTAAATAGTTCTAATTTATTAAAAATAAATATAAATTTAAAAGATTTTTCTTATCTAGTCTGATAACGGTAATTTAAATGAAGATTTAATATAAAAACTATAAAAAACAAAATAAATATGTAATATAAGAATTTTTTAATAAAAATATTTATGTAATTATTATTTATTAAATATTAAATAAATAAGTCTTTACGTAGATAAAACTCCATTATAGGAAAGTATGATTTTTATCATTTAAATATTATAATAATATTTGATATTAATAATATTAATTTTTATTATCACACAATAACATTGATTGTTTATAATATATTTTAATATATCTTAAATTATTAAATTATATTATTAACTTATTAAATATTTTTATTATTTAACTAGATTAAATAATTACTAATAAATCTTTATTAATTAATTGAATTAGTAATTTTATTACTAATGATAATTTGATTATAGAAAAGACTATACTAAAATTATTTTAGAGTATATTTATAACTGTAAGTATAATTTATTTAGTTTAAATTATATTTATTACTATGAATATAATTAATTTAAATAATTATTATTGAAATAAAAATATTAACATCATTATTATTATGAATCATTTATTTATACTTTATTTTATAAATATAAAACAAAAAAAAACTTAATAGTTTTATAGTAAATATATAGATTTATTTAGTAATTTTAAAAAATATTTTTATAAATTATAGATAAATATTATAATTATTATAAGATTTAATTTATCTAAGGTGTATTGAAACTAAAACTTAATAATAAAATAATATGTAGTAATATAGTTAATTTTTAGGTATGTTTAAGTTAATAAAATTATAATAGATAATAAATAATTTGATATTTTACTTATCATAATTTTTTATTTTATTTTTATTTTAGTTTATTTTTTTTATTTCAATTCTTAATTAAATACTTTTAATTAAGAATTGAGCAAATAATATATTAAGTTAATAAATTTAGTTAATAAAATAGTTATTTTATCTAAAATAGAAATTTATAAAATGCAAACATAACATAAATAAAAATATTTTAATGACATCAAATATATTTATTATCAAACTTTAAACAATTATTTTTATTGAAATATATATTAATAGATTCTATATTTTTAACTATAGAGATAGAAATGAATAATTAGTATATATAAATTGAATTAATAATTAATTTCGATATTAATTTAATAATATTTTATTTTAATTTTAAATTATCAATATAAATATTCATTATAACCATAGTGATATATATTTATGATAATACTAATTATATTTGCCTATAGATAGTTCTATATTAACAAATACATATTATATACAGCAAATATATCTTTTAAAAGAAAAAGAACTTAAAATTTAATATTAACTAATTGATAATAATAAGTTTTTATATAAAATCTATTATTAAAATTAATTTTCATAGTATTAGTTATTGTTTAATAGATAATATAATTATGTTTTAGCTATATCTAATATTAATATTAAAATTGATAATTAAAATCATTAATTAAATATTTACTATTTAGTTTATATAAATAGTTAAAATAAAATACAAATAATAGTTAATAATAATTAACTTGATATTTGTTTATTATTTTAAATTTATATAAGAAATAGTTTTTATAAAAAGATATTTTATTAAAATTATATGGATAATTATTTTATAATTAATAAATTATTTTTATTTTATTATTAATAGTATATTATCAGTAATATAATCGGTTTTATATTTTGTTGGATATATTTTTATTATAACGTTTAAAAATATATTTTTATTAAATAAATTATATTTTTATTGAATTGTAAAATTCATAAATTTAATGATATATAGTTATTAAAATGATTAAGTTATTTTAAATGATATCTATTTTATAAATAATTATTCATTAATTAATAGTAATAGTTATTAGTAAATAATAAATAAATTAGATATAAATATTGTTTATATAAAAAATAAACTTAAAATAGTAGATATAAAATATTATTGAATTAATTACTATAATAGTTAGTTAATAAATTAAATTTTGTAACTATCTGATCAACGTATTAATTTATTAATAAATAACAATGATTATAATTAATTATATTAATCAAATTAGTATTAAAATACTATTTACATATCATTAAATAAAATTAATTAAAATATGAATATATTATGTTAATTAGTTAAATTAATATAATAATTTTCGTTTATTATAAATATCCTAAATAAAAATATAAAATACTATATTAACTATATTATTTTAATTAAATAAATTAATAATATATATAATAAATTTATAAAATTTTAATTGATGTTTGATGTTATAATTTATCCATATTTTTTACTAAAAATATTTATTTTTATATTATTAATATTTAATTAATATAATATTTATTTTTTTTAAAAAAAAATCTTATGATAATTACTTTATACTAATTTAAAAAAAATTATTAGAATTGATTATTTTGAGTAACAACAATGTTATTAACTTTTATATTAAAAGTTATTTTCAAATATATATTAATATGTATATTTATTAAATAAATAAATTATATTATTATTTATAATAAAATATATTGTTATATATATTAAATAACTATTTTAATCTGATTATTATTTATTAATAATTTTTAATTTAAATATAAATAATAAAAAATTATAAAATTATAATTAAAATAATAAAAAAACTTTATTTTATTTTTTTTATTAAAATTAATAGAAAAATTTTGAAAAAATAAAAAAAGATTATTAATTTATCATTATAAACTTATTAAGTTTTATTCAAATTAAATTATTTATATTCTAATACATTATAAGTTCTATAGTATTTAATTAAAAAAATATTAATATTTACTATTTAATAGATTAAAAAGTACTTTTGGAAACTTTCTTGATAAAATATTGTATAATAATAAATTATTTATATCAATAGAATATTTATAAATATATCTAATATAAAAAATTATCTTATTTACAATTTCTATTTAATGATATTACTTATATTAATATAAGTAATAGTAAATAATTTAATAGAGAATCTATTAAATTATTTGAAATATTTTATAAGAAAATGTTTAATAAATAATGAAAATTAAAAATAATTTAAAAAAAGTTATACTATAATTTAAACTCTTAGCTATTATTTTAGATAAAATGATTAACTTTTATTAAAGTTAATAATATTTAATTTATTCAACTAATGAAATTAAATTTTATTTATAAATGTATTTATAAATTTTAAATTTATATATTTATTAGAATAATATATTTCATTATTATTTAGTATACATAAAATACTATTTTTTTATTAATTGATAATTAAGAATAACTATATAAAATAATTAATTTATTTATTAATATTAATTAGATTTTTTTATTTTCAAAACTAATTCTTATTAATTTCTTAATAAGAATTAGTTTTGAACTATATTTCATTCTAGAAAATATAAATGGAAAAAATCATTTTTAATCAATTTAATTTTATAAATTGAGATATTTATTTTTTTTTAATAAAATATAATTTAAATAATATTTATATATTTAAAGTTAAATTAAAAGACTAAAATAGTAATCAATAAAAAATAATTATGATTATATAATATAAACTTATGTTTGTGATATTATGTTGTCATTAAATTTAAAAGATATTAATTTTATTAAATGATAATAACCATTAAAATTTAAATAACTATTCCATTATAAATTTTATATATATTCTATTAAAATAATTCCTATTATTAAATAATATAAATTATAATAAATTAACAATTTAATATAACTTATTAATAATTATTTTATTTATGATAATCAATTAAAAATCTTAATATCATCATAATGTGATATTTTTTAAAATTATTTATTAGATTATTATATCATAGTAAAATACTATACTTAGATTCCCAATAATTTCAATAATATTTTATTATTTATTTACAATAAATAATAATTTAATATCAATAGTATTAATATATTTATTGATTAATATGTAGAATATAGTTAAATATAATTTAAATAAAAAATATTTTAATAAATTAAAAAATAATATATTTAATTTATAATTATTCAAATTATTATTTTGTAATTTAACTTTTGTTTTTAATGTTTATTTTTATCATATTATAAAAGTAAATTAATGTTTATATATTAATTCTTATTTTAGATATTTTAATATTCTTTTTTAATAAAAAAATAAAACTATATAAGATAAACTAATATAAAAATATTTGATAAAATAATAATAAATTATTATATAATTTTAATTATTTTTAAAAAATTTTTTATCTTTATTTTTTATTAAAAAAGAATATTAAAATATCTAAAATAAGAATTAATATATAAACATTAATTTACTTTTATAATATGATAAAAATAAACATTAAAAACAAAAGTTAAATTATTAACTGAATAAAATAAATTTATTTTATAAGTTTTATTTAATATTAATCTAAAATATTAAATTTTAAAAAATAATTTTTATTATAAATAATATTAAAATAAATATATATAAATAAAATTTATTTTTTTAAAAATTTATATGTTAGATTAAAAATTTTTTCTATATTCAAATTTGATTGATATTATATTTTATGTTAAACGTAAAGAATTTATATAAATAACTATATAATAAACTTATATATTCTCTATTATATTAATTTTCTAGTATTTTTAATACATAATAATAATTATAAGTTATTTTTAGTTAAATAATTATTATAAAGTTAATATAACTTATTTATAGTAAATTAATTTCTTATCTAAATTATTATGTATAAAATCAGATTTTTTATCTATATAAAATATATAAGAGTCATATTCTATATGATTATAGATGATTATAATAATGGTATTAAAAATAAATTATTAAATTATCAAATTAAAATAATTAAGAAGATCTAATTATAAATATAAAAAATAATAAAATCAATTTTAATTTAATAGAAATTCATTTATATCAATATATGAAATTAATTTTATATTATAAATATATGGTTAAATTAAAATGATAATTGAGAAAAGTATTACATATATTATAATTGATCTAATTTATCAGATAAATAATACTCTTAAAATGAATAAATAAAAACTATTTCCATAATTATTAATAATAATTCTATAATTAAAATATATTGTTTTTAAAATTTCTATAAACTTCTTACATAAGATGTATTAAATTAAATTACAAGATAATATGAAATTAGATAAACTATCTAATGTTCTACTTCATAAAATAGAAAATATCGTAATAGTTAAATATATTTAAATTTTAAAATATTAATGTATTAATTAATAACATAGTTTTTATAATTTATAACATTATTAACATTAAACTAAATGAGTGAAGAATATATTTATTATCAAGTTAGACTTATTAATCGATATTATGATATAAAATGTATAAAACTTAGATATTAGATGTTATTTTACTCAAGACAAATCAGTTTTGTACATATATTAATTAAGTTAAATAAAAAGAAATAATCTTAAAACTATAATTTTATCTGTACCACATTAGTTTCACTTGTTTTTAGTTATTTATTAATAATGTTAATTATTCATTAGTTTATGGTGTTTTAAAAAATTTTCATAGTAAAATAATCGAAATTATTATTAGTTAAGTTAATTTTATTTTATTATATATAATCTAAATATGATCTGTCTAAAATAGACATTTGATATATTAAAAAATATATTTATATCATTAAAAATATTTACAGAGAGTTTTTAAAAAATAGATAAAAATCGTATTAAAATAATATAATTTTATATATATATTTTAAATACTTTTAGTATTTATTATAAATATAAATTATTAGAATATAGCTGGTTTTATCACTAATTAGTTTGATATTAATTATTTTCAATAAAAATAAATCAATATAATATTAAACAAAGTTTTAAAATTTTATTAATAATCCTATTTAAAATATTTGTCATACTTATCATCTTATTATAAGATAAAGTAATATTTTTATAAAAACCACTCTAATATATAATCTACTATGGATTTAACTATCAATAAATAAGAATGAATTATTAATAAATAAATTAAATTAATTTAATGACTAAATCATAGTTATTTATTAAAAAAATTTTAATAAAATAGGAGTTTTTTAATTAAAATAATGAAGTTCTTTTGCTGAGAAATATAAATAATAATATACTGTAAATGATAACATGTATAAGATGTTATACTTACTTGTTTTAATGTAGTTTAAAAATATGATTGGAGAACTTGAATATGCCAGTAAATTATTCATATCTAAATATATTTAAAAAAAACTTAAAAAACTAAGAAATTTAGCACTGAACTAAGTATTAAACTAATAATTAAATTAATGGAATTTTTTATTTATTTATAATAATAAGATATTGATAAATGTTTTTAGAAAAATCTCTATCATAATATTATATTTATTTAGATTTAAAATAATATGTTATTTATAGAAAGTTAAAAACTAAAAAACTTTTTTTTTAATAAATGATATTAAAATTAAGAAAATATATTTAACTATCCTAATAATTATTTAGAAGTATTAAATACTTGTAAATAATTTTATTATTGTCAAAATTAATAAAAGAGAAAATTAAATTAATAATAATATATATAATTAAGGCATAATTTTTATATTTGAATAAATATTAATGCGATATTTAATTAATAAACTATTTAATTCTAAAAATATTGATAAATTATTTTGATTTTTAGTATATCTTTTTTATAAATATAAAAACTAAATAGTTTCACATTTATTTTATATCTTAAAATACTTTACAATTCTTAAAATTATTTATAATTATGTTATATAGTTACTATTTTAAATTTAACATTTATGCAAATTAATTATAAAAAAAATTAGTTAATGATATTTAATAAAACAATTAATAAATAATTAATTTTTTATTTTATAATATATTATGAAAACATTTTAGTTTTCAAATAAAATTTGATATTTATTTATCATTTTATATATAAAATGATAAATAAATTAAATTTATTAATAATGATTATTAAATTAATTTTTAAAAATATATTTTTCAAAAAATATAATAATATAAAAAAAATAAAACATTAATATATCAAATTAAATAATTATAAATAATTTTATATTATAAATAAAATTTATTATTTGATATATTTATATAATATTCTTTATAGAGAAAATATATTAATATAAATTAACTATATTTTATAGGTAATCTACAGTTTAAATATTAAATAATAATCCAAATAATAATATATTTATTAATATAAAGTAATAATTATATTTAAAATTCAATTTTAAATATAATTTAAACATAAAATAAAGTTTATTAATGATGATATTAAGTGTTAACTTTTTATTATTATTTTAATAAAATTCAATTAAAACGCTATTATAATTTATATTAAAAATTTATTTTGTTCATAGATTATAAAATTTTATAAAATAATTTATTTTATAAATAAAACTAACAAACAAAATTAGAATAGTTTTTAGTATTATGAAGCAATATTATTATTTTCATAAGTATATAATATTTAAAATATTAATGCTATTAAAATATTTTTATATTAAAAATATAAAAGTAATCTATGATTATTATATTAATAAATTACATTTTAATAGAAAATTATATATAATTAATTTAATTATTATATTGATATTTTAGAGAAAAATAAAACATTCAAAATTCTTAAGGATTATTAAAATAACATTAATTTCGAATAGTTATCGTTTATTTTTTATCTAGTTAAAATAAATAAGATTTCTTATAAGATAAGGATTTTAATGATTTTATTATTAGTTAATTTAATTAATCATTTTAAAACTTTATTAAATCTATAAATTTAATAAAGATTAACAATATTTATATAAATCAAATAAATTTTATGATATTATACGTTATAATTGTATTAATATAATATCTTGTATATAATTACATCTTTAATATAGTTAAATTTAGTATAAATATTTTTATTATTCCTATAATAATTTAGATATAAAATGCATGTTAGTAATAAAAATTATTTTTAAAATTTATTTTTATCTTATTAAATTATTATAAAAATAATTATTTTATAATAATTAGTTTTCTTGTAATAATTTTTATTGTCCTTTGACAATTATAAAGAAAAATATTTCAAAATTAAATAAATTATAAATAATTAATTATAAATATTTTATTATAGATCATCGTTAAATATATAATTATTATTATCAATTAATGATATTTAATTTATAAAATAAATTCTTTAATTAATAATTAAATATTATTTACTATTTTTTAAAATTTAATTAATTAAATTTTAAATTTTTAAGTAAAATTGTTCTATAAATTTATAGTTATTTTAAATATCTTTTAAATTCAATATTATATTAAATATTTGTTTTATATCTATATTTTTTATTATATAGAAAATATAGATTTTATCTTAATTCGATTTAAATAAAATTTAAAATCATAACCAATTAAAGATATTTTTATTAATTAGTTTTAACTTAATTTTTATTTACAAATTTAAAATTGTAAATCAATTTTATATTTATTTATATATAAAATGATTATATTTATTTTAAATGAATTATAATAATTATATTACTAATACTAGAAGCATATTTCTTAACAAAAATAAAAAATTCTATATAGCAAAATTATAAAATAATATGATGAATATTACTAATATTTATCATATTATTTAATTAGTTTAATAAATATTAATAACAAACATAAAATAATATTAAAGTAAGTTAAATATATTTAAGAAGTTCATATAATTAAGTAATATTATAAATA
Source organism: Arsenophonus sp. (assembly GCA_052401645.1). Taxonomy (GTDB): domain Bacteria; phylum Pseudomonadota; class Gammaproteobacteria; order Enterobacterales; family Enterobacteriaceae; genus Arsenophonus. The sequence continues at coordinate 1,322,781 of CP198939.1, forward strand.
AGTAGTTGTATATTATTAAATAATATTCATAGTAAAATACTACATTAGTATTAAATTTATTTAATATAAATATATTTTTTTCAAAATTATAATTATAAGAAAAAGTTAATTATTAACAAGATAGAATTAACTATAACCTTACTTATAAATAATAAAGTATAAAATTATTTTATACATATGAATAATAATTTATAATAATATGTTCTTTACATAATTATTATTAAAGTTTAACTTTATCAAATTATTGATATTTTTTTAAAAATTTAAATTATTTAAATTTTTAAAAAAAATAAAATAAATATAGAAATAAATTAAGATTATTTAAAATGATATATGTGATAATAATATAATAAATGTTAATTTTAAGAAAATTAATAAATAATAATATACTTTTAAATACATATTTGGATTTTATCATTTTATTATAAGTATAACTTAAGTTATCTGTCATTATTTTTTTACAAAAAAATAAATATTTAATATTATAAACTTTATTATTTTAAGATCAGTTTTTAAAAAAAAACTTAAAACTATTATTTATTAAAATATTAAAATATTATTTTTTTTGATGACATAATTTATCTTAAATTTTAAACGATTAACTAAATTAGTTGTTATCTTATTAGTTAATAATTTTATAAAATAACTATTAATATAAATTGACTATAAATTTATTATATAAAATAAAATCATATAATTTATTAAAAGTTATAATTTCAATAAATTATTAATTTATTATTAATACAACATAATGATAATATTTACTCATCATAAATATTGCTAATATTTATTTTGATAAAAAATGGAAATAATAATTTAAGTTAGTAATATATAAAAATATAAATAATTTATTTTTAAAATTAAAGAATAGAGATAGAATTAAATGATAATAAAGATTAAACATATCCTCATAATTTTTTTTTAAAAAATTAGGAACATCAACTAATGTATACTGAAAATAATTATTATGTAATATCACGTATAAAAAACTTATATAAAGATAATATACGAAAGTTATTTATAATATTATCGATGGTGTTAATTATTAGTTGTTCTTCTAAAAAATTTATTGTTGATAGAGGTAATTATTATATTGATAAATCTTTTTTATCAATAAGTCAAAACGATAGGATCAGATTTTTAATATTTCATTATACAGCAGTAGATGATATACGTTCAGTACGATTTTTAACTAAAAATCGAGTTAGTGCTCATTATCTTATTCCATTAATCCCAAAAATAAAAAATAATAAACCTATTATATATAATTTTGTTCCAGAAAGTAGAAGAGCTTGGCATGCCGGAATAAGTAATTGGGATAGTAGATTTAATCTTAATGATAGTTCTATTGGAATAGAAATAGTTAATAATGGATTTATTAAAAATATACTTGATGATAAAATATGGTATCCTTTTAATGAACAACAAATTTCTGCTATTACTATTTTAGCTAAAGATATTATAAAAAGATATAATATAAAGCCATATAATATTTTAGCACATAGTGATATTTCCCCATTAAGAAAATATGATCCAGGTAAACTTTTTCCATGGGAAAGTTTAGCTAAAATAGGTATTGGGGCTTGGCCAGACCAAATACTTGTTAAAAAATATCTAGCTGGACGATCACTCTATACACCAGCTAATGTATTAGATATACAAAAAAATTTGAATAAATATGGATATGATAAAATTCCACAATCTGGTGAACTTGATGAAGAAACCCGTAAAACTATTAGTGCATTTCAACTTCACTTTCGCCAATCTGATATAAGTGGTAATGCAGATGCTGAAACAGAAGCAATTGCTCGCGCATTAATCGAAAAATATAAAAAATAGAGTAACTATTTATTAAATCTAATTATATTTTAGATTAAAATACTAACAATTTAAATATCTGTTGAGTATAATTTTTATAAAAAACATATTAATTATTTTATTCAATAAAATTAAGTTATTTTTTGTTAAATATTATTTTTATAAAAGTAGATATGATTAAAATTAATAAATTAATCATAATCATAAACATTATAAATACTAATATAATAATTTTAGTTAATTTATTATTTTAATAAATTAACTATACTAATATAGTAATTAGAAAATATCATTTATATAATAAATTAAAATTTAAATAATAATTAAAAGTATTTATCTATATTATTAATATTTTATTATTGTAGTTCATATTTAATATGAATATATTTTGAAACAAAATAAATAATATTTTATGCAATACCTTAAAAAGTTATATTTTAAATTAATAATTAATATTATACAATATACAAGAAATTAATATTATTAATTGTATATTTAATATATTCTATAGTTTTAAGAATTTTTATTCTAATCAAAGATATCAAATATGATTATTATTACTTATACAGATTCTTATAATCTTTCTATAAAATTTAATAATAATCAATATTTACTAATAAATAATAAGTAAATATTATATAACAATATTTTCATTCAATTTATTTATATATTATTTATTAAAAATAAATTTTTATCTTAGATAATCTAACATACTATGTTGATCAATTAATAGAAATTAATAAATTATTTTTATAAAATTAAAACTATTTTATTTCTAATATTAATATTAATAAATATATTATAGTTATATTTATTACAAATTATCGAGTCTTTATTATTAATTATAATATAGATAATTGATTTTTTTATTTATAATTATCTAAAATAAAAATTTGATAGAATTTAGTAAAATTTTATAAATTTTAATATTATGTTTTATTATAATATTAATTAATTAAATTATTGTAACTTATATTTTATATATCATCTTTATTTTTTATAATATTTATTTTATTTTAAAGATCTTAATTTATTATAAATAATAAATGATTTTAATATAAATAAAATAATAACAATTAAAATATATAAAATAAAATATATTATTAATGTTATAATAAATTTATTTTTTATATAGGTTATATTTAAATTTAAATATTATTTTAATGATATATTAAAAAATAAATTTTATATTTTTATTTTAATTAAGATTTAAAAAATTAAATAAAATTTATTATGTATAAAGTTAATAAAAATATATTAATTAATTTTATTATTATTTATATAATAAATTTATTTATTTTTAATAAAAAATAGTTATAAATTTTAAATTTACTTTATTATTATAACTTTATTATTTATTTATAAATAATATAAATTAAATATCTTTATAGAAATCTTAGTTTAATTATATAATTAATAAAAATATCTTTTAGTTGTTTAGAAAAATACATATAAAAATGTTCTGTTAACTTGTTAAAACATATTGATATAAATTCATCTATATGTATATATATTATATAATAAACTGATATTAGTGAAAAATATTCATAAATCTTTATTTTGATAATAAATGTTTAACAATTTAGTAATCTTCCTATATGAAAATTTATCAAACTATTTAACTTTTTTTATAAATATAATAAAAAAATTATATTTATTTTTTTAATAGCATTAAATTTTTAAAATTTTTTTAAATAACTCATTATATAACTTATCTATTTGTATATTTTTTCAAATATGTTATATTTATTTTTAAATATATATAAGTATGATACTTTATTATATTTTTATTTTTGAAAATAAAGTTAGATTAATTTAGTTTTACTTAACGATAACAATTATATTCAGATAATATATTAATATAGTAATAATAAAAAACTTGATAAATATATGACTATGAATATTTTATATAAAAATTATTTATTTAAAATCAAAGTTAATAATATTAATAATCTAAATTAAAACTACTGCATCTATTATGTTGAATTTTAATAAATTAATTTAATGGATTTAAAAAAATCTCTTATTTATATATATTTAATAATTATAAGTTATATATATTAATTTCTATAAAATAGAAATGGACTTTTTTATTTTTAATTCATAAATAATTCTATAGAATCAGGGGATATTATTAAATGCTTATAAACTATTTAATAATCGATTAAACAATATAAACGTTAGCTCTAATATAAAAATTGATATAATTTATTTATATCACAAGTTATTATAAATACATCTATAAAATATAGAAAATTATATTGATTAAAATAAATAATTTAGTTATATTTTATATTATATAGTATTTTAATAGTATGTATTACTCATAATTTATAAAAAATATTTCAATATATAAATAATATAGTTAATAATATTAATTTATATTTATTAGTAATAATTTTATTTTAATAATATATAATTAAATAGAAATCGAGAATAAATATTCTGTTATTTTAAAATAAATATCTCATATATAAACTTAATTATTTTTAATTATTTTAAATAAATTATTATTACTAATTTAATATTTAATAAATTAAATATTCGTTTATTTTAAATATAAAATAATAAATAAATAATTAATTCTTTAACAAAATAAAACATTAATATATTTTTAAAAAAATCAATTATTTTAATATATATCAATTTTAATTAATATATTAGTTAAATTTATTATTTACTTATAGTATATTTACTTTAAATTTTAAATTTATATTATTAAGTTATTAAGATAATAACATATATAAATCATTTGAAAATTTAGAAAAAATATCATTCTAATTATATTTTTACTTTATTATATTTATATTCTATAGTAATTTATTTTAATATTAACTATATTATTATATAATAATAATTAAATTATATAAGTTATAATATAATCATATTTATCTATTTTATTTTATTTTAATATTTATTTCTTATTTATATTATATAGAATGATTTTTAAATTAAAATGATAAATAATTTATATATTTATATTTTAGTTTCATATCTAATATTTAGATTAAATTTTAACTAAAAAAATCTTAAAAAATTTATAAAAAAATATATTTAATTCAAGATAACAATAATAATCATTAATAATGAGATCATCAATATATTAAAATATTCATATCAATAGTTTTTAATATAATACAGATTATATACTAAATATTTTAATAAAAAACTTACTTAAATAAAATTAATAATGTAAAGGATAATTTTTATATTTATAAATAGATAATATTAAATTATATATCTATAATTAGTTATTGTATTAACTAATATTTTAATTTATAAAGTTTAAAATATATAAAATTGTTTTATTATTATTTTTAATAGATTTTAAAATCTTAAATTTTATTTTTATTTTAAACATTTATAATTATTTTATTTATATTTTTATTATATTTAAATTTTATTAGTTTTAATTTTCTTTAATGAAAATTAAAATAAAAAATGATGATTTTTTATATATATAATTAATTTATTAAATTTTTTTATGATTTTATTTATTTAAGTAATAATTAACAATTAAAATTAAATAAAGAAAATAAATAATTATTAATTTATTATTTTATCTTCAAAAATAAAATATTTTTATTATAGTAATAAAAAATAACTTAATTAATCTATTTTTATTACTATGTTAGTAATATCACTTTTAATGAATATAATTCTTTTATAAAAGATAAAAAATAATATTTTTATGTTTTAAACTATTTAAAAGCAAATATATAAAATATTATATAATAGAAAAACAAGTTTTTAATAAAATTATTAAATCAAAAATAGATCTATTATATTTGCGAAAATTTTTTTTAATTAAATAGTTTTTAATTTTAAGTATTATTTTATTTGTTAATTTAACTAAATTATTAAATTGAATATATAATTAAATAAAATTATAGAATAATTAATATTTTAAATTGAATTCTATTGATTTTAATTCAATTTCAATGTATTCAATTTTAACATTAGTTACTATAAAGTGTTTTAAAATAATCATATATAATATAAATTTATAATTATATAATATATATAGATGAAAATATTAAAGATAATAATCATATATAAATTAAATTATACTCAACTTAACTTTATGTTATTCTCAAAGAGATAAATTTAGATTGTAACAGACTAAAATATTAAGATAACTTGATTCTTTTATATATTATTTTCTAAATTTATAAAATATTTATAATTTATAACAATAATGATATTAAAAAATCTAATTAACATTTTTAAAAAACTTGAATTAATAAAATACTAATATATTTTTATAAAAATAAAATTTTAATATATATAAGTTATTATTATATTTTAGTTTAATTAATATTTCTATTTTTTATTAAAAATGATCTTGATTATTATAATTAATTTTAATTATATGTTTATATATTTTTATATTATAATTAAATATATAAATTCTCTATTTTAAAAAGGTTATTAATGATATAATGTAAATCATTGTTTTAAATAATATGAAATATAATTTTTATATTTTATAAAAAAACTAGATAAGAAATTTTTTCTTCTTTTTAATCATAATAATATTTATGATGATTTTTATATTATTAGGATATTGCTCCATTTCTAAAATAAATATTAAGTATTTAAAATATCTTTAAATTAATAAAAAATAAAAAAAAGTTGAAGAAATAGAATCTAATTAAGATTAAATTTTATCTAAATTAATAACATTATATACATAAATTAAAATTTTTCTAGAGATATCCTCTAGTTATTAACTACAATAGTAATACAATACTAATAAAATTAGATTTATATTATTTTAAAAATGTTTATTTTAAAAAAAAAGATATATTAGCATTATTTTTTTAAAAAATATTAAAACAACAAATTATATTTAGGTGTATTATTTCTAATAAACTATTAAAATTATAATTGTAAAATTATATTGATATAACTTAATATATTATATTTTAACTACTGCTTAGTCAGTGTCACTTCAGTTTATTTTTTATCTTATCAATGATATTGAAATACTATGCATAAAATTTATATTATTTTTTTATTAATTTCAACACAAAAATAGATTTTTCCTTTAAAATTAATATAATAATTTTTGATTTATTTAATTTAATTAATAAGTTAATTAGGAAAAAAGTAAATTTCTTTATTATATATTTTCTAATCTAGTATAATAATATTTTGCATTATAAACAAAACATAAAATTAATTAATTTAAGAGATTTTTTTTGAAAAGTAATAATAGACTTATAAAAATTGATTTAAGAATAATAATGAATAGCTTTAATTAATAAGAATCATATTATTAAATTAAAAAATAAATTTTAAATAATTTTAAATTATCTTTTAATAAATAGTGCTAACAATAGATCTACTTATGTTAATAAGTAATCAACAATACTATAAATATTTTTTCAAATTTATTATTATGATTAGAAGCTATTGTATAGATGTTTACGCGATATTCTATCGCAATATGATTAGTGTTAAATTTTAATTCAATATTATTGATATAGTTAGATATCTTAAAAATAAATTAATAATAAAATATATTAATTTAATATAGTATTATAATTTAAATAATCTCTACAAAATTTAGAATTTATTATTTTTTTAAAATCTTATTTAAAGTAATAATAAAAAAATAATGTAACTATAACTTTTTATTGTTTTAACAAAATAAAGATAACTATTAGTTAATTAAATCCGACGGCTGCACGAAGTTCAGCAATTTTATCTATTTTTTCCCATGGAAATTGAGAACGACCAAAATGTCCATATGTCGCAGTTTGACGATAAATAACTTGTAACAAGTTTAGCATTTTTATCAAGCTATATGGACGTAAATCAAAAATTTCATGTACTAAATTAACAAGAATTTCATTGGATATTTTTTCTGTTCCAAATGTTTCAATCATGATCGAAGTCGGCTTAGCGATACCAATAGCATAAGAAATTTGAATTTCACATCGATCAGCAAGTTTAGCAGCAACAATATTCTTTGCTATATAACGCGCAGCATAAGCAGCAGAACGATCAACTTTAGATGGATCTTTACCAGAAAAAGCACCACCACCGTGGTGAGCCATGCCACCATAAGTATCTACAATAATTTTACGACCAGTTAAACCACAATCACCCATTGGCCCGCCTATAACAAAACGTCCTGTTGGATTAATAAAATATTTTGTATTTTTGTTTATCCATTCCGAAGGTAATACAGGCTTAATAATTTCATCCATTACAGCTTCATATAATGTATTTTGTTTAATTTCTTCAGAGTGCTGAGTAGATAAGATAATAGTATCAATACCAATTATTTTATTATTTTCATATTGAAAAGAGATTTGACTTTTAGCATCTGGACGCAACCATGGCAATGTACCATTTTTTCGTACTTTAGCTTGACGTTCAACTAAGCGATGGGCATAAATAATTGGTGCTGGCATAAAAACATCAGTTTCATTATTAGCATATCCAAACATTATTCCTTGATCACCAGCTCCTTGATCTAAAGGATTTATGCGATCTATTCCTTGACTAATATCAAGAGATTGTTTACCAATTGCACTTATAACAGCACAAGAATTAGCATCAAATCCCATATCAGAACTTGTATAACCAATTTCTCGTATCGTATGTCGTGTAATTTCTTCAATGTCTACCCAAGCATTAGTTGTAATTTCACCACCTACTATTACCATACCTGTTTTTACATAGGTTTCACAGGCAACACGTGCTTTTGAATCCTGCTCAAGAATTGCATCGAGAACTGCATCTGAAATTTGGTCGGCAATTTTATCAGGATGACCTTCTGATACTGATTCAGAAGTAAAAAGATGTGTGCTCATAGAAATTTTATTACCTTAAAGATTCGTAAAAATTAATTAATATATATTAAAGTTTAGATTGTTATTTTAATATTATATTAATAATATTGCTATATATTTTATATTTATTTATTAGTGATTAATAAATCATAATATTTAGAAAATTTCCACTGTTTTATATGCAATTTAAATTTATATTTTTCTCATAAAGGCGAGAAAAATTACAATAGTTGATTAATTTTTCATTAAAATTTATACATAAAATAATATAAAATATTATTAGTATTTTTTTTGATAAAAAATTACTTATTATTATAATTTGATATCTATTTAAAAATTTCTATTTCTTTCTATATATTATAGATTTTGAATATAAATTATAATTTATATTCAAAAATAAATTTAAATAACTTATTAATAAGTATTCTTTAAAAATTCAATTATTTAAATATTTATTAAAATATTAATAATAATTTAATAATAAAAATATTTATTTTTTGAAATTTTTAAATATAATTAAAGTATTAATTCAATATATATATTATATTTTTTAAAATAATTAAGAATAATTATTATACGTTACGATAACTATTATTTTTAGAGGTTAAAATTAATTTTTATTTTTAATGTTAAAAAGTATAAATAATACTAAACTATTTTTTGTATTTAACTTTCTTAAAAAAAGTTAAATATCTTTAAATTTATTAGATTCATTAATTTCTTCTTTAGAATACTATATTTCACTATACTCATATATTTTAGTTAATTTTTATTAAAATATTAATTATTAATATTAGTATTATTATTTAAATCATATAATATTATATATTATTTTAATTTTCTTATTAAATAAAAATTTAAGTTTTTTTTTAACTTTTTTTTATATTCTATTTTAAATAATATATTTACTTATTAATTAAATAAGTGTTATTTATAATCTTGTTATCTTAGTATTATTATTATAATAATGTATTATTTTATTGAAAAGTATTAATTATAGTATACAATAAATTTAAATTACTTATATAATAATAATTTTTTATACTATTTTATAGTATTTCTATCTTAATTTTATTTAATTTAATTTTTATTTATAATAAATAATATTAATTATTTTAATATGTAAAATTATTATAATATTAATTATAGATTTTCATATTTTATTTGATTAAATTCAATTTTTATTTATTATTTTAAATAATTTAACTAATTAAATAAAAATATAAGAAATAGTTTAATATTATTTATTATATTTTTTACTTTTATTCTTATTACAAGAAATTAATACTTATAATGTTAATTGAAATCATATTTTTAATATACTTAACTTAAATATATTTTTGTTAATCTTTTTATTTTATAGATAAATTTAACTATTTAATCTCTATATAAAAATGTTTATTCATTTAAAAAATAAATAAATTTAGTCATATATAAATATATATATTTAAACATTTATTTTCCATATTTTAAATATAATTATTTTATAATTAAAAACTTAATCTATTTTAATTTATTTTAATCAATTTTAAAAATAAATAAACTTATAGATTAAACTATTAATATATTTAAATAGATATCATAGATATCTAATATTCATAATAGATTAAAAATCCTTTATAGAGATTTATTCTCATAAAAAATAATTTAATAAATAATATTATTCGAATTAAAAAATATATTAGAAATACTAAAGGAAAATAAATTAATATCATAGATATGAATAATGTATTTAATTTATTTTTCTATTTAATAACTTAATATAATATCCGTGCTAAATAATCTATTTAAAAATATCTTATTTAAATCTAATAGATAAAATATTACTTTACAAAAGATATTCTTAAAATTTTCTAAACTTTAAAATATAATTGTATAATAATATATTTCATATTTATTTTAAATTAATTTTCATATTAATGTTTTGAAATATTTATAATAAAATATAACAATTTGTTAATAAAAAAAATAATAAATATTAGATATATAAGTTGTTATTATATCTTTTAAATTAAGTTGGTAATAATGAAATTTTATTAAAGTCATCGACTTATATATTTATAAGTATGTTAAAAATTTTTTTACATAATAAAACATAAGTAATATTTTATTTTTATTTCTAATTTTTAATAAAAATAACTTCATATTTATAAGAACGTATTACGCATAATTACTTAGTTTTAATAAATAAAATTTTATATCTTATATACTTATTAAAAAAAATATTATTTTAAATCATATTATTATTTTTAAAATTCATGTTTAATTTTAATTTTTAATAAATAATATTATTAAAAATAATTATTAAATTTGCTTTAAAAACATTCATAAATAATATTTTATTATTATTTATTAACTTATCAAATATCAATAAAATCTGATAATTATTTTTTTAATAATACAAATCTATAATAGATTAGACTAAAAAGAGTAGAGTAATTTTAATTATAAATTTAAAATATATTTAAACTTGATTTAAACATGATAAAATAACTAATTATTCAAATCTTAAGCTTGAATTTTTAATTCAATATCTTAAAATTAATACAATTGCATTATTTAATTTTTTGAAATAAATTTCAATTAATATATTAAATATTAATAATACTAAGTTTAATATTTACTTCAATTAATAACAAGTTATATTTTGTAGAAATATTAGAAATTAATTTATTTTAATTATTAGATTTAATTTAATTAAAATTTAAAACATACTTTAAATATTATTGAAATACTAAAAATTAGAGATAAAGAATTTAAATAATAATTTATATCAATTATAGAAATTATTACTTTATATTAGAATAATAAATATAAAAAATCGAAATAAAATATATTTAATATATATTTGATATGTGATTTAAAAGATCTCATTAATAAATACTTTCAAATAACATGTATTTTAATATAAAATAGTTATCTATAGTTTCATTTTATTATACGAAATAATTTCTTTATTAAATATTAATATACTATCAATATGAATATTTAATAGTATTTGTAAATCAACTAAAATATTAGTATATACCTTTTCAAAATTACTACTTTTATAAATATTTATATATTTTATAGATAAATTTAGAAGTTTTAATATTTTAAAAAATTTAATTAATTATATGTGATAAATTAATACACTAAATTATTATTATTATCATTAATCACTTTAATAAAAAATTTACTAAATTTATAAAATATAAAATTAAACATATTTCCTATGTTTAATTAGTTTAATAATAATTCAATATTTAATTGACAGCAATAAAGCTAATTTATTATATTTTCTTTTATTTCAAAGATAATAAATAACTATTCATCTTAATATAATACTCTATTTTTTATCAATAACTTCGATATAATTATCTTTAATGATAATGGTTTATACTATAACTGTAAGTTTATTTGTTTTATGTATTATTAAGACATTTATATTTCTTTAAATAAATAAGCATTAAAAAATGAAGGATACATTTTTAAATTTAAAAATTAAATCTATTTTAATAATTAAAATTATTATACTTTATAAAATAAGTTATTAATTAAAGTATTTAATTTTGCTATTTATTTTATTATTAAATTATACATTTAAATCTATTAATAATAAAAAAGTTATATCTATACAAACTTAATTAAATATATATAAATAATTAAATTAACTTCAATAAAAATATATAATACAATTTTTTTTAAAAAAATAAAATATTATTTGAAGCATTTAATATTTTAATTAAATAATTTATATACTTATATCTATTTAAAGTGTTTATATAATTAATTATCAAAATAAATTAATAAGTATTATTAGTTATATTTTTATAAATAGATATGATTTTAAATCATTTAGTTAAGTCGAGATAAACTGACTATAAGATAGTTTTAAATTTTTAAAATAAGATTTTTTATAGTTTATTATAGATATTTTTTATTTTGATAACTAAAAATTAAAATTAATTATTATTTTTTATTAATTATTAATAAAAATATAGTTATTGTAGTTTTTCTTTATTTTCTAATTATATATTACATATTATAAATATAGATTTAAATTTTTAAAATTTTCAGAATCAAGAAAACTTAAATCATTTTATATAAAATGAAAAAATTTATTTTAAGTATTTTAATAATAAAAAGTTAGTAAATTAAAATAGTTATATCTTTTAAAAAAAATAAATTAGCAATTTAGTTATGAATTTAACTAGATATTATATATGTTAAGTATCCACTGAACATTAATATTGTTTATCTTAAATACTTATAATTATAATTATAAACCAAAAATACTATATTTAAAAGTTTTAGTACGAAATAATTTATATAAGTTATGGAAATTATCATTTTTAAAAAAAACTAATCATTAATGTTGAAAACAACATTAATAATATATAAAATTTAAAAAAGAAATAATCTTAAAAAATTCATTTATTTTAAAGTTATTAGAAAAAAAATTATTACAAATTTAATATTTTATTAATAAAACTTTAGATCTATTTAAGTAATTTAATAATTCATTAATAATTAATATTATAAATTTAGATAATCATAGATTTATATGTTTTATTACAAATAATATGTGTTATTAACAAATATTTAAAATTAACTTAAAAGTATTTTTTTAATACCGCGAATTTAATAAGGAAATTAAAAATAATTATTTCTCATGATAATTTTTATATATAATAAATATAAGTTTTTAATAAATATTTATCTCTATATTTTACTCTGATAAAAAAATAAATTAAATAATAATTGAAAGATTAAAAAAATTGATTCGTTTATTAAAAAAAATAAATTCCATAATTAAAAATTTATATTATATAATATAATTATATATATGATATATGTTAATAAAACATTTTCATATTAATTAATGCTTCAAAATAAAATAAAAGTATTACTAATCAATATTATTAATAATTTCTTTTATATTTTTATTAAAATTTTAATAAAAATATTTATTGAAATAATAAAATTATTTATCTTTTTTATTATATTATAAATAATTAATGCAACAAAAACATAAACACTTTAATTTTCTTAAAATTAAGAATTAATCATCGAACTAATCATTAAAGAAAAAAATTTTTAAGTGGATCATTAAGATAATTTAAATACAAAATAGAAATTTTTATTTTAAAATAAATAAATATTTATAATTTTATTTCTTATAAAAGCGCATTTGGTATCTCGTCTTATCTTATAATAATTCAATAATTAATGATTCCTAAATAGGAATTCCATGAATATAAAAAAACGAAATAATTAAAATCTCAAACTTTTCTATTATAATAGAAAAGTTAAAATGATGAATATCAAATTAATAATGAAATAGATAACAATTATTTAGTAGTAAACATTGCTATAACTCTAAATATTTTTACTTAAAAAAAATTTTATCGGATAAGTATCATATAATAATAGACATAACTGAAATTTTTTTTATGTAAAATAGTTCATATCCAATTTAGTATCTAAGAATTAAACAAGAATATAATAATATTCATAAGCATTAGTTAATTAATCAAATTGCTATTCAATGATTTAATATTGAATATTATATAAATTTGAAAATAAATAATATTGATTATTATAATATCTTAATAATAAGTAATTAGTTATTAATTCTCTAAAATATCATTTTTCACTAAGCTTAAAAATTAATTTTAAAAAATAAATAATGGATAAAATAAAATATTAATATATAATCAAAATAATAATCAATTATTTAAAACATAACAGTTAATAGAAGATATATAATTTATATAGAATCAATTATGAAAATTATAAAATGAATTAATTTTATAATATGATAATATATTTTACATAATAAATAGTAATTTTATATTAATAAATTATTATAATAAAATATAAATAAATTTTAAAATTTTATTTTTTCATATTTTAATATTAAATTATTATATAATTTATTATAAATAATATAAATAATTTTTTGTATTAATTATTATTAATAGTTTATATTATTAATTAAATTATAAATATATATTAATTTATTTTATTAAAAATTTAAAATTTATTCCTAAAGAATGTTATAAATCATTAAAATAAACCCAACTTATATAGCTATTTTATTTTTTTAATATTTTTAACTATCATGAATATAAAGTATTAAATAAGTAATATATATTTCTAATATTTTATCATATATAAAATATTAGTTTTTAATTACTTATAATAAATTATAATCAGAGGATTTTTCTATCATTTATAGTTACTACTTAGTTAAAACTATATAAAATCATACTTGAAAAATTTTATATATATTATAATAATAAAAAACATTATAATATTATGGTATTTTTGTTCATATTTTTTCTAAAAGTATTTAACATATTAGTTTTCTTAATAATATTAAAAAATTATTTTTATTAATTTATTATTTTGAAAAAAATATTTTTTTATTAATTAAATATTAATTTGATATATAGTTAATAAAAATTAATGTCTTTTCGTATAATTGATATATATTATAGTTTGTTCATATAATTTGATATATATAAAATTATATGAACAAACTTTTTATCACTAAAAAGCACAAAATTATATTTATATATTAATAAGATAAGTTTTATCTATATTACTTATAATTTTAATAAGAAAATTTAATTATGATAACAAGTATGAATATAATATTTTTATAATTAATAAGAATATATGAAGTACTAAATAACTATTAGCACACTCTGTGTACATTACAAAAATAATAAAATTAAGAATTTTAATGAATCAATTTGTCTTAAACTAATTTTAATCAAATTATATTAAAATAATTTTACTGCTATATCAATTAACTAAATACTATAATCAATTTCAAGCTATATATCAGCTTAATCTGATATATAAAATCTATATAAACAAAAGATATTTATAAATATTAATTTAAATAAAAATATATAGATTAATTATCTTTCATATAATAATTTATTATTATTCCTTATTCTATACGTAACTAATTATTTCACACATAAAACTTTTAATATTAAATAAAATATAATAATTATATTTATAGTAAATTTTCGTTTTTTAAAATTAATTATTTGTATATTTATAGTATTTATGTTTGTGATAAACAGTATAAAATTATCAACTCTTATCAATCATCAAGCAAATAATATATTATTAAAGATTAAAAAAATTTTTTAATATCTATTTTTTTAAAATTAATATATGATACAATTAAATATTATTGATATGTTATTTTTATCATAATAAAAAATTAAATTTACTTAATTATTTTAATTTTATATAATAAATATTATCTATTTTCAATAAATATTTATAAAAAATTGAAATATCCACTGGCTTTTATAAATATCTATTATTATCAATAATTTGATTTTATTTAAGTAAATGAATGAACATCATAGTAAGATTATAGATAAAGATAAAAGTTTTAAGTTATTAATATTTATTACTAAGTCGAATTAGTATTTTAAATTTGAAAATTTAATAAAATATATATTTATATAGTTATTTTTTATAATTTAATTAATTTAAATCAATCTTATTAATTAAATTAATAAGTAATATGCGAATATAAAAGTAGTTAAGTTTTTCCTTAAAATTAATATATACTATAAAATATTTTTTATTAATATATTTATAATTTTATTATTTTTTAAATATATTTAATCAATTAACTCTTAAATTAAATTTATACTCAAAAGTATAGTTAAGCTATTTTTTAATTTAATAATAAGATTTTACAATTTTTTAAATTTATATTTATAAAACAGGTAATAACTTATAATATATATAATTAAAAACTAATTTATTCAACATTATTATAATATCTAATAAAAGAGTAATATTGAGATATGATTTTTTCTAATAAATCAAAATAATAATATATGTATTTAATAGAATAATTTTGAATTTAATATATGGATTAACAAAATTTTGATCTTTTTTATTCATAAGTATTTTTATAAATATTTTAAATAATATTTATAATGATTTAACTGTTTTTCAATCTTTAACACATCTTAAAATCTTATGTAATAAATAATATTTGTATAATTATTTATCTAATTTATATCTACTTATTTTCATAACCAGATAAAATTTTAATATTATTAAGTAAAACACATGCTTATATTATCAATATCAGTAATAAAAAATAAATAAATTATGCTTATATATAAATTAACAATTGAATTTATATAAATATTAAAATTTTACATAATTAAAAATAAATAAAACTTTAATTATATTTTATTTATGATTATTAAATAATAACTTTAAAAATTATCCATTGTTTAATTTAAAATATTAAAAATAATTATTTTTATTTAAAAAAGATCTATTATTTATTTAACCAAGATAATATTTCTTATTTATAGAAGAAATATATTTATTTATGTATAATATTTGTTATATTTTAGTTATATTATATATCTAAAATATTTGATATATTTTATTAATTTGATTCAGTTTTATAAAAACTATAACTCTTTGATTTAATATACATATTATATATATTAAATTTTAATTATATTTATTCTTCTTTTATATAAATATTTATTATAATAAATTAATCAATAAATGATATCTATATATGAAAATAATTTTATTATTGATAGATAAATCAATTTTTTAGTAAATAAAAGAAAATATAAAATTTCACTTATTTGATTAATTAAATCTTATTATTTTTATAAATTTATAATTAATGAAACTAGACAAAAAAATACTAATGCGCTCTTTTAATACTTATAAACTAAATATTTACTATTTAAGTTTTTATTATAAAATAGTAATGGATGATACTTATAACGTATGATTTTTACTTAGATAAGTAAAATATAAGTTAATATATTAATTCAATAGTTTATTAAAAAATGTAATAAAATTATAAATGGTAAAAAAAGTTTTTTAAAAAAACAATAATAAATGTATCTATATCTTATTGTTAAATATTAAAACTAATATTTAGTATTATATGTAAGGTATATAATATACTAGGCTTTTAAATACACAAATAATAAATTAACTTATTATTTTAATAAAAATATAATTAATTTATTATGTTATTTTAATTAGTTCGGATATTAACGACCTTGAAAGTTTTTTTTAAAATAAACATTTAGTGCTATACTATATATAATAGATATCTCTTTCTTATTTTTTAAAATTAATATATAAATATTATAAAGCTTTTATGAGTTTTATAATATAATATAGACTAGAATTATTATTTTAATTATTTCTAATTATCTATATTATTTTACATAACTATATAAACAAAAAAATAGATAAATTAAGTTATCAAAAACTTATTTTAATCAAAAGAAATTTATTATTTTATGGAATAAAATATAATTATAATTATTCAGATTTACAAATCTTTAAACAAATAATAATAATTCTCTTTTCCTTCTAGCAGATAAGGATAAAACTTAAAACAAAATATATTGATATCTTTAAGTATAAAAATATCAAATTATAAAAAAATTTTAAATTTCTAAAAGGCTTTGTGTTGTTTATTGTTAGTTTTAATATAATTCAATTGTTTATATCGATAATCAAATTTAGATAAATATAAATATTCTATGAAAATAAAGATAAATATAGTATATAATATTAAAATAAACAACAAAATTAAATCATTTTATAAATAGTTAAATTAATATAATATGATTAATATTAATTATGAAAATAAGAATATATTATTTTATTAAAAGTTATTAATAAATATAGAATATTTTATAAGATAAGTATAGTTATACTTGGAATAATGTAATGAATAAATTGAAATACTAATAAACTATTTTATTAGTATTATTAATTGATAAAAAAACAAATAATTATTAAATTATTAAAAACATAATATAAACATAAAGTTTTAACATCTAAAAACTTAATTATTTTTATTAAAATAATTAATAGCAAACTAATAAACTTATTGTTTATTAATTTTTAAGCTTATAAAGAATTAAAAAGTTAAAAAAATATTAAGATTTTTATCTCTTATACAAAATCAAGTGTTTATAAAAATGATGTTATGATATTATCAGATTAGTAATATTATGATTTTTATAAATATCATTGAATTTTATATATCTAGTATTATGTAAAAGTTTTATGAAAGAATTAATAAAATTTCTAATATGATATCAAATACATCTATATATTTTATGACTAAAATAATTCACTTCGTCAAATGAATAGTAAATTAACAGAAATAATTTTATTTTAAAAATAATTAAATAGCTGATTAATTTTTATTTAATTTAATTTTATTTATAAAATAATTGGTTATTTTACGTAAAAATCTTAATTAATTTAAAGATTAAAAAACCTTATCATAATAATTATATATAAATCATTATATAATAATATTTATAGTAAAATATTATCGCTGCAAAAGTAATAAGTAAAAACTAAATTTTAAAATAAAATACAATGATATTGTTAATTGATAATAAAATATATTAACTATAAATTTATAGAAAATTTATATTTCTTATTACTAAGTAAAGAAATGGAATTTGATATTGTAATAATTAAAAATTATGTTATTTAAATTTTAATCCTAATCACTTTCTATAAAAATTATTTTTAAAATTATCTTTATTATTATAAATAATAAGTACTTCTAAAAATCTAAAATGATAACTAAGTGTTATTAACATTTTATGTAATTTTATTTTCACAGCTTCTTATTTTATTTATTATTAATCTTATATACATTAATAAAATAATATTAAATAAATAGATAATAATGATTATTAGTTTAAAACTGATTAAAATATAATTATTGTAAATTACTATCAGTTATTTTAATATACTTCAAAAGTATAATTCTTAATTAAGATAAAATATAGATCAATGATAAGTTGGTTAATCAATATTCAACAATAAACATATTGATAATCTGATAAATATCATTTAAAATAAGCATGTGTAAATATTTATTTAAATTTTGATTATCTCTAATTATTATTTTTATAAAATATAAATTAATTAAATAATAAATTTATTTCTTTTAATAAAAATGAGATTCAGTGAAAGTATAATAAAAATCTTCAATATAAAAATATTATTTTAAAAATCAATAAGAATTTTATTAGTTTTAATAAAATATTATTTATTTATGTTTGTAATAAAATATAATTCAATTCTTAATAGATATATAATTTAATCAAGTCATATAATAATATATATAAAGATATCGTATAATTAATTAAAATTATTTAATTTAAATTAATGTATTACTAATTTAGTTTTAACGATTATCTAATATATAAATAATTTTATTTATAATCTTATTTCAATAAGAATATGAATTATGATGATTTAAATAACAAAAATAAAAAATATTTTTATTATTATTTTAAATTATAATAGATAGTTTGCATTTAATATAATTAAAATCCTAATTTTCAGGCTAAAATATAGTAAATAAGTATTATATCTTATTTCAGTAATAGTGTTGAAAATTTAATAACATAATACTATACTTATTATTAATATATATTTTGCAAATAATAACTTATTAAAAAAATATCTTTTTTAAAGAGATAAAAATTAGTTATTTTATCGTTAACTTTTATTTTATTATGGTTTTAATATAAAATTATTATAATGTTTTATCTATATTTTTTTATTTATATATAAAATTTTTAATATATTTTAGAGTAAAAAGTAATACATAAAATATTTATTACATATCTTTTGGATATGTAATAAATATATAAATAATTCATAATTCATAAAAATATAATTTTTATAATTTAATAATTTAAAAAATATTTTTGAAAATTATTTAAATTATAAAGTAAAATAGTAAATTAGTAGAAAATTTTTTAAGATTTGTATTTAAATACAGCTATTTATAACTGATATTTATATCTTAGGTTTAAGTAAAAAATTATGATCGATGATTTCAAATGCTTTATTTAATTACATAGCAAAACAGTCAGTAATTATCAAATAATTAAATATTTGTTACAAAATATTTTATATATTTCTATATGCTGATCGATATCAGTTAAAATAGAATTTTATTTTTTATAGAAAAAAAATCAAACTTATAATTTTTAATTTTAAGATTTCGTAAAAAAAGTAATCATTTTGATAAAATGAATTAACTAATAATATTGACAATTATATCGTGTTTAGATATAAATTATTTATTTAATACTAAATCGTGAGTTTGATAGTTTTATAGAAAAATTTATCCATATCATTTTAATACATAATTTATATATTGATTGCTAAAGTAAAAATTACTTTAGGTACTATCAGCATTATTCAATATATAAAACATTAATATTTAGATTAATGAAATGATATTTAAATAAATATATCCTCTAATGATTTCGCTGTAACAGAATAAGTTGATATAAATCAAAATTTATTTTTTAAAATTAACAAGAAATAATCATCTAAATTTTTGCTAAACTTATAATATTATTACAAATAATTAAATAATACCATTAAAAAATTATAATAAAGATTATATTAAATTTTAAAAAATTTTTTTCATATAAAAATATGAATTATCGATATATATAAAGTTGATTTAAATAGTATGATAAATTTTATTCATATGATTTATAATTCTTTTATATTCTCTCTTATCATATTAAATCCAATTTAACAATATATTTGCTTTATTCATTAACGCTATTATTTTATAACTTAATTAATATTCTTTTTGAAAATAATAGATCAAATCTATTTAATTTTATTAAAACAGTGATAAATTTTATATGAAAAGTTTTCTATTTTCACATTATTTCAATAAGCTTTATCTATATTTTAAAAAATAAAATCTTATTTATTAATTTTATATATAAAGAAAATATTAAAATATTTTAAATATCTAAATTATATTATAAATGATAGAAATTATTTAATTTAATATATTATAGAGATATTCTTTTATTCGGTTTTAAAAAAATATTTTAGATATAATAACAAAGACTACAGATACAGATATTATCAGGCCAAATATTAAATAAAAATGTTATAATTATAGTAAAAAACTAAAATAAAAAACATTGCAACAATTTCTCAATAATCTAAAAGCATTTTATTTAAAACAATATTTAATACCAACTTTTTTACTAAAAAACATAGAATAATAATTCTATTGATATCATATTCATCTCTTATAAGAACTGAATTATTATTGTTATTAAATAATAATTTATGTTTTATAATATTTTATAATCACTTTATAATTATTAATATAATACATTTTATTTTTATTAGAAATAATATATAATTAATATTAATTATAATAAAAATTATTTTAGAAAATATCAGTTTTAGTTTTATCTAAAATTATAGTTAAATGTTAACAATAAGATTATTTGTTTTTTATCTATCGGAATTAGTAAAAATGTAATTTTAATAAAATTTAAATTTGTTAAATAATTTTTTATTTCAAGAATAATTATTATTATTTAATTTAGATTTGTCATAAGTTATCTGATATTAAGCGTCTTTGATTAAGAAAACGATTTCAAATTAAAAGATTGATAATTGTTAAATAGAAAAATAATTAAAAAAATTAATTAATAAAATAATATAAATCTTTATTTGAGATTATTTATTTAAAATTATAGATTTAAATCTATTCTTAATACATATATAAAATTCTTAATTAAGAACAAATAAAAAATTAATAAAAACTTTTAATTATAAATATATTTTAATTTGATTAAAAGTTATTTAGATTATGTTGATTACATTAAAAACAGAGTAATTAAAATACATGTAAATTTATTTACATGGTATTTATATTTTATTTTATTTATTAATGATATATTTATTAATTAATTTAAATATTATTATCCATTTTTAATGATAACTATTAAATAAAAATTTTTTATTTTTATTTTTTTACTACTTTTTTAAAAAATCCTAAAATAATTTTCTCTAATTTTTATTATCTTAAGCTTTTTTTTTAATATTCTATTTATTGTTTTTAAAATTTTAAACTAACTTATCCTCAGATTAATATTGATCCGTAAAATCATGACTAAATTATAGAAACTTAAAATTAAATTAAATAATTATTATATCTAAATTTTATCAAGACTTTTATCATGAAAATTTATTTTTTATAATAGATATATTTTCATGAAACTAAAATGAATAAATATTATTACTAACTTTCTTTTTTTTTGATTTTTTTATTCATAAATATTTTCTAAAACGTATAGATAAAATCTATAATTTATCTTTAAGTTTATAATATAATAATTAATTATTTTAATAATATTGAATAGAAAAATATCCAATCAATAATTTACAAAGTTCTCGAAATATATATTATTTATTATTAATGATACAATTATTATATAAATTTGATTATTATTTTAATTATAGATCAATCAATAACTAATTGAATAACTTTTGGAGATCTCATCAGATTTTAAAAATATTGAAAAATAATTTTTAAACTGACTTATTTTGTTTATTTGTTAGTGATTATGAACTATGTATAAAAATTGATGTAAGATTTGCTAAATAATAAAAATCATAATGAATATAATAAAAATATTTTATAATATAACTTTTTATTATAGTGTTAATAATTAACATTATGTTTAGACATAATAGATATGTTAAAAAATCATATTTAAATATCATTTTAAATAATGATAAATTGTTATATATTTTATCCTTAGTATTATTTTGTATTTAATGTTACTAAATTAGTACTGATAAGCTTATAAAAATATAATTCATATTAGTTATTTAGACTAAAACAAAAAGCTTAGATTTTAATATAACAAACATCTTTATATAGCATTTTCCTTATATCAAAATATACAGGTTCAAATTATATATCTGACTTAAGTTAAATTTATTTAAATTAAATTTTAGAAAATTAATTAAATAAATCAAAAATAATATAATTCAAATTATTAATAAAATTATTTGGAATAACAAAATATATATAGAAAATAGTAAAAAAATCAATTTCTATGATCTATAATATATTTTTATATTTAAAGTATAAATATTACATATAAATAATAGCTCATATAAAAATATCATTAAGATATATATTATTTATACAATGTTATACAAACTATATTTTTTTAAAATTTTAAAAAAATGATTTTATTAAAACTTAATTAAATTATTATTTAAATATAAATAAAATATTATTTGAAAGTTAATTTAAAATTAATTATCAATTATATATTTATTTTTTTTACTTTATTGTTTTTAAAATAAAATAATTGATATTAAATATCAATATAAAAATTATTTTTTAAAATTCATCATCATAATAATAAATTTTATTTTTTATTTTTTCTAATAAAATCATCTAATTATTTTACAATATTTTAATTTGTGAATAAAACTAAATTTGATCTTATTATTACTTGACAAGATTTCTATACCACTCATAAACTCTATAATAACTTATAAATTATAGTATAATTTAATTTTTTTATAAAATAAAAAAATTAATAAATATATTTAAAGTTGAAAAGTTTAACTAATATAGATATAGAATATAAATAAAGAATATAAATATATGGTAGCATGATACTATGGCTGAAAAGTTTATAGAATTTTTTTTTATTAACTTTTTATCAAAAAATTTAATTCTTAAGGAATTTCCGAAATTAAAAATTTCTTGAAAATATAACAATTTTAAAATTAATTAAATTTAATGAATATTCAACATTTATCTTACTTAAATATGTAAGTTAAATACAAAATCGATAATATATCGATTCTTTTCTTATCTCTAATAAGAATATCATTATTATAAATATATAAAGCTCAAAAAGTAATTAAATTTAAATAAATAAATTTAATTATAACATAAGTATATTTATTATCAGGTGTAACTATAAATAAATATTAAAGTTGAATATAAAATAAAAAAAATAAACTATTGTAACTCGATTATAAGGATATATTTTTTAATATGATAGATAATCAATTCAAACATATTACTGTGCTTCTTAATGAAGCAGTTAATGGATTAAATATAAAAGAAAATGGAATTTATGTTGACTGTACTTTTGGACGAGGTGGTCATTCTCAATTAATTCTATCTCGATTAGGTAAAGATGGACGATTGATCGCAATCGATAGAGATCCGTATGCAGTTATCGCATCTAAAAAAATAATCAGTGATGAAAGATTTTTAATCGAACATAGTTCTTTTTCTAAATTACAAACATTGCTTATAGAAAAAGGTTTAATTGGAAAAATTGATGGTTTATTGTTTGATTTAGGTGTTTCATCACCACAATTAGATGATCCTAAACGAGGTTTTTCTTTTATTCATGATGGACCATTAGATATGAGGATGGATCCAACAATAGGTCAATCTGCTTCAGAATGGTTGATGAAAGAAAAGGAATCATATATTGCTTGGGTATTAGAAACTTATGGAGAAGAGAGGTTTGCAAAAAGAATTGCAAAAGCGATTATAGCTCGTAACCATAATTTAGTCGATAAACCATTAACGCGAACAAAACAACTAGCTGAACTAATAACACAAGTTATTCCATATAGGAAAAGGTATAAGCATCCAGCAACAAGATCATTTCAAGCCATTCGAATTCATATAAATAATGAACTAGAAGAGATAACAAAAGTACTAAATAATTCATTGAATATATTAGCACCAAAAGGACGGTTATCAATTATTAGCTTTCACTCATTAGAAGATAGATTAATTAAGAATTTTATAAGAGATCATAGCAAGATGATAAACAATGAGCCAGAGTTACTACTAACTGATATACGATTAAAATCGTTTTGTAGCCCAGTATTTAAAATACTAGGTAAAATGAAGCCGACTAGAAGAGAAGTTATCGAAAACCCTCGATCAAGAAGTTCAATTGTACGTTTTGCTGAAATATTAAAATAATAATGATAACGAAAAAATATAGTTTAATTAAAATTATTGGTTACGATATTTTACGACATGGAGTTATTCCTCTTATTTTATTAAAAGTAATTATTATATCAGCTATCTTAATTATAATAACAAGCCATCAAGTGAGATTATTGGTAGCAGAAAAAGATTTTATCGTAGAAAAAAAAGAATTTTTAGATATAGAGTGGCGAAATTTGATTTTAAAGAAGAACATTTTAGTAAACCATAGTCGAATTGAGCGCCTTTCTATAGAAAGGCTACAAATGATTCATGTGGATCCTATGAAAGAACATATTGTTATTATAAGATAGTTTTTAGTGAAAAGGTAAATAGTATGATGTCTTCGCATCCAATAAAATACAGAAGACGGTACGAAGAAAAAGTTAGCTATATAAGATGGCGTTTCTTGTTATTATGTATAGGAATAGGATTTGCATTAATTTGTCTTATTGTTCGCATTACTTATCTGCAAATTATTAATCCTGAAGAACTGATTAAAAAAGGTGACATGCGTTCACTTCGCATTAAGAAAGATACAATTACGCGCGGAATGATAAGTGATCGTGAAGGAAGGAAGTTAGCAGTAAGTATTATGGTTTATGCTATTTGGGCGGATCCAAAAATAATTTATGAAAATGGTGGATTAAGTAATAATGAACGTTGGCAAGCATTAGCAGATGAACTGAGCATGTCGTTAAAACAAGTAACCAATAAAATTAGTTTTGATCCTAACAGTCGTTTTGTATATTTAGCTCGTCAAGTAAATCCATCTGTTGGTGAATATATTAGTAAATTAAAAATAGATGGTATTTTTTTACGTAAAGAATCAAGACGTTACTATCCATCTGGTCCGGTAGCAGCCCATTTGATTGGAGTAACAGATATTGATGGATGTGGAATTGAGGGAATTGAAAAAAGTTTTAACTATCTATTAACTGGATCACCTGGAAAAAGGATAGTACGTAAAGATCGTTATGGACGAGTTATTGAAAATATTTCTTCTATTGATAGCGATAATGCACATAATTTAGTATTAAGTATTAATGAACGTATACAGTCGCTAGTTTATCATGAATTAACACATAGTGTTATAGAAAATAAGGCAAAATCAGGTACTGCTATTTTAGTAGATGTTAATACAGGTGAAGTATTAGCAATGACTAATAGCCCATCTTATAATCCAAATAATATTGCAGGAACTCCAGCTAAAGTTATGCGTAACCACGCGATTACAGATGCATTTGAACCAGGGTCAACAGTTAAACCAATGGTAATTATTAATGCACTAAATAATGGGATTATTAAAATTAATAGTGTCTTAAATACTCAACCATATATGATTAATGGTCATAAAATTAAAGATGTGAAAGAATATAATGAATTATCCATCACAGGTATTTTACAAAAATCAAGTAATGTTGGTGTTTCAAAGTTAGCCTTAGCAATGTCAGCAGATGAGTTGGTAAATGTTTATGCTAGCTTTGGTTTAGGTAAACCAACAAATTTAGGATTAATTGGAGAAAGTAGTGGTATTTTTCCTAATAAAAAAACACGTTGGTCTAAATTTGAAAGGGCTACATTTTCTTTTGGTTATGGATTAATGGTTACACCATTACAATTAGCACGAGTTTATGCAACAATTGGTAGCTTTGGTATTTATCGCCCACTATCAATTACAAAAATTGATTTACCAGTATCAGGTGATCGTATTTTCCCTGAGGGAATTGTAAAAACAGTTGTTCGTATGATGGAAAGTGTCACATTACCTGATAATAATAGTAGTATTCAGGCCGCAGTTAAAAGTTACCGAATAGCTATTAAGACAGGTACTACAAAAAAAGTTGGTAATAATGGTCATTATGTTAATCAATATATTGCTTATACAGCTGGAGTAGCACCTGCAAGTAACCCTCGTTATGCATTGGTTGTTATTATTAATGAACCTACTGCTGGAAAATATTATGGTGGATCCGTTTCTGGTCCAGTATTTAGAAATATTATTGGAAATGTTTTACGTATAACAAATATAAAGCCTGATGCATTAACTTCGAATAATGTTAAGTTAGTATTTAATAAAACAAAAGAGAGTATAGATGATAGATCATAATCTAAGAAATTTGCTTATAAAGCTTGGACTTAACTCAAAAAACAATATATTACGAGAAATGAAGATTGATAGCCGTAAAGTAACAAAA
Organism: Arsenophonus sp.; assembly: GCA_052401645.1. GTDB lineage: Bacteria > Pseudomonadota > Gammaproteobacteria > Enterobacterales > Enterobacteriaceae > Arsenophonus. The sequence goes on from CP198939.1 coordinate 1,350,482, forward strand.
GGGGATATATTTTTAGCAGTTAATGGCCATCAAACAGATGGCAGACTATATATTTCTCAAGCAATATTGCGAGGTGCAGTAGCAATTATTGCAGAAACAGATAGAGAAATTGAATCTGGAACAGTTGGTTATATACATAATATTCCTATTATTTATATTAATAACTTAAATAATAAATTATCGTTTTTAGCAGGGGAATTTTATCAACATCCAGGTAAAAAAATGCAATTAATTGGTGTAACAGGAACAAATGGCAAAACAACTGTAACTCAACTAATTGCTCAATGGGCAAAAGAACTTGGAGAAGTAAGTGCAGTAATGGGTACTATAGGAAATGGAGTATTGGGAGAAATTATGCCTACTGAAAATACAACAATTTCAGCAGTTGAAGTTCAATCTGAATTAAAAAAATTAGTAGATAAGAAAGCTACTTTAGTTGCAATGGAAGTTTCTTCTCATGGTTTAGTACAAGGTCGTGTTTCTGCCATTAATTTCAATGCCTCTGTATTTACTAATTTAAGTTACGATCACATTGATTATCATGGAAATATGCAAAATTACGAAGCAGCAAAATGGCTATTATTTTCAACTAATAAAAATAATAAACAAATTATTAATGTGGATGATGAAATTGGTTTTCAATGGATTGAAAGATTACCACAAGCATGTGCAGTTTCAATGAAGAATCGAATACCTATTAATTTTCAAGGTGTTTGGATATTAGTAAAAAAAGTAAATTATTTTAATTATAAAGCAATAATTCATTTTAATTCTTCATGGGGAAGAGGTTCACTTGAAAGCCCATTAATGGGTGCTTTTAATGTAATTAACGTTATGTTAGCCATGGCTACTCTTTTAATGATGGGTTATTTATTTAATGAAGTTATAAAATCATCAAAAGTTTTACAACCTATTTCTGGACGAATGGAGGTTTTTAAATCACCAGGTTATCCAACTGTTGTTGTTGATTATGCTCATACTCCAGATGCTTTCGAAAAAGCATTAATTGCAAGTAATCTCGATTGTCGAGGTAAACTTTGGTGTGTGCTTGGCTGCGGAGGTAATCGAGATAAAAACAAACGTTCATTGATGGGAAACTTAGCTGAACAATATGCCGATATTACTATAATAACAGATGATAATCCGCGAAGTGAAGAGCCCTGAAAAGATTATTAATGATATTTTAAGTGGTTTTTTTGATTCTAAACAAGTAATTGTGATTGCAGAACGAGAAAAAGCGATTACTAATACGATTACACAAGCAAATGATAATGATTTAATACTAATTGTAGGCAAAGGTCATGAAGACTACCAAATTATTGGTAATAGGCAAATTTATTATTCTGACCGTATGACAGTGGCAAGATTATTGAAGGTAATTAAATGATCCCTATTCCATTAAAAAAATTAGCTCATGTAACACAAGGCATTCCGTATAAAATTAATGATCATCAGTGGACTAATTTATTGATTAATACAGTAACAACTAACAGTCGTTATCAGCTAATTAATGGCTTGTTTATAGCATTAAAAGGTGAATATTTTGATGGTCATAATTTTGTTAAAGATGCTATCAACGCAGGCGCGATAGCATTATTAGTTGATCACCCATTAACCATTAGTTGTCCACAGGTTATTGTTAAAGATACACGTTTAGCAATGGGAAAATTAGCAGCATGGGTCAGATCACAAAGCAAAGCTAAAATTATTGGACTTACTGGCTCTTCTGGAAAAACCTCAGTTAAAGAGATGACAGCAACTATTTTATCTAATTATGAAAAAACAGTTTTCACAGATGCGAATTTTAATAATGATATCGGTGTAGCATTGACATTATTTCATTTAACGATAGAACATAAGTATGCAGTAATTGAAATAGGCGCTAATAATATTAATGAAGTTAAATATGCTAGTAATATTGTCAAGCCTGATACTGCATTAATAAATAATTTATTTGCTGCTCACCTTGAAGGTTTTATTTCATTATCTGGAGTTGCTAAAGCAAAAGGCGAAATTTTTTATGGATTAGCAAAAACAGGAACAGCTATTATTAATTTGGCTAGCAATGATTGGAAAAATTGGAAATTTAGTTTTAATCAACAACAAACTATTTGGTACTTTTCGATTGTAAAGCAACATAAAGCTAATTTTTATGCTGAAAATATTTTTACTAAATTAACTGGTGTTGAATTTGAGTTACATACACCAATTGGTGTTATATTAATATTATTACCATTACTAGGTAAGCATAATATTGCCAACGCATTGGCTGCAAGTGCATTAGCTATATCAGTTGGAGCAACACTTGAGCAAGTTAGTTTAGGATTAACTAATGTTAAACCTATATCTGGTCGTTTATATCCAATTAATTTAGCCAGTGGTAAACTTATTTTAGATGATACTTATAATGCTAATATTGGATCTATTATTGCTGCTGCTAACGTTTTATCTCAAATGCCTGGATACCGTATCTTAGTTATAGGTGATATGACAGAATTAGGTGATAAGACTGATATTTATCATCGGAAAGTTGGAAAGAAAATTCAAAAAATGAATTTTGATAGAGTTTTTAGTATTGGGCAGAAAAGTGCAATTATTAGTAAATATAGTTTGTATGGTGAACATTTTATTTCTAAAAAAGAATTAGTTTCTAAATTAATCTCATTAATAAATGAAAATAAAATTATATCAGTTTTAGTTAAAGGATCTCAAAATACAGCAATGAAAGAAATTGTACTTTCCTTAAAGGAACGTTTTTTATGTTAGTCTGGTTATGTGAATATTTAGTTAAATATTTTTCCGGATTCAATCTTTTTTCTTATTTAACATTTAGAGCTATTATTAGCTTATTGACATCCTTAATGATTGCGTTATACATGGGAACTTATTTAATTTCCTATTTACAAAAATTGCAAATAGGTCAAATTATACGTAATGAAGGTCCAGAATCACACTTTAGTAAACGCGGGACACCTACCATGGGAGGTGTGTTAATCTTATCTTCTATTATAATTTCAATTATGTTATGGACAAAATTAAATAATCCATATGTTTGGTATGTATTGATAATTTTAATAGGATATGGTGGTATTGGATTTATTGATGATTATCGTAAAATGATATGTAAAAACCCAAAAGGGTTAAGTGCAAGTTGTAAGTATTTATGGCAATCTATATTAGCTTTATGTGTAGTATTTACTTTATATAAAACCGGTAATGGTACAGTAGTTACTCAATTAGTTGTACCATTCTTTAAAGATGTTATGCCACAACTCGGTTTTTTTTATGTTTTATTTGCTTATTTTGTCATTGTAGGTACAAGTAATGCAGTTAATTTAACTGATGGATTAGATGGTTTGGCTATTATGCCAACAGTTCTTATCTCAGCAGGTTTTTCCTTAGTATCTTGGACTACTGGTAATTTCAATTTCGCTAACTATTTAAAAATTCCTTACATTAATCATGCAGGTGAATTGGTTATAGTCTGTACTGCTATTGTTGGCGCTGGTTTAGGATTTTTATGGTTTAACACTTATCCTGCACAAGTTTTTATGGGGGATGTTGGCTCATTGGCATTAGGTGGTGCATTGGGAATAATTTCAGTTTTACTACGACAAGAATTTTTATTATTAATTATGGGAGGCGTGTTCGTTATTGAAACTTTATCAGTAATTTTGCAAATTGCATCATTTAAACTACGTGGTCAACGAATTTTCCGAATGGCACCAATTCATCATCATTATGAATTAAAAGGATGGCCGGAACCTAGAATCATTGTGCGATTCTGGATTATCTCGTTAATATTAGTATTAATTGGATTGGTAACATTAAAGGTGCGGTAGTAAATGGTTAATTATAATGATAAAAAAATAGTGATTATTGGATTAGGTAAAACAGGTCTATCATGTATTCATTTTTTTTTATCACGTCAGGTTGTACCACGTGTTATTGATACACGAATATCACCTCCAAGTAAGCATAAGTTACCAATAGAAGTTATGTGCCACAATGGTAGTTGGAATACTGAGTGGTTGATGTCAGCTGATTTGATTGTTCTTAGTCCTGGTATACCTATTTCTACGCCGGAATTAAAAATAGCAGAAGATAATGGTATTGAAATTATTGGTGATATTGAGCTTTTTTGTCGAGAAACAAATAAATTTATTATTGCTATCACTGGATCTAATGGCAAAAGCACTATTACAACATTAGTTGCTCAAATGGCAAAAGCAGCTAATTGGAGAATCGGGGTTGGTGGTAATATAGGAACGCCAGCTCTAACATTATTAAAAAAAGATTATGATTTATATATATTAGAGCTTTCCAGTTTTCAATTAGAAACAACTTCAAGCTTAAAGGCTATAGTAGCAGTTATATTAAATATTACAGAAGATCATACAGATCGATATCCAGGAGGTGTTAAGCAATACCGTGCTGCTAAGTTACGAATTTATGATGGAGCTAAAGTTTGTGTTATTAATGAACAAGATTCACAAACATGGCCATTGTCTGGTCGTGATATACGTTGTATTAGTTTTGGTATTAATAGCGGAGACTATCAATTAAATACTAATTATAAAGAATTGCAGGTAAAAGGAAAACCTGTTATTAGCACAAGTAAATTAAGATTAATTTGGCAACATGACTATCTTAATGGAGTAACTGCACTAGCTTTAGCGGATGTGGTAAATATTCCACGTAAAGCAAGTTTAGCAGCATTAACTCAATATACTGGCTTACCTCATCGATGTCAATTAGTGCATCAGAATTTTGGTATTCAATGGATCAATGATTCTAAATCAACTAATGTTGGAAGTACTAAAGCAGCTTTAAAAAGCTTAAAAGTAGATGGTACTCTTTATTTATTATTAGGTGGAGAAGGGAAATCAGTAGATTTTTCATTATTAAAACCAGATATATCTGTAAAAAATATCAAATTGAGTTGTTTTGGACGAGATGGTTATCAATTGGCAAAATTAAAATCAAATAGTTTATTGTTAGATACAATGGAGGAATGTCTACGAGCTATATCACAGGAATTAAAAGTCGGTGATATAGTTCTTCTTTCACCTGCTTGTGCAAGTTTTGATCAATTTCGTAATTTTAAGCATCGTGGTGAAAAATTTACAGAATTAGCGAAAGAGTTAGGTTAATGTGTTGATGTTTAACTTTAAAAGACTAAATAATTTGAATAATAATAAATATAATAACGGTATTCTGGATATTATTCTTTATGATCGTGTTTTAGTTTGGCTCACATTATGCCTAACTGTAATTGGTTTTATTATGGTGACCTCAGCTTCTGTGCAAATCGGAGAACGTTTGACAAAAGATCCATTTTTCTTTGCTAAACGTGATGCAATATATCTTATTTTATCTTTTATTTTAGCTTTATTATTATTAAATATTCCTATGCTTTTCTGGGAAAAGTATAATTTTTTATTATTAATAATTTCATTAATACTCTTATCAGTGGTACTTATTATAGGAATTTCAGTTAATGGTGCTTCTCGTTGGATTAATATTGGCATTATACATATTCAGCCATCTGAAATAACAAAATTAGCCTTATTTTGTTATATATCAAGTTATTTATCTAGAAAAATAGATGAAGTGAGAACGCGATTCTTAGGTTTTATTAAGCCAATGTGTATTTTAATGTTAATAACTTTTCTTTTGTTATTACAACCTGATTTAGGGACAGTAATTATCTTAGTTATAACAACTTTAACATTATTATTCCTTGCTGGTGCCAGATTAGCACCATTTATTATTGGTATTACTATTTGTGTTATATGTGTTATTGGATTGATTTATTTTGAACCTTATAGATTACGTCGAATAACTTCATTTATTAATCCATGGGCAGATCCTTTTGGTAGTGGATACCAATTAACACAATCTCTAATAGCGTTTGGCCGTGGAAAATTATTTGGACAAGGTTTAGGTAATTCTATTCAAAAATTAGAATATTTACCTGAAGCACATACTGATTTTATTTTCTCGATTCTAGCTGAAGAGCTTGGTTATATTGGTGTAGTATTAATTCTTTTAATGTTATTTTTAGTTGCTTTTCGTAGCATGATGATTGGTAAACGTGCATTAGATATAGAACAATGTTTCTCAGGTTATTTAGCTTGTTCAATTGGTATTTGGTTTACTTTTCAAGTATTACTTAATATTGGCGCTACTGCAGGAATTTTACCAACTAAAGGATTGACTCTACCATTAATTAGCTACGGTGGTTCTAGCTTATTAATTATGTTTGTTCTAATTACTATCTTGTTACGTATTGATTTTGAAACGCGTATTAAAAAATCACATGTATTTATAAGGAGATAGTTAAGAGTGAACAAACAAAAACGACTAATGGTGATAGCAGGTGGTACAGGAGGTCATATTTTTCCAGGACTTTCTGTCGCTAATTACCTAAAACTAGAAGGATGGGATATTCGTTGGTTAGGAACTGCTGATAGAATGGAAGCGGATTTAGTTCCAAAATATGGAATTAATATTGAATTCATAAAAATTTCAGGTTTAAGAGGTAAAGGTATCAAAGCCTTGTTAATATCACCATTTAAAATTATTAAAGCAATAAAACAAGCGAAAATAATTATAGATCGTTATCGACCTGATATCGTATTAGGTATGGGGGGATATGTTTCTGGTCCAGGGTGTCTTGCTGCATGGCTATGTGATATTCCAATTGTATTACATGAGCAAAATGGAATAGCTGGTTTAACTAATCGTTGTTTAGCTAAAATTGCAAAACATGTTTTACAAGCATTTCCAGGTGCATTTCTTAATGTTGCTGTAGTAGGAAATCCAGTTCGCGAAACAGTATTAAGGTTACCTAAACCTGAAGTACGTTTAGCTAATCGTAATGGAGCGCTTCGAATTTTAGTAATAGGTGGTAGCCAAGGAGCAAAAATTTTAAATAAAACATTACCTGAAGTAGCTGCACAATTAGAGAGAAAAGTTATAATCTGGCATCAAACAGGAAAAGGTAATAATGAGATAACAAAAACTTTATATAAAAAATTATGTAGTAACTTCTCATACATTTATAAAATAACTGAATTTATTGATAACATAGCTGAAGCTTATGCTTGGGCAGATATAATTATTTGTCGAGCAGGTGCTTTAACAGTTAGTGAAATTGCTGCTGCCGGTTTACCAGCAATTTTCATTCCTTTGAAACATAAAGATCGGCAACAATACTGGAATGCCTTACCATTAGAAAAAATAGGAGCAGCAAAAATTATTGAACATACTCAATTTTTAACAAATATATTAGTAAAATTAATAAATAAATTTTCACGGACTCAATTGTTGGATATGGCAAAAAAAGCACGATCGACATCAATTATTGATGCAACTAAGCGTGTCGCAACAATTTTAATTAAAATTGCTAAATAAAAATAATTTCATATTTACTAATCATAATGTCATAGATATAAATTTATAAAGAGAATAAAGTGAATACAGAAGAATTAGCTAAATTAAGAGAAATAGTACCAGAAATGCGTCGGGTTAAACATATCCATTTTATTGGTATTGGTGGTGTAGGAATGGGTGGTATTGCTGGAGTATTAGCTAATGAAGGTTATAAAATTAGTGGTTCCGATTTGTTACATAATGAAGTTACTCAGAAATTAATCGAATTTGGTGTAAAAATTTATTTCAATCATAGTCGAGAAAATATTAAAAATGCTTGTGTTGTTGTTGTATCAACAGCAATAGCTGCTGATAATCCAGAAATTATTGCAGCACAAGAAAAACATATTCCTGTCATTCAGCGAGCTGAAATGTTAGCAGAATTAATGCGTTTCCGTCATAGTATTGCTATCACAGGAACACATGGAAAAACAACTACTACAGCTATGATTGCCAGCATTTACACACAAGCAGGATTAGATCCAACGTTTATTAATGGGGGATTAATAAAAGCAGCAGGAGTTCATGCGCATTTAGGTAGTAGTCGTTATTTAATTGCAGAAGCCGATGAAAGTGATGCTTCTTTCTTGTATTTACAACCATTAATAGCTGTTATAACAAATATTGAAGCTGATCATATGGAAAATTACAATGGTAATTTTGAAAAATTAAAACTGACTTTCATTAATTTTTTAAATAATTTACCATTTTATGGTCTGGCTGTATTATGTATAGATGATCCAGTAGTACGTTCACTTTTAACAAAAATAAGGTGTTGTATTATAACTTATGGCTTCAGTGACGACACAGATGTTAGAATTGCATCATATAAACAACAAGGTAATAAATGTTTATTCACTGTAGTTCGAAAAAAAAGATCTAATTTAAAATTCATCTTGAATGTTCCAGGACGTCATAATGCATTAAATGCTACAGCAGCTGTTGCAGTTGCAACAGAAGAAGGTATTGAAGATAGTGCCATTATAAATGCATTAGAAAATTTTCAAGGTACTGGTCGGCGTTTTGATTTATTGGGGAATTTTCCCTTAGTTAATATTAATGGTAAAAAAGGTAATGTTATGTTAGTTGATGATTATGGTCATCATCCAACAGAACTTGATGTTACTATTAAAGCAGTAAAAGAAGGGTGGCCAAATAAACGTATTATAATGCTTTTTCAGCCACATAGATATACGCGTACGCGTGATTTATATAATGATTTTGTTAATATTTTAGGTAAGGTTGATGTATTGCTAATGTTAGATATTTATTCAGCAGGGGAAAAATATATTCATGGGATAGATAGTCAATCATTATGTAAAACAATTCGTGATATAGGTAAATTAGATCCTATTTTTATAACTGAGCATGAAAAAATTAGTGAAATCTTATCACAAATTATAGAAGATAATGATCTTATACTTATACAAGGAGCTGGAAATATCGATAAAATAGCACGTAATTTAGCTACCAATCATTTACGACCGATTATGATAACAAGTGAGAAACAGTATTATGGTTGATAAAGTTGCCGTGCTTCTGGGTGGTAAAACTTCTGAAAGGAAAATATCATTGCAATCTGGTAATGCTGTTGTTAATGGTTTACGTGATGCTGGAATAAATGCATATCCAATTGATATAAAATATTTTTCTATCGTAAAATTAAAAAAAAATGGTTATAAAAAAGTTTTTATTGCCTTACATGGACGTGGTGGCGAAGATGGCACTGTGCAAAGAATTTTAGAATCTTTAGAATTACCATATACTGGTAGTGGCGTTTTAGCTTCATCATTATCAATGGATAAGCTACGTAGTAAAAAATTATGGGCTAGTATAGGTTTGCCAATTGCACCATATATAGTATTAGAAAAACAAAAATTAACAATGATGTCAGATAAAATACTTTTTAACTCTGTTTATCACTTAGGATTACCGCTTATTGTAAAGCCAATTCTTGAAGGTTCAAGTATTGGTATAAGCAAAATAACGACTTTATCTCAATTAATGATTGCTCTAAAATCTGCTTTTCGTTATGACAAAAATGTATTGATTGAGAAATATTTAAATGGACCAGAATATACTGTAGCAATTATAGGTGAGCAAGGATTGCCTTCAATTCGTATTCAACCAGCCGGTGTTTTTTATGATTATAATTCAAAATATCTCTCTAATCAAACACAATATTTTTGTCCAAGTGGACTGAAAACTGAAGAAGAAGTAATGTTAAATAAATTAGCATTAGCGGCTTATAAAGCAATTGGTTGTAGTGGTTGGGGTCGTGTTGATATCATGAAAGATAATGACGGTGAATTTTATTTATTAGAAATAAATACTTCTCCAGGGATGAATAGACATAGTCTAGTACCAATGGCTGCTAAACAAGCAGGTATTACATTTCCACAGTTAGTTAAAAAGATTTTGGAATTCGCAAAATAATATGTCACAATTATCACTAAACATTCATATATAAAAATATAAAGAAAAACAACATGATATGAAAAAAAGTAATGGTTTTTATTTAGTTGGTATTATTTTCTTCTTAATTGTATTATGTAGCATTATATTGAGTGGATTAATGTTATTAAATTGGATGAAAGATGTTAATCAATTACCAATTTCTAAACTTGTGATTACCGGGAAACGCTATTATACATGTGATGATAACATCAGAAAAGCAATATTGTCATTAGGTATAAAAGGTACATTTATGACTATAAATCTAAATGCAATCAAAAATCAAATAAAAACCATACCATGGATAAGATATGTTATTGTACGTAAACAATGGCCTGATAAACTAAAAATTCATTTAATAGAATACAAACCTTATGCTAAATGGAATGACATTTTTTTTATTAATATAGAAGGAACTATTTTCAATTTACCAACTTTAACAAATGTTAAAGATGATTTTCTATTATTGTATGGTCCTCAAGGAAGTCAGCTGGAGGTATTAGAAATGTATCATGTTATGAAGCAGCAATTGGCGCCATATAATTTTAATATTAAGTCAGTATCAATGACAGAAAGACATGCTTGGAAATTAGTTTTACTCAATGATATTTGCTTGAATATCGGTAAACAAAATATTAAAGAAAGATTAAATCGTTTTATTGAACTCTATCCGATATTAGAACAAGTAACAGATAAATATATTAAATATATAGATTTAAGATATCGTAGCGGTGTTGCTGTTAGATGGTTACCACTTTTAGTTGAACCTCCTCCTATCACATCTAAATTAAAATAGTTTAAGACTGCTAGCTGATCAGATACAGGCAAATTAACCATGATTAAAATGACGGACAGAAAATTAATAGTTGGTCTTGAAATTGGAACTTCAAAAGTTTCTGCGCTGATTGGTGAAATTCTGCCTGATGGGATGTTAAATATTATTGGTATTGGTAATTGTTCATCCAGAGGTATGGATAAAGGAGGAGTTAATGATTTAGAATCTGTCGTTAAATGCGTAAGGCGAGCTATTGATCAAGCTGAATTGATGGAAGATTGCCAAATATCATCGGTTTATTTAGCACTTTCCGGAAAACACGTTAGTTGCCAAAATGAAATAGGTATAGTACCAATTTCTGAGAATGAAGTTACTCAAGATGACGTAAATAATGTTGTTCATACAGCTAAATCAGTTCGTGTTCGTAATGAACATAGAATTTTACATGTTATTCCACAAGAATATTCTATCGATTATCAAGAAGGAATCAAAAATCCTGTCGGACTTTCAGGTGTGCGCATGCAAGCTAAAGTACATCTAATTACTTGTCATGATGATATGGCTAAAAATATTATTAAAGCAGTTGAACGATGTGGTTTAAAAGTAGAACAATTGATTTTTGCTGGCTTAGCATCAAGTTATTCTGTTTTAACTGAAGATGAACGTGATCTAGGTGTATGTGTTGTTGATATTGGCAGTGGAACAATGGATATAGCAGTTTATACTGCAGGAGCATTACGACATACCAAGGTTATACCATATGCTGGCAATGTTGTAACAAATGATATTGCTTATGCATTCGGCACACCACATAGCGATGCAGAAACAATAAAAGTTCATCATGGTTGTGCACTAGGTGCCATTGTTAGTAAAGATGAAAATGTTGAAGTACCAAGTATAGGTTGCCGTCCAGCGAGAAGTTTACAGCGTCAAACATTGGCTGAAGTTATCGAGCCACGATACATAGAATTGTTAAATTTAGTAAATGATGAAATTATAAAATTACAAAAACAATTGCGTCAGGAAGGTGCTAAGCATCATCTGGCGGCAGGTATTGTTTTAACAGGAGGTGGTGCTCAAATTGATGGTCTTGTAGAATGCGCTCAAAGAGTATTTCGTACACAAGTACGCATCGGGAAACCATTAAATATAACTGGTTTAACAGATTATGTCAGGGAGCCTTATTATTCTACAGTTGTAGGGCTACTACATTATGGTAAACAAACTTATTTTAAAAATGAAATTGAAATAGATAAGCATACGTCAGTAAGTAGTTTGTTTAAAAGAATCACTAGTTGGCTAAGGAAAGAATTTTAATTTTCTAAGAAGCAAATTTTCGTTTCTATATAAGAGATAAAGTGGAGAGAAATTATGTTTGAACCGATAGAATTAACTAATGACGCAGTGATTAAAGTTATCGGCGTTGGTGGTGGTGGGGGTAATGCTGTTGAACATATGGTTCGTGAACGCATAGAAGGTGTTGAATTCTTTGCTGTTAATACAGATGCACAAGCATTACGTAAAACATCAATAGGACAAACAATTCAAATCGGTAATGATATCACAAAAGGTTTAGGAGCAGGAGCAAATCCTGAAGTCGGTCGTAATGCCGCTGAAGAAAATCGTGAGGCTTTACGAAATGCACTTGATGGAGCAGATATGATCTTTATTGCTGCTGGTATGGGAGGTGGTACAGGTACTGGTGCTGCACCTGTGGTAGCAGAAATTTCTAAGGAACTTGGTATACTAACAGTAGCTGTTGTGACAAAACCATTTAATTTTGAAGGTAAAAAAAGAATGACTTTTGCTGAAACAGGAATTTCAGAACTATCTAAGTATGTTGATTCATTAATTATAATTCCAAATGATAAATTATTAAAAGTTCTTGGACGAGGTATTTCTTTATTAGATGCATTCAGCGCAGCAAATGATGTATTAAAAGGAGCAGTTCAGGGTATAGCTGAACTTATTACTCGTCCAGGTTTAATGAATGTAGATTTTGCTGATGTTCGTACTGTAATGTCTGAAATGGGTTATGCGATGATGGGATCAGGTGTAGCACGAGGTGAAGATCGAGCTGAAGAAGCTGGGGAAATGGCAATTTCTAGTCCATTATTGGAAGATATTGATTTATCTGGCGCTCGTGGCGTGTTAGTTAATATTACCGCAGGTTTTGATTTACGGCTTGATGAATTTGAAACAGTTGGTAATACTATTCGTGCTTTTTCATCAGATAACGCAACAGTTGTTATAGGTACTTCACTTGATCCTGAAATGAATGATGAATTACGTGTAACTGTAGTTGCAACAGGAATTGGTATGGATAAACGACCAGAAATCACTCTTGTAACTAATAAAACAACCAAGAAGTCATCATTAGAACAACGTTATCAACAAATGCAAAGTACAATACCAGATATTGTTCCTTTAACAGAAGAAAAATTTACTGCTAAAGTTGTGAACGAACAAAATATTCAATCAAATAAAGATATAGATTATTTAGATATTCCAGCTTTTTTAAGGAAACAGGCTGATTAATTATTAACAATTAATTAGTTTTTATAATTTTTATATTAAAATATATTACTGATTTTTAAATGAAGATTAGCAAGCAATAGATTAATAAAGTAATATAAGTTAGTCATGTGAGAAAAATGATGATCAAACAAAGGACACTAAAAAGTATCGTTCAAGCGACTGGCATAGGTTTACATACAGGTAAAAAAATTACTTTAGCATTACGTCCAGCACCATCAAATACCGGAGTCATCTATCGTCGTATAGATTTGAATCCACCTGTTGATTTCCATGCTGAAGCAAAATCAGTACGCAATACAACACTATGTACATGTTTGATTAATGAAGATGATATACGTATTTCGACGGTAGAGCATCTAAATGCTGCATTGGCAGGACTTGGAATTGATAATATTATTATCGAGGTAGATGCGCCAGAAATTCCAATAATGGATGGAAGTGCTGCACCTTTTGTATTTTTGATATTAGATGCAGGAATTGAAGAATTAAATAGTGATAAGAAATTTCTTCGTATTAAAGAATCTATTCGAGTTATAGATGGTAATAAATGGGCTGAGCTATCTCCTTACGACGGATTTAGCTTAGACTTTACTATCAATTTTAATCACCCTGCTATAAATACTAGTACTCAACATTATAAATTAGATTTTTCAGCAAAATCTTTTGTTAGAGATATTAGTCGAGCTAGAACATTTGGATTCATATCTGATATTGAATATCTACAGTCTAAAGAATTATGTTTGGGTGGTAGCTTTGATTGTGCAATTATTCTTGATGATTATCGTGTATTAAATGAAGATGGTTTGCGTTTTGAAGATGAATTTGTTCGTCATAAAACACTAGATGCTATAGGTGATTTATTTATGTGCGGTTATAATATTGTTGGAGCTTTTATCGCATATAGATCAGGTCATGCATTAAATAACAAATTATTACAGACTATTTTATCTAAAAAATCTGCTTGGGACATAGCATCTTTTGAAGATGAATCTGTGATACCTTTAACATTTAAAACACCTTCAACAATGATAATATAATATGCAATATTTAAAATAATATAATTTTATATACTAGATAAATATCTAATTCAATTTATTAAATTGTTTCATTAATTTTTATGCTCAATGTTAATCTTTATTTCTAGTTAATTTAACATTATCTTCAGCTAATGCAGCTAACCTATCTAATTTTTCCTTTAGTTTTTTTGGACTTTTGTTTGCTAGATTGTAAATTATCTTTGCGCTTTCTTTACTTAATTTACTTATTATCTCGTTTGATGAGTTTATAGTTATATTTTTAATTAATAATAGATTTTTTGAATTTTCGGATAATAATGATGGATTAATAATTATTTTGATTGAAGATAAAGAAGGTAAAATAGTATTACGTAATCTTGAAAGTAAAGTAGGAAGTTCATAATTAAGTCGTATTTTTCGACTAGCATTTTTAATTTCTAATATAAGAATATCTTGACGATAATTGGCAACTCGACAGAAATCTTTTACTTCAATAGGAAGTAAATTTATAATAATATTATTAAGTTTAATTAGTGCATGTCCGCGTTTTTTAATAGCTTGTAACGCACTTGAATCAAGATTATTTACTTTTAATAAAAAATTTAAGGATTGAGGATAATTATCGCGCATTTTATTCCAAGTGTTATTTTATATAAAATTTAGTTAAAATATTAGATCTTTATTAATATCATAAGTAAATAATGTTTTAAGAAATTCGTTATTATTCATCTTTTGATGAATAAAGTTTATCATACTTAATTTTTTAAAAAAACTTAAAATAAAGTATGATTATTAAATCTTAATTATTTCTATGTTATCATTAATATTTTATCTTTAGTTCATATTTTCTATATAAATTAATATCGATAAATATCATATTTTTATAATTTTGTCGCAAATGATTGAAATTGATAAGCTTTACATAATATAATTCATTAACTATATTTTTTATCAAAAATATAGTTAATGCCAATTAAAATATATATAACAACCCAAATTATTTATGTTTAATAAAATTAAACATTTTTGCTATATGATTAATTCAATATTTTATCCTAATAAGGAAAAATTAACCTTTTCATCAATATAATATTCTTATCATATTGTTTATAAACTGCGATAATGGTTGCTTATAATATAATTCTAACTTGGTATTAAATTAGTTTCGTAGACTTTTTTATTGATTATTGCAGTAATTGTTATTCAACTTAATCTATAAATTTATAGATTGAAATCAGATAATATAGACGTAATTCTAGTAAGAATTTCTTCTTAATTGAGAAAAATATTTATGTTAACTAAGTTATTAACTAAAATTTTTAGAGGTCGTCGTAATGACTATACTTTACGCTGTTTAAGTAAATTTATCAATATTATTAATAAATTAGAGTCTGAATTTGAAAATATTTCCGATAAAGATCTTAAAGCTAAAACTAATGAATTTCGAGATCGTCTTAAATTAGGAGCAACATTAGATAATTTGATTCCTGAGGCGTTTGCAACAGTTCGTGAAGCTAGTAAACGTGTATTTAATATGCGCCATTTTGACGTTCAATTATTAGGTGGTATGGTACTTAATGAACGATGTATTGCAGAGATGCGTACTGGTGAAGGAAAAACATTGACATCTACATTACCTGCATATTTAAATGCTTTAACAGGTAAAGGTGTCCATATTGTTACAGTAAATGATTATTTAGCTAAACGTGATGCAGAAAGTAATCGACTACTTTTTGAATTTCTTGGTATGACAGTTGGTATTAATTTATCAGGTATGTCTTTAGAAATGAAACGTAAAGCCTATAAAGCTGATATTACATATGGAATTAATAATGAATATGGTTTTGATTATCTACGTGATAATATGGCCTTCAGTCCAGAAGAACGTGTACAACGTAAGCTTCATTATGCATTAATAGATGAGGTTGATTCTATTTTGATAGATGAAGCACGTACTCCATTAATTATATCAGGACCAACAGAAGATAGTTCAGATCTATATAAAAAAATTGAAAAATTAATTCCTAATCTTAAACAACAGGTAAAAGAAGATTCAAATAATTTTCAAGGAGAAGGACATTTCACAGTTGATGAAAAATCACGTCAAGTTACATTGACAGAGCGTGGATTAGAATTAGTTGAACAACTTTTAGTAAAAACTAATTTAATGAAAGAAGGTGAGTTACTTTACTCTTCATCTAATATTATACTTATGCATCATGTGATGGCTGCTTTACGTGCTCACGCGCTTTTTAATCGAGATGTGGACTATATAGTTAAAAATGGACGAATTGTTATTGTTGATGAACATACTGGGCGTACAATGGAAGGACGTCGTTGGTCAGAAGGATTACATCAAGCTATTGAGGCAAAAGAAAATGTTGAAATTCAAAATGAAAATCAAACATTAGCATCAATTACATTCCAAAATTATTTTCGTTTATACGAAAAACTTGCTGGTATGACCGGTACAGCTGATACAGAAGCTTTTGAATTCAAATCTATTTACAAATTAGATACAATTGTAATCTCAACTAATCGCCCAATGATCCGTAATGATTTACCTGATTTAGTTTATATGACTGAAATAGATAAATTTACTGCAATCATTAACGATATTCGAAAATGTATTAATAATGGTCAACCAGTATTAGTAGGCACTATTTCAATAGAGAAATCAGAGTTAATTTCTAAAGAATTAACTAAAGCTAATATTTCTCATAATGTTTTAAATGCTAAATTTCATGCAATGGAAGCAAATATTATTTCTGAAGCAGGACAAGCTGGTTCTGTTACTATTGCTACTAATATGGCCGGGAGAGGTACAGATATTGTATTAGGAGGTAGTTGGAGATCAGAAATTAATAAATTGAAGAATCCCACTCAAGAACAAATTCATAAAATAAAAACAGAATGGCAAAAACGTCACGAGTCAGTAATCATAGCTGGTGGATTACACATTATTGGTACTGAACGTCATGAATCTCGTCGCGTTGATAATCAATTACGTGGGCGCTCTGGACGTCAAGGTGATCCTGGTTCATCACGTTTTTATCTTTCAATGGAGGATTCTTTGATGCGTATTTTTACATCTGATCGAGTTACTGGAATGATGCGTAAATTAGGTATGAAACCAGGTGAATCAATTGAACATCCTTTGGTAACAAAAGCAATCGCTAACGCGCAACGTAAAGTTGAGAATAGAAATTTTGATATTCGAAAACAACTTTTAGAATACGATGATGTTGCTAATGATCAACGTCGAGCTATATATTCACAGCGCAATGATATATTAGATAGTAATGATATTAATGAAACAATTAATATTATTCGTGAAGATGTTATAAATACCACTATTAATGCTTATATCTCTCTAAAATCTTTGGAAGAAATGTGGAATATTGATGGTTTACAAAAACAGCTAATCAATGATTTTAGTTTAAAATTACCAATTCAAGATTGGTTTAATAAAGAATCAGAATTATATAAAGAAACTTTACATAATCGTATTTTAGAAGAAATGATTAGAAAACATAAAGAAAAAGAGAAAATTATTGGTAGCAAAATGATGCGTAATTTTGAAAAAGGAATCATGCTACAAACTCTTGATACATTATGGAAAGAACATTTATCTGCAATTGATTATTTGAGACAAGGTATTCATTTACGAGGATATGCTCAAAAAGATCCAAAACAGGAATATAAACGTGAATCTTTTAGTATGTTTTCCAATATGTTAGAGGCTCTAAAATATGAAGTAATTACTACTTTAAGTAAAATAGAAGTTCAATTACCAGGAGAAGTATCTATGCTTGATCAGCAAAAACATCAAAAACCTGAGAGTATTATGAAAAAACATCAACTCAATCATGGAATTCAAAATCAAACATTGATATTAAAAACAGAAGTTCAATCAGAATTAGAAGGTGGTAAAATTGGTCGTAATGAGTTTTGTCCATGTGGTTCAGGTAAAAAATATAAACATTGTCATGGTAAATTTAAATTAAAGTTTTAGTTTTCAAAATAATTAAAATAAAAACAAATATATTTTATATTTTTATATATATTACTTCAATAGTAATTATTTTATTTATAAAAAAATAATTATAGATTAATATATGATAATATTATAAATATATAATTAATAATTTTAATTATTTATTCGATAATTAATTTACATATAAAAGTTTTTAAGAATATTTAAAGCATTATTTAAATTAGAAATAAGAAAAATGTATTTATAAAAGCGTCGCTTTTAAGCTTAAAATAAAATTAAGATAGATTTTATTATAAATCAATTGTTAAAATATATAAAACTTTAAGTTTATTTATCACAAAAAATAATGTTGAATTATTATACGATATAATTCAAAGTAAAATTTTTATATAAAAATAATTGATTTCTTATTTGAATTTTAAAGAACTACTATCTACTGGTATTTTATAATAAAATATGATTTAAATTATTTAAATCATAATTTTTTAAATTAATTTTTATTTTTTAAATAAATTTTATTATAGAATTATTTGAGATTTCATAATGATCTTTAATATAATCATATTTTAAAAATATTTTCATTAAATTGAAAATCCTTTTTCTTCAGAAGCCCATTCATTAAAATCAATTAATCCACAGCGTTTGCTACAAAAAGGTCGATAAAAACTGCTATCTTGCCAAATAACAATTTTATAACATCTTGGACATTTTACTGTAACTTCACATCTCATAATAACTCCTAATAATAAGATAATTTAAATGATAATTTAATTATGTTTTATATAGTAATACTATTTGCATAGAGCAAAATAGAAAAAACATATTTTTAAATATAAAAGATATAAGAATAAATTCATTGAATATTTCATTTAAGTAAGATCCATTCTTTTTAGCTATATTTGATAAAATATATCATAGTTTTTATTTGTAAATAAATAAAAACTTAATGATCAAAATAATAATATATTTTAAAATATAATGGAAAATCTTATTAATAAAAAATATTTATTTTTTGTTTAAAATTAACTTAAAATTTAAGATCAATAAAACAAAGTTATAGCAATTCACTAATATACTTTAATAATTATAAAGAATAATAATAACTTTATTTTTCTATAAGCAAAATTGATTCATATAAATATTATTTTAGTGAAAGTTATGTTTTTCTAATGTTTTAAATATTTTTAATTCTTGTTTTATCTTTATATTTTAATATTGCTACAGCATTAATTAAATTTATTTCTTTTTATATAATCAATAATAATTTCTGCACTTAGATAGATATTTTCTATATTATATTTAGATTAATTGAGAAATATCGTAAAATAAAAAAATAAATAATAAGTTTATATTATGATTTAATAAGATGTTTTAAATAAAAACTTCTTTAGCATATAAAATAAATATGTTTTTATTTAATGAATGTATTATAAATAATTATAAAATAAACTATTATTTCCATTAAGTTTTTAAAGTACACTTCATAGATAATTGTAAATATTTTTTATGTAATTTCATTACAGTTTCATTAAGTTCTAATTTGTTAATATGATTATTAATAACATCATCAGCTTTTTTTAAGTGTTTTATTCGATTAACTTGATTTGATAAAATTTTTTTTGCTTCTTGTTCGCTAATTCCATCCCGTTTTATAATACGGATTATTTGTTCTTCTGGTGTTATATCGATGACAAGTATGCGATTAGCAAGATGATCTAAATTATTTTCAATTAATAATGGTACAACCCAAATTATATAAGGATAGTTAAATAAAGTTAATTGGTATTGTGTTTCTTTATGTATCAACGGATGAAGCAAACTATTTATCCATTTTTTTTCTATTGGATTACTAAAAATCTTTTTTCTTAATTTCATTCGATTTAAGGTACTATTCTTATTAAGAATAGTTGAATCAAAATGTTGCTTTATCTTATTTAATGCATAACTATTAGGCATAACAATTTGTCTTGCAATTACATCTGAATCAATGATTGGTACTCCTAGAGATGCGAATTTATCTGAAACCGTACTTTTTCCACTTCCAATTCCACCTGTGATAGCTATAATATAATTCATATATCTTCTCTTTCAATAAATTTAAATATAAAATTTTCAATAAAAACTAATTTATAATTATATTTTTATAGTAAATAACTTTTAACATATAAACATTTTATGTTATTATTATAACTAATTAAGAACTAATAAAAATCTATAAATAAATAGTGAATAATAAGCATATGATTATAAAAATCAGTATTACTATTTATATTAGTAATAGTTAATTTTATTTTTTACTAAAATATATAATTAGGATTAATTTAATATAAATTATTTTTTTATAAAATTACATTTCATAATAATATTTAACTAATTATAAATTATAAATATAAATATTAAGTAATTTTTCTTTTTTATTTTTTAAGATAAATTAATTAGTTATTTAAATAGATAAAATCTATGATATATTTAATGTTAATAATAATTAATTTAATACGTATTTAAATTATTCTAAAAAATATTAATTATATTTTAATATATAAAATATAAAACAGTAAAAATTAATTATAATTAATTAACTTTTTTTTAATAATAGAAGATTTAGGATAGATTTTAAATTTTATTTAATTAATTTAAAATATTTCTCATATATTTAAATTAATAAAAAATATAAATTTTTATTTAAAATAGTATTTAGTAATTGATATTTTATTTAAAACATATTTTATAAAAACAATATTAGTTGAAATTAACTAAATAAATAAATTAAGATAATAGAATAATATTCTATTACTTTATAATTTTTTTATTTTTAATATCTTTATTTTTTAATTAAAAATAAATTAGTTTTTTTTTACATTATTAATTTATTTTTTTAATCTATAAATTGTTTTTAAAAAAATGGATAAGTTTTATTTATAAAAACTATAATTAATTAATATACTAAATAACGTTTATTAAAAATATTGCTATATTTATATATTATATTATTTCTAATAATATTCAAACTTTATATTTAAAATATTATATTTAAATAATATTATATATATAAAAACATAAAGATAGTCAATTTTTTTTAAAAAATATTATTATTTATAATTAATTTAAAACATTTATTTATAATAAAATATTTTTTTTAATTTTCACTAATATTATTTATATCAATAAATATAGATATATCAATAACATTTCATGAATTATATTTTATTCTTTTATTATATAAACTTATTCCTATATTATTATCAGTAGTCTAATTAAAAAAAATCAAAAAGTAAATAAACGAATAAAAGTAGTTTTTAAATTTTATTAATATTTAATAAAATAAATAAAAGTTTTTTAAAGTTATAATGGAATTTATAATATTATATTATAACTTAATTATTTATTTAAATAATGTTAATATTTAATATATTATTAAATATTAATCTTAGTTTTAATATTTTATTTTTAAAAAATATTTTTATAATAATTATTTATTTATATCTATTGATATATTTTATAATATTAATTAATATAATATATTATTAATTTATATTTTAGTATATAAATAATATTATAAGACACTTAATTTAGATGATTTTTATAGTAATTTTGATATTTTAATATTTTATTTAATTTACTTTAAAATATCTTAGTATTTTATTTAATAATATTTTTGAGATAGTTAAATACTTAACTTTATTTTTTTGTTCATAGTTATATGATTAATTTATTTTTTATAATTTTGATAAAATATTTATAATAGTTAAAATATAGTTTTTTATTTTTTTTTATTAATTAAAATATAAAATAGGAATAATTTGATATTTAATATTTTTAAACTATTTATTTATAATAAAATATTTATAAATATTTTATTATAAATAATATAACATAATTTAATATTATGATTTATTCATTCAAATTTACAATTTGAAAAATTCTGACGATTCCTTACAATATTTAATTATTAATAATATTAATTCAATTAAATATTATTAATAATTTTAGAATAACAGTAAAAAATATAAAGTAATTTGCTAAAACTTTAATACATATCTTAATAATAGTATTAAATAATCATATATAAGTACATAATATTCATTATTTCAATACTATATAAATATAAATATAAATTGATCAAGATAATTTATTATTTATATAGACTATTTGTTTTAATTATTAATGATATAATTATAACTTATATTTTTTCTATTTAAGTTTGAGTTACATATATAGAAAATAATATTCAATTTTCTTTTTAATTAAGATATTAATAGGTAATTTCGATAAAAAATATAATTTTATTAAAAATTTATAATTAATTTTTTATAACTAATGATTATTTTTTAGAATTAAATTATATAATTAATTATATAATAGTAATAAAAAATTTTTTCAAATTTATATTTGATAGTATAAAAAATATTTAGAAGTAACATAACTATTTTAAAAACATTTATTATTATAATCTAAAGTTTTTTATTAAAAAATCATATTATTATTCAATTATGAATTTATATTTTTTACAAAAAAACTCAATTTTATTGCATAAAATAGTAATATTATAATTATTAAATATCTATTTAAAATTTATATAAATAGATAAATAGTTTATATGAAATAATAAATTTAAATATATTATATATGTTTATATCCATATTTTATTGTTCAGAAAATCAATTATATTAATAATATTCACTTATATCTTTAATTATTTTTCATAAATACTAGAAAAATAATAAAAATAAAATAATTTTGAAAATATAATAAATAATTTTATAAACTTATTTGTAATAAAATAGATAATTAATTTATTAGAATTAATATAATTATATTTATTATCATTTATTTTATAAAATATTATTTATTATCATTTTAATATAAGAAAATTTCCTTATCTATATATATTATATAGTATTATAAATAAATTTATATTTATATTTTATATAAAATACTTAATTTATTATTTTAAATAAAATAATAAAAATAGTTAAAAATTTTCATATTATGATATAATATGAAAATTGATAATAACTATCTAGTATTCAATATTAATAAATTAAAATTTTATTTATATTACTCAAACATATCAAATCTTTTTAATAAATAATTATTAAAATGCTTTTATTAATATATTTTATTAATATTGTTTTCTATAATAAAATTATTCATTGTGAAATTTGAATATAAATAATGTTTTATTAAAATTAATAATAAAATAAAATAACTAAATATTATAAAATAATTATATATAAATATGATTTATTTTACAATTTATTTATAATAAAATATTTTAATAATTTAATTAATGCATTAATATTAGATGATAAATTTAGTTAAATAATAAATTAAATCTAGTTAAATATTCTATATGTTATTAAATCTATATAATTTATATAGCATTTCATTATTTAATGAAACAATTTTTTTTAATTTTCAATGAATTTTTAACATATCTTATTTTTAAAAACTAATGATATTAAATAACATAATAAATAAAAAAATAAAATATATTATCATTATAACAAAAATATATTTTTTAAAAAATCAAAAATTATGTATCAATTAATACAAATATTTTATATTAAAATATTTTAATATTCATATAATTAATAGAAGCAGTAATAATTAATAGAGAACAGTTCTAATTTTTATTATATTATGATTAGATATAAATTTTATGATAATATTAATATCAATTATATTTATATTAATATATCAATTAACAATATTATATATAAAATTTTTATAAATTTTAAAAAATTATTTAATATTTTTTTAAAATATCTCAACTTATTTATTGAATAATATTATTAAATAATAATTAATTTTTATTAAATTAATAATAGATGATTAAATATTTTTATATTTTTAAAAAAAAATTAATGATAATTTTTACACTTATTTTTACAAAAATTATTTTTTATAAATTAATTATATTTTCTAATGATTTATTAGATTTTTTATTAATTTAGATTTATTAATAATTTAATCAAATTAAATAATAACGTTTTAATTAATTTACTATATATTATATATATTATATATTTATATTTAAAAATAAGTTTATAATCATAGTTTTAAATTTGCTTTTATCAAAAAAAGTTTTTAATTAAAGAAGATTTTTAGAAAAAATTCTAAATATTTTATTAATTTATATATATTACAATAAATTAATATTATTAATATCAATTTTATTGATTTTAAAAATTAATTCTAATAAAAATATTAATAAGATATATAATAGCATATGCTTATAAAGAATTTACTTCTATAAATTATCTACTATCATTAAATAGTACATTTATTGTTAATATTTGAAAGAAAATTATTAAGAATAAATTATTATATAAAACATAAATTATATAATATATTTAATATTTATTGTTTTTTAATCTTTAATCAATTTAGAAAATTTAAACAAAAGCTTTTTTATTAATAAATTAATAAAAAAATTATACTACTTTAAAATATATAACTAAATTTTGGCAAAATATTTTATAAGATTATTATATAATTAAATATAACTAAAATTATTTTTTAGAAATTTATTCTATTGAAAATATAATTATTGCTTATTATATTCCTATTAAAAATGAATAATTATGATTTATCTAAAATCAAGACAAGTTATTTATAAGATCATAATAACTAATAATAATATAATATTTATACTAAAGTTAAAATTATTTTTATAATACACATATTTATTTCTAAAGTAAAAATAGATGATATAATATTATATAATTTACTTTATTTTAAAGCTAAAGTCTTATAGCTAAATATTTAATTTAAGGTAATAAGTTTGTATATAGAAAAGCATATAAATATACATATTAATTAATAAAAAATTATTTTTTAAAAGTTTATATTACTTTTACATAGTAACATAAAAACATAGGAAACTTAAAAATGTTATTTATAGCTTATTGCTATGTAAGATTATTTATCATTACTATTATAATCGTAATAATTTTTGCATCAATTTTGATAATATTAAATTTAATTTAGCAATGTAAATTCTTATTTATATTTTTATTACCATGCTAATTTATTAAAATCAATAATATCAGTAATAAAAAAATCATCTCTTATTCTTATTTATAATATTATAAATATATTCTTTATAAGATAGCTCAGAAATTACATTATAAACAAATAATAAGTAAGGAATAAAAATCATGTTATATACATCAACGAATGACATTGATCCGATTGAAACTCGCGATTGGTTACAGGCGATAGAATCTGTTATTCGTAAAGATAGTGTTGATCGTGCTCAGTATCTTATTAATCAAGTATTACAACAAGCGCGTAAAAGTGGTGTTAACATAATAGTAAATTCCGTAAACTCTGATTATATAAATACTATTTCTGTAGAAGATGAACCTGATTATCCAGGCAATATAGATTTAGAACATCGTATTCGTTCTGTAATTCGTTGGAATGCTGTAATAACAGTTTTACGAGCTTCTAAAAAAAATCTGGAATTAGGTGGCCATATAGCTTCCTTTCAATCATCTGCAACTTTATATGAAGTCTGTTTCAATCATTTCTTCAAAGCAAGAAATGATAAAAATGGTGGAGATTTAGTTTGTTTTCAAGGACATATTTCTCCTGGTATTTATGCTCGCGCATTTTTAGAAGGTCGACTTTCTGAAGAACAAATGAATAATTTTAGACAAGAAATTAGCAAAAATGGTCTTTCTTCTTATCCTCATCCTAAATTAATGCCTGAATTTTGGCAATTCCCTACAGTATCAATGGGATTAGGTCCTATTGTTGCTATTTATCAAGCAAAATTCTTAAAATACTTACATAATCGAGGCTTAAAAGATACAACAGATCAAACAGTTTATTCTTTTCTTGGCGATGGAGAAATGGATGAGCCTGAATCCAAAGGTGCTATTACAATTGCTGCTCGTGAAAAATTAGATAATCTTATTTTTGTGGTTAATTGCAATTTACAACGCCTCGATGGACCAGTTACTGGTAATGGTAAGATTATTAATGAACTAGAAGGTATTTTTAATGGCGCAGGATGGCATGTCATTAAAGTCCTTTGGGGCGGAAAATGGGATGAATTATTACGTAAAGATATTTCAGGTAAGTTAATTCAATTAATGAATGAAACTTTAGATGGTGATTATCAAACATTTAAATCTAAAGATGGCGCTTATATTCGTGAATATTTTTTCAACCGTTATACAGAAACAAGCATATTAGTCAAAAACATGACGGATGATGAAATTTGGTCATTAAACCGTGGTGGTCATGATCCTAAAAAAATTTATGCTGCCTTTAAAAAGGCGAAAGAAACTAAAGGAATGCCAACAGTAATTTTAGCTAAAACAATTAAAGGATATGGCATGGGAAATATTGCAGAAGGAAAAAATATTGCGCATCAGGTTAAAAAAATAAACCTAGATGGAGTTCGTTATTTCCGAGATCGTTTTAATGTGCCAGTAACAGATGATCAAATAGAAAAATTACCTTTTATTACATTTAAAGAAGATTCTGTTGAATACAAATATTTGCATGAACGCCGTCAAGCATTAGGTGGATATTTACCATCACGAAATCCTAATTTTGATGAAGAATTAGATATCCCTACATTAAACGATTTTAATCAACTATTAGTAAAACAAAATAAAAAGATTTCTACAACAAGCGCATTTATACGTATTTTAAATCTAATGTTAAGAAATAACTCAATTAAAGATCGTTTAGTTCCAATTATTTGTGATGAAGCTCGTACTTTTGGAATGGAAGGTTTATTTCAAAAGATTGGAATTTATAATTCAAATGGACAGAAATATCATCCTCAAGATCGTGAACAACTTGCTTATTATAAAGAAAATGAGAAAGGTCAAATTCTGCAAGAAGGGATCAATGAATTAGGAGCTGGTTCATCTTGGTTAGCTGCTGCTACATCATATAGTACTAATAACTTACCAATGATCCCATTTTATATTTATTATTCAATCTTCGGTTTTCAACGTATCGGTGATCTTTTGTGGGCAGCTGGAGATCAACAAGCGCGTGGATTTCTTATAGGCGGAACTTCAGGACGAACTACATTAAATGGTGAAGGTCTTCAGCATGAAGATGGGCATAGCCATATTCAGTCATTAACAATACCTAACTGTATTTCTTATGATCCAGCTTATGCATATGAAGTTGCTATTATCATACATGATGGTTTACTTCGTATGTATGGTAGAAAACAAGAAAATATTTATTACTATATCACTACATTAAATGAAAATTATCATATGCCAGCAATGCCTATTGGTGTTGAAGAAGGTATTCGTAAAGGTATTTATAAACTTGATTCAATAAAAGGTAAAAAAGGTAAAGTTCAGTTATTAGGTTCCGGTTCAATGATGCGTCATATACGTAAAGCTGCAAAAATTTTATCTAGTGAATATAATATTGGTTCTAATGTTTATAGTGTCACATCATTTACTGAATTAGCACGTGATGGACAAGATTGTGAACGCTGGAATATGTTACATCCATCTGATAAACCTCGTATACCATATGTTGCTCAAATAATGAATGATCTACCTACAATTGCATCGACGGATTATATGAAATTATTTGCAGAACAAATTCGTTCTTACATTCCTACAAGTGATTATCGTGTTTTGGGTACCGATGGTTTTGGACGTTCAGATAGTCGTAAAAATCTCCGACATCATTTTGAAGTTGATACTCCATATATAGTAATATCAGCATTAGGTGAATTAGCAAAACGTGGTGAAATAGATGTAAAATTAGTAAATGAAAGCATAAAAAAATACAATATAAACCCAGAAAAAAATAATCCACGTCTAGTGTAAGAGGTAAAAATCAATGCCTATTGAAATTAATGTTCCCGATATTGGTACAAATGAACTTGAAGTTACTGAAATTATGGTAAAAGTGGGCGATAAAATTGATATTGAAGAGTCATTAATAACTATAGAAGGTGAAAAAACATCAATAGAAGTTCCGTCACCAGAGGCTGGAATTGTCAAAGAAATTAAAGTTAAAGTTGGTGACAAAGTAACAACTGGTAAATTAATAATGGTTTTTGATGTAGAAAAAAAAGTAATGAAAACTAATTTTAAAATAACATCAAACTTAAAAATAGATGAAATAAATAAAAAAAATCTTGATCAAGCAAGAAATGAATCAAAAAAAATAATTTTATCTGATATTCATAATAATGAGATTAATGTTACTAATATAATGGTTAATATTGGTGATAAAATTTTAGTTGAACAATCATTAATTACTATAGAAGGTGAAAATAGATCAGTAGAAGTAGCAACACCTTTTTCTGGAGAAGTTAGAGAAATTAAAATTATAAAAAATGATAAAGATAAAACTGATTCAATTATTATATTTTTTAGAATTAATACCAAAGAGTCTTTAAAAATTAACAGTGATAAAATATCAATAAAATCAATAACTCCATCTTTTAGATTACCTCAAACTTCATATGATATAATAGCGAAAGATGTTTTTGAAAGCAAAAATAAATCTATTAAAAATGAGACATATATTCATGCAACACCTCTTATTCGTCGTTTAGCATATGAATTTGATATCAACTTAAGGAATGTAAACGGAACTGGACGTAAGGGTCGTATTATGCGTGAAGATATTCAATCTTATCTAAAAGAGAGTATAAGACATTTTGAAGTTAGAGTGGATAAATCTGATTTTATGTCATATATACAACAATGGCCTGAAATTAATTTCAGTAAATTTGGTGAAGTTGAAGAAATTAAACTTAGTCGTATTCAACAAGTATTCAGCTCTAATATGAATCGCAATTGGGTAATGATTCCACATGTCACAATTATGGAGGATGCTGATATTACTGAACTAGATGTTTTCCGTAAACAACAAAACAAAGAAATGGAAGAGCTAAAAACAGGGATAAAAATTACGACATTAGTTTTTGTTATGAAATCTGTTGCTCAAGTATTAGAAGAAATGATTATTTTTAATAGTTCAATTTCTAAAGATATTCAACGATTAACATTAAAAAAATATGTTCATATTGGTATAGCAGTTGATACAGTAAATGGTTTAGTTGTACCAGTTATTCGAGATGTTAATAAAAAGGGCATTATTGAACTTTCACAAAAATTAATGGAAATATCGAAAAAAGCACGTGATGGCAAGTTAACTATGTCTGATATGCAAGGTGGTAGTTTTACTATTTCTAGCTTAGGTAGCATTGGTACTACAAGATTTACTCCAATTATTAATGCACCGGAAGTAGCTATTTTAGGTCTATCTCGTTCATCAATCAAACCAGTATGGAACGGTAGTGAATTTATTTCACGTTTGATATTGCCAATGTCACTATCCTTTGATCATCGTATAATTAATGGTGCAGATGGGGCGCGTTTCATTACTCGTATTGCAAAGTTAATAAGTGACATTCGTTATTTAGTTATGTAATTTATAGAACAGTTGAGTATCAATTTATTTTATTATTATATTTATTAAAATTTTTTAAATTTTAATCTATAAAATAAAATATAGAATTCTATTGTGATAGATAATTTTGAAAATTTTAATAACTCTATAAATTATTTTAATATATAAAGTTCTAATAGTTATAAATTTTAATATACTAACTAATATAATAAAAAGTAAGAGGTTATAATGAATACTGAAATTAAAACTCAAGTAGTAATTTTAGGTGCTGGTCCTGCTGGTTACTCAGCAGCTTTTCGTTGTGCAGATCTTGGTTTAGAAACAGTTTTAGTTGAACGTTATGAAACATTAGGTGGCGTTTGCCTTAATGCTGGATGTATTCCATCAAAAGCATTATTACATATTTCAAAGGTTATTGAAGAAACTAAGATACTAGCAACACATGGTATAGTATTTGGTAAATTAAAAACAGATATTGATAAGGTACGAATCTGGAAAGAAAAAATTGTTGCTCAATTAGCAATTGGTTTAGCAGAAATGGCAAAATATCGTAAAATTAAAGTTATTAATGGATTCGGTAAATTTATAAATGCTAATATATTACTTGTTGAGAATCAAAAAAAAACAACGACGATAAACTTTGAAAATGCTATTATCGCAGCAGGTTCACGTCCGATTAAGCTTCCATTTATATCGAATGACGATCCACGTATATGGGATTCTACTGATGCTTTACAATTACAAAAAGTTCCAAAGCGCATATTAGTAATTGGAGGTGGTATCATTGGTTTAGAAATGAGTACTATTTATCATGCGTTAGGATCGACAATAGATATTGTTGAAATATTCGATCAAGTTATTACAACAGCAGATAAAGATATTATTAGAATTTTTACTAAACAGATAAGCAAAAAATTCAATTTAATGCTAGAAACTAAAGTTACTATGATAGAAGCTAGAAAAGATGGTATTTACGTCAAAATGGAAGGGAAAAATATTCCAACAAAACCACAGTGCTATGATATTATTTTAGTGGCAATTGGTCGCATACCTAATGGAAAATTAATTAATGCAGATAAAGCTGGAGTCGAGGTAAATGAAAAAGGTTTTATCTATACAGATAAACAAATGCGTACTAATATTCAAAATATTTATGCAATCGGTGACATTGTTGGTCAGCCAATGTTAGCTCATAAAGGTATACATGAAGGATACATTGCAGCTGAAGTAATTTCTGGTTTAAAACATTATTTTGATCCCAAAATTATTCCTTCAATTGCTTATACTGAACCTGAGATTGCATGGGTTGGATTAACTGAAAAAGAAGCTAAAGAAAAAAATATTACTTATGAAACAGCTATTTTCCCATGGACTGCTTCTGGTCGAGCTATTGCTTCTAATTCTTCAGAAGGTATGACTAAGCTTATTTTTGATAAAAAAACTCGTCGCATAATTGGCGGATCAGTCATAGGTACTAATGGCGGAGAATTACTCGGTGAAATTAGTTTAGCTATTGAAATGGGATGCGATGTGGAAGATATTGCATTAACTATTCATGCTCATCCTACATTATATGAATCAATTGGTATGGCAGCTGAAGTATTTAATGGAACTATTACTAATTTACCTAACTACAGAATAAAAAAATAATAATTTATTTTATTAAAATAAATTATTATAACAATTATTTAATTTATATTATCTCCACCAATTATTTTTAAATCAAAATAATTGGTGGAGATAATTTTAATTAAAATAAAAATAGAATTATATTTCCTCTTAATTAAGATTTTTTTATTTAAAAAATAATTATTTAATTTAGTTAAAAATGTATAAAAACTAATAATAGAATTAAATTATTTTATCCATAAACTGTTGTATACTATACTTAATCTTAATTTATAAGAAATTAATTTATATTATATTAATCAATATATAAAACTAAAACTATTTATTTTTTATTCGAAATACAGAAAAAAGTCATATAACTTAGATTTAAGTTGGAGAAATGATCTACTAAAAAATAATATCGTTAAGATATAATTAAGTATTTACTTATAAAAAATAATATAAAAAGATAATAAATATTAATTAAATAAATAGATTATTTATTTAATTCATAAAAATAAATATAAAACTATTTTTTGTTTAAAAATGTTAAATAAATAACATTATTATTAATTAATAATGTTATTATATGAAATCTAATTTCTTTAGTTATTTTAAATAAATAAAAATAAATTTAATATAATTAATTTTATATCAAAAAGTAGATAAAATTATTAAGTATAATATACAAAAACCATTGTACTACTTCATTATTTAATGTGTTAAATAATGAATAATTTAAATTAATTGAAGATAAAATCTTATCCTGTATATTGTTGATATATAATAATTTTTTATTGTTGTCTTAAAGAAAATGGACTTTATGAACTAATATTAAGATATATAATCATAATCAAAATATTGAATATTTTTTTGATTATCCAGTATTAATAAAAAGTTTAATTATAACTATAATAAACAATAGGAAGAAATTAATAAAATATTTATAATTTATTATTATCTATTGATATTTGATTTGTATTAGATATCGGAGTTTATTTATAATATAATTTACTAAATATTAATTATTGAACTATATTAGATAAACGTAGTTTGGTTTATAAAATTAAAAAATAAATGATGAGTAATAAAAATTATCTATTAACGAAATTATGATTGCTATTATTATCATTATAGATTTTAATGGAAAATTAATATTTAATTCAGTAATTTTACTATATAAGTTATTTTTATATAATTAATATAATAAGACTATATTATTTTAATGAGAATTAAATCTATATTTTAATAGAAAAAAAATTTTTTTCATTCATTATCTATTGAAGTTAATAAAAACTTTAGTTAACATAAAAAATAATTAGATATTCATTATTATAAGAAAGAAATTTTATATTTATAAAATTAGTAAATTGCTATTTTTTCATTAAAAAATTGTTTTTATTTAAAAGAAATAATAATTAATATACTTATTTTCTTCTTATTATTATAAGAAATTTATTATTAGTAAAGTTTTTATTATAAATATAATATTTAATTATTAAACATGTATTTATAGAATAAAATAAATTATATCAAGTAAATTAATAAAAATTATTACTTGTAATATAATCATTAGTTTTTACTATATAAAATATGGTTAATTTAGATTTATATTTTAAGCTAAAATAATATCGTTAGTTTATTATATATCACTGAACTAGCAATTTAATATAAATTTAAATTTAATTAGTTTATATTCAAAAAGTGTTTTTTATTATTATATTAATATATATACTAGTATTATGTATATTCATATAGAAATTAATAATATTTTTAGTATTTTTTATTGCTAGTATGTTACGATTTATTTATATATTCCTAATAATATTTTTCCTTTCCATTTATTTTCATATAAATATAATTTTATATTATCAGCTATAACATAAATATTAATAGTCTAAGAAAAAAATATAGTGGAAGAATCATATGTTTGTTTTTATCTATATTTTATTTTTTTATTTTAAAAATTACTTTTTTTGATACATAAATGCAGTATTATACTTTTTAAGAATATCTTAATCAAGATTAATAGATTTTAAGTATGAAATATACTTTATATATAAGTGCAAATATTTCTGATATATACTTCGATGAAGTTTATTATTACCTAATTTATTAGTAATTATTAATTATAGAAAAAGATAAGAAAATATTTGTTTTTATTGAATATTGAAAATAAAAAATTTTCATAATTAAAGTTTAATGATAATTTAAATTGTTTTTTAATAAAATTATTTTTTAGCTTCTGACTACAGTATCCGAATCAGATAGATAATCTATTACAAAATATTTAAAATGCGATATTGTATTTTTAATATATTGATATATAAATATACATTGGTCAATATACAACTGAATTACTGTATTAGCATTTAATAAATAAATAGTTAGTGAATTTAAAATTATTAATAGGAATATAATAATATAGATTATTTAATTATCATTAAAGTTGTTTTTAATAAAAAAATTAAATCTATTTTTACTTTTATGTAAACAGAATTAATTTTAATTATTCGAGTTTATTCATAATTTAGTAATTAATTGAAAGCTTTATTGGTTTTTATTAATTATTTAATTATAAATATCAGTTATTTTATGTAATTATTATATTTAAAATAGATAAAGTAAAAAATTTGTACTAGTTTTTTAAAAAATTCCTTCCTTATTTAATTAAATAATAATACTCATAATGTAATAAAAGAAAATTATTATAATATCTTCTTAATAATAAATCATAAATTTAATAAATTTTATTATTAATAAATAATATTATAATTATTATAAATATATAAAATAGTTTTTAACATATACTAATTATTTTAATGATTAATTATAAAAACAATAAAATATTTTATTATATTAATAAAATTTACCAGATTTTTATTACAATATTATCTAAAACTATATAGGTTCTATTTTAATTTATTAATAGTATTAAAATTAAGAGATAAAATATTTTCTAATTCTTAAATATTAACTTATTGTTTTAATATAAAACAAAATAAATTCGATAATATTTATTTTTTATAAAGTAATCGTTTTTTTATTATCTCATTTCTTACATTAATTAATGAGTTATAATAAGATACATTAATTAGTTTTATCTATATTAATTATACTATTAACTAAAAAATAAAATTACTTATATCTTTTTTAAATTATAGTAAGATATAAATATCTTGTTAGGATTATAATATTCTTAGTAATTAAAATATGAACAAAAAAAATAAACTTAAATCACATAAAAAATATTAAATCTAAATTAATAATTAAAAGTTTATTTCATTATTCATATTATTAGTTAATTTTTTTATTTTACTTATAAAATGATTTATATTAAATTAAATTTAATTAATTACCATTGTTTTATAGATAATAAAAATATTTTATCTTTTATACATTAAATTATAAAATTTTAACATATAATTATAATATTACATATTAAGAATTTAAAAAATATTTTATATTATTAAACTATTGATATAAAAAAGCAATAAAATTAGTTTATCAATAAATAAGATATATTAACTTAATAAGTTGTAACTAAATATAGTTTTATTAGTTATTTTATCTCTTAATTTTATCATTATAAAATATATTAATTCTATTATTAATCAATTAATTTCATTAGATTATAGAGTTTAAGATGAGACTAATAAGAATATTTTCATTAAATAATTATATTTGGTTATAGTGTATTTTACTTTTTAAAAAAAAGTATAATTATAGAATATTAAATGAGTTATTAATTTAAGATTGATTTTATAATTACTTAAAATTTAAATATTGAATATTTAGTGATATTTTTAAATTTTAAAAGAATATTTAATTTAATTTTTATTTTATTTATCGCTAATTATTTTAGATTATTAAAATCATAAATATCTTATATTATTTTTTTTAAAAACAACTATTAAACATATTCATTTTTTCTAAAATATATTTATACGTAGTAAAATAATCATAGTAGTAATATAATATATTAAGTAATATAATAATTAAACGTATTATATTGTCATTAAATACTTAATCAATTAAACTAATATATTTAAATTATTTTTAAAGCATATAATTTATAATGCTAGTAATTAATATAGCTAAAAAATTATA
This sequence comes from Arsenophonus sp., assembly GCA_052401645.1. Taxonomy (GTDB): domain Bacteria; phylum Pseudomonadota; class Gammaproteobacteria; order Enterobacterales; family Enterobacteriaceae; genus Arsenophonus. Next base: position 1,385,841 of record CP198939.1, read on the forward strand.
GAGATAATAATTTACATATTAGCATAATTACATTAAATAATATTACACTATTTATATAAAGAGATAATTTATATTCTATTAATTTTTTACATATATTTATGATTGTTAAAATTCATATATAAAATATATATATGATATAAAATAAAATAATTTATATATTATGGACTTTACTTTCATAAACTATATATAAACTCTTTATTAAAAAAATGAAATAAATTTAAATAGTTTATGGTTAGAAACCATTATTTCAATATTATAAAATAATTAACATAAATTTAATTATAATAAATTATATATGTCAAATTATAAAAAATGATTTTTCTTTATATATTTAAAATATATACGATAGATATATAATTTTTTCTTATTTCAGTAAATTTTTAATACTTTAATTTATACGTTCTTAAAAATATATTTTTTATTCATAATCAAAATAAGAATTTTATCTTATCTATTATTATTAAAATAATATTTCTTATATTAGAATTAATATATTTAAAGTCTTTAACATGATTTTTAAAAATTTTTAATAATTCATCTAATTTTTTATTTTTATAAAATAAAACTTCATATACTTTTTTTACAAAAAAAATCATAAATAATTTATTTTTTGATTTTATTTTAAAATTATATAAAATTTGTTAAAATAATATATAATATTTGTTATCTTTATTCTTTAATAAAAAATATATTATTTAATATAATATATTGATAGTATATTATGTTATTAATTTTAGATAGTTATAATTTATATATATTTTATGAGATAATAATTAATTATTTATTTTATTTATACAATTCATAGTAAAAAACTATAATTACATTAAACAATTATAATATAGAAGTATTTTAAAAAAAATTTCATCTTTATATAAGATATATTGTTTTTTAACAATTAAAAATTTCTTTTTTTTAAGATCTTATAAAATAATAATATAACTTGTAATAAGCAAAATAAGATAAACGATAACACTTATATTTTAATTATTTAATAATATATTCATATAGTAATTTTACTTCTATATAAATATAGATAATTCAGAAAAATAATCTTTTAAAAGAATTTATTTTTCAATTAAAATAACTTTTTAATTAATCTAATCAAGAAATTTCCAAATATTTAGATTTATCAAATATATAAATTATATTAGAATAATATTCTCTATTTTATTCTAATTTAAGAAATAAATTGAATATTTAAAATAGATATAAATACTTTAAATAAAGATATTAAATAGATGAAAATATTAATTTCTAAAATATACTATCTATATATCATTTATTATTATGATTTAATCATTTATGTACTATATTTAAGTTATTATAAATAGAACTTTTATATTTTGATAAAACTAATTATTTATATGAATAACTAAATAAGAAGAAATTAAAATTTCATATTAATATTTTATAAGATAGATATATTTATCGTTTATATTATTAATAATATACATATATTTTGATTAATAGATTTAGATCATCAGTAATTCTCACTAACTATAACTACAATATGATAAAATAGCTATATATTTTAATGATGTAAAATATAAATATATAATTTGATAAATTATTTTTTATTAAATTCATCTTATTTTAAGAATAAGTGATTAAATAAATATTATGACACAATAAATATATATTTATATATTAAGAAATATCTAAAATAAAATATAATGAATTAGTTTATTACTTTTTTAAATATAGAAAGAATTTATTAAAAATAATAAAGAATAAATGATAAAAAATAAATTTTAGTATTAAAAATGCAAATCATTTTATGAAGATGATTATTGTAATCAAATATAAACATTTTTAAATTTATTTGATAATATGAATAATAAATTAAAAAGTAAAGAAAATTAAATCCGATAAATTTTCATATATTTTATCAAAAAATAGTTTATAAAACGAGATTCTCTTTAAAAATATATTTATCATTTAATAAATTTATTTTAACTATTAAATATCAATTTAATTAGTATTAAAATATCAAATGTAAGAATTATCTAAATTTTAGTATAATACTATATATAATAAAGTATTAATAAATACTTATATAATATTAATATTATTGCTATAAATATATTTTCAAGATATATTAATGCTAATATTAAATAATTAATCGTATGTTTATATCTAGTAGAACATTAATAACTAAAAATTAAATTTTTTACTAAATAATTCTCTTTTTAATTTAAGTTTATATGATTTTTTATATCTTATAGTTTAATTAAATTTTAAAAATAGTTAAATATTAATAATATAAAAATATTATTTCTTATAAATTAATATTCATTTGTTTTAATAAAATAATTAACTAATTTATATTTTTTATTCGTATATAAATATTATTAATATTAGTTATATTATTAGTATTGTTTTTTTCAATTTAACTATATATCTAATATATTATGTATTGTAATATTATGTAGTTCAACAAATAAAACCATAAAGAATAGAGAATAATTTTAATAATTATTCTTAATATAAATAAAAATATTACCTTTAACTAAAGTAATAGTTGATAAGCATATTAAAATACTTTAATGTTTTAAAAAATATAAATTTATATTTACTATATTAATATAGTAAATATAATTATTTAAATTTAATTAAAGTATTTATATAAAATTAAGTAAAAAAATATATAATATTAAATTATATAAGATAATATCTTAATATATATTAAAAAATATAAAAATTAAATAATTGAATAATTTATTAATTAATTCTCTAAAAAATAACTTTATATGAACAAAAATGTAATATTGTATAATTTAGTATTAAAAATACTGATCATATTTATAAGAAAGTATATTTAGTGAACAAATTAAAAATTTCTAAAATATTAATTAATTTATTTTTTAATGATATTGAATATCAATTAAAGTAAATTTAATAGTATTAATTATTTGGATAGTTAATAATTAAACTATTCATTCGATATTAAAATAAAAGTGATTATTTAATTGATAATTATAAAAATAAATAATAATAAAATTTATATATAATATAATATTAATTTTTAATTTTTCTCATTATTATTATCTTTTTATTTTAAAATTTAATATTAATTATATTGTGGATAATAAGTCATTTTTCTGAGATTTCTAATACTATTTTCAGATAAAATAATAGATAATATAATAATTTGTGTTAAAATAATTTAAAATATATTCCCATCTAAACTTACTTAAACTTAATTATCAATAGTTCATAAATTAAATATTATATAAAAAAGTTAATTTTTTTGTAAAAAAACATAAATATTTTTGATAAATTCACAATATGTTAAATAAATATTTAATAGTTTATTAATTAAAATTATGATTAATAAACTTGATGTATATATTATCAATATATTTTTTAAAATTTATATTTTCATTAATTATGAGATTTTATTATCTATCTTTTAGAATAACGTGTTTAAGAAACATTTAGTAATAGATAAATTAAACAACTAAATATTTAAATTTTATCGAAAATAGATGAATAAATTATTAATTTAGCAGTTTTTCTATAAAACTATTTTTTTCTATAGAATTTTTCTTATTCAATATTTTATATTAAAATTGAATGTTGATACGAATATAAATTTTTTTTTAATACTTATTAAAAATTTATAAAATTTATAGACTTTGTAACAAATAGCAATTTACGATTTAAATTACATAAATAGATGAGATAAAGAGGATTGTGTGGGAATTTTATTTCATAACCATTATTATCTCTAATAAGCAGAGTTTATAAAATAAAAACAAATAATTTTTTATTATCACTAAATATATTTTAATACAATTTTTGTTTTTATGAAAAAAATAAAATATGCTTATATATCTAATTATTTTTTTAAAATTACAAAAAAACTAATGATAAATAAATTTTAAGTTATATGTACTTAAAACTACATTATATCACTATATGTATTATGCTTTCATAATTATTAGATAATCATGATGCTTATTTTAAGCAAAAATATTTTTAAAATTTAATTCAAATAAAATAAATATTTTATTATAAAATATTTATTTAATAAATATTTGTAAAATTTGAATATAATAAATAATTAGTAGCTTTCAGCAATAAAAAAAATTATAAGGAGACTAATTATGACACAAGACGAATTAAAAAAAATTGTAGGATGGGCTGCATTAGAATATATTCAACAAGATATGGTAGTCGGTGTTGGAACAGGTTCTACTATTTCGTATTTTATTGATAGTTTAGCTACGAAAAAATATTTAATTAAAGGTGCAGTTTCTAGTTCAATTGATTCTACAAGAAAGTTAATAATGTTATCTATTCCTATTCTTAATAGTAATGATGTAAATAGTATTGATATTTATATTGATGGTACTGATGAATTTAATCCAAATTTAATGATGATAAAAGGTGGTGGAGCTGCTTTAACACATGAAAAAATAATTGCTGCAATGGCTAAAAAATTTGTTGTTATTGCTGATAAATCTAAACAAGTTGATATTTTAGGTAAATTTCCATTACCAGTTGAAGTAATTCCGATGGCATATTCTTATGTTTCCAGAGAATTAGTAAAATTAGGAGGTATGCCAAAATATAGAGAAAATGTGACTACTGATAATGGTAATATTATTATTGACGTTTATAATTTAAAGATTCTTAATCCAATTGACCTTGAAAATAAAATTAATTCAATTGCCGGTGTTGTTACAGTTGGATTATTTGCTAATCGTTCAGCAGATGTTGTTTTACTAGCAACATCAAGTGGTTTAAAAAAAATAATAGCTAAAAACAAATCATTTAATATATCCAAAAATATTATCTGATCATTGAAAACTTTTTACTACTTCAATTTATATTAAATTTCTTCTATTAATTTAAATAGCTTAAATAATAATTATTATATGATGATAAAAATCTTATTTTTTTGACTATTTAATCTTTTTTGTTTATTTATTATAGCATTTGATTATTTATTTAAATAACGATATTTTAATTATAAAACTTTCTTATAGTTATATAAAAATGGATTGTAAAAGTTATTTTATAACAACAATAAATAGTAAATTTATTTTAAAAAAAAGAAAATTAATTTTCAAAAACATTTATATTTAATTAAAATCGATAATTTATAGATAATATTCATATTAATAGTGATTAATATTATAAATAAGAATTTAAATAGAATAGTTAATTTAAATAATTTTTATTATATATATATTTTCTATATTATTTATTTTTAATAAAATATATTTTAAGATACTGATACTACATGAAAATTAATTATAGTTTTTTAATTATTTTTACTAGGACTAATCAAATCGATATTCAAACTAAGAATTGTTCTACTGTTTCTATTATCAATACTTTTTTTTAAAAAGATATTCTGAGATAAAAGTTATATTTTACAAACAATTATTTTTTGCATAATTTCTATAATTAAATAAAAAATTTTAAAATAGAGATAAGAAATTAAAATAAAATATAAAACTATGATATAAAAATTAAGTATCGTTTAATTATAATCATTTTTGTATTTAATTATATATTTTAAATGAATAATATAGTAATTTTTACTATATTAATAATTAAAATTTATTATTAATAGATGAACAATATTTTTTAATCATCTTATTATAATCGAATTATTCAATTTAAAATAATACAATTAATTTAAATTTTCAATAAAATTATAAGAATTAAAAATATTTTTATTAAATAATAAATAATTATAATTAATTAGAACTTAATTACAATTGACTTTGTATAGTAGTTTAATTGATATTATCAAATTAGATGAAATATTAAAAATCAATAAATTTTATATTATAAAACGAATTTCTTTATAAAACTAATTTAAAAAACTAATTGATATATTAATTTATTAAAAATAAGATTATTATAATCTTATCTTATTTTATTTTATAATAAAATTATTTTTACTTGATAAATAAAGAAAATAATTGATTATAAATAACTATTAAATTAAAAGAATATTTAAATAAAAATTTATATTTTATATTAATAAATTTCTTTATATTTTATTATCTATCTGAATTTAAAACATTATTTTTTTTATTATATATTATTAATATAATAAAATATTTCAAATCATATTAATTTTTTATGTGGAATGGTATTAATTTATTAAAATAATATTTATTATTAAAATAAATATTATTTATATTTTAATTTATGCTTAAATCAATTAAATAGATAAAAAATTCATTAACAAGAATTAAATAATTCCTAAAATTATTAAAATATATATTTTTTATTTAAAAAAACTTTACTTAATTTAATTTTTTTTAAAAAAAAGTTTAAATAAACTAATTTTATTACTCATTTAATAAATAAATTTATTTAAAAAAAATACTACATTAATTATTATTTATTTATAATTTATTAATAAATAAAGTTATATTTATTGATAGTTTTTAATTTTTATATAAAGCAATGATTATCACTTTTGATATGTTAAAATTAAAATTTAATTTTTATTAAATTAAATATTTTAAAAAATAAAATATTTTTAATTATATTTATTAGATTAATATATTAAAATTAATTATCTGTCCTATAGATTAATAATAATAGTCATTATTATAAATAAATTATTTTAATATTAATAAAATTAAAATTTTATTAATATATATAAATAAATTCATGAAATCTTAATATTTAATTGTCATATTATAAATATAATACAAAAATTAAATAAATTATTATTTATATAAGTTTTTTTGTTTTTTAATTTATTAATTAGATTTAAATATATTTTTTATTTTATTTTAAAAATAAAAGTTTATACAACTATACTAAATTAATTAAATAATCATAACTATAAGCAAGTTTTATTAGATTTAATATAAATATAGATACTTATTATTTTATATGTGAATAAAAATAATTATATTTAAAATATTTAATTAAGTATTTTTATAAAAATAAATAATAGATAAAATAATCATAAAAAGTATCTATAAAAAATAACTAAATTATTAAAGATTAAAATCTTTATATATAAATTTATAAAAATAAAATATTATCAATAATAATTCTTTAATTATATAAATAATTTTTAAAAAATAAATAAAATTTTAATTAATATAATTTAAAAGGAATATATTTAAATAAAAGTAAAAAATAAAAAAAATTTTTTCTTAGCTCTTAAAAAAGTAATAAATATTATTTATATTTAAAATAGTTTTAAAAATTAAACAATTAATAATATATTTATATTATAAAAAATATAAAAAATATAGTAATATTAATATAATTTTATTTAAATTATTATAAAATTTTTTATTATTACTCTATTTTAAGAAAAAAAAATTATTATAATAGAATATTATCAAACGTATTTTATTTTTTTAAATAAAAAATAATTATAAGAAAATTAAAAATAATAAAATTATTTTATTAGTTTATAAATAGTTTATTACAAAATTTAATTATTATTCCTAATTTTTATTTATTAAACACAATTAATTATTAAAATATAATATTTAATTAATTTATAATTATAATATTTATTAAATATTAGATTATACTCGATAATATAAATATAACTTTTGTCAATTAAGTTCTTAAAATAATTATATAAAATAATAATTAATTTCTATTAATAAAATGTATGTAAAATACACAAATAACATTTTATTTTTATGCTTATAGATATTAAATTAATTAATATTTAAAATTAATGATGAAAAGATATAATTTATATAATAAGATTAAAACACATTAATATACTAAATGGTATTATTATTTTATTACTTATAACAATTTAATAAATTTAATCATTTTATGATTAAATTTATTTTTGCTAAATTTTATATTTTTATAACATTTTATATTATTTAATATACTGCTTTTAAAATAAAAATTTAAAGAATAAAAAATGAAATTTATATAAATTATATTATTAATAAATTAACATTATTATCTAGTTTATTATATTTATTTTAAATAAAATTTATAAACAAAAACTAATATAATATATTATTATAATTTAAAAAATAAAATAGATTATAATAAGTATATATTAGTTTATCTACTGATATATATCAGTAAGTTTATATATAAAATATTTATAAATATAAATATAAGTAATTATTACAGTAATTAAATTAATTAATAAATAAAATAACAAATATCAGCTATATTTTTTATAAAATAAAAATAATATTATTATATAAATATATAAATTAAAAAAATAAATAAATATTAAATATAGTAATTTAATTAATATTTTAATAAAATTAATTATTAATGATTAATATGTAAAATTTAATAATTTTATCAGACAAATGGTTAAATTAATATTTTTTAAAATATGTTAATTGATATAAACATATTTTCTATATTTTAATTTAATATTTAAATTCTTATATTAAAATTAATAATTTAAATTAAATCTAATTACTTAAAATATTTAATATAATTAGATGTAAAGATTATTTCTATTAAAATAGAATTTTTCTATTCAATATAAACATCAATTTAAATACTTATTTTTTAAATATAAATATAATTTACTATATACAGATAAATTGTTTAGTTAATATAATTAGTTAGTATATACTATACAAAGTTGTTTTTGTTTATTAATATAATGTATTAATTTATTATATAATAATATTATATAATAAATTTAATCAGTAATAGTATATTAATTTTTTTTAATTATAGTGGAAGATCTATTATTTTTATTATATAAACAATATATAATAAAATATTCTTTATATAATAAAAGAAAATAATATGTGAAAGATAAATGATAATTAATTATTTTTAAAAATTTTATTAAAAATGAAAACATAATTATAAATTTAATTCTTACAAAAAATAAATAAATTATTTATAATAAAATTGAATAATTAATTAAATTACATTTAAGTATTAAATTAAATAAATAAAATATATAAATAAAATATATAAATAAAATATATAAATAAAATTTATAAATTAAAAATTAATATATTTAAAAATAATTTTTGAAAAATAATTTATTGTTAATATATAATAAATTAATTATATAATAATCTTTTTTAAAAGTTTTAGTGATATATGGAATAGTAAAAAAAAATTACTGATTATTTTAATAATAAAAATTATTTTATTTATATAAAATATATATAATTTTATATTTTATTATTATTTTAACGAAAGTAATTTTTTAATGATTTTAATCGTAAAATAAGATACATGTAAAAGAATTAATTTAATGATATTAATCAATAATAATTAATATTAATTAACAATTATAATTAGAATAATTATATTTAATACAAAAATATTTATATTTTAATAAAAATAGAAAATATAAATTTATTATTTTTTAATAATATTAATTAATTTTTCTACTAATTATTAATTTCGTTATTTGTTATTTAAAAATTAAATTTTAAAAAAAATCTTAATAAAACTGTTAAAATATATATACATCTTATATATATTATTATTATTCTATAAATAATGAATAATCTAAGTGAATCAAAAATAAATAGAAAAAAATTATAAGTTATTATTATATAGTTTCTAACATTTAAATTGAGAATTTTAAATAAATACAGCATTATCAACTTTAGTTTTTTAAAAAAGTTTTTATACTGAAATAGAAATATTTATAAAATATATATACTTATTATTAGGTTATTATAAATACCTATTAATTTAATTAATTCTATTATTTTAACATTTTTCTAGAATACTACATATAATATATTTTATTATACTTTCATGATGGAAACCAATCTATTATTAGTTTATTTTTTATTAATTTTAATTTCTTAATTTATTTTATTTTTAATATATCCAAATATTTATTTATTGATTTTTAACTATTCTTGTAATGCTTGTTCAATCGTATGCTGTAATACTCGAATTTTTTGTTCCATATTATCAGTATAATTCTGTGTTTTTATTTTTTCTTGTGTAAGTTCGTAGCATATATTCAAAGCAACTATAAAAATAAGTTGTTCAGTATTTGTAACACCTGTTAGATTTTTTAAATCTTTTAATCGTCTCTCAAGTTCAGCAGCAGATGATTTTAAGGCGTCTTTTTGCTCTTTTGGACAGTTAACCTTTAATGTTCGTCCTAAAATTTGAATATCAACAGGTTCTGAAGACATTATACCTTCCTAATTATATATGGAGATAAAATATATAATGATAGCATTTTCTAACAATAATTATATCAATGCTATCAGAATAATTCTGAGTTACATACATGCAATCTGTATAAGTTATAGATAGTAAAGTGTAGATATTCCATGAAGATAACATCTTATATATTAATGTTATTAACGTAACTAAAAAATACATATACAGAAATATTTTCTTACTAATTATCAAACTATTAAGATACTTTTGCAACACAATAATATTATTTTTAATAACAATAGAAATACAGGATTAAAATATTAATTTAATTTTTAGAAATAATTACAATTTTTATTGTGAAAATTAATTTTATAAATTAATTAATAATAATTATATATTTTATAAATATTAATAAATTTCACTACAAATAAATTATTTACAATTTTATATTTTTATATTTAATTAAATTAATTTAAACATATTAATGTTTTAATTTATCAAATAATGTATCATTTTATTAAATTTAAATTTTATCCAATATTAATTGATGATAAAGAATTAAAAAATATACTAATGTATATAATATTAGTATATCAACTTTTAATGAAAATAAACTTTAAAATAAATTTTAAATAAGTTTTTAAATAATAATTAATAATAAAAAAATATAATTTAAGTTTATTTTATTGTTTTTATAAAGAGATGATACGCAGATAGAAAAAATAAAAATATAAAATTATATAATGTTAATAGGATATAATTTTATAATTAATTTGATTACTAATAGTTTTTTTTAGAAAAAAATAATTTCAAAGTATTTATATTTAACTTCTATAGATTATTAATAACAATATTTATCAAAACGATTATTTTCAATTTTCCTGTTTTCTTAAAAAGAAATATTGTATATATTCTTATCTAAAATATATTTATCTTCTATCTAAAATATTTTGATAAATCAGAAAATACATCTTTTATTTATTATTAAATATAATAAAAAACATTAGTAAAAATAGATTTTCTTTAATTTTATAAGTAATCACTTAATATGAATCGTATATTCTAATATATATTATATTGTTAATTAACGACAGAAATTCAATATCGATTTATCTATAAAAAAATATAAAATTTTATTTATACTTATACAGTATTATAAATAAAATAAAAAAATATCTAAATTTCACATTATATAAAATAAGAACAATAATAAAAATTAAACGATTTAATAATGATTTATATTAATATAGAATATCAATGTTGTATTAATGATTTATATATCTTATCTTGTATATAGTGATAAAATAAAATTAATTATAGCTTAAAGTTCATAATATTATGTTTAATTAATAATTGATTATCGACTTAATATCCATATATCAGATATTAATATTTTAAAAAATTAATAATAGTAATTATAAATATTAAGACAAAAATTTAAATAAATTTATTTTCTTATAAAATTAGTAAAATAATTTTATATTAAAATAAGACTTATTTATATTTTTATAAAATTATTTAGTTATTAACTAGAACTTAATATATAAGATGTTGATAATAATGATATAAATAAAATTAGTTTGTTAATGATTGATTATAGTTTTATTTTAAAAATTAAGTTCTAAATTCATCTTATATTCTAAAAGACAATATAGAATATAAGTTTTTTAAAATATATATCCGTATTAAAAATAATGCAGTAATTGCTAAATTAGATAATAAAAAATCTAATAAAATAGTTATTATTAATGATCTTAATATAATTTAAATTTTAATGATAACATAAAAGCAAATGAGGTGATCATTAAAAATGATAAAAGTGATTATTGTCGGTGGTGGTATGACTGGTGCATCATTAGCACTTGCTATATCAAGGTTAAGTAATGGAAAAATTCAGGTTTTATTAATTGAAGCTAGAATACCAAATAAAGTTTATTCTGATATTGATGGAAGAACTATTGTGCTAACTTATAGCACTTCAAAACAATTTAATCAAATTGGTATATGGTCAGGTTTAAAAAACTATGTAACACCAATTGATAACATTCATGTTTCTGAATATGGACATGCTAGTGTAGTTAATATAAAAGCTAAAGATTATTCTCTTCCTGCACTCGGTTATGTTATTAAATTGAATAATGCTGAGAATTACTTATTTGATCAGCTCAAAAAAGCATTGAATGTTAAATTATATAATCCTGATAAAGTAATTAATGTTAATCGCACCATTAATCATGTGTCAGTTAAATTATCTAGCGGTAAGATATTAACTGGACAATTATTAGTTGCTGCTGATGGAAGTTATTCCATGATAGGTAAAATCTGCCAAATTGAATGGCATCGAGAATCTTACCAACAATGCGCAATTATTACTAATGTATTAACTAGCAAAACATCAGAAGGGCAAGCCTTCGAACGATTTACTAAATATGGTTCATTAGCAATGCTACCTATGTCTAAAGGATATAGTTCATTAGTTTGGTGTTATCCAACAGAAAAATTAAAATATATTATGCAATGTACAGATAACATATTTATAGCAAAATTACAAAAATGGTTTGGATGGCAATTAGGAGAAATACTTACAGTTAGTAAGCGTTACTATTTTCCGTTATTACTTTCTCAAGCAAAAAAAATAATAAGTCATCGACTAGTTTTAGTTGGAAATGCGGCACAAACTTTACATCCTATTGCAGGTCAAGGCTTCAATCTTGGTATGCGTGATGTAATGATATTTGCAAATATAATTACTAAAGTAGCTAATTATGGTGGTGATATTGGTGCTTATTCCATTCTTGTTAATTATCAAATGCAACGTAAAAATGATCGTCAAAGTATTATAAAACTAACTGATAATTTGATTCGTTTATTTGCTAATAATCATTTATTTTTTGTTATCTTTCGTAACATTGGTTTAATGGCAATGGAAGCATTACCAATTATTCGTGATATTTTAGCTCGTAAAGCAATTGGATAAAAATTTTTATACATAAAACCACATAAACAATAAGGAATATTTTAATTATGGAATCATTTGATCTAATTATTGTTGGAGGTGGTATGGTTGGTCTTTCATTGGCTTGCGGATTGAAAGGTTGCGGCATGAAAATTGCCATTATTGAAAATTCACCACCACAAATTAAATTTAATTTAAAAACATCAACTAGACTTAGAGTATCGGCTATTAATATAGCTAGTCAAAAATTATTAAGTTATTTAGGTGAATGGCAAACAATTATAAAAAAACGAGTTTCAATTTGTCAAAAAATAAAAGTTTGGCAAAAGAATGGATTTTTTCATATTGAATTCGATGCTAAAGAACATTACTTATCTAATCTTGGATATATCATTGAAAATTCAATTATTCGTGAATCGTTATGGGAAAAAGCTCAGAAAAGTACAGATATTACATTATTAACATCTAATATTTTAAAAAAAGTTATTTGGAATAAGAAAGAAGTATTTATGATTTTTAATAATAATCAGATATTAACTACAAAGTTAGTTGTTGGTGCAGACGGTGCTAAATCATATATAAGAAAAAAAGCTGATATTCCACTTATATTTTGGGACTATGAACATACAGCATTAATAGCAACTATTCGAACAAATATACCTCATATGAATACTGCTTATCAAGCTTTTAATGATGATAGTATTTTAGCTTTTTTACCATTATATGAACCTCACATTTGCTCAATTGTTTGGTCGTTACCAACAACAAAAGCGCATAGATGCTTTAATTTAGAGATTTCTGCGTTTGAAAAAGAGTTAAGCGTAGCTTTAGATATGCGTCTAGGTTTTTGTCACTTAATTAGTAATCGTAAGATTTTTCCACTAATTGGGCAATATTCACGAAATTTTGCTGGTCAACGTATTGTTTTATTAGGCGATGCAGCTCACACTATCCACCCTTTAGGTGGACAGGGAGTAAATTTAGGCTTTATGGATGTTGCAGAGTTAATTGGGCAACTTCGATATTTGCATATATATTCTAAAGATATTGGAGAATATTTTTATTTACAAAATTATGAACGTAAACGCAAACATAGTGCTATAATGATGTTATCTAGTATGCAGTGTTTACTACAGTTATTTAATGGAAGTAATATAATTAAAAAAAATATTCGTGATGTTGGATTGATGTTAACTAATATATTACCGTGTATAAAACCAAAATTGATAAATCATGCATTAGGATTATATGATATGCCTGAATGGTTAAAAAATGCCTAGATAAACTATTAAGAAATAATATAATTTATTAGTAATATTTTTCTTAATTTATCTATTTCTGATATTTTAATTATATTAAATTTAAATAATTAATTTAATTCGATAATTTTATTTTTTATATTAGTAACATTATTACTCTATTTTAAGATTAATCTTTTATTCTATCTATGAATACTCTTATTTAATAATTTAATTTATTTGTGTTTATTACTAATAAAAATATAAAGAAATAAAGATGAATGATATTAATTGTATAATCAGCAGTTAATATATAATCTAATTGTAATTATTTTTTTATATTCAGATAATACTAATTGTATTATTAATTTAAAATTAATAAAAAAATAATATTGTCTTTAACTATTAAAAGAATTTTTTATATTTATTTAATACTATAATTAGTGAATTAAATAATATATTGTGTAGAGATATTTTATATTTTTTATAAATATTAATAATTCAAAAAACTAAAATATTTAGTAAAAAATATTCTATAACAGTATATAAATGCTTATTAAGAAATTGATAATTTAAAATTATGTATCAAGCTATGAATTAATATCAGTTTAATTTCTAATTTTATCATATAAAAAATTAGTTTAGATAAATAAATGTATTAATTGTGAATTAATCTAAGTTTGTAATACATGCTAATTTACTATTATTTATTTATATATAAATATTGCAATAAGAAATTTAATTCTTATACTTAATCAATTAATTAAAACATAGCTACTTATATAAGTATATATATAATAATTATTTAAAAAAATAATTATTTTATTATTATAAATAATAGATATAGATAAATTATATTACAACATATCTAGATCATAAATAAGAAATTATTAATTTTTTGGAGAAAATACTTAATTAAAATATCAAATCAATATTATATTATAATTAGTATATAATATTTTTATGAAAAATTAAAATTAATTTTATTAACAAAATAACTAAATTTTTATAACATAAGTAACATAAATGTTAATAGTTAATTTTTAGTTAATAGAAGAATATTGTTTTTATAAAAAATAAATACGTCTAAAATAAAATATTTAGATAAATATAAAAATATTTATTTTAATAATAGAGAATAGAGAAAAGTTATACTCTAATTTATCATATTATTTTATTTAAAAGTAATATGAATTATATGAAGTTATTATGTCTGATAATTGATTTTTTTAAGATGTTAAATTAAAGATTTTATTATTATTAAATATATCATTTAATATTAATAATACAAATTATTATATATATAAAAATATGAAATATAATTTCTATTTTAAAATTTATTTTTTTTATTTACATATATATATTTTAATAATAAAATTAAATCAAGGATAAAAAATAAAATAAGTTTTTGAAAAGAAAATATTCTTATAAATGAATCATTGATTTAAATTAATCTATAAAAAGATGATTTTTTTCAAGATTAATTATCAATAATTTAAAATATTTCAATCTATAGAAATATTTTAAATAAATAGTTAAAGATTAAGATAAATAGAAATATATGGTTTTTGTGATAAAAAACAAGAATTCTAAAAGTAAGACATATCATTCTACTTTGAATAAATACTATCACTTTAAATACAATGGAATCAATTTACATTATACGTTTAAATTCAAAAAGTTTTTTTTATTTCAATACAGTAAATCTGTTATATATAAAAGATTAATATTATAAATATATAAAAACTCTTTTATATAAATAAAATATTCTAAATAATACTTTATATAAAAATTGAGTATAAAATATAGATTTCCAATAAAGAAAAAAACTTATTAGACTCAAAAATAGATTAAAACTATGTTTCATAATGAAAGATTTTCTACTTATAAATCTAATATAAAGTATAAGTAAATATAAAATTGGATGGTAAATTACTAATTAAACTAATAATAGTTATTGACATGTATTCTAAAAGATAAATATAACAATTAAAAACCTTAAAAATTTTAGCTTAAAATAGATCGATTAATAATTTTTTAATTAATTAAAAAATTATTTAGTTTTAAGTATAATTAATAAGTTGTATATAAAATAACTTATATATTATACCTGTTTAATAAGAATTAATAAAAAATTAACGATTATTATGGCAATAAGTTTTATAATATTATAAAATAAATGAAATTTATAGTTAACATTGATAATTTTTAAATATCAGTATCTAAAATTAATTTTTATAGTAAAAATAGAAAAGGAGAATATAATTGAAAGATAAAGAAAACTATATAATTTATTATTAAAATCAAAATAATAATGTCTCATTTTATTATTATAAGTTAATTATAAAAATCAAATTAAACGTCCATCATATAATTAAACAAATAAATAAAAGAAAAGAAAAATTGTAATCATTTATTATAAGATATAGAAGCGTATTAAAGAAAGTCTTCATAATTAAATCTATCTTTATAATATAAAAACACTAAATTTGCTTTATTGAATAATAATTTTGAAAAATCCAGAAGTTATATAAATTAAAATATTCATAAATAATTATTAATATGAATTATATAATATTTTATTCTTGTTATCAAATTATATTTTGATAACATTGTTTAATCTTAGTTTATTTATATAAAATTATTTAACTTTAATAAAGTTACTTTTAGTTAAATTTCATAAATTATTATTTTAAAAATAAAAATAATAAAATTAAATCTTAAAAATTGTTACTTTATTAATTGAAAAAGATTTTATGAAATAATTATAAAAATATGTAAATATGTTTATATTTAAATTTTTTGTTTCAGTTATATAAAATAAAAAAATACTAGATATTAATTTTAAATTAAGTTAAAATAAATCAATTAAACAGTTTTTTAAATTATATTTAAATTGTTTTTAAAATGAATTAACTTTTGTCAATTTACATAAAACAATAGATGGAATGATTTGTAAATAGATTTATTACTTTCATTTTTTTAAAAACATATATATAATTATATAATATTTAATATTAATTTAATTAATTACTAGTTAATTAGTCCGATATGTAAAGTGAATAGCAATAGATTATTTAATCTAAACATATTAGATATATCCATAATTATATTTAAATATTTGAAATATATTCTTTAATGAAATAATTTTTATTTATTAATCTATATTAAAAATATAGTCATTTAATTGTTTAAATATCAATAATAATTTTATCTTCGTTTACTTATTAAGTATGAATAATTTTTATTAATTTAAATGTCGTTTATTAACTAATAGTTATAATATTATAACACTTAATTTATTAAAGTTTTAATAATAAAAAAATTATTAATTTTACTTTATAAGATAAATAGTTTAATAAATATATTTACATATAATATTTTATATATATTGATATCCGTATTAAAATATTTTTTTAATAAAAAATATTCATATAAACTTTATATAAATCTCTAATATATTATTAAAATATATTTTTTCTTCATTTTTTTCATTATTTATTATTATTTAATAATAAACATCAAATTATTTGAATAAAAAAATATTCAAACGTTAACAACTTTTAAGTATAAAATATTTTCATTGTTATTACATATTTAAAATTCTAATTCAAAACATAAATATTTAAATAATACTTTATTAATTTTAAAAATAATTTATTTTAAATAAATAATTAAATTATTTTATTTTATAAATATTTATTATAATCATATTATTATTATTTATTTATCAATATTTATTAGTTTGTTTATTGAAATTTATTATAAAATATATATGTCTTATACATTTTATCACTGTTTATAACTTAATTATAATTATTAAAATTATAAAATTCTTAATGAAGTATTTTATAAAATAAAATAAATTAAAAATTTTAAAGAAAATAATAAATAAAATATTATATAATATATTTTAATAAATAATATTAAAAATTAAATTAGATAAATAGACTATAGATATCTATATATATAAATATCTTAAGTCATCTTAATTAAGATAATAGAATTAAAATTAATATTAAAATACTATTATCAATAATAATATTTTTATTAATCAATAGCTAATAATTTACTATTTATATTAAAATATTTTAATACTTAAATTAATTTAAATTTATTTAAAAGATATATAAATACTCTATCTATAAAAGATATTTTTAAGTTTTTTTATATTTTATATGTTATTTTTGAAAAATTAAATTTTTAAAAAATAAAATATTTTTTAATTAATTTTAAAATAAAATATTTAACATATATAATTATTAACTTTATAAATATCAAAATAAATATATTGAGAAATAAATAATAATTAATTTATTTTTTTTTAATTATCATTAATGAATTTAATTATCATTAATGAATATTTTATATTATATAAAGTAATATCAAAATATATTTTTTAATTTTTTTATTATTAATATAATATAATATAAAATTATATAATAATATATTATTCATTTTAATAAATAATATTTTTTAAAATTTTATAAAATATGATACATATAACAATATTTAATTTAAATATTACTATTATTACGTAATAAAAGGTAAATATCTTTTAATTATTTAATCTATCTTAAATAATTTTTTAATAATATATACGAAAAATTATAAGAAAGTATATAGAATAAATATATATTAAAATAATGAAAATTATAAGAAAAGTTAAAATATTTTCCAAATTAAAAATAAAAAGTGAATTAATTTGTAATTAAAATTATAATTATACCATAATAATAGTAGATTTTTAATCTAGATTTGAATAATCGATTTAACAATAAAAAATATTATAAAGATTATACATATTATTAAAATTATAAATTTTTTTAAAAATAAAAAATTAAAAAAATAATAATTTTTCTTTAATATAGATTTAATATTTAAGGTTACATGTAGCACTTAATTAGTAACATTATTATAATAAATTTAAAAAACAATAATTTTAAATTAGAATATAAAAACTATATAATACCAAAATGAATTATAATATGAAAATAAAATATATTATAAATAGATATTAATTCTATATCTATATCTATATAAATAATAAGTTAACAACTTTATTTGATTTATTCAAAATTTATAAATAGCATTTTTTGATAAATAGATAATTTATATATTATCTTTAATAATGTAACATATGCTACAAATAACTAATTGAATCATCTTACGATAATCTCAAAAATAATTTAAATCATTATATTCTAATTAGTATCTTAAGTAAGATAAAATATAAAATTAAAATAAATATAAAAGATATCATTAAGAATATGTTTAATTTTATTATTACTTTAAAATAATATTTAGTTTTATTTAAATGATTTCTTAATATTAAGAAATAATATATTTTGAAAAGAATTTAAAATTAAATAAAAATATTAATCTTTCTGATAGTATTTAAAATACTTTTTGTGATAATTTAAAATTACATTAATAATATGTTGATTAACATATTATTAATATTAAATTTAATATGTTTTTTTAATAATTTAGTAAACTAACTCATATAATTTATTATATATAAATATATAAAATAATTTTTTATTATTTATTAATATTATATTAATAAATAAACAAAAAATGTTTATTCTAACTTAGAAGAATAGAATTTTTATAATTAAAAATGATATATAAATTGATTAATAATAAAAAGAATTAATTAAAAGTAATATTTTAAAAATATAATTAATTATTTATTTTTTAAAAAACGAATATATTATTGATTATTTCAATAATAAGTATTATATAATGCAGTATAATAAAAGATAAGAAATAAATAATTTAATTATTAAATAAAAAAATAAAATAATAATAAAATATTAACTACTGATTATAAAAAATATTGATTTAATATTAACTAAAAAATAATATATCTTTTAAAATATATTTAGTTATAAGTGAATTACTTAATTGAATATTTAGATAATACTATTTTATTTTTAATAAAATAAATGTAATATAAATAATTTTATTGAAAATAAATATAAAAATAAATTATTAACTCAACTAATACAGAAAATAGTATTTGATCAATAATTTAAGATTTAAGAACTGAATAATTTCATTTTTTTGATTTATTAAAATTATAAAATCTTTATTTATTTATATGTTAATATTGTCTTTTAAAGACTCATAAATACTTTATTATATTTGTTAATTTTTATATAAAATTTTAAAAAATCATTATATAATTGATAATATGAATGTTAATTATATAAAAATTAATAATAATTAAATAATTTTTTAAAATTACTATTAATATTTAATTAATATTTATCTCTATTAATTTTAAATTAATAAATTAATTAATTTAAAATTAATAGAATCTTTATTTAATTAATATAATAAAATATTAATCAGTATTAAATTATAGATAATTAGACATTATAAATTAATTACATTTTTATTTAAAAAAATCTTAATATTGAGAATTAATTTTATTTATAATAATTTAATTGTCTATATAGTTACATAAATTATAAATATAGAATTAAATTAATTTTATTTAATAAATTTATTTATATATAAAATATTTTATATATGAATTTGTATAATAATAACTAAAATTAATCATTTATTTTATTTTAATATTCATTAAAAGTTCAATAATTGAGATTTGAATTTTATTTTAGTAAATAAGATAAAACTTATCCCATAAATCAAAGATATAATTATTTAATATTGTATTAAACAAATAAAAATAATTTATTTTATAAGTTTAAATATTATTAAATACATCTATTATCATGATTATTTTACTATTAAAAAAATCTTTTAAATACAAATGAAATATTTTTAGAAAATTTGTTGTTTCTTTATATGTATAAATTATTAAATTTATTGATATTATTTAAATAGAGATTTATATCATTAACTTTATATGCATTGTTTAAGTATTTATATATTATTAATTTATTTTTTAATTTTTATTTTATTTAAAATAAAACATCTAAGTTTAGAGAAATTTTCTAAGATAAAAAAATGTTAATTTAATTATTAATTATAATATTACTATATATAGTTATCTATTTATTTTTAAATAAAAATTAAATATACAATATTTATTATTCAATAAGCTTCTTTTAAAATACCATTTTATAAATTTAAATTTTTAATATATATTATATTGTTTTAAAAGAATTAAATTTTAGATAAATAAGTAATAACTCTTTTATCTTATATTTTATCTCTTCTTCTTATTTAATACAAGTTCATATTATTAATAATAAATAATTTATTTTCAATAAAAAATCAAGTTTAAATTATCACTATTTCTATTATCGTTTCATATTTTAAGTTTTATATTTACAAAATACTAGTATGTTTTTATAGAAATTAATTTTATAATAAAGAATTATAAAATATAGAAAAATATTCTCTAATAAAAATCATATAAGTAAACTATAACTAATAAATATTATTTATATAATAAAATATCAAAATTAAAAAATAAAAAAAATATATTATAATAAATATATACAACAATAATTTTATTTTTTTAAAAAAACTAAAAAACAAAAGATTTTAGTTATAATTGAAATTTATATAACAACTGGATAAAAATTAATAATCCAGTATCTTTAAAAAATAATTAACGATAAAAATTAATTATTTTTTTAAAAAAGCATAACTAATTTAAGTAGAATACTATATAAAGATTAAGATTTATATTATATCTTTAAAAGATTAAAAATCTAAAGTTTTTTAAAACTTAATATCATTATTATAATTATTAATCATATATCTAATAATAATTTAATATATTTTATAATTTAATTATATATAATAGTATTCTTTTACTGAGAATATTATTAATTTATGTATTTATAATAATAAGGAATATTTATTAAATAATATAAAAGATATAAAATATAAATAGTTTTTTTATACTTAATAGTATAACAATGATATAAAGAAGAACAAACAATACAATAATTTAAATTTATAAATTTTCTAAAAAAATAATTTAAAAAATCTTAATGATATTTTAAAAAAATCTTTTATTATATGAATTATTTTATTTTTTAAAAAAATAAAAATTAAATTATTAAAAGAATTTCATGATATTCTTTTGCTCAAAATAATAATCATAAGTAATTCTATAATTAAACAACTTTTAATTATTATATTTTTTATATTAAAAATAAATATATTAATTATATGATAAAACTTAGTATAGAATTACTTACTTAATAGATAATAAATAAATAAAATCTTTTAATAAAGTTAATGAATTTAAAATAAAATAAATATTATTTTTCTAAATTTATAACAAAATTAATAAAGAGTTATCAGGAATAAATAATATATAATTTTTATCTTATATTTATATTCTTATCTATCATTAGATAATAAGTTAAACTAAAACTAAATTATATAATTCTATTTATATGTTTAGTTCTTATTTTTTTAAGCAATTTTTTAAAACAACATAATAAATAAAGTTATTAATTATTTTTTATTTAAGAAAAATAAAATTAATGATTTAAACATATAATAACTTAATATAATTTTTTTTATAAACTATAATTATACTTAATTATTTTTAAATATTTATTTTATACTATATGAAAATTTATTTAAAAATATAACAAATAAATATAATAACTTATATAAAATATAAAATACGTATAATACTATGTATAATATATTTTAAAATAGTTAATATTAATCATATTAATTGGAATTAAATTTTAAAATTTTCTACAAAATAATTTGTACTTTAATTTTCAAACAATATATATAAATTACAAAGTTATAATTAGATTTTATAATCTATCAAATAAAAAATAATCAATATAATTAATTATTGATTTAAAATTAAGATAATAATCATTATTAGATGATATATTAATGATTATGTTATGATATTAATTAATAAAATCTACTTTATGTTAATATTGATATTTTAAAGATTTGATAGATATTTAATTCATTACTAATATTTTCAAAGTAAGTTTATAGTTAATAATAATTCTAAATAGATAGGATATCGTTATTTATCTTCATAAAATAAAAAATAATAACCTAATTTATTTTAACTTATTTAATTTATTAAAAATAATAAGTTTATTTATTTTTTAAGTTTGATGTTTTAAAATCTTTTGCTAATTATCTTATTAGGGAAATAAAAATTTTATTTAATTACTTATAAATCATCTAAATTAAATTAGATAATAATGAAAGATAAATTTCTGCATTAGAAGACTTATATTATTAATTTTGAATTTAAATTAATCTTAACTTTATCTTAGTTTCAAATGATAAAACACCATTATAGAAGAGTTATATTACTTATTATATCATTGTTTATATAAACAATATTATAATATTATAATAATTATAATATATTAAAATTAATTTAATCCTATTTAAATTTTTAAATAGAAAATATCATCATAACTTGCATCATCGATCAATATAATTAAAATGAATTTGACTACAATAGTGTATTGTATAGAAATTTTTTTATGCTAGTAGTTATTTATTTTGATAGATTCATAAAGTAACTTAGTATTAATTTAAAAAATTATTAAAATAGCTGTTTAGATTATCAATAAAATTTTTATAATTAGATGAATTATCTCTCATAGAGATAATTACTATATTAGTTTATATCAACTATCTTTAATAGAGATTTATAAAATTTGTATATATATTTATCTTTTCGATGTATAATATTTTTTAAAAAAATTATCATTATAATATTCATATAATAACTATATGTTATTTAACAATTTTAATAAACTGTTTAAATAATAAGATTGTTTTTAATGTTTTATAAAAAAACTAAATAGTTTATAAAATAGACAATCTTTTAAATTTTTATTTTTAATCTATTAAGTTTATCATCTAAATTATTCAGTAAATCTAAAGTTTATGATTATATACCATATTATTAATTATTTTAATAAAAATTCTACTATTTTGAAAATAAAATCTTAATTTATATCCTATATTTTTATATATTTTAATAATAACTTAATAATCTATTCTTAATAATAAAAACTATCTAATTAATTATATTTCTATTTTATTTTAAATATTTATAGCAGAATATTCATTCTATAATAATTTTCTATTTAAGATTATTTTAATATTTTAACGATAAAAGTATAATTGTTTTTTATTTCTAGTTTTTAACTTGTATTTGTTTTTTCAATTATTAAAATAATTAAATATTTTAATAAAGTAAATTTTCTATATTTAATAAACTAAAAAATAAGTTTTTATATTTATGGTTAAAAATAATTTTGTTTTTATACAAAAATATTTTTTTAAAAATTTAATTTTTCCAGTTATTTCATAGTGAACTATAGTTCATAAGTTTATAATTGATAAAAAGTTATATTTATATAAATTTAATTTATTTATGTTTTTAATTGAATTATTTTATAATCATAATCAATTATTTATGCTATAAAATATTTCAAAAAAAATAAATTTATTTATATTTAATGTGATTAATTAAAATATTTAAAATAGAAATTTTAAATATTTTAATTCTTTCGCTATAAGAAAATGACTAATATTATCACTTAAAATTACCATAATTTGTAATCTTTTGTTAAATAAACTAATCGATTATTTTATTATTTATAATAAAGGATACTATCTTTAATTTATAATATTAGATATTGTTTTCAATTTTATTAGCAATAAAATTTAATCATAAAAAATCATGAACAATCAAACTATAAATATGTTTTTATTTTATTCTAAAATCTAATAATCTTAATTACTAGATAAATAAATCTAATTTTTTAAAAAAAATATTAAGAAAATATAAAATATTTTATATATTTTTATGAAAGTTTCTTTTTAAGTGTTTGATACAGTGTCATAATACTGTAACTTATTTGAGTAGTTTACTTATATATTACTTAAATAAATAACTGAATTTAAAAAATAATTTAGTTATACGAATCGAACTTAATATTAAATTGTTAATATTTATACTAAAGCTTAATATTATTAACTTGATATAGATTCATATAACTAGATAAAGTTTATTTAAGTAATTAAATTGATAATTATATTTTTTAGAATAAAATTAACATAATATAAATTTATAATATGTTTTATTATACATTAATTTTCCTATTATTAATAATAAACCAATAATATTATTTATTAAATTAAACATATTATTATCACAATATTTTTATTAAATTGTGTATATATTTTAAATTTAAAATTTTCTATTTATAATCATATAAGGAAAATAGTTCTAACTTAACTAAAAGTTTTTCATAAATATAATAACTAATTTTACGATCTTATTAATAATTTATATTATTTTATCATTCTTGATAAGAAAAATATATAAAATATATTTTCAGGTTTTATATTTTTAATATAAAACTTAATGTATTTAATAATCTAAAAAATAAATTTTTATTTATGTTAATTGTTTATATTGAAGTAAATAAATTTTTCATATAGATTAAATAAATAATTTTTAACTGATTTTATTCTTAATAATTTAATCAACATATTTATAATGATATTATTTATTATCAATAAATAATATTAAATTACATATTAAATATATTATTCGAATTATCAATAAATATATAATAGTAAACAGTATTTTAATTATTAATACCACTAATAAGAATTTTAATTTATATAAAAAAACTAAAGAAAATAAAATTAATATAAATAATCATTAATTATATTAAATATCTTGAATATTCAAAAAAATTATTTGATTTGCTAATCATAAATAATATATTTAATTGCTAAAGTAATCACTGATCATTAAATATATAACTTTAATCATATATCTATTTATATTATTTACTATAATATATTTTAATAAAATTAAAATATTTAGATAATTTTCTATATTTCATTATATTAATGATAACTATTCATTATTTATTAAAATTTATACTATTTAGTTAGCAAAAACTAATTTTTACTCTATTTATTGAATTTATTACTGATCATACTAATACTTTTCATTACTTAAGATTTTTAGAATAATTTAATTACTTTATTTGATAAAGAAAATTTATATTTTATTTCTATTCAATCTTTTTATAATTTTAGTATCCGTATGTAATTAAAATCAAAATTTTAAATTTATTAAAAATATATTATATTTAGAATTTTTATTCTATAAAATATTTTATGTTTTAACAAATATATTATACTATATTATCGGTTATTTTAATTGTTTTATAAACTAATTTATTCTTTAATATCTTTTTATATTTAATATATAGTATCTTAATAATTAAATTATTACTACGTTATTTGATAAATAAGATATCTTATATATTTTTTTATAATAAAACATATAAAGTAATGTTTAAAACATATTTATTTATATAAAGATAATTTTAATATTCTATAAATATTAAATTTAATCATTATCTAATATATCTTAAAATTCTAATTTTTCAAAAAAGAATAAATTACTATCTTAATTATTTTAATAATACGTCATAAGTGTTTCTAATTTAAGATTAACCATAACTTAACTAATTTGTTAAATATTTTATAATTATTATTTGTTATATTAATATTGTTTTTATATAAATATATAATAATATTTTTATTATATTAATTAAATAATATTTTAATTTTTAAATAATACTTTAGTTCATTAATAAAAATATATTTACTTTATTAAAGCAATTTATTCATATATTCTCTCTAATATTACTTATTTAATATAAACGCTTAAAAAACTTAGTGTTAATTTATAATAATAAAGAGAATATATAATATAGTTTATCTACATCAAAAGTATTAAACATATTTTAATTATTTTAATCAGATTTAATAAAGTTAAAATTATCATAATATAATAATGATTAAATAAAATAATTAAAAATTTAATATTTAATATTTAAATATTAACTTAATGAAACAAATTAATGTTATAATATTATTATATACTTAGTTTAAAACTATTTAATATTTTTAATAAAATAAATAAAGAATATATATATTTTATGTTTATTAAATAGTAAACAATTATTATCAGTGATTTTTAAAATATTTACTAATGTATTATTATATATATTATTTCAATTCACTAAATTTGATTTTTATGATAAAATCATAATGTATTTTAAGATTATTACCTTTATCAAATATATTTTTTAATAAAATTCTCTATAAATAAAAGAAAAAATAAATAATAAAATTATAATATTTTATATATAAAATGATTAAATAATCATATTATAATTTATTTTTATTTTTATTTTTTAAAATAATTATTTTTACTTATTTCTATTGAATTAATAATTATCCATTTTAATTTTCAATACAGTTAATATTATTCCTATTTACTTTTATTATTTAGTAATAATAAAGATATTTAAATTCAAAATAGCTTTATTAAGAAATACAATTAATAATATTTTATTATAAATATCGATAGTAAATTTACGTTTAATTTAAAATCAAAAGAAAATAGTAAATATGATTGTTAAAGTATAATTAATAAAAATTATTTAAATAATAGATAATATAAATAGTTAATTATAATATATTTTATTTTTTAATTAATTAAAGCAATAAACATAATTAATAAAATTAAATGCTTCAATGATAATTGAAAAAATCTTGTTTGCTAATTAATTTAATAAGTATTTAAAATTCTTTTTTATAATTATAAAAACCTGTTTTTAACAGCTTCAACCATTATATCTAACAATTGTTCAGTATCTTGCCAATCTAAGCATGGATCAGTAATAGACTGACCATACGTAATGGGTCTACCATTAATTAGCTGTTGAGTACCACCTATCAAAAAACTTTCTGCCATAATACCAACGATCGCTAATGAGCCTTTTTGAAGCTGTTGAGCAATATTTTTAGCAACTTTTATTTGATATTGATAATTTTTTTTACAATTACCATGACTAAAATCAATAACTACTTGTTCTGACAAACAAAATTGCTTTAAACGACGACATGTTATTTCAATATCTTCAGCACTATAATTAGGCTGCTTTCCACCTCGCATGATAATATGCCCAAAATAATTACCTTTAGTTTGATAAATAGTCATTTGTCCATTTTTATTTGGTGATATAAATACATGACTATCACGTGCTGCACGAATAGCATCAATAGCAATATCAATATTACCATCGGTACTATTTTTAAAACCAACTGGATAAGAAAGTGCTGATGCCATTTGACGATGAATTTGGCTTTCCGTTGTTCTGGCTCCTACTGCTCCCCAGCTGATAAGATCAGCTACATATTGGCCAGTTATCATATTTAAAAATTCAGTTGCTGTTGGCAAACCTAGTTTATTAATATTAGTTAATAACTCACGTGCTAATCGTAGACCTTTATTAACTTGAAAGGAATTATTGAGATCTGGGTCTGAGATTAAACCCTTCCAACCAACTATTGTTCTTGGTTTTTCAAAATATGTACGCATTACGATTTCAAGATAATTCTTATATTTTACATGTAGCTTAACAAGCAATTTAGCATATTCAAGTGCCGCGTTTGTATCATGTATTGAACATGGACCAATAATGACCAATAATCGTTGGTCTTTTCCTGTTAAGATAGATTCAATAGATTTTCTTGACTTTTTAACATTTTTAATAATTTCTTTAGAAACCGGAAATTCATTAGCAAGCGCTTGAGGTGTAATAAGTCTGCCGATAGGAAAAGTTCTTAAGTAATTAGTTTTATACATATTTATCTCAAAAATTTTTTTTAACATATGTTTCTATTAAATAGACTAGTATTACAATAACTTAAAAATAAATGTGGTCTAGCAATTGTTTAAATATTTTTAAAGTAAAAACTATTTATTAACTAAATTTGAACATATTAAATATAGATTAGTTATATAACCCAAATACATCGATAATTTTGTTTAAAGATAATATTCTTTAAAACTAAACTTGATTATATTTAAATATAAATAATCATTTTTTTTAAAAAAAAGATTTATATCATAATTAACTTTAAACTAAGAGGTTTAACATAAATATCTATATATTTTTTTAAAAGAATCTCTATATTAATAACTATTCTAGTTATTCAAAATTAATTAAGTTAATTATTAAATTATAAAATATATTTATATAAGCTTTACTATAAAAATAAATTAAAACAATCTAAGTCTGATTAATTATTTTAATAATTTAACAACATTATACTCTAATATATACTCAATTATTTAAATTATATAAATAATATGAATAAAAATTATAGATTATATATATTTTGCTGATAATTAAGATTTACTTTTTATTTTAATTGGATTTATTATTAGAATAGATAATAACTAAATAGTTGATATTAGTTTTTAAATAAATTTAATTAATTATTTATTTTATTTC
This sequence comes from Arsenophonus sp., assembly GCA_052401645.1. GTDB lineage: Bacteria > Pseudomonadota > Gammaproteobacteria > Enterobacterales > Enterobacteriaceae > Arsenophonus. Next base: position 1,415,456 of record CP198939.1, read on the forward strand.
TTCGATAAATTTATTAATAAAAAATAAACAGTAGTTATAAAAAGAAAATTTTTAATAGAATTAATATAAAATATCATGATATAACTATTTTATATCTTTATTATTAAGACCATGATATTAATATAAAACTTTTCGTTAATATCTTTTTTATAAAATTACTTTGATTTAGTTTTTATGATATCATATTTAATTTTATAAACTAAAGTAATGTTCTTAAATAACATATTTACTACTCAATAAAACTTATTATTTTAAGATATATTAATTTATAATTAATCATTAATCTTAATAAATTTTATATTAATAAAATTATAACAAATTAAAATTATCATCTAGTTATTATAACTATAATATTAAACTTAAAATAAATATTATTTATAAAATAATGGATATTAATATGATAAGCAAATAGATAAAAATTAAAAAGTATCAAAATAACCTAATTACTTTTTTAATCTAGTTATTAAGTTAGATTAATAATAATAAAATTAGATAATATTAATTTAAATAATACTATAAATAATAGAAAATTGTATATTTCCAAAAATTGGTTTTAAAAGTATATTTAATAAATAATATATAATACTACTAATTAAAATTTAGTAAAAGATATTAGTAAATAATTAGATATCTATGATACTATATTAATAAGTATAATTTGCAAAAAAAAATAAAATTATTAATTAAAATTGATAATAATAAATTGTTTAAGAAGATCTTAGATTTTAATAATAAAAATAATTAAATTCTGATTTTTATTATTAAAGAAATAGTGAATTATTTTTATAAAATAACTAATAATAATTTTATAATTCTTTATTAAATAATTATTTTCATTTATTTTTTATTTCATCTATTGATTATTCTAGTAATACAATTAAACATATATAAGATAAGTTAAATTAAATAAAAACTTTTTATCATGAAAGTAATATATAAATTTTATTTATATTAATAAATTTTAATTATAATTAAAATTTATAAAGTTAATAAATACAACTATTAAAAATTGAATTATAATAAATGAATAGTATTAATCAAAATTAAGTAAATAATTTTACTTATTTAGCTAATGATTAAATTTATTTAATAAGTTTTAAAAAACTTATCATCAATTGCATGTCTTTGATATAGTATAAATAATATACTTTGTTTATAAATTAAATAAATTATATAAAATTATAAATGAGTTATAAAGTTATGATGTTATTAGTCAATAATGATCTTACTTAAATCATTTTTATATTAATCATTTAATAAAAATAATTATAACATAATTTATGATTATTGATTAAAAGTAGATTTTTTTATTTATTTTAATTCTAAATTAAATAAATATGTTACGTAAAATTGATAATGATTTTTATAAACCTAATGAATAAAACTTAATGCTAGATTTTATAAAAAAGGTATCTTTTGTCATAAATAACTTTTAAAATATATTTAACTTGAGTTTAATTATTCAAATTTAACTTTTAATATCATTAAATTAACTAATTTAAATATAATTATTTAATCTTCAGAAATATTATTTAAACAAAATTTATTATTTCATCTAGTTTATTGTAGTTTAATAATATAGCTAAAATTCTTTTAAAACATAATGTATAAAATTTTTGTTAAATTTTAATTATTAAATATAAAATATTTTATTTTATATTTTATTTATTGAAATGATATGAATTGATTAATATTCAGTTATAGTTTTTAATTTTGTTATTATTATTTGATTATTTTATTAATAGAAATAATAAAAAATATTAATTTTTAATAGAAATCAAATCAATAAATATCGAATCTAATATATAAATTTTAAACTTATAATATATTTCATAAGTATAAATATTTTATAAAATATTTAATAGAAATAAAAAATTAATAATATTCTTTTTATTAATTTTAAATTATAATAATAAAAAAAGTAATTGCATTATTAGTAAGATTGTTTCTTTAATTAATTTTTATTAATTAAGCTCATCTCATGAATTTAGTATAAAAAATAAAATAGTAAGAATAATTTAATTATTATGATTATTTTTATTCTTTTAATTAACTATTTAAAATTAAAATAAATTGCTTAGTGATACAAAATATTTATAGGAGTATTTTGTCCAATAAATTTAAAATAAATATCAGCTTCTATAGAAATAATTTAAAGAGTTTTACATAATTTTTGTATCAATTTTTTAATTATATTAAACAATAAAATAAATAATAAGATTTATATATAATAAAAGTTATATTTAAATTAGATAAAATAATTATAAATTATGTTATCTATGATATAGAGATTATGTGCTGGTATATTTTCATACTAAAAAATAAATATTTTTGATATTTAACTTTATATCATAAAAATACTTAATAACATTATCGATCTAATTATCCAAAGTTATTTACTCTATGAATTGGAATTATTAGTAATTTAAACTAGCTAATTAATGTTATATCATATATATATTAAAGTACTATAAATAACTTAAACTTAAATAATATTTTTATCAATACTGTTCGTTAAGTCATAATAATTTATTTAAGAAATAAATTGAAATATAGGTTTTCTTAATTATTAGTTAATTATAAACATTATATAATAATTTGCTTATATTTCTTAAGGTATTAAGAAATTTTTTTTTGATAAAAAGAATTAAATATTATATAATGTTAAAAAAAATATAAATAAAGTTAATAAGTTTGTTTTTTTATGATACTCTTTAGATATGAAATAATAATTATTCATTATTATGATTTAAAAATAATAAATTATTAATAATAACTTTTTGATTATCTATATATAAAAAACTTTTTTGTTTTCATAAATAATGTTTAGATTAAAATATATTTTTTATTAACTTTAAACTATTTTAAAAGATAAAAATATATGTAATATATTCCATAGTTAAATAATTAAGTTTTTTAAAACTTATATAAAAGTATAATTTAATACAATTTATAATGTATATAAAATCATCAATAAATACTAAAAGTCAGATAATAAATATAAAAGAAATAATAAAAATTTATAATTAATGGTATTCATAATTCTAATGATATTAAATATATAAAATATATATAATTTATTATTTTATTTAAAATAATAATAAAATTAATAAAAAGTAAGCTTTAGTGTTAATTATATTAACTTTATTTTTATTTTATTAAAAAATAAAGTTAATAAATTATAATACGAAAATTAATAGTATTATACTATTAATTTAATTCAAAGAAATTATTATATAAATTAAAAATAAATAGTAACTATTTATCATTATTATGATATATTAAGTGATTGTAATAAAAGATATTAATCCTATATTAATTTATATATCTAATAGAAGTAATTTTATTAGATAACTATTTAAATAAAAAGTTAAATGAAATATTAATTCCAGAAAAAAATTATAAAAAATAATTTATTATATCACTATAATTATTTTAACTTTGAAAATCAAAAAAAACAATAAATTAAAATTATCGTAAAATATCATACTATCAATATCAATATAAAATAAGTTTTAATTAAATCAATAAAAATTATAATAAATTATTTTTTTTCAATACAAAGTATAAATAATTCTTAATACAAAATTAAATAAAGTAATATTGATAAAATATAATATAGTCAAATAGTTCTAGTAACTATATCAAAAATTATTTATGAATTTTAGTCATTAGAATATTTTAAGCTATAATGATATATCATTAATAATTAATATAAATCATATAAATATAATTAATAAATAAAAAAATAAAATTAATAAAAATTTGTATAAATAAATAATTTTATGAATTACTAATAATTAGAAATATTATATGTATTATATACAATTACTATTGTTAACCTTAACAATAGTAATTGTAAGTCATTAAAATAAGTAATTATTTAATGCTTTAAAATTTACTCTATATTAATTATTATTTAATAAATAAACTTTTATTTTTTCTAAAAGTAAGATTTTTTTTACCTATGACTAAAATTTAATCAGACATATTAGTATTAATCATTTTAATATATATTCTTGTATAAGATATTAAAGTTTTTTATTAACTTTATCACTTATTCCTAAGATAGTATATTATATACTATATAGTATTTTATATATTGATAAGAATAATAATTACATTATGAGATATTATGAACTATAATTTTATTATTAGTTTAATAATAAACTAATAATCTTTTATTTTAATTAAAGATCATTTATTAATGTTAATAATTTTCTGATATAACTAAATATAAAATTGGTTCTTGTTATCTTTTAATATCTTAATATTTATTTGTTAAACTTATTTTAAAATAAATTATATTATCGTACTTACTTATCAAAATCAATGTTTACTATAGTGATAAATTAATTTATAATTTAATATATAAAATATTAATCTAAATAATATACTTGTATTCTTTAAAATAGAGAATAATATTTTAATCGCTATAATTATATTTTATGAAAAAATAAATAATTTTATTACTATTATATTTAAATGTTATAAAACTATTAGCAATAGATAATATAAATTATATTTATTGAAAATTTTTTTAAAAAATTAAATTTTATTGATTTTTTATCATAATAAGTCTAGTCTATTTTATATATATTCAATATATACTTTTATCTATATAAAACTAATATATAAAAATATTAATTTTATTTTTATGATTAAAATTAGCGAATATTTAGAATTTAGATTTGGAAAACACTTGTCAATTTTATAATTCATCTAATCTAAAGTTAGAGAAGTATTTATTATATTATGATAATTGATTTATGATTAATTATATCTTTTGTTATCTTAAGTAATCAGTAATGACAAATAAATTTATTATTAATATTTTCTTATTAAATTTTAATTTAAATTATTTTAAGAAACTATATTACTTTTACTGATATAGATAATATATAAGATACTTATTATATTAATTAAAAACTAATACTCTTGTATTTATTAATATAAAGATATTTTAGTTAATTTAATTTTATTATTTATTAATCTAGATTTTTAAAAATCCATGAAGATAAAAACTATATCTACAATTTAAGTATAATCCCTATTTATTATTTAAACGAATATTTTTATACTTATTAGTATATAAGTAGTATATTTGTTATGATAATAAATTTATTATATCTGTTTTTTATTTATTTAAATAAAAGCATTATATTTATTTTTTAATTTATTTATATTATCAGAATTAATTTATATATAAATCAGTTCTATTTATATCGTATTAATAATATGATAATTCAATAATTGATTGTATAATAATCTATTATTTTACTAATTTTAATATAAATAAATTATTTATAGTTTTACTTTTCTTATTCTATAATATATAGAGATTAATAATCTATTAATTATATATTATTAATATTTTTTATAAAAGTAATAATTTAATTAAAATTAAAAATTTTTAAAATTTATTAATATAATTTTTTAACATAATAATTGAATAAATATTTTTATCTATAACTTTAGTTTTACTAAAATTCCATTAATTTTTATTTATTTATTTTATAAACGACATTTTATTACAAAATTTTGATCTAAAATATAAAAAGTTTATGGTAAAAATTAATTTGGTTATGATGATTACAAATAATCAATTACTACAAAATACTTTATTGCTAAAAATATCAGCGATATTTTATTTTTAAGTATATATTTTACATTATTTTAATAAACACAATAATAGAACTTTATTAAATAATATTCATCAATAATATTATTAATATTCATTTTTGATAAAAATTTATTTATTGAAATAAAAAATATAGATTATTATCTCGTATTCATTGAATACTTTTAAAGTAGAATATCAAAAGAATATTAATCTTAACTTTATTCATATAATTTTAAATTCTTAGTTCTACAAGAAAATTATCTTTTCAAATTTAATAAAAACTACTATTTATAAGAAAACATGGATTAAAATAATTAAAAACTTTAAAATAAATTAACAAAATATTCATGATAAATATAACTTTTAATATTAGATTAATTTTATAGGTGAAGCATAAACTTAAAGTAAAGATATATTATACTTTAATATATTTCACTATATTCTTAGTCTTATTAAAAACTTATTAAATTTTTAATTTATAAAAACTTTTTTATTTTTGTTGAAATTAATAAACTTATTTTATTTGGAATTAATTTTTTTAATCATTATTAACCATCATTAAATTAATTATTTATTTTTAGATTTAAATAAAAACTAAATTAAAACTTATTTATATATTTAGATTAAAAATAAATATTCAATTTTTAAACTTTTATAGTGAAAAGTTATAATTTAATTATTACAAATTTTATTTATTTTAATATTTTATAATTATCTGTATATGTATAAAATATATTGAAATTCTATTTAATTTACTATTATAATAATTAAGATAATATAATATATTTATCAATGATTCTATTTATTATTATGCTTATTCTTAGAATTTTATATTTAATATAGTAGATATTAATAAAAATATATAATTAAAAATTTATTAAAAAATTATTCATACTATATAATTAAATAAAATTATCAAATTTATTTTTCTGTAAAGTAATTTATTAATATTTTATTATTTTTTATAAAAATAAATCAATAAATCAATGTTATTAAGTAAAAGAGATATATATTCTCTTTTAATTTAATATCACATTTAGTAATATCCTAATAATAATTATTTTATAAAAAATATTAAATTTCTTTTGAATTTTTAATCTTTATTTTTATCATTTTAATAATGATATAATTTATATTTAAATTATATAATTACATTTTAATTATAAAATATATATTTTACTATAAGTTTTTTACATTTATTTATTCTAAGTTATCAAATTAATTAACTAATTTATTATATTAATACTTATTCGTCATATTATTATTTCTGATTATTATATTTATTTATTATTGAAATGATAATATAAGATTATTATCTTATAAGTTGAATTTTATATATTAACTACTTCTATACTAATCTATTCAATTAATTTTCTCATAATTATACTATATGTTATTTTGTTTTATATTATTGTATTTTTTGTAAATATTAAATTAAAATAAAAATATAAAATCATAGTTTCAATATTATTTTCTATAAAACAGTTTTAATAATAAAAGAATGTATACTATAGAATTTAAAGTAATTAGATAACTTTAAAATATGATGATTTTTGACACTAATATTTGGTGATATTTTCACTATCATTTTAATAAGTATCTATTATTGAATATATCTTGACATTTTATTTCATTACTATTAATTATAGTATATATTTTATAATTAGTAATATAATATATAAAAGTATATTATAAAATAATAATTTTTAGTTTGTTTTGAACATAGATTGTTATCTAAATTATAAATTTAACTAAATAAAAAACTATATAGCAATTAGTTAACATAATTTAATTAAATTATGTTAATATTATTTAATATATAAATTATGTTAATTTTTATACATAAATTTTATTATTTATTATAAATATAATATCAATAGTAATAATTTTATATTTACTATTAATAATCATTACATTTTTTTAAATAAAAATATGATTAATTTTATTTTAAAACAATAAAATTCAAACGTTATTGTAAATAATATTTAAAATAAAACGCTAACATTATATCAAAAATTGATTTAATGTCATATTAATTCCTCAATTGTTTTTATTTATTTTATATTTTTATTGTATTATTTATATATAATTTCAAATTACTTATATAAATTTAGATATTTTAACTTTTAAATAAGACTTATTTAAAATAAAGTAAATAAATATAATAATTTATTCTATTAAATATTAAATCTATAAATAAATAACAAAAAAATTTATAGATGCTATATTAATTAAATTAATATTATTAATATTAATTTAATAAAAATTAATAAATATATATTAACTTTCAACCTATGAAATATTTTTTATAAAAAAACTTATTAATTATCTTTAATAAATACATTATTCGTAATGATATTAAATAAAAAAAGAAAATCTATCAGAAATTTATAAGATAAATATAAGTTTATACATTAATTTTTTAAAAAATTAATGTATAAATATAGTATTATATAAAAAATATTATTTTAGTAAAAACTACCTTCAAAGAATAACTCATTTAAGTTAAATTAGAATCAATTATTATTGATAATATTATAAATAAATTTATAAAGTTTATTTATGATAAAAAATCAATTTTTATCTTTTAAAAACTTTAATATAATATTTTAAAATAATTTAAATATAAAGATAATATAAAATATTAATTAAGCTAATTTTATTAATTTTAAAATTTTTTTTATAGCAAATATTTTATTTAAATTGTTTAATAAATTCAATTGGTTTTGGGACAGGGACCTCGTTCATCCAAGTAGTAAGTAAATTATGTGATACAGCTAAAACAACTGGACCAATGAAAAGACCAATAACACCAAATGATAAAATTCCACCAATAACACCAATCAAAATAAGTATCATTGATAAATTTGCACTTATTTTTATTAAAATAGGACGTAATATACTATCCATTGTTGCGACAACTATACTCCATATAATCATAATTATAGCCCATGTAGTGTCACCTGATAGGAATAACCATATTATTGATGGTATCATAATAAATAACGGACCAAGTTGAGCAATGCAACATATAAAAATAAGAATTGTTAATATTGCAACATATGGAATATTTGATAAAACTAAACCAATTCCACTAATAATTGCTTGTATTAATGCAGTTACAACTACACCTAAAGCAACAGCGCGAATTGATTGAGCAGCAAGTAAAATAACAGTATCACCTCTTCTACCTGCCAAACGAATAGCAAAATGCCGAATATTTAATGTAACACTTTCTCCATTTAGAAAAAGTAAATGACTAAATATTAACATTACAATAAGATGAAACATGAAACGACCAGCATTAATAGCTTGTTCCAAAAGCCAACTTGTTGCTTCACCAAGATAAGGTTGTAACTTAGTAATTAAAGCATTACTACTATTAGCTATCAACGCATGCCAGCCATAGAAAAGTTTATTACCTATGAATGGTAAATTTTTCAATAAAAGTAGATCTTGTGATCTAATTTTAGAAGGCGATTTTGCCCATGTAATTAATGTATCACCATTTTGTATTATGCTACTAATTAATATTGCAAAAGGGATAGCAAATAATAATGCTACTAACAGTGTCATTATTATACTTGCTAGCCATTTTTTATACCATAATTTATTTTCAATTTTTTTAAATAATGACCAAGTTGCAATAACAACCATTCCTGCCCAAAGAAAACCAAGTATGAATGGTTTCAATATAAAAGAACATGCTGTTAACATCAATAAAATAGCAATTATACTAAAAATAAATTTAGGTAAATCATTAGTATATTTAGTTTTTTCCATATATATTAGCCTGATTATAAAGATAATAAACTTGATATTATCTGTATTTTATTTATTACATAATTAATCATATACTATATAACTAATAAAAATTGGAGGAATAATGGAGTATATTAAAAAATTTTAAATAATAAAAACTTTATTACCACATCTTATATAGTATTTATCTTTAATAAAAGTAGTGTATAAAATATAAAATAACACCAATTTGAAAAATTAACTAATATAGTAATTTTGTATATAAACGATTTTTATTATCTAAGTCAACAGATAATGTTATCTACTAATTTATTTGTTAAAGTTAATGTATTACACAATATTAGATTATAGAATTTTCATTATTATTAAAATTTCTAATAATAAAAAAATAAATCATTAATCGATAAATATTTAAATGAATAGTTATATTAAATAGTAATAGTTATATTTTAATTATAAAATATCTACATTTTATTCTGAAATATTTTTTAATTATTAAAATAAATATAAATTTATCTTATGCTTATCTTATTATAAAAGTTAATAATTAACTGATGATTTCATTAATAATATATGATAAGAATTACTCCTTTATTAGATTAATTTTTATCATTAAAGATATTATAAATTCTTAAGTAATATTTTATATTAATAAATAATCTATTTTATCGTTTTATTAATATATTTTTTTAAATAAAATTTATTTTTTATTTTATTTTAAAAAATAAAAATAACATATGATAACTAATTATTAGAATATTTAGAATTATCAATAATATCTTAATCTTATATCTATATAAATAAAAACGATCTATATGTAGAATTTATAAAAACTTTAAGTTGTAATTTCTAAAACAAATCATTGCTTTAATATAATAAAAACAACAAATTACTATTTTTACTTATTTCCTAATTTTTAATTAACATTAAAATAATACTAGTTATCTTCTTTAAGAAAAAATAAATATTGAAAATATATATTAATATTTTAACGAATCATATTAATTAGATAGAATGTCTTGATTTAGAAAAGAAATTACATTATAAATTATATAATCATGAAAGCTATTTTAAATCTATTCAAAATATTATAACATATCTAAAAATTAAGTTTCATGTAAATATTTTTTTATCTATGATAAAAAAAAATAGAAAAGATTTTTATAAATATAAATTATATAAAATATAGTTTTATTATTAATTAGAATTGACTAAAACTTAATCTTTAAAATAAAAGAATCATAAGAAATAATAATGTTTTATTTATCTTATAAAATTCAAATTTATTAATAATATAAGAAAACAAATAACTATTTACTAATGGTAAATAACTATAGTTATGATTGTTATATAAAAAATCAATTATAAAATGAAGGATTTTAATGAAATAAAAACTAATTAAGGAATATTCAAAATTATATAAAAATTATAAATCAAAATAATTAGTAGTATAATTGATATACAAAATCTAGTTATTTTAAATTAATAAAAATATAATATTAAGTTTTAGATTTAAAAAAAGACGTACGTAATTTATTAAAAATCAATAATATTAAAATTATTATCTTTTTATGATATAATATTAGATTAAATGATTGAATATATGATTAAAGTGTTTAATATTACATATTTTATATATGGTAGTAGCATATTATTAATAAAAAAAATAATGGATCTTTTATAAGATAAATATTTTTACTATTTTAGTAAAATTTATTTGTTATAGTAAAAATAAATTTGTATTAATTTCTTTCTTAATATATATTAATGAAATAAATTATTAAAATTTATTTAGCATAATGTTAAAAATAATTAAATATATAGATATATTAGTTTTAATTGAATTAATCATGTGATATATATAAAATATATCTAAAGATTTTTAATAAAAAGTTCTAAATTTAAAATTAGCGAAATAAAGTATTAGTATAATTATTTTACCTTCTTATTATTTTTAATTGAATTATTAACAGAATAATACTATGGATATTTTTTAATTTTATTTTTAATAAAAATAGGATTTAATATTAAATATTAATTTATGATAATAATGATATTATATAAACTTCTATTAAAATTGTTTAACAAGATGATAAGGTGTATAAATATCTTAGAAATTATTTTTTAATAGAATTAATTTATTATATTTCACATCAAAATAAATTCTTTTCTAAAATAAAGTGTATATTCTATTTATGTTATTAATAATATAAATAAATAATCACATATAAATTATTATAATTAAATTATTTTATTATTTGTGATTTAAGTTAGATTTTTGAAAATATTATTATTTAATATAATCATAAATTTAATTTTATTAAAATAGAAAATAATAAATTTTATTTTAATAATTAAACTAAACTAATATTATTTCTTCTATAAGTTATATAGGATTGGTTAATATAACATATAGTTTATTTAATTAATAATCAAATTAAGTGCTATTAATTTGATAGTATATATTAATATTTTATAAATGTAAAAAGTAAATTTTGATATCACTTCATAATTTTATTTCGTAAAAATATTATATGCTATTTAATTAATAAATTAATTAACGATATATTTTAAAAAAAAATATTTTTATGATATATTCTTAAAATTATAGTTAATAATAAAAAATTAATTAGAAATTAAATATTTTATTTTATTTATAATTTTAATTAGTTAATTTAAATTATATGATTTAATGATTTTTATTTATCGTAGATCTTATGAATTAACAGATAGATAGATATCTATATAACATAGAATAGATATGATTTGTTAATTAATATTCGTAGATTAACAAAATCGACTAGCTGCTTATAATTAATAATTATATTTCTTCTGATAGCTTTAATAATTATATTTCTAAATTTAATATATTAATTAAAATTAATAACTTAACTTTAGTATGTTTATTTTTTGTATACTGATATCTTAATATTATATATTTTCAGATTACTAATTCTATATTTTTCTCATTAAGAAATATATAAAAAAATTTTTGATTTAAATTATTCAATGCAATTATTAAATTATATCTATTTTTTTATGAAAATAAAATAAAGATTATTTTCGATTTATTTACTTAAAATAATTTTTATTGATAATCTAAATTATATAAATATTTTATTAAAATAAATCTGTATTTTATTTATTTAATCAATTATATTCAAAATATATTGATCTTCTAATAGAAGACTTTCGTATGGATATTTATTAATTTTATAAAAAGAAGCTTATATTAAAATTATATTTATTAAAATATATGAATATAATTTTCAGAGTTAAATGATAGATAATAGCAATATAGTTTAAATTTTAATTTAAACTATAACAAGTCCATAATATGAATTATATTAAAAAACTTTGTAACTATTTTGATAAAGAAAAGGAAGATTTTAATATAAGAATCATAATTTTATATATTATAAGCATGGTGTAAGTCTTTAATATTATTTAGAAAAGAATATAAAATTATAAATTTCTTGATTAAAAAAATCAATATAACTCTGCTTATATTTATAATGTTTATTACTTAAATATTAATAATATAATTATATCATTAAATAGAAGGAAATATATAAGTTTATTTTATCTCTAAAATAAACTTATCTTAATAATACTAAAAATTAATATTATTTTCATAACATATTTTTATATTTTGTTAAAAATTTTTATTTTAAATAAATTAGAAATTAAATTATATTTGAATATTACTAAATTAATATTCCATTAATATAAAATATTAAACTAATCTAATTTTAAATTATAAAATTAAATATAAAGTATAAATCACAAATTAATTGAATTAATAAGTTTAACAATAATTTTATTAAATTGGCTTATAATAACAATTAGGTAGATTATATGAATATAATTTATATTACTATTTGATAAAACTAAAAAATTATCATAATTATAGAGCATGTAGCTAATTTTATTTTTGTTGTATGAAAACCTATTTATTTATTTATTAATTATTATGCTAGTTGATTGATAATTTTATTGATTTGAATAAGAATTTTATTCTTATTAGTTGATAACATTACTATATTCTAATAATAATAAATATTATACGTTGAGAAAATTAAACATATTTTATAAATAGTTTAAAATATATAATAGATTTTCTTAACTACATTTTAGTTAAAATATTAATTACTATTATTAATAATTAATAAAACAAATTATTATTTTATCTTAAATAAATACTAAAATATTTGTGCTAATAAAAATTATTTTTTTCTTAATTAATTAATATTAATTTATAATCTTAAGATTTTTTTTGAAAAAAATCTTAAGATTAATTAGTAAATAATATTTATTATTATATTTTATATATAAATATTATTATTAATTTCTGATAATTTAAAACATATTAAATTTATACTTAATTTCTATTTAAATTTATTAGTATCAACTTTAAAATAGTATAACTTTACTGTTAAGTAAAAGAATTTATATGATATACACAATATTAAATATTATAGAAATTAAAATATAATTAATAATTTATATTGTTAAAAAATATTAAATACAACAATTATAAATAATAAGTTTTTAATAAAAAATTTTAGTTGATGATTAAAATCATAATTAACTTTAAAAGATATATCTTTAATCAGCAATAGCAAGAAAATATCCAAAAAATTTTGTTTTTCGATTAATATAAGAAATGATCTGCTACTTAAAATAGTTTTATGATATATTCTATAAAATGTATTTATCTATTACAGCTTTTAAATAAAAAAGTCGAATGGTAATTTAACTGTAAATATTTTATATAGACTTTTACAATATAATTAAACTTTAAATATAAATTTAGTTAGAGTTTATTGCAACATAAAAATATTTAAATAGCTATAAATTTATTAAAATCAATTTTTGATGTTTTATTAAATTTAAATATTAATATTATCTTATTTTCATTTTAGGTTTTATATAAAAAATATTTGATAAAAATAAATTTAATTTATAAAATTAAATATTATATTAATAATATTTAATTTATAAAATTAAATATTATTAATATAATATTTTTTTACATTAATACTAAAATTATTATATACACTTTTTTTATCTTTTAGATAAAATGCTTATCTAATACAGAATTTTCATAATTAAATTATATTTAGTTTAAACAAAAGTATATAAAATTTCATTTTTATTATAAAATAAACTATTTATAATTATTTTAGTATCCATTTTTATAAAAAATTGAAATATTTTTCCGATGATATAAACACAATTAATAAATTAATTAAATTTTCGACTATTTATAATTTCTACTAACTATATATAAACTTAATAAAATTATATTAAACTGAGTTAAAATAAATTATTTTTATTTATGTTATGACGAATCAATAAAAATAATTCTTATTAAATAAGATTTTCAATATATTCTTTTATATTTTTATATTTTATCTAAATTTTCTTAATATTATAATTTAATTTTCGATATCAGTTTTAAAAAAATTTCATTCTTTTAAGCGATTTCCTTTTTACTTATCTGAAATTAGTGAATATCAATGTTTTAAAAATAAACTTAAATATATAATATTTTACCTAGATAGTAATATGTTACCATAAACAAGATTTTTTTAGTTGCATAATAATAAGCAATAAAAGAATAAACGTAAATCTTATTATTTTTTTACTAATAATTATTTATGTATCTTTATTTTTTTTTAAAATATATTAAGTATATTAATACTATAATGCAAAAGTAATAAAATCTGAAATATATTATTTTATGGTGAATACCAGTATAGATATTCATGAATAATACTTATACATTGATATTTCATAATACTATATAATTATGAACTAAATTAATCTTATTAACTACCAACTAATTATATTATATTTAAATTTTTTTTTAGTTTTTATCCGACTATTTATATTTTTTTTATTTAACTATTAATAAGTCTATTTTATTTCATATTAATAAAACTTAATTACGTCACATGTAATTAAATAAAAAATATTATTAAATATAATTAAATAACTTAGCAATGTTTTTTGTAACTAAAAAAAATATTAATTATAGTAATAAAATTATATTATCTTATCGATTTTATCGATTCTTATGTTTAAATATAAGATTAGTGGCAATACTTTTAAAGCAAGAACAATCCCATCAATTAATGTAATTTTCTTACATAATAATTTATGTTCTTCCTAAATTATATTTTATAAAAATGAAATTAATTAACCTTAACAATTATTTTTATATCTATATTTTGATAATCAAAAATAATTACTGTATAGAATACAATACAATATAGCTATATTAATTTTTCTATTTTATCTAAGCATAATAGATATTCAATATTAATATCTAATTACATATATAATAGTTTTTTCTTATTGATAAAAAACTCTTATAATAATTAAACGTTAAACTGCGTTTTATATTTTAAGTTAAAAATTAATTAATTTATAATTAATAATAAAAATTGATTGCTTAATTAGTTTTTTCTTTTTAACATAAATGCGTATGAATTTATGAGTTAGTTTAATTTTTAAATAATTTTAATAAATTACTAATTAATAAATAAATTAAAAAAATTATTAATTAGTAATAAAAATAAACGACACTTTTTTATAAAAAAATACTCTAATAAAATATACTCTTAAAATAAATTGTTAAAGTATTTAATACTTTAATTACTATATTAAATATCAATTAAAATAAATTTAATTATAATCTATAAAATGATTTTATAAAATTAATATATTGAGGTCAATAATGGCAGAGTATGTCGATACTTTTTCTTTAAATAAAACAAATTGGCACGGTGTTACGATGACTGATAAAGCTGCTGCTAAAATTCGTAATTTGATGAAAAAAAATCCTACTAGCCAAGGATTATCTATTAATATCAAGAAATCTGGATGTGCTGGATTAGGATATATCATTAAATTGATAGATAAATCAACTAAAGAATATTTAATGTTTGAAAATAATGGAGCTAAACTTTTTGTTCACATAAAAGTAATGCCATTTATTGATGGTACAGAAGTTGATTATGTTCGTGATGGACTTAATCAAATATTCAAATTTAATAATCCTAAGGCTCAATACACTTGTGGTTGCGGTGATAGTTTTAACATTTAAGTGAATCAAATTATGTCACAACATAATATAGAAATTAATAATGATATTCAACAATGGTTAGTAGAACATTCCTATAAAGAGGGTTTTTTTACTAAGGTTGCAACAGATAAATTAGTTAAGGGGCTTAATGAAGAGATAATTAAAGAAATTTCAGCAAAACGTCATGAACCTAGTTGGATGTTACAGTTTCGTTTAGAAGCTTATCAATATTGGTTAAATATGAAAGAACCTCATTGGCTTAAAGGATATTATCCTAATTTAAATTATCAAGAATATAGTTATTATGCAGCACCGTCATGCGATAGTTGTGATGATAATTATAATTCTGAGATTATTAATTCATCAGATGATATTAATAATGTACACAAAAATAATTATCTAACTAAAGAGGTTGAAGAAGCATTTAATAAACTTGGCATACCAGTACGAGAGGGTAATTCAGTTGCAGTTGATGCTATTTTTGATTCTGTTTCTGTTTCAACAACTTATTGCAACGAATTAGCAAAAATAGGTATTATTTTCTGTTCATTTAGTCAAGCAATACAACAATATCCTGAATTGGTAAAAAAATATATTGGCACAGTTATTTCTAATAAAGATAACTTTTTTGCTGCATTAAATGCTGCTGTAGCTTCTGATGGTACTTTTGTTTACATACCAAAAGGTATTCGTTGTCCGATAGAGTTATCAACTTATTTTCGCATTAATACAGATAAAACAGGCCAATTTGAACGAACTATATTAATTGCTGATGAAGGTAGTTACATTAGTTATATTGAAGGGTGTTCTGCTCCTGTTAGAGATAATTATCAATTACATGCTGCTGTAGTTGAAGTTATTATCCACAAAGATGCTGAAGTAAAGTACTCTACTATACAAAATTGGTTTTCTGGTACCGAAAATAAAACTTCTGGAATTTTAAACTTTGTTACAAAACGAGCTTTATGTGATGGTGAAAATGCTAAGATGTCTTGGACACAATCTGAAACAGGGTCGGCTATTACTTGGAAATATCCAAGCGTTATTCTAAAAGGAGATAATTCTATAGGTGAATTTTTTTCTGTAGCATTAACCAATGGTAACCAACAGGCTGATACAGGAACAAAAATGATTCATATTGGTAAAAATACTCATTCCACTATTATTTCTAAGGGAATTTCAGCTGGATATAGTCAAAATAGTTACCGTGGTTTAGTAAAAATTTTACCGACTGCAGAAAATGCTAGAAATTATACCCAATGTGATTCTATGTTAATTGGCACAGAGTGTAGCGCTAATACATTTCCTTGCATTGAAGTAAAAAATAATAGTGCACAGTTAGAACATGAAGCCACAACTTCTCGTATTGGAGAAAATCAATTATTTTATTGTTTGCAACGTGGTATCAGTGAAGATAATGCAATTTCTATGATTGTAAATGGTTTTTGTAAAGATGTTTTCTCTAAGTTGCCATTAGAATTTGCTGTTGAAGCACAAAAATTATTAGCAGTTAGCTTAGAGCATAGTGTTGGCTAATAGATTATATTTAAAAAAATACTAAATTATTAAAAGGCTAATAAATGTTAAGTATTAAGAATTTAAATGTTAGTATTGAAAATACTAACATTCTTAACGAATTAAATCTAGACGTGAAAAAAGGTGAAATACATGCGATAATGGGACCTAATGGATCAGGTAAAAGTACTTTATCAGCAATATTGGCAGGACGTAAAGAATATAAAATAAACAGTGGTGAAATTATATTCAAGAATAAAAATTTACTTGAATTATCACCTGAAGAACGTGCTGGTGAAGGTGTATTTTTAGCTTTTCAATATCCAATAGAAATTCCTGGTGTAAGTAATCAATTCTTCTTACAAACTTCCGTTAATGCAATAAGAAAATATCGTAATCAACAACCATTAGATAGATTTGATTTTAAAGATTTTATAAAAGATAAAATTGAATTACTTGATATGCCGAAAGATTTACTTATTCGCTCTGTCAATGTCGGTTTTTCTGGTGGAGAAAAGAAACGCAATGATATTTTACAAATGGCCACTTTAGAACCTAAATTATGTATTTTAGATGAATCTGACTCAGGTCTAGATATTGATGCTTTGAAAATAGTAGCAAATGGAATAAATTCATTACGTAATGCTGAAAGAGCTTTTATTATTATTACTCATTATCAGCGTATTTTAGATTATATATTACCTGATTTTGTTCATGTTCTTTATCAAGGTAAAATTATTAAATCAGGTGATTTTACCTTAGCCAAGAAATTAGAGGTACAAGGCTATGGTTGGCTTGTCGAATAACAGTGATAAAGCAAAAAAACAACGTCAAATTAAAATATTAAATAAAGAAGCATTAAAAGCTTTTTCAGATCTCTTTTATAAAAGTAAAAGAGGGAATGAAAAACAAGCAAAGTTATACTGGGAACAAGTAAAAAAAATAGGTTTCCCTGAATTTTATAATGAAGATTGGCATTATACACCATTGATAAAAGTACTTAGCAAAAAATATCAATTAAATATTAATAACCTTACTAAAATTACTTCTGAACAATTAAAAAAGTTATCTTTTTCCATAGATGCATTACAAATTGTTTTTTTTAATGGATATTTTATTCCTGCATTAAGCAATGATGATTTTTATCCTTATCAAATTCAGATAATGAATAAAATGGTACAACCTCTTTCAATACCAATCATAAATAATGAAATATTTCTATTTTTAACTGAGAGTTTAGCTTCTCAACCAATATTAATTAAACTTATTAGTAATCAAAATGAAGAAAGACCGATTTATATATTAAATATTACTTCTGGTTCAAATAATTGTGATTATGTTAATCTCAGTCATTATCGTTATCATTTAGAAATTGGTGATAATTGTAAATCAAAAGTTATTGAACATTTTGTTTCTATTGATAAAAAGCCACATTTAACTGGTAGTCGATTAACCGTTAACATTGGTGATAATAGTCATTTTAATCATATAAAACTTCTTACTCAGAACAACAAAAGTAATCATTTTGCTAATAATGATATTTTATCTAAACAAAATACTAAAATAAAAAGTAGTAGTATTTTTATTAGCTCAGCATTATCTCGTCATCATACTAATGTGAAATTAAATGGAGTGAATAGTAAATTAATTATAAATACCTTATCTTTACCACAAAATAAAGAAATTATTGATACTAGAACTTATATTGAACATAACGAACGATTCTGTGAAAGTCATCAGTTACATAAATCGATTACTATGGATGAAAGTAAGAGTATTTTTAATGGTATAATTAAAGTCTCTCCACATGCACTTAAAACAAATAGTAAAATGATAAATAAGAATTTATTATTAGGTAAACATGCAGAAGTTAATGCTAAACCTCAGTTAGAAATTTATGCTGACGACGTTAAGTGTAGTCATAGTGCTACAGTAAGCCGTATTGATGATGAGCAACTATTTTATTTAAGATCAAGAGGTATTAATCTTAGATATGCAAAACATATAATGTTGATTGCATTTTCGTCTGAAGTATTAGAATATCTTGATAGTAAAGATATAAGTTATAATATTATGAATATCATTAGACAACGTTTAACCGGGATTTAACATGATGTTTTCAATAGCATCTATTCGTAAAGATTTTCCGATGCTAGCAGAAAAAATTAAAGATCAACCATTGATCTATTTAGATAGTGCTGCTAGTGCACAAAAACCTTTTCAAGTAATAGATAAGGAAAGAGAATTTCTTTGTCATCACTATTCGGCTGTACACCGTGGTATTCATAGTTTTAGCAATGCAGCAACAACGATGTTGGAAAACACTAGACAACAAGTTGCTCATTTTATTCACGCAGAAAATGCTGAAGAAATTGTTTTTGTCAAAGGAACAACAGAAGGTATAAATTTAATCGCTAATAGTTATGGACGTTCTTTTATCAAAGAAGGTGATAATATTATTATTAGTCAAATGGAACATCATGCTAATATAGTTCCTTGGTATATTCTATCTATACAAATTGGTTTTTATATTCGTATATTACCTATTGATTATGATGGAAGATTAATTTTTGAACAATTAGATAAGTTAATTGATTCACGAACTAGATTACTTTCTTTTACACATATGTCAAATGTTTTAGGAACCGTTAACCCTGTAAAAGAGATTATTACTTATGCTCGATATTGTGCAGAAAAAAAATCAGCTAAATTGCATATTCTTATTGATGGTGCTCAAGGAATTGTACACCAAATGATTAATGTTAAAGATTTAAATTGTGATTTTTATGTTTTCTCTGCTCATAAACTTTATGGACCTACTGGTATTGGTGTTTTATATACAAAAAAAGCATTATTGGATTCCTTACCACCTTGGCAAGGTGGTGGAGCTATGATTAATAAAGTAAAAATGGAATTAAATGATAATTCATCAATCATAAATATTACTTACGAAAAAGCACCATGGCGATTTGAAGCAGGAACCCTAAATATTGTCGGTATAATTGGCTTTGGTGAAGCACTTCGTTATATTAATAATATTGGTTATCAGAAAATATCTGCTCACGAAAATGAATTAATGAATTATACTAATAATCGCTTAACAAGTATAAATTCTTTGCGTCTTTATGGTTCAAATCAAAGAAAAGGAATCATTGCCTTTAATTTAGGAAATCATCATGCTTATGATGTTGGTGTTTTTTTAGATAATTATGGGATTGCAATACGAACAGGCCATCATTGTGCGATTCCTTTAATGGATTTTTATCAAGTACCGGCTATGTGTAGAGCTTCTCTGGCAATTTATACCACTAAAGAAGAAATTGATATTTTAGTTGAAAAATTACAACATATTGAAAAAATATTAGATTAATCTCTTTTAAAATATATATAATGGTAGAATGATGTCATCATTACCTAATCAGAATAAATTATATCATAATTTTTCACGTTGTCAAAACTGGGAAGAACGATATCTTTATTTAATAGAATTAGGTGAAAAATTATCACCATTGAGCGAAGGACAAAAGCAAGTAAAAAATCAGATTTATGGTTGCCAAAGTCTTGTTTGGCTTGTTATGGAACGCGATAATATTGGAAGGATCCAATTTTTTGGTGACAGTGATGCAGTTATAGTTAAAGGTTTAATTGCATTACTAATAATAATTTTTCAAAATAAAACTGGACAACAAATTTTAACAACAGATAGTAAGATATTTTTTCAAGAAATATCATTAGAACAGCATTTAACACCATCAAGAAACCAAGGATTGAATGCTATGATCAAATCAATTCGTCAGCGAGCTAAAAAAATTATTCAATCAAATATTTAAATGTATTAATTAAATATTAACTTTAATTAAAGTGACGTTTATCTATCAAATAAACTTTATGAGTTTCTTGAGAAAAAAGTATGAAAATAATTTATTTTATTATAAGTTTGATGTCCTTAATAGGACTTACAATTTGCAATATCAGTGCTACTGAATATTTTTTATCATGCAATAAAGCACGATTAATTGGAATAAATACTAATTATTTAGTACCAAATAATCGACAATCATTAGAAGCTATTGCAAGCGAATTTCAGATAGGTTTACTTGGTATGCTAGAAGCTAATATAGGTATAGACCCTTATTTACCTAAACCTGGTATAATGTTGAATATTCCATTACAAATGTTGTTACCTGATACAAAGTATGATGGAATAATTATTAATTTAGCTGAATTAAGACTTTATTCATTTTCTAAATTGAGAAATAAAGTCGTTGTTTATCCGATTGGTATCGGACAATTAGGTGCAAGTACACCAACGATGGTAACAACTATCAGTCAATTAATTAAAAATCCAACTTGGACACCAACAGAAAATATTCGTAAACGTTATGCTATTGATGGGATTATTTTACCAGAAGTATTTCCATCTGGGCCTGATAATCCAATGGGTTTTTATGCTTTACGATTATCTTATGATAAAGGACAATATTTGATCCATGGTACTAATGTTAATTTTGGCATTGGATTACGTATTAGTTCAGGTTGTATACGATTAAGACGAGATGACATAAAATCATTGTTTTATTCTATATCAGTAGGAACTAGAGTTCAAATAATTAATGAACCTATTAAGTACTCTAGAGAGCCAGATAATAGCTATTATATTGAAGTCCATCAACCCTTATCTGAAAATGAATCTGATAATCCACAAACAATGCCATTAATATATAGTAATAGTTTTAAAATATTTTTACAACAACCTGATATTGATAAAGAAATAGTTATTCAAGCTATAGCTCGTCGATCAGGAATGCCAGTGAAAGTAAATAAGACATAAATTAATATTAGATATATAATAAATATATTTACTATATTTTATAAAATATAAATTTACTATAATACTATTACGTTTTATTAAATGTAATTGTTATTTTATAAATAAAAGGTACCATTTAATTAGTACCTTATTATTTTATCAAGTGATCTATCGATATAATTTGAATTATTTTTTATATTTAATAACTTGATTATCCAAACGTTGATTGGCGCGATCAGCTTCATCTTTACTAACTTCAACATCAGTACGTAATGTTTGAATATCATTAGATAGTTGATCAACTTTACCATTTAATGTTTCAACATTAGAAGATAATTTATTAATTTGGTCGCTATTTGAACAACCTGATAACAAAGTAGAAATCAGAACAATATAGCCTAGTACAACTTTAGTACGATACATTATATTAACCTCTATATTTAATTAATCTCTGAGTAAGAAAGTAAGTATTAGATCTATTTTAAAAATAGAAGAAAGAATAGATTTCTATCTTTAACTTTGAATTTGAAATTTTATAATTAAAAGTTAAAGATTTACTTATTCTTATGCTAGTACTTAATTTAAGTATAGTAATTTCTACATAAAATATAATAAGTTCTTTAAAAAAAAATTTTCAAAAATTGATTATTTTTTATTCATTATAGTAATCTATTTTTATAATTTTAAATTATTTAATTGTTTTATTTTATTAATTTTAGATAAAAATATAAAATAAAATTAACATTATAATGATTATCTTTAAAGTGTAGTAATGAAATTACTATATTTTCTTTTTTTAAAATTATCCATATTATATATAATAATTATATCATTACTATATAAAATATAATATATAATTACTATATCACTATTTTCAATATGATTATACTATTTTTATTTATCATCATATAATTTAATTATAACAAAAATAATTATATTTAGTAAGTAGTTACACATTTTCAAAATCATAAATTTCAATCATAGATAAAACTTTTAATAAAAAATAACATTGATACTAAGATTATCATAAATCATTTTATAAAAGTCTTTTAAACCAATTTTAATTATAATTTTAAAAATCATTTAATATATTTATATTACGTTTTATTGCTAGTTAAGACTAGTGTATCATATGTAGGATCTACTATAGATAGATATAGGAATAGATAATAAAATCAATGCTATCTCTTTAAGGAGAGTAGTAATATAAATTTATCTTTTCTGATAATTTGATTTGTTTTAATTTGAATAACTAATATTAAATGAGAAGCATATAAACAAGTAAAAATAAGCAATAAAACTTATATATTGATAAAATGATTATTAATCCAGAATACTCTAATTAAGATTAAAATCTATTATGTAAATATTCATATCATACAACAATTTAATCTTTGCTATATAATATAATGCGCAATGAGTTATAAACTTACAAAGATAAAATTCTATCAATATTATTTAATAATAGATTATCAATACTTTTAATCTGTTTTCTAAATTGATTTTTGATATTTATTATTAAATACTAAATATGTTTGTTATTTCTAATTATAGAAAATATAAATATTTTTTAATATCTTTAAAATTTTTTTCATGATTAATCTATAAAAATTACAAAAATAATATTTATAAAATATTAGGTAATTACGATAATTTTTATTAAAATTTTTTTTTTAATAGATTATAAAAAATATAAATTTTTATTTATAAAAATTTATATCTATAAGTTTTATAAAATTATTTTTAATATTTAATTTAAATTATTAAACATTAATATATATTTTATATAGATTTTATTTCATAATAAATAGTTAAAATATATTGTTATTTAACAAAAATAAAGAAAATATTATTAGTATAAATATAATATTTTATTATTAAAAATAATAATTAATTTATATTAAAATAATTTTAATATTTCTTTGATTATCATATTTATATAAATAATATTTATATTATCAACAAGTAATAAATAAATAATATCTAGTATTTAATACTACTATATTATTACTATTATTTATAGTATATTATTTATATTTTAAAAATATTCGTTATAAATTTAATAAAAAGTATTTAATAATAGAATATAAATTATTTATCAAAATAAATTATTAATTTAATTAATAAAGATAATATCTTTATAAGATAGTTTTATAGTTAAAGAATTAATATATTAAAAATTAATAATATTAAATTTATTAAATAAATAAGCGGCTAAAATAGAGCTTTATTATTAAATACAGATAAAACTTTTATATATTTTTTTAGCTTTAAGATATTTAAAAAATTTAAAATTTAAAATAGTAATAAAATTTTGTAAAAACTAATATTTTAATATAAAATTTAATAAAATTAATAAGTTAATATCAAAGTAAGCAAAAAAGATATCGCGATACTATCGAATAAATTAAAATATCTTATTTTTATTTTTTTCTTATTTAATATTATTTTATTAATTTTAATACAAATAATATTAAAATATTAATATTAGAATATCTTATTTAATGAATTAAACTATCAATAAAAGAATATTTTATAACTTAGGATTTTTTTAAAAATAAAGATTATTTCGATTATTAATTAATGGAAAGATAGTGAAAAAACTAATAATTGATTAATTTATCAACTTAAATAAAAAAATAATTTTTATCTTATTAATAGTAGTATATAAAGTAATTTATATTTATAATTTAATATTAGTTATTAAAATAATTATTAATAGAAATTATTTTATAATATATATAATTGGCTATTTTATAATAATTTAATTTTTTATATATTTACTTTCTTAAATAGACATAATTTTTTATAAAAATATTTTTAATTAATTATAATTTAACTAATAACTAAAATTTATTAATAGTAGAAGTATATTTCTATTATTAATATAATTATAGATTTAGATATATAGATAAATAAAGAATATAAGTTTATCATTAATGATGTTTAATTATTTTATATAAAATATTGATAATAGAAAAATTTATATTTCTCTATTTAATTTATAATATCTTTCCTAAGTTCGAATTATTAATTATTATATTAGTAACTATTAATTGATTTTTTTTTTAAAAGTCTAAATATTAATTAATAATATAATATATTTTAATAGATAATTCATATCCAATATTATAAGTTAAATTATATTAATAGGATATTAATCCTAAATTTATATAAAATTATTAAAATTCTCACTTATTAAGTTTTATAATTTTTATCATTATTTATTCTCAAAAATAAATATCTTTAATTAATTCAATTATGTTAATAATATAATTTCTATATATGTTCAATATAACAGTATTTTTTAATATTTATTGATAAATATAATAGACTATAAAGTATTTTATTTACTATAATATAATAGTAATAATTAAAAAATTTCAAATTTTTATATATATTTAGAACTAATCTATAAATATAAAATATAATTATATTAATTTAATTATTTTATAATAAATTATTTATTAATTATTTTAATTAATTATAATAAATATATCAGTAAAAGAAGATAATAAAAGTAATAATATAAGTCTATCAATTATTGATAGATTGATGCTATTATTTATCAAAATTATATTATATAGTATAAAATACTTAGTTAATTTTTAGGAAATAACAATGACGATAATAGAGAAAATTGAACGCCAGATAAAAAAAACTCCAATTCTTTTATATATGAAAGGATCTCCTAAATTACCAAGTTGTGGATTTTCTGCTAAAGCAGCTCAAGCACTTTCTGCTTGTGGTGAATGTTTTTCTTATGTAGATATTTTAAAAAATCCAGATATTCGTAGGGAATTACCTAAGTATACAAATTGGCCAACATTCCCACAACTATTGATTGATGGTAAACTAATTGGAGGATGTGATATAATTATTGATATGTATCAACAGGGTGAATTACAAAAAATGATTATTGAAACAGCTAAGAAATATCGAACTTTATTATAGATTGAAAATAATAAATTATAGATTATAAATTTCTATTGAAATTAATTAATAATTAGCGGCCATCCACCTAATTTTTTCCATTTATTGACAATTTTACAAAATAATAATGCTGTTCTATCTGTATCGTATAAGGCACTATGAGCTTGTTTATTATCAAAAGGAATACCAGCATTACAACAAGCTTTAGCTAAAATTGTTTGACCAAAAACTAACCCACTTAGCGCTGCTGTATCAAAAGTGGCAAAATGATGAAATGGATTATTTTTTAAATTTGCTCTCTGAGCAGCTTCCATAATAAAACTATGGTCAAAATTAGCGTTATGAGCAACAATAATAGCCCGATTACAATCATTATCTTTAATCCCTTTTCTAACCATTTTAAAAATTTCATCTAAAGCAATATATTCCTCTACGGCTTTACGAAAAGGATTTTCAGGATCAATACCAGTAAAAGCTAGTGCTGTTGCTTCCATATTTGCGCCTTCAAAAGGCGAAATATGGAAATGAAGTTTTTCATTAACTGCTAACCAACCATCTTGATCCATTTTTAATGTCATAGCTGCAATTTCTAGTAACGCATCTTTTTTTATATTAAATCCACCAGTTTCTACATCAATAACAACAGGGTAATATCCTCGGAAACGTTCTGATAGAATGTTATGATTATTTTTTTTATTAAACATTTGTTTAAGACTTTATATATACTTAAAAAATCATTATATTTTGGGTCAAATATATTTTTTTAATAAATCACTAAAAATCATTAATAACTTCATGTTATGAAGTAAGCGCATTTAAATCTTTTAAAATTTAAAACAATAAATTATTTAGATAAATATTACGTAAATTTCATAATTATTTAAATTTATTTTATTAATTAATTAATTAAAATTAATAATATAGCTAATTATATTACCTTGGTATTAAAGTAGTCTTTTCAGATAAACTACATTTAAATTAATAAAAGATATTTAATTAAATTAATTGATGATATTCTGAAAAATAAATTTTATCATAATATTATGATCAGGACAATTATTTTTTATTTTAAAAATATATTTAGTGTAACTAAACTAATTTAATTTATTATTATCATCTAATTATATACTAATATATTATCTATATAATATTTTATATAAAATTATATGTTAATGTATTGATTAATTTTATCTTATTTAATTTAATATAAGATATACTATATAAGTTTTTAAATTTTATATAATTTATCAAAATTAATTTATAATTTATATATAACTAAATTTGAATAAATGATTTCAAATATTATTAATATTTTACTTTGTTTACTCTAATAAACTAAAATTTTTTTTTCATCAAGAAGTATATGAATATAATTCATTTTTTAAAAAATATTACTAATAAATAAATATTAATTGTTATTAATATTTATTAGTTATTTATTTTATATTTAATTAACTAATTAAATTTTATATGATGATATATAAGCATAAATTTTAAAAAATTATATTAATAAATAACTATTATATTTAAAAAAATAAAAACCTATATTATAAATAAAACAGCTATAATTAATAGTAGGTCAATAATAAAAAATTAAGTTAATAAAAAATAAATAACATCGATTAAAATAAATGATAGTATATCAAAAAATACATAAGAAAGTATTAGGAAATATTTAATATTATTATTTAAATAAATTTTATTTAATTTAAATTAAAAATTAATATAAAAATTATTTTAATAGATAATAGTTCATAATAAGATTATGTAATAAAAAAATAAATTGTGTTATAATCTAACATATATTTTAAAATTTATAATTTAACATCTTTGATGTTATTAAATATCCATTGAACGAATTAACTAAAGTGAGATTAGAATAAAATAATACTTCTCACTATTATAAAAGTATTTTCTTCAGCTAATCATAAAATATATTACTAAATAATTCACTAAAATAATATTAATTAATATACTTATAATATTTTTTTCATCAACATCCTAATTATTAAATGAAGTAATACAAGTAATTTATACATAATTAAATTATGTTTTATGTTTATTTAATTTAAAAATAAACATAAAAATCATTTTAAAAGACTATATATATTAATATCTCTGGATATTATACTTTAATTATAGAATACTAATAATAACTTGTTACATTAACAATAGTTACTCATTTTAAAACTTAAATTTTAATAATATATCAAGATAATTATTAATATATAAATATAATAATTTATTTTTTTTTAAAAAAATAAATTTATTATGTTAATAAACAAAAAAAATTAATTTATTTTTTATATTTTGATTCAGTTTGAAGATTAGTAATTATCTTAAAAAATTATTTTAAATAATTTTTTATTTTAGAAAATATAATAATTCAAATATTTTAAAATATTAAATGAAGTATATATAAAATAATTATAATAAAATTATAAAAAATTGACATATAGATAGTATCTATAATACTAATGTCTAAAAAATGCAATTTTATAAATATAATTTATGTAATTCTAGTAAAGTTAGTAATAAAAAATATTGTAAAATTAAATACAATTTCATTTTTTATTTAATTAAAAATTTTTATATATAAAAAAAAATAAAAGTATTTTTTAATAATAATAGATGAAATTTTATCATCATCTAAGTTCGTTATATATTAGTATATATATACATAATATATTTAAAAACCAATAATTTTTCTTTATAGATTATATTTTAATGATAGAATTATTCTTAATAAATTATTTGTCATATAACATATTAATAATAAAAATTATTTCCTTAATTAATATAATCATATAATTATAGATGTTTATTCTAGAGATATAATTGGATAAAATATAAAAGAATAATGTTATTTTACGTTTATTTTTTTGATATAAAATATTTAATTATCTTGTGATAATAATAATATTATTTTAAATAATTATGACGTTATTAATTTTTTACTACTTTTAAAAAGTAAAATATTTTATAACAAATTTTAAAATACATTATTTTATATCAATAATTAAATGATCGTATTTAATTAATATTAAAATAAGATCATTATAATAACGATAGTTTAGCATATATAATACAATTGAATATCAATAATAAAATATTATAACTATAATATTTAGGTAATTTTTATCTAAAACTATAAGTGAAAATACAGATAAAAAACATTTTTAATCATAATTAATTATAAAATATTTAACATTGTAATTAAATTTAATGATATAAAATATTAAAATAACGTTGATAAAATTAATAATATATTTTAAGAATTAAAAAATATCTTAAGTTTAATTTATTACAAAATAAATTATCTACTGATTTATAATATAGAAGAACTAAAATAATTATTTTAATAGAGTATGTTAAAAAAAATTTAGCAAATTTTGTATTAATAATAAGAAATAAGTATGATTTTAATAAATTATAATATAATAATCTTTATTCAATTATCTTCAGAATATTAGTTTCTCTTATTTATAAGATAGTTTAATACATTATTATTATGCTACATGCGAAAATATTAAGCGTTAGTTTATTTAAATAATTGATAATATATATCCATTATATAAAAAAATGACGGTAAAGTAGAGGAAGAAAGATGACAAAAAAATATCAATTCAATCTTACTAAAATAAGACGAGAATATACTCAAGGTAATTTAAAATATGAAGACTTAACTAAGGAACCATTAATTTTATTTGAGCATTGGCTAAAACAAGTATGTGAAGCAAAATTGGAAGATCCAACTGCTATGTGTCTTGCTACTGTAGATAACAATGGTCAACCATATCACAGAATTGTATTACTTAAATCTTATAATAAAGATGGACTTATATTTTACACTAATTTATCTAGTCGAAAAGCACAACATATTGCTCTTAATAACAAAGTTAGTTTACTATTTCCATGGCATCAATTGGAGCGTCAGGTTTGCTTTCTCGGTGAAGCAGAAAAACTCTCTCGACTTGAAGTAATAAAATATTTTTATAGTAGGCCAAAAGATAGCCAAATAGCAGCATGTATTTCACAACAATCAAAAAAAATCATAACTAAGAGTATATTAGAAGATAATTTTTCTAGATTAAAGAAAAAATTTAAAGATAGTAAAATTCCTTTACCTGATTTTTGGGGTGGATATAGAGTTAAATTTAATAGTGTTGAATTTTGGCAAGGTGGAACTAAACGTCTACATGATCGATTTTTATATCAATGGAAACAAGATCATTGGCAAATTGATCGATTATCGCCATAAATAAAAATGATATATAATTAACCAATTAATTAACTAGAATTTCATTCTATTATACTTATTCATAATATACTTTTATAAAATTACAAAAATAAAAAAATAATGGAGTTATTAATGTTTAGTAAAAATTTAATTGAACAATTTCAAGAAAGAGGTTTAGTTTCACAACTGACTGATCAGAAGGCATTAATAGAAAGACTATCTAAAGGATCAGTAAGACTTTATTGTGGATTTGATCCAACAGCTGATAGTTTACATTTAGGGCATTTAGTTCCTTTGCTATGCTTAAGGCGTTTTCAAAAAATGGATCATCAACCAGTAGCTTTAGTTGGTGGAATGACTGGTTTAATCGGTGATCCAAGCCTTAAATCTACTAAACGTAAATTACATACTAGAGAAACTATAGAGCAATGGGAAGAAAAAATTCTTAAACAAGTTTCTTTATTTCTTGATTTTAATTGCGGAAAGAATAGCGCTAAAATAGTTAATAATTATGATTGGTTTAAACAAATGGATATCTTTACTTTCTTAAGTGATATCGGTAAATATTTTTCTGTTAATCAAATGATTAATAAAGAAACTATTAAACAGCTTTTTGAACGTGATGATGATGGAATTTCTTTTACTGAACTATCATATAATCTTCTACAATCTTATGATTTTGCTAATCTTTATTATCAATATAATGTTGAATTACAGATAGGTGGATCTGATCAATGGGGTAATATTACTTCTGGTATTAATCTAACTCGTCGTTTGCATAAAAAACAAGTTTTTGGTTTAACGATGCCATTAATTAGTAAATCTAATGGAACTAAATTTGGAAAAACAGAAGCTGGAACAATTTGGTTAGATCCCAAAAAAACTAGTCCATATAAGTTTTATCAATTTTGGATTAATGTTGCTGATATTGATGTTTATCGTTTTCTTAATTTTTTTACTTTTATGCCAATTGATGAAATTAATGTATTACGGGAAGAAGATCAAAATAATAAAAAATCGTCTCGAGCACAGTATATTTTAGCAGAAAAAGTTACTAAGTTAGTTCATAGAGATGAAGGATTAAAAGCTGCTAAGCGGATTACAAAAAGCTTATTTTCTGATACTATTAATACACTAACAGCGATAGATTTTGCTCAATTAGCGCAAGATGGTATACCAATGATTGAATTAAATTCAGGTACAAATTTACAGGAGGCATTAGTTAAAGCAAAATTAGTTACTTCCCGTAGTCAAGCTAGAATAATGATCAATTCAAATGCGGTATCGATTAATAACAAGAAATGTGTTGATCCTAAGTATATCTTTACTGATAAAGATCGTATATTTGATAGTTATTCCTTAATAAAACATGGTAAAAAAAATTTTTGTTTAGTAAATTGGCAATAATAAGTTTTATATAAATTATATTTACTTATAAATCATATATTTATTTGATAAATATAATTAATTTAATTATATTTATCCATTTGCTTGCTAAGCAGCATTATTTATATTTTGTTATTAAATTATAATGTTAAAATAAAATAAATGAAATATATATAAAAAGATATATTTTAATTTATAGTACGATACTATCAAACTCTTATTAATATTTGAAGTATTAGTTAAAAAAATTAATTACTAAATTCTTGATGAATTTTATTGAAATAATAGAAATTATTCTAAATAAAAATATTTTAATAAAAATATTAATATTACTAATTATATTATTGATTTAATTTTAAACATTATTAATAAGTAAAGTAAAAAGTTTTTATTTACACATAGCTGTGAGTATTTTAATTTTATAATAAATAGTAATTTAATAATAAGAGTTAATATATCTAAGTATTGATTAACGATATATTATTAATAATTTATTAACAAATAAATTATTATATAAATTTAATTCTAATATAGAGTATATAGTAGTAGAATATTTTATCAAAAATTTATAAAATAATATTAAAAATAAATTAATAATAAAATACAAATTATAACTTTATTCATTTATTCATTTAATAATCTCTAGTAAATCTTGTTTATGATTTTAAATCTATGAAATAAAATTAAGTATTTTATGCAAATATACTCTTCTTAAAAAGAATTTAAATTAAAATAATAAAAAGAAAAGATTAGTGTTATATTAAATATTTAATTATTAATACCTTTTCTAAATTCTTATATTGATTACTCTTTTTAAGAGTATACACATATTAAGTATTAATATTAACAAAAATTGATATTAATAATCATAATAATTATATTCATGATAAATAAGTATAAATGATAATAAATTATTAAGTAAGCGATAAGTTTATACTTAAAAATAATTTTTATTATTCTTGAATTTAGTAATCATAGATATTATTATTATCTATCATTGATAGATGAATATAATAAATTAAAATATTTATATTATTTTATCATAAAATAATTAATACATCTATAACGAATTATTATATCAAATAATAGTCGTAATTTTACTATTAATTTATTATAACTATCTAGAAATTTAATTAATTATATATTTTATATATAAACATATTAATTAAATTAATTAAAATAATTTAAAATTTATTTAAAAATAAAACATTCTTAAATCTTATGATGTATGTATAAATAAATTTTCTTTTTGATATATTTATCATATTAATATATTTAACATTAAAATTAAAACTTTATATTCATAAATATATGAATTAGTAACATATGAGTAAGTATTTATTAAATAATAAAGTTTTATTTATTTTTTTTTTAAAAAATATATTAAAAAATAAAAAAAAATAAAAATTACTATTTTATTTTTTTTATCGATGGTAAAAAAGAATAATATAAAAAATAGATATTTTATAAATAAAAATTTTATAATAATTAGTAATTTATTAATACTAAATAACTAAAAAATATTTTTTAATTTATTAAATGATTGCAAAAAATAAATTTATTAAATTATATCTACAGAAGAGATATAATCTTATTTATAAAGTTTATTTATATTATATAGAGATAATAAAAAATACTTTTATTTAGTTACATAGTTACTCTAGGGTAACTATTTTTTTATTGCATAAATAAATACATATTTTTTATTAAAATGGTAAATTCCATAGATATTTACAATAAATATAATTTATGTTGTATCTATTATAAAATTTACAATTGAATTGTTGACTTTGCATTTTACTTCAAAAAATTACTGATAAAAACAATCCAAATACATTTTGTAATTAAAAATATTGAATATTTAAAAATTTTTTTATAAACTATCTTGTATTTTTATAAATAAAATTTCTTTTTAAAATTAAATCTATTTATAATAAATTTATTTATTTGATGTAGTAATAAAAATGAGTATACTCATTTTTATTAAATATTTATTGTTTTTATTGACCATATCTTAAATTTATTACCAATATAAATAAAATAAAGATTTAAGTTAATTATCGTGAAAAATTTAAGTTATAAATTAAAAAAATAATTAATATAATTAATGTATAATCAATTTTAATTATTTATAAAAATTTATAATAATATTTGACATTCTATTTAATCTAAAAAGATAAATATTCATAATACATATATTGCTCTATTTAAATAAATAACGTTAAGATATATATAAATAGAGATTAATTTTTAAAATTAATTAATGTATATCATTTTATTATTGATTTTATTCAGTTATCTATATATGAATTTTAGATAATAATTTAAATATTCTTATTCTCAATGGAAATGAGATAGAATTCTTGATATTAGATCATAGATAAAGGTAAAAAATTAGATAATATTAGAGATAGTTTATTGTATAATAATATAATCATAGTTAATTTTAATGTAAAAATATTTTCAGTTAGTAAAATTTCATAAATAATATTTACTTATTTTGAAATATAAATATTTTGATAATGTATGAAATATAATAAGTGCATAGCAATCTAAATCACTGTGTAAATTTAATTATACTAAAATCAATAAAAAAATAAGAAATATTGCAAAAAAATTATAATTAATAATATTAAAAAAAATAAAATATAATTAATTAATTTATATCTATAAAAATAGAAAATTAACAATTTTTTTAAAAAATAAAAGATATCTAAAACAACATTTAATTTTATTTTTAAAAAAATAATAAATTTATTATTGATATTCTTAAATAAACAGAAAATATAACTTATATATTAAGCTTTATTATTTTTTTTGGTATAATCATAACAAAAAATTTTAAAGTAATGCTATTTTTTAAAAGATTCTTTTATGATTATTAAATCTTCTACTATATATAGTTATTATTTAATAATTATTCAATATATTAAATTATTTTAATTTTCCATTAAAACATTAAAGATAATTAAGTTTATTAAGATTACTATCTTATTTCTTAACAATGAGATAAGATAGTAATCAAATAAAGTAATATCTATATTCAAAAGACATTTTCTAATACTTAATGGTATTATTAATGATATATCAAAGCATCAATAAAACTAATTGTTTTTAGAGAAAATTATAATTTCTATATAAATTTATTAAACTAGTATTAATATACTTATATTTATTTTTAAAGAATAAATATAAGTTTTATTTTATTTAATTTTAGAAGTATTTTGTTATGTTTTCTTGTTATTCTTTATAAAGAATATGCTGAATATTATAATTAATTCACAGAATTTATTCTGTTGATCTCTATTATTAGATATATTCTATATTAATAAAATCTCTTCTTTTTATAGATTATATTATTATTAATAATAAAGATTAAGATTTTTAATCTTAATATCAAAAAAATGATTATTACTAATATATCATCAGTAATTTCATTATAATTGGTAATGTTATTTTTTTAATTTAAGAGTAAGTTCTTATAGAGTTCTTTTAAATTTATTAATAATAAACTGCTTAATATTATTAATATTCATAAAAATAAAGAGTAATTTTTTTTAAAAAATAAATGTTTATAAAAATAATTTTATCTTAATTATATTATTAATTATTATAAATATATTGTATAATTACATATAAAATTACTTAAATTTCAATAAATAACTTAATATTATATTATTTTCTACATGAAAATAATTAGTATTTATAAACTAAATTAAAATATAAATTATATTTTATTTTTTTTTAAAATGACTTAATTAAGAACGAATTTTAATATAAAATATATATAAAACTTATTAATAATTCCTTAGTTTTACATAAAAATAAATACTTTTAATTAATTAGATCTTAAATAATTTTATTAAATTATTATTTATTATTGTTTTATCTTATAAATTTTACTAATGATAATATATCTTGATCATTATCAATTTTAACATAAAATATTCCGATTACTTATTATTTTATACTATTTTAATTTTAAAATAATCTTTTATATTTATTTTAAAAGATCAAAATAACTTTATTAAATATAAGTAAAATTTTAACAAATTAGATTTTATAAAGTATATATTAATTTTTTACTATATTTTAAATATATAAATAATTTTTAAATTTATCAAAATTATAAATTATTTAATTTAATAAATATTATTTAATTTTTTAAAAATTTATATATTTTTTTAAAAAAACAAATAATTTATTATATGATTGAACAATCAATGAATATATATTTTATATAAAATTATTTTTATTAGTATTTTGGATATAATTATATTAATTATTATTAGTTAATTTAAATAGTTATTAAAATATTATAAAAAAATAAAAATAATTTTTATTAAAATAAAACTTTATTAATTTAGTTAACTAAATTAATAAATCTAAATTTTAATATAAATGTAATTATTTATTAATCCATATTTTAATATTTTTTATATATATAAAGTATTTATAATAAAAAAATAGATTAATTTAATATAATGTTTCTATTTTAATTAATATAAAGATAATTTATAATACTTTAAATAAATTTTAAACATAAAATATTAATAATATTTAAATAATTAAAAATAATTAATAAATATGATTATTAAAAATAATAAAAAGTTATTTATAAAAAACTGTTATTTTTTGAAATATACCATTTTAGTAAACAATATATAATTGATTTATATATTTTTTAAAAAATATATAAATCAATTATATATTGTTTATGCATTAAAATTATTTTTTTTAAAATAAAATTTTTTCTAATTATATCATAAAACTTCTACAGAGATTAGTGTTTTTTTCTTATAGAAACACTTATATAAATAAATAATTATTAATTTATCTAATTTTCAAAAAAATTAATATTATTTTAAATAATAATATCATTATATCAATATATTTATAACAATTATTATTTTCATAATATTTTTAACTATAATTAATTCATAGCGATGATATTAAATCCACCATCAACATGTAAAATCTCACCTGTTATAGCTGCAGATAAATTAGAACAAAGAAAAGCTGCACAATTACCGATATCTTCGATTGTTATCGAACGACGAATTGGTGTTATTGATTCACAATATGATTGCATTTTACGAAAATCTTTTATACCTGATGATGCTAAAGTACGAATAGGGCCGGCTGAAATACCATTAACTCTAATAGATTTTGGACCCATTGCATTAGCCATATAACGAACATTTGCTTCAAGAGAAGCTTTTGCTAATCCCATAATATTATAATTAGGAATAGCTCGTTCAGCCCCTAAATAGCTTATAGTAATTAAAGAAGAATTAGGATTTAACATATTTTTACAAGATTTCGCTAAAGCAACAAAACTATATGAACTAATATCATGAGCAATATGTGATCCCTCTCTTGTAACTTTCTCAATGTAATCGCCATTAAGTTGATCTATTGGTGCATAAGCAATTGAATGCACAAATCCATCAAATTTTGGCCATACTTTTGCCAAATTGATAAATAGTGTATCAATACTCTCATCAGAAGCAACATTACATGGAAAAACAAAACTAGAATTAAAGCTATTTGCTATCTCTTCTACACGAGATTTTAGTTTATTATTTTGATAGCTAAAAGCTAATTTAGCATCTTGTTGATACATCGCTTTTGCAATACCGTAAGCAATAGATAGTTTACTTGCTAAACCAGTGATTAAAATGCGATGACCTCTCATAAACCCCATAAATAATTTCCTTATAAATTTTTAAAAATAATAATAATATTAATAATATAAATTATCTTTTATGAAGAAAACATATTTTTTTTAAAAAACAAAATATATTTTTTTAAAAAAATATGTAATACTATATATTGTTATTTTTAATTATTTTCTATATTTTATATATATGTATAGATTTTTATTAAAAGCTGATAATAAATAAAATTTATAGTAATTAAACTTCAATTATTTTTATATAAAATTAAAAAATAATTCAATAATATTCCATTCACGCCATGATAAATATCATTTCAATTATCTTTATTTATTTCTGATGTTTTATAATTAATATAATTTTATTATATTGGTATATATAGTAACTTACATATATAAAATATTCATTTTTTAGAATTTAATTATCAAATTGATGATATATATTAGTAATATATATCATATTTAGCGAACAAAATACTTAATTTAGTATAGATAAGTAATATTATTATTACTAATAATATTATTATGAAAACTTTTCTATTTTTATCTATTTTTAAATAGATATTTAAAAATATAATATCCTTAATAAGATTATAAATAAACTATTTATAATAAAAAACTTTAATCAAAAATTTTTATGAATATTGGTAATTTTATGAAAAATTTTTATATAAATTAATAAACGTAAATTTCTAAAAAATAATCAATTAATAAACTTTATAAAAATAAATTATTAATTAAAAATAAGCATCAGAAATTACATATAAATATGATGATGTTATATAATAAATTCTTTAGATATTTTGAATCTTTAATCAATTTATTTTGTATTCAAATTACGTTAATATAATAAATAATCTAAATTATTTATAATTTATATATCATAATTAATAAGAAAAATTTCCTTTATTTAATTTATTAAATTATATTAAGACATTTATCTTAAATAAGATATTTAATAATATTAATTAGCTATCATAAAATAAGTAATTGAGATTAATTTATAAATGTAAATAAGTATAATTATATTTTTGATATTAACATTCTATAATAAAGATTAGAAAGGAATATTTATTATAAAATAAATATTATTTTATAAAATTTAGATTAAAATTAAGAGTATTTGGATTATTATTAAATAATATATATCAACTAAATTGTTATAACCAATTTTAAGGTTTATTATGATATTGATAAAATAAGTTTATCTTAATGAGATTAATAGATTGATTTAAAATATAGCCTTTTTTTTTAAAAAATGAAAATTATTGATTTTATTAATTAATAAACTTTATATTAACATCGATATTTCCTCCTTCTAATTCCACTGTTAAATTCAGAATATTAAATTAATAAAATAAAAATAATTAATAATAATTTTATAAGTATTTTAATAAAAAATATAATCAAAAAAAATTTTTTTAAATTAAAATTGTTAATTAAATCATAATTTTAGTTATTTAAATATAAAATTATTATTTGTCATATATTTTTAAAATAATAGAATTCAAAAAAATTATATATAGGATCAATAATTTACTAGATGATATTTTTGTGGAATAAATAATAACTTAGTAAAAATTTATTCGATTTCATTTAAATTAAAAGTTATTTAAATTCTATGTTAATAATTAAAAATTATTTTTAATATAAAAAAATATTACATATAATTTTAAAAAAAATAAATAATATTTAAATTAAAACATTTAACTTGGAAAGAAATTACCAAAGTTATAATTTTAGTATTAAATATCATAATTTTTATTTAAAAATAATTTCTTAAATATTAATTTAAATGTATAAGATGAAATCTATATAAGTTATTTTCTAATAAAAGACTATTAATTATAAAAAATATATATATTCATATTATACTTCTCTGATTAGTTCTAAAAATTAATATTTTAATATATAAGTATTAAATAACTTTTAGATTCTATATACAAGTCATAAAAATCTCAAATAATTTTAATTATTCTTAAATTAATTAAAATA
Source organism: Arsenophonus sp. (assembly GCA_052401645.1). GTDB lineage: Bacteria > Pseudomonadota > Gammaproteobacteria > Enterobacterales > Enterobacteriaceae > Arsenophonus. The sequence goes on from CP198939.1 coordinate 1,455,490, forward strand.
ATAATATATAAAAACTTTAGTTAGGTAATTCTTTCTTTATTTAAATAAAATATATTAGTATTTTATTTTTTATTAAATTTATATATTTCTAATATTAAGAAAAATAAATCTACAAAAATTTTTTCTTATTATACCATATTTAATTCATTGTTTTTAGAACTTAATTTTTAAATATTTTGCTTTTATATTAATTTTAATAAAAGTAAAAACATTAATTTTAATCTATAAATATTTATTTTCTAGATTAAAATTAATAAATAATTAAAAATTTTTTAATATTTCATTTATTAACTTTAGAAAAATATGACTAGGTTATTCTTATATTCTATCTATAAATATATCAAAAATTTAATAAACTTGAAATATGAAATAATTACAATTAAAAATTATTCTAATTTTAATTGTAAAATCATAATTATTTATAATATTAAACTTTAAAATTGTTAAAACAGCGATTATTTTTTAAAATATTTAAGCAATGAATAAAAAAATAATATGCATTTTAAATATGTATTAAAACTATAATAATGGTAAAAAAAATGAAGTTTATAACTAAATATTTATTTATTACTACTTATCTTTATAAAGATAGTATTTTTATATATAGCAAATATTTTTTGAAAATAATTTACAAACAGTATACAAAGGATATATATAAAATATTATTCTAGTAAATAAAAAACAAAAATTATTTATCAAAATCATTATAAAATAAAGAGTTATATATAATATAACACAATTATGATTTTTGTTATAAAAATATTATATACAATTATTCTCCATAAATATTTACTTTAAGCAATACTAAAACATATTATTATATTTAATGAACAAATACTTAATTTATGATTTTATAAAAAATTAACAAATTAAAATTTAATTTTAAAATATTAATTATTTATAAATTTAAGCATAATTACGTTAATATTTGAAATATATACTATCTATAACAACTTATGTTACAATATTCTTATATATATGATAAATTGAAGTAATTGTTATTATCTAAAAGATAAGATACATATCTTAATAAATTTAATTAAAACTTGAAGTTTTATCATTATTTTCGTTTAATGTTAATTGAGAATATGCTTAACAAATATAGAATATAAACAATATTAAAATTATTTTATGTATAAATATTAATGATAAAATCGGATATCATTACTAATTAATTAGGTCATTAATCTTTTTATAGAAAATATTTCATTTTCTAACTACCATATTTATTAATATATTTCTAAAAAAACTATAAAGAATATCATCTTAAATAATCTTATAATAAATAAATAAAATATTTAATACCAAGAATAAAATTCTAATTAAACTAGAAATAAAATCAGAGATAACAATTAAATTATGATAAGTTATGTTAATTAAAAAATCATTCTGAAACATATCAGTTGATTAATTCGTTTAGTTATAAAGATAACTATAAGATTAATTAAACTATAGAAAAATTATTTAAATTATATAATTTTATTTTTACCATTAATATATAAAATAAAAACAGTATAAAAAAGATATGATATATTTTGATTTTTAATCAAATGATAATATTACTCAAAAAAATAAGAAATATATAAAATTTAATTTTGTTCAAAATAATAAATACTCTTCTTATAATGTATTATTTTTATACAATGTAAAAATAATTATAAATAGTTAAAAATCTTAGATATAAAACCAATAGTAAATATCATTAATAGTATAATGATTTATTACTTAGTAATTAATGAGTTTCCTATTTTAATATTATTTAAATCATATTAAGTTACTAAATAAATATAAAAAATCTAATATATATAAATATAATTTATTATATTTATTTAATATAATTTTTATTATTTAGTATTATATATTTTATATTTACAGTTAAATATATCGTTTTTTAGAAAAGATGATTTTAATATTATTAGTAATATCTTATATTATAGCATTATCTTTTAATATAATATATTACTTATTATTTTAATAAAATAGTATTTAAAACTAATAACATTCTTTATGCAACTATTATTGATATTTCATTCCAATAGAATATTTAAAATTATGATATAATTCAAAATTATTTAAAATAAATATACATTATTAAACAATTAAATCTAACTCAATAGTATATTAATTTTGATGTTAATACACTCATTTTAATATCCAGAATTTTTCTATAAAGATTTATTATAAACACTCAAAATATAAATCATAAAACGTTAAAATTATCGTTGAATTATAAAGATAAGTAAATATAAACTTAAGTATTAATAGTAAAAAAAAATTTGCTATGATCATATATCATTTATCTTAATCGATATAAGTTATTTATACATATTTATATGATTATAAATATTTAATAAAATAAATTTAAATATTTTTTGCTAAGTGTTTATTAGAGTAAATACTTAAGTAATTTACTTAGTAAATTACTTAAATTTGCTAAAATAGTAAATATACATTTTTCCATATTTTAATGATTATTATGATTATTTGCAAAAAATGTTATGAATTTCATGATTTTTTAATGAATTAACTTTACCATTTATATTAATATAATTGGTAAACTATGAAATTAATTATTATTATTAATTACTATTTAATGAAGTAAATTTTAGTTTTTTTAAAAAAACTAAAATTTAACATTATATTCTATAATTTTATTAATTTAAAAATAATTAAATATTGTATCTCGAATAATATTAAATAATTAATTATTATTTTTTATTTTATTTTTAATCTATCTGCAATATCCAACTCGTTTAAAAAAAATATTTGTTTTTCCACTATTTTTGATTCAATTAAAATTAATAGTAATTATATATTAATCGAATAAACTTATCGGTTTTTTGAAATTTGAATATCTCAAATTTTTACTATATAAATAACTATTACTTATTATTAAGTAATGGAAAATATGTTTTTTATCTTATAATTATTTTTATAATTATATTCTATATGTATATATTTCTTAGTAGAATATTTAATTTTATTTTTTTATATTAATTTTTTGTAGTTTATTTGATTTTACTATGAATAAAATGTTATTTATCTTAACTTAATTTTTATTATTTTAATAAAAAAAATCACTTTTGAGATACTTTTATAATCATATTTAATATATATTAAAATATATTTTCTGAATTAAGTTTTTATATATTATTAATAACTCTAGATAAAATATTAATATATACTTACTAAGTATTATTTTTATATATTATTTTTTACTTATATAATTTATAAAATTAAGATATAAACAATTTTTAATAATTACAAATACAACTTATAAATAAGCTTATTTTTATTTTATATTTTATAAGTTAAATTATAGATATGTAAATCTTAATCTAAAAAATATTTTTATTAATAAAACATAAATAACCATCTATATTGATGATGATTTATTTTTAAGTATTTACATAATATTTTAATTTCGAAAATAATTTAGTAAACACTATTATCTTTCACTTAGCTATTTTATAGCTAGGTGGTAATGTTTAATAAATAAATTAATGCATATATAAATATATATAGATTAATATTAAATATTAATAATAATATTTTAGAAAATATCTAGATATATAATTATTAAAATTTAATAATATTTATCAGTAAATTTAATTTTAAATACTAACTAATAACATGATATAATATCACTATTATATTCTAATAAAAAATTAAAAAATTTTTTAATTTAATACTAAAATTTCATACTTAAATATTAATTATAACTTATAAAATACAATATTTATAAAATAGTCATATATTATATAATATAATATGGTTTAATTTTATATAAGCTATCGTATTTACTTCATAGTATCACTATGAAGTAAAATAATTTAATAATTATTATTTAAATATCACAATATTTTAGATATCAAGATGTTTTCTTAGAAATCATAAAGATATCTTATTTTGTGTATTGCTGATATATTTTTAATATATACTCAAATTTATACTTTAAATTGGTTAAAATATGAATTAAAATGTATTAAAAATAAATAATAAAATAATAAAAAATAGCTTTTTATCGTTATTTTATGCTATAATCAATAATTTATTTTTATATTAAAATTCTTTTTAAGAAATATAATTATTTAAATTAATATCAATGATCAGATAATTTTTTAAAATTAATTTTATTGCGTAAATAGACTGGCCTAGCTTCTTCAGCAACAGTTGTCTTACATGTTTCTAATTTTTGTAATGCTAAAAATAACATATCTTTAGCATCTGGTAAATAAATATGACTTTCTAATAAACTTAAATTCGTCATTTTTAATATAGGATAGGATGACCAACCTGTTCCAACAATTGTCCACTGATCATTTAATTTATTTATTATGGATAAAAACTGCTCTGGTTTAAGTACTGATTCACTTTCTTCACCTTGCCAATAACCACCTAACTTAAGTTGATAACAAGCAGAATAAATTTCTCCCATTTTTGCATCTATAGCTACTAATACTTTTTTTGTCCCTAATTGACGAGAAGCTCCTTGAGCCATGGTTAATAAAGAAGAAATTCCTATCATTGGTAGATTGGCTCCAAATGCCAATCCTTGAGCAATTCCTACAGAAATACGAATACCAGTAAAGCTACCTGGTCCATGCCCAAAAACCAAAAGATCAATATTATGTAAATTTAAATGTGCATCAATAAGACATTGTTCTACCATTTGCAATATTTTTCTAGTATGCACTCGTGGTGAAACTGAGAATTGAGTAAAAATTTCACCACAGCTCCATATAGATACAGAACAAGATTCAGTGGATGAATCAATTGCTAATATATAATTAGCCATTATTTTATTATCCTAATTATTTTATAAATAATATTAACTACTAATATTAAGATTTCTTTAAAAAAGTTATCAAAAAAATAAAAATTCTTTGTTTATGTTATTATTTATTATTTAATAGTTTAATTATAATTTTATTAAAAAATTAATTTTTATCTTTAAAAATATATTTTAATAAATAAAAAGATAAAATATTACAAAATTTTATAAAAAAATTACGATACTAATTTATGTTTATCATAAATAATAATAAACACAAAATAATTGATATTAATTATTAACGAAAAATCTTTTTTTAAATTAAAGAGAATATAAATATAATTGAACGTAATAAAATGCACTAATTATCGTATAGTTCATAATTTTACTAATAAGTTTATATAAAATAACTTATTTATAAATATAAAAGTTAATTTCTCAATAATATAATAAGAATAAAGATTTGTTCTAATATATCAAACAGCTTTGAAAATTAATACTTATTATTAATAATACATTAAATTTTCATTATAGAAAGATAAATATTTACATATTTATGAAAATATACTGGTATTATATTTTTGAACAAAATATTAAAAAATAAATAGTAATTTGGTTAAATTTTAATAGTAATTATAAAATTTAATATATCATTATTATTGTATTATAAATATTATAAGAATCTATAATAATATATCGATGATTTTAATATAAATCTTTATTAGTATAAGGAATTAAATTAATAAACATAATCATGAGTCTATATACGTACACTAATATAATAAAATAGTTGAATATCAATATAATCTGTAAAGATTATCTTAATTATTATTATAATATTAAAATAATATTTATTATTTTATTTTTAATATTAATTTATAGTAAAAAATTAATATTTTATTTCTTTAATAATTAGCATTTTTAAATAACTTAAAATTTTATATATTTATATTTTATCTATTCTATTAATAATATGAATTTAATTCAATTACTTAATCATTAATCGTAAAATATATATAAGTAAAAAAAATAAATTATATCATCTTATTTTATCAATAAATATCAATTTATTATATTTTTTTTACTTTATCCATAATAATTTTCTTCTATTTCAAAATAGTTACTATATTTATATATAATTAAGTTACTAAAATTAACTAATATATTATTATAAATTGAATAATAAATGGCTATATGAATTATTTCTTATTTCATTTTATGAAAACATAATATTTATCATTTAACAAAAATATTTTTATATAGGTGTAATACATAAAATCAATAAATCATATAATAACTAATATAATCTTTACTTACTTTATAAGTAATACTAAAATTTGTTATTAATATTATTGTGTATTAAAAATACAAATATAAATATTTAAAATTAAAGATCACTTTGTATTAAATATAAAATACGATCTAATCTTTTTTTTAATTAGATGATTAAATAGTATTTTATACAAAACTTAAGACTTAATGAAAATATCATCCATAACTACTGTTTAATTTTTATATGATCTATTTTATTAATTTTTATTTAATTTAGTAAATACATGATATCAATATTAATCTATTTATGAATTTTAAAAATTTATTTCAAAAAAAATAAAAATTTTATTTTAGACTTTTAATTAATATTTATATCATCACATTATTATCATTTATATTAAAGATTAATGTAATATTTTTTTTGAAAATTTTATATATCTATTAAACCTATAGATTTAAAATATATTATATATAATATTCATTATTAATTTTTAAAGTTTATTAAAGATATATTTAAAGATAATTTATATTATTCTTATTTTTTTTAATATTCTAAAGATACTTATTAATAAAGATAGTATCTTTAGAAAGTTTTAAAGATACATATAAATATTCAGTATTAAAATATTAATATATTAAAAAATTAAAAATTTTAAATTTTATTTAATTTATCATTTTTTTAAATTTAAGATAAGTATAATTTATAATTTTAATTTAAATTATTAATTTAATTTTCATAATTTTACACTTACTATTGTAAAATTTATTATTAATTAATTATTATTATAATGAATGTTAATTTTACCATATTTACTTATTTTAGCTTAAACTATTGAAATAAAATATTTATAAATAAAACAGTATTATATTTTTATAACTTGCTTACAAAAATAAACATCAGTAAATATAATAATATTATTAGTAATATACTATTTTATCATTTTGATATTTTTCATTAAATATATAAATAAATCATTATAACTAGAATTAAATAATAATATGAAATTAAGTATTAGTTAATTATTTTCATAATATTTAAAATAAAATAGATTAAACTATATTATATATTTTTTATAAATATATATTTATAAGTAATTAATTTTTTATAATTAAAGTTTTTTTATCTTATAACTATAAAATTATAATATTGATTATATTTTACATCTTTAATTATTTTAACATCATCTTTATTTCTCTATGTTTAAGTTAAATTGTTTTAATTTCTTATTAATAATTATAAATTTCCATATTAAAATATAATTTTAAAAAATATTGTTATTATATTTTTACTTAAGTAAATATTAATTAATATATAATATTACTATAATTTATTTATAAATGGTTTTCTATAAGAAAATCATATAATTATCTTATTTTTATTACTATTATTTTATTTGTATATATTATACTATAAAAAATATATTTACATGTATAAAATATATATAATTAAATTTTTATATCTATAAAAATTATAAATTTTTTATAATAAGATAAAAATATAATAGAATATATATTAATTTTTTTTAAAAATAAAATTCATTTAAAAAAATTAATTTACAATAAAAGTTTAATTATAAATTGAAAATTTTAATTAATTTATTTTTTAATATTTTTAAAAAATATTGTTTATTATTTTTGTTTAAATAGAAAATTAATTAATTAGTAATTAACTATAAAAGTAAAATACTCTGATTAATTTTTAATATTAATTTAATAACAATAACTCCTACTAATAAAAAATTATAAAATTAATTACTAAAATAATTAAAATATAAATAGATAATATTATATTAAATAAACTTTAATAATATTTTTATATAATATTAATTAAAAATAAATAATCTAATATCTAATAGATTTTATTAAAAAATACATAAATAATAATAAAATAAACTCTTTATTTCATTCACTAAATGTGAGATTACTATATTTATTTTCTGAAATATAAAATTTAATTATGCTAATTTTATAACAAAAATACCTGTAATCAATAAAATAATTCCACCCCAACCTTTATAATTTAATCTTTGATTAAATAAAAACCAACCGGCTGTAACAGTTGCTATTACACCAAGAGCCCCCCAAAGTGCATAAGCAGTAGAAAGTTCAATACCATTTACAGCTATAGTTAATGCACTAAAAGCACCTAAAACAGCAATTAAAGATAGCATACCTATCCATAATCTTTTAAATCCATCTGATAACTTTAAAAAAATATTAGCTACTATTTCTAAAATAACAGCTAAAAATAGAAATGTAGTATGCCACCATTGATATTCTGCTAACATATTATTCCTCCTTAATAATTTCAGTCATTTTTATAATATTTTATCGTAATTTTACTTATTCTATTAAATATAATGTACTAATTTTTTAGTACCTGATTTTATAAGTACTATACCAATAATTAGTATAACTATTCCAATAATTTTCATCGTCGATAATGATTCATTAAACAATAGGACACTAAATACTGTTATAAAAATTATCCCAACACCCTCCCATAGAGCATAAGCTACTCCAAGAGAAACTTTTTTTATTGCAATTGATAATAATATATAAGATGAAACGATCATAAAATACATTACAAATAAACCAGTTATGTCTCCGCTAACACTGGAATGCTTCATTGATAAAGTACCAATGACTTCTGTAATAATTGCTAATGTTAAAAATATCCAATAAATCATTATATTTTTCTATTATTGCTAATTATCATAGCAATAGATAAATACCTAAATTATTAATAACTAAGTTATTATTTAAATTAAAAATAGAATTATAAATAAAATCTATTAGCAACAGGAAATCATACAAAACATCATACCAATGATGTTAGTTATAAATAATGGATATTTTGATAAAAAAGATGATGGTTATTATACGTTGATTTTTAACGTTTTTTAACGCTAAACATGACTGTTTATTCATTTATCACACGTCCAATCCATGTGATATTCTATGATTGCTAACATTGATATAATTAATACTAAAATAGTTTTATATCATAAATATGATAATTATTCAAATAATTATAATATATTCTAATTGAATATAAAATGCTTAAATAAGATTAATAAATCTTAACATATTACTTACATATAATATATGAAAATTATTTAAACTCATTCCATGATCGTCCATCTTTGTTAATCATCACATCAGAAGCATCTGGCCCCCATGTACCTGCTTGATATGGTTTCGGTAATTCATCATTCTTTGACCAAGCGTCTATGATAGAATCAACCCACTTCCAAGCTTCTTCAATTTCATCTCGTCTGACAAATAATGCCTGAATACCACGCATAACTTCTAGTAATAAACGCTCATATGCATCAGCTAAATGAATTTGATTAAATGTTTTAGAAAAACTTAAATCCAATTTTGTCATCTGTAAATGATGTTTATGCTCAAGACCAGGCACTTTGTTTAAAATTTCAATATCTATTCCTTCATCAGGTTGTAATCGAATTGTTAATTTATTTTGTTGCAGATCTTTATAAGAATCAAAAAAAATGTTTAATGCCGGTTTTTTAAAATAAACTACTATTTCAGAATATTTTGAAAATAACCGTTTACCTGTTCTTAAGTAAAATGGTACTCCAGCCCAACGCCAATTATCAATGTCAACTCGAATTGCTACAAAAGTTTCTGTTTTACTTAATTTATTTGCTTTTTTTTCTGAAAGATAACCAACTACTTTCTTGCCTTGAATGAAACCTGATGTATATTGACCGCGTACAGTTTTTTCACATATATTACTAGAATCAATACGACGCAATGAACACAATACTTTAATTTTTTCATCACGTATACTATCTGCAGTTAAATCTGAAGGAGGTGACATAGCAATCATAGTTAAAATCTGTAATAAATGATTCTGTACCATATCACGCATTTGACCAGCTTTATCGAAATAACCCCAGCGTTCTTCGATGCCAACTTCTTCGGCAACAGTAATTTGTACATGATCAATCGCTCTATAATCCCAATTATTAATAAATAAGAAATTAGCAAAACGTAATGCTAATAAATTAAGTACAGTTTCTTTACCTAAATAATGATCAATACGATATATTTGGCTCTCTTTAAAATATTTAGCAACTTCATTATTTATTTTTTGTGAAGAAATAAGATCGCTACCTAATGGTTTTTCCATAACAATCCGATTTAACTTTTTATTAAGTCCGGCATGAGCTAAACCATAACAAATATCACCAAAAGTTGTAGGAGGCATAGCAAAGTAATATATAGATTGTTTATTATTGTAATTATTAATATATTTTGCTAATAAATTAAATTTTTTAAAATCATGAACTTCTAAATTTAGAAAATCAAGGCGATTACTTAATTTTTCCCATAAATAAAATTCAATTTTTTCATTTAAAAAAACCTCTAATGTTTTTTTAACTTCTTTTATATAAGTGACTGTGTCTAATTTTGATCTACCAATTCCTATGATACGAGTATCTGGATGAATATATCCAGATTTTTCTAACTGATAAAGAGATGGTAATAACTTTCTGGTAGCTAAGTCTCCTTTTGCACCAAAAATAATTAAATTACATGCTTGAATAACTTTCTTAATTGGCATAATATGATGCATATTCCTTAAATATATATATGTTCTATATGGAATAGAATTAGTTTATTTTAAAAAATAAATGTTTTTTTTGATATAATTATATATACTTATTTAAATTATTTTATAATTATAAAATTTAAACAAAAAATAAATAAAAACTTTTTTATTTTAATAAAAAATAATTTAATAATTTCATTTCAATAATGAAAGAAAAGAGATATTAAGTATATTTTAACTTAAATAACAAGATTTAATCTTGCAATATAATCGGTAAAATAGGTAACATTTCAATATGAAAATAATTGAAATAGATAATATATTTAAATATATAGTTGAATTTAAAAATTATTGAATTAATATTAAAAATAAATGAAAAGTTATTCACATAGATAAAGTTACAATTTTAGCTAAATTAGACAATACGAGTAGTTTTACTATAAATCATTTTAATATAAAATAATATTTAATTATTTTAATAATTTTAAATACAGTTATTATCAACCTTTTTTAATAGAAAATTTTACATTAATTGATTAATTAATAAATTATTTATTATCAATATATATAAATATAAATTGAATTAATTAGATAATGTTAAACTCAATAAATAATCTTTTGTGAAAAAAAGAATTCAAATATTAAAAAAGTTTAATTATTTTATAACATATTAAACTTATATAAAAAATCATTTTTATTCGCTTTTAATACTATTAGGAATAAAGACTATAGGTGATAATCACATGTAATTTATTTTTTGATTTCAATATAAAGTCTCTATTTTTATAATCTTATGATAAGATATTATGTATTTCATTAATAATCAATATATTGGTATTATTGTTTTATTCATCAAACTCGATTAATAAAAACTTAATTAAAAAGGCTAAACTTACTAAATATTAAGATGTTTATATTCATTATTATAACTATTTATAGTTTTTCTTTAGTTTAAATAATATTATTTTTTATCAAAAATTCATACATAATGAATAAAAAATATTTATATAAAAATGAATATCATCATTAATATAATTTATATTAATATATGTATTATAGTAATCAATTTTATTTTCAATTTGATAAAAATTAATAATTAATTTAAACCATACAAAAATATATTGTATTATAAACATCTTGTTAAGATGCATTATTATTCATATTTTAACAAAACAAATTAATATTAGAGAAAGTATTTTTTTTGTTTAAAAAATATTTTCTATTTAATAAATAAATCGTACAACATAGAATACCCTTTTAATAAAGAAATTTAATCTTATTTTTATATAATAAGTATCTATTATATAACATTAATTTTAATAAATTACGGAGTTATAAATGTTAAAACGAATTAGAAGAACGAAAATTATTACTACTCTCGGTCCAGTAACTGATCGTGATAATAATTTAGAAAAAATTATTAAAGCTGGAGCAAATGTTGTTCGATTAAACTTTTCTCATGGTTCAACGGAAAATCATTTACAACGTGCAAGAAAAGTTCGAGAACTCGCACAATCATTAACACAACATGTCGCTATTCTTGGTGATCTACAAGGACCTAAAATTCGTATTTCAACATTTAAAGAAGGAAAGATTTTTCTTTATATTGGTGATAAATTTATCTTGGATACTAATAATCATGAGGGCAATAAAGAAAAAGTAGGTATTAATTATCAAGGTTTAATTAATGATGTGGTGTTAGATGATATTCTGTTACTTGATGACGGACGCATTAAGCTAAAGGTACTAACTGTAAAGAACAATCAAATTATAACTGAAGTTATTATTGGTGGTGAGTTATCCAATAATAAAGGAATTAATAAACTTGGTGGTGGCCTATCTGCTGATTCATTAACTGAAAAAGATAACTTAGATATCTTAACTGCAGCTAAAATTGGCGTCGATTATTTAGCAGTTTCTTTTCCACGTTCAGCTAAAGATATAAATTATACACGCCAACTAGCTCACGATGCTGGTTGTGATTGTAAAATTATTGCTAAAATAGAACGAGCTGAAGCAGTTGCTAATGATAAAATTATTGATGAAATTATTTTAGCATCAGATGTAGTAATGGTTGCTCGCGGTGATCTTGGCGTTGAAATTGGAGATCCGGAATTAGTTGGTATACAAAAGAAACTAATACGTAGGGCACGTCAACTAAATAAAGTTACAATTACTGCTACACAAATGATGGAATCGATGATTAACAATCCAATGCCAACTAGAGCTGAAGTAATGGATGTTGCTAACGCAGTGATTGATGGTACTGATGCTGTTATGTTATCTGCCGAGACAGCTACAGGAAAATATCCTGTTGAAACTGTAGAAACTATGGCGCAAGTTTGTCTTGGAGCAGAGAAAATGGCTTGTATTAACATTGGAAAATATCGCCTCGATTATCTATTTGATAGCATCGAAGAAGCTATTGCTATGTCAGCTATGTATGCAACTAATCATTTAAAAGGATTAAAAGCAATTATTACCATGACAGAATCTGGTCGTACAGCTTGTATGATGTCTCGGATTAGCTCATGGTTACCAATATTTTCTATATCTTGTCATGAAAAAACACTAAATCAATGTGCACTTTATAGTGGTGTAACACCTATTTATTGCAATAAGGAGATTAACGCAATTAATGCGGTTAAAAATGCTATTCACCGTCTACTTGAAAAAAATTATATTGAACTTGGTGATTTAGTTTTAGTTACACAAGGTGATCAAATGGGTCAGATAGGTAGTACAAATACTTGTCGAATATTAAAGGTTGAGTAATATTATATAAAAATATAAATATATCTAATACATCAGTATGTAATCATAATAATTTTTTTACAAATACTATTATTTTAAATATTTAATGATTTATTTATTATTTATTTTGTTTATCAAGTTTTAATTACTATTAAAATAAATTAAATAAAATTAAGTTATTATTTTTTAATAAAAAATAATAACTTAATTTTAATTTTAAAACTAAAATGAAATTATTTATTTTATAAATATAAAATAAATTTAAACAAATTTAAAATATTCAACGTTAAACATTAATATAAATATTATTTCATAATATAATAATATTATATTTAGATAATTATTGTCTAGTATAAATTACTAAATATAAGTAAAATATAATATAATATCTTATTATTAAAAAATAATAAGATATTGCTCATTTAATAATGAGAATAAATTAAAAAAATAATTATCAATTAACCTAATATAATTAAAATATATTAAAAATAATTTTTATTAATATTAATTCTATTGAAAATAATAAATATAACTCTATAATTTTAAAAAATTTAAAATTAAATATTCAATTAGTAAAAAATTTTAATTCTTAATAGTAAGAAATATAATCATTTTAAGAATCTATTAAAGTGAGAATATATCATTATTAACAATATAAAATTATATAGAAAATATTTCTATTAAATATAATTTAAAAGAAAAATTCTCTTAAAAAATTTCGAGATTAAAAAAATAAATAATGATAACGAATTATAATTAATTTAATTAAAAAAAATAAATTTTTTAATAAAATATTTTACTTCATTATTTTTATTAAATTAAATATATTTATATCTAAACAGATATAAATATAACTTAAGAAGTTATTATTATATTGTATATAAAAATATTTTATAATTTTAAATTAAAATATTATTTATTATTTTAATAAGAAATAACTATTCTCAAAAATATAAAAATATAGCAAAATTTTTGCTAAATAGCAAAAATTTACTTTTTTTATAATACAATATTTTTGTATAATTTCATATAAAAATATGACTATTCTATTTATATATTTTAACAAATTTAATATTTAAATATATTTTATCAAATAATATATAAGTAAAATATTTTAATTATTCATTTCTTTTTTAAAAGAAAGATAAGATAAGATAAATATCTTATTAAACAATATATATTATTAATTAAAATCAATAAAATATATAATTTATCAAAAATATAATAACAAATTTAAATTAATATTATAATATTTCTTTTTTTATATATTTTACTTATAATATTCATCGAAATAAAAAACATAGTAAATAATATATTAATAATATCATATTACATTAGTGATAATCGCTTAATATCATTAATTTAAATATATAAAGAATATAATAAAAATTATTATATGTTATGCTCTATATAATAATCTAAATTATTTATAATTAAATAATAATATTAATATATTATAGAATAATATTATGTTATAATTTTATATTTATAAAATAGATAAATTGTTTTAATTAAAAAAACAAGAAATAAGATAAATTAATTTTTTATTCGTTATTACTTAAAATTTTTTTTTAAAATTTAAAAAAAAGTTTTATTTTTATAAAAATGAATCAACTAAAACATATTAAATAAATATTACACATTACTTGTATCAGATTAATATTTTAATATTAATAAATATTATATAATATCATATTTATTAATATATTTAATATTTTATATCATATTTATTTATGAAAAAACTTATATAAAATATAAAGTTTAAAATAAACTTAAAATATATAAATAATTATTTAAATAAATAAATAAACTAATAAATATAAATAAAATACTTTTTTATAAGTAAATTATACACAAAAAAATAATATTAATTTATTCCCATCTTTAGTTTGTTTTCTTTAACTGATGTTAAAAATATTTTATGTTCTTTACCAGTTAATTTCTCTGAGTATGATAAATTAGCAGTTAATGGATTAACAGCACGATGATTAAACCATAATTCATAATGAAGATGTGGACCAGTAGTACGTCCGGTATTACCTGATAATCCAATGCACTCGCCTTTTTTTACCTTCTGACCAGGTTTAACTAATAATTTACGTAAATGCATATAGCGTGTAGTATAATGATTACCATGACGAATAGTAATAAAATTACCAGCAACTACACTATATTTTGCCACAATAACTTCACCATCACCAACCGATAGTATCGTTGTTCCAATAGGCATAGAAAAATCTACACCTTGATGAGTAGTCAAACGTCTTGTTACTGGATTTATACGACGTAAATTAAAATGAGAAGATACAATAAAGTTTTTAATTGTTGGATAACGTAAAAAACCTCGATCTAATCTGTTAGCTTCACTATCATAATAGTGACCATTTTTAGCTCGAAAGACATAGTAATTCTTATTATTAGTTAATAAATGTACACTCAATAATCTACTTTGTTCACTATGACCATCAAGCATTTCGCGACTTAATAAAAGTGAAAATTTATCGCCAGATTTTAGTTTACGAAAATCAATCTGCCATTGCAATGATTTATGAACTTCACGTGCCTCCTTAAATGTTAATCCGGCATTAACTGCGCTAGAGATAAAATTATCATTTATTTTACCTTGTATAATCTTATCAACCCAAACACCTTGACGAATTTGTTTCTCCTCATTAAAGATATTAGAAGTACCTTGTCGAGTATAAATATACGTTTCGCGCTGTGAAATAATCCATGTCAATGTCTGTAGTTCTCCATCTTTATTTAATTCCCAGTTTAATATCTGTCCTATTTGTAAATTCCGTAAATCTCTATATTGATTAGCAAGTCGAATGATATCTCCAGTACTTAAACCATATTGAGTTAAAATGCTAGTTAAATTATCACCAGTTGAAACAACGTGTTCTTCAGATATATCAGCTTCTTTTTCAACGGTTACTACTTCATCTGGCAATCTTTCACTACCGTTACTACCTATAACGGAATCATCAATATTTGAATTATATAGATAAGTGATACTATTTTTTCTATTATCTCTTTTCTCAAGAATATTAATACCTTTATTTATTAATGACTCTTCTAAATTATTATCATTACTATTATACAATTGAATAACTATAGGATGCCAAATTACGACAGCTAGTGTTACTAAAGTTAATGTGCCTAACATAATTTTATATGGTTTAGGTAGATTATCGTATACCTGAACGATACTTTCCGATATCTGTTGCACGTATTAAATTCCTTCTAACTTTTATCTAAAAAGTTCTTAAATTAATTAGATAATGCTGTTAAAAAATTTAAATAACTTTTTTTTACTTAATTTAATACCGATTTTAATGGATCTATAATATACCAATTTGTACGTTTATATATCTTGTAATAGCTGTTTTAAATTGTTGTTCAACAAAATACAAACTGATTTATATCTTAGATAATATTGTTTTTATTTGATGTATTTTTTAACACCTGAATTCTAAATGATAGGATTAATAATAAAATAACCTAATGAAGTTAAATGATAGTATTTCTCAAAATAATCATAAGTATTATGAAAAATAAAATATTGATTATTTATAACCCACTTAAACATTTCATCAATATTTTTATCAATTTGTGTTAATTTTTCATTAAATTTACGAAGATTTATATCCAATTATTTTTATACTTATAATATAAATTAATTAACTGATTATGTATAATATTATATATGATACGAGTAATATCAAATGATAATAAAATAATATATATTATATTTACCATGTAAATTATGATTTATGAAAAAAGATCGTAATGATTTATATGAATCTTTTTGTTGTTTAGTGATTTAATATAGTAAGTATTATTTATAATATCGCTTTTATATATAAAGATTTAGTTAAAGAAATTTACTTATAAAAAGATAACTATACTAATGATTTCTTTAAAAAGGTTATCAATATCTTATCTAATCTAAATAAAAAGATCAAAAGTTTTTTTCTAGATAAAATGGTTTAAAGATTAATAATCTGGTAGAATATCAAATCATGTATTAATAATTATAAAAAATAAAACTATTAGTAATGACTTAAGCAATAAAATTAAATTTATGGATTAAAATTATAACATTAGCATCTATAATAATTAAAAAAACTAAATAAAATACACTTATAATATTTTTAGATTTTTGAACATTTTTTGTTTTAAATAATATAAGGTAATTTCTATAAATTAACATTTATAATAATATATAAAAATATTTTAATAATACTGAAAGAATTATTTATTATGAAAATACTATTAAATTTAAAAAAATATTATTAGTTTTGATTAAAATAAAATTATAGAAAATGTATAGTTTGATATAGATATTAGAAAAATATTAACCATATTATTGCCAAATAGTGCTTATAAATTAACACTAGATAAAATAATTCTCAGCATAATTATTATTGATAAAATGGAAATAATACATAAAAATAAATTATATATCTATAATATATTAAAAAATTTCTATTAGATAGTGCAATATATTTAATAGTTAAATTCTTTATGACATTAAACAAAATATAAAAATAACTAATATTATTTATTATTTAATAAGTATAGGTGCAAATCATCATATAAATAAATGCAAAATTATCGGTTACTGAAACTTAGTGAGTTCTACTTGCTTACTCAATACTTAATCAATCTCAATTACTTATTTTAAATAAACCACAACATAAGTCTTAAATATACTAGCTGTCATGTCTTTTTTATATAATCTTATTTTGATAATATTCATACAAAATTAAATTGCTCTATTTTTATAATTTCATATAACATTTAGTTAGTGATGGCAAAACCCGATATAGTATTCTGTATTAATAAACAAATATTTTGTTTTGAACAAATCCACATTTATGATGTAGTTTTAAATTCGAAATTTATTGCTATATTTGATCATGGCAAAACAGAAAAGATATGTGTCTATAGTAACTATACTAATAATTATAAGTATGATTTAAATAAATTATATTAATTATAAACCTATAGTTAGATATTGTCATCATCATTTAAATATTACTACATAGTTTATTATTTTATATATTATTATGTATTATCACAATACTTTTGACTAATTGGTACTTTTATTATTTATCAATAAATACCATATTTTATGATACTCTTTTCATACTTTATTGCTTAATATTACATTTAATTTATTATTTAATATTAATATATCTTATACATTGATTACTATTACACTTATTCTTTTAATTTTATTAATATTATTAAAGAAAAAGTATCAAGAATTATCGACTGATACATTATTAAGTATAATATCATACATAGCACTATATATCACTACTGATTAGTAACTATGAGTTTAATTAATGATATTCGTATTGATTTTATATATTATTTATTTAGTGATTTATTATAAACAACAGATAAATATATATTTTAATTGCAATAAACGTCATAATCATTTGCTAAATTATTATTTAGCAATAGAATAATTTAATATCAATAACCAATTAATCAAGATTTAACTTTTATTGATGGTCTAAAATAAAGTTGTTTAAATTAAGTTTAATATTATTTACTATAATTACTATAAGCATTACAATGAAATTCATCTGTGATTTAATTGTTATAAAATTAATAATCAATCCATTTTACTACAAAGAGGTGGTTTGCTAAAACAAAAGAACAAATGATAATAATTATTACTATTATTTACATAGTTCTTATCATAACTATTTAGATTTAGTTTATTTGTTTATTATGATACTCACTAGATAGTTAGGACTAAATTTATTGTTATATTTGTAAGTATTTTTATTTTGTATTAAATTTATTTTTTTAAAAACAATTAATTTATCAATTAATTATAATAAATTAATTCTTATTGAAAATAAGATAAAAAATAGATAATTAATTATTAAACATCTATATACCAAAATTTCAAATCCTTTAAACGATGACATTTATAAGATCATTTATTATATCTATAACTAATATTAATCTATAATTATTTAATATAATAATTAGAGATTATGCAATAAACTAATTTAGTTTTAGTATTTTTTATTAAAAGTAAAAATTTATGGTAAATTTTATCTTATTTAAATAAATATTAATGTTTAATATTAACAATGAATGTTAATATGTATTAAAAAACAACTTTAATTGAAATTAAAAAAATAAAATATATCTTTACCAATTTTATGCAATATTATTTTGTTTTAAATATTTTATTAATTATATTTCAGTTAATCAATATAATCTTATTGATCAGAAATTTTATAACTATATTAAATATTAATAATAATTAATTTTAATATATCATTAAATTTTTTATTTTTAATTTTAAATAATTTTTTAAAAAAAAATAATGATAAAATATTTTTAGTTAAAATAATTACTAATAATAATTACTACAAAATACTGATAAAAATAAAGAAATAATATTTATTTATACTTTCATTTTATAAAATGTATCAATAACTAGCTTAATTATTTATAAAATAAACAAAAATTTTTTATGAAATTAAATAATTTTAAGAATTTTATTAATAAAAAATAAAATTTATTTTTTATTTAGTTGCTGTTATAACGAATTATTTATCTTATAAATTATTAATATTTTTAAAATAATTTATCAATTATATAAAATATATTATAAAGGATTTAAGTTGAAATAAATTATAAATAAAACAATTAAAAGATTTTATCTTTATTGAATATAATTTCAAATAAAAATAACTAATCATTAAATAGATATTAAAATTTTATTTTTTAGTAAAAATATTTCTAACTTATAGTTAGAATAAAATTAAATAAAATATTTAATTAAAATTTTTTATTTAATAAAAGATTTTAATTGATTCAATAAATAATGCTTTTTATTTCTAATACTTTAAACTAAGATAATATCTTATTACTAAACTATTTTTTATCTGATTAATTATTTCGAGAAAAGATTTTTCTATCTTATATTAAATTTATTATCTATCTAATAGATAGATATCAATAATAACTATTTTATTTAACTAATATAAATAAATTTAATTGGTAAAATTGATATAATCTAATTTAATATTAGAGATAATACTAATATTAGTAAAACTCATAGAGTTAATTAATATTAATTAATATTCTTAATATAATTATTACTAATAAAAGTTAGTATTTTAATTTATTATTAAAATTAACAATTTTAAAATACATAATATAAAATTAGAATTTGATCATAAACTAAAATAGCAAAAAGATTATTAATAATTAATGAAAATAAATATAATTATAATTTTAAAATAAATATGATATTTATTTTTTAAAAATTAAATATCATATTTTGATTTAAATATAAACTATTTTAAATAATTAAAATAATCATATTAACAAATTCTTAATAAAATATATTTTTTATTAAAATATATAAATGAAATTATAATAATTTTCATTATGAATAAAAATAGAAATATAATAATTAATTTCTAATAGGAAAATTTAATAAAGATATAAACTTAAATATATTTCAAAAATAAAGGAGATAAAACATATTCTATGAACTCATTTTTATCAATTATAACACTTATATAATATAAAAAAACTTAATTATCGATAAATTCATAAAATAATAGCTACTAATAATTTAGATATTATTAAAATAATAAATACATGTTATTAATTAGTATTAAAAAATATTTGTTTTTTGAAATATAATAATATTTACATAAAAATCTCATATACAAAATATTATAATTACATTATCTAAACATTATTATTTTTATAAATAAACTAATTAATTATTTCTAATTGATGTATTTTATGATATAAACAAAATTATAAATTTATATTTAGTAGTATTTTAAAATAAACAATATTATAAAATATAAGATATTATAAATAAAAATCTTCTAAATAAGAAACTTAATAAGCTAATCCTAATTTATGATTAATTAAACTAAAAATACTGGCTAATTTTATTAAACTAAAAGTATATATTATAAATATATATTAAATGATAAAACATTTATCGTATACTGATATTTAAATAACTTAACATTAATTCCTTTCCTTACTTTTAAATGTTTTTATTTAAACTATTAGTTATTTATACTTATTTTGATAAAAGTATATAATTTTTATAAAATTATAATAATTTTTATTTTATTATAATAAATGAATAAACTAATATTCATAAATAAAATTGATAATATTAATTTAGGATCAATTTATTGAATTTAATTAATTTATAAATTAACACATTTTTATATGTATTATTAACTACATATTAAACCATTATATCTTTAAACCAAATAAAAACTAAATCAAAAAAAGATTTATCTAATCAATTTTAGCTAATCTATAAAATTACTAATTTAATTATTTTATCTTCATAAATTATATAATTTTACTTAAATAAAATAATAGATATTTTTAAAAAAATATGATACAAAATATTAATCCACATAAATTTTCGTTTTATATTTTTATTGCAATATTTATTATTTATAAATAAAAATTATTAAATTCATATACATCAATTAATATATTTAATTTTTTAATTAAAACAACTTTAAATCTTAATTTAAAGAAATTTTAATTTAAATGATATTTAATATAATATATGAAGTATAATCGATATTAAATTATAATGAAATTATATTTATATTTCTCTTAAATATATATAAATATATTTAAACTTACTTTAGATACAATATTACCAGTAATAAATTATTATTTCAATTTGTTTAATTGTATATTTTAAAATAGTTAATTGGTTATTAATAGGTAAATAAAAAAAATAAAGATTCTTTTGTTTAACTTAATTTAAGTTTAGAATCATCATTCTAACATCAATATTTACTAAATAATACAACTAATTATATTATTATATAATCATTTTAGTAATATTTTCATAAATAAGTTTTAAATCTAATAATAGATAATATAGCTGAATACTTATGCAATATTCTATATAAAATATGTTAAACTATATATTTTATTCGATAAAAAAACTATAGTTAATAGTAAAAAGAAAATTTAATTTAAATAATAATTACTATATCATTGATTAATATTAAATAGATCAAAAAATATTAATAAAAGTATTCATATTCAATATATTAGACTTTTAATATAGAGATTGATTAAAATATATATTCAATCTATATCTTATTTATAATTTTATTATGATAAATATTATCATTAATACATTATTAATGTATTAATGTTTTAAATTAAATATACAAAATCTTTATATATTCTAAAGATTTTCTTTTTTAAAGAAATCATTTATACTTTAACTTATTAAATTTAAAATAAGATATATCTAAAACATTATTTTAAAGTTAGAGAAAATTTCTAATATATAATAAATATTGATTTATACTATCATTATAGTATTATATATTATAAATTAACTTATTTTCCACTTTGATCAAAGTAATTTCTTTTAATGTTAATATATATAAAACACATAATTTTAATAAAAATCGAAAATAAAGAAAATAAAACATCTATAATTTAAATTATCATATTTTTAATAAAGTATGATAAGTATATTATGTTAAAACATAATACTTATAATTATCATTTAAAACATAAACCATAAACAAAAAGATCATAAATCTAGCTATATATTTATTAGATTCATAAATAGTTTTTTCGTGTTATCATTTTTATAATTACATATACTATTTTATAATTTACTTATTTAATATATATACTTCATGTTATTAAATAACAGCTTTATTGCTTACAATATATATGACAATTATAAATTTTTACATCAAAATTATCATCACTAAAAACTATATTAATTAATAAATAATTTTAAAAAATAATTAAATTTAATATTTATATATTATTTTATAATATTTTTATTAACTTATTTATTATAACTTATCATTAAAAATAACTTTTAAAATACATCAATAATATAATTTTAAAATATTTATTAGTTAATATAGGAGCTTATCTATACTATATAATTTAATTAATTATATTATTATTTAAATCTTAAATAAAATACTAAACTTAAAATCAAATATTTTATCAATAAATTATATAATTTATTTAATAATCTTAAAAAAATTAATTATTTATTATTATTTTATACATCATGAGATATAAAGATGACTAAATTTTAAAATATTAAAACATATACAATTTTTAAAACTAATTTTTATCTAAATTTTATTTTATGGCACATCGATATATATTTTTTTCTTTAATTTATTTAATAATATTTTTCTTTATTTTTAGTTATTTCTAATATTTGGATTATTAACTTATTATAGGATTATTATTAATGTTATGATTTTAATAAATATTAAATGACTTAATTATTTATAAGCTACAATTAATAGTAATTTTATCTATTTATATTTATATAATATTTATTAATTTCCATCAACAATAGTTATTCCTAAATTTCCTAATTCTACAGGATTAGCCATACTTGGAGCGCCAGTCATTAAACAAGCTGCCTTAGTTGTTTTTGGAAACGCAATAACATCACGAATATTTTCTGTTCCAGTTAATAACATAACAAGTCTATCCAAACCAAATGCTAAACCTGCATGTGGTGGTGTTCCATATTTTAATGCCTCTAAAAAAAAACCAAATTTATCTTGCTGATCTAATTTGTTAATTTTTAAAATTTCAAGAACAACTTCTTGCATTTTATTATAATGAATACGAACTGAGCCACTTCCAACTTCATAACCATTAATAACCATATCATAAGCATTAGCAATAGCGTCTAATGGATTATCTTGTAATTGCTTAGGAGTGAAATCTTTTGGTGCAGTAAAAAGATGATGCATTGCATTAAGTTTTCCATTTTCATCTTCTTCAAACATTGGAAAATCAATAACCCATAATGGTTTCCAAATATCATTTCGTGTAATTTCTAAATCACGTCCTATTTTTAATCTTAATTCCCCCATAGCATTATTGACAATATTTTGTTTTCCAGCTCCAAATAGCAAAATATCACCTGCTTTTGCTTGAGTTCGTACTAATATATTAGAAATAACTTCTTGTGGTAACAATGTGTTTATTGGGCCTTCAGTATCAGTTTTATTTCCAGTTATTGAATTAATTTTAATCCAAGTTAAACCCTTTAGATTATAAATAGAAACAAATTTAATATAACTATCCAATATCTTATGTGTTAATATTGATCCACCTGGAATAGTAAGTGCAACTATACGTCCTTTTGGATTATCTATAGCCTCAGAAAATACTTTAAATTTAACTAACTTAACTAAATCATTAATATCAATTAATTCTAAAGGATTACGTAAATCTGGTTTATCTGAACCATAACGTTGCATAGCTTCAATAAAAGTCATTACCGGAAAAGTACTTAATTTAATACCATTATTCTCTTGCCATAAATAACAAATTAATCGTTCCATTACTTCACGAATTTGATTAGCATTCATAAAAGAAGCTTCTATATCTACTTGTGTAAATTCAGGTTGACGATCAGCACGCAAATCTTCATCACGAAAACATTTTACTATTTGATAATAACGATCAAAACCAGATATCATTAATAATTGTTTAAAAAGTTGAGGTGATTGTGGGAGAGCATAAAATTCTCCTTTATGAACACGACTTGGAACAATATAATCACGCGCACCTTCTGATGTAGTTTTTGTTAAAATAGGTGTTTCAATATCAATAAAACCCTCCATGTCCATAAAACGACGAACAAAACTAGTAATTTTTGCTCGTTGCATTAATTGCATTATCATTCTTGGTTGTCTTAAATCAAGATAACGATATTTTAATCTGATTTCTTCAGAATTTTGTTTATTATTATCTATCGGTAATACATCTGAACGATTAATAATGATTAATTCTTCTGCAAGAATTTCAATATTACCAGTCTGTATTTTTTTATTTATTTGTTCACGCTTTCTTACAACGCCTGTTATCTGAATACAAAATTCGTTTCTTAGTTGTGATGCTTTACTAAAAAGTTCAGTATAACTTTTCTGCACAAAAATAACCTGAATTAAACCTTCGCGATCTCTTATATCTATAAAAATTAATTTACCTAAATTACGATAACAGCTAACCCAACCACAAAGAGTTACTTTTTGCCCGATTTTACTAATATCTAATTGCCCACAATAATTTGTCCGCATGCGATAAATTCCTTATTAATAATATGCACTTTGCAGAGTAGATATTACACCAGCATTTTTAGTCCGATTATTTAAATCGAATTAAAAAATATTATTATATATAAAAAATTCTATTTAGAAATAAATATATATCTCATTCAATTCCATATAAGAATAGATAACTTTTATCATTTTAGCAAAATAAAAACTTTTTATTAAAAATAATTTATTTTTAAAAATTATAAATTTTAAATATATTATTATTTTTATCGTTCTACTTCAAAAAACTTATAAAATAGTTAATTTTATAAATTATATATTATCACTTTAATATTACTTAAATTATCTTTTAAAATTATTAACTAACATTATTAGTGAATTGTTTAAAGAGATAGTAATTTTATCAATTATAATAATTAATATAATTTAGATATTTTAATTAATATTTATTATTTTTTTGTTTATATTTTTTTGTTTTGTTTTTTAATGTAATTTTTACTATGTGAAAAACATACCTAAATAATATTTATTATATAAATAATATTTAATTTATATATTAATATAAAATCTGTTAAAATAAATCACAGTTTATTGTTTAATTAATCCATAAATTATGTCTATTTATATTTTAAATAAAAAAAAAGATACATTATTTGCTGATCATATTGCAAAGTTAGATAATTGGCAATTTAATGAAAAAGTAGCCGAAGTTTTTCCTAATATGATTAAACGATCTATTCCTGGATATTTAAATATTATCACTATGATTGGCGTACTATCGACATATTTTGCTACACCTAATAGCATTATTTATGATCTTGGTTGCTCTTTAGGTGCAACAGTATTATCAATTCGTCGTAATATTAATATTAAAAATTGTAAAATAATTGCTATTGATAATTCATCAGCAATGATTAAGCGATGTCAAGAATATGTTTATGCTTATAAAGCAAATACACCTGTTGAAATCATTGAGGGTGATATTCTCGATATTAGTATCGAGAATGCTTCAATGGTGATATTAAATTTTACTCTACAATTTATTGATCGAGCTAATAGACAACAATTAATTAACCGTATCTACAAAGGTCTTAATCCTGGAGGTGTTTTGATATTATCAGAAAAATTCAATTTTAATGATAATAAAATTGAATCTTTATTATTTAATATGCATCTTGATTTCAAGCGTATCCATGGTTATAGTGAATTAGAAATAAACCAAAAACGTAATATGTTAGAAAATATTATGTTGACTGATTCCATTAATACACATAAATCACGTCTAATATCCGCAGGATTTAATCATTTAGATTTATGGTTTCAATATATCAATTTTGGTTCGTTACTTGCTATCAAGGAATAAGATAAATGATAGATTTTAGTTATTTTTATCAGAAAATTGCTGTAGGATCACTTAATCATTGGTTAGAAACATTACCATTCCAAATCAAAGAATGGAAAAAAAAATCTCAATATAGAGAATTTAATTATTGGCAAAAAATAGTACAAAATATACCAAACATAACACCAACTAGCTTGAATTTAAAAACTGCAGTAATCGCTAAAAATGAGTTTCCACTTTGTCAAAGAGATAAGCAACAAATCACTCAACTACTAAAAAATCTGAAACCATGGCGTAAGGGCTTTTTTTCTCTTTACGATATTAACATTAATTGCGAATGGCGTTCTGATTGGAAATGGCAGCGCATTTTACCTCATATTTCACCATTAAAAGATAAACTAATACTTGATGTTGGTTGCGGTAATGGATATTATATGTGGAGAATTGTTGGTGAAGGTGCAAAAAGCGTAATTGGTATTGATCCTTATCAACTATATTTATATCAATTTGAAGCTATACGCAAATTGATTGGAAACAATCAACAAGCATATTTATTGCCTCTTTCTATCAAACAACTTCCTATGTTAGCTGCCTTTGATACAGTTTTCTCAATGGGTGTACTTTACCATCTATCTTCACCATTAGATCATCTTTATCAATTAAAAAATCAATTAGTTTCTGGTGGTGAACTTGTCCTTGAGAGTTTAGTGATTAATGGCGATGAAACACGATGCTTAATACCTAATGATCGTTATGCTAAAATGCGTAATGTCTATTTTATTCCATCAGCAAAAATGCTAAAAATATGGTTAGAAAAATGTGGTTTTTTTGATGTACATATTATTGATCAAACGGTAACAACTATAGAAGAACAGAGAAAAACAGATTGGATGGAAACAGAATCATTAGCAGATTTTCTTAATCCAAATGATATTAATTTAACGATTGAAGGATATCCTGCTCCTTTACGAGCTACTTTAATTGCTAAAAAAAAATAGATATAAAATCATTTAATATTATTATTCATTTATATAGTTAATAAATTATTTGATATTGATAATAAAAATCACATTATTTATAAATATAATAAAAATACATGAATTTTTACATAAAAATTCATTATTAAACCTAGTTTTATAATTAATAGTTAATATAATTATTTTATAGTAATATTTATATGGTTATTATTAACTTTATTATTAATAATTTCTTAAAATTTAATATTTGACATCATTATTACCTATAATGATAATTAATTTATTTTTTATTTTATAATATAATTTATTTTTTATTTTATAATATAATTTATTTTTATTTTTTATTAAATTAAAATTTAGTATTACATATTGGCTTTTACCATTATCTTAATATAAATGCATATAACTAAATAATTAGTAAGCTAGATATAAGTTTATTTTAACAAATACATATATTAAAAATATAATAAAATAAAATCAATATAATCAGATAATGAATATAAAACAAATTATAATAATTTATATTAAAATTTAATTATTATAAATTCAATATTACTGTAATTAAAATCTAATAATCAATATAAATTACAAGTATTTACATATATTTAATCATCTATGATTTTCTAATAAAATTATTAATAATTTATTTATTAAACATCAAAATAATAATTAGATAAAATACTAATATGTTTGATATGCTTATTGAAATGAAGAATAAATTTTTTATTATTATCCATTTTATAAGTGTTTTAATAAGCTAGAGATAAACTTATAAAATTTAATGTTTAAGCAATTTATATTATATATCTTATAAAAGATTATAAATAAACTATATTTACCATTATTTATTACATAATAAATGAATTATTTTTTTAAAACTTAAAATTCAATTTTATGTTTAGCATAATTAATCAAGTTTTAATTAAAAAACATCACATAAAATAATTATAAAAATTAATTCATTATATATTATATAATTTTATACATCATATATTAATCTATATTTTAAGAAAACATTTCTTTTTTATAATTAAATTTTAATATAACTAAACTTTAATAAAAATTATTTTTATTACGTATAATAACTTATTGTTTTGATATTTTATTAAAATAGTTATTTATAGTCAAAGATATAAGTGTTATTAATATTTCATGATAATAAAATAAATTTATTATCTCTATCATAAATAGATAATTCTATATAATAGAATTATCTATTTTTTGTATTATTATATTTTTATTTAATTTAATATTGAAAAGTATATTAAGTTATATAGATAAATTTACTAATTATAAAGAGTTTATTTTTAAAAAACTTAATTTAAGTATATTAACAACTTAATCAATTTTAATATAGAATATTATCTAAAATATAATTAATTATTCTATAAAGTTAAAGTTTTTATATTTTAAAATATCTTTAATTAAATTATATAAAATTTATTATTTTGGTATTTAATTTTTTTCTTTTAGAGAAAAAACAATTAATATTGTTATCTATTATAAATTAAGAAATCAATACAATTGATATTTAAAATTATTATGATTATTAACTAATATAATACTTTATAGTTTATAGATACGAATCTATGCGAGATATTATTTTTAAATCTTATTTTTGCATATATACTTGAGCAAAGAAAATTTTAGAAATCATAAATAATTAAAATATATAAATATGCTTGTTTTATTTCAAAATTGACAAGTTTTATTATTAGAAAATTTATTTTAAATAAGAAATTTTTTATTATTAAAGAAATATTTAAACAATATTATATATAATAGTAGAAATATATCTTTATTTTTTTTAAACAAAAAATCTAGATGTTACTTTAGTTTAAGTTAATTAAAGTATCGATATATAATTTGAATTAAATTTTGTATAATTATAATTTAATTTAGTTAAAATATTAAAGAAATTTAATAACTAATATGACATTTTATTTACTACAATTAATTATTTGTTATTTCTTAGTTATCTACCAATACTAATAATATATTAGAAAAGATATATATTTTAGTCGCAAATAGATAATTAATTTATTTTTATTATAAATAATAATATTCATATAAAATAAAAAATTGTTAATAATGAAATTTCTCATATTTTAATTTTTTAATAAAAAATTAAAATATGAGAAATAAAAAAACTCAATACAGTATATTATACTAAAATTTCTAATAAAAATTAGAATTTCTCTGAATATATATGATCTTAAAAATTTAAATTAAATAAAAATATTCTATAACTATTTTAACAAAAATAATAAAAGCAATTATATTTTTTTATTATTTTTATAATATACTTATTAATCAAATCTCTAAAAATGGAATATAAATTAGTTAGTTATAATATAAAAACAGATTTTTTTTGTAAAAAATCTTATAATCACAATTATATGTTAATCTTAACATTCCTAATATGATAAAAGTAATATTTATAATTAAGGTAATCAAGGTGAATATTAAAGATTTTCTCTCTAAAAAAATCAGTAATGCATTAATTGCCGCTGGGGCTCCAGAAGGGAGTCAGGCACATATAAAATATTCAAAAAAAACTCAATTTGGTGATTATCAAGCTAATGGTACTATATCCGCAGCTAACAAAATCGGTATTTCTCCACATCAGCTAGCTCAAAAAATGTTAAAAACATTAAACCTTGAAAATATTGCTAGTAAAGTTGAAATAGCAGGAATAGGTTTTATTAATATTTTTCTTAATAAAGAATGGGTTGCTAAACAAATTGAATTAACTATACAACATGAAAAATTAGCTATTTCTCCTATCTCACCAAAAACTATCATAATAGATTATTCCTCTCCAAATATAGCAAAACAAATGCATATCGGTCATTTACGTTCTACTATCATTGGCGATGCTATCGCTCGTACATTAGAGTTTTTAGGTCATAAAATAATACGTGCAAATCATATAGGCGATTGGGGGACACAATTTGGTATTTTAATTGCCTATCTTGAAAAAATTCAAAAAAAAAATACTGCAAATATGACTTTAATTGATCTAGAAACTTTCTATTGTAAAGGTAAGAAATATTATGATGAAGATAAAAAATTTGCTGAACTTGCTCGAAATTATGTAATTAAATTACAATCTGGTGATAAATATTGTCGTAAAATTTGGAATAAATTAGTTGATATTACAATGGCTGAAAATCAACAAACCTATAATCGTTTAAATGTAAGATTAACTAAAAACGATGTGATGGGTGAAAGTTTATACAATAATATGTTACCTGATATTGTTACTGATTTAATAAATAAAGGATTAGCTATTGAAAGTAATGATGCTATTGTTGTTTATCTTGATGAATTTAAGAATAAAGATGGTGATAAAATGGGAGTGATTATTAAGAAAAAAGATGGTGGTTATCTTTATGCAACAACTGATATTGCTTGTATAAAATATCGTCATGAAATACTACATGCTGATCGTGTATTATATTATACAGATTCACGACAACATCAACATCTTATACAAGTTTGGGCTATTGCACGTAAAGCTGGATACATTCCTAATACAATGTCATTAGAACATCATATGTTTGGAATGATGACAGACAAAAATGGTAAACCATTTAAAACTCGATCAGGAGAAACTATAAAGCTTACAGCTTTACTTGATGAAGCAATTGGTCGAGCTGGTCGTTTTATTCGCCAAAAAAATCCAAAAATTACAGAAAAAGAATTACAATTAATTATTCAAGCAGTTGGTATAGGTGCAGTAAAATATTCTGATCTATCAAAAAATCGTACTACTGATTATATTTTTAATTGGGATGATATGTTAACTTTTAATGGTAATACTGCTCCTTATATGCAGTATGCATATACTCGAATAGCTTCAATTGTTAAACGTGTTAATATTAATTCAACAATGTTAATTAAACCAGTTATTTTAGAAAATAAATATGAACAAACTCTAGCTACACGTTTATTACAATTTGAGGAAACAATACTAAGAGTTGCTAATGAAGGTTTACCTCATATCATGTGTACTTATTTGTATGATCTAACTGGTTCATTTTCTAATTTTTATGAACATTGTCCAATTTTAAATGCAGAAAATAACACATTAAAACAAAGCAGATTAAAATTAGCATTACTCACACAAAAAACATTGAAAATTGGTTTAGATACACTAGGGATTCAAACAATAGAAAAAATGTAATATATATTCATATTTACTCTGTAAATTATTAATAAAATAACTATTTTTTATAATTAAATTATTATTAATAATTTAATAATCATTCTTATAGAGATAAAAAACATATAGAAAATTAATAAAATTATTAAAAATAAAATAAATAAAATATGTTAATCGATATTATAAATATAATAGTAATATATAAACCACATTTAAAGTTGATATCTATCATATTTATATCTATAATATAGATATCATTTTTTCGAAAATTAATTAATAAAAATCATTAAATTTTAAAACATAATACAATAATAAAATTATTAATTTTTTATATTTGAGATCAAACTTTGATTTTTATAAAAAATAATATTAAATTTATTAATAACTTAACTTAATTATAAGTTTTTTATATTAATGATAATTATTCTTAAATAAGATATAATGAGATCAGAGAAATAGATTAAATATACCTTGATAATTATAGAAATAACTTGAAAATTATATTAAAATATTAAAAATATTAAAATTATAATATATCATGTAATTGATAAAAAATAGTTTATTTATGAAGAAATAAAACGCTTGATTTTTATCATTAAAATAATTAAACTATTTTATATAGTCATAAATCATAGTTTAAAAATTAAAGCATACTAAAGTTCTTGAACTTAGTAGTCAAATATTGTTAAGTATCATTCCTTATTATATGTAAAACAAAGAAACTTAATAAAAATTATTAATTATAAAAAATATATATTCTATAAAAATAACTAATCTTATTTAATATCGATTATATCTTAAACGTGATAATAATACTATTTATATCATTTTAGCTGAGAAATTAACTATTTCTTTATTTTAATGTAATTAAAATATATAAATAAATAATATATATCTTAAAAATATTTTAATATTTAAATTATTATTATAAATAATACAATTAGTTTAATCATTAATATTATTTGCATTACTATTAATGATATAAATTACTATAATTATCTTATAAAAATATTATCGTATTAATTACGTTAATCATAATTAAAATATTATTTTAAATTATTAAAATAATACATGTAGATTTAATAACCGTAATTATTTTAAATACTACATCTACATAAAAGAAACTTCATCTTCAAATTATATAATAGATACGATATTTATAATTATCTAAAATTATATTTTCTAATATAAATTAAATAAAAATAAATTTTTAATTATTAAAAAAACCTTATTTTTTTTATGATATTAGTAATATATTTAAAGATATTTTGTTATTTATATATTGATGAATTTTAAAATTTAACTCTAATGATATATATTTATTATTATCTATAATAATTATATTTATAATACTTGTTTTTATCTCAATTTTAATAAAAAAATTAAATTAATTATAAATTATATTTAAGTAGATACTTTTATCATTTTTATTAATCATAATATCAATAAATATAAAAATATATAAGCTATTAAATAAATATTATGAATTTATTTAATATAATATAGTTACATACTTATTTATTTTATCTTTTCAATTATCTAAAATTAAAATTAAGATTAGTTTATATTAGATTAATTAATTAATTTATGTAATAACTTTTATTTATCATTTAAACAATAAAATTATAAACTAAAGAAATTATGAATTTTTTATTAATTCTATATAATATAAAATAAATTACAATATAATAGATTCTTAATATAAAAATAGATTTATTATATATTTTATATCAAAACTAATATACTCAATATTTTGATATAAATATCTAAATAAAACTGATTTTAAGTAATTAAACTATTTTTAATTTAGTACAATTAATTAATTAAATTATTAGATACTAATTTATTTCACTTTAACGCTTACAAAAATATATTTATAAATATAAGATATAAATCTTAATTTATTTTTTTATATTTAATTAACTATATTAATTTTTTATTAAGAAATTAAGAATAAATAATAAGAACATGTGACTAAGAGATAAATTTTCTTTCATAAAACTATATTTATCAATAATTGATAATTGATTAAATTATATTATATTAATTCTATTTTCTATATCTATTTTTTATTATTATATAATAATTTTCATAGGATTATTATTTAATTTTATATTAAATAAAGAAATTAATATAAGAAAACATAGATAAAATATAATTATTAATCTATAATATTTTATATATTATTTTTTTAAATTAATAAAAATTATTAATTATCAAAATCCTAATAAATTATAATTTTAAGAGATTATAGATAATTTTCTTTTAAAATAAAGAATACACTTTAAAAGGAAAATTCTTTAAAGCATTAATAACTATATAATATAAAAAATAATAATATATTAAAATATAAAAAAAATAACAACTATTTTAATTATATTTGATATAACTTATTGTATAATAAGTTATATTTATTTTTATAATATCTAAACAAAAACAAGTCGATCTATTATCAACATCCATCAATTTAAGTAAATATTTTTATAATATTAATTAAATTTTATTTATAAAAATATTTAATAAAGATATGTAAAATAATAATAATTTATAAGAAAAAATCTTCTTAACAAAAAAAGATTTCTAAACTTAATTTTAGGTATCAGCAATATGTAATTTACTTATTTTAATATATGTGATAAATAAGTTAAATTAATAATTAAAAAATGTATTTAATGATGATATGACATTATTTTATATTACTTTTCTATTTCTTAAATTCAGTTTTAATTATTTTAAAATATATTAATAAAAACAATATTATCAATTAAATTAACTCTATTTATTATCATCTATTAATAATATTTTGTGTCATTAAAACAAATAAATATTTATTTTATAATTTATTTAAACTAATATGTTTTATATAAAAATTCTAATTCAATAATATTTAACAATTAACTACTTTAATAACTATTATATTAATAAAATTATTTTACTACTATTATATTCTTTTGGGTTTTACTTCCGTTAATATTAGCAATATTATTATCTAATATACTATTTATCTTACTAAATAATAAATAAAAAATATATTTTAATTTAAGTTTAATTTCTAATAAAATATTATTTTAGCTACTTTTTTATCGTAATATAAATATATTTAAAAATTAACAAAATAAAATATAGTATCTTTTTATCACCTTTTTATATTTTACTATTTTAGATAAAATCTACTAATTGTGATGCGATATCTATATAAACATTATTTTATTTAACTAATGATTTCTATTTTTTAATTAAAATTTATATAATCATAATAGTATCTTAAATTATTTATATATTATTTTAAAAATTTTCTTAAATTTTATTGTTATATATATTTTACATAAAAAATAAAATATAAAACTATATCATATAACCATTTATTAATATTTAAATTATAAAGAAAATAAATTAAATTATCTTTTATTAATATTTATTAATAAACTATTTATTTATTTTTTATATTTTATCTTATATATACAATATATTATTTTCTTATACAATCCTATTTGTGATATAATTTATATATTAATATATATACTAAAATAATAATTAAAATTTTTATAAAAAACTCTTCAATTATGTTTATTTCACTTTAAGAATCTCTATTAGTATTTATTTTAATTTAAGTTAATATTTAATCATCAACTTTAATAATATTAAAGTTTACTTCGTTACTCTAATAATTATATATTATTCACTATAATATATAATTATACTAATTTTATATTAAATTATGTAAAAAAAGTTATCGAGTAATAATAAAATTATTAACTGTATATTTTAAAAATCTCTAATTCTAACTGACTTAATAAAAAATATTAAAAATTATTTAATTTATAATAAATATCTTATCATATAAAATATATTAAAAATTTTTTTTATCGATAATATAAAAATATTTATTTTTTCTTTTTTTAAATAAAGATTTTATTTATTAAAGTAATTATATATCATTTTTCTATAAAAGAATATAGTGATCTTTTACTATAAATTAACTTGAATATATCTCATTAAAAATTCTTCTCTTCTATATTACATAAATAAGTTAGTTTGTTAACATTTAAAATATTAAAATAACAATATAATTTATAAAAAATAGATTTAGAGTAATTTAAATATTATTTATATATTTTTACCAAAATAAATATTCAATTATTTGTAATAATAAGTTTAAATTTTATTACTGAATTCTAATCATAAATATTAAACATATAATTAAATATAGTATATAGTAATATTATAACAAATTAAAGAGTTTTCTAAATTTTTAAAAAATAATAAATATAACTTTAAAAAATGAATAATCTAAGTGTTCTATACAAGTAACAAGTAGTCATTTTTACATTATAGAATTTATTTTGATTTAACTTAAATTTAGTTATATTCTATATAAAGATCACAACTGATAATAAAAATTGAATAAATAATATTTTAATTTTTTTTTATAAAATAAATAATTTTTTAATAGAAAATACTTTTATCAAATATAATTAAAAAAATTAATAAATAATTTATTTATATTTATTTCAAAAAAAATACATAAGCAATTATATTAATTTAATAATAAATTTATTTTTATTTAAATTCTATAAATTAAATGTTTCAGATAAATATAATTGTTTATTAAAAATAAAATTTATTTATTTCTTATCAAGAAATTATCTAATGATTTATTAATAAATTATCAAAATATGAAATTCAAAAAAAATATTAATTTCTTAATTATGTTAAATATTTGTGTTTAATCAGTACCGAATTAAATTCTATCAATTATAAAATTAATTAAAGAATTAAATTTTAATTTAATTTTATTGAAATAAAATTTCATAATTATAAAAAAATTATTTTCTAAAAAGTACAGATATTTTTTCTAAAATTGTACAAAAATATATTTATATATAAATTAAATAGATCTATTATTTAATATTTTTAAATTTATAATATATATCATAAAAATCCTTTAAACCATACAATAAAGATATTTTTCTATTTTATGATATTAATATCCTATTTATTATCAGAATAACACACCACAATCAGAAATCATCTTAATTATATATTAATATAAATTATAGCAGAGCAGTCACTAAGTAATTCCTAATATATATAAATTCTGATAAATTTAAATAGAATAGTATTTATTTTTATATAATTTCTTGTAGAAAAAAATCCTATGTAATATTTTTTTAAAAAAAAATAAATTCTCAACTTTAATGGTTATATAATAATTATTATTATTGGTTTTATCGGATTCTTAAAAAGATATTTTTAATATTAAATAAATAATGAATTATTTATTTAATATTTTTAATAAAATAATCAATAAATTTAATTGTAAAATCTAAATATTAAAAATTAATTTATAAATTACATTATTTAAGAGTATTTTAAAAAAAAATTATTACATAAAAGAATTTTAAATTTAAGATAATTTAAATTTATGTTATTTTATTTTTATAAAAAACTTACTTTTAAGATAAGTTTCAATAATTTAAATAATATTTAATAGTTATTAAAAATAATCTTCTTAGTTATTTTACAATATAATCTCTATTCAAACTATTATTTTTATAAAAAGAGAATAGTAATATTTGAAATGTAAACTTTCATTTACATGTTAAAATAATAGTATAAAATTATTTAATTTTATATATCATGATTTTTAGCTAATTTCATAAAGGAATAATTAAAAAAATGATAAAATAAACTATTTTCTTATAAATTTAAAAAATATTTTTTATAAAATTAAGTACTTACTTGAAAAAAAGAAAATATCTATTATATATTTTAATATTTTATTATTGTTATTTTTAATAATTAAAATGTCAACTGTATAAAATAGTTTATCAATATTATTTTTTTGTAAATAAAAGTATTTATTTTTATTAAAATAATTTATATAAATACTTTACTTCTCAATTTACATAAGAAAATTGAGATTTATTACTATTATATTTTACTCTGATTTACATAATTCATTATGAGATACTTTGATAAAAGCTAATATATCTATTACCTTTATCCAATTATATTTTATAGTTCATTACTTTCACAAATTACTTATCATCTAACATATAATTAATATTATATTAAATATAAATATTTTATCATAATAAATTATTTTATTTTAAAACTATAAATAATAATATATCATTAATATAAGTATTATAAAAATTACCAATATTTTTTTAAATATTAAAATATATTTTTAAAATGATAATAATGGGAAATTATGTATAATATATTATATTTTTTATAACTTCTAATAATTTAAATAGATTGAATTTTCTATACTAATATTTAAAATTATAATAAAATTATATTGTTAATATATATGTTATAAATACTTTTAATTTATCTTTTAAATCTCTGTTTTTATTTATTATACAATAATAATTATTATTATGATCTTTTCTATTTTAGTTATAAGTTTTATTAGTTTTTATATTATCATTATTAATAAATTAATTTTACTGTTATTAATTAGTTATATAAAAAATAGATTTTAATAACATAATAGTTTTATTCAATAATTTATTTATCTATTTTATAAAATGCATTTAAATTAATAAATCAATAATATAAATCTTAGATGTTTATATAAAACAAAATAAGTATTTTAATTTAATACATAAATAGATTTTTTAACAAGATAAAATCTTGTAACATTAATTTATTTTTGATAATAATAAAACTGAGTTTATTATTTAATTAACCCTTTATTATTATTTTTTTTTATTATAATTCTCTCAACAGTATCAACTATCGCTTTAGTATAAGAATCAATTTCAATATTAACTTTTTTACCAATACACTTTTCTGAAATTGTAGTACGCAAAATTGTTTCAGGAATAAAATGGACACAAAAAGAATTATTGATTACATCTCCTATTGTTAGACTAATTCCGTCAATCCCGATAAAACCTTTATGTAAAATATATTTCATTAAATGTTTATCATGCATATAAAACCAAATTTGTAGATTATTTATCGTTTCAAAAATATTGTTTATTTTAGCTGTAGTCATAATATGACCAGACATAAAATGTCCACCAATTTCACCACCATATTTTACTGATCTTTCTAAATTAATCATATCTCCTAACTTTAAACTACCTAAATTTGTTAGACGTAAAGTCTCTTGCATTAAATCAAAATTCACATTATTTTCATTAATATTAGTAACAGATAAACAACATCCATTATTAGAAATAGAAGCACCCACCTCTAAACCAACTAGTAACTCACTGGGAAATTGAATAGTAAGAATACGAAAATTAATTCTATCTTCCACAAAAATCAATTTCCCCTTCCCCTTTACAATACCTGTAAACATATATTAAATTCCAAATTTTAACAAAATATTAATCATCATTATAAAATAGTTATACTCAATAATCACTATAAAAAAATATAGATATATAAACAAATTTTTACTTATTTATAACTTAATAAAATCTATATAATAGGAAAATTTTTAATAAATAAAATTTATATTTTAGATATATATTTATTTTTAATGAAATATATGATTATTATAATAAATAAATATTTTCATAACTTTCAGTTTGAATACTTAATCGTACATAAATTATCATTTCTAATATTATAGATTATCAATATTATATTTATATAAATTATGGTTATTATGTTATTATGGATTTTTATGGAGTAATTTAATAAAATAAAATCACTATTCAAATCATCATTAGTGATATTTTTACAATAAAATACTAATCATTGACTAAATTTTTAGTTATTATTTTTGATTATACATATTATTTATAATATTTGATATTATGAATAATATGTATAATATTTATTATGAACTAATAAATAAAGTTAGATGATTTACTGTTTATTTTGTTATGTGAAAGTTAGTTGTTATACACTATTTTTTATTATATATATTCAATAACCAGAATATCTCATTAAAAATAAAATAATTTATTTTTATTTAGTTTATTATTTTATATTAATAAAATATTTTAAACTAGATTTTATCTACATATATTATTAGGTAATATTTATTATATATTTCTATATATAATTTTAAATACCATTTCAGTATATTCAATTATATACTATATATAATATATATTACATATATTAATTAATAATTCACATAGAATATAAAAATTTTTTTTAAAAAAATAGTTTGATTTTATTAAAAAATTTAATACTTTATATATTCAATTTATTTTATATATTTTTTTTAAAATACTTTTACTATTATATTGTTATTAACTATACTATTAAATATAATTGTTAAATTAATGTTTAAATAAGTTTTAAACTTTAGTTCTTCAATATTTATATTTTCTGTATTTTTATATAATAGTAAAATATTCTAATCAAATACAATCAAATAAATATCTTAACTAAAACTAAAAAATATTTATATAATTCTATTACTGAATTAAGTTTAATGAATAGCTAAT
Organism: Arsenophonus sp.; assembly: GCA_052401645.1. GTDB lineage: Bacteria > Pseudomonadota > Gammaproteobacteria > Enterobacterales > Enterobacteriaceae > Arsenophonus. The sequence goes on from CP198939.1 coordinate 1,495,904, forward strand.
CCTATTGAAATTCAAATTTGATTATTTATATAAAAGATAAAACTAATATGTAATTATAATTATATAATTTTTATTAATCTAATCATTGATATTAAATAATTAATTATCTCTAGAATACATCTATGATAAAGATCAAATAATTAAAAAATAGATATATTAATTATAATAAACATTAGATATAAAATAATCATATATATAATTATTTTTTCTTTTTAATAATGTTAATTATTCGTTAATATTTATTTTTTATATTGCTTCCAAATAATTTTTATTGCGTCCATAGCTCAGTTGGTTAGAGTACCATCTTGACATGGTGGTGGTCGGTGGTTCAAATCCACTTGGACGCATCAATATTATATCTAATTTTAATATTATTTTAAAAATATAAAGTTATTTAAACTACTTATTAATAATTACTTTTCAATAAAAACGCATTAAATATTTTATTTAATTCTAATTATCATTCTTAATTAAAATAATTTATTATATAATTAACTAATTAACACATTGCAAAAAATCTCGTAATCTAAAACCAAAAAGGAATAATGCAGCAAAATAAGTAATTATACCCAAAAAAACGACCGATAATAATCGTATAATTCGCATTAACATATCACCATTTTCCCATATTGGCATAAAATTCAATACCATCAATAATACTGATATCATAATAATTAAAGCGGAGAATAATTTAAAAAAAAATTTCCTCCAACCAAATAATGGAATAAAAATTTTTTTACGACGTAATTGCCAATAAAGCATTAAAGCATTAAAGCATGCTGCTAATCCAATTGATAAAGCCAATCCAACATGTTTTAATGGTCCAATGAAGATGAAATTCATCAATTGTGTCAAAATTAATGTAATAATCGCTATTTTAATAGGAGTTTTGATATCTTGTCTTGAATAAAAACCAGATGCTAATACTTTGACAATAATTAACCCTATTAAGCCAATACAATAAGCAATTAATGCCCGTTGAGTCATAAGCGCATCATAAGAAGTAAAATTACCATATTGGAAAAGTGATACCGTTAATGGTTGAGCTAAAATAATTAATGCTATCGCACAAGGTAAAACTAATAAAAAAGAAAGTCTTAACCCCCAGTCCATTAAACGTTGATATTCTTTATGATCACCATTTGAGAAACTTTTTGCTAAAGAAGGTAACAGGATAGTTCCAAGTGCTACTCCTAAAACACCAGTAGGAAACTCTATTAATCTATCAGCATAATATATCCATGAAACTGAACCTGATTGTAAAAATGAAGCAAAAATAGTATTAATAATTAAAGAAATTTGGCTTACTGAAACACCAATAATAGATGAACTCATTAACTTTATTACTCGATAAACACCTTTATTGCAAAAAGAGATGCGTGGTAAAATTAACATATTAATATTCTGTAAAAAAGGTAATTGATACAGTAATTGTAATATACCTCCGATAAAAACCCCCCATGCTAAGGCTATGATAGGTGGTTTAAAATATGGAGTTAATAATAATATTGATATAATCATACTAATATTAAGAAAAATAGGAGCAAAAGCAGGAATAGAAAAACGATTCCAACTATTTAAAATAGCACCAGCTAAAGATACTAAAGAAATTAAAAAAATATAAGGAAAGGTTATTCTTAATAAGTGAACGGTTAAATTAAATTTATCTGGTGTATTAATAAAACCAGGTGCTGTAATATAAATAATCCAAGGAGCTATTAATATTTCTACCAAAATAACAATCGTCAAAATTAGAATCAATAAACCGGAAATATAAGAAATAAAAGTACGAGTATCATCAACATCTTGTTTATTCTTATATTCTGCTAATATAGGAATAAAAGCTTGTGAGAATGCACCTTCAGCAAAAATTCGTCGAAGTAAATTTGGTAATTTAAAAGCAACAAAAAAAGCATCCGTTGAAGAATCAGCACCAAAAAAACGCGTAATAATAGCATCGCGAATAAATCCTAATACTCTAGATAGTATAGTTATAGAGCTTATTGTTACTAATGATTTTAATAAATTCATGCAATATATTTCTTCTTAATAAAGTAAATCATAGAATAATAAAGTGTATTAGCGGATGTTTATAAACATAATAATATGGATTTTAAAAGCAACTATTTTATAAATTAAAATGTAATATAAGTATTATTATTAATATTTTCTTTTATTTTATAAAATTTATATTTATTATTTTTTTATAATAAATTAATAAGATTATAATATTTTTCTTTGATCACTCATAATTGATTTATAAATAAATTTTAAAATAATTATTTAATTTAAATCTTTCTAAAAACTACTTTTTTTATAAAAATAATATAATTTTGCTATAATTTTACATATTTGGTGTTTTTATGATATATAAATAAGATAATTGTTATCAAAATTTATATATTGAAATACTTTACCTACCATATCTTTTATTACTTAATAAGTAAAATAACAGATTTAAGAAATTCATATAATAATTTTGTTAAAGTTAACTAAAGAAATAACTTTATTTTTAAATCTATCTAAAAATAGAAAATAAAAAAAAGTCAGTTTACGAAAATGTGTTTCTATCACATAACATAAAACTACTTATATCCATGTAATTATCTAATGATATTAAATATTTAAAATTAGTTAAAAATTTAAAATTTTTTATCAAAATCATAAATTAAATAATAAAATATATGTTAATAAACTAATTATTAATATAATATATGTTAGTTGTTGTAAATATTAAATTTTTTAATAAAATATTTATATCTTTTAAAAATGTCATTAAAGATGTTATATCTTATATAAAATAAATGTGAAGTATTGACAAATAAATATATTATATCACTAGATATATAGTATTTTCTTATTATTGTTTATTTTTTATTTTATTGTATTAAAGTTAAGATAGAATCTATTAAAATAATTATTATTTTTTATCTATTTATTTTTCATTTTATCAAATTTTAAACTGAAATTTATTTAATACACATTTGCTTAATATAATATTATTTGTAAAATTATTATAGAGATTATGAACATAATCTTTTTATTTATCATTATTAATTAAAATATAATAAATAAAATTATTTGTTATATTATTATATAAAATAGTAAAATTAGTTTATTTTTATACAATATAATTTCAGATTATCTATTTAATTGATCTAAATAATTTCTATTATTTTAAGTAATTCAAACTTCTGTAATCATGTTTTTATATTATATTTATTTTATTTATGAATCTAATTTATTCAAATATAAATAAAGTTTTAGAATTAATATTTTTTAAAATAAATTTTTATAAAAATTTATTATTTTATTAACATATGAATGTTATTTTAATATTTTGGTTATAGTTAATAAAATAATCTATATATTAACTATTATAAAATCTATATATATAATTAAGTGGTATATATTTTAACCATATTATATCAATCATTAATTAAAATTAAAACACTTCAGATTCAAGAAACAATTAATATCAATTTAATCATTATTGATATAGGTTAATTCTATATATTTATTTTATATCAAACTTATATCATCATAATAATTTCAGTATTTATAGATTTTAAATATAAATCATTAATTTAATATATGAAATAACTTATCTAATATTAATTTTGTAAATAATTGAGTTATTGATTATTTATTTTCATTACAAAATAAATAATAACTCTAACATGTTTAGTTATAACATCAATAATGGTATTAAAATATTTTGCAAGAACTCTTTAAAAAAATTTTACAATATAATTTTATTTATCAGTATTAATATTAATAACAATATTTTTTCAAAATTAAATATAACTAAAATAGAATTTATTAACTTTTAAATAAAAAATAAAATAGTTATACTTATAATTTAATTATAAACGCTTAATCAAATTATTATTTTTAATACAATATAAATTTGAAACTAAACTATAAAAAAATTTGATTATAAATAATAAGATAATTTATTAGTTAATACATATAACAAATTAATTATATCGATTTTAAAATCATAACTGAAAAGATATACTTTTATATATCTCACTTTATTCTAAGAAATTAATATCTAAATATATCTTAATATTTAAAATTAAAGATATTAAAGAAATAAATATACTTAATTTAAAAATTATTTATGGATAATATAATAATTAATTATTCATATTATTCAGTTGGTTAATATGAATTAATTAAATTTATATGACATAATTTTCTTGTTTTTACTAAAGATAAATATATATTTTAGAATATTAAATTGAATAAAAATAATAATGTGGAAAATAATTTGTTTTAAAAGATATTTATCATTAATTATAAAGATGAAAATATAATTTCTTTAATAAAATATTAATATCAATTAATTACTTATAAAAGAAAGAATAAAATATTTTAATAAAATAATAAAAAGAATAAGTATTTATAGATTTAAGTAAAAAATCCATCATCATTAAAGATAATTAATATAAATAATTAATAATGAAAAAAGATTTTAGTTAGATATAAAGATAATAATCTAAATAAAGATTTAAAATTAAATAAAATATAATATATTAATTAATATAGGAATTACTAAATATAAATAAAAATTATTTTTTAAAAAAATAATAAAAAATATAAAAATAATATTAAATATTGATTTTAAAACATTATGATACTTTATAGAAAATTATTAATAATAAAATAATTATCTGTATTAAATTTCTTGCATCCAAGATAAGTTAACTTAATTATAAAAAGATAAAATATTATAATTTTCTATATATAGATCAATCACTTCATGATAATTCATAAAAGATAATAAGAAAAATTCGTTTGATATTTTTTTTATTTATAAATGATAATAAATACTATAAAGTATTTATCTAAACTCTCAATAAAAAAAATTATTTAAATTTGTCTAAAGATACTAAAAATAATTAAATATTTGTAAATATTTATAATTATATTATTTCATAAATTATATGATATAAAATATGTAAAATTTATTATTATTATTTTGAGATTTACTAGAACTTATTAAACACATAATAGTCTAATTAATATAATAATCTAACTTCAATATTTATAATTATATCTTTAATAAAGAAAAAAAGAAACTATTATCTATAATAAATATAATTATTTATGTACAAAATTTTATTATAAATCTACATAAAAATAATTATGAAAACTTTTTTATAAGATTATTATTAAGTATATATAGTAATTTATTAATATAATAAATATTATCTAAATTAAGTATCAATAAATATAAAATCAATCAATACTTAATTAAGTATATTAATCATAGTAAGAAAATATTTTTATAATTGATAATCTTGGCATTGATCCAATTAATTTTTAGTTTAATAAGTTAAATTAAACTAGATAAAATCATCTTGATACAAATAATAAAAAATAAATTTTTGAAATATTATTAACCTTAAAGTATATATAAATATATTTATTTATCACATCATTATCCTATTTTAATGTTATTATCAATATTATTTTTTTAAAAATTAATAATTTTGATTATAAAATTATACTAGAAAAATAAATTTTAATTATTACAGCAATATTCTATAGTATTAATAAATAATTAAATGGTCTTTTTGATAAAATCCTATTTAATTTATTAAAATAAGAAAAAATAAAAAATAGAAAAATTAGCCAAAATAATTATTAAAAATTTAAATTTAAATTTGATAAATTAATTCTTCTGATTTTAATATAAAAATATTAGCAATAAATTAGCAATTTTCCATAACGAAACTTTATATGCTATTTACTTAAACTTAAATAAATTATTGATAGTACTATTTTAATTTAATTCAAAAACTTACTCACAGATAAAATAAAGTAACATAATTATTTAATTTAAGTTAATAAAATATTATTATTCAATATTATTTCTAATCAAGATATTATTAATAATAAAATAAAAAGATATTTATATGTTTACATCAATAATAGTATTATAATTTTAAATTAAAATTCATTAATAATTTTAATTATTGATATTTTACTATATTAATTAATAAAATTAATAATTATATATGTATAATCAAAAAATATTTACTAAAATATTAAACTACTAATAATATATCCTGATTAACTATTAATCATCAATCATGATAATAATTCACTTTTATTAGAGATTATAGAATTTTATTTCTACTTAAAAATCAATTAAAAAATATAAGTTTAATAATACAACTTTTTATAATTAATAATTAATTATTTCTTATTATAATATTTGAGAAATTCAAAAATTAATTTATTATAATTTTCAATTTTATACTGCATGTTTGATAATTCTATTTATTATTAATAATAATATAAAAATATTTTTTAATAAATATTTTTTATTAATTTCAATAATTATAAAAAATAAAATCATAATATATTATTGATAATTTATCTTATATTTTATATTATTTATTTATTATCTAATATTTTTATATTAGAATAATAATCGGAGAGATGTCCGAGTGGATGAAGGATCACGCCTGGAAAGTGTGCATACTATAAAGATGTATCGAGGGTTCAAATCCCTCTCTCTCCATTATATGGAATAATATTAAATAAAAATTTAGTACTTCATAAATTTAAACTAAAATACACCTTTTTATATCGTAAATATATATAAATATTCAATTATAACTCTAATGTCATACATTAAAAAAAATTAAATAATTATTATTTTGTGATTTTAAATAAAAACTAAATACTTATTTGATATTATCAAATAAGTTATTAAAATAAAAAGAAACTTTTTTTACTATTCCATCATTTTTATTTTTGATATAGATGGATAGATATCTATACACAGAAACTTATAAAATTTATCGTTTTATAATTCTTTTTATTTTAAAAGATAAAAAAGTTTATATAGAAATTATTTTTATTGTTATTTTTTTATAGAATATTTGGATTTTTTAAAACAAATAATTAATATTATCACCTCTTGTATTTTTTATTAGTTTAAAAATAACTTGATGTTTAATTTTTAAATAATTATTTATAATCTAATTAATCATATTTATTTAATTTTGAACAATTTACATATAAAATTATAAATACAATCATAAAATTCAATTTTATTGCTTATTTTTTGTATAAACACCATTTATTAATGATAGTGAATTTATTTTAGTCTACATTTTCTATTTATTTATTTTCTTTTTTTTATTAGAATATTTTGTTTTTTTGTTTTACGAAAGCAAAAATCAGTATTATTAAATTTTTTACTAAGATAGTAGATTTTTAGATTTATAATTAATAATAACTATATTTTATATGATAAATTATATACTTGTATAATTGATTTTTTGTTCAACCTAGTATCTTAAAATAAGTTTTGATATTTAGAGTAAATAATAAAAATTATTTCATATGAACTTAATTTATGAATATAAATAACTAAATCACTTTTATAATTTAAAATATATACCTATAAAATACTTCTCAAAATTAAGAATTTTTATTTATTTAATATTTTTAATTAAATAATCTATATACGTGTTCTATCAAAGTATTTATTATATAATTTATAATTAAATAATTAGTATTATCATATCATTTATAATTTTAAGAAATTAATAAAACTGATAATAAGTTGATTTATATTAACTAATAAATTATTTTTAATTTTAAAAAAGTTTCTTATATATATCTATTTATTCTTATGTATTATTTTATATAAAAACATAATTTTATTTAGATTTGAATTATTAACAATCAAAAGATAAGTATAGTTGTTTTATTTTACAATTAATAAAACTATATTATTAAAAATTTAATTTTTTAAAAATTTTTTAAAATAATAAATAAGTAGTACTAATACTACATATTAATAAAAAATTTTTTAAATATATTTTATAGTGTTATTAATACTATTAGTTAAACGTTATTGGCGTCATAAATTTACTTAACTAAAATAAAAATCAATTAATAACTAAGTCGTTTATGTAATATTTATTACATAAAATTATTCAAATATAAAACTAAAAATTAATAGATTAATTCTATTGTTTTGAAAAAATATAGATACCTTTCTCTTAATGTTGATATATCGTAATATAAAAGATTCATATTTAATTACAATAATTTTATCTATTAAAATATAGTGATTAAAATTAGCATTCTTAGTCATTACAACAAATATTTAATAATAAATAAAATATTTTATTACATTGTAGATATTCTTCTAACTACTTGAATACACTAATTAAAATAATCATTTAATATTATTTATAATTTTAAAAATGATTATATCAAAAAAACTTTTATTATCAGAATAACTATATGTCAAAAATAAATGATATTACTTAGAAAATTGTTGAGTTATTTTATTTTTTAATAGAATTTTAATGATTAACTAAATACAAACATTAATTTTTCTACTCGAAATTCTAATAATTTTGATAACTATAATATTAAAACTATAATATTAAATAATCTTTTTTTATATTTCATAAAGAAATATATTTTTAAATCTAATTATCATTAAATTCTGACTTTAATATTTATAATATAATAATAAATCTAATTATAGTTAAAGAATATAATTCCTTTTTATATTAAAAAAAATCAATAATATAATTATTATTTAATATCTGTTAATATATACAATATTAAAAATAAAAAATTAACATCAGTATTTATATAATATTAAAATTGGTAACATAATATTGAGAAAAATAGATTTTATTTTTTAAGCTAATTTTTTATTGGTTGATAAAAATCAACCATAACTAAATTATCTCTATAGATAAAATTAGAGCTTATTATAAAATAATATATAAATCAAAATATTTAATATGGATAAATCAATATTACAATTATGGAAATTGAAGTCATCATATAATTTATCTTATTATTTTTTAATTATATTATGAATAAAAATCAACTGAAATATAGTAACTAAATTATTTAAACCGTATTAAATAATAATTTAGTTATTGATATTTAAATTATCAAAACTTTTCACTAAATTATCAATAGCTTTAATCTGTTCGAGAAAAGGTTCTAATTTTTCTAATGGAAGTGCGGATGGTCCATCACATTTTGCATTATCCGGATCAGGATGCGATTCTAAAAATAATCCTGCTAAACCAACTGCAATACCTGCTCTTGCCAATTCAGGAATCTGTATACGACGACCACCAGAAACAGAATTAAAAGGATCACGGCATTGTAATGCATGAGTAACATCAAAAATAACTGGAGAACCATCAGATACATTCATCATGATGCTAAATCCTAGAATATCTACAATAAGGTTATCATAACCAAAATTTACCCCGCGATCACATAAAATGACATTTTCATTTCCAGCTTCTTTAAATTTTTCAACAATATTACCTATTTGACTAGGGCTAATAAATTGAGGTTTTTTAACATTGACAACTATACCAGTTTTAGCTATTGCTTCAATTAAATCAGTTTGCCTAGCTAAAAAAGCTGGTAGTTGAATAACATCAACTACTTGAGCAACCAACGATACTTGTGCTATCTCATGAACATCAGTTATCACTTTAACTCTAAATGTTTTTTTTATTTCTTGAAGTATTTTCATTCCATCTTCTATTCCAGGTCCACGATAAGAATGAATCGAAGATCGATTTGCTTTATCAAAAGAAGCCTTAAAAATATATGGAATCTTAAGCTTATTTGTTACAGTTACATAATGTTCACAAACTTTCATTGCCAAATCTCGCGATTCAAGTACATTCATACCACCAAATAAAACAAATGGTAAATTATTAGCAACTTTAATATCATCAATAGAAACTATTTTATATTGCATGATTTTACCCTTTATATAATAAAAATATAATTTTGATAATTAATGTAATATGATCTGTTGTCCTTCTATTGAATAGATTTGCATTTTTATCATTTCAGAAATAGGATCTTCTGGACATTGTTCGATAAAATAATTTAAATCAGAAATAGCTACATGATTACATTCAAGATGAGCAAAAATAAGCCCTCTATCACGTATTTCATAAGGATCTTTGGGATCAAAAATTAATAATGTTTCACAAACCCTTAATGCTTGTTCCATTTTTTTCTCTTCCATTAACGCTGCTTTTATTGTATCAAACATTTTGCGTATTATAATTCTATGTTCAGTTTTTTCTATATCCTTTCTAGTCAAATGCGCAAATGGACTAATTGTTCCTTTTATCCATAAATCAAGCATTTGCTCAGTAAGAGTTTCACCATTTATTGGATTTATATACCAATATGTTCCATCATCTCGATAAACACATAGAATTAGTTCAGTTAGAAAAATAATTGGTATTACAGGTAACTGTAATTGATTAGCTACATGCAAAAAAATCGTTCCCAATGAAACAGGAGCTCCTTGTCTTGCTATTAACACTTTATCCAACCAAAGTGCTTCGGAAAGTGAATAAACTCCAGTCACACTACTAAAAAGCCATTTTTGATAAAATAATTTTAATAAAATTGATATTTTTGTTTCTATGTCATTATTAGTTTTTATTGCTTGCTTTGCTTCAGCAACTAAAATCCTTAGTTCATGATTAACTTTTTCAACAGGAAAATCTGGCTTAATAATTTGTGAAACAAGTATAATACCTTCGCTTAGTGGTGCTTTATTAAATTCAAAATCAGCTATGGTTTTCATCATATTTCCATTGACCTACTGTAATACGATCATTACCACCATAATCCTGAAAAGTTACTACCTGTTGATAATGATGAAAGTAAAATAACTCCCTTACTTGACTTCCTTGCAACCATCCGTGTTCAAGTAAGAGGCATCCTTTATTAACTAAATAGTTGCACGATTGTTTAATTATCAATTGAATATCAGCTAATCCATGATTATCTGATATTAACGCTGTTTTTGGCTCAAAACGTAAATCACCTTGTTGTAAATGCGGATCTAATTTATCCATGTAAGGAGGATTACTTATAATCATATCAAATTGCTGAACAGGTAGTGAAATAAACCAACTACTTTTATAAAATTTAGCATTATTAATCAGTAAATTATTTGCATTAAATTTTGCTAAAGTAATTATAGTATCACTATTATCAATACCAACTACTTGAGATTCTGGACGCTCTGATGCTAAAGCTAATGCTAAAGCACCTGTACCAGTACCTAAATCTAATATTTTTACTACTTGCTTATTTGATAATAATTCTAATGCTCGCTCAACTAAACACTCTGTATCCGCACGAGGTATTAACGTAACAGGTGAAACTTTTATTGGTAATGACCAAAACTCTTTTTCTTTTACTAAGTAGGCGATTGGTACACCTTTAATACGGCAAACTAATAGATCTTCAAGATCTTTTTGTTCCTCGACAAGTAATTCTATCTCACTGAATGCAATAAGAAAAGTCCGTTCTTTTCCTGTTATATATTGCAATAAAATTTCAGCATCACGTTTAGCACTATCGCTATAATAAAGCTTATTAGTGGCATAAATTAACCAATTCTTATAATTCATTTAATTCTACTCTGATAAAGCAGAGAGTTGATCTGCTTGATATTCATTAATAATTGGTTGAATAAACATATCCAATTTTCCATTTATTACTTCATCTAAACGATAAAGTGTTAAATTAATACGATGATCAGTAATTCTACCTTGTGGAAAATTATATGTTCTAATTCTATCGGATCGATCACCTGAACCAAGTAAATTCCGGCGTTCAGATGTTTCTAGTTCAAGACGCTTCTGTGTTTCATTTGAACAAATACGAGCAACTAAAACCGATAGTGCTTTAGCTTTATTTTTATGCTGAGAACGTTCATCTTGGCATTCAACTACAATTCCAGTTGGAATATGAGTAATGCGGATTGCAGAATCAGTTGTATTAACGTGTTGTCCTCCAGCTCCTGATGAACGAAAAGTATCAATTCTTAAGTCATTTGGATTAATATCTGGTAACTCTGTTGTTAGAACTTCAGGAAGAATAGCTACTGTACAAGTAGATGTATGAATACGCCCTTGAGATTCTGTTTCTGGAACTCGTTGGACACGATGTCCGCCTGACTCAAATTTTAAATGACCGTATACATTATCACCAGAAACCTTTGCAATAATTTCTTTATACCCACCATACTCTCCATCACTGACATTTATAACTTCAATATGCCAACAATTTAATTCAATATAGCGGTTATACATCCTAAAAAGATCTCCAGCAAATATTGCTGCTTCATTACCACCAGCACCAGCCCGAATTTCTAAAAAACAATTTTTCCTATCATTCGGATCTTTTGGTAACAATAAAATACGTAGTTGTTGTTCAAGTTTTTCATTACATTTCCCAAATTCCTTTAATTCTTCCTGGGCCATATCGCGCATTTCAGGATCATGGAGTAATATTTTAGTTATTTCAATATCATGTTGAATAGTACACCATGACTGAAAACATTTAATTACATCAGATAACTGTGCATATTCTATAGATAAAATACGAAAACGATCTTGATCTGTGATCACTTCAGGATTAATCATGTAAGCTTGAATTTCTTCATAGCGTTTCTGTAATGCTTTCAACTTAGCAATTATTGAAGAGTTCATATTGTTGTATTAAACCTTATTAAGGTAGTTTATTTTTTATAAAATTAAACTATCTTTTAAAATATTCAAACGATGGACATCACCATCCGTTGCTGCTTTTTGAAATGATTTTGTTGGCGAGTGGATCAAGCGATTCATTAACTGACAAGTTAATTGATTGATTACTTGCTCACTATCTACACCATCTCGTAGAGAAGCAAGGGCCTTTTCTACCATTTTAACTCTAATTTTCTCTGCTTTACTACGATAATTACGAATTGTATTTACTGATGACCTAGAACGCAACCAATCCATGAAATAAGCGCATTCTTGCTCAATAATAAGTTCTGCTTGAACTGCCGCTACTTTCCTATGTTCAATATTATGCTGAACAATATCGTATAAATCATCAATGCTATATAGATAAACGTTATTTAATTTTTTAACATCTTGTTCAATATCTCGCGGAACAGCTATATCAATTAACAGCATATGATTATTACATCTATTTTTCATTGCTCGTTCAACCATTTCTTTACTAATAATTGGTAAAGGACCAGAAGTGCAGCTAATAACAATGTCCGCTTCAACTAAACGTGTATCAATTTCAGCTAAAGTGATAATTTCTGCACCAATTTTATTAGCAAAACGTGAAGCATGTTCACGAGTTCGGTTAGCTATAATCAAGTAATTAGCGCGATATTCACGTAAATAGCGAGCAACTAATTCTATTGTTTCACCTGCACCTACCAATAAAATATGTAACTCAGAAAGTGATTTAAAAATCTCACGAGCTAGAGCACATGCTACAAAAGCAACTGAAATAGCATTAGAACCAATTTTTGTTTCAGTACGAATGCGTTTAGCAACTGAAAATGAGCGTTGAAATAAATGTTCAAGCTCACTTGATAATTTTTTATACTTTTGAGATTTAAAAAATGCCTGTTTAACTTGACCCAAAATTTGGGGTTCACCTAAAACTAATGAATCTAATCCACTAGCAACACGCATTAGATGACTAACAGCATAACTATCTTTATGCCAATAAGTACTAACTTTAACTTCATTTAAATCCAAACAATGATATCCAGATAACCAATCAATTAATTGATCCTTTAAGAATTCTCTTAAATCGACGTATAAATAAATCTCAGTACGATTACATGTAGAAAGTAAAACGCAACTATGAACAAGCGGCTGCTTGAGTAAATTATCTAGTGCATGTTCAATCTTTTCTGGCCTAAAAATTAATCGCTCACGTAACGTTATAGGCGCAGTTTTATGGTTTATTCCAAGTACAAGTAATGTCATATTAATAAATCAAATAAATAATTGTTCCTTAAACATCTATTAAGTAGGTAAAAATAAAACGAATAACTTTAATAAAAAATCTTGAAATGATATTCTACTTTATGAAACTAGGTAATTAAAGATGTTAAAATGATCAAATGAATAAATAGTATATTTTATAAATTCTAATTATATTATATATACCATAATGACAATTTTATCTATGGAAAAAATTAATAGCAATCTGATAGATAGGAAATATTTAATGATACTGATTACTAAATTGTCTGTTATTCTATATAACTATTATTGTAAATTTATTCTGTTATTTGCTATTTTTTTACAAGCTTGTACATTTAATAAGCAATTAATAGCTAAAAAAAATAACTCAATAAACAATATATTATGGATAAATCATCAGCAACAATTAGCTAAGCTAACAAAATTTAAAATCAGTGGTATTTTTACTTATATTACAAAAGATAATAAAATATATGCTAGATTCTTTTGGGAACAATATACGTTGTATGATTACCGATTATTACTCATAAATCCACTAGGAATAATAGAATTAGAACTAAATGTAACTCCATACCTTATTAAGGTAATAGATAGAAAAGGTAAAAAATATGTTAATGATAATCAATTTCAATTGATTTATAAATTAACTGGTATAGAAATTCCAATTAAAAATTTATCATATTGGTTAATTGGGTTACCAACCAATGCTACATCATTTACACTAGATAGAAATGGATTACTAAAAACTATTAAATATGTACAAAATAATAAAATCTGGAATTTAAACTATCTTACTTATCATGAAATAGACAAATTTAAACTACCTAGTCGTATTGAATTAATAAAAGATAATCAATGTATAAAATTAAGAATAAATAATTGGATAATAAAAAAATGATATTAACATGGCCTTCACCAGCAAAAATTAATTTATTTCTCTATATCATAGGGCAACTAGATAATGGTTATCATCAACTTCAAACTTTATTTCAATTTCTTAATTATAACGATGAAATTACTATTAAAACGCGTAAAGATGATCAAATTCTACTGCATACGTCATTTATTAAACTACAAACAAAAAATAATCTTATTGTTAAAGCGGCGAATTTATTAAAGCAATATTGCATTAAAATAAATCGAATTGATAATTATAAAGGTGTAGATATTTATGTTAATAAAAAATTACCTACTGGTGGTGGTTTAGGCGCTGGCTCTTCTAATGCAGCAACTACATTAATTGCGTTAAATCACCATTGGAAAACTAATATTGATGATAATACACTAACAAAACTTGCACGTCATCTTGGAGCTGATGTTCCTGTATTTATAAATGGTCATGCCGCGTTTGCAGAAGGAATAGGTGATAAACTTTTGCCTGTTAATCCAGAAGAGAAATGGTATTTAGTTGCTTATCCTATGATAAATATTTCAACTCAACAAATTTTTTCTGATCCAGAATTGAAACGAAATTCAAAAAAATATTCATTAATTGAATTGTTACAAAGGCCATATATAAATGACTGTGAGATAATCGTAAAAAAACGTTTTCCTCAAGTTGAAAAGCTTATTTCATGGCTTCTAGGATACACATCATCACGTCTTACTGGTACAGGTGCTTGCGTTTTTGCTGAATTTAAAACTGAAGTAGCTGCTAATAAGGTATTGAATAAAACTCCAGCATGGATACAGGGTTTTGTTGCGCATAGCGTTAACTACTCTCCTTTACATAGATTCCGAGCTGAAATTTCTGGATATTAAACATCAATTATTTTTCTAGATAATGTCTTTATATATAAGTATGAGGTTTTTACGTGCCTGATATGAAACTTTTTGCTGGGAATGCTATACCAGAACTTGCTCAACGTGTTACAAATCATCTATATACTACGCTTGGTAGTGCTTCTGTTGGTCGTTTTAGTGATGGTGAAGTTAGTGTACAAATTAATGAAAATGTTCGTGGTGATGATATTTTCATAATACAGTCAACATGCGCTCCAACAAATGATAATTTGATAGAACTTGTTGTTATGATTGATGCATTACGTCGTGCATCTGCTGGACGAATCACTGCAGTTATTCCTTATTTTGGTTATGCACGTCAAGATCGACGAGTACGTTCAGCGCGTGTGCCTATTACTGCTAAAATAGTAGCGGATTTTCTTTCTAGTGTAGGTGTTGACCGCGTTTTAACAGTTGATCTACATGCTGAGCAAATTCAGGGATTTTTTGATGTTCCTGTAGATAATGTTTTTGGTAGTCCAATTCTATTGGAAGACATGTTGGAACAAAATCTAGACAATCCGATTGTAGTTTCACCAGATATAGGTGGAGTAGTTCGCGCTCGTGCAATTGCCAAATTATTAAATGATATCGATATGGCTATTATTGATAAGCGTCGACCATTAGCAAATATTTCCAAGGTTATGCATATTATTGGTGATGTAGCTAATCGAGATTGTGTAATGATTGATGATATGATCGATACAGGCGGTACCTTTTGTAAAGCTGCTGAAGCACTTAAAGAACGAGGTGCTAAACGAATATTTGCTTATGCTACACATCCAATATTTTCTGGTAATGCTGTCGATAATATTAAGAATTCAGTAATTAATGAAATTGTTGTTTGTGATACTATTCCTTTATCAGATGAAATCAAAAAACTCAATAAAGTTCGTTCTCTAACATTATCTGCTATGTTAGCTGAAGCTATTCGCAGAATAAGTAACGAAGAATCAATATCAGCGATGTTTGAACACTAAATAATAGATTTTTAGTAAAATTTTATCAAAAAAATAATAATTAGTAATACTTTACTAATCACTAATCTTTGTAATAACTAACTAAATTAGAAAACCAATAAAAAATAATCATTGATATTTTATTAGATATTTGGATATATTTAATTTAAAAAAAAATATGATTATAAATAATGCATTAGATATAACTAAATTATAATTATTATTAAAATTATGATTTAATTATTAATTAATAAAAAACATTCTTTATTTTTATCATAAAATACTTATTATATTCAACATTCAATAATTAAAAATATTTTTTTTATTTTGCTATATATACTAATAATTTTCAATTATAGATTAATGATCTGAATATATCGATTTTTTTTTACTAATAAAATTTATTAAAAAAAATTTTATGAAAAAATAACAATCATGAAGTTGATTTAATTAATCTAGTATAATAATTTATTATCATTAAATTTATTTTTTATATTAAGTTATTAAAAAATAATGTTGATGATAATAAAAATATTAAATATGAAAAAATATTATGAATTATATAAAGTTGATTGTCGGTCTAGGTAACCCAGATTTTAAATATATGTTAACCAGACATAATGTAGGCGCTTCGTATGTTAAATTGTTAGCTAAAAAACATAATAAATCATTTAAAAAAGAAAATAAATTCTTTGGTTATACTACTAAAATCAATTTAGAAAATAATGATGTTTGCTTATTGATACCGACAACATATATTAATCTCAGTGGAAAATCAGTATTAACATTAACTAATTTTTATCAAATAAAACCAAATGAAATTCTTGTTGCGCATGATGAATTAGATTTGATACCAGGAATAGCAAAAATAAAATTCGGTGGTAGCAATAACGGGCATAATGGCCTTAAAGATATCCAAAATAAGCTTGGTAATAATCCTGATTTTTATCGTTTACGTATTGGTATTGGTCACCCTGGAGATAAAAATAAAGTCGTTAGATTTGTATTAGACAAGCCAATCTTAGAAGAACAAAAATTAATTGATAAGATAATTATTGAAGCGATACATTGTACTTCAATACTTTTTGAAGAAGGAATTAATAAAGCAATAAATAAATTACATACTTTTAAATCATTTAATTAAAATTATGTAATCATCTTCTTTATAATGATTATTTTTATATTAATAGTCATTAAAATTTATCAATATTAATTAATAATAAAAGATTAAATAGATAAAAATTGAGGTTAACATATTTATGGGATTTAAATGCGGTATTATTGGCTTACCAAATGTAGGGAAATCAACACTTTTTAAAGCATTAACAAAAGCTCATGTCGATATAGGAAATTTCCCTTTTTGTACTATTAAACCTAATATTGGTATGGTATCAGTACCAGATCCTCGTCTTAATCAATTAGCAAAAATTGTGAAACCAAAACAAATATTAAGCACTAAAATGGAATTTGTCGATATTGCTGGACTAGTAAAAGGTGCATCTAAAGGTGAAGGTTTAGGTAATAAATTTTTAAACAACATCTCTAAAACTGAAGCTATAGGACATGTTGTTCGTTGTTTTGATAATGATAATATCACTCATGTTAATGGAAAACTTGATATAATAGAAGATATTGACACAATTAATATTGAACTAATATTGGCTGATTTATATGTTTGTCAACATGCTATTCATCGCATTCAGAAAAAAAATAAATGTAGTCCGAAAGAAGTAAAAATTGAATTAGAAATTCTAATAAAATGTTTATCGCATCTTGAAAATGAAAATATGCTACGTGATTTAAAATTAAATAAAAAAGAAAAAGATATAATTCGTTATCTTAATTTTTTAACTATAAAGCCAATTATGTATATTGCAAATATAAGTGAGAATGGAATTAATAATAATCAATATATAAATACAGTGCGCGTTATTGCTGAAAGATATGGTTCTATTGTAGTGCCAATATGTGCTACAGTTGAAGCTGATATAACTGAATTAGATGAAGATGAACGTAATCAATTTATGATTGATCTTAATATTAAAAATTCAGGATTAAATCGTATGATTATCGCTGGTTATAAATTGCTTAATTTACAAACCTACTTTACTGTTGGTATTAAAGAAGTCCGAGCATGGACAATACAAGCTGGTGACACAGCACTGCAAGCAGCAGGTAAAATTCACACAGATTTTAAAAAAGGTTTTATTCGTGCACAAATAATTTCATTTATGGATTTTATTTACTATAATGGAGAACAAAATGCTAAAGAAGCTGGAAAAATGCATATAGAAGGTAAAGATTATATTGTGCAAGACGGTGACGTGATAAATTTTTTGTTTAATATTTAATTTATTTATATTGTTTTATAATATAAAAATATAGTTTATAAAAATTATAGTAATATTATAGTCATTTAGAAACGACGTACAATATTTTATATGCTTTATATGAAAATTACTAATCTTTAATAGGAAATTTTCTTATTTAATAGTAGTTTCTATATAAGGATAAAATCATCGATTAGATTATTTATCTTATTTTTAAAAAAATAAATGCTAATAATAATGCATTTAACTATAAAAATTAAAGATATTTAAAATAGCTGTTAAAAAGAAAGTTTTTATACTTTTATATTAAATATTTTTATATTTTTTAAAAAAATAAAAATATAAATAGAAATTATAATTTTAAGATTATTAAATATAAAAATAATAGAAATTATTTAAGTTTAAATTATACTAGATTAATAATAATTAATTTTATTTAGAATCTTATAATAAATAAGAATAATATTTAAAAATTTACTTAAAATAGATAGTCGATATATATATTTATCAAAATATAAAGTAATCCATTACTTAATGTTACAATATTAATTTACTATTATAGTAGCTTTTAAAAAGAATAACTAATAACAATATTCATTATTTTATTTTAAAACACAAATTGAACATTTATAAGAAATAAATGTTAGTTTTTAACTAAAAATATAATAGAGAATTTTAATTATATAAAATTATTGTTATCAATATCATTGATCATTAAATAAATTTAATTATTAGTATTTTCAAATTAAGTTTATATGAATATAATTTTCTTATCTTTAATAAAATTAAAAATAAACTTAAATTACCTAAGTTAAGAAATAAAAAATTGAATTATATATAAATGTTAATCAGACTATAAAATGAAGTTGTCATTAATTAAAAAAATAATAGTTCATATTTTAATCAGTAAAATATTAATAACGCTTATTCATTTACTATAAATAAATATTTTAATTATAGAAAATGAATAAATCTATGGCTATAAATAGGCTTGATATCAATCAAAATTAGTGATAGGAAAAAATCAATGATAAAAATATATGTTATAACAAGATAGAATATATACAATATATAAAATAAAACATAGTAAATTAGTTTTATTATTATTTAATATGTAGAATTTACTATTATTTATTAAATTAATAAAATATATAAAATAAAATTAAATCTTAGTATTAATCAAGAAGTAATAATATTTTATAAAAATTAATAATAACAAATATTAATTATATACTCTATGTCAATATTTATAGAATAAACTAAATAGTTTGAGAACACCAATAACTAACTAAGTTTATTTATAAATAAACTGAGTTACTATAAAAAGATCTTAAATAATAATACTTATATCATATATATTATGTTTTTAAATCAAAATTATACTTATTAATATATGGAAAATACTTAAGGAAAAATAATTATCAGAATTTTTAGTAAAATACGAAAAATAAATAAATATATATAGATATTTATTCATAAATTAATTATGTAATGATGTTGAAAAATAATGAAAGAATATATTTATTTGTTTTTTACATTTTATCTCATTAATGTTATTTATTGATAATATAAAATATGAATCTTTCATATATAATAAATTATATCAATTTCATCAATTTATTTTTTAAATATTACATTTTTTAAATGTAGATATAGATAATTATTAAAATTAAGTTAAATTATTAAAGAAATAAAATATTATAAATAATATAACTTAATAATCATGATCATCTTCTTGAATTTTACTTAACAATAATTACTTAATAAATAAAATATTAAAACGTAAAATATGAAATAAACTTTGGAAAATTGAAACTCATAACATTAACAATTAATTTAAATGATCATTAAAAAAATAATTAGAGTTTATAACTATGTAAAAAAATTACATCATTTATGGAAAAATAGCAGTTAAAATACGCTTTATAGTTTATAAAGATATTAGTAACTCATTCTATATAGTCTAACATTAACCTCCAATATATTACTTTAATTAATAAACTGATATAAATAATTATTATTAATAGTTATTAATATAATCTTTATAACAAAAACTATTATAAAATAAAAAAATAAATATGTAAATCGATTATTCCACATAAAATTAATATTAATTTAAAACACAAATTATAATTTTTAAATAATAAGTATGATTAATGCACTTGTAGATTATAAAATAATTATTTTAAGAATTAGTATATAAAAATTATATAGCTTATTGCTATCTTATATAAATTAAAGTGAACTATATGTTCATAATATTATAAAACTTAAATTTAATATATAAAATTTATTAATCACTATTTACAAATTATAGAAAATAGTTTTTCTTAAGTTGATAATTTTAAAAAATTATATCTTTTTGTAATTATCTTTCAATAAACTAATTATTCTAATATAATTAATTTTTATAAAAATTTTAATAATAGTTAGTTAATGATATATTTTTAAATAAAAACTATTATTAAATATAATTATTCTAGTTAAAATCTATTAATTTTAAAATTAATATCCTAACTAGAATTAATATATAAATTAATTATTTAATCATATAATTTATTATTAATAATTTTATATTTAATGAATTATAATTAATTGTTTATATATTAATAAACTCCTTTAAAATAATTAAATTATTTAGTAATAAAATAACATTAAAGATAATAACATTAATAAAAATTATTTTTACTAAATTTAATAATTTGGATTTATAATACTTAAGTTATATCAATTTGGTTGTAATAATTTTTTAATCTTAAATGAAATAAAAAATAAATTAATGTATACTTATGATATAAGTATAAGTAAAAATAGATAAAATAATATTTTTATAATAAAATAAAAAAATTAATAAAACAAGTATTAAGATTGATGTATATATAATTAATTTATAGTTATAATAAAATAAAATAATTTTATTAATGACATAATAGATTCACAAGTACTATATGCTTACTATATAGAAATAATTACTATAATAATTAATGATTTTTTTTAGATAAACAAGTTATTAACTTGATTAATAAATACTAATAATAATAATTAAAATTATATTATTGTTATACCAACTAAATTAAATATTAAAGATTATTTTCTACTAGAAAAACATAATAAGAAAAGTATATAAACTTTTATTTTGCAAGCAGAATAAAATATATTGGAATAAATATTATTTATTGAAATCATAGAAAAAATAAATTATAGATTTTTTTAGCTAAAAAAATTTTTAATATTATGTTAATAAAAATTATTATTAAAATGTTTTAAATATTCAAATAAATATAAATATGCTAATAATTATATTAATATAATTATTAATCTTACTATTATAAATAAATTTTCTATTATCAAGTAATATTCTAACGTTAACTATTATCATCTTAAATATTTATTTTATAAAATTAATTAATAAAAAATCTAATATTAAATAATAAAACAGTATCTATTATAAAATGATATACAATTTAAAAAAAACAAGAAGTGTTTAATATAAAACTAAATACTATTTACAAACAAGAAATTGGAGATGATATTTTAAAATAAATTAATATGTTTATTCATTTTAAATAAAAATTCATTTTAATTTCAATTAAATAAAGATTTTAAATAAAATTGATGAATTTAATTATTAAGACTAAATAAATTCTAGCTTATATAAATAAAGAGATAATTAAGATTATAAAATTAGTATTTAAAATAAGGAGATAATATAGTGATTCTATCTCATTTATAAAATCAATAATAAAACTTCAACTTAAAATGTTAATTTATATGAGAATTAATATCAAATTTTAGGCTGATGATCATTTCATTTATATTTTATGCCATAAAAATATTTTAAGAATATATACATTATGAGAAATTAGTAAAATTACTTTTTAATATAAATTACATAATAATATATTACAATATTGATTTAATTTATTAATTAAGTTAAATTAGTCAATTAACTTAATATATAATATTATAATTATAGTACTTTTTCTAAAAAAAAATAATGTCTCAAATATAAAACAAGTATTATATTATAATATATTTAAATTTAAATATAATATAATACTATTTAAAATATTTTGTTACTTACTTTATAATTCTAATATTTTATTAGTATCAATAACAAGATAATATCTTCTTATTTATACTAATCAATAAGAATAATAAGGGTTATTTTAAATTAAAAAAAGAAATATTTTTTAAAAACAATGATTAATAAAATTATTACCACTATTTTATTTAAATAATTAATGATCAAAATAATTTAATTAATTAAATATAAAATTATAAAAATAACTATTTTATTATATAATAATAAAGTTTATATAACTTATTATTAATACTTTAAATAACTTTATAAAACAATATTATAGTTATAATAATTCAATAATTTTGATAAAATAAATATTATAAATAAATTATTATAAAATCAATTGTTATTTTTATATAAATTATTTTCAAATTAAAAGTATAGTATCTTATTTAAATAATAATTATTTTTTAGAAAAAATAATTAATTTAATTAATTATTTTATAGTATTTTAAAATTTCGAATGTTTTTTAAAAAATTATCAATAAATTATTAGTAATAAACATTACTAATTGAGTTACTAAGAAATAATTAAAATATATAAAATTATAGTTTTAATATTAAATAATTTTGGAAAATGAAAAACAATTTATTACAGTAATAATTATTTTTTAAAATATCGATCTTAAGAAGATTATTTTATAGATATTCATTTCTTAATATAATAATAACTAAATTTTATTTTTCTTTATTTTTAAATTAAAAATTTAATTATAAAATAATATGTTAAAATAATTAAATTAATTTTATTACAGTTAAAATTATAAATAATTTAATTTTTTATTTTAATTAATAGTAAGTACTTATATACAAATATAAAAGATTTTAAATTGTAATATACAATAACATTGTGTATTGTAAACTTTAAAAAATAAGTTATTTATACAATGGTTTCAAAAAAGTAAATCTAATAATTTTAGTCTTAATTTTTAATTTATCATATAATTTTATTATACGAGAAAACTAAAAACAAAATGTATAACTAATATAATTAACAGGTAAATAAATCTATTTAAATAAAATTATAGATATCATTTTATACTTTTATTTATAGTACAATATTTTATCGTCATATTTATTCTAATGCATAGAAATTTATTATTACTTATAAAATAAGTAATACATTTGATTATTTGATTTAGTTATTTAAACTTTATATAACTATTATTATCTGTTATATATCTTTAATTTTTATTTTTTTGAAAGAATAGAGTAGGTATTAAAAATTATTCTAATATATACACATACTTAATATGAAGTTTCAATTCATTTTTTTTAAAAGCAAAAAATAAAAAGAATAAAATAATTTTTAATATATTTATATAGAATAAATATATTAAAATAAAAAACTAATTATTTAATTTTATCATTATTACTCTTTTTATTACTTTTTTTACTATTTAATCTCAGATAAGAATAGAGATAAAAAAGTGATATTAAAAAAATAAAATCAATTAATTAAATATTATATTAGATATATTTTAATTTATTAAATATCAAAAAAAGATAAATAATTGATTAAGCTAATATTGATATTAAAGATATGATTATTAAAATTTAATTACTTACTTAAAAAAACTTCATAACTTCTGTATTAAAAGATACAAACATCAAAATAATATAGAAAGAATTATATTTATATAATATAAAAATATTACTATGAAATATCATAATCTAAGTAGATTTTTAAAAGAAAATAAAATAAATTAAAATTACTAATTAATTAAAGTTAATAACTGAATCTCCGCATTAACCTACACTAAAGTGATATAAGGTCACTTATCTTTATCGATTAAGATAAGTGCCTGTATTTAAAGCTTCAATACGTTTTTGAATAGGTGGGTGAGACAAAAACAATTCACTAAAACGTTCAGAACGTACATTAATATAAAAAGCTGCTATACTACTACCTACTTCTTTAGGTCCATAACTTGTTTTTAACCGATGTAGCGCAGCTATCATTTTTTCTTTACCCACTAAATTAGCTGAACCAGCATCTGCACGAAATTCACGATAACGCGAGAACCACATGGTGATAATAGTAGCTAAAACACCAAATATAACTTCTAGTATCATTGATACAAGAAAGTAAGTCATCGAATTATCTTGGTTACTTTCATTATCATTATTATTATTTGATAAAATTCCTGATGTTAGCTGAGCAATCATGCGAGAAATAAAAATAACAAAAGTATTTATCACACCTTGTAATAAAGTCATTGTTACCATATCTCCGTTAGCTATATGGCTAATTTCATGAGCAATAACTGCTTCAGTTTCATGAAGATCCATATCTTCAAGCAAACCTGAACTAATAGCAATAAGTGATGAATTACGATTAGCTCCTGTAGCAAAAGCATTAATATCTTCTGCATGATAAATAGCAACTTCTGGCATTTTAATACCAACTTGATCAGCTTGATTCTTGACAGTATTTAAGAGCCAACATTCTATTTCTGTTATTGGTTTTGTAATTAATTTTCCACCGATAGAATGTAATGCCATCTGTTTTGAAATTAATAATGAGATGAATGAACCACTAAAACCAAAAATACCAGACATAATTATTAATCCAAGAATACTTTCTCTATGGATACCTGTTAAACTTAAAATAATACCAAATACAAACATTACTGCCAAATTTGTAAATAAAAACAAGGCTATTCGCATCATAAAAATTATTTTCCTTCAATTAATTAATAATGATTAATCATAAATTAGTAATACTAATAATGTTTATTTATAATTTTTCAATTTATATTTTATTCAAATAAAGAAATCTATTAAACTTTATATTCTATAAAAAACTACAAAAGATTATTTTGAAATAAAAGTTAATATTAATTATTGTTTCTTTTTATAGAACGTGAGCACTTTTAAAATCTGAAAAAATAAAGTGCAATTCTTATAGCTTAATTTAAACTATTTGGTTAGTTATTCATAGTTTTTAAATTATCTTATTATTTTAGTAATGATTTGTTTCGCCTAATAAAACGTTTATTAATACATATATAATTTAATATTATCATTTTTTATTTTATTTCTCAAACTTAATATAATTAAACAAAAAAATATTAATTATTACTTTAATAGTATTAAAAATTGATAATAGAACATTTTTCTGATAAAGATATTTAAATCCAGTGTTTTTTCTATACTTTCAATAATAATTAAAGATTAAATTAACAAGATGTTAATTAAAATTATCAGAGTAATATTATTACTGTACTTATTTGGTAAAATATTATCAAGAGATAAGATATTATCTTTAGAATTCTAACCGCTATGTTTCAACTAAATATATAATTATTATTATAATGATATTTGTATTACTCAATTTTTGTTAAGTGCTATCATGATTAATGTTATAAAACTTATAAATAAAAATATTATTCAGATCCTAAAATCCACTAACTTAGGTGCAATATATAAAATATAAAAACAATTTAAATGATAGTATCTTTGATTCTTCAATTTATCAAGAGAATGATTCTTTAATAATTAATTTAAGACTATGATTATATATATTACAGTAGAAAAAATTTAATTCTTAATAACTAAAATAATTAATTTATATATTAACTAAATCTTTATAATAAACAATATTATCATAATCTTATATCTTAGACATTTTGTAATTATTATCAGTGATTCAATCGATTTAATCATTATGTAATAAATAAATCTTATAATGATATATATTTGATTAAATCCACATCATAAAATTTATATATAAATCAATAAAAAAGTATTCTGATATTAATTTTTAAACATTTTGTAATTATATTTTAATATTATTTCAATCTAATATAAAAATCAGGAATATAAATAAATATATTATTTAAATAAATGTTTTTAATTCTAAATTTAAGTGTATAATATTTAAATTAAAATATTGATTAAATTAATATTACACCAGTGTCTGGATTAAAATATTTTGAATTTTTAAAAAAAATACTATGAAGATCTTACTTGAATTCAAGTACTTTGATTATCGCAGCAATATTATTTATAGACGTCAGATAATAATATCTATAATTACGTTATCAGTTTTGCTTAAAATTAATGATTTTATCATTAATGTTTAATAATTTATTTTTCTCTGAGAAAAACTAAACTTTATTTAGTTAATGATCAAATAATCTTAATCTGCTTGTAAAGTACTAATTTTCTTTAAATTTCCTAATAATAAATTTATTTTTAAGTTAGATTTTTCTATACTTTATAATATAAAAATAAAAATAAATGGATATATTGATATATTTATTTTCATATAAGCGCTCAAAGTTAATTAAAAAAACATCTTTACTTTTAATTTATTAAAGATGTTATAAACATATATCATAACGCTTAGTTAATATTTACTTAATTTATTTATTATTTTACCTGAAAATTTCAGATTTATAAAATTAAATTTAATTTCATAACATTAAATTTATTTAATAATTTAACGATTTTAGACTAATAGTGATTTACTCATCTATATACATCAATTATATCTCATTATTAATAAAATATAGTATATATCAAACTGTGATATAATATATTATCTAAATATTCATAAAACGTCGTTGTTATGTTAAAATAGATTACATATAAGTTAACTTATGCTAACCTATTTTTTTAAATTGTTATTCTACTTTATCTTTTTATTAATATAATTCATCAATTTATAATTATAAAAATTATCATATCTATAAATCAAATATATATTAATATCTAAAAAAAGATTTTTTTCAGAAAAGATTTTATCTTAATTAAATTAACGATAATAAAATGAATAAAAAAACTGAATTAATTCTTTTTACTATTTAAATATCATAATAATATGTTCATTAAACTTTATGAAAGTTTTTTAATTTAAATTATCTTAAATATTATAAAGTGTCTGAAATAAATAAGAGATTATGCATATAACAAATATAAAACTAAATTTAATCTAATTATTAATAAATGTTATTATAAAAGCCTAATATCGTATTATTATTTTAAATGCTTAGCATCTATAATCATTGCTAATCCTGTTAATAATTGTACTCTAACGCCGCCTTTAACTATTTCAATTACTGATGCATCTATTACACTTTTGCCAACTGTTATTTTTAATATTTGACCAATTTTTACTGTAGAAATATCCGTTATAGACTTTGATTTTACTAAATCACTTATTTTGTTATTATTTATTTTTTTAGAACGATCTTTATAGTAAAAATGATTTTTATTTTTTTTATTTATTATATCAGCAATATTTGAGAAAGAGATCTTACTTTTTTTATAAGAAGTTGACGATAATATATCTTTATCATGAATCTTCATTGTTTTTTTTTGAGATTCTAATTTTTTTAATTTTTCTAATGTTCGTTTAGCCTGAATTCTAGCTTTTGCTTCTATTATCTTTTGACACGCATATTCTATATGTTCTGATTTTAAATCGCTACAATCATTACCATCTAAATCAACGCGTTTAACACCTTTTTTTATACTATATAGATAACGCCAACTAGAAGTGTAAATTCGTAAAGCAGAACGTAATTTTGTTTTAGTGATATTATCATTTTTATTTAATCTTATCAAAATATCCTGAAAAATTCTAATCTTTAATGGACGAACGTCACCTTCAGATATAAAACAACAAGGAAAACTCTTAACCAAAAAAGCAATTATCTCTTTACTACTATTCAACTTAACTTGATTTTCCATAAAATTTCCTTGTTATGAGATAGCTTTTGCTAATCAACGTAGGTATTATCTTGCACTATTTATAATAGTGTTATAGAGAATTCTACGAAAACTAACTATTAAATTACATTAATTTTAGATATTTTGTATAAAATATACTTTAAATTAGTTAAAAAGTATTTTAGATAAAAGGTTTTCAAGACATTTTTTTATTATTCTTAATAAGATGCTAAAATAAAACTATTCAATATTTAATACTTTAATTAACTATTTAATTAATAAAGTAATTAAGTAGCGATTAAATGATATTTGAATGATTAAAGTTAATTATTGTTATTACATTAAATAACATAATGAAAATATATAATATGTGTTGTAGTATATTTTAATTAAAAAGTTCGGTTCAAGAACGATATTTTATTCAAAATAAGTAAATATGAGATTTACATAAAAGACCTATAATCAGAATTATATTATTATTTTCATAGAAAATCTAATAATTAAAATTATATAATCTATTGAAAAATAAAATACATCTATTTTAGAATAACGATAGAAAATTATTCTTACTATAAAATTAACTAATTAAATAAAATTAATATTACTGATAAAAACTATTTTCTAATAATATTTATTTTTATAATCTCTAATATATATTCTATTTTAAAGATAAATAAATTATAAATATATAAATTTATTCTCTATAAAGATCAATAAATTTATAATATTAATTATTATAGTTTTTAATAGAGTAAAAATTTAAATAGCTGTAATTTAATTAAAATTGATAAATTTAAATTAATTTAAATTTTAATTAATAAAAAATAAAAAAAATCTATTATGATTTATATCTATATTTTTAATATATTGACACAATCTATATATTTATTTAAATAAGTAATATTAACATTTTATGTAACTTACCAGTGTAAATTTTAGATTTTTATTCGAAATGAAGTATATTTCAATTAATATAAAATTATTAAATAATTAATATTATAAAAATTATTAATTTAAGATTATATTTTTTAAAAAATCTATTTGTGCTATTTAAAAAAGCTTAAAATATCTATAGATAGATATATTAACTATATTAAATAGTTATTACAAATCTATATTTTATTAAATAAAAAAATTAAAAAATTTAAAACTAATACTATTGATCATATATTTTAAATTTTATATAGAAGATTGTAACGTAGATAAATATAATAATATTTTATAAAATATAATAACAAAATTCTTTAATTTATAATCAAATACTATAGCAAAGTATTATAGAGTTTATGATAATTGTTTTTTATCACAATAATTTTAAAAAAATATCGAGTTAATTACAAATATATAATCTTACTATATATCTATAAAATATTCTGTCACTTGACAATAAATTGACTATAAAATATTTAATAAAATGTAATTTAATGCTTATAACCATTTATAAAATAAATTATTTTTAATTTAACTAGTTATAAAATATATTTATTAAATATATAATTAATCTTTATAAATAAAATACTAATTACCTATTACCATAAGTTTAAATTTATTTTTATATATATTTTTTAAAATGTGGAGAAATATATTATTCGATATTTTTTCTTGATATTTAGTAAAAAGTATTAAATATTATTTTTTTAAAAAAAAATCATCTTTATTTTAAAAAAATATAAATAAATTAATTTAATTTTTATAGGATAAATAACTTATCAATCAGAATTATGTCATTAAAAATAATGATATAATAATTTTAGAAGTTTTATATATTACTTGTGTATAATAACATTATTTTGAATATTGTATTAAGTAATAAAATTTATAATAAATAACGTGTTATTAACACGATAAGACTATTTAAAAATAATTTTAATACTTAAAATTCAATCTATTAAAAAACTATTTTTACTAATTGCTATAATAAATATAGTTAAATTTAAAAATTATTACTATTAATACTAATGAAATATACTAAATTAAGTCTATATAAATATTTTCTTCAGTTCATATAGATAAATATTATTGAATATAATATAGTTTATACTATTAAAAAATAATTTTTTAATAGTTTATTTTGTTTTCATCAAAAAATAATGATAAATGATTATAAAAAATAAAGTTTAAATTTTTACATTGATAAATAATTTATTATTTTTACTGACTTGATAAAATTATTTTTAAATTAATTTAAATAACTATTTTTTATTTTTTAAATAACAGATAATCAATTATAAAAATAAATTTTAAATAATTTTTTATATCCAATTTTATTGATAAATTAATGATATTGATTTTATGTTTAATATTTTATTAATATTTATTAATTTTTCAAAAAAATCTTTTATTAAATTAAATTTCTTAAATTAATTATTAATTCAAAATCAATATTAGTATTTTACCAATATTAATAAATAAAAATAAATTAATATTATATATATTTTTGCTTATAATAATTTGTTTAAATATAAAATATTTAAAATTCTTATAATCAAAATAATTAAAATAAATCATTTTATGATTAATTATCATTAAAATGATATAAAATTTAATAAATTTAATCATTTTCTTATTAAAGAAAACTAGATTTATTCAGCTAAAATAAATTAAATAATCATAATTGATAAAATCAGTAATATAAGTTTAAATTATAATAAACTAAATTATTAAAATCGAAAAAAATAAAAAAATAAACTTCTATTTTATCTTATCAAGTATTAATTTTTAAAAAATATTAAATAAATATATGTTACTAATAATATATAGAATATAACAATGCTTATACTTTGATATTTATCAAAAAAATTTTATAATTTAATTACTTCACTTTATAAAACTCCTTATATTATTGATTAATTATATCATGATTATAAAAATCGCATTAAAATAATGATAAATATTAATAAATAATAATATTTTTTATTATAAAATTAATTTTTAATGATTACTTTTATAATGAATATTTATCTTATTTTTTTTAATTATTATAATCATAGTATAGTTGATATATCAATTTTATATATGGAATATTTCGATCAATTTAATAATGATTTTAATTAATATAAAACTATTATCATTAATTTTTACTACTATTTTTTATGTAGTAATTGTTAAAAGTAAATTTTTTATTTATATTAAAGTATAATAATTATATCATAATAAAATCATCGTTTTCCAATTTTTTATTAATTTGATAAAGTCTTATGAATTACCAAAAAACTAAAAGATTTATATATTAAATACTTATTTATTATTTTAATTAAATAAAATTTGATGAGATATTTTAAGTTATTATTTAAAAAAAGTAATATACTACAATATTAAATAGTTATAAATTTAAAAGTATATTTATTGATTTTATATTTATTTTAAAATATTTTTTTAATTTTATTAAAATTAGAGATATTAATTATATTATTTAATGAAAAAAAATTTTATATATTAATAAACATTTTAATTTACTAACAATTTTACGTTTATTTCTTTAATATTAAAAATAATAATTTTCATATTGTTTATCCTTTTAGTAATTAATTGATTAATATATTTAATAAATTTTGTTTCCTTTTTGTTACTTAACTTCGGAAAATTAAAAAATTTATTTTTACCTAATAGTTCAATTAAAATATTAATTTCATAATAATATATTTATTTAAATATGATTTCTTTTATTTTTATAAAATTATGAAATTTAAAAAAAATAATTATTCATCTAATTAAATGCTGCTTTAAATTATTTTGATACTATATATAATAAACCTTTATCAATTTTATTATATTAATGTAATGTAATTCATCAATATAACCATTTTGATATTATGTGTTGGTAGTCTAATCTAATAATCACACTATAAAATAAAGGTAATATCGCAAAAATTAATAGCAAAAATAAAAAATTAACTCAAAATAGTAATCCTTTGAATTATTAAAAACGAAATCCAATACTTGAATATAACTTTCACAACTAATATTGATATTCTATTTTAAGACGAAGCTTAAGTATATTGTCATATGATTCAGAAAGGAGTATAAAAATTATATATAAAGAATCTATAAAAGAATTAAGTTTTACTGATGTAATTATTGGTATTTATCTCTTACTATTAGCATTAATCGTTGATAATTATAAAAATAGTTAATTTATCTAGTCATAAAAAATTTTTTCCAAAGTTTTTTTTATAGTTAAAAAATAAATCAAATTTTAAAATAAACAATTTAAAACGCGCATGAAAAATAGAAAAGTAATATATCTGAATAAGAATATAATAATAAAGTATTTAAAATTTATCAGTATTTATATAATTGTAATTATTAAAAATCAATTTAGCGTAATTTTTTAAAGCAAAAATCAAGTCAATGAATATAAAGATTTTATTAAACTTAATAAAATAATAATATTCTATTCTCTGTATTCATTCGTTTAAATAAACACTGTATACATATCTTATTTCCTGAACGTTTTCTTTGGCTTTAAAATTACTAAATTTAAACTAAACCAATCAAAAGTACATTACCAAGATTAAGTAAATTATAAAGAAGATCAAAAATAAAATGTTTACAATCATCAATCAAAGATAATGCTAAAAATGTAATGATAGTTGATTTATTACGTAGTTATATTGGTAAAGTACCAATACCTAAAAACAATCAATGTTCTATAACTTTTTGTAGTTAATAATTTAGCAGTATTCATCACCTAGTTATTGCTATTTTCCAAAATTATCATCTCATTACAACACTACTTATTTATTAAGAACTTGTTTTTATAGTAGTTAGTTACTATAGGAACAACAAAAATATAATCAATGGAAATTATATATAAACTTGAACCTAATTATCGTCATAGCTACTATGAAGCAATCGGTTATATCAGTTTTTCTGGTACGATGGATAATAAATATCAACATACAAGACTTATTAACTGAAGATTAATATCTTTATTACTGAACAGACGTAGGAATCCTAACAGATAGTATTTATGAAAATAATATAAAATATAGTTTTAATAAATTTAGTAAAATATTACCTGTATTATATAAAATAAATTAATATTATTAAATGAAATATTTAATTTTATTAAAAATATTTATATTAATTTATCTATTGATATTAAGATGACTAGATCTTTAAATATTGATAAAAGAAAATATTTCTCTATTTATTTATTATTTTATAAATTTAAATATACAATTTTATTTACCAAAATATCTTTGATAACTTACGTATTTATAATATTAAAATTTTTCTCATAATTAAACTTAATAATCTTAATTATCATAATTTAATTAAAAAACGATCTTAAATATATATAATAGAAAAATTAATATTTTTAACAAATCAGATTTAAGTTTTGAAAATATAGCTAATAAAAAGTTTTTTATATTTATATATAAAGAATCTATTTATGAAATTTCTTTTAGTAAAAATTACTTGTTATCAAATTTATTAAGAAATAGTCACGTTATGATTTTATAAATGCCATTGAATATCTTACTTTTTTAATAAATTAAAATTAAATTATATATTAAATAATATAAGATACAAAAACGTTTCTATCTTTATAATCATATAATTAATATATTAATTATAAATTAATTACATTATTTTCAATAAGTTAAGTAATTATAAATTAGTTTAAAATTAATAATATGAATATAAATTTCTTAAATTTTATTATTTTAATAAATTTAAAGATGATCGAATGAATTGTTGAAATTAAAAATAATTATATTGTAAACGATAACATTTTTTATTAATTTATTAATTATTGTTTTTACTTTTAAAAGTTTTTAAATAATCATAATTTTCTATATAGTTTAAAATAAGTTATTAATCTATAAAGTTCCAGTAGAAGATATAGTCAAATTAATAAAAACTTATAAGAATTTTTTAATTAATTAATATAGAATATATATCTCATTTATAACTTATATTAATGTTAATATATTTATAATTTTTTATTAATAAATTTTTATTAATTATAATATATTAACTACCATTATTGGCTTAAAAGATAAAATAATAATAACTATTATATTGAATTAATTATAAATTTTATTATTAATTTTAAGAAATTATAACTTTTTTTCTTAAAAAGATAATAATTTATTATCTTAATTTTAATATTAAAATTAAGATATTTTTCAAAAAAAAATAAATTATTAATATAATAACAGTGACAGTGACGAAAAATCATTATTATTATTTTCAATAAAATAACAAGATTTGTTATTAAATATATTATCCAGATAGTAAACATCTTATATAAATTTTTAATTATGATGGTTAAATTATTCTTTTCTAATATTTTAGAAAAGAATAATAAAAAAATTATATATAAAATAAGAAATTAAAATAATATTACCAATACTTTATAAAAGTAGAAATAAATTTTATAATTATACAATTGATATAATTTATTTATAATTAGTATGATTGATTAGAAATAAATCAATAAGATATTACAGATTATCTCAGACTTAGTGTAGTGATAAGTAATTAATAAAACTAATTCATAAAATCATAATTAAAGCTATTTTATTTTTGTTAAAAATACTCTATTATAAGTATATTTAATATAATTACTTTGTAATCGTTATTTCCATCTTTTAAATAAATTTATATTATTTATAAAGTATAATACAAATATATAAGATAGTATATCTAATGTTAATTATTTAATTGAAGTTTAATGATAATATATTGCAATTTCTTTTGCTTCATGGTTAAGAGAAATACTATCGAAGATTTATAGTTCTAAAATTACTATAGTATATAATTTATAAGTTATACATGTTAAGTTTATTAAAAATAAAATTATTTGATATCATATTTAATATAATATCTATTTTATTTTTAAATTATTAACTATAGAAATATAACAATATATAAAGCGAATTTTAATAATTTTCCTTTAAGTAAAATTATTAATAATATATATAAAAATAAAAATATAAAGATTAAATTTTATGAACTTTATTACACATAACTTTAGATTATTTAAATGAAATATGATTAATTTATCTAATATATAAAATATATTTCTTATTTGTTGAGTAATTATTACCATAAATATTTTTATTTATTAGATGTTTTATATTAATTTACCTAAAATATATTATATATATAAAAGTATTTTAAAAATTATTAAGTAAATTTTACTAATTTATATTATCATAAAATATAAATTAGTAGTTTTAAAAAAAAATTAAATTTATTGACAAAGTTTATCTTTCTTTTAAAAATATATATTTGGCATATTTTTATTTTTTAATTAATTAATTATTTTATATATTAAATGATAACCTATAAAATAATTAATTTCAATTAAAGTTAATATATTTATAATAATAAAAATTACTTATATTAGTTAATGTTCGATTGCATTCATATCTTAATGAATAGTACACTATTTATAATAATTATTTTAATAATTAACCTACTTCCAAGGGGAAAAGTAGTGAGTGTAACTATTATAATTAGCACTCATGGTGTTACTGCAAAGCAGTTATTCATGACTACTGAGATGTTAATTGGTGAACAAAAAAATTTTACTTATATTGATTTTATTACAAATGAAAACACTGATATTTTAATTAAAAAATATAATAAAAAACTTAACGAACTAGATGTTTCTCAAAGCGTGTTATTTTTAGTAGATATATGGGGTGGTACTCCATTTAATGCTGCAAGTCAAATTATAGAAAGTAAAGATAAGCATAAATATAATATAGTTACTGGTGTTAATATCCCTATGTTAATTGCTACATTACTTTTCCGTGATGAAAATCCTACTTTTAATGAATTAGTTAGCACTGCGATTCAAGTTGGACGAAGTGAAATTAAAGCTCTTAATAGTATATTAATCACCAATAAACCAGAAAATTCAACAGCGTTAGCTCAACGATCAGAGATACATACTAAAGAGGCAGAAAGCTATATGTTCATTGCTCTTGCGCGAATTGATGACCGTTTAATTCATGGTCAAGTTGTTATTGACTGGGTAAAAAAAATAAAAATCAAACGTATTATTGTAGTAAGCAATAAAGTTGCTAAAGATCACATTCGTTCAACTTTATTAAAACAAGTTGCACCACCTGGTGTCACTGCACATGTTGTTGATATAGCAAAATGTATTCGTGTTTATAATAATCCAAAATATGCCGGTGAGCGAGTTATGTTGTTATTCACCAATCCAACAGATGTATTAAAAATTGTAGAAGGTGGAGTTAAGATAAAATCTGTTAATATTGGTGGTATGGCCTATCTTGATGGAAAAACACAAGTTAGCAATGCAATCTCAATAGATAATAATGATATTAGTGCTTTTAATAAATTATCTAAACTAGGTATCGAGCTTGAAGCACGTAAAGTTTCTAGTGATAATAAACTTGATATGTTATCTCTTATCAAAAAAATAAAAAAATGAGTTTTTAATTATAATCTCATTATTAAAGATCAATTCATCAGCATTGATGATTAAAGGAGATAAACAATGCAACTTACTGTTACTCAAGTAATATTGATTTTCTTTTTTGCTTG
The DNA here is from genome assembly GCA_052401645.1 of Arsenophonus sp. GTDB lineage: Bacteria > Pseudomonadota > Gammaproteobacteria > Enterobacterales > Enterobacteriaceae > Arsenophonus. The sequence goes on from CP198939.1 coordinate 1,533,114, forward strand.
TATTGCAGGTATGGATTCTGTTCTAGATGAGTTTCAATTTCATCGTCCTTTAGTTTCTTGTTCAATAATTGGTCTTATACTTGGTGATATAAAAATAGGAATAATTATTGGCGGAACACTAGAGATGATTGCTATTGGATGGATGAATATAGGTGCAGCGATCGCTCCAGATACAGCTCTAGCTTCAATGATTTCTACTATTCTTGTTATTGCTGGTAGGCAAGATATAGGTACTGGAATTGCGTTAGCAATTCCTTTAGCTGCTGCGGGTCAGATATTGACTGTTATTGTTCGTACAATTACAGTTGCATTTCAACATATATCTGATCAAGCTTCGTTATCTGGTAATTTACGTATATTAAATATAATTCATATTTCAGCGCTTTTGTTACAGGCAATGCGTATTGCCATTCCTTCTTTGATTATTTCTATCTCCATAGGTACTTCAGAAGTTCAATATTTATTGAATTTAATTCCTGAAGTTATAACAAAGGGATTGAATATTGCTGGTGGTATGATAGTTGTTGTTGGTTATGCTATGATAATTAATATGATGTACGCAGGGTATTTAATGCCATTTTTTTATTTAGGCTTTGTAACAGCTGCCTTTATGAATTTTAACTTAGTTGCTTTAGGTATTATTGGCATCATAATAGCTATTCTTTATATTCAACTTAGTCCTAAATATACCAATACAAAAGTTACTATTCCTGCTTCTAAAAATAATGATAACAATGATCTAGATAATGAATTAGATTAATTAAGGAGTAAACTAATGTTAGATAAAACTTTAGTAAAACAAACAAATAAAAAAAAACTTACTATTGGCGATATCCGTTGGGTTTTTTTGCGTTCCAATCTTTTTCAAGGATCATGGAACTTTGAGCGAATGCAAGCACTTGGATTTTGTTTTGCAATGATTCCAGTAATTCGTCGTTTATATCCAAAAAACAGTGAAGAACGAAAACAAGCTATTAAACGTCATTTAGAGTTTTTTAATACACATCCATATATTTCATCACCAATCTTAGGTGTTACAATAGCTATGGAGGAGCAGAAAGCTAATGGTGAAAATATTAATGACAGCGTAATTAATGGTATAAAAATTGGCTTAATGGGTCCATTAGCAGGTGTTGGTGATCCTATTTTTTGGGGTACAATACGCCCGGTTCTTGCGGCATTAGGAGCTGGAATTGCTATGTCAAGTAGTTTATTAGGACCAATACTATTTTTTATTTTATTTAACTTAGTTCGCTTATTAACTCGTTATTATGGTATCACTTATGGTTATAAGAAAGGGCTAAATATTATTACTGATCTTAGTGGTCCCTCCTACTTACAAAAAATAACAGAAGGTGCTTCCATTTTAGGATTATTTGTAATTGGAGCATTAGTTAATAAATGGACAAATGTTAACATTCCTATAGTTATATCAGAGATAAAAAATCCATATACTGGTGAAACAACAATAACTACAGTACAAACAATCCTAAATCAATTAATGCCTGGTTTAGTACCATTATTATTAACTTTATTATGTATGTGGTTACTACGAAGGAAGATTAATCCATTATGGATTATCATTGGTTTTTTTATACTAGGTATAATTGGTTGCTTGACAGGATTTTTAAGCTAAAATAATCAAACTATTTCTTGTTTTTTTAAAATTTATGTAATTTAAGAGAGGTTATATGATGATGATTAGTTTTTAATTTTATCTTTAGAAAAGTAAAAACCTTCAATTAGAGTGTTAATATTAATTAATATCAATAATATTATATTAACTATATTATATTAATATAATTAGATCTAATTTATATGATGATATTAATATCTAATTTATTAGATAAAAAAAAGAAACTTAAATAAACTTAAAGTTATATTAATATAATTAATATCAGTTATTTTAAATATGCTTATTGTAATTTTATTCATAATAAAATTATTTAAATGTAGTAATAAACTGATAAAATTATATTTATTGAAATTAAAAATTTTTATTTATGCTTAATTAGCATTTATTAGTTTTTATTGATTTATTTTTTAAAATAATTTTTATCAGAAAAATACTGATAAATATACGAATTATATTAAAGAAATTAATTTATTTAAAACGGAATTTTTCTATCTAGTTTATAAAATATATAATATTATTAATAACTTAATGATTTAAATAAAACTATATAATTTATTATCAATTATAAATAATAGTTATGAATTATTTTATTTATTTAAATAATAATTTATAATAATATATATTATTATAAATTATAAAGAATATTTTATTCTAAATATAGTAGTATAAATTTAAAGATTGATTTAAAAGTTTTATATGTCACTACTTACTTCTTATCAGCAACATGATATATACTTGACATGATTATAAATAAGATAAATATCTATTTTAAAATTTTAAAGTTATACATATTTATATATAACTTTATCATATTTATAAAGTGAGATAAATTTATATAAGATATTATTTTTTTTTGTATTATATCGCAGATAATTTTGTTTAATTCTATTGATAAATCTATCATATTTAATTTATCTAAATTTTTATAAACTAAGAAAAATAAGTTGTATTTTAGATTTTATTAATATCATTTAAATTTATTTTTATCAAATTCAATAAATATTGATACCAAAATTATATTTTATAAAGTAAAATTTTAAATATTTTTTATTTATAATTATTAATTTATATAACAATCAATAAATAAAAATTACCAATAAATAAAATAGTAAATATCTATCAACATATCATTATAGTAATTTTATTTTATTAGTGGTTATTTAACAAATAATACTTAACTATAAAAGTTATTATATCTATTCTATAATTTTTTATAAATTAGTTATATTTATACGAATATTATAATTAAATAAGTAAATTATTATAGTTGTATTTGAAATATTATTTAATTAGAATATTTTTTCTATCTTATATAAGAATTTAAAATAAGTTATAAAATAATATAACTTTTATAGAATTTTTAGTATAATTTATCAAAAAACATATCTTGATTTATTAATCAATAAATTAATTTTTTTATTTTTTTATTTAATTTTATATTAAAATAATAAAAAATAAATATTAAATAATATAAGTTATATTTTTATAAATAAAAATCACTAATCATAATTATTTACTAAAAATATATATTAATAATAATAAATTATAAACTTTTACTAGTATATTTTAATATAAAATGACATAATATAGTTATTAAATAATAAGATTCTTATTTATAGTTAAAAAATTTACTTATTGATTTCAAATATAAACTTATCAAATTTAATAAATAAATTTGATAATTCGTTTAAAATACTAATTTAAATAAAATAATGGTATTAAATTAATACCATTATTAATAAGACTAATTAATCTACTAAATAATATTTAATAAATTTTAAAATAAATAACTTATCTATAAAAAGATAAATTTTATATTTTTAGAATTCTAATCATAAATAAAGATTATTATTTAAAATAATGTTAACTCAAGTTTTAAATAAATTAAATACTTATATTTTAATTAACTTTTGTTAAAATCATTTATTATACGACTTTAACTAATCCTTAGGATTAATCCAAATTACTAATTTTAATTATTTTACTGTACAAAAATATAAATCAAAATTATTATTAAAATATTTAGCAACAAATTAATTATTAATTTAGATATTTATATAACTAATAATTATTAATTTTATTAATCTTATTTCTTAATTAATAAATTTATTAATTACATTAACTTTTAATTAAAATATAAATATTAAATTTGAGTCTTAATCAATATTTTTTTTTAATTATATTAATAAAATATAATATAATATAATGATTTAATCATCTCTAGAATCATAATAGAAAATTTTAAATAAATTCTTCTTTATGAATAAAAATATCAATCTAATAGTAATTAACAACATCGATAAATACCATAAAATAATAACATACTTTAAAATTCAACTTTATAATTGACAAAATAAACTAAATAAAAACTTTAATAATTTAAGTATTAGATTATCCATATACTTTATTATAATATCTTTTAATAATATAAAATCTATACTTATAGTTATTATTAAATACTTTTAATAAAGTATTAATAACTTTTAAAATTATAATAAAATTATATATCACATATTTTCATTAATTTTAAAAAATAAAAATATACTATATTTGCCAAAATAATATCAATAAAGTAATTCATATAATTTTATTTTAAAAAAAAAATAAAATTATATAAACTCTAATATGATTTTTTGATGTTTACATTGATATTATAAAATTTCTATAAATTTATTACGGATTGAAAGTTATATTTATTTATATTTAATTTTGATATATTATCAATTGAATCATTTTTAATATTAATGATATGTATATTAATATAGTAATTACTTTCAGAAATTAATGTAACATATTTTCTTTTAATGGACTTAGTTAAAGTATTGATAAGTATTTTTTTTAAATACTGAATTATTATTTTGGAATAAAATAATAAATATCATAAATTAATTATGTATTAAAAATCATCATAATTATAAATCTTAAATGTTTATTAGTTAATAAAAACTACTATAGTAATTCATGATTTTTAAATATCTTTAGGAGATTTATTTTTATTTTTTTTACAAAAAATAATATTTGATCAAAATAGTAAATAATAAAAATATAAATAATATAACTTATTTATTTTTATTTTATGGCTTATATTATAAGCCTCTATCATTAATGCTAAATTTAGTTTTAAACAAGAACTTTTGTTAAAATAATATAAATATTTTTATATTAGTAAAGATTTTAAGAACTTGTTAGAATCTTTATCTTTTGATATCATAAACTAATTGAGTTTATATAATCTTTTCTCATCTGTTTTTACTAAAAAAATTAGTTAATCGTTTAAATATATCAATTTAAATATTATATAAATTCTATATATACTAAAAATAAGTTATATTATATCAGTAAGATGTATAGAATATGTTAATTATCTATATCTAAACGCTTTTAATTAATTTTTAACTAAAATCCATATTTAATATGCTAATGCATGGAAACTATTATTATAAATCTTTTTAGTTAAAATTTTATTTTATAAATATCAAAATAAAGTTCAAAAACTACTACATAAGATCCTAACTGATATTTTATGTATATAATTACAAGATATATGAATTAAATGACTAAGATTATAAAATTTTTTTAAGTTATTTTTATCATAAATCATGAATATTAATAAAATTTACTAAATATACTAAATTATTCTTAAATGATTTTAATTTTTATTATCTTGCTAAAATAATTAAGTAAATAACTATTAATAAAATAGAATTAAATTTCTTATTTGGTAATATTAGTATTAAATTTTGAGTTAAATTCAATATTTATATAAACTAACCAATCTAAAATTAATACTTTAAATAATTTTTTATATTTATTTTTAAATAATTAATTCAATAGTTTAAATTCTTTCTAATAATCAAAGTAAAAAGTAATAAAAAAATAATCATAATTATTATGAATATAATAACTTCCAAAATAAAAAAAATAAATATGTTAAAATTATAAAATTTTTAATCTATATTTATTCCAATATAGAAATGAGATAAAATTTTTTATAATTAAAAAATAAATTTAAAATATAACTTTTTTTTAAAAGTAAACTTTTACTTCAATAATTATTATTTAATAAAAATAGATAAATTATTTTTTACTTACTTCCTGAAATGATAAAATATTATCTATATAATAAATATCAATATATAAATTATTTTATTTAAATCTATTTTAAAAATTATATCGATAAATATAATATAATTAATATTGATATAAAATATCGATATCTTATTTAAGATATTATTAAATAAGAAAATTAAATAATTTAAATAATAATTAAAATTACAATAAAAAATATTGAATAATTGATTTAATTTATGATAAGTAAAACAACTATTTTATACTTTATAATAATGAATTCATAATATTTTTTTTATTTAAGTTTATCATTATAGTTTTAATAATTATTAAAATATTTAGTTTTTAGAGGTGTAATTTCTTACTCTATTTACTTAGAGTAACAACTAATTAAAATTTAATAAAATAAAAAAAATATAGTATATAATTTTGTTAAAAAATATATTTATAGTTTTATAAGTTAACTAAATAATTTAATTAAGTATTTAATAAAATTAAATTTTAATTAAAATAAATTTTTTATTAAATTTTAAATTTAATTAAAGATTATTTTATATCTAGAAATAATCTTTAAACATAGAGAATAATAAACATTATACTTATAAATTTAATCAATATTAATAATTAATTAAAATTAAATAATAGAAATATTTATTAATAAGTTAAATACATAATACTTAAACTAAGTGATATATAGTTTTTCTTTAATGATGAAAATTTTAATAAAAATATTCAATAAATAAATAAAAATAATATAATAAAATAAATTAATAAAATTAACTGAGAAATCTATAGGTTTTAATAATAAAAAATTAATATTTATCTGTTACTATTAATGATTAATTTAAAACAAACTATAATATAGCTATTATATCTTTTAAGAAAACTATAGTAAATTATCAATTTAATAATCTAATATTAATATATAAAATATTTTTATATATTTATTGAAAATACTTAATATTGATATTAAAGATATATATCGATTACTATAGTACATATTCATATCTTTTTAATAAATAAATTTTAAAATCAATATTAATGATAATAGAGTTAATATATAACATCATATAATGATATTATATGATAAAACCTATAATAATTTAAAGTAAATAACATTTACAATATAAATAAATAATAAATATTATCAAATATTTTAAAATTAAAATTATTTTTATTTAAAAACTATTTTGTAAAAAATATAACATTTTTTTTATGAATTCATCAATCAAAAATTAATAAGTTAGTAATTAATTAATAATAAAAATCTACATAAAATATTTCATATTAGCAATAAATTATTATTTAAACTTATGATATTACAAATAATAAAATTAGATATTAAAATATCATTAAGAATATTTTCATCTTAGTGAAATAAAATAATCACTAAAAACTTATCACAATTCACATAAGATCTCATATTAGTAATCTAGAGAAACTTTTTTTAATTAAGAAAATTAATTATCATAATAATTAAAATAATATTTATATATAAAATATACTTTTTATAAAAAATATCAGTTTAATGATATCTACTTATTAAATAAGTAATTAATCTTAACATTATAAAAACATAAATTTTCTTTTTTATAAAAAATATTTAATAGAATTAATTTATACAACAATTTAAAGTTAAAAGTTTATTACAAAATAGTAATAATTTATTGATATAATAAATATTAAATAAAAATAAGAGTCATAAAATTAATTTATAATCATATGATTATTATATTTTACTAATTAATAATTAGTAAAATAAAATAGTTAAAATATTGATATAAATTATATATCTTTATATAAATAAAATATTTAATAAAATAATAATATATTAATTAATAATAGATTTAAATAATATTAATAAATATATTAAGTTTAACACTATTATATTATAATTTTAAGATATATCATTATATGTTTTTCATTATTTATATTAAATTATTTCATTGTCCTAATATTATATGAAATTAATAAATTAATTTATTAATGCTAAATTAGGAAAAGACAATAAAACTAAAAAGAAAAAAATTATTCTATAATAATTCCTTAAATATAATAATTCTTAAATGATATATATGATAAAAATCATAATCCAAGCTATTATAAAAATAAAATATATTAGAATATTAAATTGAAACGATTTATATTTGGAATTTTATGATAAAAAATATGAATATTAATTTATAGAAAATACTAATATTGATTAAGTTTTATGTTTATAAATAACTGATATAAAATATAAGTTTTACCGATATCACATTGATTATTATTTATAATAATCTCAATACTCTATTGAGATATTTTAATAAAAAATAATTGTGATAATCACTTAATTTTATATTAAATAATTCTAAAAAACTTAATTATAAAATATATAAAAATAAAGATAAAGCTTATTATTTTAATAATATAAAATTAGATTTTGTTTCAAAAAAAATTATTGAATTTTCTTAAATAGTAAAATATATTATTTTAAACAATAAACTAGATAATAAAAATTCAATTAAGTATTTTATATAAAATATTCATAGAAGAGTATTAAAATACATCAAAATAGCAATAACAAACGCAATGTTTATATAATAAAATTATTCATTACTGTAAATTAATAAATTAAATTTTATTATCTAAATATATAAATATAAAAAAGTAAATAAATAATAATAATTAATATTATATGCTTTAATATAATTTAATTTATATTATTTATTTAATATTAAATTACTTAGTTTTTTTTAAAAAAAAGTAAATATTTAATAAATATGTAATGATTAAAAAAATTTTTAGAATATTTTATTCTAATTTTATGCGTAATCACTTTTATTTATCATTCATAAAAATATACTATTTAATAGTATTCAATAAGTAAGATAAGAAATAATAATCTATTTTAACTATTTATTTGGTATTTAATATTATTAATCATATTAATGTTTTAACTAATTTATCTGATTTTAAAAAAATCAATAGATATATTTTTATATAAATATAATTTATCTTATTTAGCATTAACTAAAGTAACAGATAAAAATAACGTTTTTCACTGCAATTATTTATTTTATATAATAAATCTTTAAATTTTATTAATTAGAATATATATAACTTTAATATATATACTTATATATATTTTATAAAAATTATTATCTATACTTAATAGATATAAATTATAATACTAATAGATAAAAACTATAATAATTTATGTATTTAAATAAAATATTAAAAACTTAAATACATGAATACAATTTTTTATTTATTGTCATTGACATGATAATAATCAATTTATTATCTAATTAAACATACTATACTTAGTATTAATATTATACAAAGATTTTTATATGATATCATGGTTAATATTAACGTTTTAATAAAATTTATTGACTAAATAAGTACTATAAATAATATTTTTATATTATTTATATAGATATTGAAAAACTAGTTTAAAATTTGATATTCAATAAAGTAATTAGGATAACTTTATCTATTTTTTAATGTCTTAATGAATATTAATATAAATTTTTTTAAACTATTTTCATTACCATACTTTATTTTCTAAAAATTTGTAAAAAAAAGAAAATTAATATTTTATTAAAAGTATCCATCTTTAAACTTTATACTTCACCATTTATATTAATAATTACCTAAAAATTGAGAAATGACACTTATCCTTAATAAGTGGTAATATAATGCGTGTTGCAAATATAACCATTGCTATAATAACTACTATTTTATTTTTTTAAAATAAAATAAAAGGAAAATCCATTTAGTTGATATTTTAATATTGTTAAATATAATATAAATTAATTAAAAAGAGTTATTACTTTATTATTTAAATTATATCAAAATTAATAATTTTGACTATCGTTTTTTATCATTATTAATAAATAATATCTTTTTGATCAGCAATTAATCATTATTGGTTAATTTTATCGGCAAAACTTAAATAAAAATTAAAATTAGTTTAACAATTAATATTAATCTACTCACTAGTATTATACATAGAAAATGTAATCTTTTAATATATTAACTTGAAATATTATTTATTAAATACCATAAAATTAACATTAATATTTTAAATAATTATTATTATAACATAACAAAATAGATATATAATACTGTTTGTTAATTTAATCAATGATTAAATTATATCTATTGTATAATAATTAAATTATTTATAATGAATGAATCAAAAAACTAAAAAGTTAATAAGAGATTTTATATTGTTTTCATATTATATAATAAATATATTATCTTTAAATTTCTTTTTAAATTTAATAAAAAATTCTTAATAGGATTATAGATTTATTTACTCGATCTTCTAATAAAACTAATAGTAAAATTATGTTATTTTTTTTTAATAAAAATGTAACTAATTCAGCTATAAAATAGTAGAATTATAAGTTAAAGGCAACAAAAACTTAAATGAGATAATTAAACAGTAAGTCATAAATAAAATACAAAATATAAGAATAAATAATATATAAACTATAGATTTTATAGTTAAATCATTAGTTACTAATAAGTAATCGATTAAATTAATTATCAAATAAGATTATTATATCAAAAACAAGACATAATTTATTTTATTTCATATATAATTTTATGATATTATATCAATATCAATGTTAATAATAAGTATTATTAAATAATATTAAAATGGATTCTTTAATATATGAATAAATATAAAACTTAGTAATCATAATATTCCAAGCGAGATTTTAACTATAAATTAGTAAAATGACCTAATAGAAATAATTTTTCTTTATAATTATCATTGTTATTTTTTTTAACATACTGATATCATTAAATAATCATTATATTTTTAACTAAATATATATTAATTCATCTTAATATAACTTATTTGATATATTACCGTATATTATATTATTTACTTCAATAGAATATTTTGATAAATCATTAAAAAGACTTTTAATACTCAGCATAATGAAATATATTATATATTAACTTTTATTTTATATATCAATCAATAATTAGTTATTTAAATTAAATATAATATATCAAATTAAAAACTTTTAATTATCTGAAATTTTATATTTTATTTTAATAAAACATTTATTATATTAATAAGATTTTTTTTCTATTTTAAAAATCATTATTTCTAGTTTAAATATTTATTTATTATAACTTAATATGAGTTTCATTTATATTTTAAGTATTATTTAATCAAGAGATATAGAAAGATATATTTAAAAAACAAAAAACATATAAACTGAAAGTATTTATAAAAATTAATCTAAATAATTCTTATTAAATATTCGATGATAGTAAAAAGACAATGCTATTATGTTGCATTTTAAAGTATGCTGAATTTAAAATAGATATAATTAATATTTTGATAAAAAATATAAAAAACTGATTTATATTTTAGCTATCATATTTACAGTTAAGAAAAAGTAATTCTTTTCATGATCACCTAAATATGCAAATATATTTGAATTTTAAATTCTATCTTTATAACACTTTTGATTTATATTAACTAATATTACTATAAAAATAAATTTCCATTTTCTATTAATTTTGTTCTAATATTAATTAGATAAATTTTTTCTTAAATAAAGTAATAATAACAAAAAAATAAATATTATGAGATAATCATAACTCTAATATTTTAACTTAAATATACTTATCATAATAAACTATATTAAATATATGTGAATAAAATAAAAAAGAAAGCAAAATATCTATATAACCTATAACTTACACTAAAATAAAATATAAATTATTAATAAAACTATAAATAAAAATATAATTTCTATATCAAATTGTCATACATAACATTTAGTAGGCATAATAAGTGAGAATTTCAAATATTAATTTATAAAAATAAATATTAATTTATAAGTTTTATAAAATATAAATTTATAAAGTAAAAAACTTTTTCCTAATTCTATATATAAATAAACAGATCTATTTTTTTTAATCTATTTTATAATAAACAATATTCTTAAATATCGAGAGAGATATCTTATATAATCTTTATATCTATATGGGAATTAACAATTTTAAAATGCTTTATTAAAAATAATTATTGAACTCATTTAAAGTTTACTGCATTACGTCATTTGTTTATAAGCATATATAAAATATATAACTCATTTAAGTTAATTTTATAAATCATTATCCAAAATTAATAAAACTTTATTTACTGTTTTATTTTTTAAATAATTATAATGATGAAATATTTTTCAATAATTATGATTTTAATATAATAACTATTATATAATTTTAATTGATTTTCAACAAAATTTATTGTATTAATTAGTAAAATTATGAATATCATTATATTCACTCCGAAAGGAGATTATCTTATAATTTTAAAAAATATTAATAAAATTAGCACGATTATTAATATTTATTAATATCTAGTATAAAATAGTATTAATGAAATAATATAAATAAATTCAATTTAGAGTTAGATAAGAAAGAATAAATGATATTATTTATAATATTTTATGTATAAGCCTTATTTTCTCTAAAATATAAATCTTTATTAATATTTTTAAATTATTTAAATAAAATTAACTATCTTACTTTACGTTGTAAAAAAAAACTTCATTAACTTAAATAATAAATATATTATTTAAGCTTAAATTAAATTAATTTTAAAAATATATATAATTTTAACCATTTCTCTAAAATTACTTATCTATAATAAAACATATAACAAACTTAATATAATGTTCATTTATTTACATTTATTTATTTAATTAAACATTGTCAATTACATGCAAAATAATTATTAAAAAAAAGTTTATATTTAAATCTATGAAATTAAATTAAATTTAATATTTGCATATATTATTTTATTAATCTAAAGTAAAGTTATATACATATTTAAATTATTAATTTTAAACAAAATAAACCTTTTATAATAAAAAATATAATTAATAAAAAATAATCAATAATTAACTAAAATAATATTTAATAGCATCAAATAAATATAAATATTATGTTAATAAATATATTAATTTTTATATTGACTATTTATGATATAAACAACTTAATTAGATTAATGCGATATTATTTTTTAGATATCCTTATAACAAGACTTATTAAGTTTATAATAGATAATGATATAATATAAAAAATAATTATTTTAGTTTATATAATTAATCATCAAAAAATATTAAAGGTTTAATATTTAAAATATTGAAGTTTTATGATCTAAAATACTTATATTTTAATATACATTCTTTATTAATAAAAATATAAAATCATACTAACAACTAAAAAACTATATCAATAAGAATAATGTAATAAATTTATATTTAAAATATATAATAAAATCTAAAGATATAAAATTATATAAATATATATTATATTTTAAAATAAAACACAATAATTTATTAACATATAAACTTTATGAAAATTTTTTTAAATTGATATTTTTAAGTAATATTGGATAGAAAAATTCTAGTATAATACGTTTTTTATTATTAATAACTCTTTGTTATTTTTTTTGTTAAACTAAAAATAATTAATTTTATTAAGCTAATAGTAATTCATTCAATATTTTAAAAATTATTTTTTTAAAACATTATTAAATAAATTAATTAAATAAATTTATCATATTTAAAGCAAAATTTATTATATTCAAGAAAAAACAAAGAATTGAGTTAAGTTTTTTTTAAACTTTATTTAATAAAGTTAATAAAATAAAATAAATAAACTTAAAATATTAATTATAACAAGTTATTAAAAATGAACTAATTTAAAAAAATAAATGGATCAAAATATCTAAAATATTTATTTTTTAAGATTTTATGATAAAAATAATAAAAAAGCCGCTTAGCGGCTTTTAAAATATAATAATTATTTATTTATAAAATTTCATCCTTTCAACTTTGCATCTCAACTTTTGTCCTGATCTAAAAGTAACCACTCGACGAGCAGTAATTGGAATATCTTCTCCAGTTTTTGGATTTCGACCTGGGCGTTTACTCTTATAACGCAGATCAAAATTACCAAACCCTGAGAGTTTTACCTGCTCACCATTTTCCAATGAACAACGAACTTGTTCAAAAAATAGTTCAACTAGATCTTTCGCACTATGTTTACTTATACCTAGTTTTTTAAACAAAATTTCTGATATTTCAGCTTTTGTAAGCGCCATAGATTTAATTCCTCAAGGAGGCTTGGAATCGCCGTTTTAATGAAGCAACACATTTATTAACAATTGCAGTAATCTCTTTCTCTTTTAGAGTATGGTTCATATTCTGTAAGAATAAGCTAATAGCTAGGCCCTTATAACCATCTGCTATACCTTCACCATAGTATAGATCAAATAAGTTTATCTCAACTATATGATTTGTGCTATTTTTCTTACATTCAGCTAAAACATCAGCTATTGTTACTTCTTCCGGTACTACAATAGAAATATCACGTCGATTAATTGGGAAACGTGAAATAATATTTACTTTAGGAACAACACGATTTGTAATTGCATCCAAGAGCAATTCAAAAACTAATGTTCGACCATTTAAATCTAACTTATTTTCTATTTCAGGATGAATAACACCAATATATCCAATATAATTATCGTTTAAAAAAATTCCAGCACTTTGTCCAGGATGAAGCGCAAGGTTAAGGTAATTCTTATAATTAATATTCTTTAATTTTCCTGTCAATTTTAGTATAGCTTCAACGTCACCTTTTATATCAAAAAAATCAACAGATCGTTTTTTTTGTGCCCAGTGCTCCTCATAACGATTACCAGTAATTATTCCTGATAATATCAATTCTTGTCGAATACCATGTTCTGCTATTATATCTGGAACAAATCGTAAACCAGTTTCAAATAAACGAATTCGATTTTGTTGTCGATTTTGATTATAAATTACTGTCGTTAATAATCCTGTCAGTAGAGAAAGTCTCATTACCGACATATCAGTTGAAATAGGATTTAGTAAGAATATAGGATTAGAATTTGGATGTAACAATACTTGAATTTTATGATTAACAAAACTATAAGTAATCGTTTCATTATAACCACGATCAGTTAATAATATTTTAACTCGATTTAATGGCAAAACTGATTCATAGTGTGGAGTTATAATCAAATCAGCTCGTAAAGTTGAATTAGGTATATTATTATATCCATAAACACGTACTATTTCTTCAATTAAATCCTCTTCAATTTTTAAATCAAAACGCCAAGATGGAACAGATACTTGCCAATTTTCTTTTTGACAAATTACTTGGCAACCTAATCGCTGAAGAATATTCTTAACATCAATATTATGAATACTATAACCAATCACACGATCAAGTTTTTGTCTATTTAGCATTATATTTGGTATTTTTGGCAAATCTTTTTTTTCGCTTACGTCAATAATAATTCCAGCTTCACCGCCACAAATTTCAATTATCAATTTTGTAGCACGTTCAATCGCTTTATATTGCAACTCTGGATCAACACCACGTTCAAAACGATTTGAAGCTTCTGTATGAAGATCATAATTAATTGCTATACAAGCAATCGTTAATGGATTGAAGAAAGCGCTTTCTAACATAATATTTTCTGTATTTGAATTAATATTTGAATACTTGCCTACAAGAAATCCAGCAATTCCTAAAGTGTTTTTTTCATCGGCAATAATTAAAATATCTTTATTTAAAATAATTTTGCTATCATCAACTAAAACTAATATTTCATCATGTTTCGCCATCCGAACAACTATAGACCCATTTAAACGATCTAGATCATAAACATGTAATGGCTGACCTAATTCTAATAAGACAAAATTAAGAATATTAAAAATAGGATGAATAGTACAAAGTCCGCTACGACGTAATTTTTCTTTCATCCAAATAGGTGTTTCCGCTGTAATATTAATATTTTTTATTATTCGTCCTAAAAAACGCGGGCATTCTATAGGAACTTCTACTCTAATTGGAAAAATACTAGTATTAGTGCCTTTAATTGGTTCAATCTCTACATTATTTAATCTAAGATTATTAATAGCTGCAATTTCACGAGCTATACCTAAAATACTTAAACAATCAGCACGATTAGGTGTTGAATTTATTTCAAAAATATTATCGTCAAGTTTTAAGTATTTACGAATATCTATACCAATTGGAGCGTTTTGAGGTAATTCAATAATGTCAATAGAGTCATTAGAAATCTTAAGCTCAGAATAAGAGCAAAGCATACCTTCAGAAAGTTTACCACGTAGTTTTATTTCTTTAATTTTAAAATTATCAGGTAAAACAACACCAACTGTTGCTACAGCAACTTTTAATCCTTGACGGCAATTTGCTGCTCCACATACAATATTAAGTAACTTCTCAGAGCCAATGTTAACTTTTGTTAAAAATAAATTGTTTGCATTAGGATGTTGAATACATTTAACGATTTTACCAATTAATACACCATGAAACTGACCAGCGACAGGTTTAATATCATTGATTTCTAAACCAGTCATTATCATTTGTTCTGATAAAGATTCATTGCTTATTGGTGGATTTACCCATTCTCGTAACCAAAGCTCACTTAATTTCATATGATAATTATACCTTATTTAAATTGTTTAAGAAAACGAATGTCATTCTTAAAAAAAGCACGTAAATCAGTCACTCCATACCGTAACATCGTTAAGCGTTCCACTCCAATACCGAAAGCAAAACCAGAATACAGTTCAGAATCAATACTAACGTTTCGTAATACATTTGGATGTACCATGCCACAACCTAATACTTCTAACCATTTACCATTTTCATCCATAACGTCAACTTCAGCCGAAGGTTCAGTAAATGGGAAGTACGATGCTCTAAAACGAATAGAGATTTTTTCTTCAAAAAAATAATTTAAAAAATCATGTAGTATAGCTTTTAGATTAGTAAAACTGATATTAAAATCAATAATTAAACCATCTATTTGATGGAACATTGGTGTATGAGTTTGATCATAGTCATTTCTGTATACGCGACCAGGTATAATAATACGAACAGGTGGTTGTTTACCTTTCATATAACGAATTTGAACGCTAGAAGTTTGTGTACGTAATAGACAAGTAGTGTTAAACCAGAAAGTATTATGTGAATTTCGAGCAGGGTGATGAAAAGGAATATTTAAAGCATCGAAATTATGATAAACATCTTCTATTTCAGGACCGTAAACAATAGAAAAACCAAGTTCACTAAAAAAGTTTTCAATACGATCCATTGTACGTGTTACTGGATGAAGACTGCCATTTTCAGTTTGTCGACCAGGTAAGGTAATATCTATTTTTTCTGTAGTCAGTATAGCATTTGATATAGCACTTTTTAATTGTTTTTTACGCATATTCAATAAATTCTGAACTTCTTGTTTTGCTTGATTAATAATTGCTCCTACTGCTGGCCTCTCTTCTGATGGTAAATTACGTAAAGCTAACATCTGCAGTGTTAGATAGCCATTTTTCCCTAAAAACTCAATACGTACTGAATCTAACTCAATAATATTTTCAGTTTTTTCTATTGTTCTTTTTGCTAGCGCAATTAATTCTACAAAATGCAGCATATTTATCCCCGTATTTAATTATGATTATTTTATTTTATAATTATTAAAAGTTTTTAGTAATTATAAATAAAAAGGCCTCCATTTGGAGGCTTATGTCAGTTATTACTTTTTTTAAAAAAATTATACAATTTTAGTTATTAAAATAAAAATCAATTTTCATATTTAAATAGTTATCTAAAAAATAACTTTTATTTATGATAAAAACTGCTATGAATGGTAAAAAGAGACCTTATAATCTTTACAATAACATCACAGTTTCAACTTAACTGATATTAAACTAATACGTTTTTTTTACTTTCTTTTACTAATTCTAGAAATGTAAGTTTATCAAAAACAGCGATATCAGATAGAATCTTTCGATCAATTTCAACAGAGGCTTTTTTTAGACCATTAATGAAAGAGCTATAAGATAAACCATGCTGACGAGCAGCAGCATTAATGCGTATTATCCATAATTGACGCATTTGACGCTTACGTTGACGACGGTCTCGATAAGCATATTGACCAGCTTTAATTATTGCCTGAAAAGCAACACGATAAGTGCGCGAACGAGCACCATAATAACCTTTTGCTTTCTTTAATATTTTTTTATGACGTTCGCGAGCTATTACACCACGTTTTACGTGAGCCATATATTCCCTCTTATCATTCAGGAATTAAATTCAATAATCTTAAATTAAAATTTAAGCTTATGCGTATGGTAAACACAACTCTACTGAACCTAGATCGCTTTTAGAAACCATTGTCTTTGAGCGCAAATGGCGTTTACGCTTAGTTGACTTTTTAGTCAGAATATGACGAAGGTTAGCATGCTTAGATTTAAAACCACCGCTAGCAGTTCTTTTAAAACGTTTTGCAGCACCACGCACTGTTTTTATCTTTGGCATTTTAAATATCTAATTTACATCCTTAACTATAAAAATATTTATAAAAATAATTTTTATTTAAAAAAACTATCATTTTACTTAATTATCTAATTATTTTTTTTGGTGCAAGAATCATAATCATTTGACGACTTTCAATTTTAGTTGGAAAAAATTCGACAACTGATATTTGATCTAAATTGTTTTTAATACGATTAAGCATATCAATACCAATTTGTTGATGGACCATTTCACGACCACGAAACCGTAAAGTAATCTTAACTTTATTACCATCATCTAAAAAACGAATTAAATTACGTAATTTAACCTGATAATCACCTTGATCAGTACAAGGTCTAAATTTTATTTCTTTTATTTGAATAACTCTTTGTTTCTTTTTTTGTTCTTTTAAAGCTTTACTCTTTTCATAAAGGAATTTACCATAATCCATAATACGACAAACTGGTGGCTCGGCATTTGGACTTACTTCGACTAAATCAACACCAGCTTTTTCTGCTTTTTCAAGAGCTTCTCTTAGACTGATAATACCAACTTGCTCACCATCTGAACCAGTTAAACGAACTTCAGAAGCACGAATCTCCATATTAATGCGATTTAAACGCACTGTTTGAATTCTTTTTCCACCTTTAATACCTGATTCCTCCAAAATTAATAAATACGACGAGTACAAATTTCATCAAGCATTCTTTCTGCAAATTCTGTGAGATCAAATGTTCCTAAATCTTTACCACTACGCGTTCTAACAGATATTTTATTTGATTTAATTTCTTTATCACCACAAATTAACATATAAGGAACACAATTCAAAGCATGCTCACGAATTTTAAAACCTATTGTCTCGTTTCTCAAGTCTGATTTTGCTCGGATACCAAAATTATTCAATTTTTCTACTATTTTTTTCACAAAATCAATTTGTGAATCTGTAATGTTTATTACAATAGTTTGTAAAGGAGCTAACCAGATTGGAAAGAAACCAGCATAATGCTCAATTAAAATTCCAATAAAACGCTCAAGTGAACCTAAAATAGCACGATGAATCATTACTGGAACCTGTCGTTTATTATTTTCATCTACATATGAAGCACCCAAACGATTAGGTAATGAAAAATCTAGTTGTACAGTACCACATTGCCAAGACCTATCCAAACAATCATAGAGAGTAAACTCAATTTTAGGTCCGTAAAATGCACCTTCGCCATGTTGATAATTAAATTCAATATCTCCTAATGCCTTTGCAAGATCTGTTTCTGCACGATCCCACTGAGTATCACTACCTATCCGTTTTTCTGGTCTAGTTGATAAATTAACTGTAATTTTTTCAAAACCAAAAGTTGCATAAACATCATAGATCATTTTAATACAATTTTTAACTTCAGTCAAAATCTGATCTTCATTACAAAAAATATGAGCATCATCTTGAGTAAAACCACGTACGCGCATCAATCCATGCAAAGCGCCTGATGGTTCATTACGATGACAACTACCAAACTCTGCCATCCTTAATGGTAAATCACGATAAGATTTTAAACCTTGATTAAATATCTGTATATGTCCTGGACAATTCATCGGTTTTATACAATATTCTCTATTTTCTGATGAAACAGTAAACATATTTTCTTTATAGTTTTCCAAATGGCCTGTTTTTTCCCAAAGAATACGATCCATCATTAATGGACTCTTTACTTCTTGGTATTGATATTCACTTAATTTAGTACGGAGAAAAGTTTTCAATTCACTAAATATTATAAATCCATTATTATGCCAAAATGCAATACCTGGTACTTCTTCCTGCATATGATAAAGATTAAGTTGTTTGCCTATCTTACGATGATCACGTTTAGCTGTTTCTTCTAAATTAAATAAATAAGAAACTAATTGTTTTTTATTCCCCCATGCTGTTCCATAAATTCTTTGTAGCTTCTTATTAGAATTATTGCCACGCCAATATACATAGGTTACTTTTTGCAATTTAAAATAATGACAAAAACGTATATTAGGAACATGTGGGCCATTGCACATATCAATATATTCTTCATGGTAATAAAGTACAGTAAAATCATCTTTATTAAAATTTTTATCCAAAATTTTAACTTTATAATCTTCACCTCGATTGATAAAAGTATTTCTTGCTTCCTGCCAACTAACCTGTTTTTTAATAATATCATAGTTTTTTTCAGCTAACTCGTGCATGCGACACTCAAGTTTTTCTAAATCCTTTTCTGTTAAAAAGTGATCTATATCAACATCATAATAAAAACCATTTTCAATAAGAGGACCTATTACCATTTTAGTCGTTGGCCATAATTGTTTAATCGCATGACCAAGTAGATGGGCGCACGAATGACGAATAATATCTAAACTATAGATGTCTTTATTTGTAATAATAGTTACTTGAGCATTATCATTAATTACATCGCTAGCATCAACAGGTTCACCATTAATTCGACCAGCTATACAGTCTTTTGCAAGACCTGAGCCGATATCAATTGCAATGTCCATTACTGAAACGGCATGTTCGTATTGACGCTGGCTTTGATCAGGAAAAGTGATAATTGGCATTATTTAAGATCCTTAATTTACAATAGTGACTCATATATCTTAAATCTTATATATAAATATATATTTTATTAAGAATAAATTAAAAAAATAATATATTTTTTATAAAAAATATATATTATTAATAATTTTAAAATATATATTGTATCCAGTTTATCAACGAATATATTATTGATCATATCATCATCATGAATTACTTAATTAATAGATTTGATCTTAAATAATAAAGAATAAAATACTAAAAACAAGTGATAAATTGTTTATTAACTAATTTTAATTTTGTTAATTAATTAATTTAAATTTATTTAAATATTTTAAGTAAAAATATTAAAATATTATCTAATTTATAGATAAAATTTTTTTATGTTGATATAATACTAATTATAGTTTTTGTAATAAAAATATTATTATTTTTTTATTATAAATAAATATTTGCTAAATAAATATGAATTATAAATATTTTAATCTACCTTTTACTAAAATAAAATAAGTAGTTATTTTTTTTATTTTGATATTTTATTTGTTTTTTAATAAAACTGTTTTTAAATTTAAATTTTATCAATTTTAAAATCATAATTTTTAAAAAAAATAAAAATGTAATTCAAATGTTATTAAACATAATTAAGTAAATAATTTTTTAATATAGTACTTTATTTAAAAATTATTAATTTGTATAAAAGGTAAAAATATAGTGATATTCCATCATTGATATTTATAGTTAAATCTTTAGTATAACTTTATATAAAAATTTCTAAAACTCTGTCTACTATAAAATCAGTATGCTTCTTCATTAGTAGTGATAAAAAAAACATTAGTTATCTATTTAAGCCTAGCAGATAAAATACTTACTAATGATATTAAAATAAAATTATATTCAATTTAATAATTGTTTTAAATAAACTTTCATCTATAGTATTTGTAACATGTAAAGATAAATATAAAGGATAGAATTAATACTTTTATTTATACATTCAATTATAAAAAATTATTATATAAACTGTATTATATTATAATTAGAATAAATTTATTATATTAATATCTTTTATATATAGTTAATAACTATGATTAATTAATATAAAATTTATATTTTATTATCGAGAAATACTTATGTATTATAAAGGACACTATCTTTCATCCAAGAAAATTTTTATTAATTTGATAATAGTTACTATATTTATTTTTTTAAATTTAATTAATGTTGCATATGCAAAGATATTTACTGTTGTAACAACTTTAACTATTATCCAAGATATTGCACAAAATGTAGCAGGTAATGCAGCAAATATTCAATCGGTTACAAAACCTGGAGTAGAAATTCATGAATATCAATTAACTCCAAAAGATATATTGAAGGCATATAATGCTGATTTAATATTATGGAATGGATTAGGACTTGAAACAAGGTTCAATCGTTTTTTTGAAAATTTCAAACATATTCCTATAGTTACTGTTACTAGTGGAATAAAACCAATATCTATTCAAGAAGGTGAATATCAAGGTAATTTTAATCCACATGCCTGGATGTCTACAAAAAATGCATTGATATATATTGAGAATATTCGAATGGCATTAATAAAATATGATATTAAAAATAGAGATATTTATAATAAAAATGCGAAAATATATGCTAATAAAATTAGTCAAATTGATAAACCTTTGCGAGAAAGGCTTTCAAAAATTCCACAACAAAAACGATGGCTAGTAACCAGCGAAGGAGCTTTTAGTTATTTTGCTAATGATTATGGTTTTAAAGAAGCTTATTTATGGCCAATTAATGCAGAAGAACAGGGTTCGCCACAACAAGTTCGTAAAGTTATTGATATTGTGAAAAAATATAATATTCCAGTAGTGTTTAGCGAAAGTACTGTTTCTGATAAACCAGCGAAACAGGTTAGTCGTGAAACTATGGCTAAGTACGGAGGTGTGCTTTATGTTGACTCTCTATCTACTTCTGATAGCTCGGTTCCTACATATATAAAGTTATTAAAAACTACCGTTGATACAATTGCAAAAGGTTTTGATCAATAATAATGAATAATAATATTTTTTATGAAAAACCAAATTTAGTTGTTGATAATGTCACTGTTATATATAATAACATACATACAGCTATTTATAATGCCAGTTTTAATATTACTGGTGGTTCAATTTGTGCATTAGTAGGAATTAATGGAAGTGGTAAGTCAACATTATTTAAAACAATAATGGGTTTAGTAAAACCAGAGAAAGGATCTGTAACATTAAATAATGCTCCTATCAAAGCAGCACTTAAAAAAAACATTATTGCTTATATACCACAAAATGAAGAAATTGACTGGAACTTTCCTGTTCTGGTCTCTGATGTAGTAATGATGGGTCGCTACGGTAAAATGGGTATTTTACGCATTCCAAGTAAAAAGGATAAACAAATTGTAGCTGATGCGTTAAATAGAGTAAACCTTATAGGTTTGGAAAAACGACAAATAGGTGAACTTTCTGGTGGTCAAAAAAAAAGAGTTTTCCTTGCTAGAGCACTTGCTCAAGAAGGAAAAGTCTTACTTCTTGATGAGCCTTTTACCGGTGTTGATGTAAAAACAGAAAATGCAATTATTGAACTTTTTAGATCATTACGTACTAATGGATATCTAATTTTAGTTTCTACTCATAACTTAGGAAGTGTACCTGAATTCTGTGATCATGTTATTTTAGTAAACCGAACTATACTAGCTAGTGGACCAATTGAAACAACTTTTACAAAAAAAAATCTTCAAGTTGCTTTTGGTGGTGTACTGAGGCATATTAATCTCTCTTGTACAGAACTTCACGATGATAATGATCCTCGTTCATTAAGTGTTATTACTGATGATGAAAGAGCAGCTGTTTTTTATGGTTACCATGAAGGAGCATCAATTATAAAAAAACAACATGAGGAATAAATCGTGTTAGATATACTACTTCAGCCATTTGAATATAACTATATGGTTAAAGCAATCTTTGTTAGTGCTATTGTTGGAGCAGTATGCGCTTTTCTTTCTGCTTATCTAATACTAAAAGGATGGTCGTTAATGGGCGATGCTATTTCCCATTCAGTTGTTCCAGGTGTTGCTGGCGCTTATGCTCTTAATCTACCTTATTCTGTAGGTGCTTTTTTTACTGGTATTCTAGCAGCCATTTCTATGATCTTAGTAAGTCATCTTTCAAAATTAAAAGAAGATACAGTAATTGGTTTTATTTTTTCAACATTTTTTGCAATCGGATTATTAATCCTTTCATTAAATCCTACATCAGTAAATTTACAAACAATTATATTTGGTAATATTTTAGGTATTGCAGATTCAGATGTAATACAAGTTGAAATTATTGTTACTATTTCTTTTATTATACTTATGTTTATATGGAAAGATTTACTTGTTGTATTTTTTGATGAAAATCATGCTCGTTCTATTGGATTAAATCCACTAAAACTAAAAATTATATTTTTTATCTTATTAAGTGCATGCACGATTGCTGCTTTACAAACAGTAGGAGCAATTCTTGTTATAGCAATGGTTATTACACCAGGTGCAACGGCTTATTTACTTACTGATCAATTTAAGCGATTACTTATCATTGCAATAATAATTGGATTTACCTTTAGTGCTATTGGTGCTTATATTAGTTATTTTATTAATGGTGCGACAGGAGGAGTTATTGTTACATTACAGACATTAGTATTTATTCTTACCTTCTTTATTGCACCTAAATATAAGTATGGTTTATTTTCTTCCAAACGAAAAGATATTTTAAAAAATTATATATCTTCTCAATTAAAGCAGTTAGAAAAAAGAGATGAAAAACAATGAATCATTTTATAGAATTATTAATAACACCTTTTGTTTTTCCTTTTATGCAAAAAGCAATTATTATTGCTATTGTAACGTCAACTGTATGTGCTATTTTATCTTGTTTTTTAATACTTAAGGGATGGTCGTTAATGGGCGATGCTATTTCTCATGCAGTATTACCAGGCATAGTTATTGCATTTATTATTGGCATTCCTATATCAATTGGCGCTTTTTTATCAGGAATTTTTTGTGCATTCGCATCTGGTTATTTAAGAGAAAATAGTCGCATAAGAGAAGATACAATAATAGGTATTGTTTTTTCTGGTATGTTTGCCTTCGGATTAGTACTATTTTCACGTATTAATACAGATCAACATCTTACACATATTCTTTTTGGGAATATTCTTGCTATTACTACAGAAGAATTTAATCAAACACTTTTATTTTCAGCTTTTATTGTCTTAATTGTCTTATTGAAATACAAAGATTTTATACTTTATTGTTTTGATCCTAATCAAGCAAAAATTATTAATTTACCTGTTAAGGCTTTACATTATGGATTACTAGCTTTATTATCTCTTACCATTGTTGCATCTTTACAAGTTATAGGAATAATTCTTGTTGTTGCTATGCTCATTTCTCCTGGAATTATTGGTTTCATGGTATCAAAAAACTTTAATCGAATGATGATTATTGCAGTTATTACCTCTATTACATCTGTTTTAATAGGTACACTCTTAAGTTTTCATCTTGATGCAGCAACTGGGCCTTGTATTGTACTTATTCAAGCAATTTATTTTATAATTATATTGATATGCAATTATTTAAATAAAATAAAAAAGTATTTTTCTTTTAATAAAATTTCAATTAGCTCTTAATTATAAATTATGTTAAAAATAATTAGTAAAATTAAAGATTTTATCTTTAAAATTATTTATTTATTTATTTGATTATAAATAGTATCTTTTAATAAATTAAGTTTTATTAAAAAAAATAAAATTAAAAAATTAAATAATAAAATTGTTAATAATTCCTTAATTACAATAAAATTGTAATCAAAATACGTTGATTTAAATAGTATTTTTACTAAATAAAGATTTTTATTAAAAATTTTATAAATATTCAATAATCAAAAAAAATATTGTGTATTATAATTAATTAAATTTAAAATTAATTAAATAATATTTGATATTAATTTAATTAATAAAATAATTGATATCTCTTTATACAAAGATTTTATAAAACATATTAATATATCAATGCTATTATTTATTATTTTGCTTAAATAACATTGAGATAATAGTTTTATTTCTATGGAAGTAATTATTAGTATTCACTTAATAATAATATTTCATTTAATTAAATTAATTTTATTAAATGAAGTATAAGAAAACTTATAACCTATTCTATTAGGTTAATTCCTAATAAGATAAATAACTCTTATTAATATAATGAAATAATATATACTATAAAAAAGTATGATTAAAAGATAATGTAAAAAATAATAATTTGATTATATTTATTTGAAACACTTTTTAATATATATAGTTTCAAGAACTATATAATATTAAGATATTTTAATGAATTTAAATTTATAATTTAATTTTTTACGTAGAGAATTTTAAAGATTATTTGACAAATATTAATATAAATAACAAAATAAAATTTGTTTTATTGATATAAAAATTTTATATAAATAATCCTAAATTAGTAAATTATAATAAATATAAAAAACTATATTTTACATATCATAGAATAAGCTTTTTTATATTAAAACTATTAAGTTTAAAAGAAAACTTTATAATAAAACTATTTGACGATTTATTAAAAATTCTTATATTTTTATATTGTAATTTACATTAAATAATAAAATATATCAATAATATATAAATATTATTTTATTATTAATTAAAAATTAACCAATTATCATCTAATCCTATCTATATTAAAAAGATTCATTTATTTTGAGATAATAGAATTAAGAAAAAAAACTATAAATAATAGGAGTGTTTATAATGTCTTATGAACTATCTATCAAAGCTGCTATTTTCGACATGGATGGATTATTGATTAATTCAGAACCTCTTTGGAGCCAAGCAAAAAAAGAAATTCTTAGTAAACTAGGTGTTAATACTTCAATTGCCAATAAACTTCCTGATACATTAGGATTACGTATAGATCAAGTTATACAATTATGGTATTTAGCTTCAGAATGGCAAGGAAGCTCATTGAAAGAGGTAGAACAAAAAATTATCAAACGTGTTATCGAACTTATAGAAGAACAAAAACCTTTATTACCAGGTGTTAAGTATGCACTTGAGTTATGTAAAAATCATAATTTAAAAATTGGATTAGCTTCAGCTTCTCCAAAGCACATGTTAAAAAAAGTCCTTACTATATTTAATATTAATAATTATTTTTCAGCCGTAGTATCAGCAACTTCATTACCATATAGTAAACCACATCCAGAGGTATACTTACAAACAGCAAAGCTATTAGATATAGAACCAACATGTTGTGTTGGTTTTGAAGATTCTTTCAATGGAATGATTGCTGTTAAATCTGCACGAATGCGTAGTATAGTTGTTCCACCAAAAAATTATTTTACTGACTTACGCTGGACATTAGCCGATATCAAGCTTAATACTCTGGCTGAATTAACAAGTAATCATATCGTTTAAAAAATTATTTATTAATAGTAATTAATAGTGCGTTAGTATGATTATAAACTAATGTATTATTACTATTAATAAAATAAATTATTTTTATTCAAAAAATATTTTTCAAATATACTATTATGACTGCTAGCGGGCATTTATTTTTTTCAATATCATCATATATACTTGCATATAAACTAGCAATTACACCAGAGTTAAAATATGGTAATTGCTTTCATTTATTAGCTGGAGTATTATTTGGCTCAATGCTACCAGATATAGATCATCCATCATCCCATCTTGGGCGTTTATTCCGTTTTATCTCTGTTCCAATTTTTCGATTATGTGGCCATCGTGGATTTACTCATAGTTTATTTGCATGGTTACTTATTATTTTAATAATAATTCAGTTTTCAAGTAATTACTTTCTTTCTAATGCCTTAATTCAATCATTTTTATTAGGATACTTTAGTCATTTAGTAGGAGATATGTTAACAACAAAAGGTGTATATTTTCTATGGCCATTAAAAATTTCATTTTGCTTCCCTATATTAGGTAATAATTCTAATAAAAAAAAAGAACATTCTGTCGCTATTTTATTAACTATCTGTGCGATATTGATTCCATCACATTATCAGTTACCATTACAACATATATTAGAAGAAATAAAACAAAGCATTATTGCATATTTAGTTAATAAAATTCAATAATTTAATTTTATTAACTTTCCTTATGAAATATTTTTTATAACTAAATTTGATTTAAATTATAATAAATTATTATTATCTTCATAAAGATAAAAGAGATAATAAAATTTATTGTTTTTAGTCATATTTTTTTAAAAATAACAAGAATTAATATAATTAAATATAATAAACTTAAGATATATAGAAAATGTTAGTTAACATGCCTATATTTATTATAGTTAAATTTTACTATATTATTATTTGAATTAATTAAAATAAACTATAAACAGATAAAATTTATAAAAATCTTTATTATTTTTTTTATTAAAAATATTTTATATATAAGGTTTGTGTATATTAAATATTAAATACTATTTAATATAATTATATAAAATTACTTAAAATAATTATTTTAATATTTGGTTTATATTTTATATATTACTAATGTTATAATATAATCATAAATTAAACTTAATTTTAAAAAAATAATTATTTTATCATTGATGAATTAAAATCACTCTCTTCTTTTTATAATAGAAATTAACGTTATAAAATATAGTAATATTTAAATACTTATTATTAGTTTTAGTTAAGAAAGGATAGTCTCTAATATAGAGAATCATTAAAAATATTAACTTTAATCTAATAGAAAATAACTATATCAATAAAATTAATGATTTTAATACTTAGGTTAATATTTTATTTATTATTATTAAAGTATTTTAAATAGGTTTTAAAAATATTAAAACAATATCTATTATCAAAATAATTTAATATTTTATTTTTAAATATATTAATCTTTAAATTAATTAAATAAATCAAAATAAATATAAAATATCAATGTTGTTAATATTTTTAATCAATTCATATTAAATTTATTTTTTAAAATATAAAATATTATAAATTAAGATTTAGTAATTTTTTACATCTTAAATTATTTATAATTCAAATATATAAGATGCTATTAAAATTAGAATTTTTTGTTAATTTATCCTATTTTAAGAAAATCTTTAATATTTATTAATCATAATATATTTCTTTTTTATTCATATTTTTAATAAATTTTAAAAAAATTATTTAAATAATATTTATATATTTAGTAATTATTCTAAATTTTAATATTATTTATTATTATATATTAAATATAAACTAAAAAATATTTATAAATTAATAGTTTTTAAGAATTATTCCTTATAATTTTTCATAAAATAAATTCTATAATAAAGAATTATTCCTTATAATTTTTCATAAAATAAATTCTATAATATTTATTATTTTATTTTTATAATAATTATTATAGTAATTATAATAAATTAGATAGATATCTTTACATATGATATAATTAAAAATAATTTGCTATTTATTTTAGTATCAGTTCTTTATTAATTTACTTATTATTTTTTTGTATAAGTAAAGAATAATTTTAAATTTTTAATTAATAAATTCATAAATAATTATTAATTAATATTAATACATTAAATATTAAATTAATCATTTCTATTCGTCGTAATATCAGCATTATAAACTATCTTATTTGTCACTATTTATTTCTAATTTAAAGATAATTAATATAGATAGGATTACATTAAGATAAAATAATATTAATAAATAAAATCTTTAAACTTATATTTAATATATTTTTAAAAATTATTTCAAGATTCTATTTAAAATTTTTAAATTATTTATTTTTTTAAATAAAATTTTTAAAAATATAAAATTCTATATAATATATATATTATCTAATGCTTAATTAATTAAATAATATTTTAAAATATATTATAGTTTTTTTTTAATTGTTATTATTAAATTATAGTAGTTGTTGTTGTAAAAGATATTATCTTTAATGTAAATATAAATATAATTTAAAGTTTATATTCATTACAAACTATATATGTTATGTTATTTATTCCTTTTTTATTATCAATTTTATTAATTACTATATTATAAATAATAAATTCATGTAATTTTTTTATTTTATTATTGATATATTTTATTCATAGATATAAACTAAATATCTATGAATACTTAATTATTTGTAATATTATATTAGATATATAAAAATCTATATATTAAATATTAACTTAGTAATTAATAATATTTATTAAAATCAATAATTTGATATATATAATAATAACAAATCCATTTTTTATAATAATTTTAGACATTAAAACTAAAAATGAAATCAAGAGCATAAATATTTAAAATTACTCAAATATTCACATAAATAAAATTAATATGATAAAACTATGTCAATTTATTATTAATTATATTTCAATAAATAATTGTTTTTAAAACTAAGTTTTAATCTTATTTTCACCATTATTTCTTATCAATTTAATAAACAATTCTATATATTTTATCTCTAATAATAACAACAAAAATAATTCATCATTTTTATATAATTTTATATATTACCTATTAGTATAAATCTTAAGATAATTATATTTTTTATTACTATTTTATATTAAAAATCTTAATTATAATAAGTTATAAAACTATTAACTTATTTATTTTTTTACACTATCAATATTAGATATTTAAATTTTATCAAATGCAAATAAAAATTGCTAGTAAATTTATTACTTGAAGATTAGATCTTACTATTTATAATTAATATTTACTAAATTTTATAATAAAAACTATCTTTTAGTATATTTATTTTAAATAAATAGTTATTAATAAATATATACAATAACTTTTATAGTGGTAAAAGTTTTTTAAAATTAAAAAACTATAATACTAAAATCAATTTAATAGTAATTCTCTATTTATTTTTAACAAGAATAAATAATCAAAAATTTAGATATATTTTAATTAAATATAAAATAAGTTTTTTATGACTAAAAATTAATTTTATTAATTAGAAATTATATAGATATTCATTATGAAAGATATTAATAATTACTAATATTTTAACAAAATTAATAATTTCATTATTTTACTTGATCTCAAAATATAAATAATTAATAGAAAATAAAAAATAGTTAATTATTAATTTAAGCATATCAAACAGAATTTGTAAAAATAGCAAATTTTATTTTTTACAATATTTTACTAATTAAAATTATATATAATGTATTTATAATTTTAATAGATAATTATATAATAATATAATTGGCTTATAATAAGAAATTATATTATATATCTTATTTACTAAGAATAAGTTATAATTAGATAATATTTAAATTATATTTATTTATATTAATAAAATTAATAATAAAATTATAATAATAATATTATAAAGTAGAAATTTAATATTTAATTTTTATTAATTAAATAATTTATAATGTAAATCTAAAAAATCATCTCGAAAAAATTAATTTTTCCTTTATTTTCATAAAACGATTTAATCAATACTATAAAAGATATAGTATATTATTTAAATTAAAATATTTATATAAAATATATTAAATATAATAAATATACTATTAAAACAATGATTAATTATTTGATAATTTATAATTACTATATCATCTAATTAATTATATTCTATAATAATATTATGTATTATTAACTTTAATAATTCATTAATGTACATTATATATTAAACATATAAATAAAATTTATAAAAATATTAAGTTTATTATTATAATATTTAATGATACTATATATATCATCATAATAAATTTTATATATTATAAATTTTTAAAAATTATATTTTTAATAATTCATTAGCTAAATTAAATTTATTTATTATAACAGAACAATAAATTATATTATTTTAATATAAAATATATATGCAATAATCTTTTTCATATTAATTTTAAACTATATATTATAAATTGTAAAATAAAATAATATAATTTAATACATATACTTTAATAAGTAAAATCTTTATTTATTATATCTTTAATAAAGAAATTATTAAATATTTATATTAAATTAATAATTATAGCTTTTAATTATATAAAAATATTATTTTAAATAAAAATTTAAAATTAAGAAAATATTTATTTAAAAATAAAAAAATAATAATTAAATTAATATAAATATATTGAATATTATTTAGTTTTATTATATATTTATAAATATATATTATTTATAATACAAATATCTTAAATATATTATGTTTAATAATATAAAATATCAAAAACAATATAAAATTATATTTAATCACTATTTATCAGTGTTTTTTTTTATTTCATTTAGAAAAAGATTTCATCAACATCAATATAAAAAAATTGCTAACCTTATTAAACAACGTCTTTTTTATATGAAATATATTGCTAAATATAAATTTGAAAAACATTTATTAATAGATGATATAGCACAAGAAAATAAAGTTATCTTAAATGCTTTCAATAAAGCAGAGAAATTCGGTTTAGATAAAGAATCTATAGAACCATTTATATTATCACAAATAAATTTAGCTAAAACAATTCAATATCGTTATAAAAAAGATAAGTTATCTATAGTAAAAATTACAACTAAACATAATGATTTAGAAGATATTCGATTAAAACTTAAAAAATTAAGTGATGATATATTACAATTAATTGCTAATGAACTAAAAAGAAACGGTAAAATGGAAAATAAGATTTATTTATATATAAAAAAAATCCACCTACATAATCTTAAGAATATTGATAAAAAAATAATTTGCTCATCACTTAAACGAATTTCTTTAAAAAAGAAAGGATATTAAATATTATAATAAATATTTTTGTTTAATTATTTTTATAAAAATATAAATATATTTCATTCTATTAAATAATTTTAATATATATTTTTTATTAAAAAATCATTTTATAATATTAATTAATTATATTAATTTAATTAAATAATCAATTATATTTATAATATATTTAAAAGATAGTATCTATAATATTTTCTATAAATATCATTAACTAAAAATTTTCAAATTTTTTAAAAAAATGAAAATAATGAATCATTTAATTATAATTTACCTTTATAATGATAAAATCTTAAATATTTAAGAAAGATAAATTTTAAATAATAAAATTATATTTTCAATTATTATTTATATAATCTTTTTATAAATTAACTTATATTAAATATAAGTTTTATTATATGATGAATCTTATTCTTTAATATATATTTAATCCTAAATAAATTATAATTTATTTAGGATTAAAATACTTTATATATTTTTTATATATAAAACAATAATCTTTAATTATAGCAATTTCAATGAAAATTATTAAATATATTATTTGTTTTATTTAAAATAAAAATCATAATTTATGACAAAATATTTTTAAATAGAAAAATACTTTTAATTTAAAATTATCTTAAAATATAATGTTTCTATAAAATAAATTAACTTTATATAGAATTAATAAATAAAAGATAAATTTAAATAAATAATTTTAATTAAATATTTAAATTTTAAATAAATTATATTATATTGATTTATAATTTTTCTTTATGAAAGAGATATAATTTTATTATTATGTTAATATTAACTAGATTGTATAATTTATTTTAATATTAAAACAATAAAAATAATATACTTTTAAAAAAAATATTTAATAAAATACTATTTTAACAATAAATATACTAAACATAATATAAAGAATAAGAAAAATAATAATAAAATCAATTAATAAAAATTTAAAGAAGATTAAAATAATATATTTATAAAATAAAATATAGTTTATAAAATTTATGTTTTTAAAATAAAAGAATTTAAAAAATTAATATTTTTAAAAAATATATTATCATTAGATAATATTATAATTAATTATATTTATTTTTTAATTAATTTATAAAAAATAAAATAATAGATGGTTTACAATATTAAAATTAATTTATTTAAAGTTACATTAAATTTAATGTAAATAAATTAAAAAAAGTTTTAATTTTTTAATTAAGAATTTTTTTAAATAAATAGTAATTTTAAAAAATATATTCTTATCTATAAATAAATTTTAATTAACGATTAAAAATGGTTATCAATAACTTATTTATTAAAACTATATTTATTAAGATATAAAATAGAACAGATTATTATATTTAATTAATTTTTCTACTTTATTTAGAATAAAAAAATTTTTTTTAATAAAAATTATATCAATATTATTTAAGAAATAAATTAATAAACAAATTATATACGATTATCAATAATAGAATATAAATTAATATTACTATTATTTTATATATCTTATAAAATATTTATTTATGAATAAAACAGTCCATCTATTATCTTTTTTTTAAAAAAAATATTAATTTTAATATAACTTTAAAAATTATTTATAATAATAAATATTAAATCAATAGAAGTAAATTTATTAATAAAATTAAAAATTATATTAAAATATTATTTTTATAATTATAAATCAATATAATATTTAATTATTTTAATAATTTTGAATAATGAATAATTGGTTATATTTTATATATATTATATAATTATTAAATTTATAATAAAGATAGATGATGGAATATATTAAATAATAAATACAACTATATAAATTAAATTTCTATAATTTATTTATTTATTTTAATTGAAAATTAATATAAATAATATTATATTAAAATCAATTAATTATTTTATAATTATTAATTTATTGATTTGTAAAATGTAAATATATAAAATATAAAATAATAATTTAATAATTTTAAATATTTCTTTTATATATTTATTAATTTTTTCAAAAAAATAACAATTATATATAATATAAAATTTTCTATTTTATATTATTTTAATACAAAAATTCAAATTATAAACAAAAATATAAAAAAACTAATGATATTCTATGAAATAAATTTAAATCAAACACTTTAAATTAAAATAAATTTACTATAATCGACTTCAGTAATTAAATTAATCATTTGTTAAGATAATAAAAATAACTTTACTAGTTTATATATAAAAATTAAAATAGACCTAGATAAGTATAAAACACAAAAATTTTAATATAAAAAATATCTATTATTAGATATTCAATAAACATAATTTATTCATAATTAGAATTAATAATAATATTATAGAAAATAATAATTTCTTATTAAATTCAATTTTTATTTAAATTTAATAAATATTTAAAAAATAAAATATATTATTATATATACTATTTTGTTAAATATTAAATATTTTTATTTTTTAATATCTGATAAACAACAAATTATAAATAATATATTAAACATATTTATTAGCAAAACGTTTAATTCAATTAATATTTAATATGAAAATATAATAATTTTTAGATGAAATATGAATATTAATTTAATTTTTGATAATTAAATTAAGTTTATTGCTTAGAAATAATTAGTAATAATTATATTATTAGTTAATGACTTGACTAATCAATATAATAAGAAAATATTTTAAATTTATTTATATTTATTTTTTATTATATTTTATAACTTATAATTCTTATTATTAAATAATTTAAGTATCTTTATAGATATGTTTTTAAATATTAAGTTGAGTTAAACTAAAAAATTAATAGCTTTAAAACTAAAAAATATTTTAATAATATAAAATCATTTTATAATTCGTTTTTTTAAAAAAATTAATTAATCATTATAAAATACAAGTAAACATAAACAATATTCAATATCTTTTTAACAAAATATTAGTAATAGAAAATATATATAATACATTAATATTTTATTATTTCAAATTAAAAAAATTATAAGAAGAATATAGTTTTATGATAATATAATTAAAAATATCAATTTCTTATTATTTATTTAAAATTTATCTTATTATATTTACATAAATTAAATTTATCTAAAATAGTAATTAAATAACTTATATAAATAAAAACAATTTTTATAACTTAAATAAATATAAAATTTATATTTATTTATAGTAATAAGTTTTTTATAATCATTATTATCTTGATTATTTTATTGTTCTATTTATTTTTAGAAATTAAATATAACTTTAATAATTCATCTTCATAAATTATAATATACTATATTTTATATATTAATTGATAATAACTACATTTCCATTATTAAACATATATTAAATAATAATATATGTTTAATATATAATTAATTAAAAATTCAATTTTACTTATTTAAAAAAAACTTATAATTATATTATTTAAATAACATCATAAAATCTAATATTGATATATATAGTTAATCATTATTTTTTAATATTAGTATTTATTATTAATTTTAATCTTTTAACTATATATTTTGTTTAATATAAATATCTAAATTATTATTTTTTATTAAATATAATAGTAGGAACTAACAATAAAAATAATCAATATTATTAAGTTAAAAATATTTATTAATATATACTAATTTAATAGATGAATAACTTCTGATAAATAAAATATTCATTATTAATCATAAGATTATTAATAGAAATAGATTATAGTTTCAATTTTTTATAAAATTTTAACCTTTTACAATATCAAAGATAATTACATAATATCTTAATTTAATATAAGTAATTTCATTTATCTATTTTAGTTTTAGTAAAACATTACTAATATATATTCAAAATAAGTAATTTATTTTACTAATGATTTTTATCAAGTTAGTCATTATCAAGAATTAGATAATATTTAATTACAATTAATATTTAACGTCAATATTAATATAAATAAAAAATATGTTAAATTAAATTATCTTAATAGGTTATCTATATTATAAATATAAAATAAAAACAATTTTTTATCATTTTTATAGCTAATTAAGTATTTTATAAAAAATTACTTATTATTAAATTAAATATTTATTTTTATTAAATTATCTTATGATATAAAATTAAGTTAAATTGATAATTTTTAATTAATTTAGCATAAGAATAAGTAATACTAAATCATAAATATTTTTAAATATACAAAGTAAATCTAATTAATATTTATGAAATATATATTATTAGTTTATATATATTTTTTATAGATAAGTCAATACTATATTAATAATAAATAGTTTATTAGAATTTTTCTAAATAATTTCTTTTAATTTTTATGAAATAAAATAATCTTTTAATTATAAATTAATTAATTTATAATTACTTTAATATGATTTATTTATCAATAATTATAAATATCTACATATATTTACTTATCTCTAATATTATGTTAAAAAATTTTAAATATCTAAAATTTTTATAAGTATTTAGATAATAATAAATAGAATATTTATTAATATTAATAAATACATAATAAAATTAAATAAAAAGCTATTATACTACTTATAAGCAATTTTATAATCATATAAGACTAATAATTTATATAAAAAATATAAAATCTTAATATTCTTAATTAATTTATCTAGTTTTAGAATAAGTCAAGTTAATGCATAATCTGATAGTAATTCATTCATATTAGTTATTATTTAATTATTTTATAAATATTTATTATTCTTTAGTCTAAAATTTGGAACTTAATTTTATTATAATATTTATTTTTAATTTTAAAGCAACTTAATATTTTATCTATATTAATATTTAAAAAAGTGATTTTATAATATATATAATTTTAATATAACTTATCTCAGTATATAATTTTAAAATAACTTTTTTATCACTTATTTTAATATATAAATAATCTTATTAGTAATAGTTTATATATATCTATAAAATTATTTATTCTAATATATCAATTAGAAACTACTAAACTTTCTTCAGTATAATTAAATATTATTAAGATTGGTTAATAATATTTTAGTTAAAAGATAGAATCTTACTTATCTTTATAATTGTTAGTAATTGCATTTTTAAAACGATAAATTACTTATTAAATTATTCTAAGTGTTCTCTTTTTCCTTTAAAATTCTATGAATTATATAACTTTAGTATAAATAAGAAAAAATTATATTTATATTAACTTAAATTTTCATATATAAATGATTGAATCGTCTTCAAGATTAATTATATGTAATTAATATCTCTCTAAAACTAAGTTTTTTATATTTTTAGTATTTTGATTATAAAACATCTATATATGTTTTATATTAATATTAGTTTTTCTCTACTAAATCAAAATATTTAA
Organism: Arsenophonus sp.; assembly: GCA_052401645.1. GTDB lineage: Bacteria > Pseudomonadota > Gammaproteobacteria > Enterobacterales > Enterobacteriaceae > Arsenophonus. The sequence goes on from CP198939.1 coordinate 1,570,854, forward strand.
TATTATTATCATGAATTTATTTACAAATAAAGTTAATTTTGAATATAATATATTATTAATTAATAATATACTTTTATAACTTAATAAGTTTTAAACAAACCTTAAAATAATAATTTATCTACTTTTAATTAAAATAAAAAAATTGAATGATTATTTATTTTATATCGAAAATCTTTAAATAAGTCCATATATATCTAAATTAATAAGATTAAATTAAAAAAAATATAGGATACCTATATAAATAATAAAATTATTGATATTTAAATATATCTACATTTTATTTTTTTTTAAACTAATTTATAAAAAATATATATTAAATTAAAGAATAACTTAATATTTGATATAAATCTTAAACCTAATATCAATTTCAATATATGATTTAATTTAAAATTAATAAATAATAATATTATTTTTAAATATATATTTCACAAATAATAACTATCATAATTAAATAATTAAAGAATATAATATATTTAATTACTTATCTTTATTTAATCAAATATAATATCAATTAATATCACTTAAATAAAATATACTAATATCAATAATAAAATTATAAAACTTCTAATTATAGATTAAATATATAAAATTTTACTGATTTATTTACATAAAATTATTTTTTATTTTTAATTATTAATACTATCCAAAAAATATTTATTAATAAGAAAGTAATTTTTTTATGGAATAATTAAATTCATAAATATAATTTTTAATCTAAAATTAAATGAAACTAAAAGATGATATCAAGATGTAAAGAAAAGTGTTAAAAAAAAATTTTTATATTTTTCCTTATACCAATATAATTGTTTTAAAAGTATAAAAACTAATAATTTAAATACAAAATATAACTTTATTTAATATAAAAATTATTTCTTAATTTATTTTTAATAAAAATAAATTAAGAAATATGATAATTTTACTAAATAATATGAAAATGCTTAGATTATTATATGTCTAAATTTTGAATAATATAAATTATGTTGTATTCATTACACATACTTTAGAGATAATAAACTAAGTAAAACAAGATAACTTATAGAATAAAAATAAATATAATCATTGCATCAAATTTTTAATTGTTTACGATAATTTTAATATCAATAAAAATTACTATCGACTAATAAATATATCTAATATATTATCTATATTTACTTAAATATTTCATAATATATATAGAAGATATATTTTTAAAGATAATTATTATCTTTTAGTAGTATCGAATACTATAAAAAATTAATTACTATTAATATAATTAAAATTAATATATTAATTTTAATTTGATTAAAAAATTTATCAATTTTATTTTATTATCTAAATAAATTATATTTTCTTTATTTAGATAAAATATTTTTAATAGATAAGGAATTCATATTTTTATTTATTAATTAATAATAAAATATTATATTTAAATAAAAAATTAATATTTCTCATCAGAATAACCATAAAATAATATAATAAAATTAAAATAATTATATAAAATTTAATATATCAAAAAAAATAATGTTTAGTAAATTACAACTATATTTATGATTGTTTGTTGTATTAAAAACTTAGAATAATATTTCCAATATTTATTAATTTTAATACTAAAGAAGATTATCTTAACACTCTATTACTGAAAGTAATAGAGTGTTAAATTTAATGAATAAATCTAAACTTTCCTAAGTTAATAGAGGAACATTTTATTTAAAAAATAATAATAAATATTATTATTAAAAATAAATAATATAAAAACTCTTAATTATATATAAAATAAGGAATTTAAATAAATTTTAATATTATATATATTTTTATCCACATCTTCAATAATATACTTTTTATGATATTTTCTAAATTGTTATATTTAATAGTTATTGCTACATCTTTTATAATTTTAGTTAAATAACAGAATTTATATTAATTAATATGCTTTTATATAATAAAATAAATAAATCAATATATTTTTTTTAAATTCATCCAATCATTTTATAAATATTATTATAAATAAAGTAATAATATATAAAAGATCTTTTTTTATTATATAAACAATATAGATTAATAATATTAAATTATCTATGATTATTTTAAAAATTAAAAAAAATAGTTCTATTTAACTAAATTAGTTAAATAAAAAATAAAATAAATAATAATTTTTTTATAAAAATCATTTTATATTCTAATAATTTTATTGAATTTTATCTTTTTGTTAAAAAAAATAAAATTATTAACTTGAATTATTTGTTAATTTGATATTTTAATTATAATATTTTTATAAATAGATCAATTACTTAAATAATAAAAACTTTATTAACTCCACTTATTTTAGTATTATCTTATAATAAGAAAATTTTAACTAAAATATAATAATAATTCATTTAAATAATTTATCTATTTTAATATTTTAGAGTTATCGTAAAAAATAAAGTTTATTTTGAGAATAAATAACTAGATTTTACAATCTTATTTCTATTTTTTAAAAAATAGAAAATAAATATAAGAAATATTTTTGATAAAAATTAATTTTTATCAAAAATATTAAAAATAAATTATAATAATTAATTTTATTTTATAAATATTTTTTTAATATAGATATATTTTAAAAATGCAAAATAAATTTTATTATTAATAATTTAATATAAAAATATTATTCATTATTTATAATAAATTGTTGAAGAATAAAATTCTTTTAAAATATTTAGATTATCAAAATATATCATTTTTACTATCAAATATATATAAGGTTTATTATTATCATAGATATGATTTAATTAATTATTTATTTTATAAGTTACTATTTTATTATAGTAATAATTTTATTTTTATTAATTTAAATAATTACTATATTAAAAATTTTGACTTCATATTATTTTATGCAAAATATTATTTTTTTCTTTTCTTAACACTAAATATCTATTTATTCAAATATATATTTGAATAAAAAATTAAAAAATTTACTTTTATATTTTTTATTGAATAATCAATAAATACAAAATTAAAAAATATAATAAAATTAATAAATTTATATATTACAATATTACTCATCAATGCTTTATAAATAAAAATACTAATAAATAAATTATAATTTTTATGAAATCTACTTTTACTTTATTATTATAAATTATTTTACTATAAAATAAACAAAATATTATATTTAGATTCAGATCTTATTTATTATAATTATATATTAAATTTTTTAAATAAACTTAAAGCAACATATTATTGTTAATACCAATGATAATGATAAATATTTATGAGAAAACAAACTAAAATATTATAAATGCCAGAAATATATAATAGATGCTTTAATATAAGTGTTATATTTATTAGTGTTGATGACTAGTATAAAAAATAAAATAACTAATAAAACAATAAATATTGTATTCATTAAAATAAAAGTAAAATTTATATTTTAATCAAAATACATTGAATTTATATATAAGATAAATAAAGTTTTTTTAAAATAAAAAATAATATCAAATTAAATGTTAATTTTAAATTAAAAAATAAAAAATTACATCCTTTAATTAAGGATTTAAAATTTATTCATTTTATTAACTAAATAAAAACAATAACCATAAATGATCATGCTATCTTATTATATATATTTTATTAAATAAAAATCTTCTTGGAAAATTAATGTAATTATTAAATTATTAGTATCTAAAAAATATAGATATGAAAATAAGCATATTTTAATAAAAATATATATTCAATTATTAATTAATTATATTTATAATTTTTTATTAAAAATATAAATAAATAAAAATAATAATAATATAATCTATAAATATATTATTAAACTTATTTCAAACAAATTATATATAAAATATATATTTAAATAAAATTTAAATTAATTTCATTAATAAATATAATAATACTGATATAATAAATGTTAATTAAAGCAATATATAATAGTTATTAATTTAATTTTATAAAATTAAATTAATAAAATAAAAAATTCTTTTAAATTTAACTAAATAAACATCAATAATTATTCAAATTACATCAATATTTTATTACTTTGATTAAAATATTTATCAAAATTACTTTTTTATTATTAATATTAAGTTAAGTTAATAATAATTTTATTAGTCATAAAAGTAAAATCTCAAAATGTAATAAGATTAGTACCAAATTACTTTTTTATTCTAAAAAGTTTCTTCAACCTTTTTATTAAAATCATATAAATAATAAATATTATAACTTTAGTTATAATATTTAAAAAAAGTAATTTTAAGTATCTAAAAGATCTAATATTGTTTTTTTATTGTCTTATCTCTTAATTTATATCTTTCTAATAGTAAAAATATAATTATTAATTTTTTTTTAAATATCTAACATATCATACATAATAATATATTTATTTTTATTTTATTTTTTAAGATAAAATGTAGATTATATCTATTATAAATAGACAATAGTTCATTTAACCATATTTATCAAATATCAAATAAAAACTATAACTTCAATAATAAATATAAATTTATTCATTTTATAAATTATAAAAACTAATTTATAATTGATAATTAAATGTTTAATTAATTAATTTTCTTAATGATAGTATTTAATTTATTCACCTATATTTACTTAATATAAAATTAAAATAAACTTATATTATATATTTAATTTATATTAAATAATCATTTTAAATAATATTTAAAATAAAAAAATCAATATTTTCAACTTAATGATAGTTTACTAGACATAATAAAATATTTCTATTATAAAACTTTTTATAATAAATTTATTTGAATCCAAGCTATATATATATTTTTTTCTATAAAAATCTATAAATTATTTTTTAATTAATAATTTTTGTTATATTTTTATTATAAAAGAATATTATTTTATTAAAAGTTAATTTTTCATATAACTTAAATACATATTATACTATAATTTAATTATATTTAATTAGTATTTACCAATATCCTAGAAATTTCCACCATAAAGCACCAATAACAATCCAAATGAAAAGATTAATTATACTTAATATAAAACCTATTTTCCACCATTCACCTAATGTTATATATCCTGAACCAAAAATAATCGGCGCAGTACCTGTAGCATAATGCGTTAATGACATCATTAATGATGAAGAAAAAGCTAGAATCAAACCAAGTAACATAGGCGGAGCTCCTAGTGTTAATCCAGTAGTAAAAAATGTTGCAAACATTGCCATAATATGAGCTGTAGTGCTAGCAAAAAAATAATGAGAATATACATATACCAAAATAAGTAGTAATATGCTGCCAATATAACCTACCTCAAGATAATCAATAGCATTTCTAACTGTTTGAGAAAACCAATTTGTTAAACCAAGTTTATTAAGAAATGATGCCATCATAACCAATGCAGAAAACCAAATAATTGTATCCCAAGATCCTTTTGCTTTCAAAATATCATCCCATTCTAATACTCCTGTACAGAGTAAAACCGAAAGACCAATAAATGTAGCAGTCGTAGGATTTATAGAAAAAGTATTACCAAAAATATACGCTGGTAAACCACCCCACATTGATAATAACATGGCAAATACTGATAAAGTAATTTTTTCTGCATGTGAAATAGGACCTAATTTTTTCAATTTTTCCTTAGCGAATTTTGGAGCGTTTAAAGTTATTTTAATTTTAGGTGGATAAACCCAATATATAATTAATGGCATAATTGATAATGAAATAATACCAGGTATGAAAGCTGCTATTGCCCACATTCCCCAACTGATTTTAAATGCAGGTGTTGTATTTTGCATTATCAAACTGACAATTAATGGGTTTGGTGCTGTTGCTGTAATAAACATCGCAGATGTAATTGGATTAGTATTAAAGTTAACTAATGAAAGATATCGACCAATTTTCTGTGAACTGAAAGATTGAGAATCGGATCTAAAAATATTCAAAATAGCACACATAATCGGATGAATAATCCCACCACCACGTGCAGTATTACTTGGTGTAACTGGTGCTAATATTGTCTCTGCAATCACTAATGAATAAGCAATACCTAATGTATTTTTTCCAAATAAAGAAATAAAATAATAACCGATACGTTCACCTAATCCTGTCTTATTTAAACTAATAGAAATCATTATTGAAATACCGATCAACCAAATAAGTTGATTTGAAAAACCACTTAAAGCATCATTAATTGCTTCTGTTGAATTGTTAGGATTAGTCACTCCAGTAATAGCAATTAAAGAAATTGCAATAATAGAAATTGCACCTATTGGTAAAGCTTTGCCAATAATAGCTATTATAGTTCCAATAAAAATTGCAAATAACTGACAAGCATTAATATTAACACCATTAGGAATAGGAATAACAAACCAAATAATAAGAGTAGATGCAATAGCAATTAAAGTTGGTAAGAGTTTTAGATGGGTTAATTTAACCATATTGTATTATCCGATTGGTAATGTTTATTTATATAAATATAATTAATAATTTTTAAATTAATAAAATTACTTTAATAAATCATGATATTTACTTATTATATAAATTTATATATTTATAACTATATTTAATTTTATTAAAATTATAATAAACAGATATTAATTTTATAAAAAAAAGTTGTTTTCATATATTAAATTATGATTTTTATAAAAATAAAAAAATTTTATTTATTAATTTAATATAAATAAATATTTTTTATTATTAATGATGATTCAATATAGACAAATAATAATAATTATTTAAAATTTTACTTTATTTAACAAAAAATAAATTTTATTTTTAATAATAATTACTTTATAAAAGTAAAATAACTTTATATCCCATATTTATAATGTATTAATATATTCTTAATAGAGAAATTAAAACTAAAAAATAACTAATTAATACATAATTATATTAAATTAAATACTAATATAAAGATATTTATAGTCATTTATCTAACCATTTAGTATGAAAAATACCTTTTTTATCAATTCTTTTATAGGTATGAGCACCAAAATAATCACGTTGGGCTTGAATTAAATTTGCTGGTAGAATATTAGAGCGATAACTATCATAATAAGTAATCGCCGCTGTAAGTGTTGGTAACGGAATGCCATTTTGTATACCAAAACAAACAATCTCTCGTAATGATTGTTGAAATCCATCAATAATATTTTTAAAATAAGGTGCTAATATTAAATTAATTAAAGATGGATTTTGACTATATGCATCACTAATATTTTGTAAAAATTTAGCTCTAATAATACATCCACCACGGAAAATTCTAGCAATTTCACCATAATTCAATTGCCATTGATATTTATCTGATGCAACTTTTAACTGTTGAAAACCTTGTGCATAACAAATGATTTTGCCAAAAAAAAGTGAACGAAAAATTTTTTCAATAAATTCATGTTTATCATATTCCTTAAGTAAGTTAACAACAGGTCCAAAAAATATTTTTTTTGCTATAACTCGCTCTTCTTTTAAAAAAGAAAGATAACGCGCGAATATAGATTCAGTAATAAGCGTAATAGGTACACCTAAATCTAAAGCATTTTGACTACTCCATTTTCCAGTTCCTTTATTATCAGCTTTATCTAATATAATATCAATTAAATAACTATCAGTTTCGTTTTCTTTCTTTCTAAGAATATCAGCTGTTATTTCAATTAGATAACTATTTAATTCACCTTTATTCCATTCAGTGAAAATATCAGCTAATTCTTCATTGTTTAATCTTAATACAATTTTAAGTATCGAATAAACTTCAGAAATAAGTTGCATATTACCATATTCTATACCATTATGTATCATTTTCACATAATGCCCTGAGCCATCAGGGCCAATATAGCTTACACATGGTTCATTATCAACCTTAGCTGCAATTTGTTTTAATATAGGCGATACTAAGTCATAAGCCTCTTTATTCCCACCAGGCATTATAGATGGCCCATTTAATGCACCATCTTCACCTCCAGAAACACCTATTCCAATAAAATTAAATCCTTGTGCTAAAAGCTCTTTATTACGTTTGATAGTATCATGAAAATGAGTATTACCACCATCGATTAAGATGTCACCTTTATCTAAATAAGGTATTAATAGCTTAATAATTTCATTTATTGCTTTTCCAGATTTTACCATTATTAAAATACGACGAGGTTTTTCTAATGAATCAATAAATTCCTTAATCGTATAACAAGGAATTAATTTTTTACCTTTATTTTCATTGACTACATCATCAATTTTTTCTTTAGAACGATTAAAAATCGATACAGAATAACCTCTACTTTCAATATTAAGTGCTAAATTACGCCCCATAACAGCCATACCAATTACGCCAATTTCTTGTTTTAACACAAAAACTCCTAACTAACAATTATTATTCACGATTAATAAGATGATATATTTTTATATATATTATCATAGTAATTTACTATGTGGTTTTTTAATAGTAATTTTATATACTTTAAAAATTAAAAAATTTATAGATGTTAAAATGATTAAAAACGTTATTTTATTGAAATTTTTATTTAAAACACCGATTATTTTAAAATCTGTATTATTAGAAATAATATTATAAGGTATAATAAATATTATGGAATGGATCACTGATCCTACGATTTGGGTAGGACTCTTTACTCTTATCGTACTCGAAATTGTACTTGGTATTGATAATTTAGTTTTTATCGCTATTTTAGCTCATAAATTACCAGATAAATTACGCAATAGAGCAAGAATAACTGGTTTAACATGCGCATTATTTATGCGTATAATCCTATTATTTACTCTTACTTTATTAGTTTCATTAACAAATCCAATCATTAATATTTCTGATCATTTATTTAGTGCACGAGATATTTTAATGCTTGGTGGTGGACTTTTTCTGCTTTTTAAAGCCACTATGGAGCTCAATGAACGATTAGAAGGTAAAGATAAAGAATCTGGTAAACAACGCAAAACGGCTAAATTTTGGTCTGTTGTAGCACAAGTTATTGTTTTAGATGCTATTTTTTCACTTGATTCAGTGATTACTGCTATTGGCATGGTTAAACATATTGGAGTTATGATTGCCGCTGTTACTATTACTATGATCTTAATGATTATTGCTAGTAAATCATTAACAATGTTTGTTAACTCTCATCCAACTATTGTTATTCTATGTTTAAGTTTCTTACTTATGATAGGTTTTAGCTTAGTTGCTGAAGGATTTGGTTATTTAATACCAAAAGGCTATTTATATGCTGCTATAATTTTCTCTATTCTGATCGAATCTCTTAATCAATTTGCATCATTTAATAGACGTCGTTTTTTAAAAAAAACAAAATCACTACGAGAAAGAACTGCTGAAGCAGTGTTAAGAGTTTTAGATGGTCAATACGAAAATGCTGAATTAGATCATCGTAGTAATTCTACTTTAATTGATGATAAAAATACTATTTTTTATCCTGAAGAGAGACAAATGGTTGTTCGTTTGTTAGGATTTGCTCAACGTAATGTTAGTAGTATTATGACTTCTCGCCATGATGTTGACTATATTGATATCAATAAGTCTGAAGATAAACTACTTTTACTATTAAAAAAAACACCTCATACAAGGCTTGTTGTTATCGATGAATCAACAAATAATGAACCTATCGGAGTAATACATGTTATAGATATATTAAATCAACAACTAAAAAAACAAAAACTTAACTTACGCGATTTAATTACTCAGCCACTAATTTTCCCTGAATGTTTATCATTACTTCAAGCATTAGAACAATTTCGTAAAGCACATACTCATTTTTCTTTTATTGTTGATGAATTTGGTTCTATAGAAGGAATCGTTACATTAACAGACATTATGGAAACTATTGCCGGTAACATGCCAATGAGTGAAGAAGAAGTAGATTCTCGTCATGATATCCAAGAACTAGAAGATAATCGTTGGGTTGCTAACGGTTTTATGCCATTAGAAGATTTGATACTTTATGTACCAATTACTCTCGATGAAAAACGTGAATATGAGACAATTGCTGGATTATTAATGGAACATTTACAAGGAATACCTATTGTTGGTGAAGGTATAAGAATTGATAATTGGATTTTTGAACCATTAGAAGTAACTAGACAACGTCTTAAAAAAGTCTTAATTACACCAATAAGATCAACTAAAGATAATATTAAACAAAATATTATTTTAAATAACTGATAATATACTCTGTTGATAATCAAATTATTTAGTATATATACTAAATAATTAAAAAATTATTAATAAATAATTATGATAAATTAAGTCTATTATAAATATTATCTTAAATATAGATATTATTGATTTAGCTTCTTTTAAACTAATTATCTTATATATCTTTATCTCATCTTATTCAAATTAATAACTTAAAGAAGAATTATCATTATTTAATTTATTAATAATTTTATATATACTGTGTATTATCTTTATAGATTTTAATAAATTAGATATTTTTTATGAATTTATTTATTAAGTTCAATTAACTATTATAATGAATTATTATAGCTGAAAAATAAATAATTTTAAGAATAAAAAGTATTTTTATTAAGTTTGTATCAATATTTTTGATTTTTAATTTTATTATTATCTTTATAATATTTTAGTGGATAATAGATAATTTTATTTTGTTAAAAAATTAATTTTTTTTTAGATAAGTCAAGTTATATTTCATCATATTATTTTTTAATTATATAAAATTAAATAAAATATTAATAAATTATTAAATATTTTAATATATTAGATTCATGATAACTCACATTTAATAACTTTGCTATTAAAATACCTTAACCTAATTTAGAATAGATAATATATTAAATAGTTTAAAATAAACAAGTTTGCTTAATAAAAATTAATGCATACTTCTTTATCTTTTTAATAAATAATACTAATAAAAACTAAATTATCTTTATAACTTAATATAAAAAAAATTTTGATATAATAAATCAATTTTTAAATCTAAACTAATGTTTAATAATACTTTTATTAAGATATTAGAATTAAAAACATAAAGAATTAAAGCATATAATATTTTATTTTAAAAATATTAATATTTTTAAAATAAAATTAAGTAAATAACTTTATTATTATAATTAATAATTTTAAATTTATTTAAATAATAATTTAAATAAATTATTTTATAATTATTTTAATTTATCAATAATAATTATAAAAAGAGTTTTAGGATGATATTTAATAGAAATTAACATTAATAAAAATTATATCTAATTGACAATTTTAGTTTATTATTTTAATATATCTATATTTACAAGTTTAATATTTATTTAATTATAATAATAATCAAATTATAAAGTTTAAATTATAGTTAATTTTATCTCTTAGTAAGTTAATGTAACTAATTTTATATTTTTAATAGATTGATTATTTATAGTAATTTACTGTTAAAAAATCTATAATATTTATATCATTTTAAAATAAAATTAGATTTTATATATTTTCTTTAAGTGTTTATTACCATAAAAGAATTAGTTACTAATCTAAATAATTATTTAATTTTCTTATTTATAATAAAATGATATCATATAAATTTAATTTGATATTTTTACAAAAATTATTAATTTATATAATTATTTATTAATATTAATATTATTAATATTAAAAATTAATTTTTAATATTATTTTTATATTTAATATGTTTAAAGCTATTTAAATATATTAAAGTTATTTTAATTTAATTTTAATTAACTATATAAAGTAAAGTATAGTATAAATATCATGATAAATTATATAAAAAAATAGAAGTATAATTATAAATCAAATCTACTTATTCCATCCTATTGATTAACGATAGAGTGAGTTGGAACGCATTAAAATAAACATAACTAAATAATAATAATCTTTTATTTAAAAAAAGATTATTATTATAAGTATGGTTAATTACTATAAAATAAAGTAATAACCATCATTTTTTATTCAATTTTATAAATCAAGTATTAAATATTTAATGATTATAATTTATTTTAAGAAAATATTAATTTTATTGATACTACTAATAATTATATCGCCAAAAATAATCAAGTACTTATATTATAAATATTTTAATACCATCTCTATTGATAAATAAATAATAGGACAATTAATTATTATTATTTTTTTAGATAACTTTTCTATATTATTTTATATTAATTTTAATATTTTTATGAAATTATGCAAAATATTAAAACAATTAACTTAAATATTCAATTTTCAATTTATGATTATTTTTGCTATTTCTTATCCATTTCTATTTATAGTTTAGTTTAACAACCACGTTGGTTTTTATATTTTGCATCATTACGTAAATTATAAGGGCGTTCAGATGAACCAGATAAAACTTCAAAACTTAATGCACCTATAACCATTCCAGGGCGCAAAGCCAATGGTAATTTTCCTGAATTATAAAATTCTAATACAATCTGACCACACCAACCAGGATCAATGCGATGAGCTGTGACATGAACCATTAATCCTAAGCGAGCAAGTGAAGATCGACCATCAAGCCAACCAATAATATTATCAGGCAATATGACTGACTCTAAAGTAGATGATAACGCTAATTCACCAGGTTGTAAAAAAAATGCATTACTATAATTTAAAATAATTTCATCGCTCATAACTAAATTTAATAATGCATTAACTTCATTTTTCGTCACACCAAGATCAATGTAAGGTATAGTATGACCCTGAAATACTCGGAATTTATTACCTAAACAAATATCAACTGTTGCTCCATTAATCTTTTTAATTGATGGACGTGGTTCAATAATCAATTTTTTTTCATCAAGGGATTTAATTATATCCCTATCACAAAGTCGCATTTTTTATCTCCTTAAAATAGCTTCTTTATATATCTATGATAATTAATAAAAGAAATATTCTATATTTAAGTACTAAAATACAAATCATCATATGATTATTTACTAAATTATAGTCAGTAATATACGCTATCAATATTGTTGATTTTTGAATAAATTAAGAGAAAATTTAATAAAATTATTTTCATATATTTTTAATTAATAAGTAAAATAATATTTTATATTATTTATTTAGATCCCATTTAATTTTTCTTATTAAAGTAATATTTAATAGAGTCCACCATTAATGTAATTAATATAAGATGCTTATTGTTAAATAAATGCAGTTATCCATTAACTTATAAAATATCTTTATAAATAATTACTTTTATATGAAAATAATTTCATTCTTACGTATATATGAATTTAAATTTTATTAAGATAAAATTTATTTATCTATTTTCAATGAATAAAATAATAAAAAGAAGATAATGATAAATTAAATTTAACTGAGAATAGTTTAATTTTTTACTCATTCTTAGATTAAAACATCATCTTAATCTCAAGAAGTAAGAATCTTTATCAAAAAACAATTTTATGATATTGTTATTAAAGCTTAAATATATAAATTAGTGATAAAATTTTTTAACAAATATTTTTATTAAATATGAAATAATATAATATATCAATCATATATCAACTATATATATTATATCAATTATTTTAATAAGTTTAATTCAAATAAATATAATTAAAATATAATTAATCTATTATAATTTATATCAATAAAAATATATTATTATAATATCTTAATAATATTTAAAATTAATTATAGATAATTTTTATTATAAAAACTAGTTATAATTTTATTGCCTCTTATTTATTTTAAATAAATAACTAATGAAAAGTAATCAATTTGAATAATTCGAAAAATAATTTCTATATTTTTTGCCAAGTATATTTTATAAGAAAATAGTTGATGCTATTTATTCTATAAATATTAACAAATATACCATTACTATATTTTTGTTACTGTTGAATAGATGATCTTCATCTAATAATCACGTAATAGAATATATAATGAAATAGATATTTTATCTAGTAATTTATAAATTTACACTAGTATTTTTCAGTTAATCTTTCTACAGCAACGTGGTATGAGAGTAAAAAATAGGATCTAAATAACATCAATTACTATAAATATGTATATTCATATTTTTAATAATATCTAATATAGATACTTTTACTTTGTAAAACACAGTGATGTTTTTTTATTGCATCAAGTAAAGTAATATCCTATTGTATAGTATAGTAATAATAAGTTATTCTAGTAACTAGAATAACTTATTTATAAAGTTAATTTGATATCATCACCTTATATCCCATAGTGCACATCAACTATTGAGTAATCTAAATTTGGACATTATGTTTCCTGTAATATTTATATTAAAGCATTTCTTAGGCATTTAACCTAGAGATATTATGGGATTTTCATCATTAACTAAATAACCCAATTGAATTTAATTGCTAATCCATAAGTAAGCTATTATGGGTAATAATATGACATCAACTATATAATTTAAGAAATTTATTTTAGTTGAGAACATAGTTGAATAAAAAGACCATAAATATCATCGTCTAAAATATCAACTTTTATAATTTATTTGGTCAATGCCAAATCTGAATTTACTATTATAGTTAATTTATCAATACTATATTTATTTGAGCTAATAGCAATAATATTCCTGTTATCCATTTAATTCCATGTAAATTATTCACATTAACCTAATGTAGATATATTTATAACGCATTTTCTATGTATCGCTTTTTCTTAAGTTATTTTTTTGTAATTTCGATTCTTATTATTTAACTAATAGCTTAAAAGATAATTTCCATGTAAATAACATCACTAATTCAATATATAAAACGTCATCTGATAATAAATAATGATATAATACTTTTAATATATTTATTTTTTATAATATTTAATGAGAAAATGTATCTAAAAATTCAATAACATTTTTAGTTAAATATTTGTATTTTATTTGTTCGAATAATTTTAAAATCATAGAATTTTTTTTTCATATTAATGTATAAAAGTTAATTAGTATTTTATCATATAAAGATAATTAATTTAATTATATTTAAATGTATAACAAAACAATACTTATCAAATGAAATTACGTTAAAATATTGATAATTTTATCACGTTTAAAGTTATATCAAAAAAAACGCAATCAATTAGATATAAAATTACTATTAAATTTTATGGAAATTATATCTTATTATGTCTAAAATAACGAAAAAACTTTTGGTAACTTGTGCGTTACCTTATGCTAACGGTTCAATTCACCTTGGTCATATTTTGGAACATATTCAAGCCGATATTTGGGTTCGTTATCAACGAATGCGCGGTAAACAAGTTTATTTTATCTGTGCTGATGATGCTCATGGAACAGCGATTATGTTAAAAGCTCAACAATTAGGTATAACTCCTGAAAAAATGATTAATAAAATCAATAAGGAACATCAATATGATCTTTCTAGCTTTGATATTAGTTATGATAACTATCATTCGACTCACAGTATAGAAAATAAAATCTTATCAGAAGAAATTTATTTCAAACTAAAAAAGAATGGTTTTATGAAAAGAAAAAAAATTTTACAACTTTACGATCCTAAACAAGGTATTTTTTTACCAGATCGTTTTGTTAAAGGTGTTTGTCCAAAATGTCAAGCAGATAATCAATATGGTGATAATTGTGAAGTTTGTGGTGCAACTTATAATCCAATAGAACTTATTAATCCTCACTCAGTAATTTCTGGATCAATACCTGAAATACGTGAAACTATGCATTTTTTCTTTAATTTACCTGCATTTAGTAATATGTTACAAATTTGGATTCGTTCAGGTGCTTTACAATTACAAATTGCGAATAAAATGCAAGAGTGGTTTGATGTTGGTTTAGAGGAATGGGATATTACTCGTGATGCTCCTTATTTTGGTTTTGAAATTCCTGATGAACCTGGTAAATATTTTTACGTATGGTTAGATGCACCTATTGGCTATATAGGTACATTTAAGAATCTATGTAAAAAAGAACCTAATATTGATTTCGATACTTATTGGAATAAAAATTCCAATACGGAACTTTACCACTTTATTGGCAAGGATATTGCTTATTTCCATAGCCTATTTTGGCCAGCAATACTAGAAGGTAGTGATTATAGAAAACCTACAAATATCTTTGTTCATGGTTATATAACTATTAATGGTGAAAAAATGTCCAAATCAAGAGGTACTTTTATTACTGCACGAACTTATTTAGATCATTTAGATTCTGATTATCTGCGCTACTATT
The DNA here is from genome assembly GCA_052401645.1 of Arsenophonus sp. Classification (GTDB taxonomy): domain Bacteria; phylum Pseudomonadota; class Gammaproteobacteria; order Enterobacterales; family Enterobacteriaceae; genus Arsenophonus. Next base: position 1,586,932 of record CP198939.1, read on the forward strand.
ATGCTACTAAGCTTTCTTCCTCTATCGAGGATATCGATCTTAATTTAAAAGATTTTATCAATCGAGTAAATAGCGACATTGTTAATAAAGTCGTTAATCTTGCAGCTCGTAATGCTAGATTCATTAATAAATATTTTCATAATAAGTTATCATCACGTCTTGCTTCTCCTGATCTTTATCAACAATTTATTGCTGCATCAAATAAAATTGGCCAAGAATTTTATCACTTAAAATATAATAAAGCTATCCGTGAAATTATCTTACTTGCTGATTTAGCCAATCATTATGTTGATGAACAAGCACCATGGATAATTGCCAAACATCAAGATCGTAAACAAGATTTACATGATATAACTTCTATGGGAATCAATTTATTTCGTGTTATAATGACTTATTTAAAACCTATATTACCAAGACTTATCACTAGAACAGAAACTTTTTTAAATATTTCACTAAATTGGAATGATATTAGTAACCCTTTGTTAAATCATGAAATTACTCAATTTAAAATATTATTACAACGGATTGAAGTACATAGTATAAATACTATACTAGATGTATCTGGTAAAAAAAATAACTCAAATGATGAATGATAATTACAAGACTAAAAAAAAATTTTATAAAAATAAAATTAGTTTTAATAAGTTTAACAAAACAAATTTACTGTTTTATTTAATAAAAAAAGTAAATTTAATAATATGATTTAAAGATAAATTAATAAAACTAGAATTAAATTCTAGTAATAGACAATAGGTTTTTTATAATATTTTTATTATCTAGATTAAGAACTATTTAAAAATCAATTAATTATCATAGTTATTAATTTTGGATTAAGAAAACATTTTTTTCTGTTTCAAATGAGAAAAAATGTATCAATAAACTAATCTTTTAATAAAAAAATATTTTTTATCATAAAGTATATATATAAAATGCTAAACTATTTAAGCAATTTTTTATTTAAAATAGATAAGTAATATTCATTAAAATAGTATAAATTAGAAATATTTTCTATATTTTTATTTTAGTTATTATATATTTATAATATTTTTATTAATTTATATTTTAATAGTATAAAAAAATAATTATAACTTTTTACTACTTTCTATAATAAACACTTCGTGTAATTAATATTATTATTTTATTTAATCTATTAATACCATTATATATTCTTTATATATTCTAAACAATTGGATCTAATATTTGTTTATAACTAATAACATAATAACTACCAATTCTAATCAAAATAAATTTTATTAATGAATAAAATTTATTAAGTTAATAACTTAATTTTATTTTTTATTTTTGTAAATTATTATTGTGTTAATCAATTATTTTTTATAAATATACATCTATATTCATTTTTAATAAAATATTAATATCTAGCAGAATTAGCTTATATAAATATATAATATATTTTATAAAAAATTCATAGTAATTTGAGTAAATAACAAAAAATAATTATTTTTGATGAATTAGATTCATTATTAATATATTTTATTACTATTATTTATTTATTAATTGTAAATTATTTAAAAACATAAATTAAACCTATTTAAAATTCTATATTAATTTATGATTAAATATCATTATTATTTAGTAAGAACATATATTTCTTACTATTATTTATTAATAATCCAGTTACATTCTTAGTGATTTCTTAAAGAAAGAGTAGTTATTATTTTTTACTTTTTCATTATATAAATTAATTATATTAAAATTAATGCTATAATAAAAAGAAATTATTATTTTTATTTTTCTTATATTAATTTCAATAATAATATTAAATAGTTAGCCATAAAATAATCTATTTTAAACAATAAACAGTTTCTGTATTTTATATAGTAAAAAATTTCTAATAAAATATAATAAAAAATTATAATAATAAATAATTATTGATTTAATATATTAAATAAAATTTAACTAATTAATATATTTATTTTAAATAAATAGATTAAAATATTATTTTATTAAAAATAATATTTAATTTATCTTAATACAATATTTATAAATCTACTTATTTTAACTATAATTGGTATTATCAGATAACAAATCGTTAAATTAATAAAAGATCATAATAATAAATATTAGAATTAGTTTAATTAAGCTGATTATATATATTAACTAATTTGAATTTATATATGATTATAATATTACTTATTTGCAATTTATTTGATATCATATAATAATAATGTTCTTTAATATTATTAGATTTAATCAGTTAAATATCTTAAAAATAATTTATTAAGTTTAACATAAATAAAAACTTCTTCATTATATTATAAATGTTATTTTGCTATACTAGAAATAATATTTCTTTAACTCGTTTAATAAATATTAAATATATAGAATTATTTTAATATCTTTAAATGATATAACAATATTAAAATAAAATATTTATTGAAATATTAATAATAATTCTATTATGATCTATAATCAAATTATTATCATATTTATACATCTAATATCATCAAATATTTTAATTTTAAAATTACATTTTATTTAATTTTTTTTATAAAAATTCTATTTTGTTATTTAATTTCACAAAAAATTTTTTCGATTGATATTTTTTAATTATTATAATAATATTTAATTATAAATTAAGTATCATTAATCGATATAACAATAAATAAATAAAAACATATTATTTTATAAAAAATCTTAAATTTATCTTATATAAGATTTTTATTTATATTAATACTATGATTTAATATTCATATATTAAATCGTTAGATCATAGTTAGGTTAATAAGAATTAACTTATTCTTGTCTATCGACAAATATTATATTTTATTAAAAAGATATTATAAATTTTACTTAAAATTTATATTTTAAATTGTTTGATCTAATTAATAAAATTATTTATTAATAATAATATAATTATTTTATCATTTATTAAATATAATATTCTAAAAAATATATAATGGATATTAATATAAGAAAATTACTTCCTAAGAGTAATTATTTTACTTAAAATGATTAAATAAAAAAAACTAAAGTAATAAAAATAATTAAATTAATTAAATAATAATCAAATTTATTAATTTTGTTATTTTAAAAAACAAATTTTTTATAATAAAGGACTTTATATCAATAAATTTCTAAAATAAATAAAATAATAACCTAAAATTATCTATATATTTATATATAAATATATTTCAAATACTAGTATTATTTTCTTCTTTCAAATAAGTTTATGTTAAGAAAATAAACTTTTATTAAGATAAACTTATTAGGTTTATAATAAAGTAAAATATTCAATAATAAAATAAATAAAAATAACTATTTTATTTATTATAGAAAAATAAATTTACTTAACCAGGTGTAAATTTATTTCTTTAATAAAAATATTAATTCAAGAATTACGGAGGCGGGAAACATTAGATAAAAACTCCTGACGGGTGTTTTGACTTGATTTAAATAAACCACCTAAAGAAGTTGTCATTGTACTACTATTAACATCACGAATACCTCTTGCTTTAACACAGAAATGAACAGCGTCAATTGAAACAGCAACATTGTTTGTATCTAATAAATTTTGTAAGGCTATTAAAATCTGTTGCGTTAAACGCTCTTGAACTTGTGGTCGTTGAGAAAAGAATTGAACAATACGATTGATTTTTGATAAACCAATCACCTTATCCTTTGGGATATAAGCTACTGTTGCCATACCATCAATAGTAATAAAATGATGTTCACAAACGCTAGTTAAAATAATATTACTAACTGTAACCATTTCATCAAAATTCATTTTATTATCAATTAAAGTAATTTTAGGAAAATTATTATAATCAAGTCCAGAAAAAATTTCATCAACATACATTTCAGCAATACGTTTTGGTGTTTCTGCTAAACTATCATCTTTAAGATCTAGATTAAATAAACGCATAATTTCACTCATATATTCTTCAATTTGTTGTTTACGCTTATTTAAAGAATGATACTGCTGATCATAAAGAGGTGTTTCAAGACCAAGATCTTCTAATGCTTTACGAACAATATACGCCTCTTGACTTAATAATGCCATTTATTTCTCCAATAATAAAATTCAAAATTTATCTAAATTATATACTCAAAATAAATTGATATGATTATGATATTATAATAATATGTTTAAATGTAAAAATTAGATATCACTATAATTCATTATATTATATATCTATATACAATTTAATCTTTATTTTTTCTATTCATTTATATATAATATTTGATTTATAATTATAAATAATAAATTTATTAATCATATCTTTATTTAAAATTAATTTAAATAGTAATTAAATTTTTATCTTTCATAAGATAAAAATTATTTATTTAATAATAATATATTATTTTAATATGATAAGAATAAGATAAATTCTATAATTTTTATAAACTTAAGTTGTCATTTAATTATTTATTACAGATAAAAAATTTTTAACTATTTTATCTTTATATAAGATAAATAGATAAATAAATGGTATTAATTTTTTTTCAAAATGATTAAATATAATCCATTAATTATAAGAATAATTAATATTATATCCATATATAGTCTAAACTTATTTTTATTTATGATTGATTTTAAAATGTAGTTAAAATATAAATAAATATTTTTTTTACTAAAATATCTTGTATCTGAAATAAATTTCATAATAAAATAGCAAATTATTTGATTTATATTTTTATTAAAATGGTAAAGAGTTTAAACCAATTAAAATACTCAATTAAATAAATACTTTTAATAAATTTCTATTTATTAATATGATAAAAGTTACTTAAATTCTAATTCAACATTGAATAACATATATAATAATTAATTTATTAAGAGTTAACATTATATAAATAATTTTATATTGAATTATATTTTTATATTTATATATATAATATAAATATAAAATATTATTTACTTTCTAGGTAAATAATCTTTATTACAGATAATAATACTTTAAATAATTACAGAAATTAACTAAAAACAGTCAATTATTATTTTATTTTATATAATTCTAATAATATTTTTAATTTTTGAAAATATTTGAATAAATTATCATTAATAAAATAATAGAATATTCATAAATTGTATAAATAATTTAGTAACCTATTTTATTAATTATCAAAATTAATAAAATTTCTTTTAACTTATCAGTAAAGCTATTTATAATTTAATTCATTAATTAGTACATATATCTAATTAAGTGATATAATTAAGAAGGAATATTTCTCTAGGCGTATATTGGATTAAACTATTATACTAAAAACAAAATTTTAATTATGATTATACTTAATATTTATTTTTTTAATTTAAGTTAAACTTATCATAAAAAAATCATATTAACTTTAATATTAACTTTCCGTACTATTGTCTAAAAGAGAATTTTTTCTTTAATCATAAAATAATATAATAACTAAAACTTTTATAAAATTATCTATCGTAAAATATATATAAATATTTATTAGTCTTAAATATTATTCCAAAAAAAATAAGTTAATTTCTTAGATAAAATATTCATAATATAACTATTTTATATGATATTAATATTGTTGATAAAACTGATAAAAAATATAAATATATACTTTTCCTTTTCTCTTTTTGTCATCTTTTTATAAGAATAATGCAGAGAATAAAACTATTAAAAAACTTAATAGTTTTATGGTTTTTAGTTTTTTTTTTATTAATTGTATAAAGGAAACTAAATATAAAAGTTTACTATATCAACCTTTTCTTTATTATTTTTATTAATTATTTTATAATATAATTGATGTTTTAAACTTAAAACTTTATATTTATATCTAATATATACTTTATATTAATTTAGAAAATAATAAGAAATTCTATATATAGTAAATAACATTAACGAATTAATTACATCATATTTTATTTAAAATAAAACTTTAATAGTAATATGATACTATTATAATATTTCTATTTTTATCATTAATTTTGATATATCTATATCTAATTATAATAGTTTTTTGAGATTTTGGGATATGCATTTATTTGTTTTATTTTATAAAACTAACGATATTTACTAGTATTTTCTAGTAAAAAATAGATTTTTATACAACTAAAATTAATAATAACTATATTTATACGATATTCTATATTTGTTATATTATCTAATAATATTTAGATTATAGTATTTTATTTTTTTTTATAAAACTTTAGTAAAGATAAAAATTATAATTACGTCAATTTAATTTTATATATTAATAATTAAATGATAATTAATATCGAATTATATATAATAATTTTATCTTTTACAAAATTTAAAATCTTTTATTATGATAGTTTAATATCCTTAATTAAGAAGTATTAATATATATATTCCAAATATTCAATTTTTGAAAGATTAAAATAAAAAAGATATTAATATAAAATTATAGATTTTAAAATTAATACAATTAAATCTATGTTCATTTGCATTAATTAATAAATCACTGTCATATCTCTATAATAAAAGTTTTTCTAGTAGTTTATTTTTAAACATCATTTCTTACTTATATTAGAAAAAAAACAAGATATATTAACAGTTAAAAATAAATATGATTGGATCATATTTATTTTTTAAATGATATATTATAATATTTATTATCTATATATTTATTTTTAAAGTTTTTATTAAAAATAAAAATATTATATATGTATGTAATAAAAAAAATTCTTTTTAAGAATTTATGGTATTTTTATGTTATTAGCTAATGTAATATATATTTATACTTATATTTTATATAATTAAAATAACTAATTAATAATTAAGTATTTTATCAAATCTTAGTATTTGAGTAGTTACATATATTAAAGATTAATATTATTATCTTAGATAGAATAATAGATATTAATACAAAAACAGTCAGTTTAATATAATCACTAGTATTACAATTCATCTTTTATCTAAATTTTTAATATAAATCTTATTTATGATGATATTAAATTTTTAATTTATAATAGTAAATTATTAACATTAAAAAATTTTATCGATAAATTATTTATTTATTATTTTAAAGAGTTCTTTTTAATATTTGTTTATCTTTATTAATTAATTGAATTATTTTTTAATCTATTAGATATAATTTTATTATATAAATATCAAATATTTTTATGTTAATAATTATATAAATCATTATTAATAAATTTTTTAATAAATAGCATTAAAGCTACTTAAATTTAAATAAATTATTATTTTGCATAATACATTTAATAAAATATAGATAATATCATCCAATAATATCTTGATAAATCATAATTTATGATATAGAACTATTTATTAATGATATCTCCAACAATATTATAAAAAATATCAATTATCAGTAAAAATTTTACTTAAAAACTCAATTTAAAATAAAACTCTAGATAGAGTTAGCAACATAAAACTCTATATATTCATTAATTTTTCAACTATTTTATAACATTAATATATCGTTTCCATTAAAAATTAAATTAAATAACTAGATTAAAAAAATATTATTAATACTAATAAAATAAATAGATATTATACTAATTTTCAAAATAACAATAAAATAAAATAATTCATATTTATATAAATTATATGATAAAAGTAAATAAATTATTGATATTATTTAACAATAAAAATATAAATAAAAAAAGTATTTTATTTATTAATAATATTAATAAATACGATCTAAACAATTTTTAACTTTAAAGAGAGATTATTTATAATCAACATATATTTTCTATGATCTAAGTATCTATTCTAAAGATTTATAATAAAATTAATTAGATGTTTTTACTTTTTTTTTGATAAGATATTTTTTAATAAAACATTATACCTTTAATAAAATAAATTTATTTATTTTTATAAATTTCTATTTTTATACTTAACAAAAAGTTTTTTTTAATTTTAATACTTTGAAAGTATCGCTTAATAAAATAAAAAAATGGTTTTATATTAAATTATTACTTTAATAAGATAATAATGTAACTTAAAATATATAAACTTGATAAGATCAATTAGAATAAATAAACATTAAACATTTTAATTTTATTTAATTTTAAATTAGTTAAATGAATATAAAATAATAACTATAAATTATTAAAAATAATAATTTATTACCAATTAAGAAACTTGTTAGCATAAGTTATAATTATTTTTTAATAAAAATTAAATAAATAATTAACATGAATTTATCGAAAATAATTAATTTGATAAAATCAATTATAAATAACATTATTTATTATATTTTAATAAACTATCTTAATATTTAATAAAATATATAATAATCGTATATTAATTTGATTTTTTTATTTATTACTATTAAAATAGATCTATGATATTATTAATAAAAGTTTTTTTTAAATAAAAAACTTATTTCATATAACAATCTTCCTATTAAATATATTAATCTAAGCTTTATAATCAATGATAAATTTTAATCGATTAATTTAATAAATAAAATAAAATTAATATCTATAAAATAGATAATATTTTTTAAATAAATTATCTATCTAAATAATATATAATCCAAACATAAAAAGTAAATTTATATTTTATACTATATAAAACTATTTTATATAGTATAAAATAGTTTTATATCAAAATGATTATTTTCATTAAAATGAATAAATATCAAAATAATTTATCAATTTATAACTAAAGAAGTTTTAAAGTAAGTTAATGATTTTAAACAATCTCAACAAAGATTTTTATAGATAAATTTAAAAAAAATAAGAATAACTTAAATATTAAAATTATTAAAATTTAAAAATTTTTAATGAAATAGAGAAAAAAATAATTAAATTAATAAAAACTAATTATCGAAGAAATAAATAAAAAATCATCGTAGTATGAAATTAATTAAAATATATTAATGTATTAAAATTTAATAAGCAATTTTTTTAAAATATGATATTAACTATAATTTTTATATAAATATAAAAAGTTAAAATTACTTTTAGTAATTATAAAATATGTTTTTTATTATTTTCATTAATAATATATTTATTAGAGAAAAACTATATTATAGTTTAATATTTTATAATATAAAATACTTAAGTTGAATATTATAATATTTCTATATCGAAATTTTATAAACTAAAACTTTTATAATATAATATTTATTATCTTATAATTAACTATATAATTAATCTTAAATTATAAAATAATATATTTCTATATATAAATATATTATTTATATTTTTATTTTTTAAATATTGTTAATAATATTTGGTTATTATATTGTTTAAATCAAAAATAATATTTTATGTTTTATATAAAATATATAAGAATTTAATGAATAATTATTATTATCTATATAATATTATGATTAATTAAAGTAAGTTAATAAAATTCTTAATTTAGATTAATAATTACTATATTTTTTAAAGACTTATAACTAAAGATTACTAGGTATTATTTAATTTATTAATCATAATTAAATTATGATTAATAAAAAAATAAAAAATATTCTATACAGAATATTTTTATATAGATCAGTAAATAATATAGTGATAAATATATTTTATTATAAAGTTAAACCTCATTTATCAAACTATTGATATTAATTATACTCTTAGATTATATATTTAAAATATATTCTTTATTGAAATATTATTAAAATAAAATATTAACTTATAATCTATATTATCTAAATTAATAAGAAAAATTGAATAAATTTTATTACTAATTTTGAATTTTCTAATTTCAATAGTTTTATCGAACTTATAATAAATTAATCATTATATCTCTTGATATGAAACTTATAATATCTTTCTTATTAATTAAAAATTTTTATTTTTAAATTAACTATATAATACATGGATTTAATTATTTTTGATAATTAAAATTATTAGTTATTAAATTATTAATTAACTAATAATAATGTACTATACTAATTTCTTAAGTATTTCATATCTAGATGAATTTAAATAATAATAATATACTTTTGCTATTAAATTATTTATAAACTACTTTATTCTAAAGAGTTTATATCATAAATATTAAATAGTAAAAATAACTATAATATTTATTATAATTTTAATATCATAACTTATTCATATTTATAATACGTAGCATTTTTACTAAAAATTACATTATTAATTATTTAAAAAATATTAAATTAATATAATTTCAAAATAAAATAGTTTTCTATCTATTTTATTTTGAATAATTTTAATTTAATTAAGAATAAATTTCTTTTTATTAAATCAAGATTTCAAAATATTATTAATAAAAAATTATACAACTTTATAATCTTTAAGAGGGATGATTATTAAATTTACACTTAAATATAAAATAATGTTATCATTTATTAAATATATAATATCTTAAAAATTATTATTATTTTAAATAATACTTTAATTAATATGAATAGTACTATAATACAATATTAATTAATAATTTATAGATAAGAGTGTAAGTACTTAATATCGTGTTAAGTTAACTTTATTATGTTAAAATCTTTTGTTTACGTTTAAAATAATAAACAAAGAAAAAATAATTTAATTAATATACTAATAAATTATATTTTCATGAATAGTTATTCATATATATTCTTTTAATTAAAAGAAATAAAAAGATCTTATAAAAATTAAAATATTTTACTAATAATAAAAATTATTCTTATTTAATACTATTATTTATTTAAATTATCATTTCAATTTAAAATTAAATAAATTACAATTAAATATTTTATACGAAATACTTTAAAAATTATTTAATAAAACTATTATGAATTATAAGATAATAACAAAAAATAAATTGTTTTATACTAAAATAATTTATTAATTAAATTAATAATGATATATTAATTAATAACAATTGATTAACATCTTATTATTTAGATTGATATTTAATATAATCATAACAATAATCAATATTATTTATTTTTTTACTGATATTTTTATCAAACTAATAAAAATAAAACAAGATATAAGAAATCTTATTTATCAACTGTATTAATTTAACAAAATTATTTCTCTATAAAATAGAGATTTAGAAAAATAATTTAATATTTTAATATATATTATATCATATTAATAATATTTAATTATGCATATTCATTGTTTAAGAGATTAAATTTGATATATTAATATCAATTAATATTGAAGTACTTTCATTAATACTAAATTACTTACCGACATATTAATTTCTAATAAATTTTAAAATAATGTTTTTATATTAAAATATTTAATAAATAACTATAATTTCTTTGCTCAAACTTTATCTTTATAAAGATAATATATTTTATTTATTCCAATTGATATCAGTATAAGTAAGTAATACAATCTTCTAACTAACTATTTGTTAATAATTTATAAAACTTATTTTTTTTAAAATATAGAATTTCTTTGCTTTTCTTTATTGATTAATTTTCTTTTATTAATTAGCTAATTACATATTATTATATTACAATATTTATAAATCTATTTTGAATAAAAGATATTTTAAATCTTGTAAAATACAATAAATCAAATGATTTCTATAAGCCAATTATAAATAATTTAAAATACTATAAACATAGTTTTTTATAATAAAAAGCAAACTTAATAAATTCTTAATTATAAGATATTTCTAAACTATATTTCAGAACCCTAATTAAATATTATTTCATTATAGATAAAAAACTTTTGAGCGATATATGTTTTAATTAGAGAATAATTAAATTATAAATAAAAAAATTCTCTAAAATAATTCTTATTAGTAATTAATTTATTTGAAATAAATTATATTAACGGCGATTATTAACAATACGTAACATAATTAAAAATAAGTTAATAAAATCTAAATAAAGATTTAATGCACCAAAAATAGCATGTTTACGTATACTTTCTTGATCACGACTATCAATCTGACTACCCATTTCTTTTAGTTTCTGAGTATCATAAGCTGTTAAACCTGAAAATATTAATACACCTAAATATGTAATAATCATCGTTAAACCAAAACTCTTTTGCCAAATATTTATTAATGAAGCAACAATCAATCCTATTAATAGCATAAACAAAAAACTACCTATGCTATTTAAACTATGTTTTGTTGTATAACCATAAAAACTAAGTGCACCGAACATAGCAGCAGTAGTAAAGAATGTGCTTACAATAGAAGCGCCTGTATAAGAAATTAATAATAAAGAAATAGTTAACCCTGTTAATAATGAGTATAGCATAAACATTGCTGTCGCTATTGTTCCGCTCAATTTTTGCAGCATAAACGATAATACTGTTACTAATGCGAATTCAGATATAGTAAGCCCAATTAATATTCCACCATGTGTTTCTAGATAATTAATAATATTACGATCATTAATTGCATACCAAGCAACAAACGCAGTTAACAACAATCCTACAGTCATCCAACCATATACTTGCGCCATATAAATTTGAATACTTTCTCCAGCACGCTGAACGATTGAATTATTTTGATGTTCAAATCGATCCATGATAATTACCTTTAATAAATTATGTTAAAAAATAAAGTTATAAAATAACTTACTTAGTAAAACTAAAGTTTACCACAATTTCATTCTAAAACAATTATTTGATGCAAATAAATAAAAAATATTTTTTATTTTTATTTAAAATAAACTAGATTCAAATAAATTTAATCATTAATAATTAACTAAAAATTTTACCAGTTATTTTTTTTATTTCAATATTAATTTAAAACTAATAATTAACAATATAACTTAATTTAAATTATTTTTATAGTTTATTTAAACTTAAAAAATTTTATCTTAATAGATATATTAATACAAAAAAATAAAATAAAATTCAGAAATTTTTATCTAAATATGTGTTTTAAATATGATTTTGGATTAAAATCTATAGGATGATTCTCCATATCATAAAAAATTTTTTTTATAAAATTCAGATATATATAAAAATGATCATAAGATATAATTAAATAAAATTTAATCATGATAGTTAGTATTACTATAAATTTAAAAAGATTAAAATATTAGAAAAAAAATTATACTTACAATTAATTATTATTCTTAATAAGTATAAATAATTCTTTTTATTTGTTTAAATATTGTAATTAAAATTTATTATTTATATCAAAAGTTTTAATTAATTTAATAAATTATAATTACATGATATTGTTATATTTTTTAATTTATAAAATAAGTAATTTACTATAATCGATATTTTTATTAACATAAGATTTGATCTCTTATTTCATTTAAATTTAAAATTAAACGTTCTGAATAATATAATAAATTTATTAAATCAAGATTATTAATAGTAAAATGAATACAAATTCAAACATTTATTTAAAAAAACATTTTATTTTGATAAATTAATGAACATTTATAATTATTATAATTTTCTTTATCTACTTATTTTGTTTGATAATAATTATTATTTTTAATAAAATTAATGTTAATAGTCATTATTATTAAAATTAATCATTTTTAGAAAACTAAATAAAACTTTTTTTTTTAAAATAAATCTTTTTTTATTAATAAAAACTTTTTAGATATTTCATAAAAACATTATAAAAGAAGTATATCAAGAAATTATATATATCTATTATGTATTAATTTTATATTGTTTATTTTATAAATAAAAATATTAATAAATTTTATTATAAAATATATTTATAAATACTTATGTAAAATGAATATTTTTTACTTTATATTTTATTGTTGGTAATATCAGATAACATTGATAACTTATTTTTAAATATTAAATTTAAAAACTTAAGTAAAATAGTAAAATTTATTAATATCAAATATTATAGTTTCATTATATAATTATTAGTATAAATCTTTTTATTAAATGTTTAGAAATGATTAAACACTTAAAAATGATTGATTTTAATTCAATAAATTAATTATTTATCTAAAAATATAATATATAGTAAATAACTAAGCTAATATTTTAATCTTATTAAGATTTATTTAATTAGATATTTAATGATAGACTATTCTAAATTATAATATAAAGAACCTAATGAAACATATATATAATTTGAATATTGTTAATAATTTTATAAATTATCATATTGATTTATCTTTTATTATAGTTTTAATGAAATTTTATTTCGTTATTAAATAAGAAATTTTATAATAATTATTAAAAAACAAGTAACATGGAATATCTACTAATCGAATTTATTATTATGAAAATAACTTGCTTAAATATGTATACTAATTATTTAAATTAGATTAATTATTAAAAATGTTTATTAATCGACTTTTTTAAAACTTACTTCATATGTTTATAAAATACAATAGATTTAATCTATATAATTTGTCTATTTATATTGTTATTTTTATTAATTATTTTATTATTAAGTTTATAATATTAAATATCATAAACTTAATTTTAAATTTACTGAATATAAAAATTCACCTTATTTCATTATTGAAAAATAAGTTTATTTATCAGAAATTGATTAAATCTTTCAGTAAAACTAATTATTATGTTAATAATTAATCTCTAATTAAAAAATTATTAATTAAAAAATTAATGATCTATTATTGCTATGTAAATAATATATCATAAACAATAGATATTTATTAATAATTCTAATTGTGAATTATTAATTAATCTAAATAAACCTTTATTTAGGTTAATACTATTTATTTGTGATAAATAATTTAATATTAAAATATTAAAAATTTTTTTTTAAATTATCAATTTTAATATTTTTTAAAAAAACTTAGTAAAATCAAATAATAATATATAACTAGTAGGAAAAAATAAAATTATTAAAAAAGTAGATTATCGAAAATATACTTCATTTTTATAAAAAATAAATATATCAAATCTATAAAATCAAATAGTAATCAAAACAAAACAATATTATAAGACATATATATCTTATACTTCTAAAAACTAAAAATTTTTGTTCATTTTATTAAAATCATTGCATAAAAATTAAAAAATTTGAATTTTTATACTATTCATTTTAAATAATGTTAATAATTAGATTCTTAATTAAGAAAAATCCTTTATTATATAAAATTATAAATATTTTTTTTATTATAAAATAGTTGTTTTAGTTTTATATTAAAAATCTTATATAATTTCTTATAGTTAAATATTAAAATATAAAAACTACATCATATTTAATTATATACTAATAAATTTATTAAAAGATAAAATAATTTCAAATGTTGCTTTTCTATCTGTATACAATAATATTAATTCTATACTATATAAAACTTATTAAGTATAATATTATTAAATTATGATTTTACTCATTAATATATAAACTAATATATAATTCTATGCTTTATATTATTAACTGTCTTATAGGATATTTTATTTCTTTAACTACAATTAAATGATATATATAGATTTTACAAGTTTTAAGAATAACTCAATGTTTTTTCATTTTCTTAGTAAAAATAAATACTACTCAATTAATCATATTTTATTTTACTTTAGATATTGATTATTGACATTAAATTTATAAAAATCTTTAATTTTTATCACTAACTTTCAATATAAATAACCTTACTAATAATAGCTTATTAATACTAATTATCTATTATATTCATTTGTTTTAAATCATTAAAGTATTTTTCTAAAATAGAATTAATAACTTCTTGTAATTAAGTAGCCATAAAAAAACTTCTATTATTATAATTAATAATAATTTTTATTTTAAATTTTTGATTATTTTTTAACTTTATTTTATTTTTACTGATACTTTTAAATTTTAAAGTATCAGTAAAAGATTTATCCATTTTTTAAAAAAAAGTTAATTCATATATTAATTTAATTTTCATATATTAAAAATTAAATTACTTTTATTATCAATGATATTTAGAAATATTTTTTCAAAATTTAAAGTTTTCTATATTTTTAATATCTTAAAATTAAAAGTATTTATATGTGTTTTTAAATATTTATTTTTTCTATTTTTAAGAAAAATATTAAGTATTATTATTATATATATATTTAGTGATATATATATAAAATTAAAAATTAATTAGTTATATAAACTAAGAATTTAATTTATGAGTTATTCATTATAAGATTTTATCTATAACAACATCTTACTTTAAGATGTTATCTTTATTTATTATATATTAAATAGAAAAATTAGATTTTTATAAATTATAAATAATTTATATATAAATATATTTATATTGTTTTATTTTATAGTTAATTAATCAAATTTTATAAATAAATTTAATTATTAATAAGGAATTTTATTTTATTAAAGAGGACATGTATCATAAAAAACTTATGTAAAAATATTATAAATAATTATTTTATAGGTAAAGATAAAAATCTTTATATATCTTCAGCATATTTAAATATGATTTTTAATCAAAAAAAATTTTCATCATCATATCTTGATTAACTAAATAATAGTTAATAATTGAGTTTTATATATTTAACTAAATAATAAATATGCTATATAACATATATTAAATATTATTTTTATTAATTCAAATAGATAAATTTATACCTTATTTTATTTGATAAATTAAGTAATTTAAAATAAATTTGATAAAATCATTATTTTTTAAAAAAATTAAAAAAATTGTTTACGTAATAATTTTATATTATCACGTAAATCAGCAGCTTGTTCAAATTCTAAATCTTTAACATAACGATACATTTCTACTTCTAACTCCTGAATTTTAATCTCTAATTCTTTTGTCGAAAGTTTCTGGTAATTTTTTATAATTTGTGATATTTTTATTTTTTTATTTTTATTTCTTTTTGTTGATATAAATGATCCAACATCTAAAATATCTTTAATTTTTTTATTTATACTTTTAGGTATAATACTATATTGTTTATTAAATGCAATTTGTTTTTCCCGACGACGTTTAGTTTCTTTAATCGCTTTAGCCATCGAACCTGTAATTTTATCTCCATATAAAATAGCCTTACCATTAAGATTACGTGCTGCTCGTCCAATCGTCTGTATTAATGAATACTCTGAACGCAAAAATCCTTCTTTATCTGCATCTAAAATAGCAACTAACGATACCTCTGGTATGTCCAACCCTTCACGTAATAAATTAATTCCTATTAAAACATCAAATAACCCTAAACGCAAATCACGAATAATTTCAACTCGTTCAACTGTATCAACATCTGAATGTAAATAACGAACCTTAATATCATGTTCTTGAAAATAATAAGTTAAATCTTCTGCCATTCTTTTCGTTAAAGTTATTACTAACACTCGTTGATTTATAACCGTACGTAAATTTACCTCAGATAATAAATCATCAATTTGAGTAGTAGCTGGACGAACTTCAATTTCAGGATCAAGCAAACCAGTTGGTCTAACAACTTGTTCAATAATTTTATTAATTGATTTTTTTAATTCATACTTACCTGGCGTAGCAGAAATATAAATTGTTTGCGGAGAAAGTGCTTCAAATTCATCAAAATTTAAAGGACGATTATCCAATGCAGAAGGTAGTCGAAAACCATATTCTATTAATGTCTCCTTGCGTGCTCTATCACCACGATACATACTACTAATCTGTGGAATAGTAACATGAGATTCATCAATAACTAATAAGCTATCTGATGGCAAATAATTCAATAAAGTTGGTGGAGGCTCACCACTTGAGCGACCAGAAAAATAGCGTGAATAATTTTCAATACCAGAACAATATCCAAGTTCATTCATCATTTCTAAATCAAACTGAGTGCGTTCTTTCAATCTCTGTTCTTCAATTAATTTATTATTTTTTAATAAAAATTTACGTTTTTCTTCTAATTCGATTTTAATTTCTTCTATGGCTTTAATTATACATTCACGTGGAGCTACATAGTGAGTTTTAGGATAAATCGTAAATCTTGATATATTATGTTGTATCTGTCCAGTTGATGGATCAAAAAGTAAAAGGTGCTCTACTTCTTGATCAAATAATTCAATTCGTAATGCATTTTTATGTGATTCTGCTGGAAAAATATCAATCACTTCCCCTCTAACTCTAAATGTACCTCGTTGAAATATTTGATCATTTCGGAGATATTTCAAATCTGCTAGACGATGTAAAATAGTACGTTGGTCAATAATCATACCCTTAGTTAAATGAAGTATCATTTTTAAATAACTATCAGGATCACCTAATCCATAAATTACTGATACAGAAGCAACAATAATAACATCTCGTCTTTCAATAAGTGCTTTGGTAGCAGATAAACGCATTTGTTCGATATGTTCATTAATAGAAGCGTCTTTTTCAATAAAAGTATCTGAACTTAGCAAATATGCTTCTGGTTGATAATAATCATAATAAGAAACAAAATATTCAACAGCATTTTTGGGGAAAAAAGCCTTCATTTCACTATATAATTGTGCTGCTAATGTTTTATTATGAGCCAGTATTATTACTGGTCGGTTAATTTGTTCAATAACATTAGCAATAGTAAACGTTTTACCAGATCCAGTAACACCAAGAAGCGTTTGATGAGTTAATCCATCATTAATACCTTTGATTAATTTTTTTATTGCTATAGGCTGATCACCAGCAGGCTGAAATTCAGCATGTAATTTAAAAACTCTATTCATTTAACATTCTCTAATAAATATTTATATCATATCAAAAAAATATTTCTAATATAAACATGTCTAAAAAAAGATTTAAATTATAACTAATTATTACATGTATTTATTATTTCAATAAATAATCTTAAGCCCAAAATGGTTATTTATATTATAAAAGGCTTATTTTATATATAATATATTAATAATTTTATGAATTTCACTTTATTAATTTAAATATCAGCAATTATCCAAATAAACTTTATAATCTGAGTACAGATTAGTTATCATAACTTTTCTACATACAATACATAAAATTATCAATAAGAATATTGGATAACTCAATAAACTATTTTTTAATAAAAAAAAATTATAAAACTTTGATCTTGCTATTAAAAGAAAGAAAATTAAAATAATACTTTATTTTTTTGATTTTATTAATTTTATGATATAATTAAATATATATATAAAATGAATCTTTCTTAAATAAAAATATTTTTATAAAATTTTACTTAAATTAATAAATTTACCAATTGAATTTAATTGCCAATCAGGCAAATATGGAATAATTCCTAAACATGGTGCTGTTAACATATTCTGTAATGTTAACAAATAATTTATTTTATATTGATCTGGTAAAATAATTTCATTAGCTACCCAACCTACAAATAATAAACCGTTTTTTTTAATTGCTTGTGCTGTTAATATTGCATGGTTAATACAACCTAATTTAATCCCAACTGCCAATATAACTGGCAATTTATGTTGTACAACCCAATCAGCTAAAGTTTTCTCATTCGAAAATGGTGTATACCATCCACCAATACCTTCGATAATTATCCAGTTAGCAATTTTTTTTAATTTATTTAATCCTATACTCATTATCTGCCAATCGATAATATTTCCTGTTATCTGGTTAGCAATATGAGGTGAAGTTCTTTGAGAAAAAGTAATAGGATTAACATCATGATAATTTAATTTTAGACTGCTATTTTTCATCAATAATTCAGCATCTGAATTCCTTAAATCATACATTAATTTCTCACTTCCAGATGATATTGGTTTATAGCCTGCTGTTAAATAACCATGATTTGTTGCTGCTTGTAGCAACGCACAACTAACAACAGTTTTACCTATACCTGTATCAGTTCCTGTTAAAAAAAAACATTTATTCACGATATAACATTCCGTAAACAAGTTGATAAGTTAATGGGAATTTTTCATTAATATAAGGATAATGATTAATTAATTTATATAAGTGATTTTTAGTCATTAAACCACGATATTGACGGCCATCTATTAAATGAGTAGCTCCAATACCTTTTAAAGATTGCATTAAAGAAGAAAATGAAGAGTAAGTTAAATGTGAAGATCGTTGTTCAAGAGTATATGTCCAATTGCTACAAATACACTTAATTTCTTCAAAAGTCATAAAAGAATTAATGTGACGATTATTATCAACTTCTTTCCAAGACTGTTGTAGTTCTATTAATGAACCTTTAATTAAAGTAGAAAAAGCAACTATTCCACCTTTCTTTGTAATACGATAGAGCTCATTTAATGTAGTATATAAATTGCTACACCACTGTATAGCAAGATGACTAAAACAAATATCTACACTTTCATTAGCTAATGGTAAAAATTCCATATCGGCTTGGATATAACTATTAGCTGTTTGTTTTTGTTTTGCAATGATTAACATGGATGAAGATAAATCAAGTGCAATAACTTTTTTTCCTACTGACTGCCATTTCTCACTAAAATAACCAGTACCACAACCAGCATCTAAAACTATATTACTTGGAATAGAATATAGAGAATCAAATAAATATTGACCACTTTGTTGTTGAAATAACGCATTATTATCATAATTTTTAGCTGCTCGTCCAAAAGCATGAGCAATCGCTTGCTTATCTATCGACATAATAGTTAAAGAATTCATTTAACGCTTTTATTAACTGTGCAATATCAGATAATCGATGATTAGCCATCAACGTAATTCTTAGTCTTGCACTACCATGCGGTACAGTTGGCGGACGAATTGCTTGAACAAAAAATCCTCTATTAAGTAAAAATTGAAATATCTGTAAACAACGGTAACTACTACCAATAATTAATGGCTGAATTGCACTATAGGAATTTAATAATGGGAAATTATAGCAATTAGATAATTTACGAAAGTAATCAATATTACGCTTTAAATTTTCTCTTAATTTATCTGCTTTACGAATTTGTTTAATAGCTTCAGATAATGCTACCGCTTGAGCTGGTGGCATTGATGTGCTATAAATTAAATGACGTGCATATTGCAGAAAATAGTCGATTGTCTTTTCATCACAAAGTAATGCCGCTCCACTAAGACCTAAAGCTTTACCAAATGTTACTACTAGTAGTTCAGGTTTTATATTATCTAAATAACAACTACCTCTTCCTTGATCACCTCTAACACCAATTCCATGAGCATCATCCACTAATAACCATGCCTGCGACTCCATTGTCACTTTTTGCAATTGAGATAAAGGGGCACTATCACCATCCATACTAAATATGCCTTCAGTAGCAACCAGTATTTTACCTATATATTTTTTTACTGACAAAATATTTTTTAAAGAATCAGGTTGATTATGAGTGAAACGTTTTAATGTTGCTGGTGATAACATTGCTGCTTCTAATAATGATATATGACTGAGTTTATCAGCTATAATACTATCGTTTTTTTTCATTAATGTCATAATCACACTTTGATTTACGGAATATCCAGAAGTAAATAATAAAGCACGTGGATATCCTAACCAATCAGCAAGTTGTTGTTCTAATTCAGCATGAGCATTATTATAACCAATAACATGACCTGAACCTCCGCTACCCATTCCATATTGTTTTAATCCTGTTTGCCAAGCCTTAATAATTATTGAATTATGACTTAATCCTAAATAATCATTACTAGAAAAATTAATATACTGTTGTTTATTAAAAATTACTGTACGTACATCATTCTTCTTTATCATTTGTCGTTGACGCCATAATCCTTGTTGTTTGCGCATATCAAGCTGACTGGTTAAAAATAGTGACCAATTCATTTCATATATCTCGTTATAAAAACTATTCCATATTTACTTATATTATAATTTTCTCTAATATCTTATTTTTTTATCAGTAATTAACTATAGCTTTTTAATTGTTTTAGATTAATATTTAACTTTCGAAAAAGTTGTTGATCTTTATCATGTTTTGGATTACCAGCCGTTAATAATTTAGAACCATAAAAAAGAGAATTAGCTCCAGCCATAAAACAAAGTGCTTGCATTTGTTCATTCATTTGTTCACGACCAGCAGAAAGTCTTACAAAAGATGTTGGCATCATAATACGAGCAACAGCAATAGTGCGAATAAAATCAAATGAATCAACATCTTTATTATCTTCAAATGGTGTACCTTTTATCCTTATTAACAAATTAATTGGCACACTTTCAGGAATTTTAGGTAAATTAGCTAATTGAACAAATAAAGAAGCTCTATCACTAATTTTTTCACCTAATCCAACAATTCCACCAGAACATAATTTAATACCTGTCTTACGAACTTTATGAATAGTATCAAGACGATCTTGATATGTTCGTGTAGTAATAACAGAACGATAAAATTCAGGTGAAGTGTCTAGATTATGATTGTAATAATCAAGTCCAGCATTTGCTAATTTTTTTGCTTGTTGATTATTTAGTTTACCTAGTGTCATGCAAGTTTCCATACCTAATTCTTTTACTTCTTTCACCATTGTTTCTAAATAATGCATATCACGTTCATGTGGATTTCTCCATGCAGCGCCCATGCAGAAACGAGTTGAACCTGCTTTTTTAGCTTCTCTAGCAGATTTAATAACTTGTTGAACATTTAATAATCGTTCAGTTTTTAATCCAGTCTTATAGTGAGCGCTTTGAGGACAA
The DNA here is from genome assembly GCA_052401645.1 of Arsenophonus sp. Lineage (GTDB taxonomy): Bacteria > Pseudomonadota > Gammaproteobacteria > Enterobacterales > Enterobacteriaceae > Arsenophonus. The sequence goes on from CP198939.1 coordinate 1,609,283, forward strand.
TATTTGCAATCTTCTGAACAAGAACCAGTTTTAATTGATAATAGAGTACTAATTTGTATTTGTTGAGGATCAAAATGTAATCGATGAATTTGCTGAGCTTTAAAAAGTAATTCAAAAAAAGGTATATCAAATAATATTTTTGCCTGGTTAATCGTCCACGGCTTTTCTATTTTCACCATTTTTCTCCTGAAATAAAAAGTATTGCTAGTTTAAATAACCTCGTTATTATGTCAACTGAAATGAATAAAATGAATTTATAAAATATAATGAACCTAAATGATATCGATTTTGATGCTAAACATATATGGCATCCATATACTTCAATGATTCAACCTATACCAGCTTACAATATCGTTGGAGCCTCTGCTGTTGAACTTGAATTAGCCAATGGAAAAAAAATAATTGATGGCATGTCTTCTTGGTGGGCAGCAATTCATGGTTATAACCATCCAATACTTAATCAAGCTATTAGACATCAATTAACTAAAATGTCTCATGTTATGTTTGGTGGTATTACGCATCCAGCCGCAATTGCTTTATGCCGACAATTAATTGATATAACTGATGATAGATTAGAATGTATTTTTCTTGCTGATTCTGGTTCAGTAGCTATAGAGATAGCATTAAAAATGGCATTAGAATATTGGCAGGCACAAGGGAAAGTACGTCATAAATTTATTGCTTTAAAACAAGGATATCATGGTGATACCTTTGGTGCTATGTCAGTTTCTGATCCAGAAAATTCAATGCATAATCTTTATTATGGCTTTCTACCATCACATTTTTTTATTCAAGCACCTCAATGCGGTTTTTATCAGAAATGGCAATCAGATGATATTCTCCCATTACAAAAAATTCTAATTGAACAAAGTGATAAAATTGCTGCTATTATTATTGAACCGATTGTTCAAAGTGTTGGTGGTATGCGATTTTATCATCCTAATTATCTGACAGAAATAAGAAATTTATGTAATTACTATAATATTTTATTGATTATAGATGAAATCGCTACAGGATTTGGTCGTACAGGAAAATTATTTGCTTATCAATATAGCTCAATTATACCTGATATTTTATGTTTGGGTAAAGCACTAACTGGTGGTTATGTTACTTTATCTGCTGTACTAACTAATCGATATATCGCAGACACTATTAGTCAAGGTAAAACAGGTTGTTTTATGCATGGACCAACTTTTATGGGTAATCCATTGGCCTGTGCAGTAGCCAGCGAAAATATAAGATTATTGAGGAGTAATCCATGGGAAGAATGGATAAAAAAAATTGAAACTCAATTAATGGATGAACTTTTCCCTCTAAAAGATCAATCACAAGTTGCTGATGTACGAGTCTTGGGTGCAATTGGAGTTGTTGAAATGAAAAAAGTCGTTAATATAATTGAATTACAACGTTATTTTATTTCTGAAGGAGTTTGGATTCGTCCATTTGGTAAATTAATTTACCTAGTTCCACCTTATATTATTACTCCTGAAGATCTTAATAAATTAACCAAAGCGATAAAAAAAATAGTTATTAAACTATAAATTAAAATATAATTTAGTTTTTAATCAAATTAGTTGTAATCCACATTGGGTTGATTCCAACTGGATAACGATCTAATGCGTATAGTGCACCAGTAATCCTATCTATTTTATAAACTATAATATGATTAGACTTTTGACCGGCAACTAGCAAAAAAATACCGTTTTGATCAATATCAAAACCACGCGGTTGATTTTCTGTTGAATAAATTGCCATTGGCAATAATTTTAACCCATCTTTTGTTATTTTAAAGTGACGAATAATACTGCTAGAACGTTCACTAGCATAAAGATGTCGACCATTTGGTGTAATATGAATATCTGAAGCCCAAGGTTTAATTTTTGATCCAATAGGTAAAATTTTACAACTTTGTGTTTGTTGATAAGTTTTAAATTTAGAATAAACATTAATCGTTGCATCTAATTCATTTAAACAATAAAAAGTATTTTGATTTAATGAAAATACCATATGACGTGGTCCAGAACCTTTATTAGTAGTGATCTTATTATCAGTATCTTCAGTTAAATATCCATCATTATTAATTTTATAAATTCGAATATGATCCCCCCCTAAACAAGGAACAAACAACATTGAATTATCAAAATTTATTTTGGAAGAGTGAGGATACTTTAAGTTACTAATTAATTGAATCGGTGATCTTGCAATACCATGTTTATCAATTGGCAACACCATTAAATTTCCTTTATGATATGATGGAATAAATAGCCAACGACAATAATGATCAATTTCAATATATGTTGGTGGTGATTGAATTGTTGTAACTGCCTGCTGGCTTATTTTAAGTTCATCTGAAATAAGATAAGTGATAATCGCAAAATAATCATGAACACCAACATAAAGATGTCTACCGTCATAACTAATTTTTATTGGTTGTACTTCATATGGTAATCTCAATTCTTGTAATAATATTAATTTTCCATTTTTATCTATTTTCCAAACATGGATTTGCTTACTTTTATAACTTGAAACATATATTGCTTGTTTCATTGATTTACTCCAAATAAATTTTCCTGAAAATAACTTCTCTTTATTATTATAAAGATTTGATATTAAATAATTATGAAGATAATATAAAAATATAAATACTAAAAAATATTTATCCATCTTATTTTTATAATAATATTATTTTTTTTAAAAATATAATTATGATATTATTAATTATATTATTTATTAGCAAATACTTTTTATACTATTCATTATAAATATTAAATATATCTTTCTTAATTAATAAATTAATATTTAAATAATAAAAATATACTAAATAAATATAAATTTTCTATTAAAAATAATTTTTTATAAAAGATAAATAAAAAACTTAATTAAATTAACAAATATGAAATAGATAAAAAAATATCATAAATTGATATCTTTTTATTTAATGCAAACAATACATAAATCTAAGTTTATTTATTATATCTTTCTATGTTATTTTATTAATTTTTATAATTTTTTACTAGTAATAAATAAATTTTGAAAAAATAAATTATTATTAAATAATAAATTAAAATATTAAGTTAAACATTGATTAATGTTATAAAATAATAATTAAAAATTAAAGAATAGTAATAAAATACAATAATAATTTAAATGATAAATATATAGTAAAGAAATTATATGGATTATAAATTTTAATAATAAAAGAAACTATAAATACAGTTCTTAAAATAATAACTAATGATATTTTTTTTACGAAACTATTAACATCTATTTATCAATTATTATTATTCATATAACTAATAAAGAAACGATAAAAAATCATAATTTTTACTAATCTATTAAAACTAGTATAATTTTAATAAAAAAGAACCAATTTATAATATTATATTTTAAATTATATTAATTAGTATCGATATAAATATATAAAACTAATATATTTTTTAAAATATATGAAATAGATATATTAATTATATAAATTGGAATTTATGAATGATCCTATTCAATAAATTTTAATATAAATAAAATATATTTCAAAATCTAAATTTATTATCGATAATATGATTAATATTTAATTTAAATTCTAATATGAATTAATTTTAAAACTAATAAACATAAAATTAAAATACACTTTACAAAAAAATAAGTATGTTTTTCTTTTTTCTAAAAATTACAAAATAATAGAGAATTATAAATTATTTAAACTAATAATAATTGTCAATTTACAAATAAAAATAAACTTGAGATTACTTGTAAATAATTTCAAAAGATTTGGATATTCTTATTAAGATATTAATCTTAACGAAACTAAGATAACTGAATATTAATATATTAAAATAAAATTTTAATTTATATATTAGTTATTTTTTTGGTTAAAAAATTATTTTTAATATAATTTAATTTTGATATTTTATAAAAAATTTTAAAAATATTTTATATATGATATATATTAAAATATTGAATTTAATCTTTATACAAAAAATAGAATATTAATTTTAAAATTCTGATGAAATAGTTTTGAATTTTGAAAAGATGTTATTTTATATGCTATAAAAAACTAATTACTTTTTTGATATTAAATAATCATAAATAATAATTTATTATTTATGATTATTTTAAAAAATCATTTTTAAAAACTTATAAATATTAAATTTAAATAAATATAGAAATCTTATTTAATAGAATAAAATTCTTATTTTTATATATTTAACATAATTTTTTAAATTTTTATATTAAAATAATCATTATATATTTTCAATTTCAATCTTTATATTGATATAATACTTTATTACCAATAGATAAAGTTAATGATAATATATTTTATATTAAAAACTTATTAAATATCAATTAATTAATATATTTTATTTGAAATATTAAATATAAATAAAATATTCAATACTATAGTAATATAATTTATATAATCTTATATAGATTACTATATATTAATTATAATAAACAATTAAATTTATGAATAATTATTGCTCATTAAAATAAAAAGTAATAATTTTAAAAAATCATTTATAATTTAATAAAGTGTTAACTAAAAATAATAAAATTTCTCATAATGAATTTGAAGATTCATATTAAAATATATTACTTAATAAGTGCAATTTTTTATTAATAAAATCAAACTAAAATTTTATAATTTATTGATTATTAAATTATGTTACTAATTTAATATTTATTTAAATAACTATTTATTTTTACTAGTTTTTAGTTTATTTATTTTGAATAAAATAGTTATAATTTTATTATTTATTTTTTTAAAAAATTCTAAATAAATAATTCATTAAAATACACTATTCGAGATTAATGTTTAAATTAAATTATATATCACTATTATTCTATTCAATAAAAATTGATTTTTAATCATATATTATATCATAACTTTAAATTTTAATAAAATATTTTATATTTAAAAAAAATTTTGTAAACTTAGCAACTATAAAATATTTTTTGTTAAAACATAAAATTATTACTTTTATTAAAGAAATCATGATTAATTATCAGTTAATTTTATCAAATGATAAGTTTTATTCGCATTATTAATTTATTTAAATAATATTTAATATATTAAAGTTATTAAGCTAAATTGTATTTAAGCAGATTAAATCATATGGTTAATAAAAAATGATTAAAAAAATTAATGAATATTTTAAGATATTTTGATAGCATAAATATTTAATGCATATTATGATATTATCATATAACAACAGAATATAAAATATTTTTATAAAAAAATATTAAGATAAGTCGATTTTTTATTTTAAAACAATATTAAATTAATAATTTATATATAATTTCAATACCTTAATTAATATGATTACAATTGTTTAATATTTATCATTTTATATAAATGAACTTTATATTTATAAATTTTGATTTATACTCAAATTATTATTTAGAAAATTTTTTAAAATTAGTAAAGAATAATTAAACAAATATTTATTTATAAAATAAATAATATTAAAACTTTATTTTTATAATATTACATTAAACTTAATAAGTTTAGAAGTAAATATTGTGATATATTTATATTCAATTTTAATTAGAAAAGATATTAATTACCATAATTATCTAGAATAGGATATTTCAATAGGTATAATAATAGTTATTATAAACTAATATATAATATATATAACTATTAATTAAAATAAAAACTAATTTATTTATAAGTAATATAAATATAGATTATAAAAGGATAGCTTTTCGAAAATTATTTACATTTTTATATAATAAATCTATATTTTCATTAACAAATATTAATTAAAAAAATAATTTTTAAAACATACTAATTAATTGTAAATTCTTAATTTTAAATCAAATAGATTTTAAAAGATATTATTATTAACTTATCCATTATTTTATACTTAATATTTATCTAAATAAAGTAACAATCTTTGTTCAAACAAAATTTATTTTCAGATTAATTAATATACACAAAGAATTTATAACTGTAGCTATAAATATATATTATGAATAATTATTAAAATTTCTTTCAATAATATTGAAAAGAATTCCTATTGTATAAGTATAGATTTCATAAATATTTTTATTTAATTATTTTTCAGAAAAACATAGTAATTATCTTAACATAGCAATTTATATCAATTATATAAATGATATAAATTTTAACTATATTAATACTTAAGATACATACTTAAATAATTGTTAGCTTAACATAATATTAATTAAAATATTATTTAACTAAAATATTCTTAATATTTATATTATAATCAATAATTTTACATATAAGAAAAACTAAAATTATATTTTTAATATTTTATGATGATCATAGAAAACATAGACAAGTATTTGTTAACTAGTTAAACTTATATTTCGATAATAATAATTGTATTATACTAATTATAAGCATAGTATTTATTTAACAAAAAATTTTAAGATTGAATTTTTCATAGATATTGAAAACGATTAAATAATATAATAAGGCGAATTTATTTTCATAAAATTTATAACTTAGCCAGAATAAATTAATAATCAATAATTATATCTTATTATGCTTTTATATTTTTTAATTATACATAATTTTTTGAATTTACATTGACAAAATACATATTCATACTCTTAATATTATTGTTAATTTATTTAAATTTATCTTTAAAATACATTAATAATGTATTGATATTTTTCTATTCTATAAAAGTGTACTATAGAGTACCACAATATTATATTGTTTATTTAAAAGTATTGTAATCTATTGGTATTTTATATACTAAATTATATTAAAATAAGTCAGAACATAGAACTACATTCATTAAAAATATTTTTAGATAAAAGATGATTATTAAAATAACAATAAATAAAATATCAATTATTAAGGATAAAAATCTTTATCTATTATGTTAGCCATTTTTATATGGCTAACATAAATTAATTAAAATCTCTTATTTATATATAATTTACTAAAAACATTAAAATTTTATGTTAAAAGATATAGTTAATGTGTGATACTTATGAGATAATATTTAAACTAATTAAAATTTATTAACGATTATAAGATAATCAATATTATTAGTAGTTAATAAATTTCTAAGAAATTAGATATATGAAAATTAAAATAACTATTATAATAATAGAAAATACTTTCAATAAAGTAATAATAAGTTTATAATTTTATATATTTTTATCATTTATAAAATTAATTTTTAATAATTAATTAATAAAATAATATTTGAATATTACTGTAAATTTCGTTTTTTAAATTATTGAAATAATTAACATTATTTATTTATATCAAGAATTTTTAATGTTTATTAATAAATATTTTTTATTTCTCTCATAATTATTAATTTTAAATATATCAACTATTTTATTATTTTAAATAAGCTAAGGTATTATATTAATAAGAAATAATATCCTAGTAGTATTTATTTCAATTTAATTAATTTTGTTTTCACTAAATAAAAATTAATTGTTATAATTAATATAGTATTAATATTTTAAATTATTAATATTGGTTATTTAACAATGTGGCTGGTTTATTACGAAGTGAAATTAATCAAAAATCATCAATTATAATTCATTAACTATTAATAACTTTACTATAGTTTGTATATTACTAATATTAATCTAATTTAGTTATTAAATTTTATCACTTTAATAATTATTAAATTAATATCTTAAGTATGTTAAATATTATCATTAATTAAGCTTATGTTTAATAAAATAATTTATATATTGTTGATCAATATTATTAAAGTATAAATACATAAATAAGAGATTATTTTATTTAATTTATCTATTCAATATTATATATAAAATATAATATTGAATAGATATATAATTTATATTTTTTTATGTGATCTAATAATATATTATATATAAACTATTATTTAACATAATACTAGATTTGAAGTAATTGTTTTATTATTTCTGTTATTAAATTTTATTTAAATTATTAATAAATAAATGTAATAAATATCATTATTTAATGATATATTTAATTATTGATATTTTATTATTTTATTATTTTATTATTAAAATAATAAAATATATAACGTATATTATAAATAATATGATATTAAAATTTAATAATCTTACTGATTTAATTAAATCAAAATAAAAAAAATAAATAAAAATATTTGCTTAATATCTTTTAATAAAATAATTATAAACAATATTATTTATTATAATATTTATAGTTAAAATAACATTTAATTTATAATTGTTATAATTAAACGATAAAATTATTAATTTGTTTATCATTAAAATAAAATAATTCACATATTTTATATCATATAGAAAATATAAAATAATTAATTAATTTCTATATAATAATTTAATTAAATTAAAATACATAATTTTCAATCCTGTTGTAATTATATTACATCAGCTTAAATGATAAATTTTAAAATTGATGATTAACTATCCATTTATTAATAAAGTAAAATAACATTTATAAATTTATTAACTAAAAACATCATAAAATTGAGATATTTAAGATAAAAATCTTTGATAAATATCTATTTAACTATCAAAATAATATTAATTAAATTTTATTATGTGAAACAAAATAGTTAGCTTCTAAGATTACATTTATTTTTTAAATAATATTTTCTAAAAATGCAAAAACTTTTGCAAACTACTTTAGATATAAATAAATCACTTTAAATATGAACTTATATAAGTTTTTTCTTAAATTAGAAAAATTATTTTTGTTAAAATTGATAAATATTTTAAATGAAATATAGAGTAATTTTTTATATTTCTATATATTAGAAAATAGAGATTTTATTTGCCACTTTATGGATTATTATAATCTTATTATCCACAAAATAATATTTTAGACAATATTATAAAAAACAACTAAATATTATATAAATATAATATATTTTTGATAAAGATTTATATTTTTTAAAAAAAATAAAAACTAATTTATAATTTTTTTGTTAGTTTTAAAACTATTATAATCTATAACTAATTAATAAATCTACCTTTTTTATAAAAACTTATTTATTATTAAAAGCATGTAAATAATAAATTAAAGAATATTAAAATTTTAATTTTTAATAAATTTAAGATATAGATATTGTGTTAACTTATTTTTTATTTAAAAAAATAAAACAATAATTTTACTTATTATATATAACTTATTTAAATTTAAATTTAAAATTTATTAAAAATAATGTAAACAAAAGTAATCTTAATTATATATAAATCAATAATAATTATATCAAAAATATAAAAACGTATATATAATAATATATGATATATATAATATTAACTAATGTTTAATATTATATATAATTTTATTATTTTACGTTAACATCTATTAATAAATTAACATTTATAAATATACATATAATTCAATAATAATTTATATATAAATTATTATTGAATTAATAATCATGTTTATTAGTTTTAAAAATTATTTAAATTATATAAAATAATTAGTGAAGAAGTTTTAGATTATTAAACTTATAAAAGTTTAAATTTATATTTAAAATACTATATTATAAATAATTATATTTATATATATTATTAAATATTATTAAAAATAAATGAAGCCTATCATTTATGAGATAGGCTTCAAGGAATCCATTTTTTTAACTAATTTTAAATAGCTGTTACATTAGCTGCAGCTGGGCCTTTCGAACCATCTTCAATGGTAAATTCTACATTTTGCCCTTCAGCTAGGGTTTTAAATCCATTTCCTTGAATGGCAGAGAAGTGAACGAATACATCTTTGCTACCATCAGAAGGAGTGATGAAACCAAAGCCTTTAGATTCGTTAAACCACTTCACTTGACCCTTCATTTTATCAGACATGTGCCTTTTCCTATATAAAAATAAATATTACTGCGTTTGACATTAGACAGGTGTACAAAAGTCTACATCACTATTTAATTATAGAAGCACTCAGAAAGAAACGGTCGAAAGGCTATCAGGGATAACGCTACTCATAACACATTAACTTAAATGTCGTAAATAAAATAGATCTGTTTAATAGACTTTATTGTATTAACGCACGAATAATTAATAATATCAATAGTTTTATTCTTTTGTTTATGAAAAAATAAATTTTATTTAATAAATATTCTTACTTAAGAGTAAGTTAATTATTAAATAATAAAAATTATTTAATGAAATTAAAGATATAATCTTCTATGTTATTTATTTTAGAAAAATCTTAATTAAGAAAGATATTGTTATTCAAATAAAGAAATATAATAAATATTTATTATTGAAATAATTTAATATTGTTAATATAATATTAATATTTATTTATAAATATATAGTAATTAAAAGAAAATATTATAAATATTTTAAGATAATTGTGAAAAAAATATATAAAGTGAATAAATAAGCTGGATTATAATATTAAAGACTTATTAAATAAATAATTTGGTTAATTTATTATATTTTATTTTATATTTTATAATCAGTTTTATTTTATTTTTCATAATTTATTGATATCTTTGTATTTAAGATTAAATCGGTATATTTCTTTTTAAAAATATTAGAATTATAAATTTAACTATATGTTAAATTTATAAAAAATTAATTTTTAATAAAGTAAGAAGATTTTTTAACAAAAAATACTCATTAAACCAATTATTTATAATTAAATTAAAATTAATTAAAAACATTTTTAAATAAAAAAATAAATTTTATATATATCAAATTATATCTATGTAATTTAATAAATTTCTTATATTTATGCAGAAAATATTTTCATATAATAAAAAGAATTTATTTTAAATTAAATTTTATCGTAATATAAAAAACAAAATATTATATTATTAATTATTGACATTTACATAAAAAATAACTAATATTTGATAGTTTTTCTTATGTAAATTCCTCCATAGTTCAGTAGGTAGAACGGCGGACTGTTAATCCGTATGTCACTGGTTCGAGCCCAGTTGGGGGAGTCAAATAACTTTAACTTACTTTTTTTATTTTCACATTAATTATTTATTTATTTTATAATAAATTAATACATTATTCATATTTAAAGAATATCTTTTTTTGTTTATTTTAATTTTATTGATCATATATTAGAGTAATATGATTGTATCTATTTTATAAACTTAATTTAAAATTAAATTTAATTTTATGGTAAAAGTTACTACTAACATTAAAATTCGACGCCCAGATGACTGTCATGTTCATTTTAGAGATAAAGATATATTAAAACTTGTTGTGCCTTATACCAGCAAATTTTTTGGGCGAGCAATTATTATGCCAAACTTATTGCCGCCAATAATTAATATTAAACAAGTAAAATCTTATCGAAAAAGAATCATTAGTGCGATCCCTGTAGGACATAAATTTACACCATTAATGACATGTTATTTAACAGATCAAAGTAATACAAAAATAATAGAAGAGGGCTTTAAACAAGGAGTATTTATTGCTTGTAAACTTTATCAATCTGGAACAACAACTAACTCTAATAATGGAGTATCAAAAATAAAAAATATTTATTCTGTTTTTTCTAAAATGGAAAAAATAGGTATGCCACTATTAGTACATGGTGAAGTTATAAAAAGTAATATTGATATTTTTGATCGAGAAGCTTATTTTATTGATAAAGTTATGGAACCTATTAGAAAGAATTTCCCTAGTTTAAAAATTGTGTTTGAACACATCTCAACTAAAGAGGCTGTTCAGTTTGTGCTTAATGGTAATGAAAACTTAGCTGCTACCATTACACCTCAACATTTAATGTTTAATAGAAATCACATGTTAGTTGATTGTATAAAACCTCATTTATATTGTTTACCTATTCTAAAAAGTAAAGTTCATCAAAAAGCATTACGTCAAGCAATAACTACAGATTGTCAGCGATTTTTTCTTGGTACAGATAGCGCACCGCATATAAAAAATAGAAAAGAATCTGCATGTGGTTGTGCAGGAGTTTTTAATGCACCTAATGCTCTTTCAATTTATGCAACCATTTTCAATGAAATGAATGCTATGGAAAACTTTGAATCATTTTGTTCATTAAATGGAGCTAAATTTTATGGCTTACTTATCAATGAAGGTTATATTGAATTCAAACGTAAAAAAATTATTGTTGCTGATAAAATTTCTAAAGGTAAAAATCATTTAATTCCTTTTTTAGCAAATCAAAATGTTGATTGGGAAATCAATACTTTATGATTCTCTATTATAGAATTAGTACAAAATACTATATTATTAAAATTTTAATTATTACCATTTTCAATTATGTTATTTTGAATTTTAAAATAACTATTTCGTCAAATATAGAATTATTATTTATAATATATCTTAAAAAGATATATTATTTTAAAAATAATTAATATCTTTTTTATAAATTATCAAATAAAGTTATATTTTATAAATAAAATAAATAAATTAATATTAAATATTAAAATATAATATTATGTTCTAATTAAATATTTTATATAATTTATTAAAAAATTTAATGTTTATAAGAATAATATTTACTTTGAGAATAATCATGTTGTGAAATGTCTTCCTTATTTTGTTTATATTGTATAATATAATATACATTGTTATATTAAGTATTTTAACAAAATATTTTTTTAAATATACATAATATTTGTTTTATATTTATATATATGGATCGTTATTAAAAGTAAGTTAGTAAATGTTACTAATATATCATTGTTCTATTACATCTAAATAATATTTAATAAAATATTTAATATTTAAAACAATAAAATTAAATATTTAAATCATTTTTTTATAAAATGATGTTTTATTTTATTCATTAATAGCAAGATTATTAAATAAAATAAATTTAGAATACAAAACATTATTTATAGTAAAAGTTATAATATAGCTTTTATATAAACTATCTACATAAAAGCTATATTATAAAAAAACTAATAATGAGTTTTATGATATTTAAATACACTTTTACTTAAGTATTGAATACATAATTTTTTATGAAAAATCAAAATTTATTAAATTATTAATAATTTAATAAATTTTGATTTTAATTTACATCTATTTTTATTTCATTTATTAAAAGAATTACTATTAATCATTTTTATAATTATTAATATTTTATTTTATCTATATAATTGATATTATTACTGATAAAAATATATAAATATATTTTTAATAAAATATGATTAAATATTAAAATAAATAAAAAATAAATAAATATTATTCATATGGTTAAAGTTTTTAACTTGATAACAATATAAAAAATAGACTCTATTAATATGTATTAAATAAAATATAAATGATAAAAACATCTCCTTTTAAAATTTCATACCTCTGTCCTCAATATTGGCTAATATGGTTGGTAACTGGTATTTTTTACTTATTAGTTTTACTACCTTATCCTATTATCTACTGGTTAGGAATTCGCCTTGGGCGATTATCTAAATTTTTTTTAAAAAAACGACTACAAATTGCAAAGCGTAATTTAGAACTTTGTTTTCCTAAAATGAATAAACAAAAACAAGAAAAAATGATAAATAAAAATTTTGAATCAGTAGGTATGGGATTATTTGAAACAGCTATGGCTTGGTACTGGCCTGATAAACGAGTACGACGTTGGTTTACAATTAAGGGGCATAATAATATTGAAAAAATTCAAATAACAGGACAAGGAATCATAGTAGTAGGAATTCATTTTCTAACATTAGAATTAGGTGCTCGTATTTTTGGCATATTAAATCCTGGTATTGGAGTTTATCGCCCTAACAACAATCCAGTAATGAATTGGTTACAAACTCGTGGACGATTACGATCGAATAAATTTATGCTTGATCGTAAAGATATAAAAGGCATGATACGTAACCTTAAACAAGGAGAAATTTTATGGTATGCACCAGACCATGATTATGGTCCTAAAAAAAGCGTTTTTGTACCATTTTTTAAAGTTAAGTATACAGCTACTACTATGGGAACACATATTTTAACTAAATTAGCAAATCCAATAATGATACCTTTTACCCCTAGACGATTAGCCAATGCTAAAGGTTATGAATTATTAATTCAACCAGCAATAACCGACTTCCCGCAGAAAGATGAAATATCTACTGCTATTTTTATGAATAAACTAATTGAAAAAAAAATTATGCAAGCACCTGATCAATATATGTGGTTACATCGTCGATTTAAAACAAGACCTGATAGTATGCCTTCTCTTTATGGCGATCTTGATCGTATACATGATTAACATATTTATTAATTTAATAGTACTATATTTTATCAGAAATAAATTTATTGTATTATTTACAAGATCATCTTTTTATTAATCAATTATTCTAAAAATTAATAATTATCAAATAAAATATTAAAAATTATCGTAATACTTTATTATTAAGTGATAGTTTTGTTATTTTTAGGTAAACTTTTACAAGTTAATAAAATTAAAAAATAAATTTATGAAAATATATTAATTATATTTTCAATTTAAATGCCTTTTTCTATAAAAATATCTTTTATGTGTTTTTTATTAATTAATTTTATTAACCTTTAATATATGTATTTATATTTATATCTAACTTAATAATTAATTATTGATTTTAGTTAAAATAAATCATGAATTAGACAATCCCATACTAATGATTAAACTAGTTTTCTCATCTATATTAAAGATGATGTGAAAAAAATTTTTTTTAATTAAATAAATCATATTATAACATTATTTAATTTTGAAAAATTTTTTTTTGAAAAAATAATAGAAAATTATTTTTATCTATTATATATAACATAGGTTTTCTTTTTAGTAATTTTAAATTATTTCAATGCAACGATAAAATATTTGAGTTTAATTATTACATCATGTTTTTTAAACTAAAATAACTAATTAACATTAATTAGAATATCCATAGAAAATTCATATAAATTATATGTATACTACAGAAATATCACCATTGTTTATTAAAATATTTAATAAATATAATTTAATAAAAGTGTAAAATATATAGTACATTACCATAATAGCATTGATATTTATTCAAGTATATAAAATATTAATTATTTTAAAATTAGTACTAATAAATTAAAAACAAAAAAAATATATTAGATGTTTATATAGATAAATTAATGTTATTGAATTAAATAAATTATTTTATCATTAAATATTTTATAAAAAATTATAAACACTTATAAATTTATAAAAAATTTTAAAATTAAATATGTTTTAATCTTATTAAAAGATTTTTTAAAAAATAATATAAAAATAAATAAAAATTTATTTTTTTAAACGATTTTAGATAAATTGTAATAACTTAATATCAATTATCAAAATTGATACTTTAAATAAAACACAAACATTATTTTAATTTTATTTTAATAAATATATAAATATTTTTATTAATATGTTATACATATAATAATATATATTATCATATATATATTAAACTATTATTTAATTTTTTATACATTTTAACCAATACTTTTATCTTTTATAGGCAAAAGTAATATTATTAATATATAACATAGAATATATATATAAATTTAAAATTATTTATATCATAATACGTAATATTTTAAATAAAATACTGTTAATTCAATTCATTAATAATATACTTAATTGATAATAAAATCATAACGATTATTTCTTATTTTTTTATTAAAAAAATAAAATTTCTAATTATTTTTCTTTATGCTTTTTCTATGAAAATATAATAAATAAATAGTATAAATATTCCATAAAATATATAAAACTATAATTATTATATATCAATTCCAATAAATGATCAAAATCAGAAATTAATTTTTTTTAATAAATAAAACATTTATTTTAATAAAAATATTTATCTATATTTAATATTTCTTTTTTTTAAAGTATATTTTTGTTATAAATAGAATTATAATTCTTATCTTAATATTTATATTTTATAATTTAAATTATAATAGGAAATTCAATTAATTTCAAGAAAATATTTAATTAATTAGTTGATATATATAACAATTATAAAAATAAAAAATAAATATATATTAATTTTATTGATATAAATAATTATTTACTTTAGTAGAGTAAAAGTAAAAAGTTTAATTTTAGTAAAATTCTATATAAAATTGGATATTAGTTTTATGTAAGTATAATTTAAAATTATAAAAATAATTATAATTAATTAGTTAGTTTATGAAAAGAAAATAATATAGAATAGTTTAAACTTTTTTATTCAGTGATAATTTAGTAATTACTAAAATAAAAGTTTAGCAAAAATACTTTTTTTATTTTATAAAATTTAATATTCATATGTAAAAAAAATTCTTTTATAAGTTTAATTAAAAATAATTAAATAATATTCATTATATAAAACTAAACAACTATATTACTTACTATAATTTCTTATAAAGTAATTTTAAAATAATGAAATATGATTACTTTCTTATTTTCATTCAATATATTATATTATTTTATATATATTATTATTTATATTATTAAGAATAATAAAAATTAATAATTTAAACATATAAATAACAATATACTTCAAAGCTATTATTTATTATTTTAAAAGCAAATATAATAAAATTATTAAAATACAGTAAATTTATTATTTTTATATTTATCTATATGTGATTTTAATTTTATTTTAATTGATAATATATCATAATTATTTATAAATTATTTTACTAATAAATAATTAAATTGATATCATTAAATAATCATTTTAACTTATCGTTATAATTATTCATATTTATCATTTATAGTAATAAAATATTAAAAGTTAACTTAATATGTTTATATTAATAATATTTTATAATTCAATATTTAAGACTATCATAATATTAATATATTTATAACAAATTAAATTTTAATTAAAATTTAATAACTTTCTTTATTTTAATTAAAATAAAGATTATTAAAAATCTTTTTTATTAATTAATTCATTTCTATAATATTATATATGTATTTTTTATTTTTTAAATCACTATTTGTTACTTATTTAATATATTTATTTGATACAGAAATCATATTAAATATTTCTAAAATATAGTTAATTTTTTAAAATTTTTATTTAATTTAATCAATTATTTTTAAAACAAAAAGAATATCATAACTATCAATAGAATAATAATACTTTTTCCAATTAATTATATTATATAACTAATTAGAAAAAAAAGTAAAAATATTAAATTTATTTAATTTATAAATTTAATATTTATTCAATATTTATTATTATAAAATTTTTAAAATATCATATTTTAAATAAATTTATTATTGATTAATACTAATTATATATTACGCATATCAATTATATTCTTATTTATTACAAATAATAAAATATATCTATTTAAATACAAATTCTAGTTTTATCCATTAATAATAATGTCACTGACTTAAATAATATAAAAAAATTCCAATATTAAAATAATTTTAAAATTAATATATTTTACATTATATATCCATATATTATAAATAACTTATTTAAGACTATCTAATTATTAAAATAATAAAGATATTATATCTTTGATTTTAAATGATTATTAAATTAACTTTAATTTTCTTATTTTTAAATTATCATCGATATTAATTAATAATCATTTTTAATATAATTATATTTTACTAGATTAGTTAATATTTATGTTATAACTAATAAGTTAATATTACTCAACAAAATCATTAAATATTCCAATAAATAAAAAATTACTTATTTTAGATAACAATCATTATATTTATAGCATAAAATACTATTAAAATAAATCAGATAAATTATTAATTTTAATTAATTAAAAAAAAATAAATTAATTAATTATTATTTCATTTTAATTTTGATTTCAAATAAGTATAAGTTTTTTATATTTTAAACTTAATATAAATTTCTACTATTAACAGAAAATAAATATAGGAATTTATATTATATAAAATATTTAAAAATAATTTTATTGAAATTAAATTTCATCATAAATAATTATTATAATATTAATAAACAATATATTTTCGCTTATTTATAATAATTAGGATCTTAACTAAATATTAAAATTAAATTTAAAAATAAATTTAATAAAAAAATATAATTTAAATATAATTTTTTATAAAATTATGTAATAAATAATATTAAATAAATTTAAAATAATTAATAATATAAAATAAAAATAGATAAAATTATTAAAATTTATTTATATATAATATTTATTAGATATACCAGAGTTTTACTAAAAATATAATATTTAAATAATTCGATTCTATATACGATTAAACCTATACAATTATTTTTCTTTAAAATGTATTTAAAATTATTTTATATAAAATTTAAATCAAAAATATTATAAACTAAATTTCAATTATGAAAAGAATAATTGAAATTTATAAATAAAAACTTTTTTATTCTAATAATAATTTAATCGTTAATCAATTAATATTAACTTAAAATTAGTTGTTAGATTTAAATTAAAATTTAATAATATTTTTTATATATAAATATTATAATAACAAAACTTATATATTATATAAACAAAAGATAAAATATTATATATATAATATTTTTTAAGAAATAAAATTTAAAAAAAAATAAAATTATTAATAAATTAGAGTACTACTGTAACAGTAATGCATTTATAAATAATAATAAAAATAATTTACATAAAATTAATTATAATTTTAAAACAAATATTTAAACAATAACTATTTTTACATGAAAAACTAATATTTTCTAATCATTATTTAAAATTTACTTAATAAAAAAAATTACTTAAATTTTAAATAATTCTTACTACAACAAATTTATTTTTATTTTAAAAACTTAATAATATTTATGTTATATATTATAAAGTATACATTAATATAATTTATTAAAATAATGAATAAAAATTATTTTTTAAAATTAATCTATAATATAGATATTATATTTTTATAATAAAGATAAATTAATTTATTAAAAATTTTATTAATTTATTTTGATTTTTTATCATGTTGATATTACAACTAATTTTTGAGATTTAATTATAAATATAATTGGTATATTATTAATAAAAATCACTTTAGTATTTATCTATTATTGTGACTAATTATATTAATGAGACTAGAAAATCTTCATTTTTATAAAGACTGTTAATAACGTAATTTTAATTTATTTTTAATTTTATTCATAATTCAATTTTTTTTGTATAAAAAGAAATTAGAATAATTATAAAATTTCAATTAATAATTAATAAGAAATTTTTATAAAAATACTATATAATTATCATAACTTAAATTATAACTATCAATATAAATCATTTATAATTATAATTAGTATTTTTATTCAAAATGCTAATTATAATTTATTAATTTTGATTTTATAGGATTATGTTTTAAAATATAATTTATTTCTATTATTGATTAGCTCTATATGTTATTAACATTTAAATATTAATAAATAATAAGTCTTAACATCATTAATTAATTTTAAAATTTTATTATAATCATATTATCAAATAATAAGAAATTTTAGTATTGTAAATATTGCAATACTAAAAGGATTAAAATAATAAAATTATTAATATTTTAATAAAAATTAAACAACTATTATTTTGTATATATATAATAATAGTTGTTTAATTAATCATATTATATACTAATATTCTTATCAAATTCTAATAAAATTAATAATTAAATTTAATTATAATTATAAAGTATTTCACTAAAAATTTTTTAAAAATTGTCTAAATATGTATTATTTAAAATAAAAATAAAATAGATTATTAAATCTATTAATACTTATTTTAAAAAATACTATTTTCAAATTTATTAAAATAACGATAAAATATATATAAAATTTCAATATAATATGAATATAAAAATAAATTATATATAATCTTAATACTTTGTTAGAAATTTAAGTAACTACCTTCTTATGATAGTTTTACTATTGTATTATATGACTTTATATTTATTGTATATAGAATGAAATTTTTTATTATAAAAAGCTATAATTAAATATATAATTAAGATTTTAAAAAAAGTTAAAAAACCTTATAAAATATTTATTGTAGTTATAATAAATTTATTAAAAAATATATTAATACGAATAATATTTTATTTAATATAAATTAATATGATATAATAATGATATACTATAATTAAAACTAATTAATTTGGAAATTAATAATTATCAGTTAACATATGAAATTAATTCATATAAAATATAATAATTATTAATAAAAAGAAAATATTATATTTTATATATAAATTATTACTTTTTATATTTGCAATAAATATATGTATTATAAATTTTTAATTTAGTATATTTAAAATCAATATTTAAATAATTAAATTTATATTTTAATTTATTAAAAAAAATTTTTGAATAAAATTTTATATTTAATAATGATGTTTTCATATTTTAAAATAACATCAAAAATCAACTTGCTAGTTTTAAAATAATTTTATATAAGTTTTATATACATTTATTTTAATTTTTATAAATTAAGAATTTTATATAAAATTAAAATAATTATTTAAAATAAAACATCAATTTTTAAATTTAATTTAATAAATTAAATTAGTATACTATTTACTTTATTTATATTTTTAATACTAATTTAGTTATATTATATTAATTAATTATTTCAATAAAAATAAAAAGATAAAAAATCGTTATAAAATAACGTTATTCTAATTTTTATTAATCTATATTTGATAAACTGTATCACTGAAATTGAATTATATATAAATATTATTTATAAAATAATTTTAAAAAATATAAATATTATAAAATAGTATTTTAATTATATATTAAATAATTTATTTAAATATGTTTATATTTTATTAGAAATTTATTAATAATAATTATAATAATACTTTTCTAATTATTGGTTAAATGTAATTATAGCTAAACTTGAACTATTTAAAGCATAATTAAAATAATATTAAATTATAATAATTTAATTAAAGAAAGTTATTATAGTACATTTTAATACAAAAAATATTTTTTAATAAATAAAATTATTTAAATAAATTTAATAACTGAATTATAAAAAGATATTTTTTAATCATAATCAATTTTATATGCAATTTAACTAAAATACTAAATAATATTATTAATTATAATAAATCAGTTTATAACTTTATATTATTATATGAAAAGATAAAATGAATAATTCATATAAATTATAAAGTCAATATTAAATTCATATTCATCAATATAAAACATAAAAATAATTTAATCATTGATATTTATAATTTTTATGATTATTAAATTATAATATAATTAATCATATGTATTAAATCTAAGAAAAGTAACAAATATCTTTGTATCTTTTTTATTACATTATTTATTTATTAAATATTAATAAACTTTAATTTTAAAAATAAAAAGATTACTTAAATAGTATTTTATGTTACATTTTAATTAATTTAAATTATTTATATAATTTATTATTAATTTTAACAAAAAGTAATATTTATGTAAATAAATAATTTTAAATGAAGTTAAGTAAATTATTATAGTTTATTTAATTTATCAAATTATTTTATTTAAAATATTATAAATAGGAGAGAAATATTTTGATGGGACTGATCGAAAGTTTTAATAATATTCTCTGGAATGGTATATTAATCTATTTATTGCTAGGTGTAGGTATATATTTTACTCTAGGCACTGGACTTGTTCAATTTAGGCATTTTGGACATACGTTTACTATACTAAAGAATAGCAATAAATCAGATAGCTCAGGTATATCATCTTTTCAGGCTTTATGTACAAGTTTAGCAGCTAGGGTTGGTACTGGAAATCTTACAGGTGTTGCAATTGCATTAACTGCTGGAGGACCTGGTTCTATTTTTTGGATGTGGCTTGTTGCTTTAGTCGGGATGGCTACCTCATTTGCTGAAAGCACATTAGCACAATTATATAAGACAAAAGATAATAAAGAAAATTATCGTGGTGGTCCAGCATACTATATGGAAAATGGTCTTAAAATGCGCTGGATGGGAGTTCTTTTTTCTATATTTTTTATTATTACATTTGGTCTAGTATTCAATTCTGTTCAAGCTAATTCAATTGCTCAAGCAACAGCTGTAGCTTTCGGTTTTAATCAATTTCACGTAGGTATAATACTTGCAATAATTTGTGGCATTATTATTTTTGGTGAATTACGTTCAATTGCTCGAGTTGCAGAACTCGTTGTGCCTATAATGGCAATTGCTTATCTAATGTTAGCTTTTTGGGTGATGATCAACAATATTGAACGTTTACCAGATGTTTTTTTATTAATTATTAAACATGCTTTTGGTTTGCAAGAAGTTATTTGTGGAGCTTTTGGCTATAGCACTTCTCAAGCTATAACACAAGGAATACAACGTGGTCTATTTTCAAATGAAGCTGGTATGGGATCAGCACCAAATGTCGCAGCAGCAGCTTCTCCATATCCACCACATCCAGTATCTCAAGGATATATGCAAATGTTAGGTGTTTTTATAGATACTTTAGTAATTTGTAGTGCAACAGCAATTATTATAATTTCTTCTGGCGCATTAGATAACTCTGATAGTAATATTAGTGGAATTGAATTAACACAAAGAGCATTTTCTTTAGCTGTTGGTGATTGGAGTAAGATTTTTATTGCAATAGCTATTTTTTTCTTTTCTTTTACTTCAATTATTGCAAATTATTCTTATGCAGAAAGTAATATTGTTTTTTTAAAAAAAAAAATATATCTAGATTATACATTCTTAAGTTTGCTACATTAGGAATGATTATTTTTGGATCGATAGCAGAAATGCCATTAGTTTGGAAATTAGCTGATATATCAATGGGATTAATGACATTAATAAATCTAATTTCAATATTAATGTTATCTGGTATAGTATTTAAGCTTAACAAAGATTATAATAAACAACGAAATATTGGTAAATTACCAATATTTGATATAAATGCTTATCCTTATATTAAAAAAAATATAAAAGATGATAATATTTGGAAAAAATAAATTTTAAAAAAAATAAAATAAGAAAGTGTTATAATTCAATCAGTTATCTATTATGATAAAAAATCATCGCACAAGAAGATTTTTTATCATAATAGATAACTGATTATATATTTTATAAATTATTATTTTGTTAAAATTGGATAATTTATATTAAAATAAATAAGTTATTTTTTTTAAAAAAAACTTATTTATTTAAACTAAAAAATAATTTAGAATAAATTTCTATAACTTATTCCTATCAAAAAGAATTTATAACATTAAATATTAATGAGATTCTCTTTTTATCTAAAAGAAATAATTAAATATTATTTTATACATTTATTTATAAAATATATTTATCTAATGTAAATTATAATTATTCTGTATTGATTTTTTTTAAAAAAAATATCAGATTTAAAATAAATATTATTATATTTATAATATCACAACAATTTTTTTTTACTAAAAAATTAGTATAATTTTTATTATATTTTATATTATGCTTATTTCTAAAATTTTAGAGAAGATCTTTAGAAACTAATATTATAATTATAGATTATTTTTTACAATTATAATTCATTATCTACATAAAATTTATATAAACTTATCAAACAACCTATTGATTATCCTTTATAACTTATAATTAATCAATCTTTTAATAAATTAGTTTTCTATGTAAAACATTTTTATAATTTAATTAATTTTTTATATATAATAAAACGTTTTAATATAACAAATATTGTATTTAATTTTTATTTATATAAAATTGAAAAAAAATTTTTCATAATTTCTATTATTATTTTATCATCTATAATAATTTTTATTATTAAATAAATTATTAATCAAAATTTTAATTTTATTATGATAAGTTTAATTAATAATGAAAATTATTATTATTTTTTATAGTTAAATAATATATAATAACTGTTTATAAATAAAATATATAACTGATTTATTAATTTTTAATTTAATATTAATATATTTTAAGAATGGTAGAAAATAAAATTAATTTTTTTATAAAAATATAAATATATGATATAAAAAAAATTAATATAATGTTTATTTTTTTAAAATTATTTTTTAAAGATTAAAATCTTATCAGTTAGTTAATAGTCTTATTTAATATAATTATAAACAAAATTTATATTATTTCTTTAAATATTTTAATATATAAAATAAAATATTATGACAATAAAAGAATAAATCCTTCTAATAATTGTTATCTTTATTATTTATTATTATATTTATTAATTTATTCAAAATAAATATATAATTATATATTATTGTTTTTTAGATATAAATTAAAAGAGTGATTCTAATTTTTTAGAGAAATAAATTTAAATAACTAGATATTAAATGTTATATATATTATCTTTAAAATATTAATTTTATTTACAAAAGAAGTTAAATTAACTTTATTTAAACTAATTATTTAAATTTTATTTGAATAAATGATAAAATAAATAAATTAATATAATAATATTATTATATTAATTAATAATATTATATTAGCTTTAATAAATCGAATAACTTTGATTATTATATATAATAATATATAAATTATATATAATATATATAATGACAATATAAAAATAAAATAATTTTTTAATTAAAAATTATTTTTAAATAAGATATATTCTAATTTATTCTTATTAATAGAGCATTTTTTTAAAACAATTGAATTATTCTATTAAAATATAATGAAATATAAATAAAAGAAAATAATTAGTTTTATTCAAACTATGTAATGTAATAACTTATTATTTTATTAATTAGAAATTTTAAAAATAATTATTAAAATTTATTATTAGTTTTTTAATTATTTCTTAAATATAAAAATATTTTTATTAATTTTAATTGATTAAAATAATTATTTGATTTTTTTTTAATATAATACTAATTAACTTGAGTAAATATTTATATTTAAAATTAAAATATATACTAATACTGATTAGTAATCTAATTTATTTTTATAATAATTAATCTAATTGATTATATAATTAAATATATTTTATAATAAAAATATTAATTTTTTATAATTGAAATATTAATAATTATTGTATAAATTATTTTAGTTTTGATCTAATTATTATTAAATAATTATTCACAAACATCAGAATAAATATTAAATATTTTTAAAATAAATAATAAAACTATTCATCTTATCTTTATTATATTAATTTTTTATTCATATGATAATTATCATATTTTAAATAGATATAGCTAATAATAAAATAATTGTTTATTTTTATTTTCACTATGATATTAATCATATATTACATTTTTTTAAAAAATATAAATTTCACTATCTATAAATTTATAATAATTTAAATATATATTTATATACTATATATTATATATTATCAAAAATAAAGTTTAATATTTCGTATTTTAAATAAAATAAGTAAATATAATTTTATTATTGAATTTATTACCGTTTTAATCTTAGTAACATCTAATTACAGTTTAATCAATTGTTTACTAAATAATAAGAATTATAATTACGAATATTTTTAATTATATAATTTAATAATTAATTAGATTTTTATATATATTTAAAATAAAATTACGAAATAAAATAAAAATAATTTTTAAAATTTAAATTTTAAAAATATAATATTTATTATATTTCGTAACAATTTTATTTAATTTTTATTTTAGTTATTATTTCAACATAAATAACTAAATTTATGTTTAAATCATTATTATATTGCTTTGATTATTATATTATAAACAATTTTTATTTATAAAAATTAGAATAATAAATTTATTGATAAATTAGTAATTAACAAATTCATTTAAATTTATAGTTGTTTATAAGTTACTTAATTTTATATTTAATATAAAATTAAGTAATTTTCCTTCGAGTATTTAACTAAATATATATAGTATTTAGTGATATCAATAAATATGATTAAATAACATTATTAGATAATTTTGTTAATACTATATTTTATATATATAAAGATTTATTTATAAATAAAAAATCATGAGCTTTATATAAACATTAATTTATTTATCTATTATTTAATGTAAAATAATATATATATTAATATTTATTAATATATATATTTATATCATTTTTACTCTTATTAAAAATGATAATCATTATAATAATATTCATATTTTTATATAACTAATTTTTATTATAAATAGGATTAATGATAAAATCGATAGTTTACTTGACTCTATATTGATTTGTTTTCTATATTATAAGAATAATCTTAAGTTTAATTATACAAGTAAATATGTTGCTGTTTTTTATTAAGAAACGTATATAGATTTTTACATTAATAATTAAATATAATTGTATTTTTTTATAATTAAAAATTTTTTACTAAAATAGTAGAATATATACTTATTTTTAATAAAAAGTAGTTATTTTAGTTTTAAATATGAATAAAAATTCATATTTAACTAACCTTAATTATAAATATTAAAAATTGAAAATTATCATCATAATCAATGATATATAGTATCCTACTACCATAACTAGACTTAACAATAATGTCTTTTAAGAAAAAAATATAATTCTTAGGAATATCATACTCAATTTAAATATTAATATTTAAATTCTAAATCATTAATTTCTTTTACATAGTAAAATATCTAATGTCATTATTAATGATATTTCAAAAGATTAAATGTAATAAATAATATTTTATATAGATTAAAATCAATAAATTATTTTATAACGTATAACTTAAATATTTTATAATTATTAAGTTTCATTATAATTTAAATTTAATTTAAAAAATTTTTTATTTTTAATAAAATAAAAACAAATTCTTTAATAGTAAATTTTTTTTAAATATTTATAAAATATCATCAATATAGTAAAATTAATTGATTATCAATATTATATCTTTTAACAAAAAAAATAAATAATAAATAATTTATTTACATACCGATATTTACATTATATAAAATATATCCATATTAAAATTAATATTTAAAATATAAATATATACATATGATCTTAAATCATAGTATTAATATAAAAATTCAAAATTTATTTCTATTTACAAAATATCTTTAATAAAAAATATTATCACGTTATTAATATATTATAAAAATATATATTATTTAAATTAATAATTTTATATTTAATCTAAAGATTATAAATAATATTAAAATTTAATATATAAAATATTGATTTATAGAAATTATATTTAATATAAAATTATAATTATATAATAAAATTTATTAAAATATTTAATAGTTTTTTTTAAAATTGATTCTTAAATTAATATTTAACAATCTTAAACAATAATAGAAAGATTTATGATATTTTTTTTAAAAAATTTATAATTAAATTATAAAAATGAACTTTTATAATAATAATTAAATATTTTATAAAAAAACTAAACTATTACTATTACAGAATGAGAAAATTTATTCTCATATTATCAAAGAATATAAATTAACAAAATATTATTATTTATATTTTAAATATATAACTTTGAAGTATAATTTTAATTATATTAAATTTAATAAATACTATTTAATTAAGTTTATAAATAATAAATCCTGTTTTGATAAAAAATATAAAATAATTGAAATTATATAATAATATATTAAATAATAGAAGAATAAAATATTTTATGTTTAAAACTAAAATAATTAATAAGTCATTTTTTTTAAAAAAATAAAAATAATAATATTAAATATCTTATTTATTAGTATAACAATATTTTATTTTGATAATTTTTATTAAAATAATAAATAAATTATATATTTTAAATTTAAACTATATTAATTTTAATTAATAAATTAGCTAAAGTCAGTGATAATTTATATTATAATATAATATTATTATAAAAATAATTTATAAATTTAATTTATTTATAAAATTTTAATAATTTTTTTTCAAATTAATTTAAATATTTAAAATATATATGACTATAATCAAAATTATCTTAAAAAAAGATAAAAAATAAAATTGCACAATAAAAAATTAATTTACAGATTAATCTTTATTTAAATTTAAAATTAGTTTATAAAAGTTAATATCATTATTTATTATAAGTTTAATTTATTCTTTATGCTTTTATTATACTTACTCTAATTGAATTTTTTTATTAGTTCATTTTAATTTAGCAGATATTATAGTTATTAATTTGATTTATTAAAGCAAATTCTTATTCCTTTGATTTCCACTTTCTTGATATAATAAAAATGATAAACATATTAATAGTTTATTTTAAATATGATTTATAACTATAAATATTAGTTATTTTTTTATGTTAGTCTATATTTTAAGTTATATAAAACATAACAAATTAAAATTTTATATTTTTATTTAATATGTTTTTAATTATTATTTTAGTTAATTTTTTACTATGAAAAAGTTTAATTAAAAACTATTCTGCTCTCTCTAAACCTAATTTTAAATAAATGAAATTATCTGAATATTTATT
The DNA here is from genome assembly GCA_052401645.1 of Arsenophonus sp. Classification (GTDB taxonomy): domain Bacteria; phylum Pseudomonadota; class Gammaproteobacteria; order Enterobacterales; family Enterobacteriaceae; genus Arsenophonus. The sequence continues at coordinate 1,637,515 of CP198939.1, forward strand.
TACTATTATTGCCATATTATAATAAAAAATTATATTTTCTAATATGTATTATTAATTATATAATAACAGTGATAAAAATTATATTAATAATCGTTTCATACTTTATTATAATTATATTTATTAAATAAATAATCATATTTAAAGTATAAATAACAGAAAAATAATTATGTATTATACTATAATTATAAAAAGTGCTGTATTTTTTATAATACTATATAGTTAAAATACAAATATAATTATTTTTTTACTATATACAATATCATATATAGTTATATTTATAATATTTATTGAATAGGTATATAATACCAGATTTTTAATTCACTTTGATTATATTTACTAACCTGAATATATTATAGAAATGTATTCTATAAATAAGATCTATTATAATTTATCTATTATATATAAATTTATAATTGCTGTAGTATTTTCTTTAATTTCATTTATTATATTAATATTGAATGACAAATATAATGAATAAGTATTTTATGTTAGTTTATTTGCGTTTATATTACTATAGATTATAAACGCGATAGAATTAATGATTTTCGATCTTAACGTTATCTATAATAACAGATAACAACTAATATATAAATTCTTAAATAGAATTTATTGTTAGTTCATTATTTTATACAAACTCAATTTTTAGTTTTATTATTTGATTTTATTGGATCCTATGATATTAATTCATCAAAGTTGGAAAAGTTCTTAAAGAGGTTTGACTAAAATATTATTATATATATCTAAATAATATTTTCATGAAGATATTTATAACAATATCTATTGATATATTTAATTATTTTACTTAATGCATTATTTTTTAATAAAATGAAGAAATTATAAATTAGTGATTTTTATTATTTAAAATATATAATTTAACTAATTTCAATATATATCATTGATATAAATTTAGTTTTTATAACACATTAATATTTCATATATTAAATATTTTTTAATAAATTTTGATATAATCAATTAACATAATAAAATATTAATTAGATATATATTATTAAGATATTTTAAAAAGTTATTAACTTTTTAAAATGATATATTTTTATTTATTTTAATAATGAAATGACTGTCTATATGACAGATGGATATTTATCTTAACTCAATAAATTAACAATATAGAAATTTTATTATTAAATTATTCTTAATTATTAAATTTTAAATTAATTAAAATGTTTTATTTTAAAATCTTTTTAAATAAAAAAAATTACTTATAAGAAAATATTCTTAATACTGAAAAATAAATTTAAATAAATTTTATTTATATAGGAATCTTTTAATTATTAGTATTTTGAAAAAAAATTATTCAATATTATATTCTAAATTATATTAAATATAATTTAAAATATAAATATATATAATATATTATATATCTTTGCTTAAGTTTAATTTCAATGATATTAGTAAAATTAATAAAATTGTTTTATATTAGTAAAATTTACTAAATTAAAATTACTATTATTTAGTATTAAAATACTAATAATTATATTTTTATTCAAAATTTTTTATTAATTTTGATTTTTAATTTATTTTTAACAATTAAATATTTTCAATTAAATTATTATTTAAATTTATTAAATATTATTATTTTTTTTTTAAAAAATTATATTTTATAAATAAAAAAAACAAAAGAAAATTTATTAAAAATAAATAATCATTTTTAATAATTATTAAAATAATATTCTCTTACTTATTGAAATAATATATTTCCTTAATCAATTTTTATTAATTAATAATTAATTATTTTATTTAAATTAATACATATAAAACAGTATTTAAAATTATTGTCGTTAAATAATTTTAGTAAATAGTAAAATAATCAATCATTAATTAAAAATTTTAAATTTTAATTATAATTTAATTGTTATATAAAAAAAATTTTTTCTATTTGAATATATATTTAATAATAGATATAAATTAAAACAATTTATTTAATATAATTTATTTTATTAAGTAAAAATATTTATCAAAAAAAATATCAATAGGACTATATTGTATTTTATTAATAATTAAATATAAAAATAAGAATTTTTTTAAATATTTTATCTAATAAATTGATTAATAAATATTACTTATGGTAATTTTGCATTACAATAATTTATCTGATAGCAAAATAATAAATTTAAAATAGAAAAATTAAAAATAAATATATGTATAATATATAATTAACTAAAATTAATAATAATGAGAAATTATTTTCCATAATTATAATAAATACATTAATTAAGATAAAGAGTTTTTATTATAGTGTGTGAACTATTCAAACCAAAAATATTTTTAAAAAATTTAATTAATCAACCAGGTGTATATCGTATGTACGATGCATCTGAAAAAGTTATTTATGTTGGTAAAGCGAAAAATTTAAAAAAACGTTTATCTAGTTATTTTAGAAAACAGATAACAAATAGTAAAATAGAACAGCTTGTTAAAAATATTGCTAAAATTGATATTACAGTAACGCATACAGAAACAGAAGCTTTATTACTTGAACATAATTATATTAAATTTTATCAACCTCGTTATAATGTTCTATTAATGGATGATAAATCCTATCCTTATATATTTTTAAGTGCAGATAAATATCCTCGTTTAACTATTCATCGTGGTAATATGAAAATAAAAGGTGATTATTTTGGTCCATTCCCAAGTATTTATGCCGTTAAAAAAGTATTATCTTTATTACAAAAACTTTTTCCATTGCGTAATTGTGAAAATAGCGTTTATCATAACCGCTCTAGGCCATGTCTTCAATATCAAATTAATCATTGTCTTGGTCCTTGTATTAAGAAATTTACTGATGATTATAAATATAATCAGCAAGTAGAATGTGTTCGTTTATTTTTATTAGGTAATGATCAACAGGTTATTAATCAGTTAATAAAAAATATGGAGCAAGCTAGTCAAAATCTTAACTTTGAAAATGCAATTTATTATCGTGATCAGATAAAATCTATAAGAGTAGTAATAAATAAACAATTTATCACAACTAATACAAAAGATTTAGATGTAATTAGTGTTGCTTATCGTTTAGGAATTGCCTGTATTCAAGTACTTTTCATTAGACAAGGAAAAGTACTTGGTAGTCGTAATTATTATCCAATTATTCCAGAAAATACACAATTAACTGAAGTTGTACAAACATTTTTAGGACAATTTTATTTATATGGCAACAAAATTCGCTCTTTACCAATAGAAATATTGTTAGATTTTTTTTTACCAAAAAAAACACTATTAGCTAATTCATTAGCTAAGATAGCTGGACGAGAAATTAAAATTCAAATAAACCCACGAGGAATAAAATCTAAGTTTTTAAAACTAGCTCGTACTAATGCATTAACAGCATTGGAAACAAAAATTTTAGAAAAATCTACGATTCAGAGAAGAATGGAAGCATTAGCTAACTTGCTAGAATTAAAAAAAATTCACCGAATTGAATGTTTTGATATCAGTCATATTTCAGGAGAGCAAACTGTAGCATCTTGTGTTGTTTTTGATGGTAATGGGCCATTACGTTCAGAATATCGCCGTTATAATATAATTAATATTACTCCTAATGATGATTATGCTGCTATGCATCAAGTTTTAATTAAGCGTTATGATAAATATCTAGATAAAAGTAAAATACCAGATATTATTTTTATTGATGGTGGAAAAGGACACCTAAAAAAAGCAATCAATATATTTAAGACATTAAATGTAAATTGGGATACTAGTCAATTAAAACTAATAGGAATAGCTAAAGATAAAACTCGAAAACCAGGCTTAGAAAAATTATTTTTAAAATCTAATGGTAAAGGTTTTTCATTACCACAAAATTCATTAGCATTACATATAATACAAAATATTCGCGATGAGTCACATAATCACGCGATTACTGGACATCGTCAACGTATGATAAAAATTAAAAATACTAGCACTTTAGAATGCATTAAAGGTATTGGCCCAAAGCGTAGACAAATTTTACTTAAATATATGGGTGGATTGCAAACTCTACGTAATGCAAGTATTGATGAAATTATGAAATTACCAACAATTTCATTTATATTAGCAGAAAAAATTTTTAATGCATTAAAGCAATAAACATGTTGGAATTATATATATTTTATTTTGTCTAAATAGTCATAGGATATGATGCAAATAAATATCCCAACTTTATTAACACTTTTCCGTATCATATTGATTCCGTTTTTCGTGTTATTTTTTTATCTTCCTTTTTGTTGGGCACCTTTTTTTTGTGCATTTTTTTTTATCGTTGCTGCGTTAACAGATTTATTTGATGGTTTTCTTGCTAGATCTTGGCAACAAACAACTAAATTTGGTGCATTTTTAGATCCTATTGCTGATAAGATTATGGTAGTAACAGCATTAGTATTAGTGACTGATTATTATCATTCCTGGTTAATCACATTACCAACAGTAACTATAATTATACGTGAAATTATTATTTCCTCATTACGAGGATGGATGATAACAGAAGTAGATAAACATAGCTATTTATCTGTTTCTTTTACAGGAAAGTTTAAAACAACAGCTCAAATGATTTCATTAACTGTATTGCTATGGCATCCTAATATTCAAATTAAAATAATTGGTATTATATTACTTTATTTTTCAACCATTCTAACATTTTTATCTATGTTTCAATATTTATTTATTGTTTGGAAAACTTTAAATAAAACTTAATAGAAATTATTAAAAATCAGTAAATAAATAAAATTAATAAATAATAGTATTGACTCAATAAAGGAAACAAGTAAAATGCAACGCATAAAACTAATTAATTTTACTTTTAATGTATATATTGATTATATAATTATAACCAAAATAAATATGCGGGAATAGCTCAGTCGGTAGAGTACGACCTTGCCAAGGTCGGGGTCGCGAGTTCAAGTCTCGTTTCCCGCTCCATATAATATTCTACTATATGAATAAATTTTAATATGGCGCGTTGGCAGAATGGCAATATGCAGCGGATTGCAAATCCGCATACCTCGGTTCAACTCCGGGACGCGCCTTAAATATTTATATAATCCAAAAGCCCAGGTGGTGAAATCGGTAGACACAAGGGACTTAAAATCCCTCGGATTCAAAACTGTGCGGGTTCAAGTCCCGCCCTGGGCATCATATATATTAACTTTATTATTATGAATAAAATAATATAAAAACAGATATTTTATAAAAATTTTATAATCAAAAAAAATTTTTAAAACTTTATTAATTTATTATTTTCTTATAATATATAAACAATTTTAATTCTTATATTTAATCTTGAAATATATTATTAACCTTTATAGCATATATAATATTAATTATTTTGTTATGAATTTCAATTAAAATTTAAAATATATTATGATTCTAAATCATAAAGAAATTAGATCTAGATTAATCTATTTGAATTTTCCATCTTATTAAAATTTTCATTACTAGATATTAAAGTTATTTCGCTAATATTTAAGAAATATATACTATTTATATAGTACATAGATAGATTAATTATTACTTTGCTTAATTATAATTTTAATAATTAAAATGATATCTTCAAATCATATTGAATATTTTATTTATAAAACTCTATTTTTATTTTCTAAATCGATATTTATTCATAAAATAAATTAATTTTTCTTTAATAAAGAATATAATCTTAAATATCAAAAAGAGGTTCTACTTTAACTTTATATATGAAAATATAAGTGAGTAAACCATATTGGAATTTGAACTATTTAATTATCTTTTTTTAAAAAAACATTAAATTCAATATATATACATTATATATGTATATAATTATATTTTTTAAAATTTAAGATATTTTATATTAATTGTTTTTGTCAATTTGAACTCATAGTAAAATTTGAAATCAGTAATATAAAAGTTATTATATTCAATATTCTGATCTTCATTTTGATTCTATAAATCTATTCAAATAGAATATTATTTAATGTTTTTATTTTAATAAGATTAAACATTGCATTTCTAAATTAGAATATTTTTTAAAACGTTTTAATAATCTTTTTTATTTTAAAATTAATTTAATAAAATTATCTAATACAAAAAAATTATTGAATAAATCAATAATATTTATTCATTAGCATAATTATTTTTATAAGTTTATCATGCAACTTCTATAAAATTAACATTAAAGTTATATTAAAGCTATAGAATCTTATTAACTATTATTAATATTATTATAAATTTTAAAAAAATAAATTACAATTGATACTAGAAATATAACAATAATGATTAATTGTAGAAACTATTTTATATTTCAATTATTTTAATTTAAAATTGAAAAACATAAGTTTAATATTTTATATATATTTATTATACTTCTTTTTCAATTAATAGTATTATAATTAAATTATTTTATATATGAAAATAATCATTCAATTGATTTATAAAAATTTAACTACTTTAAGTAAAATTAAACATTATTTAAATAAACTTTATATCTTAATAAATATCTATAAAATATATAGTATTTTTACTATATAATTTTTATTTTTCATAATATTTATTATAAGTTTTTAAATTTATTTATTTTAAAGTTAATATAGATAATTTGAATTAAATTATTAATTTAAACCTTTTTATAAAAAATAGTAATATAAATAAATCAATAATATGTAATAAATAAACTATCATAAAATTAATAAACGATTAACTATTTACTTCATAAATGAAAATTTCTTAATTCAGTGCGTTTAAATTTATTTTTTCTATCTAAATATGGTTATATAAGTAAGATAAAATATATTAATATAAAAATAAATATTATTAATTATATTAAAGATTAATATATATGATAAATAAGTTGAATAAAATTAAATTTTTTCGCTTAATTTCAATTAAGATTAACTTATTTTTTAATATAAATAACTTTTAAATTAATATTTTTAAAATATTAAATTTATATTTATATCATTTAACTATTATTTAACATATATTTAGTTAAAAAAATTTTCTCTATTAATTTTAATTAAATACATATATACGTTACTCTTTAATATATTTATAACAATCATTCTATAATTGCTAGAGATTAAAATCTAAGATAAAATTACTTTTTTATTTTAAACTCTTTTTTAAATATTAAATAATCTATTCTTTATTAATATACTATTATTTTCTTTAACTTTTTTTTCAAATAATTTTAAATATAATATGAATTTATATTTAAAAGATTAATATAATAACTAATTTTTCTATAAAAATATTTTATAGAATTCAATTTCAAAAATAAATCTCTTATTTTCTTATTTAAAATCACTTTTACTTTACTTTTTATTATTTTATCAAATATATATAATAATGATATTATCAATAAAAACAAAAAAATGAATTATAAACTATTATGTCTAATAAAATTGATATAATTTATTAGATATTTTTTATACTACTACTATATATGATATAAAAATAAAAAAAATAAAATATCACTACTATCACTCATAAATTTAAATTATATAAATAATTTAATAAGTAAATTAAAAAAATGATAATTAATTTTCTATATTAAAAACAAGAATCAATATTTAGATATTTTCTAATTAAATGGATATATCTTTAATATAAAGATAATTCATCTAATATTTTAGATTGATAAATAATTAAATCGTTAATTAATTAACTTCTTAAACAAAATATAATAACTACTACTCTTAATTATTTTTACATCATTAAAATTTTATAATTACTTGAAAGAATATTTTTAATATTATGTAAATTATCTACATATCATTAATAATATTTTTTTTAAAATAACTAATAAACTTTTCAACTTAAAAAACAAAAAAAAAATCATACTAATATTTTGGTTATCAAATATTTACTTACATATCAATTTTATTCTATATAAATAGAATAAAATATTTTAAAAAATAATTTATCAATAAATTTTTTTTTATGAATTATAAAGTGATTTATTAGTTATATATAATTAGTAAGAAGTTAATTATAAATTATATTGATTTCTTAAGTTATAATTACAATAATTACTATCTATTTTATTCTAGTAAAAACTTTAAATACTTAAAAGAAATATATTCATATTTTAATTAATGATATTAAAATATAAAACTTTTTTTTAAAAAAATCATATATAATATATTAATTGATTATAATAATTATTTGCTTACTTAAATAAAACGCAAATTCATATAAATTTAATTTATTATTTCTAATATATTCGAATAAATTACAAAAAATATTAATACAATAAAATAAAATTTAATAATAAACTAAAAGATAGCATTATGATATAAATACTCTTATTATTAATTATATTATATATTAAATACATCTATTCAGTTAAATATGTATAAATAACGATTATTTATCTTTTAAAACATAAATATTTTAATTATTTATAAAATAAATAAATATAAAATATATATAAAATATTATAACAATAAGATAAGTTATATTAAAAGTTAATAATAAAAATAGAATTTTACATTTAGTAAGATAGATAACATTTATAATATATATAAAATAAGATAAAACATAATGAATTAATTTAATTTGTATATATTTTTATAAATAAAATTTCAAATAGTTTTTATAATTAATAGAGAATGCTGAAGATAATATTGATTTTCGATTTGATAACTCATAATTATTCTCTTCTATATAACAACTATTCATTTATTTATCAAGATAAAGTTTCTTCAAACGTTAAAAAAAACTAGTAAGTTTATGGATGTAACTATTACAATTATAATTCATATAAATAATTATTAAAAAATGTTCATACTACTTTTGCTTATTTTAGTAAATATTCTTGTATCACTAATATTATTTAATTATCATTTGATTTTTCACTCAGTATAATAAATTCTCTATAATTTAGAGAATAATGTTAAAAAAAATAATTAAATATCGTATAAATTTATATATTTTTTATATAGTCTTTATAGACTAAATATCATTGAAAATAAGAAAAAATAATATATCTATATTCTGAAAATTACAATTATAATTAGAATCAATTATAATATTACTTTAATTATTTAAATTAAAATAATTAATATTATAAAATATATCTTTATCATTTTTTAAATAAAATTTCATATTTTATCGTAATTTTATTACGATAAAGTTCGTTTCTTAATTTTAAAATATCACTTTATCTAACATTTTTAAAAATTACTTAATAAAATAAATGATATGTTATCACAGATGATTTACTATAAATTTTATGTTATAAACTCTCTATTGTTAGTGTTCTGCAATTATATCCACTGTATTATAATGATATATTTTATAATAACAATATAAACTATAAATAACAAAAATTTAAATGATTCAATTCATATTTTGTTATGTATTAATGCATGATGATGTCTTATCTTAATAATGTCCTTTTAATATTTTCATTTTTTATTAAAAATTTTATAAATTGATACTATCCTTAACATTTTTAAATAAAATATATTTGTAATATCATTCTAAATAATCTTATGCAATAATTTTCATTAAGATATTTAAAATATCCTTTACTAATAAAAGTTTTATATTAATGAAACAAAAGATATCTATTTTAATTTATTAAAAATATAACATATAATGTTTTTTGAATCTTATTCAATCAATTCAATATTATTACAATTTTAAATTTAAAATTGTAATAAACTATATAAATTACTTACCATAAATAAGAACTTTTTATCCATGTAATTTATATTTAACATTTATAATGAAATTACCATTTCAATTGCTAATTAACTATATATTTATATTTTATTTGAAATGATAAGTAAATAATTATAAATTATTAGTTTAATTGTTAATATAATAACATTTATACACTTTTTAAAATTTTAAATATAAAATAATTCAATTTTAAAATTAATGATATTTTAACAAGCTTTTTAGCTTATTTCAAATATTAATAATTAATGTATAATCTATTAAAATTTGTTTATTAATTATAAAATACTAAAATTTTAAATTTTTATTAATACGATATTTATATTGTTATGAGTAATATATGATCACTTAATTATCTACTCTTATTATTCTCATTTGTAAACTTCTATAGAAAAGAAACTTAATGATAACATAAATTTTCATTATAGTTTTATCAGACATTAAGTTTTATAAGTTTTATCTAAATATTAGAAAATAATTAATAATAATTAATTATTTTATATAAAATACATTAATTATACGATTTATCTTTTATAAAACTTTAAACGAGAATCTAATTACCATCTATTTATAGAGAATAGAAAGATATTAAATTATAACATAAAGAATAAATAAATCATTCATAAATTTATTTAGTTAAATGAAATTTAGAGTTAATCATTTTTATCTGAATACTAAAAGTATCTTTTTTTTATTTTTTTATAGTAAAATACTATATATGTAATGCATAACCAATTAAGTAAAATACTATATAAAAATATTTTATATTTTTTTGGTCTATTGATTTTTATTTCTTATCATTAGATATAAATAGTTTAAAGAAATCTCTTTTCTGAATTAATCTTTATTATGTATTGAAATAAATACAGATTTTTTAATATTATTATTATAAAATTTTATGTTTTTAATAAAAAATCAAATTTTTATATTATAGAAAATAGTTTTCATAATTATATACTATATATGATTAAAGTTTTTATAGTAATAATTATATATTAAATAGAAAATAAATGATGATAATTATAAAGATGTATTTAACTATATTTGTTGTTTAAATTATCAGTATTATATCAATTAACCAATAGTTGATATAAGTATTTCTAAATGAAAAATTCATAATTTATTTTTGATATGTAGTTTAGCAAAACAATAAAATATCTTCTATCATATTATTTGCTTAGTTAAAAAGTAAAATTAGTAATTTGATACAAGACTCTTTTTTAAAGATAAATTTAAACTATAAAATATAATATATTGTTTTATCAATTAATACTTAAAGTTATAATTATAAATTTTATATTATTAATATATTCAATAAATTAGAAGTATTTTAATCTATCTATCCGAGATTATAAACTACATAAGATCTACTTAATTTACATATGTTTTAAAGATATCCTATCTTTTTTAAGTATTTTTTTTCTTTAGTTAATACTCATATTTATATTTATAAATACTTTTATTTCTTTATTAGAAGATAAAATTATACTAAGTTAAGTAAATAGTATTTATCTGATATTAAAATTAGTAAGTAAAATAATTTCATTAATATACTAATTTTAATTCATTTAATTTTACTAAAGGAATAAAATCTCCTTAATTAATTAAAATATTATCTAGTTATTAACTATTTTAATTTGCAATAATTTATTTATATTAACTTATTTTATTAAAATTTTTTTCAAAAAAAAATTAAATTTTTATTAAAGATTAAATATTTATTTATAAAATAAAATAATTTATATAAGCAAAAAATAACGTATTTATTAATATAATAATTTATGGAATTTTTTTATTTTTATCATAAATATAAAACTTAAGAATAATATTTATATTATATATAAAATATAAATAAAATCAGGCTTATATAGCTAATAATTAAACATTGTATCTAGCTATTAACTAATAATCTTATTTGTAGAAATGATAACATTAACTTATAATTATATCTATAATATTTTTATATAATAACTACAAAAGAAAAAAATTTTTGAATGAAATATATTTATATAAATTTTTAATATCTTTGATATTTATTTTTTATTTAATTATATATTTAATAGCTATTTTTATGATTAACTCAATTAAATTAATGTTACTTTTTAGTAAAATAGATAATTGTAAAATATTTAAAATGATATTAACTAATAATTTTTATGTATATTTAAATAAATAAGGAAAATATATATACCTTATTTAATTTTACTTAAATAAGTTTATATTTTAATTAAATAAACATGTTAGTTAAGTTTTAACACTTCCTTTTTAATATTATTAAAATTGCTTTAAAATAGCATAATAGTAAAATTAATAAAGAAATAAAACTTAATTAAATGTTAGTTAACTGTAAATATTTCTATCTTTTTTTTTGATTAATAAATTTACCTTTTAAATAAGTTTCTTAACTTATATAAAGTTATGATTTTCTTGTTATATTTTTTGATATCTTACTTAATTTTAAACCACTTTAATAAAGATTTATATTAACTTTTATTTAATAAGATATAATCATAATATTTATTAATAAATAATTTAAGACTTGATACAAATGATTATGCATATAATTCAAAAAAGCATTTATATATATTTATATATTTTATTTTAATATTATCATATAAATTATAGTAGAATTCATTTACTCAAGTAAAAGGTTAAGGTGTTTTTGTAATAATTACAATAATATTTAATAACATTAGTAAGTATATTAAAATAAATGAATTTTCTGAATTATCATTACTACTGTATTGCAATAATTCTAAAGATAAACTCATAAGTTTTAATGTTTTAATCGACTTTATATAGTTGTATAAATAAAGAATATGTTATATAAGCAATAGTTATAATTTACTAAGTTGAAATTCAATATTATTTATATACTTTCTATTAACATTAAAAATGTTCAATATTGAATCTCTAGTAAAAGAGACAACTAAATTAATTAAAATTATATTTTATTTTAAATATTTTAATATTATATATATTGTTATAAATTTTAAATTTAATTATTGACTTTTAATATAACATTACCTTATGACAATGATATTTTATATATAATTCTATATTTATTTATTTTATAAATCATTATAATGATGGATCCTTTCTAAGATAAATAAAAGTTATATTTCTTTATAATAATACTTAATTTAAGTTAAAGTATAAAATATTTTTTAAAAAATATTTTATTTATATAGAACAAAAGTTTATGTTTAAGTAATCATTTAATATTCAAATTGAAGAGTATAATTACTTTATTTTTTAAAAATTTAAAAGATTTATTATTAGAATATTTTATTAAAAATTAATTTTTAATAAAATTAAAACAATTTATATAATAGTAAAAAGTTATTTTAGTACTTCAAATATCTTTAATATCGAAAATTAATTAAGTTATCTCTGTTGTTATTTATTTCTTAATAAAGTTATTCGATTACTTAGTAATATATCAAGTTTAAATAATTTCTTAAATCATAAGCATATAAAAGACTGATATATTTATTCATAAATATTTTTAAAATAAAAAACATTAAAATAAAGAAAAAAACTAAATTATTACCATTTTTTATTTTTTTAATAAAATATTAGTAGAATAGAAATAAAGAAATAAGTGTAAATAGAATTCTAAAATAAAAATAAATTTAAATTTATTTTTTATTTATTAAAATACACCATTTATTTATCTTTAGATAAAGATAAATAATGAAATTAAACAATTTCTTTTTTGTAATTTCTTAAAAATATCATTATTTTAATCTTAACATCGATTAATTCAAGATAATTACATTAAAATTAATTAATTTAAGTTTTTTAAATAAATATTTTTTAATTATTTTATACTTATTATTTTAATTTTAAAAAATATTATAGTAATAACTACGCCGCTTTATTAATAAAAATGGGAAAAATAGATTTTATTGCGATCTTAATTTAATATTCTTATTATATTTTATAATCTTAAGATAATTAATTATTAAATATGTATATGTATTATAATTATTATTAACAATAATTTCTTCATTAAAATTAATAACAAGAATAAATATTTTTTACTTATATCAGAAAAATATAATTTTATAAGTTATTGTAAATTTCATAGATAATAATATATTCCAAATATATAGTGAAGAAGTAATTATAAGATAATCAAAAAAAATATATCTTGTTATTATATACAAATTAAAATATATATTTTTAGGTTAGTAACTAACCTAAAATATATATTTTTTTTAAAAAAATATAAGATTTTATAAAAAATATTCTCAAATCATTATGATATAAATTAGAATTTATATTCTAGATTTAAAATATTTATTAAGATATATAATTTTATTATAAAATAATTTACTAGTAAATTATTTAGTGTATATGAAAATATAAAATTAACTTTAATACACTTAAATTAAGATTAAAGATAATATATAATTATATATTATTGTTTTAGTAATAAGTTTACTAATTACTATTATTAATATTTTATATTATTCTAATTCATTTATTATTATATTTTCATATGATTTGATTCAAAAAAATTTTTAAATTTATAATCTATTATTATATTAAGCTAATTATAGTTCTTTATTTATATGGAAAAGATTATTTGATAAATTTTTCCATATGTTTTTAGCATTCATATTATTATTCTCATTAATTATAAATAGATGTTTATTTATTGATAAAATAATAAGTTTAATAAATTTATTACATTATACCGTATAATAATATAGTAAAATAAATAATTTTATCAGATATAATAATACTTAATTAATTTTATTATAAAAACATATTTTATATTTTAGGAAAAAAATCTATTTTAAAATATATTATATTTTTATATAAATTTATATTATTTTTAGTATTTATTTTTAAAGAAATTTTCTTTATGAAATTTAAATAGTAATTTGTTACATTTGTTTTATAGAATTTCTTTTATAAAAAATCTACTAAAATAGTTTTTTCTAAAATACTAAATAAATCCAATATTTTTGATTAATTCTAAGATATTTATATAATAAAGATATCATGAAGTCATGTTCATGCAGTTAATAATTTCATTTTATATCAAATTAGCATATGACTAAATAATCTGGAAAAACTTCTAGATTTAGCACACAATTAATTTTAATATAATATTCATTTCTATAAACATTTATTTTTTATTAAAAATAAAATCGAATATTTTGTTATTTTTTTATATTCTTTACTGAGTGATGCTACTTAATCACTATAATAATTATTATTTAATACTTATATTGAACAATATATAATTAAATATTTTACATTTGTTATTAACTTAAGCATAAATATGTCCATATAATTTAATAAATGGCTGAAAGAAAATAATATTTAAATTTTTAAAATTGTTAATTGAAAATTGTTTTCATTTACTTCAGTTAAAGTAATAACTTACTGTTACATATAAATAATTAAATTTATGTTAATAATATTTTTTATTATTAATATAATTTTTATAAATTAAAGAATCTATACATAATTAAATGAATAAGTAATAAAATTTATACTAATTTTTTTATTTAACTATTAATTATATTATTGTTTATTTTTGTTTATGAAATCTATAAATGTAGTAAATATTAATTCAATTTATATAAAGACATCTATATGAATTTAACTAAAATAAAAATTAATATATAAAATAACATACTAACAATAGTAAAAATCATTTTTATTTTTATATAAAAATAATTTAATAATATAAATAATTAAAATAAGATCACTAATTAATAAAAGTATATGCTATTTTAGAGAATTTTTATTATTTAATAATGTTTATTATTCAATATAGTTATGGTGGTATATAATAAGATCATTTTTCTTAAAATTATAAAATAAATTCGTTTTAAATATCACTTAAATAAGATGTTTGGATAAATTTTCAAAATATTTCACTAAAAATTAGTAATTTACTCTAATAAGCATATGTTGTATACCTCTACTTATTTTAACTACTCTCTAGTTAAAATAAAGCATATTTTATTATAGAAAAAACTTACGATAAAGTTAATTAATATATTCTTATATTAATTATTTAAATAAATTAACCTTATAATTGTTATTTGTAGCTACTGAATATAAAGTAAGATTATTTTTCTTTTGCATAAGATTTTTAATTATAGCACAATAGAAAAAATATTTTCATAATTATGAAAATTATATTAATTAAATTGAATATCATAAGTTGCATTCTAATAGAATAAATATAAAATTACTAATAAATATGATAATAAAGTAAATCAAATTTTAATAAGTTATTATAATTGTTTATACTTAATAAATATGAAAATTAAATACCTAATGAACATAGATTTAATATTATATTTAATTTTATTCTTATAGAGAATAGTAAAATTTGTAAAAACATTAATTAAAATATTATTATAGGATAATAATATTTGTTTATCTTTTAATAAAAAATATTACAAATAGTGATAATTTACGTTAAACTAAAATAGTTTTATAAAATTTTAATAATTACTAATTTATGTTATATAAAATTATCTATTTGACTATCAAATAGATAATTATACCTGAATTTGATTTAAAACTAGAACTAATTATATTTATATATATTTATTATCATAGTGCAATTATTTAACTAATATATTTTAATTTGAAAATTAAAATATATTTATATAAATATAACACTTTTTATAATTAAAAATAATTTTTACTAATTTATTTTTTGAAATATAATTTTTTTTTAAAAAATAAATATTATTATAAATAAATAATAATTTTTTTTTAAAATTTTTTTTAAATTAATTTATTTTTACTAATTTTATTTATTAATATAAATTTAAAATGATAAAAAAGAATTTAATATTATATTTTAAAATATATTTAATATGATCATTTTTGTGAATATTATTTAATTATTTAAATGTATTTATTACATTTAAATAGGAGAAAATTTATTTGATATATTTTATTATAGATAAATATTAATATTAATTAAATTTTATTTTAAAAAAAATTGAAATTTTAAATTTTATTATATTTATTTATGAAATAAGTTTTTAAAATGATAATAGATTTTTAATAAAAATTAAATTTATACATATTTTAAAGTTAAATTAATAATTCTAATTATTTAATAATTATTAAAGATTAACTTAATAATAATATGATAATCAAATGATATATTTCAAATATAATATATTTCAATCTATCGTTCTCAATAATTCATTAATACCAATTTTCTTTCTAGTTTTTTCATCGACTTTTTTTATGATAACAGCACAATATAGGCTATATTTACGATTTTTTGCAGGCAAATTACCTGCAACAACTACAGAATTAGCCGGAATCCGTCCATATAGAATTTTGTCATTTTCACTATCATAAATTTTAGTGCTTTTACCAATATAGACGCCCATTGAAATAACAGAACCTCTTTCAATAATTACACCTTCAACAACTTCAGAACGAGCACCAATAAAACAATCATCTTCAATAATAGTTGGATTATCTTGTAATGGCTCTAAAACACCACCAATTCCAACACCACCAGATAAGTGAACATTTTTACCAATTTGCGCACAAGATCCAACAGTTGCCCATGTATCTATCATAGCTCCTTCGTCAATATAGGATCCTATGTTAATATAAGATGGCATTAAAACGGTATTTCTAGCTATAAATGCACCTTTTCGAGCCATTGCAGGTGGAACAATTCTAATTCCTTCTTTCTGGAAACGAATATTGTCATATTCAGAAAATTTCATATCTAGTTTATCAAAATATCGGATTTCAGTACCTTTTATTAATTGGTTATTATTTATATAAAAAGATAGTAAAATAGCCTTTTTAATCCATTGATTAGTTATCCATTGTCCATCGATTTTATTAGCAGTTCTTAACTGACCTTCATCAAGGTAAGTAATTACCTTATCAATTGCATCTCTTAATTCATTATTATTAGGTATTAATGTAATTTTCTTGCGATTCTCAAAAGCATTTTCAATAATAGTTTTAAGTTTTTCCATAAAATGACTTATCTCCATATATTTTAATCATTTAAAATATTTATTTTTATAAAAATCTACTAAAAAATATGATTAATATCAATTTTTTAATATGTTTTGTTCGATATTTTAATCAATATTTGATTTTTTAATCTATAAAATATGAAAATAGTGATTCTTTTCTAATAATTATTACTTATTTTTTCTTGATATATATACAGTGTTGTCATAATTAATAGTTCATTAAATATAATATTAAATATATACTTTAATAATCTTAATTCTAATTATAATTCCAATATAACTTCATATATAATTTAATCTGATCTTATTTATTTAGTAATAAAAATTTTATTTTTATATTAAAATTTAAAATATTTAATTAACTTTATATTTTATTTTTTTTTAAAATTATGTCTTTAATATATTTTAATGAATATTTTAAAATACTTTTATTACTATTATTTTAGTTAGCCAAAGGTTATTTTTAGATTTAATATCACAAAAGTATAAATTGTAATGTTATTATATCAATGAAATTTTATAACTATAAATATTAAAAATTATCGATAAAATTCTTAGTAAACTAAAATATGATTAATTAAAATTTTGACTTTATACGAGATAAAATACTATAAATAATTATATTTAATAAATATATTTAATTTTTTTAATAAAATAATATATCTTGAATCAATGAATAAATTACTATTAATTATATATTAAAATAATAAATATGGTAAAATATATCTGTTTTAAAATTATTTAAATCAATATTTTATTTCCATTACTTAAATTGATATTTATAAACAATAGAGTTAATATTATAAATTTTAATCTAAAGTTAAAATTACTTTTTGTACTTAGGTTTAACATAATTAATATTTAGCTAAAGATATTGATCTTTTAGTAAAACTCTACTTCTAGTTATTTCATAATTTATTATTTATTTATAAAACTATTATAAATAAAATTACATCTATATAAAAATAATCTAGATATATTATTAACCTTACTTTAATAAAAAGTTGCATAATAAAAAAAGATTTTTTTTAAATATAATTAAAAGTATATATTATAAAACTACTAAAGTTTTAAAGTGTTAAAAAATAAGTAATCGAGTCAATTAAGAGCAGATAATATCTAAATGTAGTATATTAACTAATAAAATTACTTCAAATATTTTATCAGTAATATAAAGCGATTATTTTTTCGATAATCTATGTAAGAAAGAATAATGCATATTAAATCTATAATTTTTAAAATAAAAAGTATGGTTATAAATAAAGTAATAGATAAAGAATATTGTTTATGTATTTTTTTGTAGAAAATTAATTGAATTTTATAATTATTAATAATATATTCATAAATATGTAAGTATATCAAAAAAATAAAATTGAATTTATCCAATAATATTTCATTAAAGTAATATATAAATATTCATCATACTATGTAATTAAGCATAAAATAGTACATTAGATATTAAATAATATATAATAGAAAAAATTATAAAATTTCATAAAAGATATTATGATCTTATCAAGGCTTTATTTAAAAATTTTTTATAAAAACCTTTTTATAGAAAATATAATAAATTCATTCTATGAATATTTATATATTCTAATTTTTAATTAATTAATCATAATATAATTACTTATTAATAGTAAAAAAATATATTTTCATTTTTTTTTAAATTTAAATATAAATTATTAAATAATTTATATTTAAATGATAAATTTTTACTAAAAAATCTTTAGTTTAATAATCATAATAGTAATTTATTAAAATATTTAGAATATCCAAGTAGCAAGATAATACTATTTAATCACTTACTAATCTATTTAGACGTTATTATCTTTTACAATACAATAAAAAACTATACTAATTATAATATGAAAATAATATTTTATATATTATAAAGATAATTTTAATAAAAAATAAAATTTAATAAAATTTTTAATTTTAGAGATTAAGATTTATTTATAATATTAAGTTAACTACATACTTAATATATTTATTATGTTAAAGTTTAAATATTATGATAATATTAACAATAGTTAAATATAAATATAATAAGAAATTCTTATTTTTACTATTCATTAATATCAAATTTAATATCGCAACTTATATTATAAAAATCTTTTTTAGCTATAAAATAAGATATTTATCTATAAATCACAGAGTAACAACAACAAATTTTAAAATAAATAGACAAAATTTATTATTAAATATAAATTATTATAAAAATATAGCCATAAACTAATCTGCAATAAATTAATATTTAATTAAAATTAATTAGTTTTTATAATAAAATAATAGTTCTTATTATCGATATTTTTTAAATAAGCATAATATTAGTATTTTAAAAATTCTAAATTTAATAATAAAATATTATATTTAAATGATTTTAGAAGAAAAAATAGTGTAATAAATAAAAATAGTAACTTAAATTAAATAAACATCAACATAAAATAGATTTAATTTTACTAAGATCATTTAATATAAAATAAAATTAAAATAATCAAAATTATCTAGATTGTTTTAATTTTTAATAAAAATATAAAAATTTTTTTTGAAAAAAATGATAATAAAATATAATAATAAATTCATTTTTAATATTTTTTATTAAATATTTTATAATAATTTTGAAAGTAATTTATCTAATATCATATATTAAGATGGTAAATAAAATTTAATATTCTGAAGATATAATTTATCAAAAATAAAAAAATGAAGATTGAATTAACTAATTATTTTTAATAAAAGTATACTATAAAATTTACTTTATTAAAAATAATTTTGATTTAATTAAAAATTAACGAATATTAAGAATAATTGAATAATTTTACTAAAATAAAAAGATTTAAAAATTATAAAGACTAATCATAAAATTTATTTATTTACTAATATATCTGAAATAAATGGTTCTTCTTCTTTCCTTAATGTTAAAATTCTACACCCATCGTCAGTAACAGCTAAAGTATGTTCGTATTGAGCTGACAAGCCTCGATCTTTTGTTTTTACTGTCCATCCGTCTTTCATTATTCTAATACGACGATCGTTAGTGTTTATCATTGGCTCTATGGTAAATGTCATACCCTTTTTTAAAATTACACCACCATCATCAGCATCATAATGTAATACTTGAGGTTTTTCATGAAAGATTTTACCAATACCATGACCACAATATTCACGTACAACAAAAAAATGATGTTGCTCAACAAATTGTTGTATTGTTTTACCTATAGTTCGTAAACGAATACCAGGCTTTATTATTTTTAAAGCAAGATAAAGACTTTCCCTAGTAATTTTGCATAAACGATCACCTTGAATTGTTGGTTTACCGACAATAAACATTTTTGAAGTATCACCATGAAAACCATTTTTAATAACAGTTACATCAATATTAATGATATCACCTTCTTTTAAGATTTTCTCATAGCTAGGAATACCATGACAAATAACATCATTAACAGAAGTACAAATAGACTTAGGAAAACTAAGATAATTTAAACAAGCTGGAATAGCATGTTGTTTTTCTACAATATATGAATGACATATATTATCAAGTTCGCCAGTCGAAACACCAGATTTTATATAAGGTTCAATAATTTCTAATACCTCTGCCGCTAAGTGTCCAGCGATACACATTTTCTGAATATCTTCTTTTGTTTTAATTGAGATTGAGATAGCCATCAATTTTGCCTATTTATGCTGATTTAAATAAGTAAATAATATGAACTTATCAGCTGATAATATTGATTAAAATATAAATAATTTATACTATAAACTATTATGTCAAAAATTAAGTAAAGTTATGCCAACTAATAATTAATATATCAATTTTATTAAGAAAATAAAATAGTTTTAAAAAACATGTTTAAGACTATTTTAAATTGAAATGTTTTGAATAAATCATGAATAAATCATAAAATTATCCATAAATAATAACCAAATAATAAAATATTATCGATAATAAATTTTATTTTTTATAAATTAAATTATTTATTTATAAATAACAAATATCTAAATTGTATCAAAAATATTTATTTTACTAAAAACTTCTTAAGTGCAGAAAATAGAAGTATACTTGATGTTTTTCGTTATTTTATGATATAAAGTTTTTCAGTATCTATTCTATACATAATCTTAATTATATAAAAACATATATTTAACTATAGCATAAAATTAAACCTATTGATATTATGATACAATGCAGATTGAAATATTTTCAATATATTTTCTGTATATAGATAATCAAATCTAATGAGTTAAAAATATGATCTGTGAGATCATAACCAAATTTTACTAAATTATAGAGGTTTAAATGGCAATTGTTTCCATGCGTGTAATGCTTCAAGCTGGTGTTCATTTTGGTCACCAAACTCGTTACTGGAATCCAAAAATGAAAACTTACATCTTCGGAACACGTAATAAAGTTCATATAATTAACTTAGAAAAAACTGTTCCAATGTTCAATGAAGCGTTAAGTGAATTAACTAAAATTGCTTCACGAAAAGGTAAAATTCTATTTGTCGGCACTAAACGTGCTGCAAGCATAACTATAAAAGAAGCTGCCAATAGTTGTAATCAATATTTTGTCAATCATCGTTGGTTAGGTGGTATGCTAACTAATTGGAAAACCGTTCGTCAATCGATTAAACGACTTAAGGATTTAGAAATGCAATCTCAGGATGGTACTTTTGAAAAATTAACCAAAAAAGAAGCGCTAATTCGAACTCGTCAGCTTATAAAGTTAGAAAATAGTTTAGGTGGTATTAAAGAAATGGGAGGTTTACCTGATGCTTTATTTGTTATTGATGCTGAACATGAGGATATAGCTATAAAAGAAGCAAATAATTTAGGTATTCCTGTATTTGCTATTGTTGATACTAACTCTAATCCAGATGGTATCAACTATATTATTCCTGGAAATGATGATGCAATACGTGCAGTAAAATTATATCTATGTGCTGTTGTTAAAGCTATTCATGAAGGAAGTTTTCAAGATCAGGAAAAAAAACTAGAAGAAAAATTAATATAGATAGTAGGTAAATAAAAAAGTTATTCTTTAATAGCATTAAATATATTCTAAAAAGTATTATAAAACATATTAGCTACAATATAACATGGTTTAATATTTTATTTATTATAAAAAGATAATCTGATTGATGTAATCATACAATTAGATTAGATCAAGGAATAAATCGTATGATAATTGCTACTGATCTAGTAAAAAAATTACGTAAACGTACTGGTGTAGGAATAATGGAATGTAAAAAAGCATTAATTGAGGCTAATGGTAATATTGAGCTAGCTATTGTTAATATGCGTAAATCAGGGCATACAAAAGCTGTTAAAAAATCCGTACGCCTGGCTACCGAAGGTATTATAATGGCTAATATTTCTACCGATGGTAAATTCGGCGCATTGCTTGAATTGAATTGTGAAACAGATTTTGTAACTAAAAATGCGAGTTTCATAGAATTCGGAAATGAAGTATTCAAATATGTCTTAGAAAATAAATTATCAAATATTGATAAATTAAAAAGAAAATTTGAAGAGAAGCGTATAATACTTGTTAGTAAGATCTGTGAAAATATTAATATTTGTCGAGTTAATATTCTTGAAGGAGAAAAAATTAGATGCTATTTACATGCAAATCGTATTGGTGTTCTTGTTTCTGCTGAAGGTGCAAATGACGAGTTTATTAAACATATTGCTATGCATATCGCAGCTAGCAAACCTGAATATATTGCACCAGAAAATGTACCAGCAGATGTTATTGCTAATGAACGTAAAATTCAATTTGATATAGCAATGAAATCTGGTAAATCTACTGAGATTGCTAAAAAAATAATAATTGGACGTATGAATAAATTTACTAGTGATATATCCTTAACTGGTCAGCAATTTATTATGGATCAAACTAAAACAATTAATTCACTACTAAAAGAAAAGAATGTAAAAATAACTAATTTTCTTCGTTTTGAAGTTGCTGAAGCTATCTAAAATTAGAAGTAATTTTTTTGATGAAATAAAACTAATAAATTCAATAATTATCTCGATTTATAAATAAAATAAATAATATGTAATTTTTTATCTAAATTAATAGTATATTGTATCTATCTTAAAATAAATTATTAATTAATAATTTATTTGTAAATATGCCACTAAATTAGTAGTTTTTAATGTATACTTAATTTCAGTAAATTAAGGATGATATTCATGAATAAATTGCACTTTATCAAAGATATAAAAAATAACTAATAAAGCATTTTATATTTTGATATTCTTAAACTAAAATTTAAGATTTTCAATAATTTATAAGATAAGGAAAATAAATGATAAC
Organism: Arsenophonus sp.; assembly: GCA_052401645.1. Taxonomy (GTDB): domain Bacteria; phylum Pseudomonadota; class Gammaproteobacteria; order Enterobacterales; family Enterobacteriaceae; genus Arsenophonus. The sequence continues at coordinate 1,661,497 of CP198939.1, forward strand.
TAATGTAAAACCTATATATCAACGTATATTACTTAAGCTTAGTGGAGAAGCTCTACAAGGTTCAGAAGGTTTTAGTATTGATTTTAGTGCTTTAGAATATATTGTTAAAGAAATTAAAGAACTTTTAAAATTAACAATACAGATTGGTATTGTCATTGGTGGAGGTAATTTATTTCGCGGTATAACGTTAACAAATACCGGGATGTGTCGTATTGTTGGTGATCATATTGGAATGTTAGCAACAATAATGAATGGATTAGCTATACGAGATGCTTTAGATCGTGCGTATATTGATGCTAATCTTATGTCTGCAATACCATTAAATGGTGTGTGTGATAATTATAATTGGACTAATGCAATTAGATTTCTTCGTAATGGAAGAGTTGTTATTTTTTCAGCAGGAATAGGAAATCCATTTTTTACAACAGATTCAGTTGCTTGTATACGAGGTATAGAAATTAAAGCTGATATTATTTTAAAAGCAACAAAAGTTGATGGTGTTTATTCTTCTGATCCATCAAATAATTTAAACGCAGTTTTTTATAAAAAATTAACTTATCAAGAAGTATTGGAACGCGAATTAAAAGTTATGGATCTGACCGCATTTACTTTAGCTCGTGATCATAACTTACCTATTAGAGTTTTTAATATGAATAAACCTGGTGCATTATATCGAATTGTGATGGGTCAAAATGAAGGTACCTTAATTTCAAACAATTAATTTCTTTTAAGAAAAAAAATGATTTTTGAATACTATAATTATTATTAAATTATCAAATAATTAATTAAGTTAATAATCATTCATTGTAGTTAAGTGTTTAAAGCAAATTATTAAGGATTTGATATGATTAATGAAATCAAAAAAAATACTCAAGAACGTATGGAAAAAGTAGTTAAAGTATTAAAAAATCAACTTATTAAAATTCATACAGGACGTGCATCACCAAGTTTATTAGATAATATAATAGTTGAACGTTATGGTATTAAAACACCATTGCGTCAGTTAGTAAATATTATTGTTGAGGATTCACGTACACTCGCAATTACTGTATTTGATCGCACTTTATTACCATCTGTAGAAAAATCTATTAGAGCATCAAATTTAGGTCTGAATCCATTTTCAACAGGATCTATAGTACGAGTACCATTACCACCTTTGACTGAAGAGAGACGAAACGATTTAATTAAAGTTATTCGTAGCGATGGTGAACAAAATCGTATATCTATTCGTAATATAAGACGTGATGTGAATGATAAAATCAGATCATTATTAAAAAATAAAAAAATTAATGAGGACGATGAGCATTTTATACAAGATAGAATCCAGAACTTAACTGATATTTTTATTAAAAAAGTTGATGAAATTATTGAACAAAAAGAAAAAGAAATAATAGAATTTTAACTATAAATTTGTTATTCTGTTTTATGTTATTCTATATCGCTAAGTTATATATAATCATTTTAATTAAACAATAAAACATATATATCAAAATGATACGTTTGACAATTCTAGGATCAACAGGTTCAATTGGTAAAGCAACATTATCAGTAGTCAAAGAAAATCCTACAAAATTTAAAATTATAGCATTAATTGCAAATAAAAATATAACTGCTATGGCTCAACAATGTTTAGAATTTAAGCCAAAATATGCTGCTATGTCAGATGAAAAATCAGCAAATACCCTAAAGTATATACTGAGTAAAGAAGGAAGTAAAACTAAAATTTTATCAGGTCAAAATGGAATTTGTGAATTAGCTTCACTTGATAATGTTGATCAAGTAATGTCCGCTATTAGCGGGATTTCTGGTTTAATACCAACATTAACTGCAATTCGTCAGGGTAAACGTATTTTGTTAGCAAATAAAGAATCACTAATTATTAGTGGAAAATTTTTTTTTAATGAAATTAAAAAATATGGAGCACAAGTTATTCCTATTGATAGTGAACTTAATGCAATATTTCAAAGTTTACCTATTGAAATTCAGTCTAATTTAGGTTTTGCTAATCTTGAACAACACGGAATAAAATGCATACTATTAACAGGATCAGGCGGTCCTTTTCGCGATATTCCACTTGCGTCTCTTAAAAATATGACACCTCATGAGGCTTGCAATCATCCTAATTGGTCTATGGGGCGTAAAATTTCTGTTGATTCAGCAACTATGATTAATAAAGGTTTTGAATATACTGAAGTACGATATTTTTTTAATGCATCACCTAAACAAATTAAGATAATAATTCATCCACAATCTATTATTCATTCAATGGTACGCTATCAAGATGGAAGTATTATTGCTCAATTAGCTATTCCTGATATGAGAATACCAATTTCTTATAGTATAGCTTATCCAAATAGAATTTCTTCAGGAGCGACTGTACTTGATTTTAAAGAATTATCTTCATTAACTTTTATTGATCCGGATTATCAACGTTATCCATGCTTGAAATTAGCAATCGATGCTTGTCACCAAGGACAAGCATCGATTGCAACTTTAAATGCTGCTAATGAGGTCTCAGTTGAAGCATTTTTATCTGGACAACTTCGATTTACTGATATCGCAAAAGTTAATCTGAATATAGTAGAGAGATTGAGTTTATCTGAACCAGATGACATTGATACAATTTTAGAAATTGATTGTGAAGCGCGTCGAATAACAAATAATTATATTAAAAAATTATCAATATCATATTAAATAAATAATTTTAGATGCTTAAATTTTCTCTATTAATCTTTAGATTAATTTTTATAAAATTAAAATCATCCAAAAAATAAAATAGTATTAAAATAAATAATCAACTATTAGCTTAGGTTAATTAGCTAAGATATGAAAATTATTTTCTTTATTTTAAACAATCCTAATTTATTATATAAATAATTAAACTCAAAGTAGTTAGATTAACTTATAGTAAAGTAAATCTTTTAGCATGAAAATTATGTATGATAATGACATATCACAGCATAAAGTTCCAAAACATGTTGCCATTATCATGGATGGTAATGGACGCTGGGCCAGACAACGCGGAAAGTTAAGAATTAATGGACATAGAGCAGGAACAGAAGCTGTAAAAAAAGCAGTTAAATTTGCTGTTGAAAATGAGATTCAATCCCTAACACTTTATGCCTTTAGTAGTGAAAATTGGAATCGACCAAAAACTGAAATTAGTGCTCTTACAGAACTATTTACTTGGTTTTTAGATCATGAAATTAAAAACTTAAATGTATATAATATTCAATTAACTATTATTGGTGATATTAATAAATTTAAGCTTAAATTGCAAAATCGTATTAAACACGCTATTGCCTTGACATTGAATAATACTGGACTCCAACTTAATATTGCAGCTAATTATGGTGGTCGTTGGGATATAACCAATGCAATGAGACTTATCGCTAAAAAAATTAAACTTGGTTATTTATCACCAGAAAGCATTAATGAAAATAGTGTAAATGAATTTATTAGTTTACATGATCAACCAACTGTTGATTTAGTCATTAGAACTGGAAGAGAATATCGTGTCAGTAATTTTCTTTTATGGCAAATTGCTTATTCTGAATTTTATTTCACAGATATACTATGGCCGGATTTTGACGAAGAAGCATTTAAGAACGCAATTTTAGCTTTTAATAGGCGTGAACGACGTTTTGGTAATACTGCGCCTGATGATACCAATGAAAATAGGTGATTTTTTTGCTAAATTCAAATTCTCGTATTATTACATCTATCATACTTATTCCATTAGTTATTTATGCACTTTTTTTCTTACCACCTAATTTATTTGGTTATGTTATAATTATTATTTGTTCTATAGCTGCTTGGGAATGGGGGCAATTTATTGGTTGGAAAAAACAGATCAAGCGAATTATATCTGCTATTTTATTTGCTATTAATTTATTCGGATTACAATTATCATTTCATGATCTAACTAAATTAACAGCAGAGCCTTTGATTATTTATATTTTATCAGTTGGATTACTCTGGTGGTTAGTTGCAATAATATTAGTTATTACCTTTCCAAGTTCTGCTAGATTTTGGTCACAATCAGTAATATTAAAGATATTATTCGGTATTTTAACTATTGTACCATTTTATTGTGGAATGTTGGTATTAAAAAGTCTTAATTATAATATAGATAATTTTATCAGCGCTAGGTTAATGCTTTATGTAATGTTGTTAGTTTGGAGTGCAGATATTGGCGCTTATTTTTTTGGCCATTTATTCGGTAAACATAAATTAGCAAAAAAAGTTTCACCAAGTAAAACATTCGAAGGTATGTTCGGTGGTATGTTAACAGCAAGTATTATTGCCTGGCTGTTTAGCTTATCTGTTCCAACTTTGCTAATATCCAAAAATTTATTATTTTCTTCTATCGCTGTTGTTATTGTATCAGTTTTTGGTGATTTAACTGAAAGTATGTTTAAACGTCAGTCTGGAATCAAAGATAGTAGTCGTTTAATTCCAGGACACGGTGGTGTATTAGATAGAATCGATAGCTTGACAGCAGCAGTACCTGTTTTTACAGGATTAATATTATTACTTTTTAATTTTTAAGGTAAAATATGGAATTTCTTTGGAATTTATTTGCATTTATTATTGCATTAAGTCTGTTAATTATTGCACATGAATTTGGTCATTTCTTGATTGCTAGACGCTGTGGTATTTTTGTTGAATATTTTTCTATTGGCTTCGGAAAAATTTTATGGCAAAAAATAGATCGTCATGGTACGAAATTTGTTATTTCTATAATCCCATTAGGTGGCTATGTAAAAATGCTAGATGAACGCATTTCTATCATAACACAAAATCGTAATAATTTTGCTTTTAATAATAAAACAATATATCAACGTTCTATAGTAGTTATTGCTGGACCGATAGCTAATTTTTTATTAGCAATATTTGCTTATTGGTTAGTTTTTATTATCGGTATACCTTCTGTAAGACCTGTTATTGAAAGCATAGAATCAAACTCTATTGCTGAGAAAGCAAATATTTTACCAGGTATGGAAATAAAATCAATAGATGGTATCGATACCCCTGATTGGAACTCTGTTCGCTTTATATTAATTAGTAAAATTGGTGATAAAAAACTATGTATTAAAGTTTTGCCTATTGAAAATTTAAAACCAATAAAAAAAGTAATTGATTTGAAAAAATGGCATTTTAATCCAGAAACTCAAGATCCTATTTTATCTCTAGGGATCTTGCCAGTTGGCATTAGACAAGATGTAATTGTACAAAACATTCAATCTAACTCATCGGCATCATTATCGGGTTTACATATAGGAGATAAAATTATAAAAGTAGATAATAAAACAATAGACATTTGGAATCCATTTATTTCTTTTATTCGGCAAAGTCCTAAAATTCCATTATTATTGACTATAGAAAGAGAAGGTATACAGAAGAAATTAACATTAATACCTGAAGCAAAAGAAATATCTAAAGGACAAATAGTTGGTTTTGCTGGACTTGAATTATCAATAATTCCAATTTCAGATAAGTATTTGATCACACAGCAATATAATCCGTTTTATGCATTTTACCAAGCAACAAATAAAACGTGGCAGTTAATAAAACTAACAATAAGCATGATAGTTAAATTAGTTACTGGCGATATAAAACTAAATAATCTTAGTGGACCTATTTCAATTGCAAAAGGAGCAGGAATTTCTGCCGAATCTGGATTAGTATATTATCTAATGTTTATTGCATTGATTAGTGTCAATTTAGGGGTTATTAACCTATTTCCTTTACCTACATTAGATGGTGGACATTTACTTTTCTTTTTAATTGAAAAAATTAAGGGAGAACCAGTGTCTGAGAGCGTACAAGACTTTAGCTATCGTATTGGCGCTATTATATTAATATTATTAATGGGACTTGCATTTTTCAACGATTTTTCTCGTCTTTAAGAGAAGATTAATTAGGGAATATACTAATAATAACTATGGTGATTAAAAAAATACTAGTAGCGTCTTTTCTATTTAGCAGCACTACCGTATACAGTTCAAATGAGTTTATAATAGAAGATATTCATCTTGAAGGTCTTCAATACATCACTGTTAATGCAGTACTATTAAAAATGTCAATTAAAATAGGAGATAAAATTAATAATAACGATATAGATCGTATTATTCGAGTTTTATTTTCAACAGGTAATTTTGAAGATGTTAAAATTTTACGTGATAAAAATACTCTGATAGTTCAAGTAAAAGAACGACCAATTATTGCAAATATTAAATTTATTGGTAATAAATCAATTAAAGATGATTTATTGAAACAAAATCTTGATGCTTCAAATATTCGAATTGGTGAACTCCTTGATCGTAAAAAGCTATCACATATCGAAAAAGGAATTCAAGATTTTTATTATAGTATTGGTAAGTATAATGCGACGATTAAAACTATAATCACGACGTTACCACATAATAGAATTGACTTAAAATTAATATTTTCTGAAGGAATTTCAGCTAAAATACAACAAATTAATATTATAGGTAATAAACAGTTTACAACAGATGAATTAATAAATCATTTTCAATTAAGTGATTATACACCCTGGTGGAATTTTATTGCTAATCAAAAATATGAAAAACAAAAACTAACCAATGATTTAGAAATACTACGTACTTTTTATTTTGATCGTGGGTATGCTAAATTTAATATAGATTCAACAAATATAAGTCTAACTCCTGATAAAAAAAATATTTTTATTACTATTAATGTTACAGAAGGTCATAAATATATCATATCAGATATTCAAGTGAATGGAGAAACTGCTGGCCATTATAATGAAATTAATCAATTAATCACTATTAAACTCCATTCGCTTTATAATAGTAGTGAAATAACTAATATAGAGAGAAAAATTAAAGATCTATTTGCTTATTATGGTTATGTTTATCCTAGTGTTATTACTAATATTAAAATTAATGATGAAAATAAAACTATTAAACTATATGTGAATGTAGATGCTGGAAAACGATTCTATGTTCGTAAAATCCATTTTGTCGGTAATGAAATAACAAAAGATTCTGTTTTACGTCGTGAAATGCGTCAAATGGAAGGTGCCTGGTTAAATAATAATTTAATTAATTCTGGTAAAAATAGATTAAATCGTGTTGGTTTTTTTGAAACTGTTGATGTTGAAATGCATCGTGTACCAAATATACATGATCAAATTGATGTTGTTTATAGAGTTAGGGAACATAATACTGGTTCAATGAACTTTGGTATTGGTTTCGGTACTGAAAGTGGTATAACTTTTCAAGTAGGAATTCAACAAGAAAATTGGTTAGGTACTGGTAATTCAGTTGGTATTAGCGCGAGTAAAAATAATTATTCGACTTATACAGAATTATCATTAACTGACCCTTACTTTACAATCAATGGTATTAGTTTAGGCGGTAGATTATTTTATAATGATTTTAATGCTAAAGATGCTGATCTTTCGCGTTATAATAACAAATCTTACGGTGTTGATAACACTTTAAGTTTTCCTTTTAATGAAAATAATACATTTCGTATTGGTACAAGTTTTATTCATAATTCATTATCTGATATGAAACCTCAAGTTGGAATTTGGCGTTATTTACAGAGTATGAATAAAAATATTAATTTTTATGACAAAGTTAATTATCATGCAAATGATCTCAACCTTAATTTTGGTTGGACTTATAATAATTTAAATCATAGTTTTTTACCAACAAAAGGAAATAAGACTTCAATAAATAGTAAAATAACTGTACCAGGTTCAAATAACCAATACTATAAAATTCTCTTTAATTCATCACAGTATTATCCCCTTGATTATAATAATCAATGGATATTCTTAGCTAGAACACAACTAGCTTATAGCAATGGATTTAGCGGTAAAGAATTACCGTTTTATGAAAACTTTTATGCTGGCGGAGTCGGTACAGTACGTGGTTTAGGTTATAATAATATTGGACCTAAAGCTATTTACCTTGAAGAAGAAAATGGTGTAATACGTCCAAAATCATCTAGTCCATCAATGGATGCCATTGGTGGAAATGCAATGATAACAGCATCATTAGAATTAATTACACCGACTCCATTTACAGATAAAAGACATGATAATACTATAAGAACCTCTTTTTTTATTGATATGGGTACAGTTTGGGATTCTAATTGGCATAATACCCCAATAAATTGGAAAGAAGGAATGCCTGACTATGGTAAGGCATTGAATATTCGGGTTTCGACAGGGATTTCATTACAGTGGATGTCACCACTTGGTCCATTAATTTTTTCTTATGCTAAACCAATAAAAGATTTTAAAGGTGATAAATCTGAAGAGTTTCAGTTTAACATAGGTAGAAGATGGTAAAATATGTTAATTTAATCCATCAATTTTAGATAGTAAAGTAATGGGATGTTGATTGTAACGATAATGGAAGATTTAGTATGAAAAAATTTTTTTTTACAATAGGTTTATATTTAATTTTACATTTACCAACTAATATTTACGCAGAGAAAGTTGCTATTATTAATGTCAGTGATGTTTTTCATAATATAGTTACCAATAAAGCGATATTTAAGCAACTTGAAAAGGAGTTCAAAGAGCGGGCAGATGAATTGCAAAATATGGAAAAAGACTTACAAATACAATCTGAAAAATTACAAAAAAATGTTTTTAACAAACCTATACATCCTAATGAAAAAGATCTTAAAGTGTTTGAATCTAAAAGAGCATATTTTCTTAAAAAAGCACAACAATTTGAACAAGATAATCAATACCGTCAACAAGAAGAACGCAATAAAATACTCCAAACTATAAAAACAGTAACAAAATCTATTGCAGAAAAAGAATGTTACGATCTTGTTATTGATATGAATTCGATATTTTATGTAAAAGATGAATCGAAACTAAAAAACATTACTGATTTTGTTATTAAAAAGGTTAAATAATAGATGTTTTCTATTCGATTAACTAATTTAGCTAATGAATTAGACGCAGAATTACATGGTGATGGTGATATTACTATCACTAGTATTGCACCTATACATTTAGCAAAAAAAGGTAATATTACTTTTCTATCTGATAGCCGTTACTTGATGAAATTAGAAAAATGTAAAGCTTCTGCTATCGTATTAGCACAAAAAAATCTACTCAATAGTAAAATACCAGCATTAGTAGTCAAAGATCCTTATCTTGCATATGCTAAATTAGCTCAAATTTTGAATACTACACCTAAACCTGCAGAAAATATCCATCCTTCTGCTGTTATTGGGAAAACAGTTCAATTTGGTAAAAGTGTTTCTATTGGCGCAAATACCGTTATTGAATCAAATGTAACATTAGGCAATCAAGTTATTATAGGTGCTGGTTGTTTTATTGGTAAAAATGTCAACATCGGTAGATGTACTTATATATGGTCGAATGTTTCTATTTATCATAATGTTGAGATAGGAGAAAAATGTTTAATCCAATCTGGAGCAGTCATTGGTTCGGATGGATTTGGTTATGCAAATGAAAATGGACAATGGATAAAAATACCTCAATTAGGTACAGTTATTATTGGTAATAATGTCGAAATTGGCGCTTGTACAACAATTGATCGCGGAGCGCTAGAGAATACAATTATTGGTAATGGTGTCATTATTGATAATCAATGTCAAATTGCTCACAATGTTATTATAGGTGATCATACAGCTATCGCTAGCGGCGTTATTATAGCTGGTAGCCTAAGTATGGGTAGATATTGCATGATTGGTGGTGCAACTGTAATTAATGGACATATAAAAATTTGTGATAAAGTTACTATAACAGGAATGAGTATGGTAATGCGTTCAATTAATGATCCAGGAATATACTCTTCTGGAATTCCACTACAACCTAATAATATTTGGCGAAAAACAGCAACTTTAGTTATGAATATCAATAAAATAGCTAAGCGACTGAAGGTATTAGAAAATAAAATATTTAGTAAAAATAACTAAATATAAATTATATAGATTTATTAATTTCAATCTATTTAATAACCTTATTTATGGTTATAAAACAAGTCGTATTATTCATATATAAATTTTAAATTTAAACAAAAAGAGTCTTTTCTATGAGTGATAAAAATACTCTGGATATAGAAGAAATTTTAGGTTTGTTACCACATCGATATCCTTTTTTATTAGTTGATCGTGTATTAGATTTTGAGAATGGTAAATTTTTACGAGCAGTAAAAAATGTATCTTTTAATGAACCATTTTTTCAAGGTCATTTTCCTGGTAAGCCAATATTTCCAGGAGTATTAATTCTTGAAGCTATGGCTCAAGCTGCTGGTATTTTAGCTTTTAAGAGTGTAGGAAAATTAAAACATGGTGAACTTTATTATTTTGCTGGTATTGATGAAGCAAGATTTAAACATCCAGTACAACCTGGTGATCAAATGATTTTTGAAGTAATATTTGTTAAGACAAAGCGTGGTTTAACACGTTTTAAAGGTATTGCAAAAGTAGATAAAAAAGTTGTTTGTGAAGCGACAATGATGTGCGCTAGAAGCCAAGAAGCATAAAAAATAAAGGCGGATATGATTAATAAAACAGCAATTATTCACCCCTCTTCAATCATTGAAGAGGGTGCAATTATCAGTGATAATGTCTATATAGGTCCATTTTGTTATATCGGCTCTCAAGTTAAAATTAGTGCAAATACAAAACTTAAATCTCATGTAATTATTAACGGTAATACTAAAATTGGTTGCAATAATCAGATATTTCAATTTGTTACTATAGGTGAAATTAATCAGGATCTAAAATATCGAGGAGAACCAACTCAAGTTGAGATTGGTGATCATAATTGTGTTAGAGAAAGTTCTACTATCCATCGTGGTACAAAACAAGGTGGAGGTTTAACTAAAATATGTAATAATAATTTATTCATGGTGAATACTCATATTGCTCATGATTGTTTTATAGGAAATAATTGTGTAATTGCTAACAATGGAACTCTTGGTGGGCATGTTAAATTAGACGATTATGTTATAATTGGTGGTATGAGTGCTATACATCAATTTTGTCAAGTTGGTACTCATGTCATGGTTGGAGGTTGTTCAGGTGTTGTTCAAGATATTCCACCTTATATAGTTGCACAAGGTAATCATGCAAGTCCTTATGGAGTAAATATCAAAGGTTTAAAACGTCATAAATTTACTAAAGAATCACTAGATATAATTAAAAATGCTTATAAAATTATTTATCGTTGTGGTAAAACACTAGATGAAGCTATAGAAGAAATAATAATACTAGGAAAAAATAATAAACAATTGAAGATATTAAGTGATTTTTTAAAGAATTCAGCAAAATCTAATCGTGGAATTATTCGTTAAAAAATCTGGATAAAAACATTGATAAACGTTCATCAAATTTTAATTCAACAACGACCTTTAACTATTGGTATTGTTGTAGGAGAAAAATCAGGAGATTTACTTGGAAAAGGGCTTATTTGTGCGTTAAGGCAACACGTACCTAATGCGTATTTCGTTGGTGTCGCTGGACCATTAATGCAAGCTGAGAAATGTGAAACATGGTATGAAATGGAAGAACTTTCTGTTATGGGTATTGTTGAAGTTATTGGACAATTACCACGCTTATTAAAGATTAGGATTGATCTAACAAAGCGTTTTTCTAAATTACGACCTGATGTATTTATTGGAATAGATTCTCCTGATTTTAATATTACTCTTGAGAAAAGATTGAAACGAAAAGGGATAAGAACAATTCATTACGTAAGTCCTTCTATTTGGGCATGGAGACAAAGTCGTATATTTAAGATAAGAGAAGCAACAGATCTTGTGCTTACTTTATTACCATTTGAGAAAAAAATCTATGATCGTTATAATATTGCCTGTCGTTTTATAGGGCATAGAATGGCGGATATTATCCCTATAAAACCTGATAAACAAAGTGCAAGAGTGCAACTAAATATAACTCATAATGTTAAATGTTTAGCTATTTTACCAGGTAGTCGTCGATCTGAAGTTGAAATGTTAAGTAAAGACTTTTTACATACCGCTAAAATTCTAACAAAAGATTTTTCTGATTTACAAATTTTAGTTCCTACTGTTAATCAAGAACAACGAAAATATTTTGAAACTATTTATAAAAAGATTTATCCAAACTTATCATTGAAAATCTTAGATGGTCAAGCGCAAATAGCAATGATAGCAGCTGATATAACTTTATTAGCTTCTGGAACAGCTACATTAGAATGCATGTTAATAAAATGTCCTATGGTAGTTGGATACAGAATGAAACCTATAACTTATTGGTTAGTTAAACGTTTAATTAAAGTCCCTTTTATTTCATTACCAAACCTATTGGCAGGTAAAGAATTAGTTAAAGAATTTATTCAACACGATTGCCAACCTGAAAAATTAGCTAGATCACTTAAGTTTTTATTAAATGATAAAAAGATGGTTAAGGAACTAAAACAAAATTTTTTAAAACTACATGAAAGTATTCGTTGCCATGCTGATCAACAAGTAGCAGAAGCTATCTTAGAGCTAAGTAAAAAATAAATAATCTTATTTATCTCTAAATTAAATTTATTATTAATGTTGATAAAAAGTGATCGAAGATATTTAGTTGTTATATAGCAATATTAAGAAACTATTATCTTATGTGTCAAATATAAAATAATAAACTTAAGTTTAAATTTAAAAATAAAAGAAAAATAATGTAATAAATTTAATATTGATGTACAAAAAAGAAATAAATATGTTATAATAAAATGTTAAAATATATAGTTTAAAATAGATAAAATTAATATTTTTGTTTGTCTGTTTTTAAAAAAATAAGCAAATAACAAGTGTAAAAAATATAATTTTGTTTTATATTTTTTTTTGTAAATAATAATAACTCTTATTTTTTATAATATTTTATTTGATTATTAATAATTATAATTAATATGTAAAAAAATATTAATCATCATCAATATTAGCGATAATTATCTACTAAACTATATGAACACGATACTTAGTTGGTTAAATCTAACTAAAGATTTGATATTAATCAAATATAATATTATTATTACTTCATTTCATTTATAAAACTTAATCAAAGAAATAATATAACATAATTTTATCAAAAAATTTTTACGCTTGGTTTATTAAATACTAAGTTAAAGAGTACAACTAAAAATGGCAGAACCACGTTTTATACACTTACGTGTACATAGTGATTATTCCATTATAGATGGGTTATCAAAAATTAATCAACTCGTTAACAGAGTTGTAGAATTAGGTATGCCAGCATTAGCTATAACTGATTTTACTAATCTTTATGGTTTAGTGAAATTTTATAGTGCTGCTCATTCAGCTGGTATTAAACCAATTATTGGTGTAGATTTTTATCTAGAAAATAAATTACTCGGTGATGAAATAGCTCACATAACAATCCTAGCTAAAGATAATAAAGGTTATCATAATTTAATATTACTCATCTCGGCAGCATATCAAAAAGGATATACTACAATAGGGCCATCAATTAAACAAGAATGGCTAATAACCCATAAAGAAGGACTTCTATTACTCTCTGGTGGATCCATGGGAGATATTGGTAAACTTCTATTACGAGGTAATCAGCAACTAGTTGAAAAATGTTTAGATTTTTATCAAACTTATTTTTATAACAATTATTATTTGGAATTTGTTAGAATTTGGACAGAATCTTCAGATGAAGAAAGATATTTACAAGCAGCAATTCAATTAGCAATTAAAAAAAATCTTCCTGTTGTTGCTACGAATAATGTCCGTTTTATAAATAGTAATGATTTTGCTGCTCATGAAATACGTGTAGCTATACATGATAGTTTTACACTCACTGATCCCAAAAGACCTAAAAATTATACTCCTCAACAATATCTACGAAGTGAACAGGAGATGGTTGAATTATTTTCAGATATTCCTGAAGCACTCAAAAATAGCGTTGAAATTGCTAAACGTTGTAATGTAATTATACATTTAGGTAAATATTTTTTACCAAAATTTCCAACAGGGAATATTAAAATAGAAGATTTACTTATTAAATACGCCAAAGATGGATTAGAAGAACGATTAAAATTACTTTATACAGATGAAAAAAAGAGAAATTATCGACGGATCAAATATGATAAACGTTTAGATAGTGAGTTACGAGTGATTAATCAAATGGGATTTCCTGGTTATTTTTTAATCGTAATGGAGTTTATTCAATGGTCAAAAGATAATTCTATTTTAGTTGGTCCTGGAAGGGGTTCTGGTGCTGGTTCATTAGTCGCTTATGCATTAAAAATTACTGATTTGGATCCTCTTGAATTCGATCTTCTATTTGAACGTTTTCTTAATCCTGAACGTATATCCATGCCTGACTTTGATGTTGATTTTTGTATGGAAAAACGTGATCAAGTCATTGAACATGTTACGAACATGTATGGTCGTGAAGCAGTTTCACAAATTATTACTTTTGGTACAATGACTGCAAAAGCGGTTATTCGAGATGTTGGTCGCGTACTAGGTCATCCATATAGATTTGCTGATCGTATTTCGAAATTAGTTCCATTAGATCCAGGAATAACTCTTGAAAAAGCATTCATTTTAGAACCACAATTACAAGAAATTTATGATGCTGATGAAGAAGTTAGATCATTAATAGATATGGCACATAAACTTGAAGGTGTAACTCGGAATGTAGGTAAACATGCTGGCGGCGTTGTGATAGCGCCAACAAAAATAACAGATTTCGTACCACTCTATTGCGATTCTGAAGGTAAAAATCCTCTTACACAATTTGATAAAAATGATGTTGAATATGTAGGCCTGGTAAAATTTGATTTTCTTGGTCTTAGAACTCTGACAATTATTAGTTTAGCTCTAGATATGATTAATCATCGTCGAATGAAGCAAAATTTATCACCAATAGATATTAATCATATTCATTTTGATGACAAAAAATGTTTTGAATTATTACAACGCGCAGAAACAACAGCAGTATTTCAACTAGAATCTTTTGGTATGAAAGATTTAATTAAACGATTACGACCTGATTGTTTTGAAGATATAATTGCTTTAATTGCACTTTTCCGCCCAGGACCTTTACAATCAGGTATGGTAGATAATTTTATTAATCGTAAACACGGACGAGAAGCTATTTCTTATCCTGATTTTGAATGGCAACATGAATTATTACAACCTGTTTTAAAATCTACATATGGGATAATTCTTTATCAGGAACAAGTTATGCAAATTGCTCAAGTGCTAGCTGGTTATACCTTAGGTGAAGCAGATATTCTTAGGCAAGCAATGAGTAAAAAAAAGCTTGAAGAAATGGTAGAACAACGTTCAATTTTTAAAATCGGAACGATTAAAAATGGTATTAATGTTGAACTAGGTATGAAAATTTTTGATTTAGTTGAGAAGTTCGCCGGTTACGGATTTAATAAATCACATTCTGCTGCTTACGCATTAGTTTCTTATAAAACACTCTGGTTAAAAACTCATTATCCAGCCGAATTTATGGCAGCAGTTATGACAGCAGATATGGATAATATTGATAAAATAGTTAGTTTAGTTGATGAATGTTGGCGTATTGGTTTAAAAGTATTACCACCTGATATAAATAGTGGATTATATAATTTTCATGTTAATGAAAGAGGTGAGATTGTTTATGGTATTGGAGCAATTAAAGGTGTTGGTGAAAGTCCTATAGAAGCTATCATGAAATCTAGGCAAAAAGGTGGTTATTTTAAAGAAATTTTTGATCTTTGCTCACGAGTAGATATTAAAAAACTTAATCGACGAGTAGTAGAAAAATTAATTATTTCAGGTGCTTTTGATCATCTAGGTCCTCATCGTGCTGCATTGATATCTTCATTAAAAGATGCATTAAAAGCAGCTGATCAACATGCTAAAGCAGAAGCTGCTGGACAAACTGATATGTTTGGAGTATTAGTTATAGAACCTAAAGAGGTTGAGAGATTTTATGCTAGTGCAATTAATTGGCCTGAACATCTTATATTAGAAGGAGAGCGTGAAACACTAGGTCTTTATTTAACTGGTCATCCTATTACTGGTTATTTATCTGAAATTAAGCATTATACCAATGGATTAAGATTAAATGATATAAATAAAACACATTATGGACGAATGTTAACAGTAGCTGGTTTAGTGTTGACAGTTAAGATAACGACAACTAAGCGTGGAAATAAAATAGGCATATGTACTTTAGATGATCGTTCTGGACGTTTGAATATAATATTATTCACTGATATTTTAGAAAAATATCAATATTTACTAGAGAAAGATAAAATATTAATTGCAAGAGGTCATGTTAGCTTTGATAATTTTAATGGTCGTAATAAAATTTCTGTTCGTGAGTTGATGAATCTTAATAAAGCTCGTGAAAAATATGTCAAAGGCATCGCTATTTCATTAACAGATAAACAAATAAATTATCCATTATTAAATCGTATTCGTAACACATTAAAGCCTTATCGTTCTGGAACGATACCTATTCATCTTTACTATAAAAATAAAGATTCTATCACAAAATTAAAACTAGGTATCACTTGGCGAGTTACCATTACAGATAATCTTCTGACTGATCTGCGAACTTTACTAGGTAATAAGTTAATAGAATTAGAATTCTAATTAAATAGGAATATTATGAGCCTTAATTTTCTAAATTTTGAACAACCGATTGCGGAGTTAGAGGCAAAAATAGACTCATTAACGACAGTAAATCGTCAAGATATAAAGTTAGATGTTAATCTGGATGAAGAAATATATAAGCTTCGTGAAAAGAGTTTAGAGTTAACAAGAAAAATTTTTTCTAACTTAAATGCTTGGCAAATAGCACAACTTGCTCGTCATCCTATGCGTCCTTATACACTAGATTATATTAAGCGTATATTTACTAATTTTCAAGAACTAGCTGGTGATCGTATTTATGCTGATGATAAAGCCATTATAGGAGGGTTAGCTCGATTTAATGGAAGACCAGTAATGATTATTGGACATCAGAAAGGACGTGAAATAAAAGAAAAAATTCGTCGTAATTTTGGTATGCCAGCACCAGAAGGATATCGCAAAGCCTTGCGATTGATGAAAATATCTGAACGTTTTAAGTTACCAATTATTACATTTATTGATACACCAGGAGCATATCCTGGTGTTGGAGCTGAGGAACGTGGTCAATCTGAAGCAATTGCTCGTAATTTATGTGAAATGTCTCATCTTTCTGTTCCTATCATATGCACGGTAATTGGTGAAGGTGGTTCTGGAGGAGCGTTGGCTATTGGTATCGGAGATAAAGTTAACATGTTACAGTATAGCACTTATTCTGTTATTTCACCTGAAGGTTGTGCTTCTATCCTTTGGAAAAGTATAGATAAAGCACCATTAGCTGCTGAAGCGATGTGGATCACTGCTTCTCGTTTAAAATCACTTAATTTAATAGATAATATTATCATAGAGCCGTTGGGTGGAGCACATCGTAATTACGACCAAATCGCTTATAATCTTAATAAATGTATTTTAAGTGATTTAAATGATCTTGATTTATTTAACACAAAAGAATTAATAAACCGTCGTTATCAACGCTTAATGAAATATGGTTATTGCTAAATTTATAATAGTAAATAATAGATAAATATCTTGTTGATATATAACTTAATTGTATTAAAATAAAATTAAATATTATAAATAATTATTTTTTAATTTTAAAAGTAAATTTATTTTATTAAATTTAAATTATATTAATAATAATCTATATAGTACATATAAAACAAAGAAAATAATTAATCTCTTTGTATGGATAGCAAGAATAATTATGAATCTTGATGAATCAGAATTACTAACGCAAATTATAAAAAGTATAGGTTCTAAACGTCGAATATTGATAGCTTTTAGTGGTGGGTTAGATTCAACAGTTTTATTACATTCCTTAGTGATATTACGGCAAACAACTGTTCAAAACCTTAATATACGTGCAGTTTATATTCATCATGGGCTAAATAATTCAGCTAATAAATGGGCAATTCATTGTCAAAAAATTTGTTTAGATTTACATGTAGAGTTTTATTTACAGAATATTCATATTGATAAAACTAAAAATTGTTTAGAAGCAGCAGCGCGTAATGCGCGATATAAAGCGTTTAATAAAATATTGTTACCAGAAGAAGTTATTGTTACCGCACATCATTTAAATGATCAAACAGAAACTTTTTTATTAGCATTAAAACGTGGTAGTGGACCAATGGGTTTATCTTCAATGCCGATTTCTATTTCATTTTTTAATACATATTTAATTAGACCATTATTATTATTTACTCGTCAACAACTTTTTTTTTATGCTAAAAAAAAAATCTTTCTTGGGTGGAGGATGAAAGTAACTTAGATCAACGCTATGATCGTAATTTTTTACGTTTAACTGTAATACCACATTTAAATCAACGGTGGCCATATTTTTTACAAGCAGTATCTAGAAGTGCTAGTTTATGTGCAGAACAAGAAGTCTTATTAACTGAGTTATTGAAAGATTGTTTATCTAAATTAATAACAACAGAAGGATCTTTACAACTTAATCCTTTAATGAGTTATTCTAAAATAAAACGTAATGTAATATTAAGACGTTGGTTAAGTTTACATCGAATTTTAATGCCTTCTCGTATTCAATTAAAACAAATTTGGAAAGATGTAATTTATGCAAGGCAGGATGCAAATCCAAAATTTATGTTAGTTAGTGGTAATGTTATTCGACGATTTAAACATCAGCTCTGGTTGATACCAAAATTTAATGATATTAGTAAAACTTGTTTGCTTTGGAAACTACCTGAACAAATTAAATTGCCAGATAATTTAGGTATCTTAGTGATTACAGATAATGGTAAAAGCTTTAGGGCACCTTTACCAAATGAAAAAGTTACAATCAGGTTTGGATTAAAAGGAAATATTAAAATCCTTAATCGCCAACATTCTAGACAAAGTAAGAAGCTTTGGCAAGAATTAGGTGTTGCACCTTGGTTAAGAAAAAGAACACCTTTAATTTATTATAACGATGAACTTATTACAGCTGTTGGTGTATTTATTACTGAATCTGGAAGATCTATTCCAGGACAGTTTGAATTAAAAATAAAATGGATAAAAAATAAATAAGTTATTTACTATATAAAGTTAGTATTTTTATACTTATATTTAAATATATAATAATAATTTTCATAATAAAAATCTATTAATAACGATATTCTTAATTTTTAAATAACTAAAAATTAAGAATATAAATTAATAATAATAAATTATTTATTAAAAAGATTAATATTTTACTTGTTTTTTAACTTTTTCTTATAATAATAAATTATTTTATTTTAAAAATTCTTAAATGATCTAGTTTTATAGTAAACTAAAGATTATCGTTAGTAAAAAACTATAAGTTGCGATAATTATTAAAGTTAATTAAGACTTATCATAAAAGTATATTAAAATATAATTTAATTAGGGTTTTTAAAGTTGATAACAATTTATTACTCTTAAATATTTATTATCATAAGAATTTAATATTTTAAAAAGATAGTATTTTAAAATTAAAAATAAAACTAATATAATTTTTCAACAATTCAATTTATATAATTAAACTAGTGAAATTTAATAATGTTTAAATTTTAAATAAATAATTTTTTTGTAAAAATCAGAGAATATTATTAATGAATAAATCTTTTTTTTTGATTTTTTTTTGAGATAAAAAGTCGAAAACATTAAAATATAATTAAAAATTAATGTAATACTTTTTTTAAGTTTTTAAGATAAATATCTTTATATTTATAAAGATAAATAATATAGATAATTAATATCTAATATAATTTATTGAATAAATTATGTTAGATATAAAAAATTTTTTAAGATAAATAGTAAATTTATCAAATAATTATTTTATGTAAATAATTATTTATTTTTATATAATATTAATAATTAAACCAAATATAGATCATTTAATAAAAAAATAAATAAACAGAAAATAATTTATATTATATATTACGATAAATAAATCATATTAATAAAATTATTTATTTTATAATCAAAGTTAGTATTAGATAATTAATTAAGTTTTTTTTTCAAAAAATTAATAATTTCATTAATATTAATAAATAATTTTTCATTATCTTTTCTATGTTTATATTCAACTTTATTATTATTTAAATTACGATCACTAATTAGGATTATATGAGGTATTCCAATAAGTTCCATATCAGCAAACATAACACCTGGCCTTTCTTTTCGATCATCAAAAATCACATCAATACTATTCTCTTGTAAATCATAGTAAAGTTTTTCAGCAATTTCTTTAACACGATATGATTTATACATATTTATTGGTAAAATAACAACTTGAAAAGGTGCAATAATATCTGGCCAAATAATTCCATTATCATCATGATTTTGTTCAATAATTGCTGCAATAATTCGAGTAATACCAATACCATAACATCCCATCAATATAGTTTGATTATGACCATCTTCATTTTGAACATAAGCTTTTATTGCTTCAGAATATTTAGTTCCTAGTTGAAAAATATGACCAATTTCTATTCCTCGTTTAATCTGCAATGTTCCTTTACCATCTGGACTAGGATCGCCTTCAACTACATTACGTAAATCATAAATATAAGGCAAAGGTAGATCTCTATGCCAATTGATACCAAAATAATGTTTGTGATCTATATTAGCTCCTGCACTAAAATCGCTTATAACAGAAACACTTCTATCGATAATAATAGGTATTGGTAAATTAATTGGACCCAATGAATCTGGACTAATTTTTAAAATCTCACGTATTTCTGTTTTTGTTGCAAATCTTAATGGATTACCAACTAAAGGATGTTTTTTTGCTTTAACCTCATTTAATTCATGATCACCACGAATCAACAAAGCGATAAACTGATGACCGCTTTCTTTTGATGCATTTACAATTAAAGTTTTAACTGTTTTCTCAATTGATAAATTGTGTTTATTAACGAGATCTAAAATAGTTTTTACATCAGAGGTATCAATAAGGCGAATATTTTCAGTTGGTATAGCAGGTTTTTTCATAATACAAATAGCTTCTGCTAGTTCAATATTAACTGCATAATCCGAATCGGTAGAAAAAACAATATTATCTTCACCGTTATCAACTAATACATGAAATTCATGCGAAACATTACCACCAATTGATGCCGAATTTGCTTTTACAACTTTGAAATTAAAACCAATACGCTTAAAAATTATACTATATACTGAATACATTATATTATAAGTTTTCTCTAAAGAATATTTATTGGCATGAAAAGAATAAGCATCTTTCATAATAAATTCACGAGAACGTATAACTCCAAAACGCGGTCTAACTTCATCGCGAAATTTTGTTTGTATTTGATAAAGATTTAACGGGAGTTGTTTATAGGAAGTTACTTCATTACGAATCAAATTAGTAATTACTTCTTCATGAGTAGGCCCAAATATAAAATTTTGCTTATTTCGATCAACAAAACAAAGTAATTCTTTACCATATTGCTTATATCGTCCATTTTTTTGCCATAAATTTACTGGTTGAACTATTGGCATAGAAATTTCAACTGCACCAATTCGATTCATTTCTTCACGAATAATCTTCTCAATTTTTTGTAATATTCGAAATCCTGTTGGTAACCAATAATATAGTCCTGAAGCAAGTTTACGAATTATTCCAGCGCGAAGCATTAGCTTGTGACTCATAACTTCTGTATCTGATGAAGTCTCTTTTAAAGTAGATAGAAGATATTGACTTGTACGCATTATTAGTTTCCATTAATAATTAATTAATTTTAATTAGATAATCATTTAGCTAAAACTATTATTTAGTTTATTAACTGATTTATTAATCTTAAAAAAGATAACTTATTTTTTTAAAAAAAATAAAAACTAATTTTTATTTAATTTAAAAGTAACACATCTTCATCGTTGTTAAATCGTGAAACTATTTTCATATAATTTATTAAAATATGGATTTTTTATTAACAAATAGAAAATAAGATAACTTATTTAATATTTATATAATATTAAATTTAACTTATTATTCATATTAATTAATTTTTAAATTTTATTTAAATAAATAATAGTTATTAAATAAAGATATAATATAAAAAAACTAACTAAGACGATTATTTTTAGTATTAAAACATAAAATAATATTTTAAAATTATCTTTATAAATTTTTTATTAGATGGTTTATTAAAATAATAAATTTTAATAACTTAGTTATTATAACTAAAAATAATATTAGTACATTTTATATATAGTAAATAAATATATATAGTAAATAATTATTTTTATAATTAATTTATTTAAATTAGTTAGAAAATAGTAATAATATAAATTTTATATAATAAACCTATTTATCATATTTACTATATATATTAAACTATTTTTTAAAAAAATTATTAATAGAATATTTTTTATATTGTTTCAATTAAAAATAAATTATCATTCAAAAAAATAAAGTATATAAATAATAAAATAATAATTACATTTAATTTCATTATTAAAGAAATTAAATGTAATTAAAAATTATTTTTAGTTATAAGTGGAATAAAAATATTTCTTTAATAAAAAAAATTTAAATATGATATTTTTATGATTAAAAATTTTAATTATTTCAATTATATATTCATTTTAATAATCTTTAAAAAATTTTTATATTTTTTATTATTATCTGTACATTTCTTAAATTAAATCTATATAAGATAAATTTTTCTTTTTTAACAATAATTTATTTCTTACAATTTTATAGATATTAATCTAAATTCAATACATACTATTTAAAATCTATTAATGCTAATGTAGCGTAATCTTTTTGATTTAAATAGTATAGAATTTTATTATAATATAAAGAGTTTAATAAACGTTAATTTTTTATTATTTTAAATAACAGCTAATATAAGTAATTTGAATAATTATTATTCATCTTAATTAAGATACTATCTTTATTAGATAATATCAAAAAATTCTAAATTGATAAGATTATTAAGAATAGTAATTAAATTGATATCAGTTAATTACCTAATAAATTTATTTTTAAAATAAACAATAATATAATAGAATTAGTAAATATCTTTATAAAAGATAAAGTTTGTGATTTTGATTTTTAATTTATTATTAAAATAATATTTATTCTAAAACATATTAAGAGGTATATCTATTTTATCAAAGAATTTATTTAATAATATAAATAATTAGAGATAACTAATTCAAAATAAAAAAAATATATTTTAATAAGTTTTATGAAATAAAAATATTATTAAGTATTTTTATAATTATATCATTCCTTACATATATAAATAAGTTTTTTTTATTTTTTATAAAAATTAATAATAATTAATATAATTAATAATGATAAATAACAATATTAATTTTTATATTTATAAAAATTTAAACTAAGTTTTATATTTCTTTAAGTAAAATTCTATTTATATTTTTATTACTTAATTATAAAAATCAATAATGAAAATTAAAATAATTAGTTAAATTAAGATAATTTTCCATAATATATATGTTATATTTATAAAAATCTTATTGTATATCAACATAATATAATTCATTAAGTATAATTTAAATACTTTAAATTAGAAAGTAATACTAACTTACTAAGATAATTAAAGTAATTATTGCTTTATTGATTTAGAAATATAATAATTTAAATAATAATACTTTAAAAAAATGATTTATAATATTTTATTCAAACTTAACAAAGAGTTTAAATTAAACAATTTATTATATAATGTATGATTCAAATCATATTAATGATAAAAGAGATATCATTTCCAATACAAAATTAAATGATCAAATTATTATGATATCAATAAACAAAATTATATAATAATTTAATTATTCAAAAAACAAAAAATAATAAAATTAGAAATGAATAACTGGAAAATATATAGAAATATTGAAATTTTATATTTTTATATAAAATTTTTTCAAATTTATATCTATTAATGTATATCAAGATAAAGTATCTAAATTATAATTAAGATTATTTTTATAATAAAGATTAGAAAATCCATAATAGAAAAAATAAATAATAAATGTATTTTAATATAGGTAAGTATAACATTTGATTAAATAATTACCTTTTATATTTAATTTAAGATCATGACTTTAATATAGTATTTCTTTAAAAAATAATTTATTTTAACGCCTTAATAGAAATTATAAATTTATCCAATATTTAAAAATAAATATAACTTATATTTAGTTAATTAACTATTAATTAATAAATAATTGATATATTGATTTTAATATTAAATATTCAAAAATAATTATAGTTAATGTGGTATGCAGAGTAAATTATCTTGCAGATAAGTTTTAATTTTAATAATTAAAATAATTTTATTAAAAGATTTTTTTAAAATAAGTTTTATAACTTTAATAATAATTAATATTAAAATTAATTATAAAATTTTTATACAATAGAATTATGAAATTTAATAATATTCCATTAAATGAATATATTTAGTATAATAATTTAATTAAACATTTTACTAGTAATTATAATTTTAACATAGATATGCTTTAGAATTTTTTTCTAAATAATAAGTAAGATAATTAGATTTAATTATAAGTTAATATTTTAATAATTAAAAAAAATAAAACATATATTAATCTAATATAATTTTATTGTATAAAAATATTTTTTGATAATTTTTTTAAAACAATAGAATATCCACCTAATATTTATGAATATTTTCCTTAAATAACTTTATACTAAATATCTTTTATTATCTAAATATTAACTAAACTTTAATAAATTTGTTATACATTAAATTGTCTTATATTTCACTTTTATTAAATTATATAAAAAGAATAATATCAAATAAATTTTATAAAAAAAATAAATTAAAATTCAAAAAAATCATTCATATTAATATAATATATAAAAATTAATTCTTTTAAAAAATAATAGTTAATTATTATATTTAAAAATATTTTACATTAGTGAAATATTTAAATTTTAAGAAAATTAATAGTATTGAATTAACATACTTTTTACATACCTTTTTGGAATTTAATAAATAATTAAATAAATTCATTTTTTATGAAAAATAAATTAATAGTATTTTAATACTATTAATTGTATTTATTAATTAGTAAAATCAATTAATTATAGAAATATCTATAATCATAATAATTTACTAACTAATAAAAATAAAGTTGTAAAAATCAACCATACTTAATATAAATATTAAGTATATCTATAATATAAATTAATAAAAATATAAATATTGATAATATTCTTATTTAATCATTTTCATGTAATGCACAAAATTGAATTTAATGGAGTAATATGGTTAATCAAAGCATTCCAGCAATATTCTTCGATCGAGATGGTACCATTAACTGCGATAATGGTTATGTTTATGAAATAGATAATTTTAAGTTTATTAAAGGTACAATTGAAGCAATGCTTGAATTAAAAAAAATGGGTTATGCTTTAATTCTTATTACAAATCAATCAGGTATTGGAATAGGTTTATTTACAGAAAAGCAATTTCTTAAATTAACTAATTGGATGTATTTTTCTTTAATTGACTATGGCATTAAACTTGATGGTATTTATTATTGTCCGCATCATCCTTATGCAATTGAACAAAAATATAAAAAAATATGTAGTTGTCGCAAACCAAAAGCTAATATGTTACTTAAAGCCCAAAAACAACTTAATATCAATATGAAAGCCTCTTATATGGTTGGAGATAAAATTTCTGACATTCAAGCTGGTAGAGCAGCACATATTGGAACTAATGTATTAGTTACTTCAGGAAAATTTATTACTGAGAATGATAAACAATATGCTGACTGGATCATAAATAATTTAATAGATTTACCTTATAAAATAAAGAATCGTTAATAAAAATTAAATTATTTTATCAGAAATAATTTTAAAAAATAAAAACAAATTAAAATGAAGTTTTATTATATAATTTATCTATAAATTATTAAATAATATTTAATAATTAATAAAATAATTTATATTTTTTTATAAAATATTAATAAACTCTTAAATATATAATCTTGAAGAATAAAAAAATCACTTGATTATATAATAAAGAATAGTTTTATTTTTTAAATAAAAATTTTTTTAATTAAAGAGTTTTAATAAAAAATCCAAACTAAATGATAATAATAAAATTAAATATATCTAAATTAGAAATTATTTTAGTAAATAATATACTTTAAAAGTATTAAAAAATAATAAATAAAATTAAAATATATTAATTCATATTATAAAAAATATATCGATTTAAATATTTTATTATTAGTTTAATTTATCATATAGTTAATATATCAAATTAAATTTTCAATAATATATAAAAACAAAAAAAATAATATTAAAACTAAAATTTATTTCATATGCATATTATAATAATAAAAGTATATAATTTTCTTATATAAAACAAAGAAGAATTTTATTTATAATAAATATTTAGAAAAATTATTTAGCGACAAAAATTATATACGAAAATATTGAGATATTTATAGTATCTGATATTTATTTTTAGTTCGTATTATATATTTTATCTTATATTTTCATAATAATTTATGATATGCCATCTTGATTGTCTTTAATTTATTAACAAATAAAAACATAAATTCTATAAAAATCAAAATTTATAAACTAAAAATAAAATAAAAGATGATATAATTATAAAATATAACGTATCATAAAATAAACATATTAAAAAATATTTAAATTCTCTATATAATAAAGAAAGATTAATGTAAACGTAATTAATAATAAATCCAAAAATATTTCCTATTTATTTTTTTTAAAGACAATCTATCTAAAATTAATAGAAATATACTATATAAATTAAAACAAGGATTATTATATACTAAAGATATAGTTATTTTTTTTAAAAATTCTTAATAAATATTTTTAACTTTTATATATTTTAAAAAATTAAATATCAATCTATTACTTTAAAAAATCAATAAATTAATAATATATCTTATAAATTTCTTAATTTGTAAAATAGATAGAAATAAAATTTCTATAAATAGAGTATATTTATAAAAAATAAATAGAATAAAAATATAACTGTTTTCTATATTTTTTATATATTCATAAAAACAATTATTTATAAAATAAATATAACAAAAATCATAATTTTATCAGTATTAATTATATATAATATTATGTAAGTTATATATATTAATATAGTTACCAAATTTTATAAGATTATTTAAATAATTTATTATTATTTCAAATAGTAAAAATAGTTTATTATATTATATTCTAAGAAATTAGAATTAATAATATTTTTTTGATTATAAAAACTATTGTTCAAAAGTAATCAATAATATCACTTTTAATCTAAATAGTTCTTAGATAAATGATCTATAAAACTTAGATATAAAATATTATAATATTTATATTAACTAATAAACAATAGATTGTTTAATTTTATACTGATACATAAAATGTATATAAATATTGATATTTGATTTATAACGATTATTTATTATAGATTAGTAATCTTAATCTATTAATTATTTTATCTATCAAATAGTAATAATTTATTATATTTTAATTAAATTTATATATTTAATGAAATCAATTTATTTCTAAGAAAATTTATAATATTTTTATTAAAATAACAACTTAATTTAAATTTAATAATAATATTTTTAATTAAATAAAAATATTATTTAATTTGACGATTAATGTTTAGATAAATTTCAATTCATTTTTAAAAAAATAATATGAATTAAATAGTAAATATGTTAATAATAACAAAAAATAATTATCAAATAAAACTTATTGTTTATAGAAATATCATCTATTAATTACAATTATACTTTTTATAAATTAATTTATTATAAGAAAATTTCTTCTTAATTTTATTATAAATGATATTAAGCATTATTTAGTAAATAACTATCAGGAATGTATCAATGTATAATTCTTATTATTATATAATATAGTTAATCTTTAAATAAGATTGACTTTAAGAATGAATAGACAATTAAAAATTTTATTTTAATATTTAAAATAAAATTATAATATTAGACTTTATAAAGTTTTTAAAAATAATTAATTTAATATACTATAAAGAGATAATATCTTTATTAACAATAATTATAACTATATGTATTTTAGTATACATTTATTACGATAAATAAATGTAAGATATTTATTATAAAGTTATTATATTAAATATTTCTTTTTTTACATACCTTCTGTTAATGTTAACAAAAATATATTTTACTTAACTTATCTATCTATATAGATATAATGAAGAGATAAATAGATTGATAGAAAAAACGACTTTAAAATTCAATAAATGGCGTATTTATTTCAGTTTAATGCGTATTAATAAACCAATAGGTATTTTGTTATTAATATGGCCTACTTATTGTGCATTATGGTTAGCAAGCCATGGAATACCAGATTTTTTTATTTTATTAATTTTTAGTTTTGGTATTTTTTTAATGCGAGGAGCAGGTTGTATTATTAATGATTTTGCTGATAGAAAATTTGATGGTTGTGTTTCAAGAACTAGAAATCGTCCATTTCCAAACAGGGAAATATCAAAAAAAGAAGCTTTGATATTATTTTTTTCATTGATCGTCATTGCTTTTTTATTAGTATTATATTTAAATGTAATTGTAATTTTTTTATCGGTTATTGGGTTATTATTAACTTGTATTTATCCGTTTATAAAACGATTTAGTCATTTTCCACAAATAATACTTGGTGCTGCATTTAGTTGGTCAATTCCAATGGTATATGCAGAAGTTAATAAATCATTACCTTTTGAAGGTTGGTTATTATTTTTAGTTAATATTATTTGGTCTGTTGTTTATGATACAGAGTATGCTATGGTTGATCGTAATGATGATATAAAAATTGGCTTAAAATCAACTGCAATTATTTTTTCTCATTTTGATAAACTTATTATTGGTATTTTACAAATAATTATAATATTTATGTTATTTTATATGGGATGTTATTTAAATTTCAGTATTCCTTATTTTATTAGTTTGATATTAATGTTATGTTTATTTATTAAACAACAGAGACTAATTAAAAATCGTCAACCAGAATTATGCTTTAAAGCATTCATGAATAATAATTATGTAGGATTATCTTTATTTATTGGTATACTACTAAATTATTTTTAATAAAATATAATCTAAAACGATATATATTGAAATATTGCCTAAATAAAAAATTTTCATATTTATATCAATATATAATAAGTATAAAATAAGTTAATAAGAATATGCTTATATTAAAACTATTCATAATTAATGCGTTTAATATTTTTAATTGTTAAAGAAACTTTAGGAGATATTAATTTACCAATAATTCGATAAAGTAATTGTATATTAATAATAATAATCAAATCTCCTTCTCTATTAATATAATTTTCCTCTTTTAATGTATTTACTAGTGTGGAAAAAACTGTTTTATCAAATGATTCAAGTGTGTTAATACCATGTAACATAAACAAACGCTGAGCTAAAATACGACTTTCTTTTTCTAATATTCCTCTGCTAATTTTAGATATTGAATTTAGTAATGAAAGTATAATAGCATAACGCTGTATAGTTTCTTTAATACAGTTAGCTAAAAGTTGAATAGAAAAAATACGCTCTGGATTAATTTTTATAAAATCATTTTCTGTTAATAATATTAATTGTTGACGAACTAATTCATTCAATAAAATATCTATATATTCAGGTAATTCTTTTATACTATATTTCATAAAAAGTTCTGCTTTTAGGAATGGATAGATAAGTGTAACTTGATAAGCAATATCATTACGTTGAAGACTTATATTATGCAATATAACGTTAATTATCAAAGAAGGTAAAACTAATAAATGAATAATATTATTTCGATAATAAGTCATTAATACTGCATTTTCATTTGATAACATAATAATATCATCACCCATACTATCATGCTTCATTTCAAATTTATCTAATTCTAATGCTTCTTCAAACAGTTGTTCAGCGGTTTTATTTGGTATTGTGCTATCCTTGCTATAAGGAACGTTTCTTAATATTTGAAGATAGCATTCTATCTGCTCAATTAGTTGTTTTTTGGTTAATGCGCGTTGATTCGAAGATAATAAGACTGTAGAATATAAGTTTACAGCATTAATAGTAGCGGTGTTATTAATTTTAACCATAATCTTATGAGCTAATTGAGTTACAATTGAGTTTAACCATATTGGACGTTGTGACTCAATAGAATTAATGGATTGGCGCCATTCTGGAATATATTTATTTAAATATTGTGTTAGTGAAATTGGTTGTCCAAAGTTGACATAAGCTTGTCCTAACTTACGTAATTTACATAAACCTTTTAACATTGAAAATAATCCTTCTTTTTCTTTCGCTGCACCTTTTAATTCTTTTGCATAAGTAGCAACTTCTATTACATGTTCATAACCTATATAAATAGGAACGATAGTGATTTGACGTGAATCACATCGTAACATTGCTTGTAATGTCATCAATAATGTGCCTGTTTTTGGTTTTAGTAATCGGCCAGTCCGTGAACGCCCTCCTTCAATAAAATATTCAATTGAATAACCATGTGCAAATAATTCACTGAAATATTCACGAAATATTGTTGAATAAAGTTTATTTCCTTTAAAAGAGCGACGAATAAAAAAAGCACCTAAGTGACGGAAAATTTGGCCAGCAGGCCAGAAATTAAGATTGATACCTGCGGCTATATGTGGTGGAACTAAACCTTGATGATAAAGTACATAAGAAAGTAATAAATAATCCATATGACTACGATGAGATGGAATATAGACAATCTCATGGCCATCTTCAGATAATTTCCGAACTCGTTCAGCATATTGAACATTAATTCCTTTATATAGTTTATTCCATGTCCAACTAAGTATATAATCAGCAATGTTAATCGCTCTATAAGAAAAATTAGCAACAATTTCTTCCATAATAATAATTGCATTTTTTTTTGCTTTATCAAGTGAGATCTTTTTTACTTTAGATTCGTCTTCAACTGCTTTTTCAATTGCTTTTGAAGTTAATAATTTATTAAATAAATTATTCTTTATAGGAAGTTTTGGACCAAAATTGGCTAATCGTTGCCGTGAATAATGAATTCTAGCTACTCGAAGAAGTTTATTAGCGATAATTTCATCATTACCATATTCGTCAGATACTTTACGTAAAGAAATAATAGGAGAAAAGCGAATAAAACTATTACGACCTAACCAAATAATAGCAAAAAATTTTTGAAGACCATTAAGTAAACGTAAATTGGGAATTTTCTCATGCCCTTTTATACCGAGAGCTTGACCAAAAACTACTGATACAGGTAACACTTGAATGTTTAATTCAGGATTATGGCGATGAAGATCAAGATAAGTAGTAAATATTTTAATCGAATCTTTACGTTGATTTAGCGAATAATAGTGGAATATGCGTGGGCCGTCATCGACAAAAACATAGATAGGTAATTTAATTTCGTTTATTTCAATCTGATCTAATAAATCAGGTAAGCCAATAGAACAACATTTATGACGTAACATTAATAAATCTATTTTAGAATGATAAGGTAATACATACAAAAAAGGACGAGTTATATCAAGACGTAATTCTTTAATTGGATTTACTGGTATAATTTTACTTTTAACCAGAAATTTAATTGGTAAATTTAATAAATTATAATAAATTTTACGCCAATATAACATATACTAAACTATAACCTCTAATTTTTTATATAAATATTCCTTAATCATATCAGAAATAGTAATTAATATCAGTTTAAAAATAATTTTATTATAAATATTTTTATATTTAAAAAATAGTAAACAAAATAAAAAACTTAATTAAAATTACTAAAGCAAACAGTTATAAGTTGTTATACTATCTACTTTAAATAATCAAACTTAGTTGATAAAATAAAAAAATCATAAATAAAAAGTGATTAGGTTTTTATTGTTATAATTATGACTCTTTACTTAAAGTAAAATAGATATCATGATTATTATTTAATAATTTAATCATTATTAATAAATTATTATTTAATTATTAATTAGTATAATTATTGTAACTAATAATTTTAATTGAATAAAAATTTTTTATAAAATGAACTTTTTATAAAGAAATACATCATAATATAAACTCAAAAATTATTTTTATAAGATTTAATTAATTTAAATTTTACTAATTTATATTCTAAAATTTTTACTATTTTATATTTTAATTGTAAAAAACTAGAATTTTATATATTTAACAATATTAAGTATTTATATATAATATAAGCTATATAATGATAATTATATAGATATAAATAACTTATAATAAAGGTGTTATATATAAAATAATATAAAAAAATAAGTAAAGAATCTATTGCTATAGTGAGATATAAAGCATCTTAATAAATAAGTATATTTTATTATATATATTATTAATTTTAATTAAAGTTTATTTTTTATTTAAAATATATAGTTAAATACTATTAAAATATTTTATGTAAAAAGTGTAGATAAAAAAATATTTTTTAAATTTATGATAAAGTTTATTTACTAAAGAAAATATCAATATCTAGAGATAAATATTTTATTAATATCGATTAATGATACGATATAAAAAAGTATAACTACATGTTAAATATCAAAAAATATTATCTGATTAAAACTATTATTTTTAAAACTTAAATAATGATTTTATTTTAAATTAAAATATTAATATAAAAATATTAGAATTATATATAGATATTGATTCATTTTATGTAAATAAGATAATGAACAATATATAGATATAAAGAGAAATTGTTTGTTATACATAAAATTATTAACGATAAAATAAAGATTAAGAATTTTAAATATTAAAATGATGACGTTTAAATTTAAATTAATTTTTAAAATTAATTTATAGACATAAAACATAATTAATTAAATAATTTGTATTTGTTAATATTACGTATAGTATAAATTTTTTATTTATGTTTTAGTCGTTTATATTTAATTAATTTTCAAATAAATTTAGTTTAAATTTATTAAGTAAAAAATACTATTATATTTAATTTATTAAATTCAATATCTAACTATTTATTATATTAAATAATATATTTTATTTTTATTTTTTTTTTTAAAAATAATTTTTTAAATGATTAGCATTTTTTATTTTAATATTTAAGAATAATATTTAATTTTATTATATTTTTAAAATTTTACAATAATATAAGTATATAGAATCTATGATTCTAAATAACAGTAAAAGATAATCATAAATTAATTTGCTTTGCTGATTTTTACGATATCAGTTTCTATAATTTACCGTTATTTTCTATAACATTTCCGTAAATGTTACATATTAGTATAATTAAAATATATTTAATATTACCAAATTACGGCAAATAATATAAGTTTTTGTTGATTCTATTTGTTAATAAATCTTTGCTCTAATAGAAATTCTAGTCAGAGATAAATAGTTAATTACTTATCTTTATATTTAGAAATTCTAAGTATTTAGAGTAAATATAAGTACTAATTGTACATGATTTATCTACTATAAGTCATAGTATCTCTTTTCTTTGTGATATTAAGCGCACATTACTTATTTTGTATATTTTCTTTGTTTGAAAGAATACTTTTATGATATTTTTATCATATAAGTTATCTTATTCTAAAGTAAGAATATTAATAATAATATTATTATTAATATTCTTAATATTTAATTTATTCTAAAGTAGATAATATCTTTTATTTTTTTAAAAATATTTTTTATTTTACTACATGATAAAATAATACTTTTTAAAAAACTATGATGAATAATCTTTTAAATTTGAAATCTTAATTATTTAGTAAAAACTAAAAATTATTTCGTAAATTAAAATTAAATAATTATAAAATATATAACAAGATTTTTTTATGAAAATTTCTTTTTTCATTTAAATTACCATTATCATTTTATTATTTTATTTAATAATAATTATTGATAATATTTTATATTTTTATCTATTTTAATAAAACTTTAATTAATTATATCAAATATACAATATTTTATAATTATAAATTATCTACTAACGACAGTAGTAAATTTACAGTTAAAAATGTGTGTAATTGCTGAAAAGATATTTGTTTATTTAATGATTTTTCTAAAATTGATATGCTTATAATTATAAAAAATAGTATTTATGATAGATAAGATTTCTCTATCTTTTTTTTAAATATTTTTTATTGATTAGCTATTTTAACTAAGCTAATTTATAGATACTCTTTTTACATTAAAATAATAAATAACATTTTTATTATTTAAACTTATTATCTTAAAAATATTTTTAATATTTAAATTAAAAATAATCAATATCTGTTATTTTTATCCTAAAGATCAATTTGATAAAATAATTTAAAAATTTTAAAAATGATTTTTAATTAATTAAATTTATCTTTAAATTATAAGTTTTATAAGTAAATATTAATGATAAAATATTTATATTTAATAAAATATTATGCTTATTTTAAATTTAAATTATTAATAACTAACTAAAGTTAGTTTTATCAAACTATTACTATAATAAATAGATTAATTCTATTTATTATTTTTAAATTATTTATTAAAGTTTTGATTAAAAATTTTTTAAATAATAAAAATATCATTTAATGATATTAAAGTATATAATATTGAAATTTCCTATAATTAAGATAACACTTATCTTAATATTTATAATAAAATTTATAAAATAAGTAAAAAAAAATTTTTTATTAAAATTACAATATTAATTGATATATTATATTAAATTCTGTTTTTTAATGTTAAAATAGAGTTATTGATTTATTTTATTTTTCATAATTACTCATTTTTTAAATGAAGATTTAATTAAAAAATAATATTAAACATTAAAGTAATATATAATAATTTCTTTTTTAAATAAAATAAATTATTATTAATAAGATTGTAGATAAACTATTATTTTACTTAGATAATTTTATTTATCATATACTAAACTATTTAAATAAAATTTATTATAAAAATCTTTTTTATTTATTAATTTCAATATCTAATATATTTTTTATATAATCTAATTTATGAATTATTAAAATAATGATAAAAATAAAATATTTAGTTTTATTTTCAGTTTTTATTAATTTTATTATTTTATTTTAATACTTAAGATTAAAAATCTTAAATAAGCAATTACTTATAAAAAAGTATATTTTTATATATGATTTATTAAAATTTATTAATCAGTTATTTATATAAATTATGAATAATTTATATTCATTAATATATATTATATATGAAAAGATAATAACTAATAGTCTTATCTAATAAAATCTTACATAGTAAAATACTATTTAATAGTATATTAATAAATATAAGTTTATAAATATCTGATTATCTTATTTTTTATAAATATCTATTTTCATAAATATTTTTTATTATTTAATAAATTTTGATTGTATTATTAAAACTTATAAATTAATATTAATATCTTAATAAGAATTATTTTATATAAGACTATTAATAAGATAGTTAAATTCTGTTATTAATTTTTAACAATTGATATTAATATTTTAGTAACTATTAAATTATCTATTTTCAATTAAATATGTTTTGATATTTTTTTGAATTTGGATAATTAATTTTTTATTACTTGAGAATACTTGTTGTAAGTAATGATTATACGTTCTTCCAAGCTGTGAATAATTTTTTAAATTATCAATTAATATACTAGTATTTAATGAATTCTGAGTTTTACGCTGTTGTTCACGTGAATCACGTAATAACTGATAAGCATTATTAGTATTCAAATTCATTAAGTATGCATAAATAGATGCATCAATAGATGAATAAATCACATAACCTTTGATTGCATCTTTATTATATATACATTTACGCCAACATTTCATACCAAATAAGTTATTATTTTTCTCTGCTAAACCAGAAGTCCCCCAACCTGATTCTATTGCTGCTTGCGTAACTACAAAATCGATAGGAATAATATCAACTCGATTTAGCAACTTATTCCAATTTAAGATAACATGTGAACTACATTGTATGTTATAATTTGTACAAATATGATTTAAACGTTGTTTATCATCGTAGTTCCAATTTTTATTGAAACGCTTTAATAACAACCACTGACGATCTTGCATAATATTGTAATTATATTTTTCAATTATCGGGATAATCGCTTTTAAAAATGCTTTCTTACGAATAGTGCCTGATTGGTATTTCCTCATATTAGGTAAACGAGCTAATTCTTTTTTCTGCACAGATTTTTGATAATTTTCTTTTAAAGATAAATTAGTATTAGATAATAAATAAGTAAAACTAGATAAAAATAACAATATGAAGAAAACAAAAAGGGCGTTAAACCTCATCGATTGAGATGACATAGTGCTTCTCCTTATTTTAAAGTTAAATAAAATTACATAAATACAAATAAATAAACTTAACTATTACTATATATTATTAATTAATTTCAATTTGACTAAAATATAAAAAAGATATTTTTATAAAAATAATTAATTTGATTAAACATATATTCAATAATGTTAAAATTTTATTTTTTAGTAAATTAATAATTTTATTACTATTTTAATTATATAAGTTATTGATTATTTTATTTGGTTGAATTTTTTATTAAAGCTTTTTATAAAAAACAATTATATTTATAAAATATAAGAATATTTATTCTTAAAATAAGTCATTTCAATTTATAGCAAATTATTTATTACTTATGGTTATTATATTATTATAAAATAATAAGTTTTCTTTATAGAAAATATTTTGTATTACTTATCTGATAATATGTTAATAGTTAAATAATATTTAATTACATTAAAATTTATAATTTTTAAAAAAATTTTTAATTATAAACCTCTTTTTTAATAAAACATTTTTTCTTATTTTATTTAATAAATAATTTTAATTATTTAAATCTAACTAAATAGTCACTATTTAATTATAGTAGTTTTTAAACTAAAAAACAAACTAGTTTATATTTTAAAATTAGTTTAAAACAAAACAAATATATAATATAATTAATAAATTAATGAAAAGATTTTTAATAAAAAATTGTTTTTCTTAAAAACTAACTAATAATTTATAATTATAATATTTTTATTTAAATAATTTCATATTAAAAAATTTATTTTAGTACTAAATAAGTACTTAGTATATAATATTTCAATATATCATATTTATATATTTATTTTAAAAAATTAATTCATAACTTATTTAAATTTAATAATAGTTTTAAATAAAAATAATAAAATATACATTATAATTTATAGTATTATTGCATAAGTAATCTCAAAAAAATCTTTTTTATATAATTAAAAATAAAAGAGCTTATTTTTATTAAAAAAAATAAAAATATATTATAATATATAAAATATATTATTATAAATAATACTTATCTTATTTTCTTAATTAAGATATTATATTTTAATAAAAAGGAATTTGATATTTTCTAAGTTTATTTTTAAAATAAAAATTAAATGTAATAAAATCTTAATTATTATTAAAAAGATTATTTTATTAAGTATAATAGAACAGTATATATGCATTTATTTAAGAAATTTTTTATAACAAATATTTAATTATTAAATTATTATAATTTAATAATTAATAAGAATAAAAACTAATGATACTTATAAAATAATGAATCTATTTATAAGTCTTTAATATAAAATAATCTTATCTAATTTATAAATATAAAAACTTTTTTAAAAAAATTATATTATAAAAAATAAATAAACTTTTTTATTAAAATACTATTTATTTATAAATATAATTCATTAGAAATATAAAAACTACTGCTATTACATTAAATAGAATTTTAAATAATATATCATAGTAACTAGTAATTTCCACTTTAGATCTAATTATAATTTTAGAAATTTCAAAATAAAATGTTACTTAAACAATATATTTATATTAAAACATTAAATAATTTATCTAATCAGAAAACTTTATTTAAAATTAATCTATAATATTAATATTAAGGCATTAAATAAAATAATTTTATATTTTATATATCTATAGTATATATACTTTGCTATTTTTTAACCTTAAAATTGTAGATATATAATTTTTTTTAAAAACAATTTATAGGATAATTTAGTTATATGTTAAACTAATCATTAAAATATTCTATATGATTATTAAAAATTAATATTATATACATCTATCTATCTATCTATCTATCTATCTATATATCATCATTAAATGATATTTTAAAAATAAATCTATAACAAATTAAAATAATGTGATATCTATTACATTAATATAATTATATCATCATAAATTTTTATTTTAAATATCATAACATTGAATTTATTTCATATAAAATTTAATTCTTTCCCAAAGAAAAAAAATAAAGACATATTTAGTTTTAAAAACTTTAATTTTTATAAAAAATCTATTTTGAATAATAACATATAATTATTTTTTTCTAAAATATAAAATTTTCTTAACCATTATTTATTTAGTAATATTGTTATATTTTTCTTTATTAGATATTTAATAATTATATTTTATATAAATATAATTTATATAAAATATAATTTTTTATAAAATGATTTTATTCATATTAAAGTTAACTTGAGCATATCACATTATCTATTTTAAATTTTAATTATTTAAAATAGATAAAATTTATATCTATTATAATGATTTACATGAATTATATGTTTATTTTTATTAAAATTATGGCTATAATTCAATAATTGATTAACAAATATATTTTTAAAATTTCTAAAAATATATTTGAATTTAAAATAATAATAAATTTACTTAATTATATTAATAATTATATAAATAATAATTATATATATTTATAATTAATTTTTAATTAATTATTTATTTTATTATTAATACCATTATTTTTTTGTTATTTAAATAGTCTTATATAATATAAAATTATTAACTTATTTAATATTTTATAATTTATTATATTAAATAAGATTAAAAATCTTGAAACTATAAAATTAAATTTTAATAAAATACTTAATTATAAATTAATATAATTAAGAGGATATTTATTAATAGTTTTATATTTTTAAATTCTTTATATATATTAATAATAAATATTATTAATTTATTAATAATTTTATATAATTTAAAAGATATAAAATATAGATTTTAATAAATCTATATTTAATATTAATTTTATAATTTTTTAGTATATATAAACTTATTTTATATAATTGTATCTAATTACGTTTATGATGAATAATTAATAAATAAGAAATATTTTTCTATTTATATAATTAACATTATTATTTTATATAATTTTTTTACAACACTTTATAAAAGTATTTATTTCATAAATTGTTATTTATTTATATTTAAGTATATAATAAATCAAATAATTAAAGATATTAAAATTAGCAATTAAAACTTATTTAATAATTTAATAAAATAAATTAAATTAATCATATAGATAAATTATCTTAGTAAAGATATTTTTATCTTAATTAAAAAATTTTTGTTTCATTATATTATTAAATAATAATTTTAATTATTGTTATTTTATATAATTTTTGATATATTTTATCAATTTTACACCATATAATATAACTTATATAATTAAAATTAAAATTAATAATAAAACTATAGTTTTCATAAAAAATTCTTTATTATTTATTATAAAAATAAAATTAAATAATTTATTTTATAAAATAAATTTTATATAAAAACAAAATATAATACTTTTAATATAAAAATAAATATAATTTAAATATATAATTAAAATATTATAATTGATAATTATTCATTTAATTAAATGATAGTTTTATAAATTTAAAATTTTATTAGTTAATTACTGCTAATTTAAAAAATATATTATTAAAATAATAATATAATAGAATATTAAATATTAATATTCTATTATTTATTATTTATTAATTAACAACGATAATAAATTATTGATAATTTATATTTGAATAAAATAAATAATAAGATGTTTTTTATTAAAAGTGAAATTTAGTAATAAAATTTATTTATAGATATATATCTATAAATCATCACTATATCCATATAGTGATGATTTATTAATTTAATAAAAAACATTATCTAAAATATTTTTATCTAAAATAAAGATCAGTCATAAATAATGACTACTTAATATAAAAT
This sequence comes from Arsenophonus sp., assembly GCA_052401645.1. Classification (GTDB taxonomy): domain Bacteria; phylum Pseudomonadota; class Gammaproteobacteria; order Enterobacterales; family Enterobacteriaceae; genus Arsenophonus. The sequence goes on from CP198939.1 coordinate 1,701,645, forward strand.
TAACTTAATAAATTTATATCAGTATATTATATTTAATTAATTAAATTATAATATTAATATATTAATATTATAACCAATAAAAGATAATTAAAAAATAAATAAGAAAGTTATAAAATTAAATAATTTATATTATTATCATATAGAATTTACTTATAATAATATATCTTTAATTATTAATTAAAGATAACTTTATTTACTTATATTGAATAACTCTATTATATAATTTATTTAAACTTAAATAAATTATATAGTAATTATATTTATAATATCATAAGACTTATTTATAACTTAAAATTAATATCAAAATTTGATATTAAACTTAATTAAAAAATAAATTTATTTTTAAAGAAATTAAAAATAAATAACAATAATATCTATCATTTAATAATTATTAATAACATGATAAAAATAAATTTTACGAATTTAATAGTTATTCTAAGATCACGTATCTTATGATAGAATTAAGATATATCCAGGCATAAAGTAAATAAACTTATCATTAATTAAGCAAAATACAATTAAATGAAAGTTAAGTAAAAGTAATAAAATACATACGTGACTTGATATTTATAATATCACTTTATAAATTAATTAAGTTATTAATAAAATAATAATAAAATAAATAATTATTTAAAACTTTAAATAATTATCGTATTAATAATCTTTAAAACAAGATCCATTGTAATATTCACTAAAATAAGTTAATCAATTGATTCATTTAATTACTATTATTATTAGAATATTAATGAGTATTTTAATAAAAAGCATCATGCTAAAAATAATTTTACAAAAAAATTTTTCTAAAAATTTTTCTTTATTATAATATCAATATATTTTTAGTTATTATAATTTAAAATAAAATATTTATATGAAAATAAAATTGCCATTAAATGTAAATAGTTAATCAATAAAATAATTGATTACTAATCAGTGTTTAAAGATACTAAAATTAAGATTTTTGATAGTTTATTAAAATAATACATCGTTATAAAAACTAGTTTGAATAATATTTAAGAAATTATTAATACTTTATAAATAATATAAATAAATTAAATTTAATTTATTTCTTGTCAACTTTATAAAATTCTATATATAAGACTTATCGTATTATATAACAATTTTATTATTATATAGTTTTATCTATTAAAAAATAAATATTTTTTATTTACCATTTCTTTTATTTAAAATTAATAGTAGAAGTAATATGTTTTTTAGAAAATATCTAAAAAATAATAATATACAAGTAGTTACTATATCTACCATTATTGTTTTAAATAAAACATCAACTTTCATTCTATTAATTTTAATATCTTTATTGAGATTAATAATTTACTTTTCTTATCAACGTTATAATAAATAAGACTAATAAATTATACATAAAAAATAAATTTATAATAATAATATATATAAAAATAATTAATACATCTATAAAATTTATAATATTTAGTTATCTATAACTAAATATGTTATTAATAATTAAATTATCATATTATTATTAATAAATATAGTTTTTAATGACTTAAATATTTTAATAAGTCAGGTTAAATTTATTATAAGATCTTTTTGATAAAAAATCTTATAATAAATTTAATTATATATAACTAGTTTAGTTCTTTAAACTAGTTAATTTATGTGTATGATTTATAATACTACCATAACTTTTTATACCATAAGTTACATATATTCTCATTTAATAAAATAAACAGTATTGGAAATTAAGTATTAAATTATCTTCTTATATAATATAAGAGAATCCATATAATAAATTTATTTATTACAATAAATCTTTATATAAATAAAAAAATTAAAAGCATCGTTAATTTTAAAATTAACGATGCTTGATTTATATTTTATTATATTTATATCTCATCTATTTATTTGTTTTGATTTATAATATATTATTAATCTGAAATTAAAAATTAGTTTAGTTAAAAATAATTTATAACTTTCATATCAAAATAAATTTTATATAGGATTCAATATATATCATATAATAAATAAAAAATATTTTATAAAATTAACATCATTATTTTTAACACAACTTTTATCAAAGAACTAATTAATTAATATAATTATACTTCTTACAATATAAATTATAATAAGTTAATGTATTTTTAGTACGTATAAACTAAATTCAAATTTGATAAAGATCATAGAAAATCAGTATTAAAAAACTATATTATAATCTATCTTTTAATTATATTAAATATTATTTAAGTTTTATTAGTTTATTTATTATTTTTTATAATAATTTTATTAGTTATAAATATCATCACATTTATTTATTAACATTTAAATTTAATTTTATATTATTAACTAAATTTTATTTATCTTTTAATAATCTATTTAGTTTTATTAAATCAATTTTAATTTCTAATATATAAATTAAATAGCATTATTTTTTACTTAAATTTTTTAGTGTATTTAAGAATTTCTATATTATTAATTATAAAAATAATCAATTTTAATAAAAAATTAACAGATATATTGTTTATAATATTTATATTAATACACGAATATTAAATAATAATAAATAGATTTTTAATTAATCTTTCATATTTTAATTTTATTTAATATCTTTATTATTTATACATTCTTAAATACTTATAAAAAGAATGATATAATCGTCTATAATTTGGATTAAGTAAATTTTGTAAATTAAACTCATACATACATATATTTTATATCAAGATAAAATTAATTAATATGGATTATATCAACAGAAAAAATAATTTTTTTATACGTTTATATACTTTATTTATCTTAAGAACTTAATAATTTATCTGATAAATCTAATTTTATATATTTATTTTTTTTTAGTTTATCTAATTAAATTTAGATACTCTATATTAAATTATAATTTAACAGTTAAAGAATTATTATTTTTATTAATAAAAATTAAATATTTATCATTAAGATTTTAAATTATTAATATTACAGATACTAGAAAATTATTTATCTTATATTAATCATTTCATATTATTAATAAAATATAATAGTATAATAAAATAATTATTATTATATTCAGAATGATCCACTATTACGTATAATATAAATAAATATGATTAGTAGTTATGAAAAAAAATAAGAAAATTTCTATACTAAATCTAAAAGATAACTTTATTCTCAATAATATTTTTATTATATAAATAACAATTAAGTCATGTTTTATGAATATTTATTAAAAAATATTTTAAATAAAATATTTATTAAATAATTTTATTTTAGGTTTTAAAATAAAATTAAAATTGAATTAAATTATATAATATACAGAAAATTTGCTTTTTTTTGATAAAAAACAAAATGTTCTCGATTTTTATTTTTATAAACTAATATACATTAATTATTATATTATTTCTTTATGATTTTATAACATTTAAATATAATTCTAACTATGTTATTTAATCTTAAATATTTATAAATTAATTTTAGTTATATATTTATATATAATTAATTTTCACCTAAAATTTTATCATTAATATGATATTTATAAATATTATAGAATTCAGTAATTATGATAATTTCATCTTTTTAGAAAAAATAATAATTATAGATACATAAATTTTAGAAAATTAAAATAACTTTAAATAAGAATTAACTTCGGCATCAAAAATTATTGTCTTTAAAAGACATAAATTGTTTTTGAAAAAAGATTAATCTCAATTAAATATTTATTTGTAATATTTTACTTTATTAGTAAAAACAATAAATTTTATTTTAATACAATATTATTATTTTTACAATAAATAATAATATTGTGAATAAATGATAGATTATTACTGATATAGATTTAATCTAAATAAATGTTTTATAATTCTTTAAATATAAGAGATTACAGATAATATATTTATTCAAAAGTACTTTTTTAAAATAAAAAATATAATTAAATTTATATGTTTTATTTAACTTAAGATGTTTTGAACTGTTTTGTTTTAAAATAAAATTATTTTAAATATATTTATAATAATTAATTATTAATAAATTTTTATATATAATTAATGATTAAATATTTTTATTTTAAAAAGATATCAATAAAGTTATTATTTGTTAGTGTAATTAAATAAGTTATTTATAATAAATAAAATATTTTATATATAAAATATTAATGATATTCAAAATCTGAAATATTTATTTATATACTATCTAATAAATTAGCGTATTTTATTTTTATGAAATTTTTAAAATTAATTAAATAGTTAATTGTTAATCAGATATATCGATAACTTATTGAAAATAATAGAAATTATTTTTGAAATAAATCATTTTTAGTGATAGTATAATATACGATATAAATACACTATATTTTAAGTATACTCTCATAGTAATATTATACGTTTATTTCTTATTATTTAAAACTTAATTTACTTTTACATTGATATTTAACAAATATTAAATTATATATAATAAGCAGTATTAAATATCATATATAACGTTTGTTATTGATAGATAATTTGACTATTTATAAAATAAGTAAAGTTTTTCATAATGAAAAACGAATACATTATCATAAATTCATAATTTTTATTTTTAAAAATAGTATTTATCATTATATATTATAATCTGTATAAATTTATTTATAAAATATAATTAATTTTCTGAAACATACTTTAAAATTCAAATGTCAACGTAACATATTTTATATAAATAAGTTTTTTAATATTATATAAATCTTCCTTTATTAATATTTTAATCATAAAACAACAACTAAGTAATAAAATAAAAAAATTTTATTTAAAATATATAAACAATAGAAGATAAATATATATTATTACAATTTTTATTTACTATAGAAGTTGAATCTAATTCCAGATAATTATAAATCTAGATTTATCTATCATTTCTAGATTTTACAGACTAAGATTATCTAAATTAATAAAAAATATAAATTTCTGAATTTTTTAAGGTTTATTTTAAGAATATTAAATTAGATAATAATGATTTTTATAAATTAAATTAATTTACAATAATAAAAAATATTTTGAACGTAATAATAAAATATAAAAAAGAAGTTTATCAGTACAATCTATTAATTAATATCTACTTTATGTGTTATCCGAAAATATTCTTAGACTACTCAAATATTGCTTTTATAGTATTGATCATTTAGTTATATTTGCACTAAAAAATAAGAAATGATTATTTTTTATCTTTTTTCTAAAAATATAATAATTATTAATAAATTATTACAACTTAGTTAATTGATAAAAAGTTATTTATATCAATGCTTATTTTATAAGCACTTTACTTTGAGATTAAATTAAGTAAATATATGTAATATAGGATTAACTTTACTAATTATAAAATAATATAATTGTTCAATATTATTTATTTAACTCTATAACATATATACATCCTATGTATATAATGTATATAGGTAGTATTATTAATTTATTTTTTATTTATATTTTAAAAAAAGTAAGTTTTAATTTATCAAGTTCGAAGCTTTACTAATAATTATCTAATAATCTATAGTATCACATCTTAATACCATCAATATATTTAATATTTTTTTATTATTATCAGATCTTAATTTAAAATACAATAATAATTGTAATTAATTTATCCACTATTAAATTGTTTTATTATAAAATATTATTAAGTTCAATTTAAGTAATTAATTAAACTGATTTAAATTTATCTTTAACTTAAATAAAAGTTATTTAAATAAAGTTTTATTTATTAATATCAAAACATTATATATTAAATAATATTATTTTAAATATAATAATATCTTATTGTAATATTTTTATAAATTTAATTTATTTTTTTATTTATCTAAAGTATAAATATATATATTTTCTGAAAATAATATTAATTTTAATATACATACTAGTATTTTATACTATTAAACTTAATACACAACTAAATTATCAATAAGAAATTTACTTAAATAATACTTGATAATTTTAGTTTCTATTGATTTGTAAAATTAAAATATTCTAAATTTTTTAAAAAAATTATGAAGTTATATTAATTTATTTATTTTTTTGATAACATAAATTCTTTTTTAATATTTATTATACTTATAATATATAACTTACTTATTAACTATAAAATAGTATATTAATATTCTTTATATTTTAATTATTAACAATCTTTTATAATACCTTGATTTTATTTATCATAATATATGTTAAATAACATTTAAAAAATAATCTTCATAAAAAAGTATAATTATAAATCATAAAACAAATCATTTACTCTATATAAAATAATAAATCTAGAAATTTTTCTTATTTATTAGTTTGTAACTGGACAATAATATTTTAGATTCCACTTAAGTGGAAAAATTAAATATTAATAAATATATCTGAATACTTTATAAATAAAAATATTAAAATATAAATTTTTTAATTTTAATAATCACTATTATGGATATTTATTTATCATAAACGATTTAATTCTTTATAAAACATATCTAAATTTATATTTATATTATTTTATATTTTCATTAAAGAATGAATCGTAAAAATATAAAGATAAATAGAAAAAATTAATTATTAAAAAAATAGTTATATACTATAATATTAAATATATTTATTACTAATCATAAGAATAAAAAGCTTATATTTTAGTTAATAAAATATAAATAACACTTATTTATTTATAAAACTAAACATTTTAATATTTTATTAAAATAAATAGATCTATATTTAAATAAATCACTACCATTAAAAGATCATTTAATATCAAAAGTTAATTATAAATATAAAATATTTTTTCTAAATTAATATATATTTCTTAGTAATATTGAGAATTGAATAAAATATAATGAATTATCTATTTAATGTTATTAATGATAAAATATAAAATTCATTTAAACTAATGAAAATTATAGACATAAAGTTTTTATATTAGCTTTAAAAACCACAGTTTTTTATGAAAATGATTTATATTTAATAATCTGAAATAATTAAAATGATAAAATTATAAATTTCTATGTAACTATTTCAATATACATTGAATAAAATAAGTAATCAAAAAGAATAATTATTTAATTTTTAATAAGTTTATCTCTATTTAATTAACATAATATCGTTATTATATGAATATTTAATAGAAATAATTACCTTAATTTTAATACAATACTAACTAAATTTATATATTTATAAATATTTATAAATATAAATGCCTCATATTTATAAAATCAAACATTTTTAATGTTAATATAAATAGTATTGATTTATAAATTAAATAACTTATATTAAAATTTTTTAAAAAAAATACTTTTAAAAAATATTAAAATTAAATTCTTAAATCTATAAATTACTAATAGTCTATAATTAATAATCTTAAGTATAAGAAAACAGTAGTTTATAAGTATTAATACAAAACTATATAATAATAATTAAAAATTACAAATAAATTAATATTTTTTATTATCATCAATTTTTATTAAATAAAATCCAAACTTTATGTATAGTTAAAATTTTATAAATAATTTATATCATGAAAGATAATTCATATATTTTATAAAGAGTAATGATAATCATTCAATTTATTTATAAACTTCTTAAGTTTAATGTTATCAAATAATCTATTACAAATAATATATTTAAATTATATCAATTAGTATAATTTTATTTGTTATAATTTAGAAAATTAATTATAACATAAACCTATTTCTAATTTTATTTACTACTTTTTAACTAAAATAATTAATTTTTATAAAAATTTAACAATTGTTAATTACTTTATTATTTATAAAATAGATCTATATTCCAATTTATTATCTATTTGTTAAATAATAAAATATTAAAATAATAAATATACCACTATTAGTAATAATCATAAAAACGATTCAAACAAAATATTTAACAATGTAATTAATATTCAAAATTATTCCTTTTAAATTGATGAAATAAATAAAATAAAAATGATAAAATTATCAATAATTCTATATATTTTTTTATACTCATAATTAAAGAAGATTTAAGATAAAATATATAATGATAATAACATCAGAATATTTCAAATATTAACATATATTCTATTTTGATATTTGGATTATATAAAGAATACAATCTAAAAAAATAAATTATTACTAATATAATTAGAAAATAATTAGATTATGTTGTTTCTCAATTTTTAAGAACTTTATTTCAATATTGAACTATAAGATAGCATGAAAAAAATAAATTGTATACCACAAAAATATACTAATGAAATTTATCCATAAAAAAAATCTCTTCATTTACCTATAAAATAAATTAATGATTAAATACAATAAATAACAAATTAATAAATAAACGAAAATATCAATAATAGAGAATATACAAAATAAGTTATTAATAATAATTTATTAATAAAATAAGATTTATAATAAATAAAATTGCGATAAATATTATATATTATAATAAGAACTTTCAGTTTTATAATTATTCTATTATATTTAATAATATATAATTTATATATTATGTATATAATAATAAAATTATGTATGTTATTATTAAATTAAAACTAAACTAGTATATTTTATATTCATATATAACTATAGTTATTTTATAATTAACAAATTTTTATATTTAATATAAATCTTATAAGAAGAGTATAAAAATATAATATTTAATTCTTAAAGTGATAAAAACATAATAATTTGCAATCAATTTAATTTAAGTAAATAAATTGATTTAATATTACAAAATATATTATTGAATATAGAAATCAAATGTATTATACTAACAATAGATTCTAAAATATAATAATATGCAATTAAAAATTTTTAACAAAAAAAATAAAGATTACTTTTTATAAAAAGTTTTTTTAATTAAATATATATAATAAAAAAAGTTTTTATTAACTGAATATATAAATAATGTAACCAAATGAAATATTAAATAAATTACTAATATAAAAGTAAAAGTAGCAAAAAACATATTAAATTTAATTTATTATAACTTTTTTTTACTATCTTAATATTTATATTAATTTAAAGATATTAATATAATTTATTCTCGAAATATTTAATTTTTATTATTATGAAAATAGTTTTATTAAAACAACAATTATTAAATATCCTTATACTATTTTAAAAACTTAAATTTATTTAGAAATATATTACAAACTTAATATATATATAAAATATTCATAATATTATATAAATAAATAAAATCTACTTGAATAAAAAATATTTTTTAATTATATTATATATGAATCTATCAATAAAATTGATAATTTTACATAAAATTATCAATTTTTATTTTAAATTATTAATAAATATTAATGATTAAAATTAATTATCATATTACTAACTAATATTAACAGTATTAAATTATTAAAAAATATAATTATAATATAAAAATATAAAGAACGACTATAATTAATGGAAATAGAATTATATATTTTATATACAGTTTTGTATTATAATACTATTAGATTAAATATCTAATAATTTAAAGTATTAACTATAATTTTCTCTAATCTACTAGAAAATAATTCATTTACTCAATTAATTATTTTCTTAAATAAAGTTACATATTAAATAATATTATTTTAATTTAATTTAAATTATTATCTTTTATGTATAAATATTAGATTTTTAATTTATTAATATAAAGAAAAGTGACTTAAAATAAAATCTGAGATACGCTTATAAGAAGGTAAAAGAAATATCAAAAAAATAAATAATTTAAAATTATAATCAACTAAAGCAATTTCTATCCAATTTTCAGCCATAAAAAAATTATTACTATGATAAAATGCAATAAAAAAAAAAGTAATAGTATCTAATAAATTACCAAAAATCATTGCAATAGTTGGTGCAATCCACCAATAACAATAATTACGTAATTTATTAAAGATGAAAATATTCATAATTTGACCTAAAATATAAGCCATAAAGCTTGCTATAACAACCCGAATGACAAATAAATTAAATTCACTTAATATAGCAAATCCATTCCATTTACCTTGATAAAAAATTACAGAAAAGATATAAGAGATAAAAAGAGATGGTAACATAACAACTGCAATAATTTTTTTCGATAAAGAAATACCATAAATACGCACAATTATATCTGTTATCAAAAAAAGAAATGGGAAAGTTAATGTTCCATATGTTAAATGAAAACTAAAAATAGTAATTGGTAGTTGTATTAAATAATTACTAGAAGTAATGATGAAAATATGTAAAAAAGAAAGTGATATTATCGTCTTAATTCGTTGTTTTGATGTTAACAATATAAACATAAAATATGATTTGCTTAAATTAAACTATATAACTCATATAAATATAATTTAGATAACATATAATATAATTGATACAAAATAAAATAAAATTTTTATTTATTTTTATTTAATACAATAAAAAGTAAATCTATTTTATTTATAATATTATTTTAATATTTTAAATAAACTTTAATATTAAATATACATGTTAGATACTTTTAATAATCCAAATAGAACAATTGATATACAAGGATTACGCTGTCCAGAACCAATTATGATAATAAGAAAAATCGTTCGTCAAATGATTGATGGTGAAACATTATTAATTATTGCTGATGATCCAGCTACAATCCATGATATTCCTACTTTTTGCCGTTTTATGGAAGTTCAATTACTATGTAAGAAAATTAAACAACCTCCGTATTATTTTTTAATCCGTAAAAAAGTTAATTAATATTAAAATTAAAGATTATTATATATAATATATTCAATAAGATATATATCTTGTATGAAGATTTATACTATTCTTAATTGTATAACACGTTTATAATTTACGATAGTAATAAAATATATATCAACTTTATAGTCTATTTATTCTGTTTCTCAAAAGAACGATTAATAAGATGTTTATAGATAAAAAATTTTGAAATAAAAAAGATTTTTCTTATAAAAAATAATCTTTTTTATTATTTACAAACATTTCATATATCATTCGTTTTATATTAACAATAATGATCTTGATTATTTTTTTATATATTAATAACTAAATTTTATAGTTGTCTATTTAATTAAAAAATAAAATAGATGTTCTCTTATTCATTATAAAATATCATATTTTGAGCTTTTATTATATAAAAATTATTTCAATATATTATAAATTATTAATTTATATTTAATCTTATTTAATGATTAAATTAGATTAACTTATCTTTTATATAGGTAAATTTTTTTTATAATAATTTAACAATTTTTGTATAATTAATTTATATATAACAGTCTATTACCAATGCATATATAAAATATAGTAATTTTAGTATTAAATTTTATTTAATTAACAACTTTAATATAATAGTAATATAGTTAGTAATATATTTATTATATAAAATCATATAGAAGAGTTTATCATAAGTTAATATAACTAAATTTTTTTAAAAAAGATATCTTTTTTTATAAAAAATACATTTATATGCTAATTAATAATTATAATCGTCTATTTATAATTTTATATATTTATTCAATCATGACTTATGTTCTAAATAATTTCAATAATAAATCTTTTTTTACTAAAAAGTATCTTTATTTTTGATAAATATATGTAAATCAGAATAATATTTTTTTTGATTTACTATTTTAAAATATAATTGTTATTAATAATTTATATAATTTTCATTTAAATTTTACAAATTTTATATAAGTGAATTTATATCATTAAAATTATTGTGTATATAAAAATATATTAATATTAATAAGTTCTTATTAATAAGTTAATAATGCTTACTTACAAACTAAATTACTTTAAAAAATAAATGGTATCAAAGTAAAAATACAATTAATTAGTAACAATGATAAACCAAGATGAATTATTAATTCATGAATTACATATAATAGTATTATAACATTAATTATTATCATAATGATTAATATAATCAAGAATTTTAAAATTTTATTAAGTAATCAATAAATAATTTAATATCTAAATCGTAATTTTTAACTTATTCTTTAATAAATTAACGAAAATATAATTAATAGTATTTTGATCTTTATAAAAATATAATTTTTATATTTTATAAGATAATTAATGAAGCATTAGCATAGTAATAATGTTTTTAAAAATTTTTTAACACATTATATTAATTTATTTATTATTAAATTTTAATCAAAACTAACAAATATTTTAAATAATCATTTATTGCTTATTAGTTATTAATAGAAATAATTTTATCATATATTTTAATTATAGATAACTGAATATATATATTTATATATATATTCTAAAATATAATATAACATAGATATTTATTATATAAATATCTATATATCACTCACCACGAACTCTATAACCAATTATCTTTTTACACACAAGCAAATTAATTAGATAGTTATATAATTAAATAACATTTAATAACTATCATTCGTAATTCACTAGAGGTTATAAAGATATTTAAGGATATTTAAAAGAAAACTTTTTTATTAGATAAAATCTTTTCTATTTAATTTAAAAATTTTTCAAAATTAAATCTAGCTATAACATATAGCTTATTAATTTGAGACAAAAAAAACTACACTTATATTTTGAATATTAATATTTTAGATTTTAGTTTCTCTTACATATATGTTTAAATTATATAAAAATAAAATATAATATAAATTATAAGTTATAAGTTATAAGTTATAAAATAAATATATTAATTTATATAAATAACATGTTTATAAATATTTCTAATTCTTGAATTATTATTGATAATAATACTATTCTGTAATTATATAAAAAGAAATTAAGAATTATATGTTATAATATAAGAATATTTTAATTTTGAAGATATTAAAATGTATAAAAAATTTAATTTTATAAAGTTTTTTAGATTAAATATCATTAATCTTGAATAAAATTTAATTAATTTATATAGTATAAAATTAAGTTTATATGAATATATTTTTTATCTTACTTAAACTTAATAATTAAAGGAATGTTAAGATAATTCAAAAAAAAATAAATAATAAAATAAATTCTCTTTATTATAAATAATATATTTTACTATTAATTATAAAACAATAAACATATATTTTATTAGTAAAATATCAAAGAATATTTATTCCATTATAAAATAATAACTTTTAATATTACTGGAAATAAGATATTAATTTAATTTTAAAATTAATAAAAATATAATTTCAAATTTTATCTTTAAAACAAATCATTAATTATTTAAAATAATTAATGATTTAGAATGTGATTTCTGTATTAATTTATAAACTTTAATATATTATATTAAAGTTTAATATGTTAAAGTTTATAAATTTCTTCATATAAATTATTCATAGCAATTTATAAAATTGATAATAAAAAGTATGATTATTATATTAATAAGTCTACTTATAATATAAAATATCATATAATTACTATTTTAATACTCATTAAAGAAGTTCTCAAAATTTACTAACGAAAAATTATAAATAATTAGATATACTTCTATAATATTCGGATATAAAAGTAGAAATAACTATATTTGTACTATTTATATAAATAACTTTAATTTAAAAAATAAAATTTCTTAATTATTTACTTTATTAAATAAAGATATATATTAAGAAGATAATTTTTAATATTTTTTAAATTATAAAAAAATGATGATATTGTAATAGAAACCTCTTTGATAGCATTAATAAATAATAAATTTATTATTTTAATACTTATTAATAAATATTTTATAAAAATATTAATATTCAAACGTTATTAAAGTAAATTTAATCCAATAAAGTCAATGTAATGTTATTAATATTATAGATAATTTTATTATTAAATCAATAAATAAAATTTTTTTTTATTTATATATTTATTATAATAATTATAGATATAAGTTCACTAAAATTTATTATTTTTTAATTTCTAATACTAATATGACTTGCTGTATAGCAAGTTTAATAATTTAAAGAAATTTATTATATTATCTTAATAACTTTATTACTAGTATTTTATTCCATCGACAATTATTTTTGTATAGAAATAACGCTTTTACTTATTTTATATAATTAACTTTATTAATAGTTATTTTAATTTTAAAAGCAGATTTTCAATAATTTTCAAAGAGATTATAATCTAACATAAACAGAGAGTGTCTTCTATTAATAATAGATATTAAGATATTTCTTTCATTAAAATATAAATTCATATTCATTTATATATAATTATATATTTATTGATATAATAATATATATTGATAAGTAATATTATTGATTAATCTTAGTCAAATGCTAATTATCTTTATTAACTTTTTTCTTAATAATAATATTATCAAATTCATCAATTAATAAATCATATTCGTAATTAAAAATATGATTTATTTTTATAATTTATTAAATTTTATTTTTTACTAGATTAAAGTTTAATAAAATATTAAATAAAAATGTATTTTCATTTAGAATAATCACTACAGTAAAAAATATATTCCTCTATTTTGCAAACCTTTTTAAAGAATTACTTCATTTATTAAATATTTTATATGCTATAAAAAATTAATTAATTCAACAATACTAAATGTAAATTAAAAAACTATTGATATTTTTTCTTATTATTAAATATAATATTTTCAAATCAATTATTAATAACGAATATAAAGACAGTAAACAATTTTTTTTGTTATTTTCTTACGATAAATATGCCAATTTTTTGGTAAAATTGATAAGTCAGCTTCTTCTTCGGCTTCAACGTAAATCCAGCAATTTTTAGTTAACCAACCATTTTCTTCTAATAAAAAAGTTGTTTTTTTTAATAGATTTTTACGGAAAGGCGGATCAAGAAAAATAAGATCATAGGCTATATCTTTCTGTAGTAAATATCTTAATATATCGATATTGATTACTTTTGCATTTTTTATATTTAACTTAGATAAATTAATTATAAGTTGTGTTGCGGTTTTAGAATTTAATTCAATCAATGTAGCTGAGGCAGCATAACGAGAAAGTGCTTCAATAGATAAAACACCAGTTCCAGCAAAACAATCAAAACAATGCACATTTTTAATAAACGGCATCAACCAATTAAATAGAGTCTCTCTAATCCTATCTGTTGTTGGTCGTAATCCATCACAATTAGAAATAATTAGTTTGCGACCTCTTAATTTACCACTAATAATACGAATTTTACCATGCGATAAAGATTTTGTTTTTATTACCATAATTTACATAACTTAATGATTATATCTGTTAAGGTAGTTAGAATAATATAGATGCTTATTGATAGATATATATAATATAGAATTATATCTAATTTAATATTAAGTTAATATCAATATATATTGCATTGAAATCAAGTGATAAACTTAAGATATAATTTTATTATTTAAATTAAAATACATATCAGATAGTTAGGAGTATAATGATAAATGGTTATAAAAAGAAAAAAAAATCTCTTATCTTTGTTAAAGTTAAAATCTAAAAATAAAATTAAAAAAAAAGAGATAGAGCAAAAATATAAATCAAAAATAGAAGAAAAATATGAAAATTTAATAGATGTAATAGAAATACCGAAATACTTAACAAAATCAGAAAAAATACAACAAAAAATAATAGAAGATAAAAACGTTAAATTACAAACAGAAACTACAAAAAATATAAAAAATATTTCACTTAATGAACATATGACTACTTTGCAAATAGAAAATGAACAAAAAAAAATACTACTGACAAAACAACAAAAAGAAATAACAAAAGAAAATTTTTTTTCACGATTAAGACATTGTTTATTAAAAACACGACAAAATATTGGAGTTGGTTTTATTAATTTTTTTCTAGGTAAAAAAATTAATGATGATCTATTTGAGAAATTAGAAGAACAACTTTTAATTGCTGATGTAGGGTTAGAAACAACACGAAAAATCATAAATAATTTAATTTCCCATTCTAATCGAAATGCATTAAATGATTCGATGACAATTTATGATAAATTATATAAAAATATGAGAGATATCTTACTTAACGTCAATAAGCCATTAATTATAGAAAATAAATTACCTTATATAATACTAATGGTTGGAGTTAATGGAGTTGGTAAAACAACAACAATTGCTAAATTAGCACATCAATATCAGATTAAAGATAAATCTGTAATGTTAGCTGCTGGAGATACATTTAGAGCAGCAGCTATTGAACAATTGCAAGTTTTAGGAGAAAAAAATAATATACCTGTTGTTTCTAGAGGTACTGGAGTAGATCCTTCATCAGTTATTTTTGATGCCATTCAATTGGCAAAAACAAAAAAAATTGACATATTAATTGCAGATACTGCTGGACGATTACAAAATAAAACGCATTTAATGGAGGAATTAAAAAAAATTGTCAGAGTTATAAGAAAACTTGATCTAGAAGCACCTCATGAGATAATGCTAACATTGGATGCAAGTACTGGACAAAATTCTATTAATCAGGCAAAAATCTTTAATCAAGCAATAGGTTTGACTGGTTTAGTTTTAACTAAACTTGATGGAACTGCTAAAGGTGGTGTTATTTTTGCTATCGCCGATCAGTTTCAAATACCAATTCGTTATATCGGAATTGGTGAAAATATTGATGATCTTAGACCATTTGTAGCTGACGATTTCATAAAGGCGCTTTTTATATAAAAAATTAGTATTAATGGATTTATTTTAAATATATTATTAATGTCTATCATAGTGTGGAAAATAAGTATTTTAAAAAATTGATTCTTCATTTTTATTATATAGATATTGTATTTTTTATTAATATTATTTATTTTATAATTATTTTAATTATTTTTTAAAAATAGAAATTTAATTCCTAAATCACTAGGATAAATATAATCTTTTAATATCAATATTTTATGTCTAATAAAAACGTTTATGAGAATATTTTTATATTAATGATATTATTTATTACTGTTATCTTTTTAAAGATATTTATCCTAGTATTTCTATTTATTTATATAAAATATATCTACTAATAAATAGATATAAAAGATATCGAATTAAATTATTTAAAAATATAATTTTTTACTTCAATAATCTAATTAATATTCTCTCTACTAATATTTAGTATTTATTTATAATTTTAATATTCCTAAACATAATTATTATTTTGTTCTTGTTTTAAACGAAAGATAAAATAATAGAAAATAATTACTATAATGATTAAAATCTAATCATAAAAATAACTAAAATATTAAGAATAAAATGAAAATAGCAACTATGTTATATATTTAGTTAAATATATTTTATATATATATCTGATTTAATCATATATAATTATAACTACATCTTTGATATGATAAGATATGTTATAGTAACATATATAATACTATAAAATCTTATTATTTTTATTTTAAAAATCTTTACAAATATCATAATAATACATATAACATTAATTAATCATATTTTTTAAAAAACTTTAATTAAGAAAGATATTGAACAGATAGTAGTTTATACTCAGATGTAGTTAGATAATATTATAAATTTAATTATTATTAACTAGAAAAAGTAATAATTTATATTTATGATTAATTATCATTTAGGATAATTTTAGATTTTTTGTAAATAATCCTTTTTGTTAAAATAGATAAATTATTACCACCAAAAAAATAATTTTTAAAATTTATGATCATTTATAAATTTACATAATAAAGTAAATTAATTAAAAAAATAAGGTATTATTATATATAATATATTTTTTATGATTTTAGTTTTATTAATAATTTTTAATTATTAGTATTACAATACTTAGCGATATATTTAGAAAAATATTAAATTTACTTAAGTTATATATTTTATAGTTAAAAAAAAATTTTATGATATTGGATATTATTATCTATATTGATTTATAATAATTATTATTAGCTAGTTATCAAAACAACTAAACTTATAAAAAATTAAATAATATAATTTATTCATAAAAAT
This sequence comes from Arsenophonus sp., assembly GCA_052401645.1. Classification (GTDB taxonomy): domain Bacteria; phylum Pseudomonadota; class Gammaproteobacteria; order Enterobacterales; family Enterobacteriaceae; genus Arsenophonus. The sequence goes on from CP198939.1 coordinate 1,719,437, forward strand.
TATATTATTAGTACAAATAATTTATGTCAATCAATATTGAATTTTTATTCTATTTATCCTATATAAATATTAGTATGTGGATTAAAAATTAATCTAAGGATTTTTTTCAATATTAAACAGTTATAAACTATTTTACATCATATTAATCGTTAATTAACTAAATTTAGTATAAATATAAAGTTTTTTATTTATAGATAACTCTTATTTTATTGAAATCAAAGAAGGTATCCATGATAAAGGATATACAATCATTAGTACTAATCTCACAAGGTAGCATTGAAGCTTATGTACGATTAGCTAATGCTTATCCTATGCTAACAGCAGAGGAAGAACAAGAATATGCAAAAAGATTACATTATCATAGTGATTTAAATGCAGCTAAACAAATTATACTTTCTCATTTACGTTTTGTTATTCATATAGCTCATAATTATTCTGGCTATGGTTTACCACAAGCTGATCTTATCCAAGAAGGTAATATTGGTCTAATGAAAGCTGTTCGTCGTTTTAATCCTGAGGTTGGCGTAAGATTAGTTTCATTTGCAGTTCATTGGATTAAAGCTGAAATTCATGAATACGTATTACGTAATTGGAGAATAGTTAAAGTTGCAACAACAAAAGCTCAACGTAAACTTTTTTTTAATTTACGTAAGAATAAGAAAAGAATTGGATGGTTTAATCAAAATGAAATTGATATAGTTGCTAAAGAACTTGGTGTAACTAGCAAAGATGTTCTAGAAATGGAATCTCGAATGACTGCACAAGATATGGCATTTGATATAAACGATGATGGAGAAAATACAACTATTGCACCAGTTTTATACCTACAGGATAAATCTTCTGATTTCGCTGACATTATTGAAGAAGATAATTGGGAAAATCATTCTACTGATAAATTAACACAAGCGTTACATACATTAGATGAACGTAGCCAAGATATAATTCGTACACGTTGGCTTGATGATGAGAATAAAACCACTTTACAAGATTTAGCTGATAAATATAGTGTATCTGCAGAACGCGTTCGTCAATTAGAAAAAAACGCAATGAAAAGACTGCGATCTGTAATGGAAGTTTAAATAGGTTATAACCATATAATAATAGAAAAATTTTAAATTAAATTAAATATTAATTAAATTTAGAATTGACAGTAAAACAATATAGATAAGTTTTAAAAAAAAATTTTAGAAAAATTTATTTTTTATAAAAAATTATTTATTTCAATAAATACAATATTAATTTATAATATATCTTATTTTCTTAAGATGTTTTATAAAGTTAATATTTTTTATATTAATTCTTAATAGATATTGATAAATATCAAAGTTCAACATACTACATTTTATATATTTAATGATTATTTTGATCTTCTATCTATATATTATTAATTAATATAAATTATCAATATCTTATGTTATTTAAGTTATTAAAATTTTTTAATGTTTTATTTAATCAGAGATAGGAATATTTTTAGATCGATTTTAAATTATTAATTTATATAGCAAATAAATAATACTTAGTTATATTTGAAATTTTTATATATTACTAAATATAGTTCTATTAGATTTTTTTGATTTATTAAAATATCTTAAAATATATCAATAATAAACTCTTAAACAATTTAATATACTTTTTATGACTTTCAATATATTAACAAAGTATATTATCAATAATATGATCTAGGTTCTTATATTTTAAAGTATTAAAAGAGATGTTTAATATATGTTAAAATCTTTTATAGTTAGAAAAATTATAAAAATTATTTAATTTTCCTTCAATATACACTATGTATAAACACATTATACTTTTCTGATATTTATTGATTACAAAAATCTTTTTCCTGTTATAAGAAATTTAAGTAATATATTTCTATTATCTAAAAGATTTAAAGTTTTTAATTAAAATAACTATGATAAAATTATAAAATATTAACTAATTGTATATAATTTTAAAACATTAATATTTTAATAATATTAAAATATTATCATTAATTATAATATAATAATATTATTATTTTCTTATAATTACTATAATTTTATCATATTCATCTTTAGTATTAAATAAATAGACAAAAGTTATATAATGAATTGTTAAAACTTAAATATTAAAGCATTCGTCTAATTAGACTGATTTGATATAACTAATTCTTTATTGATATCATATGAAACATTATAAATTTTATATTTAACAGAGAAGTAAACTACATACATAATAAAAATATAATTTTTTTTAATTATCGTTATATATTAGAGTAAATAATAATGTTATAACTAATAATTATAGTTAATTTTTTTAAGAATATTAACTTGATATCCAGTATTACTTATTTAAATAGTATTTTCAATATCATTTTACATAATATCACAATTTTAAATTATGATACATGTAATTTTTTTTGAATAAATAATTTAATTTATAATTATTTATTAATCATTACAATATATTTTTTATTTTAAATTTAAATTGAAAATTTGAGGTTAATCGTTTTAAACGTTAACTTATATTATTCAATCTTATTATGTAATAAACTAATTAAATAAATCTGTTGAAATACATAATAATCAGTATAATAGTTAGATAATTTTATCTGATATTAATATATATACAATATGTATAAATGAAAAAAATCGTTTATATAAACTTAAACAAAGATTCATTATATGTATTTATAATTTTAGAAAATAAAAAAAAATTTATATAAAGTAATTTTATAGTATTTTTTATTTTTTTAAAAAAGTTAAATTTTAATAAAAATAAATTTTAATAAAAAATAAATTTTAATATAAAATTAATCATTTTAAAACTATATTACTTACTATAAATTTTATCCATATCTTAAAATAACATTTAAGATTATGTCAAATTAAGTTTGACAATTATTAAATATTTATATCTTTATATGTAATATAAAAGTAATTAAGTTAATAAATTTTATAAACTTTATAATATTTTTATAAAAATATATTATTAGTATTTTCATAAATTAAATTAATCAATAAAATTGACTAATTATGTTTATTTATGCATTAATTCTAATTTTTATTCATTTTATTTATAAAATACTCATTTTAAGTTTTTATATATATTTTCACTTTTGAAAAAGTAATTTATCGATAAAATCATCTCGTATTCAAATATTATTATATTTAATAAAACTAAATTATATTACTATATGATATTAATAGATTTATTTCTACAAAATCAAAATATAATAATAGATATATATACTATTTTATAAGATAAAATTAAAAATTAATAAGCATTTTATAAATTTAAAGTTATAATATTATCTATGTATATTAAAACAGAGCGATCATAACATAATAATATATATTAATAAAAAAAAATTAAATTAAAATTTAAAAAATTATTTAATATTTATCTTTTATTTATTTATTTTTTATGAAAATTATTTATTTATATAAAAATAAATAAATAAAAGATAACTAATAATTTTATTATAAATTATTAGTTATCTTTAAATAAATCAAAAAATATCAATTTATTATAAGTAAATATTTTTATTTACAAAAAATTTAAAATGGAATTATAGCAATTATTATGAAATGTTCATAGATTACTCTATACTCTGTTAAAATCTTATTTGGATATTTTGCCTTTGGTTATTAAATTTAAATGTATATACATTTATAGTATAAAAATATATTATTGATATTTTTTTGATTATTACATCATTTTATAAATACAATTTTTTTCATCAATAAAATTACCTGCTAAAAAAAGCAATAAAACTAAATGTTAGAGACGGTACGATACAATGAAAATTTAAAATTTTCAAATTAAATGAAATAAATAATATATAAGAAATACTACCAAAAATCATTGAACTTAATGCACCAAAATAATTCGCCATCTTCCAATAAAATCCGAGTATTAAAGGCCAAATAAAAACATCTTATCTTATAGTCCATCAAAAATTAATAAATTTAACCAAATAATCATTTTTGGCGGATTTAAGCCAGTTATTAATAACAAAATACTAAGAATTATTGTAGAAGAAACTGAAATTAATGTTATTTTTTTTCTTCTTTTATTTTATTTTGCATAATAATATTTAAGTATAAATCTTTTATGATAGTTGTTGAAGATTGAAGTAATAATGAATTAATTGTTGACATAATAGCAGCCATTGTAGCTGCTAAAAAAAATCCTGCAACGAACGGAGGTAAGACTTTAATAATTAATATTGGGATAATCTAATCTGTAATAATTAAATTAGGTAAAATAACTCGACCTACTAATGTACCTGCTAAATGCATTCCTAACATTAAAATAACCATCATAATAGTACCTATAATAATACCATTATACATTTCTTAACTATTTTTTATATGCAATACAGCGAACAGCAGTATGTGGTAAACCAATAACTCCAAAACAAACTAATATCCAAAAAGAAAACATAAATAGAATATTAAATATGTCATTATCTGGACCTTGCGGTGTAATTAGCTTTGGATCAATTGTCTTTAGTGTCTCTGTTGCTGTATTTAAACCTCCTACCTTATCAATAGTAGCAACTAATAAAATAATTATTCCTGATAATATAATAAAACCTTGTAAAGTATTATTAATAACATTAGCTCTATAAAACCACCAAATGCCGTATAAAATGTAATACATATACTAAATATTAATAACCATATTTCATAAGGAATATTTACTATTATCTCCAATAAACGAGCTCCGCTAATGAATTGTGCTGTTATTGAACCAAAAAAATCTACTAGTATAAACTGATACTGGCAATAAGTACTAGTAAGCGGCTTTTGAATCAAGCATAAAGTATATTATTAAGTGTTATTGTATGATAATGACGAGATAAAATAGCAATTTTTTTACCTAATACACCAAGCGATAACAAAATAGTAGAAACTTGAATTAAAGAAAATAATACCCAATTAAGACCATATTTATAAGCTGCTCCTAGACCACCTATAAATGAGCTAGCACAGATATATGTTTGAAGTTATTGTTATCGTTAAAATAACTTTACCAATAGAACAATTATATAGTAAATGTTCATATAAAAATTCACTTTTTTGATGTTTATGATAAGTACAAATGGATAGCAAGCAAACTAATAATAAATAACAGATAAGTGATATAATAATTTTAGTTTCCATTTTTATTCTTTAGTGACATATGTTTAAAAAAAATTAACAATTAATACACAAAGTATAATAAAAATAATAGGCAAATATAAACATAAAAGCTCAAACCATAGTGGCATTCCAATTATCCATTTTCTCTCAAAGAAAAATAAGCTGTTATAATCCAACTACATAAATAAGTAATAGTGAGAAAAAGTGATCAATAATCATCTTTGTTGGATTGAAGAAAAAGTTTATCCATTTTTTCCTAATAGAAAAAATTTAAATATAATGATATTATATATTATAAACATATTATATTTAGAATAAATTATAAAAGTAATGGTATATTTAGTATTATTTTTAATATTATATAAATATAAAAATTATTCCTATGATCCTAATTTTTTTTTCAAGTAATGGATATTAGTACTTCCTTTAAAAAAATTTCTATCATCAATAATTTTTTGTTGTAATTTTATGTTAGTTTTAATACCGTCAATGATTAATTCAGATAAGGCATTTTTCATTCGAATTATAGCAATTTCTCTAGTTTCACCATAAGCAATTAACTTACCAATTATAGAGTCATAATAAGGAGGAACTGTATAGCCTGTATAAATATGTGATTCCCAACGTATACCAAAACCACCTGGAATATGGAGTCTAGTAATTTTACCTGGGCTTGGTAATAAAGTATTAGCATCTTCTGCATTAATTCGACATTCTATTGCATGTCCATAAATTTTAATATCTTTTTGTTTAAAGGATAATGTCAAACCAGAGGCAATCTTTAATTGCTCTTTAATTAAATCAACGCCAGTAATCATTTCTGTAACAGGATGCTCAACCTGAATACGTGTATTCATTTCAATAAAATAGAATTCATTATTATCATAAAGAAATTCAAAAGTTCCTACACCACGATAATCGATATCAAGACAAGCTTTTATGCAACGATCTCCAATGCTTTTGCGCATCTTAATTTTTATATCTGGGGCTGGTGCTTCTTCAATCATTTTTTGATTACGTCTTTGCATTGAGCAATCACGTTCTGCTAAATAAACTGCATTTCCTTGGCCGTCAGCAAGTATTTGAATTTCAATATGACGTGGTTTTTCTAGAAATTTCTCCATATAAATCATATTTTTATTAAAAATAGATTTTGCTTCAGCTAAAGTTATATTAATAGCATCTTCTAAATCACTTTCATTTTGAACAACACGTATACCATAACCACCACCACCACTAGATGATTTAATAATCACAGGATAACCAATCCGATTAGCAATCATTTTATTTATTTTAATGTTATTTTCTAATGGTCCATCCGAACCAATAATACAAGTAAAACCATATTTTTTCATAACTTTAATAGCTGAGACTTTATCACCCATTAGTCGAATAGTTTCTGATTTTGGACCAATAAAAATAAAACCAGAGCGTTCTACTTTTTCAGCAAAATCAGCATTTTCAGATAAAAAACCATATCCAGGATGAATCGCTTCTGCATTTGTAATTTCTGCTGCTGAAATTATTGCTGGAATATTAAGATAACTTTCAGCTAAAGTAGCTGGCCCTATGCAAACAGTTTCATCAGCAAGTAATACATGTTTTAAATCGCGATCGACAGAAGAATGAATGGCGACAGTTTTTATTTTTAATTCCTTACAAGCTCTTAAAATGCGTAAAGCAATTTCACCACGATTAGCGATAACAATTTTTTTAAACATAGAATGCCTCATTATTCGATAATGACCAATGGCTCGTCAAATTCAACAGATTCTCCATTTTTTAAAAGAATCGCTTTAACTAAACCCTCTTTTTCTACTTTGATCTGATTCATCATTTTCATTGCTTCAACAATGCATAAAGGATCGCCTAACTTTACCTTTTGACCAACTTCAACAAATGGTTTTGCTTCTAAACTTGATGCTCTATAGAATGTACCAACCATTGGAGATCGAACAATATAACCACTTATTTCTGTTTTTTTCTCTTTTGTTGTTTCAGTTAATATTTTAGAATTTACTAAGGTATTGGTTAAAGTTGGTTGATGAGTTATTGGAGATTCTTCTGCCACATACTGCTGTAAAGTTCGTAAATTTTTCGATACTGTGTAACTAATACGAATACTAGTTCCTTTATCTTCCGAAATCTCTAATTCAGAAATAGCATATTCTTTAACAAGTTCAATTAATTTCTTAATTTTACGAATATCCATAAGTTAATTCCGTATTTATTATTCTTTATATTTGTTAAGTTAAAGTTTTTTATTAACGATTTTATTTTTTTTAATACTTAAATTCTCTATTTTTAATAGAAATTTAACGGCGGCTTCTAATGCAAAAATATAACCATCAGTACAAAAACCAGAGATTACACCAATTGCGATATCAGATAGATAGGAGTGATGCCTAAATGACTCACGTGCGTAAATATTAGTAAGATGAATTTCATAAAAAGGAATTCCGACACTTAATATTGCATCTCGTAATGCAATACTTGTATGGGTTAATGCTGCTGGATTAATCAATATGAAATCAACATTGCCTTTAACTTGATGTATTTCATTAATAAGTTCATGTTCTGCATTAGATTGAAAATGGCTTAATTTAACTCCTAATTGTTTAGCTTTTTTGGTCATTTTATTAAAGATATCCTGAAGTGTAAGAATACCATAGAATGGTAATTCTCTCATACCAAGCATATTTAAATTTGGACCATTTAATAAGAAAATATGAAAATTTTTTGTCATTTTTATAGATATCCGTAACGATTTATAATTGATAATTAATATTTGATATTTGGATTATCGTAAAAATAATAACTAAATTATTAATCGTTTGTTATCTTCTTTTTTATGAGAATAGCTTTTATTTTAATAACAAATAATGAAATTATATTTTACAATAATTAAAAATATAGTTTTAACTATATTAATAAAAATCATCCAAGAATATTAAAATATTATCGATTTATTAATCTATAATTAATAATTTGATTCCTAAATTAATTATAATATAATTTAAATATGTTTTCTAAAAATCACCTCTATTTTATTAAAATATCAAAATACAATAATAAATTAGTTGATATTACATATCTATATACATTTTATTATTTTAACAATCATATGGATAATTATTTTTATTTTTTATATTTTTAAAAATAAAAATAATCAATATTATTAATAAGATAATATCAATAATAATGAATAAAATTACTATAATTTTTTGATAACTTATCATGGAATAATGAAGGATATTATATATTGTCATTATTTTAGTTAATAATCTATGATTAATTTTTATAAATAATTTAAGTATCATAGTAAATTATTTATATAATAAGTTCTGATTATAATTTATAATATTTAAATAAATGATATTTTTTTAACCAATTAAATATTACAATAGATATATTTTTAACTTATTAAAATTTAGCTTAATTATATAAGCAACCATCAATTTTTATCATAAGGATTTTTTTACTGGTAAATAACTCTATTTTTTTCTTTTTAAGTTATTAAAAACATAATCATATGATATATCAATACTGATTATTATTAATAATATAATAATTTTATTAAGGATAATAAATTCATTATTTAAAATAATATTCGAGTTTACTTTACTAACCAATTATAAGATCTTACTTTCATGAATATAAAAAAATCAGTAAAAATTATTAATTGCTTTAAAATTTTATTTTATTTAAGATAAAATAAAATATATGTAAATATAATAGTTAATTTTTATAAAAAGTTAATAAATAAACTTTTTATCATTAACAATAAGTATAATATCTTTATGTATTAGTAAATTAATAATTTAATACTGTAAATTATTTAGATAATATAGTAAATTATAAATTTAATTTATAACTATATTAATAGTTAACTTTTTTTTTAAAAAAATCTATTTCATAATTTATGATAATAAGATTTAAATAAGAATATTTTAATATGAGATTATATATTCTTTGTTTATAAAAAATAAAAATTTTAATAATAAGTAAACATCTTAATATAATTATAATTTAGTAGCATAAATAGTGAATTACAACGGAGAAAATTTGATATATAATGATAATTTTTTATCATTTTTTTATTAAGAAAGCATTTAATAATTATTATTAAATTTATTTTTAATATTATTTCAATATAGTATTAATATATAAGGCTTTATATCTTATAGATAAAGTCAAGAAAATGAATAAACCATATTTTATAATATATCAATTATTAATTATATAATATCATATAAATTAATATAGTAATATTTTTTAATTTAAAATTAATTAATTATCTTATTTGAAATTTTATTTTAAATAAATTAAATAATTTTTATTATCTATTATATGCTTTATATATTACAAATTCTTATAGAAAATAAGTGGTGTTGATTTAAGTTTTTTTTGATATTACCAAAATTAGTCACTTTTTATTAAAGCAATTTAATTAACATGTTTATCGTCAATTTATAGAATTATTAAAGTAATATCAATTTTTATTTATTTCTGATTTTTTTTGCAGGATTACTCTTTCATTATGTTTAAAAAAATTCGTGGCATGTTTTCAAATGATTTATCTATCGATTTAGGCACTGCTAATACTTTAATCTATGTTAAAGGACAAGGTATTGTATTAGATGAACCATCAGTTGTCGCTATTCGCCAAGATCGAGCAGGTTCACCTAAAAGCGTTGCTGCTGTAGGTCACGAAGCAAAACAGATGTTAGGTCGTACACCTGGGAATATTGCAGCTATTCGTCCAATGAAAGATGGTGTTATTGCTGACTTTTATGTTACTGAAAAAATGTTACAGTACTTTATCAAACAAGTTCATAGTAATAGTTTTATGCGCCCAAGCCCACGTGTCTTAGTTTGCGTACCTGTTGGAGCAACTCAAGTAGAGCGTCGTGCAATCCGAGAATCAGCACTTAGTGCTGGTGCACGCGAAGTCTTTTTAATTGAAGAACCAATGTCAGCGGCAATAGGTGCCGGTTTACCTGTTTCTGAAGCAATGGGTTCAATGGTTGTTGATATTGGTGGTGGTACTACAGAAGTTGCTGTTATTTCATTAAATGGTGTTGTTTATTCATCATCGGTACGTATTGGTGGTGATCGATTTGATGAAGCAATTATTAATTATGTTCGTCGAAATTACGGTTCATTAATTGGTGAGGCTACTTCTGAAAGGATTAAACATGAAATTGGTTCAGCTTATCCAATAGATCAAATTTATGAAATTGAAGTACGTGGTCGTAATTTAGCTGAAGGAGTACCACGTGGTTTTACCCTTAATTCTAATGAAATACTTGAAGCATTACAAGAACCTTTAACTGGTATTGTTAGCGCTGTTATGTTAGCATTAGAACAATGTCCACCAGAATTAGCTTCTGATATCTCTGAACGAGGTATGGTATTAACAGGGGGGGGTGCATTATTACGTAATTTAGATCGTCTTTTGATGAAAGAAACTTGTATTCCAGTTATTATTGCTGAAGATCCGCTAACTTGTGTCGCACGCGGTGGAGGTAAAGCATTAGAGATGATCGATATGCATGGTGGTGATCTATTTAGTAATGATTAAATTATCAATAAGTAGAAAAAAGAATGTATTTAAAAATAGCGTTCCCACCTTACTTTATTTATAGTGATATTAATCTTTTAATATTTATTTTTATCAAAAACTCACATGAAGCTAATCTTTAGTCAAAAATCATATTTACAATTACGTATCGTTATTATTATCATTATTTCAATTATATTGATTATTTTCGATAGTAAATTCAATGCTTTTAATAAAATACGTAGTTATTTAGATACTGTTGTTATCCCTTTTTACTTTTTAGTAAATAGCCCACAAAAAATACTTGATAATATTTCATATATATTGATAAAAAAAAAGCAACTTATTTTTGAAAATAAAGAATTAAAGAAAGAACTTTTATTCAAAAAAGCAGATAATTTATTACTTGAACAACTTAAACAAGAAAACGCTAGATTACGCCAATTGTTAGGATCACCTTTACTAGAGAATAAGTATGATGTGATGATTGCTCAAGTTCTTGCTGGTATAAATACGCCTTATAGAGATCAAATTATGATTGATAAGGGTTTAGATGATGGTGTTTACGAAGGTCAGCCTATTATTAGTGATAAAGGCGTTGTTGGACAAGTTATCACAATAAGCCAATTTAGTAGCCGTGTTTTACTAATTTGCGATAGAACACATGCATTACCTATACAATTATTACGTAATGATATTCGAATTATTGCAAATGGAATAGGATGTAGTAATGATCTTCAATTTGAACCTTTACCAAATAATATTAATATACATATTGGTGATATGATAGTCACATCTGGTTTAGGAGAACGATTCCCAAAAGGTTATCCAGTTGCTATTGTTTCTTCTATAAAACATGATGCTCAACGTGCTTATATGATTGTTCATGCACGACCAACTGCAAATTTACAAAGATTACATTATCTTTTATTATTATGGGTAAACTCTAGAAATTCTTCTAATTCTTTACCTTTATCAGAAATATATCGAACAACAAGTAAGCATTAATATTTTTTTCAATATGATTTATATTATAAAATTGTCTTATCGAATAAAACTTAATACTAGTATAAAAGTTTATTTAATAAAAAATAAAATATAAAACAATTTTCTTTAACTATTAATATAGATAAAAATTGCCACCTTAAAATTAATATAATTAAAAAATATAAAAATGGATTATTACCATGGTAGTAATAAACAGTGTATCATTTGGCTATCATTCTTAATTGCAATAATTTTAGAGCAAATGCCTTGGCCTGAACAGTTTATTTATTATCGACCAATGTGGTTATTATTAATTTTAATTTATTGGGTTATGGCTTTACCACATAGGATTAGTATAGGTACAGGATTTTTTTTGGGTATCTTAATAGATTTAATTCAAGGTTCAACATTTGGTATAAATGCATTAGCATATAGTATAATTTGTTATTTAATATCCTATAAACATAATCTTATTCGTAATATTCCACTTTGGAAGCAATCGATTGTTGTTTCAGGATTATCAGTGTTTATGAATTTTACAATATTTTTCGCAGAGTTTTTTTCTTCCGTTATATTATTTCATGTGAAAATATTTTGGAATTGCTTGATTAATGCTATTTTATGGCCATGGATATTTTTATTATTACGGAAAATTCGTCATAAATTTTTAGTTCACTAAAATAAATTAGGAAATTAATTATTTATATTCTAATAATTTCTTTTTATAATAAAATTTATTTATAAAAAAAATTACTAGAAAAGCATAATTTATAACTTAATAATTATAATAATATTCGAAATTATTTTCTATAAAATAGAAAATTTTAATATTAATTAAAAATATAAAATCAGGAATTTATTCTACTCAATAACTAAAATATTTTAGAATAGTATTAAAATCAAAGAAAAACTATATATATCTTTATATAAATCTTTTATAAATAAACAATTAAACATTCAGTAATTCTAAAAATTAAAATTATATTACATAAACATTAAGAGAATTTTCAATAAAAAGGTATAACGCTATAACTCTAATCCTATTATAAAATAAATAAAAGATATTGTATAATTTAATGGTGATAAAACAGTATTAAATTAATTATAGATAAATAAATCGATTAATATATATTATTAAGTAAATCTATAATATAAATAAATAGAATTTATATTATTTATGTTAAATATTGATATCTTATTTAAAAGTATTAAAGGAAATTATTTCTATACTTATACAGTTGATTTAATATCAGTTTTATATGAATAAGATTAATTATTTAAATAAATTATAATAATTGAATTATTAATAAATATAATATTATCTAAAATATGTTTATTTTATATTGATTAATAAGAACTTGATTATCTATAATAATAATATGATAAAAATCATATTGAACATAAAGTTTAAGAAGTAATTATAAAATAATATTTATACAAAAAAATCAAAATTAAAATTATTATATATATTAACTTATTTAAAATGAGTATTAGAAATATACTATTTTTATTCAGTTTTTATATTTTAAAATATGTTAATAAATCTATTTTATGAATTATAAAATAGATTTTCATATATATGGAATTGGTAATTGATTAAATAAAAATACGATTTGATATTCCATAATTAGTTATAAATATTTGCTTTATACAAAATATATTTATTTGATAAAAAAATATTAAATTATCTATAAAACTTAATATTACTTATATAAATTCATATTTTAATTTTAATCTTATTTATATTTTGCTAAATGTTTTAAAAGATAAAAAACAGAGAACTTTAAAAAAATATAAAACTAGATTTTAGTTAAGATAGTAATTTACTACTAATATAATACTAAAAATATAAAGATCAATAACAATAAATTATTTGAATATAAAATCTTATCTTCTATTAATTAATAGATACAATTATTGAACGAAACTTCATAAGTTTTAACGAAGATTTTTAATAAAAATTAATTTTAATATTTTATACAATTTTAATTGTATTAATACTTCATTAGATAATGATATATAACGGTTTAAAACTAAATTTCGTTATATTGAATAAGTTTATCGTATCAATAAGTATACATTCTAAAAAATACGATGAAATTACAATTTCATCAAAATTAATTATTTAATATTATAAATATCTATATGATATTAAAATATATTTCCAATCACTTAAAATATAAAGTTTTAATTAAAATCAGGTCGATTACTATCTTATTATAATTAATTTAAAGAAATAAAGATTATTTATATTAATATTAATGCTTTATTGTCATAATAAAATCTAAATAAGAAATTTAATTCTTAGTGCTAATATTAATGCTTTCTAAGTTAGAATAATAAAAAAAATATATTTTGTATAAAATAATATATAAAAACTTTATAGATAGATTTTTATATTAAAATGAAATTATTATTTTATGTTTTAGTATCCATAAATAAAAAATATTATTAAAGTAATTTAAAAACAATTCTAAATGGTTTTTATTTATAAATTAAAATTTCTAGAAATAATATAAAAATATGTAAAACATTAAATATATTTTATATCATAAATAATACACTTACAATGGAAAGGAGTAAAATATATATAAACTATACTAATAGATTTTAATTATCTCCTTTTATTTTTTTAAAATAATCGATAGAGTTAATTAAATAGTGAGGATTATTATGTATTAACAAAAGTATAAATTTTTATAACAAATTTTCAAAATTTAAATTAAATAATTACATAATAAAACAGATTTATATAGCTATAATAGCGATTATATTACCATTGTTATAATTTCTTTTAAAAAAGGGTATAAATAAGAGTGAAAAAACTAGTACCTAAAGCATTGGTAACTATTAGTATAGTAATAATATTTATTATAGCATTATCCATCATAGGATTTCGTTTTTTTCTTTATCAAATTAATGAATATAGAGATCAACTTGAAGAACAACTTCAAATATTAACTGGAATGACATTTAAAATTAATCATATTGAATCTGAAATGATTACTTTTTGGCCAAAAATAACACTTTCTGATTTTAGTGTTAATACAGAAAAAATATATATTAATATAAAAAAAGTAAAATTATCACTTGATATATGGCGTTCATTATCTTCTTTAAAGCTTTACTTTAAAGATATTATGTTTTATCAATTAAATGTTAACTACAATAACCCATTAAAATTCAATAGTCAAAATAATTTTATTAATTTTCATTTAAATATTTTAAATAAACTGTTTTTAAAACAATTCTATTATTTTAAGTTAAAAGAAGGTCGCATTACTTTTTTAACACAATATGCAGAAAAAAGAACATTAAATATTCATGAACTAATTTGGTTGAATAAAAATTCATATCATCAAGCACAAGTATTTTTAAATTTTGATACTTTACAAAAACGAAATAAGAATGAAATTCAAATTAAACTAAATCTTTATAAAAAAAATGATGTAATTAATGAAGGGAAAGTTTATTTAGAAGCGAATGATATAAATTTACTACCGTGGTTAAGTTGGGGGTTACGCGATGATGTTACTGGATTAAAGAATACGATATTTAATCTTTCTAGTTGGATTACAATTAAAGACGGTCATATAGAAAATGGTCGATTACATATTCATCATGGGCAAGTAAATTGGAAGATTGATAAACAAGATCATCAACTATCTGTTAATGACTTATTATTAGAAATGAATTATAAGGAAAATGGATGGTTATTTAATATTACACATTTACAAAATTTGAAAACTGATAAAAAACAATGGATTGAAGGTCAAATTTCTATATTCTATTTACCAAAATTAAAAACAAATGAAGATTATTGGCATATAAAAGTTAATAATATTCAATTAGAAAGTATAAAATCAATTTTACCAATTTTTTCTTTTTTTATGCCTAAATTAATCAATGATTTGAAAAAACTTCAACTAAAAGGTCGGCTAATTACACTAGAATTAGATATTTTTCCTAGAAAATTAGAAAAAACAGTAATTGATGTAACTTGGGAAGATATTAGCTGGATACATTGGAAAGGCTTACCTTCAGTTAATCATTTTAGTGGTACATTCCGAGGTAATAAAAAAAAATGGATACTATCATTTAACCTAAACAATAGTTTAATTGAATATCAAGAAATGTTTAAAGCTCCATTAGAAATCTCTTACTGGAAAGGAAAAATTTTTTATTTAGAAGAAAAAGAATCACGTAAAATATGGAGCGAAAACATGGAAGTTCAAGCAAAATCATTATGGATAACAGGAGATTTTCATTATCTAATTCAAAAAAATAAACCATCTACATTAACTATTTTAGGAGGTGCAAAATTAATAAATGCTTGTGATGCATGGCGTTATTTTCCAATAAAATTAATGGGTAAAGATTTATCTGATTATCTAACGAAAGCAATTATTGCCGGTCATATAGATGAGGCTACAATGGTTTTTCATGGTAATCCAATTGATTTTCCTTTTAAAAAAAATAATGGACAATTTCAAATTTTTGTTCCACTACGAGGTGCAATTTTTAAATATCAACATAATTGGCCAACAATTTTTGATTTAGATATTGATCTTAATTTTGAACGAAATGCACTATGGATGTCTGCTCCTAGTGTAAAATTAGGTGATGTTAAGATGTTAAATCTTAATGCATATATTTCAGATTATAGTAAATCTAATTTATTAATAAAATCAAACATTATTAGTGATGGAAAAGCTATAAGTAATTTTTTCAAAAAAATTATGATGGATAATCCGATTGGAAAGATATTAGATACAGTTAAGATAGGTGGTAATATTGCTGGTAAATTGATCCTTGATATTCCATTAAAAGAAAGTAGTAATAATATAATTACTAGTGGTTATATTGATTTTAATAGTAATGATCTCAATATCACTTTAATTAATAGTCAATTAAAACACTTAACAGGACGTTTTTATTTTCGCAATAGTGATTTTAAAAGTGATAAACTACAAGCTCAATGGTTTAATCAACCAGTAAATATAACACTTAATACAATTAATAAACGACAGAATTATAATCTGAATATTAAATTAAGTGGTAATTGGAAAATTAAAAAAATCAGTAATTTACCTAAATCAATTATTCATAACTTGGCAGGTAGCACATCCTGGAAAGGACAAGTTAATATTCAATTACCTAATCAACTAAGAAAAAATATAACATTATCTATTGCTATAAGTGGAAAATTAAATAATATAATAAGTGAATTTCCTGCATTGAATACTAAAAAACTAAAACAATTAGATAATATACAAATTCGTGCTAATGGAGATACTAGTCAATTAAAAATTTATGGTAATGTTGGTCATAGAATTAGATTTAATAGTCAATGGCAATTTTCTAATAAAAAAAATAGATTATTAAAAATAACTATTCAACCTTATAAAGAAAAAAATATTATTCTTCAAAAAAATCCATTAGTTGTTATTAACTTACCTGAAATAAGTGATCTTAAATGGTTTTCATTATTAACTTCATTTTTTTCATCAAATATATTAACTCAAAATTATAGTAAATCAATTTTAATACCAAATATCATTATTATTGATTTGGAAAAAATCACTTTTGCTAAACAACAATGGAATAAAATGGTATTTACAATTGAAAAAAGTGATGAATTAACAAAAATTGTTGTAGATAGTGATAAGTTGAATGGAAGTTTAATTATTTCAAAACAAAATAATTGGCAGATTAAAATTGATTACCTTTATTTTAATCCAGAAATTTTATCACAAAAACAAAATTATGAAGAAACGAAAGATATTTGGCAAAAATATAACATTTCAAATTGGCCAAATATAGACATTTATTGCTTGAAATGCTTAATTGTTAATCATAAGCTTAATGAACTTAGAGCACAAATCATCCGAAATAAACAAACTCTTATTTTAAAAAATGGATCTTTAATGGAAGGTGATACTAATCTAAAAATTTTTGCTATATGGCATGCAAATAAACAAAACAGTACAGTGATAAAAGGAGTATTAAGAGGTAATCAATTTAATGATTTAGCTTCCTATTACGGTATATTAACGCCAATTAAAGAAGCTCCATTTAAAATGGATTTTGATTTAAATTTATCGACAACACCATTCAAACCTGATATTGGTAGTTTGAATGGAAATTTGCGTTTTAATTTAGAAAAGGGAAGGATTTCCCATATGGGTGGTGGTAGATCTGGACAATTTTTACAATTTGTTAGTTTTGACGTACTACTTCGTAAATTACAACTAGACTTTAGTGATACTTTTAATAATGACTTCATATTTGATTCTATTCGTGGTGATGCTACTATAAAAAATGGCATTTTAAATATTAATAATTTTTATCTTGATGGATTAATTGCTGATATTGTAGTAAACGGTAAGATTGATTTAGTTCATCGTAATATGAACATAGAAGCTATTATTACACCTGAAATTTCAGCTCCAGTAAGTGTTGCAACAGCTATTGTGATTAATCCATTTGTAGGTGCAGCAGTATTTGCCGTAACTAAAGCATTAAGACCATTATGGAGTAAAATATCAGTTATTCGTTATCGAATTATTGGTAGTCTTGATCAACCAAAAGTTAATGAAATATTTCATAAATTAAATGAAAATTAAAAAATAATTAAGTAATAATATTTATATTATAAAATATTAGAATAATTATAAAAAAATATTTTTTAATAAATAAACAAATTTAAAAACATATAAATTAAAATAGATCATTGTTTTATAAAGATAAAATTATTTCAACATTAATAGTCAAAATATTTTATATTTAAACTTATAAATTATAAGATTCATTATAAATTACTATATTTCTATATAATTATATATAGATTAAATATGTTATATTAATAGAGTGAATATGAATTTTATTATTTTAATAAAATAAAAGATTTTTCTGTACATAATATGTACATATTTAATTGATAAAGAATAAAAATATTAATAACATCTATGTTTATTTTAAAAATTTATTTTATTAAAAAATTTTTTTATTTATAATTTTTATATATAAATAATAATATATAATTAAAATGTTTATATTTTAATTAATTAAGAAAATTAATTATTTCATTACATCGAAAAATAATAGATAAAATTATAAAAATAATTATTTTTTATATTATTTAATATAATCAATTTAATCTTAAGAATTATAAAAATAATTAATAAATATTATTTTAATACTTATTAATGAAATATATTATTTTTTAATATCTTTAAAATATCTTAAATTACTTTAAGAAAAATATTTATATTATTAAGAACTTTAATATTTAATTAAGTCTATATATTCATAGGAACTTAAAGATAAAATTATAAAAATGAAATAATATAATATTAATTAATATATGAATATTTACTATATTCGTGATTAAAAATAAAATGTGTTTTCATTAATATTGTTTAATAATGATTTTAGAAAAAAATGTTAATATAACGTAAATAATTTATAAATTAAAGTTATAAAAATTAAATTTTTAATTAAACTTATGGATTTAAAAAATATTTATGTTTTATAGTGATTTATTATATCAAAATAATAAATACCTAATATTGATGTCATTATTATGACATATTAAATTGAAATTTACGTTAAAAACTTTTATATAAAATAGATTAATATGAAGCTATTTAATATTCATTATCATATTCTTATCACAATAATATAATAAATTAAATTTATGTATTTTATATTTTAATCTTATTAATATAATTAGTTATAAAAATATATTATATCAGAAGTTAAATGAAAATATAAATGTTATGATAATATTTATAAGTAATTATTATTGTTATAAATATTTTCCTTAATTTATCAATATAAAATTTTATGAATATTGAATATTAGTTAGATGGTATGTATAGCATAGCACTAATTAAACTACAGCGATAACTGTATTGATAAAAATAATCGTCTGAGAGTTAGTATTAAATATATATTAATTTATGATTGGTTTTTTACTGTAGAAAGTAATCTAACTTTAGTTTTTAAAATATAGCTTTAAAAAAGCTAAAATACTTATTTTTACTATTAAAAGTAGTGATAATAAGAAATTTATATGTATATTTTATATAATATGATTAACAATTAATACTTATTAAGTTAATATAATATCTTAATTAAAAAATAATATTTTAAAAAAGAAAATATATTTATTCAAAATAATATAAATAATGCTTTATGTAAGAAAATATATATTTTATTTATAAATAAAATTAACTAATAAAAAATAATAAATAATTTTTATAAATTTGATATATATGTGCATATTAGTTTTGTTAATCTAGAAATTAATATTAGATATCAAGATTTTTAAATATTATAAATAAACTAATTTAATTAAAATAAGCAAATTTTATAAAGAAATAATAAAATTAATATCTTTTTCTTATATAAAAAATAATATATTATATATTATTAAATTAATAATAATTTAAAACTTAATATTAAGATCAATCTTTATAGCGAAGAATAAAAAATACTTTTATTAATATATATTGAATAACATTAAAATATGTATAGTATGATAATACTTAGTATAATATGACAAAATTCATTGAATTTAAATAAATAAAAAATTATTTTCTTATTAAAATCAACTATATTAGTAAGTATTGTTTTATTAAACGATTGTTTTAAAATAGAATAATATGCATAATATAAAAATTGCGATAAACATTGAAGTTAAAAACCATTAAAATAACGCTAATTAATTAACCAAATAATAAAATATTGTAAATTATTTATTATAATATTATCATTTATTAAGACTTTATATCATAAAATATTAAATTTAATAAAATAGTTGATTTAAATTAACACATAATTTAATCAAAATTCTAATAGCAAAATAATATATAAATATATAATATTCTAATTATAAATTTTTATTTTTATATTAAGTAAATAAACAATTGCTATAATAATTATATTAAATCATTATCATTATTATAAAAATAACAATTAATTTATCTAATATAGAATATAATTAATTTATATAGCTTAATATCATTATTAAAATTTTTAATTTTATAAACTAAATAATTTATTATTTTAATTTTATTTTTGTTAAATATTAAATTGATTATTTTTTATTAAAAAATTTATATTTTAATTTATTAAAATTGTTTAAAAAAAATCTAAATATATTATTATATATATTTTTTAACCATTGGATTTCTCTTATCTATAATGGTAATTCTATATCATATAAATTAGTAATCAGTTAAAAAAGAAATAAATATTTCTTATCTTTAATATTATTATCATAATTTCCTAATAATTTATTATGTAAATCTTCAGGATTATACAAAAGAACTTTATTGATTATATTGATATTTTAGCTTATTTAATATGAATATTAAATAAATTAAGATTAATATATTATAAATTACTTATAATAAAATTATAATTTATGTTTATATCTATCCACTTAAGTTTATTTTACGTATATTCAAAAAAATAAAATTTAATTTATTATAAATAATATGAAATTCTAGTTAATGCTTATTAGGTTAAATTAATTAATATGATTCCTATTTATTAGTATATAAATATAAGAATTCACTTTAATTTTATTAACTATATAATATCATTATATTAATATTAATATTTGTTATCGTCTAAAGAATTATCTAATTATTTTAGATAATAATTTTCTTTGTAGAAATAAAAGAATTATTCTTTTCTTTATTTATTGATAACTTCAATAAGTTTTTTATAAAAAAAATTTTTATAAAATATAAAATCACGAGAAACAATTAAATAATTTATTATTTTATATTAAAATGCTTATATTTAGAATAAAATAACTATCAATAAATAAGAAATAAATATTAATTTAAATATTTGTTTAAATTAAACTCAAATGTATTAAACTTAATAATGATAGATCCATATCAATATCACAAGCTTATATCATAATCTAAAAGCAATAATGATACAAGTATAAAGTGTATTCATTCATTAATCGTTATTCATAAGTAACATATGTATATTCTTATTAGTGTTGTCTACTGATATTTCATAATATATATAAGAATCTTATAATTCTAATATATTGAATTTTTATTTTGTCTATGCCAACTTATTTATTTTTATCTTTTTGATATTGATACAAAAGTAATCTAATTAATTAGAATAACTTAAGTAAATATATTTGTTTTAAATATTGATAAAATAATTAAAAAATCAAAAATTAATAATAATTTAAAATACAAATTAGTATTTATTAATTTTTATATAAATTGTTATAAAACTACTTTTCAAATTGTTACTTAATTTAAATCGAGTAGATTTCAAACTAGAATAGTGAAAATTAAACTAGACAACTCTTTACAATAATTATGTAATATCAATTAAAAGATTATAATTATTAAAATAATGCATTATATTTTTTATAAAAAAATAAAAATTTTTCCATTTCTTCAATTACTAAAATAATAAAGTATCAATTATTATGGAAATGAAGTTTATAACTTTTTGTTATATTAGATAATTAATGCTATTAATAAATAATATTGTTTATTAAAGATTTTAATATTATATATTTTATATAAATACTTTTTATAAATTAAATACTAAAAATACAAATTTATGATATGATTATTATAATTCTTATATTTATTTTTATAATAAGAAGTAATATAGAATATACAACTAAAATTCAATATCATTAAATTAGTTAATGAAATATTATAAAATTTAATTATTTACAGTTTACATTCTCATAAATTTGATCTTAATATATAACTATTAAGTAATATTATTTATACTTTCTATATTTTCATAATCAATAATTAATTTTTCTTTATTTAAAATAAATATGAAATATTTTAATTAATTAAATTGATGCGATATAGAGTTATTCAGTATAGTAAATTGCTATAAATAAGTAATCAATATTTTTATTATAAAAAACAATATTTCATTATAGTTTATATACTATTACCGATTATTAAAATAATATATATAATATAGTATGAAAGATATAAAATTATATTAAAACTCATGATAATATCTAATATAGTCCAAGTGGTTTTTACTAAAAAATATATTTATTATCAGATATTTAATTATTTTTAATAGATTTTTATCTAAAAAAAATAAAAGATCCATTAAATGATAAATATTAAAATAACATAGATTTTTATAGAAATAATCAGTATTAAGATTGATATAATCATGTAATTATCATTATCACTTTTATTAAAATGCTTTTTATTGAAAATAAATTTCATATAAAATAATATTTTAACTTTAATTTATAAATTGTATTATATTAATTTTAAAAAAAATAACTGATATAACTTTATTTTTGATGAAAAATCATTTTTATAAAGATAAATACCAATATAGTTAAATTTTAGAAAACTATTAGTCTTAATTAAGTTTATAATGAAAAAAATTTAATAATAACTTATTAATATCTATTTTAATCCAAAATAATTATTTAAAATATCTTATAATATTTTAACAATAAATTAAGTATCATTATTTCTATAATACTATCTTTAATTAGTATTTGTATATATTATAGCGATCAATAATATAAATATTGATTTAAGTTACTATATTAGTTCAAAAAATATTATTTTTAATTAAATATGAATAAATTATCTAGTTTTTATAAAAATAAGATCATAAGTAGGATTACTAGGATTTTTTCTTTTCTAGCGTACGGTGACGTAATTGAACATTTTTACCTCTAGAGCAAAAATAATCAGATAATTGTTCAGCAACATAAACTGATCGATGTTTTCCCCCTGTACAACCAATTACAATTGTCAAATAACTACGATTATTAGATTCTAGCATTGGTAGCCATAATTCAAGATAATTACGAGTTTGATAAATAAAATTATGCACCTCTGTGTGTCGTTCAAGAAAAGAGGCAACTGGACGATCAAGACCTGTCATAGAACGTAATTCAGGATCCCAATGCGGATTAGGTAAAAAACGTACATCAAACACATAATCTGCATCTATAGGGATACCATGTTTAAAACCAAAAGATTCAAATACTATAGTCAATTCACGTTCTCGTTTACCTAATAAACGCGTTCTCAATATTTCAGCTAGTTCATGTACTGACATTTCAGAAGTATCGATAACTAAATCAGCTCGTGATCTAAGTGGCTCCAATAAACTCTTTTCTTCATTAATAGCACTTTCTAATGATAAATTTTTATTAGAAAGAGGATGTAGTCTACGTGTATCACTATATCTTCTTATTAAAGTATTACGATTTGCATCAATAAAAAGTAATTGAGGAGAAAAATCGGATGGTAGATTTCTTAAGGCCTTATTAAAAATTTCTGGATTATCTGGCATATTACGAACATCGATACTTACAGCAGCAGAAGTTTTTCGTTCAACAAGTGTATTTGCTAATTCTGGTAGCAAAATAACTGGAATATTGTCAACGCAATAAAAACCCATATCTTCAAGCGCTCTTAGAGCAACAGATTTACCTGAACCAGAACGACCACTAACTATCATAAGTACCATAAGTAATGCCTCTTAAGTTTTTTAAGATCAAAAATCATTATTTTATCCTCTATTTTAAAAAAAGTTATTAAGTAATGATTTTATATAAATTTATTCATTATTTTTTCACAGTATTTTAATAATATAGATAATTTTTAGATTATTATCAGTCAACTCTTTGATAATTGAATAAAATATATATAAATATATTTTACTTTTCTCTAAAAGTAACTTTTATACAAAAAAATAAATCCAATTAATTTATTATCAATAAAATTGAAAACAATTAATTAATACAAATAAAAAATATACTTAAGTATATTAAATAGATTATTATTATTTAATTCGTTAAAAATATATTTAAATATTTTATATATTCAAATTTAGTTTATGTTTTTATAGGTTAAAAAATGATTTTAAAATACTATTCTAAATATATTTAATTTAATATTAATAACTTGATTGATAATCTTTAAGATTCTTTTAATTCTTGTAATTTACATTATTTAGTGTAAATCATAATATTAATGTTGATATTAATGATAATTTTTATTATTCATTAAATTTACTGATTTATGTTAATTATATCATATGCTCATGATGAATGTATGATATAATTGAGATAAATTATAGATAATATTTTTTTAATATACTATTATCTCACTTTATTCTATAACTATTAGAAATAACATTTAAATTATCTTCTTAAGTGTTACTATATAATTATTTTATAATTATTTTATATTTTAAATATATAAAATATAATTATATATTATAAATATTTATTAAGTTTTAAATATTTTTAGTAGTTGTAATTGTTAATATTTTTTGAATTTAAATTATTTTAATAAAAAGTTTAATTTTTTTGTAAAGTATCTTGTTTTTTAATTATTTAAATTAACTTGCATATATAATTATAATATATTATAAATGAATAATTTTAATATATGACATATATATATAACAAATAGACTGAACCCTTTATTTTTATATTTATAAATTAATTAATTTATAAATATTAAATAATGTATTTTAAAAAAAATAATTTTTTATTAGAAAAACTATAATGAAAATATTATTTTTTATTTTAATTCTAAATAATTAAATAAATTTTTTCTTAAAAATATATATTTTAACTATCTAAATGCTTTTAAATTTTAAAAAAATAATTTATATTATATTGAACAAATGAGCTATAATAATTGATAACATTAGCTTTATGTGCTTTATTTATATTTTAAGGAATTTTTGTTAATTCATGATTACATATTTAAATATTTTTAATTAACTTACATTATGATTTTTAATCAAAAATTTTATCTCTTCTAAAGAAGAATAAAATGATAAAATATTTTTTATTATTATAATAATTTAATCAAAAATAAATAAATATTTTCTTATAATATCATTTATTTATCTTTTTCTAGTTGAACTATTTTAAATAGTGATTATTAAGTATTTTTAAATATTAGTTAATAATCAGTTTAAGTATATTTTTAAGATAAAATAAGATTCTTATACTTATCTTAATAATAAGTAAATATAGATCTTTCATTTTTTTCTACAACAACTATTTACTTAATTCGAGAACAATAAACAGATCAATTTTAATATAATTTTAATTTCTTTTATAATAACATTCGTTTATTATTAATATGTATCAAATATCTTTAATTATTATACTTTAAAAGTTGTAATTATTCATAGATGATATTAATAATTATACTATTTTTTTACTTTTTGATTTAAAGAATACTGTTTATTATTGCGATAATAAGTAAGATTATAATCTTTATAATCATTCTATTTGATAGATAAAATCTTTATATTTAAATTCTTATGTGAAAGTATTATAAATTCATATTTGAACTATATTTTACTTAGTATATAGTATAAAAAGATAATTTATTAAAAATATCTTTTTATTTCACTGTTTTAAAATTGTATTTAATATTTTAAATTATTTATAATTAATATCTTATACTTTAATTTTATGATAAAAATTAATTTGAATAACATTCTGAATTTTACATTAAAATTTGATAGTTAAAAATATAACAATAAATAATTTTTTAGTTATATTGGTTTTATTTTAACTTTTATTAAGTAAAATTATAATTTTTTTTAAAATGATTAAATCTTATACATATAATTTAGATTAAAAATCATCAATTTAAATTACTTATGCTTAAGTCTTATTAGAGCTTTATATACGGAAACCTTCTCCTAAATAAACACGTTTGACATGCTCATTGTCTAAAATTGATTTAGGAGTTCCATAAGCTATAAGATTACCTTGATTTACGATATAAGCAGACTTACATACATCTAATGTCTCTCTAACGTTATGATCGGTTATTAATACTCCTAAACCATAATCAACTAAATATTGAATTATTTTTTTTATATCTAATACTGAAATTGGATCAATACCAGCAAAAGGTTCATCTAAGAGAATAAATTTTGGATTAGCTGCTAATGCTCTGGCTATTTCAACTCGTCTACGTTCTCCACCAGAAAGTGATTGACCAAGATCATTTCTTAAATGGCTTATATTAAATTTTTCCATCAATTTTTTCGCATTTTCTTTTTTTTCTTTGAAAGTTAAATCATTGCGTATTTCTAATACTGACATTAAATTATTAAAAACATTTAACCGACGAAATATTGAAGCTTCTTGAGGTAAATAACCTATTCCTTTACGAGCTCTCTCATGAAAAGGTAACAAACTAATATCTTCATCATCAATAGTAATTTTTCCAAGATCATGAGGAATAATACCAACTACCATATAAAATGTTGTAGTTTTACCTGCACCATTCGGACCAAGTAAACCAACGATTTCACCTGAACTAATTTTTATACTAACATCTTTAACAACTTTACGGTTTTTATATGTTTTTGATAAATGTTTTGCAATTAATGTAGCCATTTTATTATATTTAACTCTTAGTATTATTTATATTTTTTACACTATAATTTTATCTCTTAATTTGATTAAGAAGGTAATAATGTTGTTGTTACTTTGCTGCCTTTTTTGCTAAAAACTTTCATTTTCTGAGTTTGAACCAAATAGAAAATTTTATCACCTTTAATATTATTATCTAATTGTTCTAGATAAGCATTACCAGTTAAAATAACAAGTTTTTTTTCTATTTCATAACGTATTTTATTACTATAACCTTTAATCGGTTTACCATTATCTTGTAATTGATAAAATGTCACTGGTGTGCCATAAGCTTCAATAACCATTTTTTTACCATCACCATTTGGACGAATAACAATAACTTTATAAGCTCTAACATCTATAGTACCTTGTTTTATTACAATATTTTTTGTAAATGTAGTAATATTTTTTATTAAATCAATTGATTGCTTAACTGAATTAATTTGAATTGGTTGTTTAAAATCGTTTTTTAGCGCTAATATCTGAAAACTTAATATGAATATTAAATTAGTAAATAATAAGTTAAAAAAAATTTTTTTTGCTAATATCATTAATCGTTTCCTTTTAGAATTTTTTCTTATTTAAAATTTCATAATAAGTTTCAACATCTTTAATTAATTCTGCTGTATTAGTTCTCATATTACCATGTATTTTCATACTTACTGATCGTAAACCGATACCGATTATTGTAACTTTATTATTAGATAAGAAATCCTGTGTGATTAAATTGAATGTAGCGTTTTCCATTAGAATTTTCTGTAAATCTGAATTTGAATTTAAGATATTTAGTTGAACATTACCATATAAATAAAGCATATCAGTGTTAGTTAATTTTGCTTTATTAGCACGAATAACCCATATTGGGGTACCCATTATATCATAAGTTGTTAATATTGGATTAATAAACCAGCTAATTTTATTTTTAGAAAATTGGTGTATTTCATCTGTTATTAATTTATAAGATAATTTACCGATTGCAGTATAAATGTGAGTAATTGAATTACCAATTTGGTAATTTGGTTGATTTCTATCAATAACAATAGGTTTTATTGATGTATTAAACTTAGATGAGTTCAAACCAATAAGTATTAAAACGATCACTGTTAATATAACATTAATCCAAATCTTATTTTTTTTTCTCATTGTTGCTTTATTTTAACTAGTTTCATAAACTGATGACATTTTATATTTTATCTTAAACAAACAAAATAAAACTTTAAAAAAAATTAATGTTTATAACTTTTATTACTTTGTCCAAATATTAATATAATGAATTTTATTTTAAATAATAAATATATATCAATCATAAAAATATAAAATCTTATAATATGATTTAATTAATAATTAATTAAATTATTACTGAACAAAAGTATAAGTAGTTTTTATTGAAGCTTTATTTTAAATAACGTTATTAGATTCATTATTTTTTAAACTATTTTTATACTTCACTATTGTTGAATATAAATAATACTAAGAATATTAACTCAGCATTCTAATAATTTTTCTTCACGGCAGATAATAATATATAAATTCCAATTAAAATATTGGTGAATAACAATTAATATTATAATAATCATTAAAATTTAATTCTTTAAATTTTTCACTATTATTTTATATAAATTAATTAATCCGATATAATAACAATTAAATTTAAAAAATTAATAATTTTATTTTATAAATATACTTTTAAAACAATGTTTTTATACTATATGATATAATTGAATTATTATTTTAATATAAAAATTCAATCTATTATTTTAGTAATTATATGATACCAGCATGTAAAAGATCATGTAGATGAATAACACCAATAAGTCTGTCTACTTTTGTAACTAATAATGAACTAATATGGTGCTCTTTCATTAAATTTAATGCATCAATTGCTAGCATATCAGGCTTTACTCTGATACCTCCGGCTGTCATTAAATCAGCAATTTTTGCATTATTTAAGTCAATTTTCATTGAAAAAACACGTCTTAAATCACCATCTGTAAAAATACCTGCAATTTGCATTTCTTCATTATAAATTACAACCATACCTAATTTTTTTCGAGTGATTTCAACTAATGCTTGTTGTAATGTTGCTTGTTTTATAACATTAGGAATCTTTTCTCCCGTATGCATTAAATCACTCACTCTTAATAAGAGTTTACGACCTAATGTGCCACCAGGATGAGATAATGCAAAATCTTCAGCAGTAAAACCACGAGCTTTAAGTAAAGCAACAGCGATAGCATCTCCCATAACAAGCATCGCTGTTGTGCTTGTTGTTGGCGCTAAACCTAATGGACAAGCTTCTTGTGGTACTTTTATACAAAGATGAATATCTGCAGCTTTTCCCATGCTACTAACAGGATTTTTTGTCATATAAATTAAAGAAATATCTTTACGTTTTAATAATGGAGTAAGTGCTAATATTTCACATGATTCACCGGAATTTGAAATAGCTAAAACAATATCTTTATCACTAATCATACCCAAATCACCATGACTTGCTTCTCCTGGATGAACAAAAAATGCAGGTGTTCCTGTGCTAGCTAATGTAGCTGCAATTTTATGACCAATGTGGCCTGATTTACCCATTCCCATAACAACAACTTTTCCAACACATTTTAAAATCAATTCACAAGCTTGTTTGAAATCATCATTAATATATTTTTCCAGATTTATAAGTCCATTAACTTCAATCTCCAATACCTTTTTTGCTATTTTTTTGAAATCAATTTCAGACATTTTATACCCAAATTTTATATAAGTATTAATTTATTTATATTGGTTAATAAATCTTTAATAAGGCTAATTTTGTATATTAATTTCTTTATATTATGAATATCAATATATTATTAGTATATAAATCATTAAAACAATAACATTATTAACTATGATGTCATTTGAGAATTTATTTAATATTAAGATATAATAGATAAAAGTAAAATACGCGATAATATCGATCAGAATATAATCTGATAGATTGATTTAAAATCAATCATAATAAGTGAATATACTTAAATAATAATTACATATAAAGGCCATTATAGTTATGAAAGAATTTATAGATAACATTATAAATATCAAAAATATGTCTTTTATTTTAGATCAAAGAGTAATTTTTACCGATATAAGTTTAACTATTCCAAGGGGAAAAATTACAGTTATTATGGGGCCATCAGGTATTGGAAAAACAACTTTATTGCGCTTAATTGGAGGACAATTACGTCCAGATAAGGGAGAAATTTGGTTTAATGATATTAATATTCCAACATTATCACGAATAGAACTTTATGCTGTTCGTAAGAAAATGAGTATGTTATTTCAGTCTTGCGCTTTATTTACAGATATGAATGTTTTTGAGAATGTTGCTTTTCCATTACAAAGACATACTCTATTAGATAGAAAAATTATTCAAACTATAGTCATGATGAAATTAGAAGCAGTTGGATTAAGGGGCGTAGCTAATCTTATGCCAATTGAATTATCAGGAGGTATGGCGCGTCGAACAGCAATAGCACGGGCTATCGCTCTCGATCCACAATTAATTTTATTTGATGAGCCTTTTGTTGGACAAGATCCCATAACTATGGGGATTTTAGTTAAACTTATTGATGAGCTTAATCATGCATTAAATATTACTTTTATTATTGTTTCTCATGATATACAAGAAGTCTTAAGCATAGCAAATAAAGCATATATTATTTTAGAACAACATATTATTGCTGAAGGTACAATTAAAGAATTACAACAAAATAAAGATGTTCGCGTAAGACAATTTCTTGATGGAATTGCTGATGGACCGATACCATTTAATTTTCCAGCAGTAAATTATGCAGTAGATTTATTAAGATGATTAAGATAGTGTTATTTAATATATTAGCTACATTAGGTCATCATTCATTAACGGTAGTAGCAACATTTGGCCGTGCTTGTTATTTATTATTTTGGACTTTATTTAATAAACCTGAATTTATAACACAATTTCCATTATTAATAAAACAAATATACAATATAGGAGTATTATCTTTATTAATTATTTCTATATCAGGATTATTCATTGGTATGGTACTTAGTTTGCAAGGATATTTAGTCTTAACCATATTTAAAGCTGAATCCAATCTTGGTATGATGGTAACACTTTCTTTATTAAGAGAATTTGGACCAGTAGTAACAGCACTTTTATTTGCCGGAAGAGCAGGTTCTACATTAACTGCAGAAATAGGTTTAATGAAAATAACAGAACAAATTTCTAGTTTAGAAATGATGGCTATTGATCCAATGCGTCGGATAATTTCTCCTCGTTTTTGGGCTGGCCTAATTAGCATGCCATTATTGACATTTATTTTTATCGTAACGAGCATATTAGGTAGTTTTTTAGTAAGTGTAAATTGGAAAGGGATTGATGGTGGATTTTTTTGGTCATCAATACAATCTGCTATTGAATGGAAAATAGATATTCTCAACTGTTTTGTTAAAAGTATTATATTTGCTTTTATAGTTAGTTGGATAGCTTTATTTAATGGTTATGATGCAATACCAACACTAGAGGGGATTAACAATGCAACAACAAGAACTGTTGTTCATTCGTCATTAATTATACTATGTTTAGACTTTGTTCTTACTATACTTATGTTTGAGAGTTAGTTTATGCAAAGTAAAAAAAATGAAATTTTAGTTGGAATATTTTTTTTAATTGCATTATCTGCAATTATTTTTTTATTTTTTAAAGTTATAGATATTAAATATTTTAATAATCAACCTACTTATAAAATTACTGCTTATTTTACAAATATAGGTGGATTAAAAATAAATTCTCCTTTAAAAATAGGAGGCGTAGTAGTTGGGCGAATAATCGATATTTTCTTAGATAAGAAAACTTATACTTCACGACTTACTTTAGCAATTTTTAGTCAGTATGATAACATCCCTGATAATAGTTCATTATCTATACTTACTAATGGGTTATTAGGAGAGCAATTTTTATCACTGAATATAGGTTTTTATAGTCAAGATATAGAAGTTAATTTTCTTAAAGATGGAGGACGTATTGAAGATACTAAGTCAGCAATAATACTAGAAG
The DNA here is from genome assembly GCA_052401645.1 of Arsenophonus sp. GTDB lineage: Bacteria > Pseudomonadota > Gammaproteobacteria > Enterobacterales > Enterobacteriaceae > Arsenophonus. The sequence continues at coordinate 1,751,638 of CP198939.1, forward strand.
ATTTAATCGGACTTTTCTTATATAAGAACAATGGTCCTAATCATTTAAATAAAAAAAGTTCAATTTGTAAAAGTGATAAAAAAAATAACTTATTATAACATTATTAGATATTCTAATATAATAAAAGGAACCTATTTTATGTTTAAACATTTTCTTATATTATTTTTATTAATATTTTCTCCATTTGCTACTTCAATAATCCAATATAATCCATACAAACTAATGCAAGAAGCGAGTTATAAAACTCTTAATCGTTTAAAAAACGATCAATCTATAATAAGAAGAAATCCTGATTTTTTACGAAATATTGTTCGAGAAGAACTTATGCCTTATATACAAATTAAATATATAGGAGCACTAATTTTAGGATCTTATTATAATAATGCAACGTCTTTAAAACGAGATGCTTATTTTCAAGCAATTCAATCCTATCTTGAAAAAGTTTACGGACAAATTTTAGCAATGTATCATGGTCAGCAATATGAAATTTCACCAGAACAATCACTGGAAGATAAAAAAAATGTTGTTATTCGATTAACTATTATAGATCCAAAAAGACAATTACCTATTCGTCTTGATTTTCAGTGGCGTAAAAATAGTAAAACTGGTTATTGGCAATCTTACGATATTATTACAGAAGGTATAAGTTTAATTACAACAAAACAAAATGAATGGATTAATATTTTAAGACTAAAAGGAATTGATGGTTTAACGAAAGAATTAATTAATAGTGCAAAAATTCCAATTACATTATATGATAAAAAATTATGATATCTATTTTAAGCTGGAAACGTAGTGGTCAAACATTAATTTTAATGGGTAATCTTAATCGTGATACCTTAAGAATTTTTTGGCAAAAGAGAAATCAATTATTAAAAAATATTAAGATAATAAATGTTTCAAAATTGTCTTATATTGATTCTGCAGGTCTTGCTATGTTTATAAGATTAAAATCAGAACAAAAAATAGAAAATAAATTAATATTTAAGGGTGATAATAAACGATTTAAAATGCTAATTAAACTTTATAAAATTGAAGATTTCATAAAATTTAATTAGCATTTTAAATTTTTAAAATAATTTATATATAAATAAATTTATTCTGTATATATATATTTTTCCAAATATCGTTTTTAATTTATTAATTAGATAAAAAATTTTTTAATAAAAAATAAATTATATTTTTAATAAAATATAATTAAATAATAAATTACCTATGTGCTATTAATAATAAAATATATTATAAATAATCTGATTTATTCATTATTAATGGTAACTTATATTACCATAAAAATTAAACAATAAATTATAAACTTTAATTGTTTTTATAAAAATATTTTTGTATTAATAAAAATATTGAACATTAGTTATAGAGAATTTTTTTAATGGATATATTTCAATTAAGAGGACCAACTTGTTTAATGGGGGAAGTCTTTATTTCTGGTGCAAAAAATGCAGCCTTACCAATATTATTTGCATCGTTATTAGCAGAAGAACCTGTTGAATTGCAAAATGTTCCAAAACTAAAAGATATTGATACAACAATTAAATTAATTAATCAATTAGGTACTAACGTTAATCGTAATGGTTCTATTTTTATAGACGCACGTAATATTAATAAATTTTGCGCTTCTTATGAGTTAGTAAAGACGATGCGTGCATCAATTTGGGCATTAGGTCCACTAATTTCTCGCTTTGGTCAAGGTAAAGTATCTTTACCTGGAGGATGCGCAATTGGCGCTCGTCCAGTAGATTTACATATTACTGGGTTTGAACAACTTGGGGCTAAAATTACTCTAGATAAAGGTTATATTAAAGCATCAGTTAATGGGCGTTTACAAGGTGCCGATATTATTATGGATAAAGTTAGTGTTGGAGCAACTATATCCATAATGACTGCTGCAACACTGGCAAAAGGGAAAACAATTATTAAAAATGCAGCTTGCGAACCAGAAGTTGAAGACACAGCTAATTTTTTAAATTCATTGGGAGCAAAGATCACAGGAGCAAGCACAAATATAATTATTATTAAAGGAGTAGACTGCTTAGGTGGTGGTATTTATAAAATTTTACCTGATCGAATTGAAACTGGAACTTTTCTTGTCGCAGCTGCTATCTCTGGAGGAAAAATTATTTGTCGTAACACAAAACCAACTATACTAAATCCAATATTAACTAAATTACGCGAGGCTGGAGGAGAAATCAAAACTGGTGAAAATTGGATACAATTAGATATGCATGGTAAAAGACCAAAAGCAGTAACTATCAAAACAGAACCGCATCCTGGCTTTCCAACAGATATGCAAGCACAATTTAGCTTACTTAATTTAATAGCTGATGGAATTAGTACAATAACAGAAACTATTTTTGAAAACCGTTTTATGCATATTCCAGAATTAATTCGTATGGGAGCAAATGTAAAAATAGAAGGAAATACTGTTGTTTGTCATGGCGTTAAACAGCTTATTGGTGCTCAAGTAATGGCTACAGATTTACGAGCATCTGCTAGTTTAGTACTTGCTGGCTGTATTGCAAAAGGCAAAACAATTATTTCTCGAATTTATCATATAGATAGAGGATATGAAAGAATAGAAGAAAAACTACGTAATTTGGGAGCTGATGTAGAACGAATCACTATAAATAAATATAATCCACATATTTTACTAAAATAAAAATTAATAATATTATAAACTGAAAACACTAGTACCTTTTAAAATTATTTTTATATTTTTATAAAATATTAAATTATTTAATTATATATTATATATACTTATATATAGTATATATAAAATTAAGCTTTATTGTAATTATAAAAATATAAATCAATTTATGATTCACTCCTCATATCATATCATTTCATTTCAAATCATCAATAAATTTTTAATTAAATTTAGTTATTAATTTAATTAAAAAGAATTTAATTCTTTATTAAATCAAAACTATTTTTTAAAATAAAAGAAGTAAATTAAATTAAATTAATTAAAGTTAAATTAATTACTATTCTTTTTAAATTTCTATAATTAATAAATAAAAGAGATATATGTTTATAATAAAATATAAATAGAAAAATAATATATTCTAAGAAAAACTTAAAATTTTAATATATTTTTATATGTTAATAATAATTCTTACTTTTATTATTACTTAATATAAATCCTACTAGTCATAATAGATAACAATTAGTATATATTTATAATTAAATAGTAAATTTATAACATAAAAATCCTATATCACACTATAAAAATTTCACTAATTAATTTAACTTAATCTTATTCTTAATTAAATAATTAAAAATAACAAGTTAATATATTAATAATTAATATTATCAAATAGTTTATTTAAAATTTTATCTTTAATTATTTATAATATATCTATTATAAATAATATAACTATTAATGCTCATTAATAATATTAAAACTATAAATATTAGTTAATTTGAAATTTTTCTTAAAATATCTATATTCATATATTAAAATATAATCATTAATTATTAGAACTATTCTATATATTCCATTTATCTATTGCCATAAATATTATCAGAATTTAAAAAGGTTTAGTTGTTTTATTATTTAATAGATTAATAAATCATTTCATAATCATATTTATAAAATAATTATTAAAAATACAAAAGCAATATTAACCATTTATAATAATAACCATTAGTAATTTTTATAAAGAAAAGATAAATAAACATTTTAATAATTTATTATAAATAACTTAATAAAATAATAAAATTATTATAAATATAAATAAATAAAATTAGTTATAAAATATCTATTTCACTAATGATTAATTGAATATATTATTACCTCTAAGTAACAAGTAAATATTTTGATCATCACGTAAAATATTTAATGCTAAAGCAGTAGGCTTAGTTTCAATAATTTTACGAAGTTGATTAATACTTTCTATCCGTTGTTCATTTGCACTAACAATAAGATCACCTTTTGCTAAACCAAGCATTGCTGCTGGTGAATTAGATGAAACACTATCCACTTTAACACCTTTAGTTCCTTTAATTGTACTATTGCTTAAAGTTGCTCCCATTAGTGAAGTTGTTAAGATTTCCGCTTTTGTACTATTAAAATTACTATCTTCCAGTATAACGTTTACTTCTTTTTGTTTTCCTTTTCGTAGTAATCCAATTGAAATTTTTTTACCAATTTCACTGGTTCCTATTTTAGCTCTCAACTCAGCGAAACTATTAATATTTTTATTATTAATTGAAACTAAAACATCACCAGGTTGAATACCTGCTTTAGATGCTATGGAATTTGGGATCACTTCGCTAACAAATGCACCTTTTTGTGCATCAATATTTAATGCTTTTGCTATATCAGAAGTCATTTCAGTACCTTTAATTCCAAGCAATACACGTTTTACTTCACCATATTTAATAATTTGATCGCTAAGAGATTTAGCCATATTAGATGGAATTGCAAATCCAATACCAATATTACCACCACCAGGTGTTAAAATAGCAGTATTAATGCCAATTAATTCGCCATTAAGATTAACAAGTGCACCTCCTGAGTTACCTCTATTGATAGAAGCATCAGTTTGAATAAAATTTTCCAAACCCTCTACATTTAAACCACTTCGACCTAATGCAGAAATAATACCTGATGTTGCAGTTTGACCTAATCCAAAAGGATTACCAACAGCAACAGCAAAATCACCAACACGTAATTTATCGGAATCAGATATTTTAATAGCAGTTAATTTTAATTTTTTCAAATCGTCTATACTAGAATCTTTGATTTGCAACAAAGCGATATCTGTTTGTTGATCTCTTCCAATAAGTTTAACGCTAATTTCTCTACCATCATTAAGCTGAATTTGAATATTATCAGCATTATCAATAACATGATTATTAGTTAGAATATAACCTTTTTCAGAATCAATAATGACACCAGAACCTAATCCCTCAAAAGGTCGGATACTTTGTTGCTGTGAAGGAAAGTTCGGACCAAAAAAGAATTTAAATTCTTCAGGTAATTGTTGATTTTGAACACGAGTTCCAGACACACGAATACTAACTACAGCAGGAAGCACTTTTTCTAACATCGGTGCTAAACCAGGTAACTCTTGACTAGATGATAAAACCACTGGAGGCATTGATGCAGAATAACTTACTATAGATATACATATAAGCAAAAAATTAATATTTATAACTGCTAATATAGTTAAAAACTTTTTCTTTTTTTTTATCATGAATTTAATTCTCTTGTATATCGAATATTATTTAAGGCATAATTTATTTTCTATATTTTGTTTTTTTGTTTATGTGATGCAGTAATAAGTCTTTAATAAAACTATGATTTTAAATCATGCAAAAAAATTCAGCCAATAAATAATAGTAATTATTTTTCTCATATCTAAATAATATTAATTTTTTATAATAAAATATGAAGCTATAAAATTAGTTTTAGTATTATAATTAAATTATCCTAAAATTTAATTCTCAACATATATATATTCTAAGTCTAATTTACTTTTTTTTTATTGAGCTAAATAAACTAGAAGAACATTCAGAATAATCTTTTGCTGGTAAATTACTAATAGCTTTATCATTATTTAATTCTGATTTATTTAAATAATAATTAAAGGGATTATTCTCTAATATGGCATCTGGCATTAACTCACGAGAACTTTTAGCCATATGCTCATAAAGTTGACGATAATTTTGCGCCATCTTATCTAATAATTCTGAACCATACGCAAAATGATTTATTAATTCTTTACGATATTCTTCTAGTTCATTGTTTTTCTTTTCAAGCTCAACTCGCAACATTTTTTGGCTACATAATTTTCTATTACCTAAACGGATTGTTAATACACCAGTAATAAAACCTATAATAAGACCAATTAATACATATTCCCAACTCATAGATGCGATCTCCATTCATATTAACAAAATAATTTTATTTTCATAGCAATAAATTAATAGTATAGCATAGTCGCTATAGCTATAAAAAATATACAAGTAAAAATAGAAAAAATATCAATAATGATTTTTATATCATAAAATATAAAGCAAGTTATAAAATAGTAGATTTATAAATCTAATCTTATTTTGATTTTATAAAACAACAATAATTATATATTTTTTAAAATATAATATTGATTGTTACTATTTTAAACTATAATTAAATGTTATTAATAATTATAATTATTTGATGATCATTAATTTAAAGTAAAAACAAAATAATATTAATAATATAATTAGTATTATATTATTTATCAGAAATTATTTAATAGAATATTTTAGTTCTCATAAGAAATAAAATTTATTTGATTACTTATAAAGAAATAGAATGGAAAATTATTAAGATTTTTTAAATTTATATATATTTTATGTTTATTAATAATTTATAAAATGATTGAAGATTTTTTCTAAATTTTTTATATGGTAAAAAATTATTTTTATATTTAATGTAATAAATATAAAAATAAAATAATTAACTTATAATATAAATAAAAATGACTTTTAAATAATTATCAATTTTTTTAAAAAAAAGATTTTATATTATATATACAATTTTACTAATAAAATTAGTAATAAAATTGTTTATTAACAATATTAAAAATTTTTTTTTCTAAATAGAATTTATTTAATGGAAATTTATAGTATTTGACTAAATGAACGTTATCTAAATAGATTGTAATAAATAAGCCTTCTTCTATCTATTTATGAATTTAAAATACTATTATATTATGAATATAGATATAGATATTAGTTATAATTTATGTCTATCTACCAACTAATAAGCTGATATTTATTTTACTTAAATTAATAACTTGAACAAAATAGAATTTTCAAAATATTTATAAATTAATAATAAAAAAAGTTAATTTAAGCTTTTTTTATATCTGAAATTAATTCCAATTTTATTATACTTAAACTTAATACGTCAGAATAAATATTAATAATTTATTTAAAATTATCTAAAATTATTCATAATTAAAATGATTAAGCTATATTAGATAATAATTATTATATATTACTATAATTTGTTGATTTTAATAATTTATAAAGATATAAATAATATTTTTTTCAATTGATTAATTTTATATATGAAAATTAATTTAAATATTAATACTAAATCTATCAATAGTAATATATGGAAATTAATTAATAAAAAATATTTAATGTCATTTTAAAATATTATTACGCTATTCATGATAAATACAATAAAAATAAATATAAAGTTAAAAATAACTGAAACTACCTAATACAACTTGATTATCAAATAATAATATAATAAATTATCAAAAAATTTATTTTTATAAATGGTATTTTGATAAAAATTTATCTGTGAATTTTATAAAAAATATTATAATAAATTTATTAATTCACTAAATTTTAAATTAATGTTAATTAACTATTTGAAAATGATTGAATTTCACTAAACAATAATTTATGATTATTATGCTTAATAAGCATATTATAATAATAAAAAATTTGCGAATATATAACTTATAAATACGACGGGTAAAGATTTAATGAAAACTTTTACAGCTAAATTAGAAACTGTAAAACACGATTGGTACATTATTGATGCAAATGGAAAAACTTTAGGTCGTCTTGCAACTAAAATCGCTGGTTATTTGTGTGGTAAACATAAACCAGAATATACTCCTCATGTAGATACTGGTGATTATATTATTGTTATTAATGCAGCAAAGGTTATTGTTACTGGTAATAAACATGAAAGCAAAATCTACTATCGTCATACAGGTTATATCTCTGGTATCAAACAATCAACCTTTAAAGAAATGATTATATGTCATCCTGAGCGTATAATTGAAATTGCAGTTAAAGGCATGTTACCAAAAGGATCTCTTGGTCGTGCGATGTACAAAAAAATGAAAGTTTATACTGGTGATAAACATAAACATGCGGCACAACAACCGCGTCTTCTTGCCATTTAATCATGATGGATATAATTAACAATGATTGAAAATCAATATTACGGTACTGGTCGCCGGAAAAGTTCTTCCGCACGTGTTTTTATTAAAACAGGTAGCGGTAATATAATTATTAATAAACGTAGTCTAGAAGAGTACTTTGGTCGCGAAACAGCGAGAATGGTTGTCAAGCAACCATTAGAATTAGTCAATATCTTAAAGATCGATTTATATATTACTGTTAAAGGCGGTGGAATTTCCGGTCAAGCAGGAGCAATTCGTCACGGTATTACGCGAGCATTAATAAAATACGATGAAACATTACGTAATGAACTACATAAAGCTGGGTTTATTACCCGTGATTCTAGGTCTGTTGAACGCAAAAAAATAGGATTACGAAAAGCACGTCGTCGCCCTCAATATTCTAAACGTTAGTCTATTATTTATAAAATATTTTTATAAATTAATCATTTTTTTAATATAATGATATTAAGAATTTTTTTATATTCTTTAATTAATAAGTTATTTTTTATTCATTTTTTTAAAAGCAAATATTTTATTTTTTATCTATTTATTATAAAATATTATCAAATTTTCTATATTTTTAAATAAAGTCTGTTAGACTGGGGATGGACTAGATAAATTATTTTATCTATATTACATTAAATAAAAATGAAATAATATCTATTAATTTTACTTTAATAAACGGATACTTATATTAACTAGGGGAATTAATTTATAAAATATTTTAAAAATTTGAAATAATCTTATTTTTTTTATATATAAAACTATTTGTTCTTTTTAATAAAACCTGGAGGTTTCATGGTTATCGCTACCAATAAACGTTCGATAATGACACTATTTTCCGGTCAAACCGATATATTTAGCCATCAAGTGAGGATTGTATTGGCAGAAAAAGGAGTGAGTGTTGATATTGAGAATGTTGAAACAGATAATTTACCTCAAGATTTAATTGATCTGAATCCATACCAAACAGTGCCAACGCTTGTTGATAGAGAATTAATATTATATGATTCCCGTGTTATTATGGAATATCTTGATGAGCGTTTTCCGCATCCACCATTAATGCCTGTTTATCCAGTTGCGCGGGGAAATAGTCGTTTAATGATATACAGAATAGAAAAAGATTGGTATTCTTTAATATATAAAATTCAGAAAAAAGATGATAAAGTTGATATTGCACGTAAACAATTAAAAGAGGAACTAATATCAATTTCACCAATTTTCAAAGAAATACCATTTTTCATGAGCGAAGAATTCAGTCTAGTTGATTGTTATTTAGCTCCTCTTTTATGGCGCTTACCTTTTTGGGATCTTGATATTCCTAAAGTAAAAGAAACAGAGGGAATTTCTTCTTATATGGAACGTATATTTGATAGAAATGCTTTTAATGCTTCATTAACTGAAGCTGAACGAGATATGCGTTTATCTATTTTAGATTAGTTTGTTGAAAATTTTTAAGAAAATTATCATATTTCTATTATTTTATTATTGTTTATTATTTATAGGATATAGCTAGTAAATTTTTAATTTTATCTTTAATTATGAATATTAATATAATATATCTATTTAATATGAAAATAAAAAAATATTTTTTAAAATATTATATCTTTTTCTATAAGTAATTTATAATTAACTAATGAAATAATAATATTTAATAATAAATATTATTAATAGTGCTTTTCTATTTATTTAAATATTCATAATAACTATTAGATATATCTATTATAGTAGTAAAAATAGAGATTATAATAATATTTTAGATTAAAGCTAAATATAAAAATCGTACAAATATTTTTTGTTAATAAAAATAAAAATTTTATACATATTATTATTCAATAGTATTGAATTATTAAAAAAAAAGAAAAAGATAACTTAAATTTCAACTTATAATAATAAACAATTACTGTCATAAAAAAGTTCAACGATATTTATTATAATATATTTTCTATTTATTTTCAACTTAAAAAATTTTTATCTTTTTATTAAAAGATATTTTTTATAAATTATAAGTTATGTTTAACATGATTAATGGTTTTAATTAGTATTTTAAAAAAATGATAAACTTATTTTGGAAATTATAAAAAATGAGTTTAAATTATTATAAAAATTACAAAAAATATAAAATATATAAAATATATAAAAGTTAAATTTTGAATAAAAATAATATTTTATTATCATCTTTAAATAAATATATATTTAACATTATCTTATTTGTTATCGTAAAATTTATATTGAAATATAATGTATAAAAGAATATAAAAAAAATAAAAAAAATATTTTTTATATTATATCATCGACATCTAAATTATTATTTATTTATATAAAGATAGATAAAGAAAATGTATTTTAGATAATAAAAATATATTTTATGACTATATTAAAATATTATAAATTAATAGAGAATTAATACTAAGATATTAATAATTTTAACATTATTAAAAATTATTAAAATATAAGTAAAAATTAAGGATTTTTTTAAATTTTAATCATTAAATAATAAATTTTATATATTACTTATTTATATTCAAACGAACTTAATTTTATAGAAATAACAATATAGAGAATTAATTAATAAACAAATATATTATTTAAAATTATTGAAATATCAAGTACATTTACTTTTTTTTATAATTAAAAATAAATTTTATTAAAATAAATAATATTTAAAAAATATTAAATTAGTATAAATAATACAATAATTGATTTGATGAATTTATTGTTGTTTATAAAACTTATCTATCTTTATAATTAAAATTTAAAGACTTTAAATTTAAAATAAAATAATAAATTTTATTAAAGAAAAATAATTAATAAAAAAATAAATTATTTTTTAAATTAATTTATAAAATTATAATATTTATTAAATAAAATTTGATTAAAGTTCGTATTAATATGATAAAAAAAATTTTTTTATTTAAGTTATTTATATTATTTATTTACATTTATAAAAAATAAGAAATAAAATTCTTATATACTATTAAATATAAAATGTTCTTATTTATTAAATATAAAAATGTATGACAATATACTTAAGAAGTAAATGTAATTTTTAATTAAATTATATTAAATAATATAAGAATTACTATAAAATTTATTGTGTCTAATAAAATTAGAAATTTTACATAAATTTTATATTAATTTAATAAAACATTAAATTAAATATTATTAATAAATATAATTTCTTTACTAAAAAGATAAAGAATTAATAATATTAATATTATTATTAATAAATAAATATTAAAATATTAAAAATTAAATAGTTATAATCTTTATTTCATTATGAATATTAATTATTTAATATAAAATAGTTATATTATATTACTCATTAATTTCACTAAAATAATGTTCATTATTAGAGAATATTATTTTTTTAATTACATTAACTGCTAATATATTAAAATATAAAAATATATTAATTAAAATAACAATCATTTTATTAATAAAATACTTTCTATTAGAAAAAAATAATAATTTTTAATTGAAAGTATTCAACTAGTTATAAAAATAAATGAACTAATATTTCATAAAAAACTTCTAACTATGGATATTTTATTACGAATTAATATTCTTAACTCATTTTTAGTTAATTAATAAAAATTTATTAAAGATATCAAAGATAAAAATCTTTAAAATATAAATTTAAAATATCAACTGTTTTAATAAATTTTAATATTATTTACAAAGATAAAAAATAAAATTATTTCTAAAACTAGCAAAATTAAGTATATTTAAATTCAATTAGTTTTTATAACTTTTATCAGTTCATTTAACAAATTTATTTTTTTATTTATCTATATAGTATAGATTATGTAACATGCTAAGTATCCAAAATAATTTAATAAAATTTAAAATAAAATAACAAAAATTTTAAAAATTTAAATAAATCTTTGGTTAAAAATCTAAAAAATAAAAAACTTCGATTTATATATAGAAATATCGATATAAAATTATGAAAATTATTTCATTTACAAATCATAAATTGAATTAAAATCAATAAAAAGTAAAAATAAGATAAAAATCTTAATTTTTTACCAGAATAAATTATTAAAAACATTATAAATATAAATTATATTTTTATAAAATATACTAAACTAATAAATAAAATTTATTTAATACGATATCATTAAATAAATCAGTGATTATCTATAATAAATAGAATTTCTCTCATATACATAGAATGTTTTATAATTTTTTTATATGAATAAACTAAACTATATTTAATAATAAAATTTGTTAATAAATATTTGTTATATCTTCTTTAGTGAAACGTCTTTTATATATATATTTTATATATAGATAAATTTATCTTTTAGATATTGTTAATAACATAAATATAAAAATAAAAGATTATAATATAAAATAATAACAAATATAAATATTATATTTTATATATAAAATCCATATATCATTTAAAATTAAAAATAATTTAATTTTAATTATAATTTTTGAATAGATATTTATATAAGATATAAATCTTATTTCACTTTTAAAACAAAAAAATTTTAAAATAAATAAATCTATTAATACTTTAGATAAAAAAATTCAAAAGTAAATAAATATAATAAGATATTATACATTGTACTAATTGCACACGATAAAATTTTAAAAAAATAGTAAGAATTAATAATATATGATTAAAAATAATTATAAATAAGATAAATTAAATGAAACATTTTATTTATTAAATTTTTGATAAAATAGTTAATAAAATAATAAAATATTAATATAATATCATTATATTAATATTTTTCAAACAAAATATACAGATAGGTTGATAAAATAGTTAAAATAATTATCTGATAATTATATTATTTTAATTAATATTATATTAAATTAAAATATTAATAGTTTATTTACTAATAAGAATTATTTTTAAACTTTAGTATATTTTAATCGTAAAAAAAAATAGAAAAAAATTAATATTTTATTATTATCTAATTTTGTATTTCTATTTCTTACTTAATTTTAAATAGATAACTTATCTTTCTTAATAAAACATTTTAATTTTTATATTTCAATTGAAAATCATAGCTTCTATTTTATGAAAAATATATTCAATAAAAAATATAGTTAAAATATTAATTATAAATTTTATTGACAATAATTTAACAATTAGTAAATTTTATATTATTAGGAAACAAGTTATAAAGAACTATTATATTTAAAAAAAATATTATGTAAGATTAAAGTTATTAACTTTAAATAAGTTATTTTAAAATAAAATTAATTATCATTGATAATGAATAAAAAATAAATTATTAATAAGTAAATTTATAATTATTTTAGGATAAAACTAATTATACAAATATTTAATATTCTATAATATTATTTTAAATAATATGAAAATTCATACATTAAATATTTAAATAACAACTATATCAATATACAGTATTTTACTGATAAACTTGCTAAAATAATAGAAAAACTCTTAAAGTTCCCCACCTCTATTCTTTCTAAGAAAACTATAGAAATATTTTTTGGAGAACTTATTAAATTTATCTGATTTTAATAAATTTTTTACATGTATACGTAGCTTAAATACATAGTCAATACCTTACTATCATTTAATCTTCTCAATAAAATATCCTAAAATTCTCAAAGCTAATATTTAACGTTATTATCTAGTGCTTTTTATTATTTTTTAAAATAATTTAATTTAGTTTTTATAACTATAATTATACTAATGAGAACAATGGCAATTCATTATATTTTATTTTATTATAAATATTACTTATTATTGAAATTTTAAATAATGTTTCTTTTCGTTATTTATTATTTAATAAAATTACCATTAATGAAGTTTGGAATTAAATAGTTGTTTATCTAGATGTTAAATTATTTATTTTTCTATATCATCAAAAATTTAAATTTTAAAAAATAAATAATAACTATTCTTTTTATATAAAGAAAAATAAAAACTTTTACTATTAAAATTAATGATAATCTTAACTCTATAGAAAATGTTTATTATATTATTTATCTTTTTATTTCTTATATTAATATATAATATATTATATTTATCAAGAATAAAATAATTTTATTTATATTAACTTAATTTTCTTATATTAAGAATTAAATTATATTTAATAATATATAATATATATAGCAACATTAATTTCTAGATGAAAGTATTTTATATCTTTTTCTACTAACATAATTAAAGTATCTGTGTATATATTCAGTTCGAAAGATATAATTTCTTTATTATAATCGGAAAAAGTATATTATTTGATAATGCATTAATTAATCCATACAACAATTCTCTAATTCTTTTTATATATTAAGTAATATACTATTTTAATATATAAATAAAATATTATATCTAATAAATTATTATAAACTTTATTTTTAATAATATAAAAAATAAAGTTTGGATAAAAAAATTATAAGTAATAAAAAGATAAAATATATATTTTGTTTTATTTTGCAGATGAAAAGTTCTATTATAAATGAATTTTCTTCTTGACAACTATTTTTTGTTACTAACGATACATTAAATATTTTCATTATACTAAGATTTTATTTTTTAGCATTTATAATATTAGATAACATGATTATTAATAAGGATAATAATTTACTTAAGTATTGTTTAATAACATGTCTAATTATCTAATTTAATTATATATAATCTTATATTAAATAAGATATAAGAATATCTAAAGATTAATAATTTTATCTAAAAAATATGTAGAATATTTATATTATCAAATAATTATCTGTTACTACACAATAACAATAAAATTTCCTAAAATTAAGATTAATCAATATAGGTAAATGCAGTAATGACACGTTTAACACCATCTGTTTCACTAATAATCTTTGTTATATCTTCTCCTTCTTCTTTGGTTAAGATACCAAGTAAAAACACCTCTTTATTTTCAGTAATAACTTTGACAGTTAATAATTTAACTAAATCACTTTTAATAAAGATTTGTGATTTTATTCTAGCTGTTATCCACGTATCTTTAGAAGATATACTAAAATCAACTGGCACTGCTTGTCGAATCTCGTTATAAACTATCTGTACACCTTCTATATTAGTTGCTATCCACTTTGCTCTTTCAGCTAATGAAAGATCAGGTGCTTGTCCGATAAGTAATATCTTACCTCCATAAGCAATTGCAATAATACGTGTATTATGGATAATTTCTTTATCTTTGTTAATAGCAGTAGTAACACGTACTTCTAATGTTCCATCATCAATCTGACGACCTATACTTCTTGGATCTGTAACACTTTTTGCAGCGATTGCCGCTGAACCTATTACAACAGCACTAAAGCATCCTTGTAATAAAAGTGAACTACATATTATAATAATAGGAAAAAAATTCATCATTACTCCTTAACTATCTTGATGTGGAAAAAGCGCATTGTCGATCAAATCACATAAGCAGTTAACTGTTAATAAATGAACCTCTTGAATTCTTATACCCCTTTCTGAAGGTATTCGAATTTCTACGTCCCGTGTACCTAATAAACCGGCTAATTCTCCTCCATCATGACCAGTTAAAGCCACAATAATCATATCACGTGTTAGCGAAGCTTCAACAGCTTTTATAACAACATTACTATCATCACCTTTCGTAGCAATTACAAAAAGTATATCACCAGATTCTCCTAATGCACGAACTTGTTTTGCATATACTTCTTCTGGTTTCTGTCCATTAATAATAGATGTTATAATTGCATTATCTGTATTGAGACATAAAGCAGGAAGACTAGGACGCTCAGTTTCAAATTGATTAATCATATTACTTACAAAACGTTGTGCGATAACTGCCGAACCACCACTACCACAACATAAAATTTTATTACCATCTAATAAGGCATAAACAATTATAATTGCTGCGCGAGCAATGGCGTCAGGTAAAATCTCAGCAGATGCAATTTGTGTTTGAATACTTTCAGCAAAACAGGCTTTTATTTTTTCTAACACGATAAAACCTACTTACATATAATTAATGGATGATATTATAATCACTAAAAGCATTTTATAACCATTAAAACTAATTTTTATTTATAGTTTAAGTGTTAAAAAATATAAAATTATATATATTTCATTATATTTTAAGAATCATAATTTTATACAACTATAAAAAATTTTCATTTACTTAAAATTATTAATATTAAACACTATTACCAAAATTATTTCTATAAAGAAAGTGTAACTAAGTAAATATCCAGATCTTTTATTTTTCATAACTAAATCTAGTTTTTCCAAACTTATAACTTATATTATAAATAATAAATTAAAGAGATTATATTGTTATAAAAATCATTTAGTATTAAATTTAAACTAACATTTTATATTTAAGAAAATTTTATATTTTTTAACATAACATATATCCTTTTATCTTTAATTTTAAAATAAAAGTACATTTAAAATAAAATTTTCAAAATTATATTACCTTATTTTTATTTATTGTTTGATAAATTTTAGTCTTTGACTAAAAAATTATTAAATTAATTAAACTTTTATTTATTTAAATTTTAAAAAAAATATTTTTATAAGTAAATAACGCTATTTTTCTTTATTTAAAGGACTAATTTTAAATATAAAAAATTCAAATGTAATATTATGTTTTATAGTTAATTTAAATTTAATTAATTAAATAATTAAAAATTAATTACTTAAGTATAAAATAAAAATGAGTAATAAATCAGCAAAGTATGATTTATTAAACTATGTCAGTAAAACGGAATTAATATTTATCATTAAAGAAATTTTAGTTAATTGAAATTAACTAATTTAAACTAAACTAATAATTTGTGTAAAAAAATTATTTTTATAATTATCTTATAATCATACGGTATAAGGTTTTAGATGTATATGGATTATTTGTTAATATATTTGTTAATTAATTAAATTAATAGTAATTCATCAGTTATAGTTATAATATATACTTTATCAATAACCTATTTCATATAATTACTACTTTATCTTTTTTATTTTGATAAACACTATTTTATGAGAGATTTATTATAATAAACTACTTTTTAAAATACATTTTAATTTTATAGTTAACTATTTATTTTTTTTTGAAAAAATAAATAGTTATTTAACTTTAACTATTTATATATATATTTATCTATTATCTTTTAAAATATTTATAAATACAAACTATAGTTTATATTTATAAACTTATACTTATTTATAACCTAAATCATTTAGTATCAATATATTTAATAAAATATCTATTTCAATGTATTTAAAAATACTATTTTAAAATATCCAAATAGACATTATAAGTATCATTTATTATAGAAAATATCAAGATAATTATATTATTATATTTAAAATTTATATCTTATACTTTATATTTATTTATAATTAACAAAAATACTCTTAATAACAAATGATATTTTATCTATTTATTTTATGTTATATTATCATTATTGATGATTTAATTATTAATATTTCAATATAGTAAATATTTTGATTATTTTTTTCTAATAATAAATTTATTTCTATAAATTTATTGATATATATTTTTTATGAAAACTTCATGAAAATGCTTTTAGCAAATATTATAATCATTATTAGTTTTAAAGATAAAAATAAATAAATTTAAAGATTACGATTTGCTAAAAATTTATGGATTATTTCGATTACTATTAGTAATCAAGTTTTAATACTTATAGTTAGATTAAATATCGAATTTTAGTTTTTAATAAAACTATATGATAATATCAAATTTCGCAGCTACTATAATATAATTTAATCAGATTAGAATTATATTTTTAATATATTTAATTTTTCTTAAATCTATTACAAGACTTATCAAGCATCTATATGATGTTATTAACGATTTTTTAAAAAAAATCACTAATATATTTTAATGATGAAAATTGATCTTTTAGTAATTATATTACTGAATATAGACACATAAACTTTTAGCAAAATATTATACTATTTATTATTATTAATAATAAATTAGTAATAGATGATTAAAATTTGTATATAAATTAGATTACACTCTTATTAAATTTACTTTAATCTGTTTAGATTAACATCATGATAAGAAATCAATTAAAATATTAGTATTTTAATTAAAATTTTTAATAAAATTAAAAATAAATATTTTATATAATATAATCTCATTATTATTTATTTAATTTTATTAGTTATTTTTTAATAACCAAATAATATTGATAAATCTAAACTAAGAGGTAGAGATGTTATATGTTATCAACTTTATATATTGTACCTACTCCTATTGGTAATTTAGATGATATCACTATACGTGCATTACAAATCTTTAAGAAAGTAGATCTTATTGCAGCTGAAGATACCAGGAGAACTGGTTTATTATTACAGCATTTTAATATTAATGCCAATATGGTCTCATTAAATAATTATAATGAACAACATAAAACAAATAAATTAATACATCAATTAAAACAAGGGATTAATATAGCATTAGTTTGTGATGCAGGAACTCCATTAATTAATGATCCTGGTTATCACTTGGTAAAATATTGTCGTCAATCTAATATTAGAATAATTCCTTTACCTGGTCCATGCGCAGCAATTACTGCTCTTTCTGCTTCTGGTATTCCTCCAAATCGATTTTGTTATGAAGGTTTTTTACCATCAAAACGTAAAAATAGACAAGATGTATTGAAAAGATTAATGAATGAATCTAGAACACTTCTTTTTTATGAATCACCACATCGTTTGATAGATACATTGTCTGATATGATTACTATTTGGAATGCTGGGCGTTATGCCATTTTAGCGCGAGAATTAACAAAAATATGGGAGTCTATTCATGGTTTACCAATTGGAAAATTACTTGATTGGGTAAAAGTTGATCAAAATCGTTGTCGTGGGGAAATAGTATTGGTTGTTGATGGATATAGGGCATCAAAAAATTCTGAAGTAGTTATTTCTCCTGATGCAATAAAAACATTTATGTTACTACAGCAATCATTGCCTTTAAAAAAAGCGGCATCTATTACATCAGAAATATATGGTTTTAAAAAAAATACATTATATAAACATTTTATTGATCAAGGAATTAACTATAATAAAAAAACAAATAAATTAGATGTTTTATAAAATAAGTATTCTCTAGTATAAATCACTATACAATTTAATATTAAATTAAGTATAATATAAAACTAGAGTTAGCTAGACAACCGCTATTTTATTATCAATTACTATCTGTAATTGATAATAATAATGGAGGAAAGTCCGGGCTCCATAGGGCAAAGGTGCCAGATAACATCTGGGTGGCGAAAGCCAACGACCAGTACAACAGAGAGAAAACCGCCAATAGCTTTATAAATAAGCACAGGTAAGGGTGAAATGGTGTGGTAAGAGCACACCGCGCAACTGGTAACAGATGTGGCACGGTAAACTTCCACCAGGAGCAAGGCTAAATAAATGTTCTTAAATGTGGCCCGCATTGAACATGGGTAGGCCGCTTGAATTATTACGTGAGTATTAATCTAGATAAATGGTTGTCCACGACAGAACCCGGCTTATCGGCTAACTCTAGAGTATTAGAAATATATCATAGGTAAGGTTATAATGAATAATC
Organism: Arsenophonus sp.; assembly: GCA_052401645.1. GTDB lineage: Bacteria > Pseudomonadota > Gammaproteobacteria > Enterobacterales > Enterobacteriaceae > Arsenophonus. The sequence continues at coordinate 1,771,118 of CP198939.1, forward strand.
TATCATGTTTAAGATAAAAATAATTCAATTAATATTATTATTAATTGAATTATTTTTTGATAAAAAATCATTTTAAATTTTGAAAATAATTAAAAATTAATATTTTATTTTTTAAAATTTACGTTAATTTTATTAAATCAATACTAACCGTTATGTTGTAGTAAAATTACAATTAACTTTAATTTTTATAAAATTGGTATTATTAATTACAACTAATATAATTAATTATTATATATTAAAGGTAATTATTTTTGTATTATTAAATCCATTTTTAGTATTAAAATTTCCATTTTAAAATAATAATTGCATATTTTTAAGATCATATAATTTAAACTAATCAACTATAGTATAAATTTTAACTTTATATGCTTTACTTTTTATCTATTCGAATAAATTTATTAATAAGAATCTACGTTTATTCTAAATAAATTAATTAGTTAATAAAAATATATTAATGAATAATTTCTTTAAATGTTAAAAAGACGTAACTTAATTATTTTAATAATTGAAGAAATTGAATTATTTGATCAAAAATTATTTAAGTTTAAGTAAATATAAAGTTAACTATTAACTTTTATTAATACATTTATTAGCTATATTTTTATATACTATTATTTAAGTCAATATTTTTTTCAAAAATTATCTTAATAACAAGAGTTTTAATAATTTATTAAATTTATTTAATATTTTTTAGAAAAAAATACATAAAATATTATTAGAAATCTAATTAATTAATAGAAATTAATCATTTAATTACCATCAAATTGTTAGGTTTTAATAATAATTTACAGTATATGTTAAAATAATTATTATTATTATAATTATTTTGTAAGAATGAAAATATATATTTTCAGTTTTATTTTATTTAGTTTTAAACTATAAAAAAATAATCGGTCACCATTTTTTAAATTATATTATTGTAATAATAAACAATTTTACTAATAACTCTAAAATATTAGTTTATTTTTTATTTAAATTATATTTATTAGTTTAATAAGATATTGATAGTATTTTGATTACTATTATTTTAATATTTAAATAATAATTAAGTTTATAACAATAGAATTTTATAATTCTAATATTTAAATTCTAGAATTTAAATATTGTTATGAATTCAAAAATTAAATAATGAGGTATAAATAGTATTTAGATTAATGTTTTTATAAAAATATCAAATATATTAATCACTATTTATAGAAAATTAGTTTCTTACCAGAAATATAATAATAAAATAAGAAGAAAGAAATAAATTATAGATAGTAATAATATTTAATTTCTTCTTTATAATAAATTATATAATGTATTCTCTCTTTTAAATTAAAATATAATTAAATTAAGATTTATATTAATATCTTAATATATTTATATATCTAAATTAATTAAAATAATTTAACAATAATTTTAAAAATAAAATATATTAATAGATTTTATTTATTTTATGATAAAACATAAAGCTTACATAAAAGTAAATGGGATATTAAGATAAGTATTAATATATTTAATTATTTTACAACATAAAAACTTAACTTTTACTATTTTAATTTATATACAAAAAGTTAAACTATAAGATAAATATATATTATATTAATTATCGTAAGTAAATATTATCGATAAAAATACGATTAAGTATTTTTACTATAGTAAAAATACTTTTTCAAAATATTATTTTTTATAAACAAAATTTTTAATCATTTGTTTTATCCATATGAGAAAGTCTTTAATGATCATTTATAACCTTTTTTTCTAAATAAATTTATTTAGACTTGTTAAATATTTAATAAAAATTTATTTTTAAAGAAAATAGATATCACTCGAACAATACCAATCGATAACAATATAAAGTTAATTATTAGATTAATAACCTTAATTAATTTATTATATATTAATAATCTTTATAAATCAATAATTTATATTTTATATTATATATAAGATAAAATATTTAGTCTTTATATAAGTTTTTACAAAAAATAAATTTCAATAAAAGTCTTTTTTATTTTCTTACTAATTTAACCAATAATAAAAACATCAAAAATTATAGCATTAAATATTATATTTTTATTATCAAAAAATTTTTTTAAAAAATAGATGAACTAATATAAATTAATGAATTATAATTAAATTTAATAAATATTATAACACTTAAAGATTAAAACTAATAAGAGTTATTAATCTTAATATTATCGAATATAAAATATTAAATTTTAATTTAATAAAAGTTAAATTTATAGACAAATTTATTAATATAATAAAATATATATATTAATACTAATCTTATATCTATAATACTAGAAAATTAACAATAAAGAAGTTAATAACATTAGGAAATAATTATATTATCATTAGGAAATAATTATATTATCATTAGGAAATAAAATTTAGTTTTATAAGATATAATAAAATATTCAAAATTATACTACTAAAACTTTTAATAAAGTGATATATATAAAAAATATTATTAAATGATATGTTAACATTTTTCATTAAGTTTATATACATAGAAAATATATAATAAATATTTGTTATTAATAATTTTACTAAAATAATAAAGTTATAAATAATATATATAAAATTCAACATATTATATTAATACAAATAGTTAATAAATAAATTAAAACTACTTTAAATATCATAAAAGTATATTTTTTATTTTATTTATCACAATCATTATTCAGTAATATAGTTTATTTTGAATATATTTTTATTAACTTTATATATTGAGATAGAAATATTTGAGTATTTTATATAACATTAAATTATAGTAAGAAGATACTATAAATAAGAACAATAAAATTATGATAGATCGATGTATCACATAGTTTTAATATTTTTTATAAATATTATTTTTAAATAATTTATCCTTTTAATATGTGAAATAAAAAAGATTGAATAATATCAATTTAATAAATTAAATATAAAACATTAATAAAATTACCAAAAATTTGAATAAAAATTAGTATAATATATTAATTAATAAAGGAATAATTAATATTATTAATCTTTATTAACAATTAATAACAGTAAATGATATTTAAAATTTAAAATATAATAAATAACATGATTGTATGTATTTTTACATAAGTATAATATAAATAAAAATGATTATTTTTATCGAAATGGCATTTCGGTTATTCTAATGATATGATTAAAAATATACGATTATGAAAATATAGAGAATGATATTAATTTAAATATGATGTTTAATGACGCGATAATCAATACCTTTATTATTAGTATAATTTATCTTTCTACCACGAATTACAGCAGGTCTTATGGCAATCTCATCAGCCCAGCGTTTTATATGATGATAATTATGTACTGATAGAAATTCTCCAGCATTATACAAAATACCTTGCACAAGCCAACCATACCAAGGCCAAGCTGCAATATCAGCAATACTATATTCATTACCAGCTAAATAACGTTCTTCAGTTAAACGTAAATTCAATACAGATAACTGGCGCTTAGTTTCCATTGTATAGCGATTTATTGAATACTCAAATTTTTCAGGCGCATAAACATAAAAATGCCCAAATCCACCGCCAATAAATGGAGTAGAACTCATTTGCCAAAAAAGCCAGTTTAATGTTTCAGTTCGTGTTATTATGTTTCGTGATAATAACACACCAAATTTTTCTGCAAGATAGAGTAAAATTGAACCAGATTCAAATATTCTTAATGGTTTTTTATCACTATAATCAAGCAGTGTAGGTATCTTAGAATTAGGATTAATCTTAACAAATCCACTAGAAAATTGTTCACCTTCACGAATACGAATTAACCAAGCATCATATTCAGCGCCAGTATATCCAAGTTCTAACAATTCTTCTAGCATCACACTGACCTTAACACCATTTGGTGTACTTTGTGAATATAGTTGCATTGGATGATTACCAACTGGTAATTCTTTTTTATGAGTTGAACCTGAAATGGAACGGTTAATGTTAGAAAACGTTCCGTTAAAAACTGTTTCTTGCCATACTTTTGGTGGTGTATAAGTTAGACGTCTAATCATAAAAAATCTCAATAAATAGATAGAATAACAATAAAAATAATTTAAGCTAATATATAAAATAACACAAACAGAATTACTATTAATAAATCTTAAATACTTTATTTTATATCTTATAGAAAAAATCCTTATAATAATAAATTTATTTTTTGTATATTCTTTATGATATTAGTTTTTCTTTTATAGAATATATAAAGCTATATTAGATATAATTTAACTAAAAAAATATTAATTTTTTAGATATAAAGTAAATTTAATAACGATCATAACAGCTATATATTATATAATTCTAATAAAAGCAATTAATATTTTTAATAACCATTCAATAAATTACTAATTTTATATATTAAAAAAATAGATAAAATTATTTGAAAAATAAAAAATATTACAACTTATGATTATATCATAAGCATATTATTTTCACTACTTTATTATATTTTTTATTATCTATTTTTTAAAAAAAAGATTATTAAATAACATATGATAATAAATTTTATAATTTTTATTAAAAATAAAATATATAATCAATTAATTCCATAAAAATTATTTATAAAATGATTTTAAAATACATAACTTCATCACCGTAATTACAGATAAAATTCTTTAACTTAATAAAAAAATCATTTTAGGCATTAATAATATATCATTGTTTTAATATTCATTATTGAAATATAATATATTATTATAATTTTAAATTAAGATAGAAAAAATGAATTTAATATTATTATAAATCTAGAATAATTATTCTATTAATAATAGTTGTTAGGATATATATCAATTCAAATATTATAAATGCGATATAAAGTACTAAATAACACATAAAACCTTTTTTATAAAGTGATTTTTAATCTCTTTAATATTATAAAAATATCAATAAATATAAAGTATACTAATTTATTATTTATTGATTAATTTCTTTTCTAATATTAAAATTGTATTTTATTTATATAATAATTTATTTAATTTATAACTTATTATAACTTTAAATTCTCTAAAATTTAACAAAGCTGAAATGAATTTATTTAGTTATATTAAGCGAATAAAATAATAATACGGTAATAAAATAAAATATTTAACTTAAATACTAATATTAATATCTATTGCTTATTTTCTATAACATAGTTATTATATTATACTAATATAGTAATTAATATATGTACATAAGTTAAGAAATATGTTCTAAAAATTTAAACTGAAACTGAAACTATTAAAGTAATATTTTCTAAAGTAATAATAATTTAATCACTAGTTGCCGATATAGAATAGTGATATAAATTTAAATTAATTTATAAAAAATCATGTAAATATTGTTATTTCTCCATTATTTATTTTTCTATTTTAAAATTTGCTATTTTTAACTTTTTGATCTTTTTTTTCTATATCTATAAGATATAAATATAAGTATATATCTATCTTATTAAGAGAATAGTACTCTAATAACTTATTATCTATAACTTATTTAATTCTTAATATTATATTATAATTGATTCATCAACTAGGCTATTTATTTAGCTTATTAAAATAACAAAAAAAATAGTTATATTATATACCTATATAATATTAAAGTTATTTTAAGTATTTTAAATGAAATTCATTTATGAAATATACAAAAAGTTATATGATTTATTTTTAAAAAATCTTTTAAAATTTACTCAGAAAAATTTATAAATTATAAACTAAAATAGTTATATACTTATACTTATAGTGTTAAAGATTTATCATATTAAAATTTTGTTATTCATGTAAGTAAAATAATTATCTGAAAACAAATTTTATTAAATACTTAGATTTAAATTTTAGAAAAATAACTTAATTAAAAGTTATAATTGATGAATTTCTTATTATATATATTTTATAGTTTACAACAACAAAATAATACTCTAGATTTTTAATCCGAAAGAAAGTTAAAACTTAACATATATATAACTGATAGTTTTAAAAAAATAAAAAAATTATATTTTAAAAACATTTATATATCATTAATTATAAAATAAATTCAATTATATACATAAAAAATTTAGTTAATATAAATATAACTTTCTTGCCGATCTTAAAGATAAACAAACTGTAAAATATTAATGTAATAATAAAAAATTAAATTATATAAAAATAATTATATTATATATGATATAATTATCATTAATTTAGTTCTAGAAAGATATATATCTTGCTGTTAATATACATAAGTATATTACTTATTTATTTTTAAAAATTTAAATATTTTAATGATTTTAAAAATAAAGAAATTTATGGAAAATAAATTTTGCTATAATAATTAAATCTATAAGCCATATCAAAATTAACAGAAAATTCAACATTCTAACAAGAATTAAATATTAATAAGAAATATTTTAAATAAAATAAAATACAATCAATTTAATCTACTTTATTAAATAAAGTCATCTAAGCTGTTTTAAAATCAGTGATAAGTATATTGAAATCTAATATTAAAAGATAGATTTTAAAATATAGATTATTTAATTATCATAATTATTAGTTTTAATATTATTTATTAATTAACTTTAAATATATATAAAATTAATAAATTAGAAGAATGATAAAACTCTTAAATTTATATATATATCATTTAAATTTATATAAAAAACTATATAACTGAAAATACAATCCATTATTTAGTATATTTACTAATAATAAATACTATTTATCTATTATTATTGTATCAAATTAAATAAATTATTAAAAAATTTAATATTAGAGTATTAAAGAAATAGAAGAAAAAATCATAGTATATCATCAATATACTTATATTAATTTAAAAAATGATGAAGTTTTATATAGAAATATAAGAATTTATTTTAACATCAACTAATTAATTGAATTAATATATAATTATATTATAAGATTGATTATCAATAAAAATTGAATTTTATTATTTACTTAATTAACACTTTATACATATATTATTGTAATAAAATAATATATGATTCCTTTTATTATATAATTATTTTTCAAAAAAAGTACTAATTATTAATATTTTCAAATTATGTTTAATATTTGATATCACAATGATTAAAGATAGATCAATAAATATTATTTTTAATTCATGTTTGTCATTTTTAAATTAATCATAAATCTATTTTAGTGATTATAACATCATTAATCAGTATAATAATACGAATTATATTTTAATATAAAATATTAATATGAAATATTATATAAGTACTTATGTATATTCTGCAATATAAGAATAAAATTCTATTGAGATATTTTTGATATAAATAATTAAAAATTATTATTTCTATGTAAATTTATAATTTTGTAGATCATTACTTCATACTCAAAATAATATTTGTTATATTTAATCTATTTATTTAATTTAAAACTTGAATAAGTTTAGTCTTATATAATTTAATAATATTTTTATTTAATATAAAAATATCAATTAATGATATTTTTAAATGATGTGTTCTAATTCCTTATAATCTTTATTTTTGTAATAATTTATTAGAATTAAATTAAATAAACTCTTTTTTAAAGTAAAGAAATAATTTTAAATAAAAGTATTAAAATAAAATAACTTAAATTTTTACATAAAATAATATATATATATCTATATTTTATTTTTTATAAAACTAATATTGTAAATTTAACAAATTTGTAAAATCTATTAAATTTTAAAATATTATTTTTTTTACTTATAATATACTATTAACTTTATTTTATTAAATTATTTTATGACCAATTATTCTTAAAATAATATTTTAGTGATTTCTATTAGATAATAGTAGATATTCTTTAATAAGATATAAAAAATCTCAACAATAAATATAAATTCATAAAATAAATTTATATTAAATAGTCAAATTATGAATAAATATATTAATATTTTTAATATTTTATTATTTTAAATATATAATAATAAATATGATTTAAATATCAATATTACTCTTAAATTAATTATTATTACTTAATTTAATTAAAATTGTTTTGACAAAATTATTAAGATAAATAATAATAATAAAAATTGGAATATTTATCTTAAGTCAAAATATCAAGATAATATATTATTTAATTAATTTTTTAATAAGATATCCAATTAAAATTTATTTATATTTATAATTAAATTCATCTTTTATTTTATTAAAAAATATATTGCATGATATATTTAATATTATTAAATGATTTTATTAGAAACATAAAATATATTTTTTACTTTTATTTATTTATAATTCATTGTATTTAAAGTTTTTAAATCATTATAATAAATAATAACTTTTTAATGTTTATTGATTAATTTTTTAATATAAATATTTGTGATTATTAGATAAATAATAGCAAAAAAATATTATTTATCTAATATATTTTCTTGATTAAATAAAATTTATTATATTACATATTACTATGTTTTTATCAAAAATTCTAGATTTTACTTAAGTTGTTAATTTATTTTACTATTCAATCTTAAAAATTTTTTTTATTAGGTTTTATCTTTAAATAATTACTATTATATTTATAATTATATGATATTATTAATATAAATGTATTCTATTTTAAGATTTATTATTTATCTTTTCAAATTATTTAAAGTATATTTAATATTCGTATTAATATTAAATAAAATATTTATAAAATAAACTATTAATTAATCTTAATATAATAATCATAATTATGATTATTATATTAAACTTATATACTTATTTTTTTTAAAAATAAATGATTACATATTTATACTTTTAATGTTTTAGTATTTTATATATATTTTATAATTAATTAAGAAGAAAAATCTTCTTAGACTTATCTTATATATAAGATATTATAGAATATAATATATTTTCAGTTATAATATTTATTACTTAAGAATAAAAAAGATTTTTTATTCTTTTATTATAACTTTCAAATAAAATGAAAAGTTATGTCAAAATAATAAATATAATTATTTTTTTAAAATATTTTGATATATATAATAAATATGATCAAAATCATTAATTTTAATGAATTATTTTTATTTTTTACTTTATAATAAATTTTATACTTTTAATTTTTAATTAATCTTTAACTAATACATAAAACTAACAAGTAATACCTTATTATTATTAAATGTTCTTAATAAAATAATTTTCTATCGTTTATTTAATAAATATTTTAATTTAACTTTTATTCTAATTAATAATGAAAAATTTAATTTAAAATTAAGTTATTAATTATTTAGTCATAAAATTTTGCAATTTACTAAAAGTAAAAATTAATACCTAAATTAATTTTATTTTTCATCAATAAAACTTGGATTTATAAAATCATAGAAATTAAACTTATTTAAAAGTATTTTTAGAGAAGACGTTATCTATATTTAGAATCTGATTGATTCTAATATCAATGTTAAATAACAACTTTCCATTAAAAATATTTTATTTTAAAAAAATCTTTTCAAAAATTAAATATATTTTATTAAAATAATCTTTTTAGAAATTGCATATATTGTTTATTATAATATTAAATTTGATATGATTTATATTTAGATCTTAATTAAATACTTTTATTTAGATATAAATAAAAGTATTAAAATATGTTAGTTAAACAAAAAATAAGATGCTATTTATATTTATAAATTCTTTATTAAAAAATAATAAAATTAATTTTACTTTAAACTATTATAGAAAATATATAATATATATAAAAAATTGAATTATATAATTATTTATAAATAATTTAAATCAAATTTAAATAAAATAGCGATTTAGATATGAGAATCTTTTTAAAAATTGAAATAATCTAATAAAAATATTTTGTAAAAATTATCTATCAATTATTTCGATATAATAAAATATTATTGAATTATATCAAATTTATAGTAACTATTTATTTATTTTATTAAAATTAAATGCTTGTAATATACACTTTGTTTACCATTATATTATTTAAATAAACTTATAAAATTATTAAAACAATTTTAAATTTAATTCACTTAATTAAATAAAAAAAAACATTAAAAAATTTAAAATAAGTTGTATAATCTTGAATTATTATAGATTACTTAGTTATAAGTAAAACATTTTAATATTTCTTATTTAAATAGTTAATGAAAATTAAATTTATCAAAATACAATAGATATAAATATATAATAAAACGAAATTAATTAAAATATTTCTCAATAAAGAATCATATAAATTTATTATTTTAGCAAAAAAATCATTATCTAAGTATAAATATAGAAAAAGCTAATTAAATTTATGTTAAATCTATTAGATTTTCTATTTATTACAATTTATTTTAAAATAATAAATTAAGGTAATAAAATATATTATATTTATATTATTATGTTACTATTTTCTATAAACTGAACACTAATTATTTTAGATAATAGTAATATCATTGATAAAATTTAGCATTATATTACTAATTAGTTTAATTGTTTTTACTTTTAATAATTTTGTTAAAAAAATTTTATTACTTAAATATTCTAAATAATAAAAAAATATTATTTTTAATTTTCTTATAACTTTACTAAATAAACTAATTAGAAAATAAAATAGTTTTTTAAATTAATTTAATTTATTAAAGATTAAATATAAGCTTAAAAATTTCAACTCTAATAATTTATTATTATAGCATAAAAAAAATAAAATACTATTAATTTTAAATTAAAATAATCAATTATATATCTGTATTTTCTTATAAAAATTTATTATAAATAATTTTTTAAGTTATTAATAACCATATAACTTAATATCTTAAATAATATTATCTACATAGTTCAGAAAATTTACATAAATATATGATTTTTTAAATTATATAATTAAAATAGAAATTTATATAAAAGTATCTTTTATTTAAATCTATATGATTAATAAGATAAAAATTATGTACTTTAGATATATACATTATTTTATTAAACAGATCGAAATATATTAATTATATTTATTAAAATTTATAGTTATATTTATTATCTATAGTTTTAATAAATCTATAAATAATAAACTTATGCTCTTTATTGATAGAGAATATCTATATCTAGATTCTCAATAGAATTAATTATAAATTTTCATGAAATATGAACTAAAATTGATATAATCAATATTAAAAGCATATTAATAAGAATTTCTTTTAGATATTATCAATTCATATATTAATTAACAGAAATCGACACTCTAAATCTGAAAATAATTATTTCAATTTTAATTATTATAAAATAAGTGAATATTTCACTATAATTAATTTTATATAAAATACACAGATAGTTATAATTAAAACCAATTAAATTTATAATATTTATAATTTATTAATTATAATTTAATTTATTTAATTTTATTATTATATATTAAATTTTAATATAAAAAAATTATTTAATTTTATAACTAGTTAAATAATATAGTACTATATAAGATATTATTATATCAATATAATAGCTTATATCAAATATATATAACAATATTTTTATAATTTGCTTTACGTTATACTAAATATTCACTATAATTGCTTATAAGATATTTTTTATTTCTTAATGCATTTAAAATTATTCATTAAAAGTAAATATGATAAAAATAATTTTAATAAATATTGTTATTTTTAAAAATATTTTAAATTGCGATATTTTAAAAAAAAATTTTTTTATCTAAAATATTACTTACAACATTTACCAATATTATAAAACATTTTATAAAATTATACTTACTATGGTATTAATCAATAAATGATAATTGATAATAAATTAATTTTTGAAACAGATATTCATCAAAATAGTTTATCGTTTATTTCTGATAAAAAACAATTTAAATATATAAATGATGCGTCAATGGCTCTAGTTTTAACATCAGAATGTTTGCAACTAAAGAAATTAGATGAACCTAGATTAGGTGGTATTTATGTTAATTTTTTTTCAAGAACTATGAAGTATAGACATAAATTTGGTGGTGGTCGAAATGAAGCTATCGCAAAAGCAGTAGGTATCAAAAAATCCTATTTACCAACTGTTGTTGATGCTACTGCTGGTCTTGGTAAAGATGCTTTTGTGCTTGCTTCATTAGGTTGCAAAGTACAAATGTATGAACGCAATGCAGTTATTGCTGCACTTCTTAATGATGGATTACAACGAGGTTATTCTGATCCTAAAATTGGAAAATGGTTGAAAAAAAGGATGGTGTTATTGCATGCTTCGAGTATTGAAGCAATATCGAATATTTCACCTATACCAGATGTTATTTATTTAGACCCTATGTATCCTCATCGAAAAAAAAATGCTTTAGTAAAAAAAGAAATGCGTATTTTCCAATATATTGTAGGTAATGATGAGGATGCTGATAACCTTTTAATTATATCGATAACAAAAGCTAAACATCGTGTTGTTGTTAAACGTCCAAGTTATGCATTTCCATTAGCAGGAATATCTCCACAATCAACAATTAAAACTAAAAATCATCGTTTTGATATATATTTACGTTCAGATAATCTAGCTTATTGATATTAATAAAAGTAATTAAAATGAAATAATAAATAATCTGTTTACAATAAAAAATCGCTATTTTATTAAAAGATTTTATGAAATATTTATAAATTAATTTTATTCATATAATTTTATTACGAATAATTTATTAATCAAAAAAATATAACTTTTAATAAAAATAACTTTTCCAAAAGTTATAGACTATTTTAAAATATTAAATATAATTTTAAAAAAAAAAGTTAAATAAATTAAACAAATATTTAAATATATTTTTACAAATTTACTATTAATAAATATTAATATGAATATAATTTTAAAAATGCTAAATATTATAAAATGAATTAAAATATCAATATATTTATATCAATATAATAATAATTTTATATTTTATATTGATTTTATATAATATTTTAATAGATATTAATAAATCTAATTTAAATAACTTCTATCCTTGAATTAATCAACTAATATTTAATAAAAATATAGAAAAATTTTTTTTAAAGTTCAAAAAACTAACTTTAAAAATTAAAAGATTTTATGCCTTTAATATAAAATTTTTTATAAAATAGAGCTATTTAATAGATTAAATAATAAAAAATAAATTTAAAAAATTTATATATAAAAATATTTAATAATTTTTTTAAATATTATTAAAAAATAATAAGATTAAATATTATATTAATTTATTATTTTAATAATATATTATATAATGCAAACATATTAAAATTAATTAAAGATTATAGTCTCTTTAATTGTAAAAATAATGATTAACTATAAAATTATAATATAAATTATTACTTCTTAATTAAAAAATAAATAAATTTTTTAAATTAATTATCTTAATAGAAAATAATTTCTATAATTGTATTGTTTTATCTTATATTATAATTAATATTAATTTATCAAATAATAATTACTAATTAAAATAATTAAAATTTAATTAGTATTTATTAATAAAATTAATACTTAAAATTTTATATAAAGTAAAATATAAAATAATAAATTTAAAGTTATAAAATTAAAATTAATAAATATCTTATTAAATAATAACTGATAAAATTAAATAAAAAAATAATTGTTAAATTAACATCTATTAATTAAAATAATATAATTCATACTTTAACTGTTAAATATTAATATATTAAATTCTGATTGTAAAATTCAATATTATGGTATAATGATTATAGTATTTTATATCAAAATAAAAAAAGTTAATTAATTAGTTAAAAGTTGTTTACTGAATTAAAGATTATAGATCTTTTTCTAATAAATTTTTAATTTTTATATTAGTTATGTATAAAATATTTAGATTTTTGTTATAAATTAAAAATTAATAATATAAATTTATCCTTCATAAATAATTTTATTATCAATAAAGAATAATAATTTTTAGTTAATATCAATAATATAAAAAATAATATTGAGTTAAACTATTAATTATATTTATTAATAAAATATTTCATTATAAAAATTTATTTATATTAAAGTTTAATAAAATAAATTATTTTATATATACTAAATATTGAATTTTATAAAAAATAAAGCAGATTATCTATAATGATATCGATTCTTTATATAAAAATTATAAAATTTATAATATTATATATTAAATAATCGAATATAAAACTCTTTATTAATTTATAACTATGTAATTTTGGATTAGAAAATAGTGACTGAATTAAAGAAAAAATAATGTTATTTATATAAGTTAGTTATATATTTATAAATATATAAAAATATAATAAAATATTTAATAAAATTAATATTTATCAATTGTATTGTATATCTATAATATATATTATTATATATATTATAATTAATTAAAATAATATATTATTATAAATAATATTTTATTATTTTTAATAAAATAATAAAATATTAATCAATAAAATAAAATAATATAAATAAGATACATATTAAATTATACTAAAATTATTTTATTAATTTTAGTATTATATATATTTGATATCTATTTTATTTTGATAAAATGTATGATTAATTTAATTAATTATTAATATTTATTAGAACTTTATACTTATTAGTTAATTTATTAGTATTCAATACTATTTATTGTACAATAAAGCTGTTATATAGTATATTTACATCACAAATTAATAAAATTATAACTAATTTAAGAACACTATAACAATTAGCAATATCTGATATATTATTTAATATTTTGTAGTTTTTTATATAACATGTATTTTAATACATGGCTAATATTTTTAATATTGAATATAGTAATTTTTACTTCTATATTAATATATTAGCTTATGTTAATATTATACTTATAATAAGCGATTATCTGAAGGTAGTCTAGATAGATTATCAAATCATTAATATATATTATCTTTATCAATTTAGTATAAATATAATTGTAACAATATTGTATATATTTAAAATAATGGATTTTTATAGTTTTTATCTCAAAATAATATTTATATATAACATATATAGATTTTGCTAAAATAAAGATACATTTATGTATAAAAACGATTCATTTTATTTCTTTGTTGCTTCTTAATATTTTAAATAAGAAGTTCATAATTTAATTTCTTTTAATTCTTTCATATAAAAGAAATAAACTAATAAAAGTATTATTATAATGTATTATTAATTTCTCTAATAAAATATTTTATATTATTTGAAACTAAAAAATAATACTATATCTCTCATTTTTATTAATTTTTGAAAGTTGTAAAATTTTAAATTTCTACTAATGGTAGTAAACATTAATCTAATATATTTTATATGATAATCTTATTTATTAATAATAATTTCTTTAACAATAATCTTTATTTTTTATAACTAACTTTTAATATAACTCCTTTATTAATTTGTAGTAGAGTTATTTATCTAAATATGATTAAAGAATTATTTAATACTTATCTACTTATATTATTTATGAAAATTAAAAAGCATTTAAGTTTTTTTAATAAATAAATATTATTAACACTTAATTAATAAAAATAATTTTTTTATTTTTAAAATAAATAAAAAATTATATTTTATAAGATATATTATATGACATATCATCTAATTTTATTTATTATTGATTTTATTCGAAAATATTCATCCATACTTTGATGCAAATAAAAAAGTTATATTTATATGAATTTAATTCAAGTATATAAATAATTAAATTTCATTTTTTAATTATTTTTAAAAAAATATTTTTAATTAAGTCTTTTATATTTTTTAATATCATTAATTAAAAATATCGATATATGTCTTTTAAATATTTATTTTCTAATTTAATAGAAATTAATAATTATTATTAATGTTATATTATTTGTCAATAAATTAGTACAATTAATAAATATGTTTAAATCAATAATTAATTAGTTAATTTTTTTAAAAAATAGAATAAATCTATTTTAGTATTTTTGACATTGTTTTACTTATATTAATAAAATTGATTATTTATAATAAAATTATAAATAATCAATAGATAAATAGCAAATTTTATTTCATACTTAACTAATTAAATCAGTAGATTTAATTTTATTTTTTTATTTTCTAAGAAAAAACAAAATAGAATATATAGTGAAAAATTTTTAAGAATTTATATTATTTTAATATTTTATTTAATTGAATAATGTGACTATATTATTTAACAAAATGTTAAGTCACTGACTTAATAGTATATTTAGAAGGAATTAAATAAAATAACGTATATACTAAAAATTAGTATTATTATCTATATAAACATATAGATACTTATGATATAAAATCTATTATAAAACAAAATTAATAATCGAAGATAAATTAATAATATAAACACAATAATTATAAATTATATTCTAGTCAAAATACTATTTCTTAATTCAGTCTATCAGACTACTATAGTTAATAATAAAAAATATTATAATATTAAATTAACTCATCAACATTTAAATTAATTACTAAAGTAATATCATATATATAAATAAGTAAAATTTTATTTATTATAATTGGTTGACTTTAATCAAGAATTAAAAGATATACTTTTATTATTTATGTAAACTAATATATATTAGTTTATTTATTATTTAATTTTTATTTTTTATTATTAAATTATTAGTTAATTATTTAAATTAATATTTAAGAAACTAATTAATATTAACAAAAATAATTTGTATTAATAAAATAATTTATTGCTTAATTTTATTAAAAAATTTAATTAAATAATCTTGATATTCATTAAATATATACTTAAATTCTAGAAATTAAATTGAATATTATTTTCTTATCAAGCATAACTTTTCTATAAGAAAAATAATTAATTTATATTGAAAATAAAAATAAAATTTTTAATTTTATAAAATATAGATAACTTTTCTTTATTATAAAGTTTTAAAAGTTTAAAAATTTGATTTTATTGAAACATAAATATAAAATATAAATGATTAAGTATATTTATTAAAAAATTTTTTATTAGTAAATATTTTAGTAATACAAAAATGATATCAAAATAAATAATATAAATCATTACTAATGATAGTAAATTAATTTGGATTAAGAAGTTCTAATGATGAAACAAATAAATATATTTTATGTTTATTTTATAATATATATAAAATATAATAAAGATTATTTTTATAACTTAATTTTGTTTTAATTTTATAATTTTTTTTATTTATAAATATATGTTAATTATATCATCATAAGATGTTTATCTTATATGTCTTAAAATTAAAGTTAAATAATTTTATCTTAAAAATAAAAATAATTTATTTAAGAACAATTAAAAAATTTAGATTATAAACTTTTTCTATTAAAAATATCTTTATTAAATAAAAACTTGTTTTTTTAAAATAATTAATTCTAATAAAACATATTTTTATAAATTATTTTATAACTATTTCTGAATATAGTTTTTGAAAAATTTTTTATTTTTTTAATTTATTAAATATTAATCATAGATTTCTTTTTAATCCATATACAATGAATTAAACATATAAAATTAATTAATTACATTGATAATAAGTGATTTTATTAATTATGATTATTTAAAATTAACTCTTATTGTAAATAAATTCTAAGCAATTAATATTAATTCTTTGATTAATTATCGTTATGTTTATAAATTTAATATAAACTATATAAAATATATTATAGAGAAAATAATATTGATTATATATAGTTAGAATATCGTTTAATAAATAAAATAAGTAAATTTAAAAAATTAAACCTTGCTACTTTAATATATATATTCTATTTAATATTTTTAGATAAATTTTATTGCCATCCAATAAAATAAACCAGAAAGTATAATGGAAATAGGTAATGTAAATAACCAAGCTAATAATATATTTTTAATTGTTTTAATTTGTACCCCGCCACCATTAACAATCATAGTACCTGCTACAGCGGAAGATAAAACCTGTGTTGTTGATACAGGCATACCAGTGTAACTTGCAATACCAATAGAAACTGCAGCAGTAATTTGAGCAGAAACGCCTTGTGCATAAGTCATACTTTTTTTACCAATTTTTTCACCAATTGTTATAGCAGCGCGCTGCCAACCAATCATAGTACCTATAGAAAGAGCTAAAGCAACTGCAATAATAATCCAAAGTGGCGCATATTCCACTGTATTAAGTAAATCACTACTCAATTTTTTAAGAAAACGTGCATCAGAAGATGGTGTTTCAGGTAATTTAGCTACATCTAATGCTGTATTAGATAAACATATTAATAATCGACGTATTTGATTACGTTCATCGATATTTAATGCTGAATAACTTTGGATATTAGTTAAAATTAGTGATGTTTGTTTTAGAGCATTAATAGGATATAAATTATTACAATAAAATTTATCATCTAAAGTTTTTAACTTTGAATTCTCTTGTGACTTATTAACAATATGATTTAATGCTGATCGATGTCCTACATAATAATGTTGTAGATGCGTTATTGCACGATGAATACATATTATATCATAACCACTAGCTTTTACATTAAGTACAAATCCAGATGGTACTACCATAATTAACACAAGCATAATAAAACCAATACCTTTTTGACCATCATTAGCTCCATGAGCAAAACTAACTCCAATTGCGGATAAAATCAATGTAATACATATCCAAAAAGGTGGTTTTCTTTTTCCATCTTTCTCTTCTTGTTCAAGAGGTGTTAAATAAATACGAGTATGTTTTTTTGTATTACTACAATAATAACGTAAAAATGAAATAAAAAATCCTGCCATAACAAAGCCAATTATAGGGGAAAGAATGAGGGAAAGAAAAATTTCAATAACTTTTGAGATGTTTAATGCATCAAGTATTGAGGAGTTTGTCACTAATGAATTAGTTAAACCAACACCAATAATAGCGCCTATTAATGTATGTGAACTAGAAGCAGGTAATCCAAAATACCATGTACCAAAATTCCAAATAATAGCGGCTAATAGCATAGAAAAAACCATTGCTAAACCATGATTAGAACTTAGATTTAATAGAAGATTTGT
Organism: Arsenophonus sp.; assembly: GCA_052401645.1. GTDB lineage: Bacteria > Pseudomonadota > Gammaproteobacteria > Enterobacterales > Enterobacteriaceae > Arsenophonus. The sequence continues at coordinate 1,789,980 of CP198939.1, forward strand.
TGGCAGAAGATGCATAATAGCATAAGCGACACTAAGCCCACCTAAAATAACACCAAAAAAATTAAAAATACCAGCCATAATAACAGCAAATTTAGCCTGCATTACTCGAGTATAAATAACTGTTGCTACCGCATTTGCGGTATCATGAAAACCATTAATTACTTCATAAAATAACACAAATAACAGTGCTAATATTAATAAAAAACAGGTATAGAAATCCAAACCAGTAAATAAATCCAGCATAAATCTTAAACCAATTTGTTAAATATGAACTTAATGTATTCATTATCAGTGACAAACAGTAACGGTGGAAGTAAAATTTATATCTTTTTAATTTTTAATTAAGAAAAGTGAATAAAAAAAAATATTTTTACTTTTATTAAGTTACATAAATAAAGAAATAAATATATTTTAAATATTTAATAAGATATATTTATATCTACATATATTAAAATTTAAATAAATATTATTTCTTATTTAATAGGTATTATTATATTGTTATTACCAATAAACATTTTTATATAAAAAGATTTTTATAAAATTCGACTAAATTACTATTTATATAGAAGCAATATTAATCTTATTTTTATAAAATTAATATAGAGCAAAAAAATAAAATGTTCATAATAAATAATAATAGATAAAATAAATAAAAGAAATTTAATCTTTAATTATGTATAATAATATAAATTTATTTAGAATTTATATTAAGACTTTTTATATATCTATTAATTATTAGTTTTATAAGTCGACATTAATTTATTTTAATCAATTTCAGCTTATAAATTAATATAAAACGCTATATTAATTATTCTAAAAATTAGAATAATATTCTTATTGTAATAGTTTATATTAAAACATCAATTTACTATTATTTAAGAATAAAATACTAACTAATATTTGTTATTTTATACTTAAATTATTTAGATAAAAATAGATAATAAATTTTATAATATGTATGTTTTAATAAAAAGATTATTAATTTAATAGTACTAATTGTTCCTATTAATAACTTTAAATATCTTTAAATTTATTAAGGAATTTTATATTTTATAGTTTGTTATAAATTTTTAAAAAATATCTAATAAAAAAATAGACTTAATATATTTTGAATCATATAAGATATATTATTAATAGTTTAAGAATACTTTTTAGTATTGCGATTTTAATTGAAATTAGTTTTTAAAATATATTTTTTTAAAAAATATATTTAATATTTAAAGATAAAGATTTTTTATGATAAACTATTTTTAAATTTAAAATTGTTATTAATTTTATAAAATATTTAAGTAATACTTTATTTTATAAATATTTTTTTTAAAGATGCTTAATTTATAAAAAATTATTAATTCTAATTTTATTAGAAATAAGTTTTTTAAACATTTTATTTTAAAAAAATTTTTAATTTATTAAAATTCTCAAAGTAAACTAGTAACAATATATTATATATATAAATTATAGTTTTAAATCAATAAAAATATATTTTTAATATACATTCAATATATAGAAAATCATAATTCTTTCTTTATACTTCAATTATTAATATTCTTAATTAAAGTGATTTAATGATTATTCATTTATCATCAACTATAAAATTATAGCTTATGATTATAAATATATTAAATATATATATTATTTTATAATGTTTATTAATATATTATTATTTTAATTAATTTTAGATTTATATTAAAAGTCAATGTAATAAATTAAAGATCATAGTATTAATTGATAATATTATTTATTTTTTTGAATTAATCCTTCTAAGATCAAATTAAATAAAGAAATTATTTATATTGTAAATGTTAATTTGATTAACACCAATTATGATGTTTTAGTTCTTATTAAATTATAATATCTTTAGTTTTTTTTATTTTATTAAAATATCATTTTTATTTTTTATAAAATAAAAATTATATATATATTTATAATATTCTATATATTTGTATTTTTTATTAAATATCATTAAAATTATAGCTCAGGACCAGCTTTTATAAGTGATGCTCCAAATTGATTGTTAGTATATTTTTCAAAATTTTCAATAAATTGTTTAGCTAAATTTTTAGCTTTAACTTCCCATTGATTTTTATTTTCATAAGTACAACGAGGATCTAAAATATTTTTATTAATTCCTGGTAATTTAATAGGTATAGCTAAATTAAAAATCGGTAAATTTATAGTTTTTACTATATCTATATCTCCGTTTAAAATTGCATCAATAATTACACGAGTATTTTTAATAGAAATGCGTTTATCATTTCCATCCCATCCTGTATTAACCAAATATACTTTTGTATCAGCAACTTTCATTCGCTTACTTAATACTTTAGTATATTGAATTGGGTGTAATGTTAGAAAAGCAGCTCCAAAACAAGCTGAAAAAGTTGGAGTTGGTTTTATAACTCCAAATTCGGTGCCAGCTAATTTAGATGTAAAACCTGATAAAAAATAATATTCAGTTTGTTCACGAGTTAAACATGATACCGACGGTAAAACACCAAAAGCATCGGCTGTTAAAAAAATAGCTTTCGATGCATGTCCAGCTTTAGAAATTGGTTTAACAATATTATTGATATGGTAAATAGGATACGAAACTCGAGTATTTTCTGTTTTTTTCCCATCATTAAAATCAACAGAACCATCAGCTAAAACAGTAACATTTTCTAACAATGCATTACGTTTAATCGCATGATAAACATCAGGTTCTGCAATTTCAGATAAATTTATTGTCTTAGCGTAACAACCACCTTCAAAATTAAATATACCATTATCATCCCATCCGTGTTCATCATCGCCAATTAATTTACGTTTAGGATCAATAGAAAGAGTTGTTTTTCCTGTACCAGATAAGCCAAAGAAAATAGCTACATCTCCATTTTTACCAACATTAGCTGAACAATGCATTGAAGCAATTTCTTTTAATGGTAAGAAATAATTCATGATTGAAAATAATCCTTTTTTCATTTCACCACCATACCAAGTACCGCCAATAAGTTGCATGCGTTCACTCAAATTAAAAGCAACAAAATTCTCTGAGTTTAAACCTTGATCTTGCCAATTAGGATTGGTACATTTTGCACCATTCATCACAATAAAATCTGGTTTAAAATCAATTAATTCCTCCTCAATAGGTCTAATAAACATATTTTTAACAAAATGTGCTTGCCAGGCTACTTCAGTGATAAAACGTACATTTAAACGACTATCTAAATTTGTTCCACAAAAAGCATCAATAATAAATAATCGTTTACGTGATAATTGATTAGTTACTAAACCTATTAATGATTTCCAAACCGATTGTGTCATCGGTTTATTATCATTTATTTCTTTTTCTTGATCTGTCCACCAAACTGTACCTGAAGAAATATTGTCATAAACAATATATTTATCTTTTGGCGATCTACCAGTAAAAATACCAGTATTAACAGCTACTGTATCTAAATTAGTTTTAATACCACGTTCGGAACCTTTTAGAGAAGATTTTGTTTCTTCTATAAATAATTGTTCATATTCCGGATTATAAATAATTTCTATGACTTCATGAATACCATATCTAGCTATTTCTTCTGAAGTAATCTTTTTTTTTGTAATCATTAACTTGTGCTCATAAATAAATTTTAACCTTAATTTGGATATTAAAAATTTTACTTGAAATTAACAACGATAAAAATTAAAAAAAATTCATCTAAATAATCTTTCAGTTAGAAATGTGATCTAAAGTACAATTAGAAATAAAGTAAAATATGCACATATTATTTATCATAAAATAAAATAATTATAATTTACTAAATTTAATCAGGCTATTTTAATTTACTTATATTTATTTATATCTCATTTATTAAGTAAATACAATAAAGTTTAAATAAGATTGAAATCTAATATTAAACTTAATTTAATATTGTTAATATAATTATATAATTAATTTTTAATCAAAAAGAGATAATTGAATATTTTTAATAATATTTTAAAATAATTAAAATTAAAAACGAAGTTTTATCTATCAAAAAAATATTTTTTTATAAATAATATGATTAAAATATTTAATTCATGTATAAAATACGTAACCTCATTTATAATTAATCTCATAGCGATTAGTTGTATTATATAATTAAATTTATACCATCTATCAAATATGCTAAGTACAACAATACTTATAATAGTATTTCATTAATAACATGTTAATTTTACTTTATTTTAATTTATTTTATACAATTAAATTAATAAATATTTAATATAAAAGTATATCTTATATAGTTAATAATTAATTTAAATTATTACTAATATTTTAGATTATAATTTATATAAGTTTAAATAATAATATAACTATAAGAATTAAAAATTTATTTTTAATGAATTATATGGATTAACAATTCATATAATAATAGTTATATTATTAAATAATTTTTTAAATATTATTTATAAATCTAATTTACTAAAATTATCTAATTATAAAAATATCTCTTAAAATAAATGCTATAACTACTAATTTTAGTTGTTTTTATTAATAAATTTATTATTAACATAATTAATTTAAATTTATACGTTAGATTTAACTAAGTCATCTTACTAATAATTTCAAATTATTAGTAAATTATTCTTTGTATAATAAAAATTATTTTCTTTTAAGAAAAAACCTTATACTTAATTATATAATAAAGTTATTTAAATATATCTTTCGTATCTAAATATTTAATTACTAATATTTTATAGTGAATTTATAATTTTATTTTTTTTAAATTTTATATTGTATATATTTTAATAATTTTTATTAATTTATTTCTTTGTAAATTTACACTTATCGTTTTATGATATAATCTATTTTATAAAAAATTTTTTTAACTATTTATAAAAAAGTATTTTATAAAATATTTAAATAACTCTATGTTTAAATATATTTTCATTCTATATATATGTTAAAATTTAATATTATTTAATATTTTCTAATTACTATATATTTTATCTGCTTATATATAATAATAAAACAATATTAAATATCATTGAAGTAAATTTAATAAAAAATATAGCATATTAAATAATATACACAATATATATCTCATATAAACTATGATATAGTATCTTATATATATATCTATTATAAAATAAATTTATTAAAATATCTAATACATTTAAAAAATGATATATCAAATTATATGATATTTTTTATATATATTATTATATATATAAAAAATAAAAATAAAAATATGATATAGGATCATAATCTTGGTAAGTTTGAAAACTATTTTCTTTATTACTTATAAGTAATGTATTATAAGTAATTATAGACTCAATAATTTCATTAAATTTTTAATTTCTCTTTTAAGATAAAATATATAAGCATTTTCATAAGAATTTCTTATACTAAATTTAATTTTATTATAATATTTATATACACTAATTTTGAATTTTTAAAAATTCAAAATATAAATTACTTATTCGTGTTATTTAAATTAAAGTTCTCTTAAATAGAATTATCTTATTATTTTAATCTAGATAATTATAATAAATTTATATATAAAATATAAAAAATCAATTCATACCATATTCCATAATATTTTTTAAAATTCATTAATTAATTCTATTATTTCTTACTTAAGTTAAAGACATTCTTTAATGCTTTTTTAAAATATCAAGAAATTTTGATTTTCTTAGATTTGAATATTCAAACAATTAACATATAATATCTATATATTATATATATGAATATTTAGTATATAAATAATTTATTTAATATTTAATTTAATTAAATATTAAATTAAATAATTATTTTATTTAAATAACAAGATAACGTACTTATTTATACTCTATTGGATTATAATATTAATACTTTATTTTTACTTTCGTAAAGAAATTTTTATAATTACATAAGTTATTTATATTCTTTTAATAACTAAAATTTTTTTTAAAAAGTTAATATTAATTATTATACATTAATAATAATCATCAAATAAAAATGATATAACCATATATATAATTTATATTTTAGTTATTCAGAATTATTTATATAGCAATTATCCTAACTATATAAATAAAATATCTAAAATAATTTATAAATAGAATTGATATAACATAAACTAAAAAACGATTTTTTTATAAAATAAAAACAATAAATTCTTAATCTTATTAATTTTATAATTAATAATTGATGATTATATACTTAATATTTTAATTCTAATAAAAATTGAATAATTTAAAATAAAGATATAAATATATTCTAATTAATCATATTTAAATAATAAAATATTAATTTTGAAAAAATGGTAAAAAAGATTTCCATCACTTATTTTAATAAGTATTTTAATCATTGAAATAAAAGAATTAAATTTAGATTAATAGAATATTTCGTTTAAAATAAAATATGAAAATATTATGAAATAATAAAATAAACAATATAAAATAAATAATTTAATAAATATTATTTTATTTATAAAATTTTTACTTATGAAAGTAAAAGTATATAAATTTAATTTATAAAGGAGAAAATATAATTCTTTATCATGTAATCGTGTATTAAAAACTAATAATCTTATTTATATATTAAAAAATAAATTTATTTTTAGATAGACCATTATTATATCAATTATAATTGTATCAAATTTTTTGATAAAAACAAAAAATTTAATGAAATAAATTATTGATAAATAGTACCATAAATAAAACATTATAAATCATATTATTTATTTTACTAAAATAAAAAAGATTAATTTATTTTAAATAAATTAAAACATAAAATATAATATCGAACTTAATTTCGATAGAAAAGATTATGTTTTATTAATATAATTAATTATATTTTTAATATATAGCTAAATATTCAATTACATTATACTGTATAAGAAGTTAAAAAAATCGATAATTTAAGAAATTTATGAGTTATTTATATATTTTTAAAGTTTCTATATACACATATAAAAGAGAGTATTCAGAGAATATTATTATTATTTTAATATGTTTATCAGTGATATTATATATTATAATAGTTGTTATATAAATAATTAGATAATAGATTATATATATTTTATAAAATATATACTGTTAAGATAATAAACATATATAGATACTTTTTAATAAAAAATATAGTTATTTTTTTAAATAAAATTTAATTACTATTAAAATAGTAATTAAAGTTATTCTTTTTATATAGAATTAATAAGATTATAATAGATATATAAAGATTTAACTTCAATATAATTAATAATTTAAAATTTAATTATTTTTAATTTAAATAAATTATTATCTATTAATAATTTTCTATATTTAATTAAATTAATTGTAAATTTATATCCAAATTTATTAATTTATAGAAATAAAATAATATAATAATAAAAAATGATTATCATTAATATTAGATTTTAAATAAAAAATATTTCATGTCAAAAATGAGAAATACTATTTATATAAAATAAATAATATATTTAATAAATAATATTTGATTTAATTAAATATAATATTATTATTTTTATTAAAATAGTATAAAAATTAATATTTTTAGTTTTAACATTTAAAAAAACAAATAGCATATTCTTTTATATTTTACGATAGATATATATTTATATTCTATAAATGAAACATAATCTAAAAAAAGATAAAATTAGTTTTATTGAACAATATTAACTAATAAATATTAGTAATTAAAATGTATAAAAACTAATTAAAGATATGTTATTATAATATTTATTATATGTTTTAATAAATTTGATAGTTTTTTATATACTATTTGTCAAAAAAAAGAATTTATTTATAAGAATATTTGTATAATAAACATCTATAATATTTTTAATCGTTAAATATAATTAATTTTATTAAGATAAATTTTTTTAAATTAATACAAATAAATTAAATAATTAAAAGAATTAATATAAAATCTAAACTTTTTTTTCTCTAGATAGAACGAAACAATGCTTTATCTAAATAAAAATTATTTTAATAATTATAAACAATATAATTATATATTTCAGTTTTATATTTATAATATAAATGATATTTTATCATGTTTATTATTATTTTAATAAAAAAGTAATTTATTAGAAAGTAATAATAAAAATTATTAAAATAAGTTTTATTTTAATTTAACTTACTCTAGTTAAATTTATTGATATATAATAATTAATACTTAAATTTAACGTTCATCTGTTTTCAACATAAATAAACGATTATTTTTATTTTTAATATATAGTTATAATTTATTAGATAAGTTTTATTCGAAATGTATAGTATATGAAATTAATTAAAAAACCTAAAATTTTAAATATAAAAAATATTGCTGAATCAAAACTTTTCCGCATACAATCAATTGATATTGAATTTAATAATGGAGTTAAACGTTGTTATGAACGAATGAAGCCAACAATAAACGAATCAGTGTTAATTGTTCCTATTATTAATAATGAATTAATTTTAATCCGAGAATATGCTGTCGGTATTGAAGAGTATGAATTAGGTTTTCCTAAAGGAGCAATTAATATAGGGGAGAATGCTGCAGAAGCTGCTATAAGAGAATTAAAAGAAGAAATTGGTTATGGAACAAAAAATATTGAATTACTAGTAAAATTAACAATTTTACCAACTTATTTTTCCAGCAATATAAATATATTTATTGCGAAAAATTTATATGAAGAAAAAATAAAAGGTGATGAACCAGAACCTCTAGAACAAATTAGATGGCCTATTAAAAATATGATGCAATTACTTGATGTTAAAGATTTTAATGAAGCGAGAAATATTAGTGCATTATTTTATACTGAACTTTATTTAAAAAAATATTTTCTAATCTCTTAATATATTTTAATATTATAAAATAAAAACAATTCCTAGTCAATAACTCTATTAAACTTTAATGATAAAAAATAAGTAATTTTATTGCATTTATCTTTAATAGAGTTTCTATTTATTTAGATATTTATAAAATAATAATTATTAATATTTTTTGAAAATTTCTATTTTATATATATTTATTTTCAATAAATATATATTTATAAAACATTTATTAATAGAATTATTTATTGATAACTTATTTAAGAATATAAAAAAGATTCGATCTTTTTTATGAAATTTTATTTTTAATAAACTTGATAAAAACATAAATTTAATAAGATTATTTTATATAAAATAAATATTTTATATATATATTTAAATAACTTAAACAACATTTATAATCATGAAAGTTTATTTAAACTTAAGATTTATAAGAAATATCTTATATTCTATATCTAGAATATTTAACCTTTTAGATTTTACTTGTTATTTTATCTATATTTTATCCTATATTTTATAGAATGTATAAAATTGTTTAATTTGATAAAAAAATCTTAACTTAACCTATATTTTAGATTAAATATTTTTCATTAGTGTATAACAACATTACTAATGAAAAAAAATATAAAAATTTAACTAATTATATTATTTATATTTTTATTTTAAAATATTAAAATATTATTATTAGTATTTTACTTTATTTTTAAGAATTATTAATTATTTGTATTTAATATTTAAAAAAATAATATTCTCTAAATTGATTTTATATTTATTATTTAATTTTTATAGATTATTACATATAATGAATATATTGTTGTATATTAATTAAAAAATAATATTAACATTAAAATAATATGTTATCATAAAAAATTTAAATCCATTAATAAAATAAAAAAGATAGATAAAATAGTTGATAATAATAGATAATAGATAAACTTAAAGTTTTGTATAAAATGATATAATATTTAATATCAATGATTTTATATCATAGATTTTAATTCATTTAATGCTCAAATCGATACTATTCTTAAAGCATTATTTACTGATTAAATTAATAATAGAATATTTATATAAAATTTATAATATAAGGAAAAATTTAATTTTTTATGAAATTTATATGACAATAAAGTTAAATTTATTATATTTTAGTTAATTTTTTAAAATTTTAATAAATGAAATTAATATAGGTTTTTTTAAAAAAAAATTTAATTTATATATCTAGCATTTTAATTAACAACCATAAATCATTAATTATCTTAATCTCTTATATAAGAATCTGATTATATTATTTTAATAACTTAATTAATAGCTTTAAAAATATTATTTATTGTTAGGTTTAAATAAAATAATTTTTATATAATAATTTTAGATTAATTTCTATTAGTTATAATAACTATTATATTAGATACAAATAACTGTATATAAGTAGTTATTTGAATATTTAAATATTTTTTTATTTCTTGATAAATATGAAAATATAATAACTTAATTAAGTATTATAAAAAGTAATGACTATATTCCTTTTTAATCTTTACGACTATTAATTGTATATATTTTAATATCCGTTTGCATTAGTATTGTTATTATAGTTAGAGCAAAGATTGTATTTAGTTATTTTTGATATGAAAAATCGATTAAAATAATTATTTTCTATAATATAGAAAATAATTATTAATATTTTATTTTATTATTTTTTTAGAAAACATTTTTTTTATAAAAATATATTTTATTTTCCAATGATTTATATAAAGTTTATATAAAATTGATAAAAATTAAATCAGATTTTAATAAAATTAAAATAACATTAATTTCAATTAAATTTAACTTATAAATAGAATTATTAAAATAAAGAAAAAAACTATATTATATTTAATAATAATATTATTTATTTTAAATAAATTTTATTCAAATAAATTAGAAGAATTATAATTTTTTGTTAATAATAGTTATTTAAATTTAAAATACTAAAAATAGATTTGTAACTTTTACTAATCAATAATTTTAAATTTAAAAAATATTTTACTCATTTATTATATTATAAAGTTTATACTAATTTATAAATTTAATAAAAATATTATAAAGATAACATTAAATCAAAATAAAACTTAGATAATTTATCTATAATAAAGTTGAAGTAATATTTTATAGCTACAACTGAACTTATTTTATAAAACCTTATTTATTAAAATAATATCACTATTTTAATAGTATTAAAATAGTGATATTATTTTAATTTTATTTATTATATAAAGTATATTTTTATTTTAAAATATCATTATATTCTTTACTTTAATAATATTTATTTCTTAATATATAAAATCTAAACTTATGATAAACACAATTTATTTATTTTTTTATTAATAAAAAAATTGTTATATATTTAAAATACATATTAATTAATATATTACTTGCTTTTAAAGTAAATAAAATATACACTAAAAAATTAGTATTTTATCTAAAATATAACAATAACATAATACCATTTACTTAGGATTATAAAATATAAACGATTTTAATTTATTTACTTAGTTTAGTCTATTAAGACTTTTTTAACACTACTTTTTTAACTCATAAAAAATTTTCATAAGTTAAATAATCAAAATAAATTTAACTTTTACATAATAAGTAGATAAGATAATATCTTAAATTAATTTTCTTCTATAAAATTTCTTAATTTATAATAAAGTGATATTTATATATCTTTTATGTAAATTAAAATTTTTTTATATTCTTTATGGAATTTATAATTTTAAAAAAAATTCATTAATAATATTAATTCTTTAATTAAGAAAATATAAATTAATATTACTAAATAATAATTTAGTAATATATTAAGTAATAATAATACTTGTAATTAAATTATCTAACAAAAATAAATAAATTTTATTTAAAATTTTTTTTGATATTCTATTAAGAATAAATTTATTGTCAATAATTTAGTTAAAAAGATAAATTAGATGGATTAAAATAACTAATCATAATTATTATAAATATATATTTTGAACTAATTAATTGAATTAAAATTATTAACTAAAACCATATTATAAATATAAAAAGTCTTTTAAAAAAATATTTAATAATTAAATTAAATAAAAAATAATTCATTTTACAAAAAAATATGATAATAAAAATATATAAATAATATAATATATTATTCTATAAATAACTTATTTTAAAATAGTTTTTTTTAAAATATCTTTTTTTTATTTTCATGATTATTAATTTTAAATTAATCATTAATTTAATCAAAAATATAAAATAGACCTATAAAATATTAATATGTTAAAAAATAACTAATATAAACTATAATTAAAAACAATTAAAAAGATTAATAACAAAAAAATAACAAATAATAAATTTATTTATTTCAAAATAATATATATTGAAAATTAATTAATATTTTTTAATAAATTTTAAATTTCTATTACCTATTTAAAGATGAAAGTAATATATTAATAATAAAATAAAATAATCTTATAAATTATTATTTATTAATTTTAATAAATAAATATAGATATAGGTTAATATCCTATATCTGAAACTTAAAATATATCTATTATTTTTTAAATATTCACTAAAAAAATAAAAGTAATTCTAATAGAAAATTAATAATTATCAATTATATCTTATTAAAAATATTTGATAAAATATAGTAAATAATAATTATTATATAATATTATTTATAATACTTTTATTCTCTAAAAGAGATATATAATTATATTTATAATGAATGTATATTATAAATATAATTTATAATATATTTAATTTATAAGATTATGTTTTATTTAAAAACATAATTAATATTTATACGTAATAATAAAAACTTTATATGTATGATTAAAATAGTATTTTAATTAATCTATTTAAATAATTTTTATATTTAATTTTATACTATTTACGATAGATAAGAAATAACACCTTTCATATTAGAAAATCTAATGTGGTTTTTAAATTGATTGATGTTAAACTCAATATATAAATAAAATTAAAAACAAACACCTGAACACTTATTAATGCTGTATATTATATAATAAGATATTTTAGATTTTGAAATTTTTAAGAAATATTGCTATTAGTTACATTTGAAAAAATAGAAATTCCTCATATAATTCAAAAATATTGAATGTATTTTATACTTTTTATATGAAAATAGATGTTAATACTTATGAAATTTTAATTACAGGTCCCGTTATTGTTAACTTAATTGATGAAACGGGTTTATTCATTAACGAATAATTTTAGTAATATAAAAAAACATGGCAGATAAACGCAATATTTTTCTAGTTGGGCCTATGGGCGCCGGAAAAAGTACTATTGGTCGACAATTAGCACAGCAACTTAGTATGGAGTTTTTTGATTCAGATCAAGAAATTGAACGACGAACTGGTGCTGATGTAAGTTGGATATTTGATTTGGAAGGCGAAGAAGGTTTTAGGGAGCGTGAAGAAAAAATTATCAGTGAACTTACAGAAAAACAAGGAATTGTTTTAGCAACAGGTGGTGGATCGATAATATCAAAAGAAACACGTAATCGTCTCTCCTCTCGTGGAGTAGTCATTTATCTTGAGACTACTATTGATAAACAGATGATACGAACTCAACGTGATAAAAAAAGACCTTTATTGCAAGTAGATGAAATAGATCGTAAGGTTTTAGAAAAACTAGCTTATGAGCGAAATCCACTTTATGAAGAAATTAAAGATATTACTATTCATACAAATAATCAAAGTGCAAAAATGATTGCTAATAATATTATTCTATTATTAAATAATATTTAATTTTGAATATGTGTTTAATATTAATTTTAATTAAAAATCTTATATAAAGTATAATTAACATGGGAAAATTGATAGTTTCACTTAGTGAACGGAATTATACTATTACTATTGCTTTTGGTTCACTTAACTTACCTGATGCATATTCTCCTCTTAAAAGCGGAGAATATGCTATGATTATCACAAACAAAACTATACATTCTCTTTATTTTGTAAAAGTAAAATCTACACTTATGCAAATGGGCGTTAAAGTTGATAAAATTATTCTTCCTGATGGAGAAAAACATAAATCATTAGCTATTCTTAATAAAATTTTCACTGCTTTGTTAAAAAAAAATCATTCGCGTGAAATAACACTTATTGCCCTTGGAGGAGGAGTTATTGGTGATTTAACAGGATTTGCTGCCTCTTGTTATAAAAGAGGTGTTCGTTTTATACAAGCGCCAACTTCTCTTTTATCTCAAGTTGACTCATCAATAGGAGGAAAAACATCTGTTAACCATCCTCTAGGTAAAAATATGATTGGTGCTTTCTATCAACCAATATCTGTTATTATTGATTTAGATAGTTTAAAAACATTACCAGCACGTCAATTTTCTTCAGGCTTAGCAGAAATTATTAAATATAGTATAATTACAGATTATGCTTTTTTCTGTTGGTTAGAAAAAAATATTAACAAAATATTTAAATTCGAAAAAAAAATAATAAATTATTGTATTCATTATTGCTGTATGTTAAAAGCAAAAATTATTACTACAGACGAAAAAGAAAAAAATGGATGTCGTACATTATTAAATTTAGGACATACATTTGGTCATGCAATTGAAACTGAATTGGGTTATGGTTCATGGTTACATGGTGAAGCTATTTCTGTTGGTATGATAATGGCTGCAAAAACTGCAGAGTTAATAGGAAAATTTGATAATAATGATACTCAACGTATTTTAAATTTACTTAAACAAGCAAATCTTCCTACTAAAGGACCAATTAAAATGTCTGCTAAATCTTATTTACTTCATATGATGAGAGATAAAAAAGTAATTAATAATAAACTTAATTTAATTCTACCAAGATCAATTGGTAAGGTAGAATTATATAATAATATAAATCATAATATTGTTTTAAAAGCAATTGAGCAATGTTTACATAAAAATTAATTTTTAAACTAAATAATAAAAATTATATTTTATAATCTTAATAATATATAAAATACAAGAAATATAACGATATTTTATACTACAATAAATATTTATATTTTAACATTAAGCTTATAGTAAAATTATTGTTACAGATAATATAAAGGTATTCATTTTAGTAAGAAAAAATAGATTAGCTTAAAAGTAAAAAAGATATTTTTAGAATAAAATAAACTATTTTGACTAAGAATTTTAAAAATAGATCAGAATTATATTTATATATTAAAAGAAAATTAAACATCAATTAGTTTTTTTGATAGGATATTATAACTAGTATATGATATTTAGTTAGTTTATACTTATAAATTTTAATCAAAATAATTTAATGTTTAAAACTTAAATAAGTTAAAAATAGATAAAGTTGTATTTATAAAAAATATAAAAATAACATTAATATTTCTAAATTATTTTTTTTAAATTAAACTTATTTATTTCTTGAATGAATAATTTTAAAAAATATTAAAACACTTTTAATTAATAAAATATAAACTAATATTTTTATATTAAATTAATCAAAAATTAAAGTAAAATATATTAAATTCATGATGATTTTATTTATATTTCACAATAAAAAGAAATATTTTTAATAAAATAATAAATTATCAATAATCTAATATTAACAATATTATTAATAATACTTTCCTACAATAAATTATTTAAAATAATTTAATTAAATAAAACAGATTATTAAATAATAAATAAAAATTTATTTAATGAATATAAATATGAAATTATTTTTTACTAAAAAGAAATTAAGAATAATTTTATATGATTAAAACTTAATAATATAGTATATTTTCAATATATATAATTGTTTATTAAAATAATTATATATTTTCTAAAACTATGTATATTTGGTAATTACGATATATTCTATTTTTATAAAAATTATCATTAATAGTGTGGTTTTAAAATACAATTTTAATTATAATAGCTTTTATTCAGGAAAATCTTAAATTAGAATGTTTTATAGATAAAATAAGATTAAAAAATAAATAACTATTAGAATATAAGTATATTATTTCATAAATAGAGAAGTGTATCGATATTTTAAAATATTAAATAAAATTTAATAATATAAAAAGTATGTTTTTAAAAAATATTTATTAATAAATATTTTTAAAAAAAAAATTTAAAAAATGTCCATCAATACCGAATATTTATTTCATAAAACTATTTATTTTAATAAAGTTCAATAATTTAAAATATAAATTACAATATTTTATTTTAAATTATATTAATATTATTATAATATTTTATATTAATATTATAATAATATTATTATAAAATAATACTTTTAATCTCTTAACATTAAGTTAAAAAAATTGGAAACATTATTATTTATATTTTTGAATTTAATTTTATATAATAATTTTATATTTATTATTATGAATATTTTTATGTTTTAATTTGTTATTATTATAATAATTTTATAAATATAACTAAAAAATATTTAATATTTCATATAATTTCTAAAAATATAAATTTTCAGAAGGTTTATTCTATTTTTTTTTATTAAAAGATAAGAAGCTATTTTATTAATAAAACTAAAATCCATCTAGAAACATTATTATCAAAAAAAATATAATCGATATCATTAATTATAATATACTATTTTGTTTATATGTATTTACTTTTTTATAAAAAAATTAACTTATATTGCTACATGAAATATAAGTTTGATTATATAAATAATAAAATTAATTTTATATTTATTTATTAATTAGTATCAAAAATAAATAATATAAGCATTAATATCAAATTAAGATACATCAGAAGATGAAAAATAGTATTGTTATTACATAACGTTAAATAGTTATCATTACGTATGTAAAATAATTAATATTAAAAATTTTAATTATAAAAAATAACTAATGTTTATAACGTTATATAATCTTAAATTTATAAAAAATAAAACATAAAGCAAATCGGAGAAAATAAATGAAAGATTTTTTAATTGCCCCTTCTATTTTATCCGCAAATTTTTCGTGTTTAGGGGAAGATACTCAAAAAGTAATTAAAGCCGGAGCTGATATTGTTCATTTTGATGTTATGGATAATCATTATGTACCAAATTTAACTTTTGGTCCAATAATATGTAAAACATTACTAGATTATGGGATTAAGGTACCAATTGATATTCATTTAATGGTGAAACCAGTAGATAGAATTATTCCTGATTTTGCTAAAGCTGGTGCAACTTATATCACATTTCATGTTGAAGCAAGTGAACATATTGATCGAACATTAGAATTAATCAAAAATAACGGATGTAAAGCTGGATTAGCGTTTAATCCGGCTACACCATTAAATTATTTAGATTATATCATAGATAAATTGGATATGATCCTAATTATGTCTGTAAACCCTGGTTTTAGTGGACAATCTTTTATTCCAAAGACCTTAAATAAATTAAATCAAGTTCGTAAAATGATTGATAATAACAATTATAACATATTATTAGGTGTTGACGGTGGTATTAATATTAATAACATTATTGACGTTGCAAATGCAGGAGCTAATATTTTTGTTATAGGCTCCGCAATTTTTAATCAACCAAATTATAAAACTGTTATTGACGATATACGTAAGAAATTAACTAAAAGAAATTTATAATATCTAAAATTAATAATTATTTTAATATTATATTAATATAAACGTGCTATTTTGATAAATAATATTGATACAATTATAATGATTAATTTTTATATAATGTTTTTAATTAAACAGTAATTATTTATATTAATAAAATAATTTTAATAATTTATTTTTTATTTAAAAAATAAATTATTAATTTTCTTTAAAATTATTCATTTTATATAAAAATAAAATCTAATATTAAAGTTAATATGTTAATATTACATAACTTAAATATAAATATAATTATAATTATTATTTTTTTATTAATAATTATAATTATATCTCAATCAACTTAATATTTAAAATTTCTCCTTATTCGAATTAATTTATTAATGTGATTAAAGTAAATTTACTATAATCAAATGAAACAAATTGAATAATAAATAACTGCTAATTTAGCATTAGATAACTGAATTACAGTTAAATAATTCTGGAATTATAATATGAATATGATCTCTATTAAATCAACTTATATTGATAAAAAACCTATCGTATTTAGTGGTGCTCAGCCGTCTGGAGAGTTAACAATTGGTAACTATATTGGTGCATTATTTCAATGGGTTAACATGCAAGATAATTATGATTGTATTTATTGTATTGCTGATCAACATGCTATCACGGTTTCTCAAAAACCAAAAGAATTAAAAAAATGCACACTTGATACATTAGCATTATATTTAGCTTGTGGTATTGACCCTAAAAAAAGCATTATTCTTGTTCAGTCACATGTTCCTGAACATAGCCAACTTAGTTGGGTGCTTAATTGTTATACATACTTTGGTGAATTAAATAGAATGACACAATTTAAAAATAAATTAATTCGATATTCTAAAAATATTAATTCTGGATTATTTTATTATCCAATATTAATGGCTGCTGATATTTTACTTTATCAAACAAATCAAGTTCCTGTCGGGACTGATCAAAAACAACACTTAGAATTAAGTCGTAATATTGCTTATCGTTTTAATTCTATCTATGGTAAAATATTTACTATTCCAGATCCTTTTTTTTCTGAAAAAATAACGCGAATTATGTCATTACAAGAACCGCAAAAAAAAATGTCAAAATCAGATAAGAATCGTAATAATGTAATAACTTTACTTGAAAACAATAAATCAGTAATTAAAAAAATAAAAAGTGCTATTACTGATTCTGATAAACCGCCACGAATTTATTATGACTTAAAAAATAAACCTGGTATTTCTAATTTAATTAATATTCTTTCTAACATAACAGGGGTATCCATACAAGATATAGAGAAACAATTTGCTGGAAAAATGTATAGTGATCTTAAAAGTAGTGTTATTGAAGCTATTTTAACTATATTAAAAAATATCCAAAGTCGTTTTAATGAATTTCGTAATAACGAAAAATTGTTGAATAATATTATATATGAAGGTGCTAATAGAGCAAAAATTCGTGCTCAAATAACTCTTAATAAAGTTTATGATGCTATTGGTTTTATTAATTCTGTAAAAAAATAATTTATTCATAAAAAATAAAAAAAAATTAAATGTAAAATATTTATAAGGAAAATATATTTAATTAAAAATTAATTAAATAAATCTAATAACTATTTATTGTTGTAACATTTTACTGAAAATAATAAAATATTATTAGTAGGTTAGTTAATAATTTTCGCTCTACTAATAATATTAGTAAATAAATTTATATAATAAACATTATTTTATTTTTTCTATAAAACGTTTTTCAGCTTCATCCCAATTAATGACTGACCAAAAAGCTTTTATATATTCAGAACGATTATTTTCATATTTAAGATAATATGCATGTTCCCAAACATCAAGTCCTAAAATAGGATAACCAGAAACACCAGAAATAACTTCACCCATTAATGGGTTATCCTGATTAGCTGTTGAAGTAATCTCAAGCTTCCCATCAGATCTTAAAATTAACCATATCCAACCAGAACCAAACCTAGTCAATGCAATTTTTTCAAAATTTTTTTTAAAATTATCAATAGTAGAAAAATTACGTTCAATACTAGATTTCAATTTTCCTTGTAGTTCAGTGCCTTTTTTTAAACCTTTCCAAAACATGTTATGGTTAGCATGACCACCTGCATTATTTCGTAAAAAAATAATTTTCTCGTTATCGGTATATATCTTATCTAAATTTTGAATTAAATCATCTATATTAAGTTTAGCAAGATTAGGAAAATCTTTTAATACATCATTGGTGTTATTTATATAAGTTTGATGATGTTTTGTATGATGTATTTTCATTGTCCTTTCATCAAAATATGGTTCTAATTCTCCATATTCATATGGCATAGAGGGTAAAATATAGCTCATTATATTAAAACTCCTTTTGTTTAAAAATAAATATTTTAATAAGTTTTATTTATGTTAATTATTATAATATACAAAAATAATTGTAACAATATATTTTAAAATTCCTTTTTCTTTATGAAAAATTATATTCTAAACAATATAAACATAAAATATGTTCATAAAAATATTAACTAAAATTAATAAATAGAATAATTGATAAATTTAAGATAAAATATAATAATTTATTGTTTATTTTAATAAAAACAAATTTTTACATAAAAAGTTAATCGTTTTACTATTGAGTTAAATTTTTATATAGAAAGAAAAAATATTATATAATTCTTTTTAAAAATTTATTTTTTTAAAAATTCAATATATATAATCAAAATATAATTATATTATCTAGTGTATTTTTAATTATAATTAATATATTAGAATTTTTTTCTCTAGAACAAAATAAAGTTTAAGTTGTTAACTAATTATTTTTTAAAAAATAATTATATCCAAGATATATATTAATTATTTAATTTGCTATTTATAAAAATAAATAGCAAATTAAATTAAAATCATTTTTCATTAAGAAATCTATCTATGATTGAATTTTATAATATAAACTTATTATTATCATTAGTAATGATTTTATATTAATTAGTATATTATTAAAATAGTAAAATATATATAAAAAAGTGATATTATTATTTATATAATATATTAACTTAAATTAATTATTATATTTCTTCTTGAAAAACTATTATATTATAATATTAATAATGTATATTAAATGAAGATATTAATTATAAAAGTTATTTTTATATAACAAATTAATAGTTAAAATTAAATCGTACTATATAATTTAAATACTTGTTAAGTATTTAAAAAACTAAAATATTAAAACAATTTACAATTGTATCAAATTTAAACTAATAAAAAATTACAAATAAATTTATAAAAAATAATTATTTTAGTATATTGAAATTTATTTTTCTATATTTACTTTTTAAATATTTTTGTTATCTTTTGAAAAAAGATTAAAGTTATATATATTTTAAAATTTTTCTCAAATTATTAATATTTTAATTCATTATTATCCTATTATATTATTAGTAATAATATAACTTTTAAAATAAAAGTTATATAAAACAAATATTTTTAATATTAGTACTTTATTTATATAAAGATAAAATAAAGTACTAAATTTATATTTATAGTAATTGTACTTAATTTTTTTAATATAGTAATTGCAATTTACAGATTAAAATACTACTAATGCTAATAATAAATAACATATTTTTTCTAGTTATTTCATTATTTTAATTTTTTTTATCACTTTATTAGAAAGTTTCTTAAACTATCATTTATAAACAAACTAAACCGTTACTCTACAATTCAAAACATCTTTGGTGTTGTCAGGTTAAGCCTCTCGGGTCATTAGTACTGGTTAGCTTAACGTATTGCTACGCTTACACATCCAGCCTATCTACGTCCTAGTCTTGAACGTCCCTTATAGGACTTTTTAAAGTCAGGGAAGATTCATCTTGGGGCAAGTTTCCCGCTTAGATGCTTTCAGCGGTTATCTCTCCCGCACTTAGCTACCAGGCTATGCCATTGGCATGACAACCTGCACACCAGTGGTGCGTCCACTTCGGTCCTCTCGTACTAGAAGTAGCCCCCCTCAATCTTCCTTCGCCCACGACAGATAGGGACCGAACTGTCTCACGACGTTCTAAACCCAGCTCGCGTACCACTTTAAATGGCGAACAGCCATACCCTTGGGACCTACTTCAGCCCCAGGATGTGATGAGCCGACATCGAGGTGCCAAACACCGCCGTCGATATGAACTCTTGGGCGATATCAGCCTGTTATCCCCGGAGTACCTTTTATTCGTTGAGCGATGGCCCTTCCATTCAGAACCACCGGATCACTAAGACCTACTTTCGTACCTGCTCGCGCCGTCACGCTCGCAGTTAAGCTGGCTTATGCCTTTGCACTAACTTCACGATTTCCGACCGTGATTAGCCAACCTTTGTGCTCCTCCGTTATTCTTTAGGAGGAGACCGCCCCAGTCAAACTACCCACCAGACACTGTCCTTAACCCGGATTACGGGTTTATGTTAGAATACTAAATATTAAAGGGTGGTATTTCAACGACGGCTCCATGTAAACTGACGCCTACACTTCAAAGCCTCCCACCTATCCTACACATCAAGATTCAATATTCAGTGCCAAGCTATAGTAAAGGTTCACGGGGTCTTTCCGTCTTGCCGCGAGTACACTGCATCTTCACAGCGAATTCAATTTCACTGAGTCTCGGGTGGAGACAGTCTAGCCATCATTACGCCATTCGTGCAGGTCGGAACTTACCCGACAAGGAATTTCGCTACCTTAGGACCGTTATAGTTACGGCCGCCGTTTACTGGGGCTTCGATCAAGAGCTTCACCTTATACAGGTTTACCCTATCAATTAACCTTCCAGCACCGGGCAGGCGTCACACCGTATACTTCCACTTTCGTGTTTGCACAGTGCTGTGTTTTTAATAAACAGTTGCAGCTAGCTGGTATCTGCGACTGGCTTCAGCTCTAAGCGTATAAGCTTTTTACATAATGCCAGCATGCCTTCTCCCGAAGTTACGGCACCATTTTGCCTAGTTCCTTCACCCGAGTTCTCTCAAGCGCCTTAGTATTCTCTACCTAACCACCTGTGTCGGTTTTGGGTACGATTAATAGTTACCTGATGCTTAGAGGCTTTTCCTGGAAGCTTGGCATTAACTACTTCACCACCTTAATGGCTCGTCATCACGCCTCAGTGTTATGGTAATTTGGATTTGCCTGAATTACCCACCTATACGCTTAAACCGGGGCAACCGTCGCCCGGATAGTCTAGCCTTCTTCGTCCCCCCTTTGCAGTAACTATTAGTACTGGAATATTAACCAGTTTTCCATCGACTACGCTTTTCAGCCTCGCCTTAGGGGTCGACTTACCCTGCCCCGATTAACGTTGGACAGGAACCCTTGGTCTTTCGGCGAGCGGGTTTTTCACCCGCTTTATCGTTACTTATGTCAGCATTCGCACTTCTGATACCTCCAGTAGACTTCTCAATCTACCTTCTATGGCTTACAGAACGCTCCCCTACCCAACAAAAAATATTACTATTTGCTGCCGAAGCTTCGGTGCATAGTTTAAGCCCCGTTACATCTTCCGTGCAAGCCGACTCGACCAGTGAGCTATTACGCTTTCTTTAAATGATTGCTGCTTCTAAGCCAACATCCTGGTTGTCTAAGCCTTCCCACTTCGTTTCCCACTTAACTATGACTTTGGGACCTTAGCTGGCGGTCTGGGTTGTTTCCCTCTTCACGACGGACGTTAGCACCCGCCGTGTGTCTCCTGTGATAACATTATTCGGTATTCGGAGTTTGCATCGGGTTGGTAAGTCGGGATGACCCCCTAGCCGAAACAGTGCTCTACCCCCGAAGATGAATTCACAAGGCGCTACCTAAATAGCTTTCGGGGAGAACCAGCTATCTCCCGGTTTGATTGGCCTTTCACCCCTAGCCACAAGTCATCCGCTAATTTTTCAACATTAGTCGGTTCGGTCCTTCAGTTAGCATTACCCAACTTTCAACCTGCCAATGGCTAGATCACCGGGTTTCGGGTCTATACCCTGCAACTTAACGCCCAGTTAAGACTCGATTTCTCTACGGCTCCCTTATACAGTTAACCTTGCTACAGAATATAAGTCGCTGACCCATTATACAAAAGGTATGCAGTCACCCTAATCCTTAAATATCGAGATTATCTTTTAAAATTTATCTTATTAGTTTTTTTTAATCTCCTTCTATAAAATATATAGAAGGGTTATAAAATTAAAAGATATTTTTAACAAAGTTTTACGATATTATTTTGATATATTGTCATTTAACTATTGAATAGTTCAATGATTTGAGGCTCCCACTGTTTGTACGTACACGGTTTTAGGTTCTATTTCACTCCCCTAACCGGGGTTCTTTTCACCTTTCCCTCACGGTACTTTGGTTCACTATCGGTCAGTCAGTAGTATTTAGCCTTGGAGGATGGCCCCCCCTTCTTCAGACAGGATAATACGTGTCCCGTTTTACTCTTTGAGTTCACTATAATAATATCTTTAAATACGGGGCTATCACCCTTTATTGCTGGACTTTCCAGACCATTCTCTTGATATTAATATAGATGTTGACTCTGGGCTGTTCCCCTTTCGCTCGCCACTACTAGGGGAATCTCGGTTGATTTCTTTTCCTCGGGGTACTGAGATGTTTCAATTCCCCCGGTTTGCCTCGTTCAACTATATATTCATCAAACGATAATGTATTAATACATTGGGTTTCCCCATTCGGATATCGCCGGCTATTATGCTTCATATCAGCTTCCCGACGCTTTTCGCAGATTAGCACGTCCTTCATCGCCTCTGACTGCCTAGGCATCCACCGTGTACGCTTACTTCGCTTAACCTCACAACCCAAAGTTGTTTCTGTTTAAATAACATAAATTTATTCCAGCGTCTGATGAAATTATTCATATTCTAATCTCACATTAATATATTAATATCTATGATATATTAATTACATATTTATATGTCGATTCCACAACAGCTCTTACTTACTGATAATATTTTATTTCTATGTGTCTATAAACATTTTAAATTGGAGTTTTAAGAATTATTCACATTATTAAATAAATAATTATGTGTTTCGATTTTAGCTTGTTCCAAATTATTAAAGAGCATTATTATATATTTAATACTATTCTTATCTAATTGTAAATTAAATAACTATATTATTTATTTTTACATTTTAATATATTTATGGAGCTAAGCGGAATCGAACCGCTGACCTCCTGCGTGCAAAACAGGTGCTCTCCCAGTTGAGCTATAGCCCCATTAAAATAGGCTATTAAAATACTTAAATATTAACACTATTTTTTTAGAAAAGTCTATTAGAAATTTTTAGGCCTGAGTGGACTTGAACCACCGACCTCACCCTTATCAGGGGTGTGCTCTAACCAACTGAGCTACAAGCCTAATATATTTTTTTCTTATTTCTATCAGACAATCTGTGTGAACACTCACATTCAATCTATCTATGTAAGGAGGTGATCCAACCGCAGGTTCCCCTACGGTTACCTTGTTACGACTTCACCCCAGTCATGAATCACAAAGTGGTAAGTGCCATCCTTGACAGGTTAAGCTACCTACTTCTTTTGCAACCCACTCCCATGGTGTGACGGGCGGTGTGTACAAGGCCCGGGAACGTATTCACCGCGACATGCTGATCCGCGATTACTAGCGATTCCGACTTCATGGAGTCGAGTTGCAGACTCCAATCCGGACTTAAACGTACTTTCTGAGTTCCGCTTCCCCTCGCGGGCTTGCCTCTCTCTGTATACGCCATTGTAGCACGTGTGTAGCCCTACTCGTAAGGGCCATGATGACTTGACGTCATCCCCACCTTCCTCCGGTTTATCACCGGCAGTCTCCTTTGAGTTCCCGACTTTACTCGCTGGCAACAAAGGATAAGGGTTGCGCTCGTTGCGGGACTTAACCCAACATTTCACAACACGAGCTGACGACAGCCATGCAGCACCTGTCTCAGAGTTCCCGAAGGCACTCTTCTATCTCTAAAAGATACTCTGGATGTCAAGAGTAGGTAAGGTTCTTCGCGTTGCATCGAATTAAACCACATGCTCCACCGCTTGTGCGGGCCCCCGTCAATTCATTTGAGTTTTAACCTTGCGGCCGTACTCCCCAGGCGGTCGATTTAACGCGTTAGCTCCGGAGGCCACGGTTCATGACCACAACCTCCAAATCGACATCGTTTACAGCGTGGACTACCAGGGTATCTAATCCTGTTTGCTCCCCACGCTTTCGCACATGAGCGTCAGTCTTTATCCAGTGGATCGCCTTCGCCACTGGTATTCCTCCACATCTCTACGCATTTCACCGCTACATGTGGAATTCTATCCACCTCTATAAGACTCTAGTTAATCAGTTTTGAATGCCATTCCCAGGTTAAGCCCGGGGATTTCACATTCAACTTAATTAACCGCCTGCGTGCCCTTTACGCCCAGTAATTCCGATTAACGCTCGCACCCTCCGTATTACCGCGGCTGCTGGCACGGAGTTAGCCGGTGCTTCTTCTGTTGCTAACGTCAATTGCTAAGAGTATTAATCTTAACACCTTCCTCACAACTGAAAGTACTTTACAACCCGAAGGCCTTCTTCATACACATGGCATAGCTGCATCAGGCTTTCGCCCATTGTGCAATATTCCCCACTGCTGCCTCCCGTAGGAGTCTGGGCCGTGTCTCAGTCCCAGTGTGGCTGATCATCCTCTCAGATCAGCTAGAGATCGTTGCCTAGGTGAGCCTTTACCACACCTACTAGCTAATCTCATATGGGTTCATCCGAAGGTATGAGGCTTTTTAAAGTCCCCCACTTTGCTCCTTAGAGATTATGCGGTATTAGCCACCATTTCTAGTGGTTATCCCCCTCCTTCGGGCAGATCCCCATACATTACTCACCCGTTCGCCGCTCGCCGGCAAGAAAGTTTTCTTTCTTCCGATACCGCTCGACTTGCATGTGTTAAGCCTGCCACCAGCGTTCAATCTGAGCCACGATCAAACTCTTGAATTAAAAAAGTTTAATGCTCAAAGAGTTCCTAATTTTCACTATTCATGACGAATAGTTCTATATTATTCTTCAAGACTTAATCTTCAAATTTTTGATGATGTCTTGCGAGTGCTCACACAGATTATCTAATTTATTATTAAAGATCATAAAACACAAATAAGTCGTATGTAAATATATATTATATTTTTATTATTAATTTATAATATTTACTTTTTAAGTAGTTATTAAATTTAATAAGTAAATATATATAAAAGAATTATATTATAAAGAGTTTTTTTAAAAGTAACAACTATTATTTGTATTTTTCTCTATTTAAATTTTTATTTACTATCCTAACTATTAATTATAAATATTAAATATTTGTTTTCAATGATTTAATTTAACAATAATTTTAATTAAATTAAAGTTATTAAAATTATTTAAATTTAATTAAACAAATAATGTTACCTCTTTAAATAAAAAATCATCGATTATTTTTATTGTTTAGAAATAAAAATATTTTCTTTAACATCTATAGTTACTTCCTTTCCTGGAATTAAATTACCTGAGAGCATCTCTTTAGCTAATGAATTTTCTATTTTTTGTTGGATTGCGCGTTTTAAAGGCCTAGCTCCAAATACTGGATCAAATCCAAATTCACTTAATTTTTCTAATGCAGCTTCTGTAATTTTTATTTGATAACCTTGCTCTTCCATACGCTTATATAAACGTGATAATTGAATTTTTGCAATTTCTGTAATTTGTTCTTTATTAAGTGGATGGAATACAACAACTTCATCAATACGGTTAATAAATTCAGGTTTAAAACTACGATTGACTACTTCCATGATAATTTCTTTCATATTGTCATAATTTAAACTATTAAATCGTTCTTGAATCAGATCAGATCCTAAGTTAGATGTTATAATAATAACTGTATTGCGAAAGTCAACTGTTCTTCCTTGTCCATTAGTCAAACGACCATCATCCAAAACTTGTAATAAAATATTAAAAACATCTGGATGTGCTTTTTCAATTTCATCAATTAAAATAACAGAATAAGGATGGCGTCGAATTACTTCTGTTAAACAACCACCTTCTTCATATCCAACATAACCTGGAGGTGCTCCAACTAATCTAGATATAGTATGTTTTTCCATAAATTCAGACATATCTAAGCGCACCATAGCATCATCACTATCAAATAAAAAATTTGCTAATACTTTACATAGTTCTGTTTTACCTACACCAGTAGGACCTAAAAGTAAAAATGAACCAATAGGTCTATTTGGATCTGATAACCCAGCGCGGCTACGTCGTATCGCATTAGATACTGCATTAATAGCTTGATTTTGACCGATAATCCGTTTATGCAAATCTTGTTCCATATTAAATAACTTTTCACGTTCACTTTTTAACATTTTTGAAACTGGAATTCCTGTCCATCGGGCTAATACTTCAGCAACTTCGAAATCAGTTACTTTATTACGCAATAACTTCATAGTTTTACTTTCTGCCTTAGTGGCAATTTCAAGTTTTTTTTCTAATTCAGGAATTTTACCATATTGTAATTCTGACATTTTAGCTAAATCGCTAATACGACGAGCTTGTTCCAAACTTATACGTGCGTTTTCTAATTTCGTTTTTATATGTTGTGTATCTGTAAGTTCTGCTTTTTCTGTTTTCCATTCTTTTTCAAGTTTTAAATATTCTTCCTCTTTTTTAGTTAATTCTTCTTCTAATATTTTAAGCCGATTTTTACTAGCTTCGTCAAATTCCTTTTTTAATGCTTGCTGTTCAAGTTTTAATTGAATAATTCTACGATCTAATCTATCAAGTGCTTCTGGTTTAGAATCCATTTGCATACGTAAACTAGCACCTGCTTCATCAATTAAATCTATTGCTTTATCAGGTAACATTCGATCAGAAATATAACGATTTGATAAACTAGCAGCAACAACAATAGCAGGATCAGTTATTTGTACGTGGTGATGTAATTCATAACGTTCTTTTAGTCCTCTTAATATTGCTATAGTATCATCAACATTAGGTTCAGCTATATAAATTTTTTGAAAACGACGCTCTAATGCCGCATCTTTTTCAATATATTGACGATATTCATCAATTGTAGTAGCACCAACACAATGTAACTCTCCTCTTGCTAATGCTGGTTTTAACATATTACTAACATCCATTGCACCATTAGCTTTTCCCGTACAAACCACGGTATGTAATTCATCGATAAATAAGATTATATTTCCTTCATGCTTGCTAAGTTCATTTAAAATTGACTTTAAGCGCTCTTCAAATTCACCACGATATTTAGAACCAGCCAATAAAGAACCAATATCTAAAGAAAGAACTTTTTTATCTTTAAGTCCTTCTGGTACCTCACCATTAATAATTCTTTGAGCAAGACCTTCAACAATCGCAGTCTTACCTACCCCAGGTTCACCAATTAAAACTGGATTATTTTTTGTTCTACGCTGAAGTACTTGTATTGTCCTGCGAATTTCTTCATCACGTCCAATAACAGGATCAAGTTTACCTTGTTCAGCTTTTTCAGTTAAATCAATCGTATACTTTTTAAGTATTTGATGATGTTCTTCAGTGCTTTGTTCATTAATATTTCCATCATCACGCATTTGTTTTATCGCCTTTTCTATATTAAATTTATTCGCTCCTATTATTCTAAATATATCTGCTAGTGAGGTTTTTTTCACATAAAATAGCTATAAAATAAATAGTTCTGAATAAATAAATTTATCACAGTATTCATGCGATAATTCATCACATAAATTTATATGCCAAACAAAATAATTTTATGGTTGAATATTATTAATATTTCTTTCTATTATTTAAAGGTAACATGTTAAGGATATCGTTTAATTTTTTATTAAAATCATTAAAATTAATTCTTTATCACTGTTAGTAAAAATTGTAAAGTACTATTTTGTTGATCTAACAAGGCAATAAATAAGTGTATTAATTAAATTTGATAAATTTATTATTTTTTTAATTACTAAGGATTAAATTAAGTATCAATTAATGCTTCTTAAAATTTATTAGTAAAACGAATTAATCGCATGATATCTCCCAAAAAATACAGTTGCAATTATTATATATACTAAGTATCATTTCTATTTTTATTTTAGTTAATAAAGTCAATTGTTATAAAAAAATAACTAAAATAATAATTAATATTACTAATATATTTTCAATGATACCAAAAGATATATCGATTAATTCTTCTAGGTTTTATATCTAAAATAATAAAAAAAATTAATTAATTATATAATTAATTTAATCATAAAATATTTTTACATCATAAAAAATATGATCTCAAATAGACTAATATAAATAAATGTTATTTAAGATATTTATAATATTATCATAGAAGATTTCAAAATTTTCATATATATTCTCTATATATTTATTAACAAAAAATATTACCATTCCACTTTATTCTATTTTTTTATCGATAAATTATTCTTTTAAAAATATAATCGAACTCAAATTAAAAAATGATAATTTTAATTATTTTTATTATCCTTTTAAGATTCGATATACACACATACAACAAACATCTTATATTACATCATAATGAAAATATAAATCACAAAAACTTATTAAGTTATAATATACAATATAATAATAATTTTTATACATTATTCTTATAATAAAATGAGTTATAAAATAGTATAACGATAATTAAAATATAAACTATATCTTTTTTTAGTATAACTAAGACTATCTTCTAAATAATCTAGTTTTAAATTACCATTATTATTCTTAATATAAATCTCTTATATAGATATATAAGATTAATAAAAAATTATCTTTTATAATCACAGTTGATTATCATAACAAATTATATATTAATTTATTAATTAAATTGATCATTGATATTTATAAACTAAAAAAATTTTATAATGTAGTAAGTATACTCTTAAATAATTCAAATAAATACCACAAAAACTTAGATCATTTTCCATTTGAAAATAAAATAATTAAGATATATCAACCTATTTATTTATCAATTAATCACATCTTTATGCATCAATGCGTCTTTTTTAAGTGCATTAACTAATATAAGCATATCTTCAGGAGTATCAATAGACCACTCCATTTTAATACCTGTACGAGGATGGAATAAACTTAACATTACGGCATAAAGTGCTTGCCGATTAAAATTTTTTATAATTTTAGAAAATTCTTCAGAAACATTTTTTAATAAATATTGACGATGACCATAAACTTGATCGCCAACCAATGGATGATTCATGTGCGCCATATGAACTCGAATTTGATGCGTTCTACCTGAACCTAAACGTAATCTAAGTCTAGTATGAGCACGAAAATGTTCTATTATTTGATAATGTGTAATAGATGGCTTACCCATCGGATGAACAGTCATATGTGTTCGTTTACTCGGATGACGAGCAATAGGTTCATATATTGTTCCACTAGCCATTATATGACCATTTACTATTGCTTCATATTCACGTTTAATTTTTCTTAACTTAAAATCTTTTACTAAATAAGTATAAGATAATATTGTTTTTGCAATAACCATTAACCCAATAGTATCTTTATCAAGTCGATGAACAATTCCTGCTCGTGGAACATCAATAATTTTTGGATATCGATACAAAAGTCCATTTAATAACGTTCCATCTGTATTTCCTACTCCTGGATGAACAACTAAATTGCTAGGTTTATTAATTATAAGTATTTCATCATCTTCATAAACAATATTTAATGAAATATTTTGTGGAACATAACTCATATCTTTTTTAATTAATGCATTAATTAAAATCTCTTCGCTACCGAATACCTTTTCTTTTGGCTTGCTTATGATCTTACCATTTAATTTCACTCTTTTATCTAAAATATATTTTTTTATTTTAGAACGAGAATAATCTGGAAATAATTCAGATATTGCTTTATCTAAACGCAGACCAAATTGTGATTTTAAGATTTTTGTTTGAAGTTGTAATTCTTGAATCATAAAATTATCTATAATAAAGTTATATCTTATAATAAATATAATTTCTATTAAAATATGAGTTATAATATTTTATATAATAAAATAAAGGTTTATAAAAAATTCTTAAATATTTAAAGGAAGTAATTACGTAATGGTATCTATAAAATATTTGTTAACAATAATTATAATGAATTTATTTATTATCGGATGCTCAAATAATGAAATTAATACCATTGATAAAAACTCTTTCACTAATATTTATAAAAAAAGCCAAAAAAAGCTACAAAATGGAAATTATAAGGAAGCAATCAAATTATTGGAAATTCTTGATAATCAGTATCCATTTAGCTATTTTGCTAAACAAACTCAACTCGATATGATTTATGCTTATTATAAATTATCTGAACTACCATTATCAATGGCGATAATTGATCGATTTATTCGTCTTAATACAACAAATCAAAATATTGATTATGCTTTATATATGCGAGGTCTTATATTAGAAACTTTAGATCATAGCGCACTAAAAAATTTTTTTGGTATTGATAATTCTGATCACGATCCACAACATGCTATCGAGGCCTTTAGAAACTTCAAACAACTTCTTCTATTTTATCCAAATAGTTTTTATGCAACAGATGCTAGTAAACATTTAATTTTTTTAAAAGAACGTTTGGCTAAATATGAATTAGGAATTATTAAATATTACAATAAACGTGGTGCTTATATTGCTGTTATTAATCGTATAGAGCAAATGTTAATAAATTATCCTGATACACAATCAACTCGTATAGCATTAAAATATATGGAAATATCATATAGAAAATTAGGTTTAATTCAAGAAAGGAATAAGGTTTTAAAATTAATATCTTATAATCCTCCTTACTTAATAGCAAAATAAATAATAAAAATATTTTTTATATATATCGAATTAAATCAATAAAATTGATAAATCCATTATTAATATTAAAACTAATATATTTTATATTATAATAAATATTTTATAATAAATAAGAATTCCATAATTTCTTAACTTGAAATTAATTAAAATTAATAAAGATCATATTTCTATTAATTATCACTATATTAAAAATATTAATAACTTAATAATAAATTAAGTTAGAAATAGAAAATATGATAATTAATATTAAAAATAAATATGTGAAAGATATTATACTTTTTATTTTTTATACTAAATAATATTTAATAGACTTAATAAATAATTAGTTTTTTACTTAATTAGTGATTAAAATTTTTTAATTTTAAATAAAACATTAATACTTTATAATTTATACTGTGTTTTTAATAAAATAAAAAAATATTTGTTAGAAATAAAATGATAATTTTCATATTTTAATTAATGAATTAATATATGATTTTAAAATAATTTAATAAAAATTAATATAAATTATGGATATGTGTTTATTTAATTATAAGATATATATGGACATTCTACTATAACATAATAATTTAATTATAACATTTTATTTTTTTCTAGAAGAAAACTTATATCTATATATTTTTTGCTATTCTATTTTTTAATTAAAATAAAAAAAATTCAGAAATTCATACTTATTTTAAATATATTATTTTACAATCGAATTTATTTGTTATGCTTAATCCAGTTTTATTATATTATTGATAAATCATTATTTAGAAATTTTATCATTTTATAATATAATAATGAGAAATAAAATAATAAAAAATTTTTATCATTTATATTAAAATGAAGAAAAATCAATTAAAATTTAATAAAATTATTATTAAATTTATTTATTGAATAATTATGTTTAACAAAAAATAACACATATAATGTTAAATTAGTATATATAAACCAAACGTATTATTTATGGAATCATAAACAGAAATTATTAAATATATTAATAATTAAACAGAAAACAAGAACTAAAAGATTGGATCTTATATTTTTTTTAAAAATTATTAAATAATATTATATATTGACTAAGTAAGTTATTTTTAACAACACATATACTATTTATTACAATAATTATTATTATAATTATTTTTAAATCATAAGTAAATTTTATTTTTTATCTTGTAAAAGAATTAATATTTATTAACTTATTATTTGGTTAATCAATATTAAATCTTGTTTTAGTAAATTTTAAAATATTTTATATTTATACAAAATAAAAATGATTTACTTATAGAATTTTATCTATATAAAATAAATAATAAATCTAATTAAAAATTAATTAATAATTTTTATAATTTATTTAAAATTAAGTAATTTTAAATTTTAAAAAATTACGATTACATATTTTATTTAATCAACTAAGATAATAACTAAATCAAGTTTTATTGATAGATAAAAATACTTAAAATTAAATTTAATTAAAATAATATTTTTTAATATAATAAAAAATTATATTATATACAACTTAACTAATTTAAAATATAACATAGGTAATAAATTAAATAATATTAATGCATTTTATTATTGTAGTCGTATAATAGATATTATATATAGATCATCGTTAATTTTAATTAAAATCATGTTAAATTCATAACGAATCAAAATACCTATATATTTTAATTCTAGAATTATTAGTATTAAAAGTGATATTATTACAATTTAAACTAAATTGTTACTCTGTCAGTACAAACTATAAAAAAAAAGTTAAATTATACTTATTTAATATAAAATTTATATTTTTATATTTAAAAATAAATTAACTATGATAATTTCATTAAAAAATCAAATTTTGATATCAATCTATTAATTTATCATATATATTTATATTATTATAATTTAAATGTTATATAATTATATTTTTAGAAGATAATAAATCTAATTAACTATAAAATCACTATCTTTATTGTAATTAAGAATAACTTTAATATCTAATTCATTAGAATTATATATTAATAATTAATTAAATTTTAATTATTATTTAAAAAAACTTGTTCTAAAATTTAATAAAAAACAATATTTTATATTATGTTTATAATAATATTCATATAAATTCCACAAATCTTAATCAAATAAATATCAATAAAGAAAATTATTATTTTAATTAAAATATATATGGATAATATAAGTTAATGATTACTGTAAATAAACTTTTTAAAATAAAAGCTACAAATAAGTAAATTAGTAAAATAATAAAGTAAAGAAAATAAGTTAAATAAATTTTAATATATTTATAATTTTATAATGTTAATTTTTATAAATTATAATTTTAAATTAGTCATACATATTATGAGAAGAAATATTTCATTAATAATTTATTTTCAAATATTTTTTAATCTATAAATGAATACTTATATTTTAATAAATAAAATAATAATTATTATTTATAATAACAATAAAATTATAGTTTTATAAACTATATCTTAATATTCTTTACTCAAACTATAAACTTCATTATTTTAAAAATAGAAATAATCAATTAAATATTTTTAATTTGATATCGAATACTTAAATATTGATATTTAATCTATAAATATCAATATTTATTTTCATTACTTTTTAATAAACTTATAATATTGATTTAATAATTGTTATTAATATGGTATATAAAAGATATACCATATTATTTTTTATAATACAAATTTTTATCATTAATTGTATTTTAATAAAAATTATTTCTTAACTTAATTGATTAAATAATATAAAAATAATATTTACGATAATATTAATTTACTTTTTATGATTTAATTTTTCTAAAATTCTTTATATGTTTTAACTATAAATCAATTAATATTATTTTTTTTAAATCCTAAAAATTTAATATCTTAAACTAATGAGCAACATTAACGAAAGAGATACTATCTTTTATTTTAAGAAACAACTTTTCTAAAATTTTCCTTAATTAATATTTTTAAAAAAATAAAAACCATATTTATACTTTTATTTAAAATATTTAAATTTCAAATAGATTTTATAATCAGTTAACTAACTATAAAAATATTTTTTATATTATGATAGTAAGTATCCTTACTAAAGTAAGGATAATAAATTATTTAATAATTTAATTTTTATAAAAAATAAATATTTAATTAGATTTTTTAAAAACATTATTATTAGTTTTAAAGCAAGTTCTTATGAAATATATAAAATATCAATAAATTATATTATCAATCATTTCATAAAAGCTATACTCCTCCTATTATAGAATATTATGGCTTATATAAATGTAAAGAAAAATATAAAAATAATTAAAAATTATAAGTTTAAACATGATATAATACTGTATTAATAATATAAATAAATGATATATTAATAAAATAATGAATTATTTTATGTTTAAACGTTCTTTAATACGTGCAGCTTTACCGTAACGCTTTCGCAAAAAATACAATTTAGCCCTACGAACAGCACCAAAACGCTTTACTGTAACACTATCTATGATAGGTGAATGTGTCTGAAATACACGTTCAATACCTTCGCCATTAGAAACCTTGCGAACAGTAAATGCTGAATGTAGACCACGGTTACGAATAGCAATAACGATACCTTCGAATGCCTGTAAACGCCTTTTAGAACCTTCAACTACCCACACCTTAACCTCTACTGTATCACCTGGACGAAATGGGGAAATATTTTGCTTCATCTGTTCTTGTTCAAGTTGTTTGATAATCTTACTCATAATATTCCTTTACTAAATAAAAATTTATTACATATGACAACATTATATGTTGCATTAATTAAAAGGATTTTTTTTTCTTCATATAATATTCTTGTTGAAATTCCTTCAATAAAATTTTCTGGTAATCAGTTAAAACTAGGTTTTTTAAAAGTTTTGGTCTTCTAAGCCAAGTTCTTCCTAACGACTGTTTTCTTCTCCAACGTTCTATTTCAGCATGATTTCCAGATAATAATACATTCGGAACTTTCATACCTTCTAAAATCTTAGGGCGAGTATAGTGAGGAAAATCAAGCAATCCATTCATAAAAGAGTCTTCTTTTAATGAAGCGTGATGACCTAATACACCAGGAATAAATCTTGAAATTGAATCGATCATTACCATTGCTGGTAATTCTCCTCCACTAAGAACATAATCACCGATTGACCATTCTTCATCAATTTCAGTTTCATTAATTCGTTCATCAATACCTTCATATCGACCACAAACTAAAATAATCTTTTTATTTATTGTTAATTCACAGACATTTTTTTGATTAAGCTTTCGTCCTTGCGGTGAAAGATAGATTACTTTAACATCTTCAATAATCTGAGATTTTGCTGCATGAATAGCATCTCTAATAGGTTTTACCATCATCAACATACCTGGTCCTCCGCCATAAGGACTATCATCTACAGTTCGATGTCTATTATTAGTATAATCTCTTGGATTCCAATATTGTATATTTAATAAACCATTTTTTATTGCCCTACCAATCACTCCATACTTCGTTATTGCCATTAACATTTCTGGAAATAAGCTAATAATTCCGATCCACATTTTTTATTCCACTGATAATACGTTAATCTACATTTAAAAATTAGGATTCCAATCTACTTCAATTGTTTTAATAGTAAAATTAATATTTTTGATAACTTGTTCATAAAGAAATGGTAATAACCTTTCTTTAATACCAAATGTGTCTTCTAGATTTGCTTTAATTACCAATATATCATTTGAACCAGTTTCTATTAAATATTGAACATGACCTAAACTATAACCTTCAATAGTTATAACCTTACAATTAATTAAATCTTTCCAATAATATTCGTTATCTTTAAGTATAGGTAATTGTGTTGAATCAATAAAAATTTCATAATTAGTTATTAAATTAGCAGCATTTCTATCATTAATATTTTTTATTTTAATAATACTATTTTTGTTATGATATTTCCAGGCTTCTAATTCTACTTGTCGCCATTGACCTGAGCTTTGAATAAACCAAGGCTTATAATCAAAAATATCTTCTGTATGTTCTGTTAATGAAAAAATTCTAAGCCAACCACAGGTACCATATGAAGCGCCTAATTTTCCTAAAACAATAGGATTGATGTGTATCAAAACAAACCTCTTTACTTACTAATACATTATAGTAAATTAAGTTGCTTTTTTACTTTTTTAATCAATGTTGAAGCACGATTAGAAACAATTGCTCCTAAACTAATCCAATGATCAACACGATCTAAATCTAAATACAACTCTTTCTTTTTAATTGATGAAATAGAATTAAAAAAACCTATACGTTCAATAAATCGACCGTCACGTGCATTACGGTTATCTGTAACAACAACATGATAAAATGGACGCTTTTTTCTTCCACCACGAGCTAAACGAATTATTACCATAATCTCCTCATTAATTAAGAAAAAATAAAACTATTTCTTATAGAGCAATAGGATAAAATCCTATAATAAAAATAAATATCTTATTTTTATTATTATAAAATAATAAACAAATATCAATTTTTTATTTAAAAATAAATTTCTATTATTTTGATGAATAAGGTAGAGCGAAATTTTTAATTCCTCGTATAATTTTAATTAATTCATTTTTTTTCATTTTACTCATTATACGTTTTATATTATCAAACTGTTTAAGTAGCATGTTAATATCCTGTATTTGCGTGCCTGAACCAATGGCAATACGCTTTTTCCTTGATCCTTTAATAATTTCAGGTTTTTGCCGTTCTTTCATAGTCATGGAGCTAATAATTGCTTGCATTTTAATTAATGCATTATCATTTATTTGTAATTTAATTTTATCATGAATTCCAGATATACCTGGAATTTTATTTAACATACTTGACATATCACCTATATTTCGCATTTGTTTAATATGTTCTAGGAAATCATTTAGATCAAAATTATTATTTTTTTTAAGTTTATTAGAAAGTTTTTCCGCCTTATCACGATCAACTTTGCTTTCTATCTCTTCAATCAATGATAAAACATCTCCCATACCAAGTATACGAGAAGAAATTCTTTCTGGATAAAATAGTTCTAAGCTATTAATTTTCTCTCCTATTCCTAAAAATTTAATTGGTTTACCAGTAATATATCTGATTGATAATGCAGCGCCACCTCTGGCATCACCATCGATTTTTGTTAATATAAAACCTGTTAATGGTAATATTTCATTAAAAGATTTTGCAGAATTAACTGCATCTTGACCTGTCATTGCATCAATAATAAATAATGTTTCAATTGGGTTAATAACACTATGGATTACTTGAATTTCTGTCATCATAGTTTCATTAATATGCAAACGTCCAGAAGTATCAATAATCAATACATCATAAAATTTTAATTTTGCATATTCTAGTGCATTAGTGGCGATATCAATAGGTTTTTCATTTGAAGATGATAGGAAAAAATCAATTCCTGCTGTTTGAGTAAGTATTTCTAATTGTTTAATAGCAGCTGGTCGATAAATATCAACAGAAGCTACTAAAACTTTTTTCCTATATTTTTCTTTTAAAAATTTTCCTAATTTAGCGACAGTAGTAGTCTTACCTACACCTTGTAAACCAGCTATAAGAATAACTGCTGGAGGTTGTATTGCTAAATTTAAGCCGATATTATTTCCACCAAGTGATTTAGTTAGTTGATTTTTAACAATTTTAATAAATTCTTGACTAGGTGTTAAACTTTTATTGATATTTTTATCTACTGCATCTTCTTTTATAGATTGAATAAATTCACGAACTACTGGCAAAGCAACATCAGCTTCTAACAACGCCATACGAACTTCACGTAATGCTTCTTTAATATTATCTTTAGTTAATCTTCCTCGACCGCTGATATTACGCAATATAGATGAAAGTCTATCAGTTAAATTATCAAACATTTTTCTTAACTCAATTATGTTAAATTGGTAAACTATTAGTTAATTTTTATTCTTTCATTAAGAAAATCTAATTTATGCATTAAATTTTATAAAAAAATAAATAATTACTTATAAAATATAAAGATGAATACTATATTTTTAACTTAATTACATTTAATAAACTAACTAATAAATGAAAATATTATATGAAAATTTGATATTTTCATAAATATTACTTATTTTTAAGTACTTTACCTTTTTTATTTTATCATAACATAAAGTTTAATTTTAATGAATTAAATTGAAATAGGTTATAATACTTTTATTAAAGATTGTTATATCATGATAAGTTATAAGTATTTTTTATGTTAAATATTTATTTTATTTATAAAAAATATTAATTAAACTTTTTATTAAACTTATACTTTATCTTTAGTTTGTTAATTAATGGCATGGTAAATTTTACTATTAATTATTATATTTAGTTTATCATATTAATCGTTATATTTTTTTGTTGTTAATATTATATTTAACAATTATTATGACGATAAGTTTATATTATATTACGCTAATTTTAAAAAATGAATTATTATTTGATTTTATTTATATCGTTTTAATATTTTAAATATTAAAACTTGATTTAGTTTATCAATTAAAGAAATAAAAATAATATTTAGAATATATTAAATAATTAATTATTATTGAAATTAAATTCTTAATTTTTATGAATTTATATAATTTTAACAATAATTATATTAATAATAATAATGATTTTTTAAATATTTTAATTAAATAAAGAAATTATTTTCATGAAGATATTTTATATATTTATTCTTAATTTTATTTATGTTTTTTATAAAAATAATTACTTTTATTATAGTTGATAATGTAAAAATTTTTATCGACTTTTACCTAATTAAAATATTTTTTAATATTTGATTTTTTTAAAAATCAAATATTCTAAATGTTTCTTTAATTAATTTAATTTTTATTTATTATTTTATCATTAACTAAAATATAGAAATTTTATATTTAAGGAATCATTAAATTAGGAAATACTTTATTCATAATATTTATTATTATAATGATTATTATATAAAGTTATATCATCTTAAAAACAAGAACGATAAATATTTATTTAAAAATTAATCATAGAACTTAATTAAACATAATCATCAAATCCATTTATTAAGTTATATTACTATTAATAAATCCAAAATATCTATTATTAATTTAATTTTAATTATTTATTAACATTAATAAATAATTAATTTTACTAATGTTAGTAACATATATTATATTAATATAAATAATAAAAAATATATTACTTATTATTGTTAATAATATATAAAATACTTTAATTTTTGTAATTCTTTATTTTAAGTTACTTAGAAACAAT
The DNA here is from genome assembly GCA_052401645.1 of Arsenophonus sp. Lineage (GTDB taxonomy): Bacteria > Pseudomonadota > Gammaproteobacteria > Enterobacterales > Enterobacteriaceae > Arsenophonus. The sequence continues at coordinate 1,830,419 of CP198939.1, forward strand.
AAGATATTTTAATATATAGAAAGTAGATTCTTTACTTTAATGGTATATAAAATTATATATAAACTACTATATAATTTATTCTAGCGTTATTTATAAAATAAATATTTATATTATCATAAAGTTTATGATGTTTTTATTTTTATAACATTGAATCTCTCATCAATTTTGATAAAATTAAGAAAAAATGAATTTTGCACAATTTTTAATTAATTTAATAGTAATTTTTTATAACAATCAGGATATTTTAATCTAATTTTTATTTTAAAAACATATATATTTATAAAAATTATTATATTTAATATAATTAAACCATTAATATTTTATTTTAATAAAAATTAAAAAATAATTATAAACCAATTAATTTCACTTTTGATAAGATTAAATTATTATTTATTATAAGATATACTTTTATTAATATTATATATATTATAATATTAATTCTTTTAATTTATTTTTTGATAAAAATAAATTAAAAGAAGATTTAATTGTGAACTAATAATATATTTTAATATTATTACTTATAAATGTATTGATATTTAATAACTTGTGAAGATAAATGGTAATTTAAATAAATTATTATTGTTATTACTTTACTATCTTATTATTTTTAAAATTTAGTTAAAAATTAATATTAAATAAATAGGTTAATATTAATTGAATAATTTGAAAAAAGATTACTTTTAATATAAGAAATTTCAATAAATATTATTGGTCATCATTATATTTATAATAACATATAAGTCCTAGCAATGATTCTATTATTAAAAAAGTTATATGATATAATAATATTATACACTAAAAACAAAAAATTTTTAACAGAATTGAAGATATCATTTAAAAATTCTACTTTAGTAGAAAATTTTAAAAATAAATTATAGTATTTTTACTATCATATTTTATCATATTATTTAAGTTATTTTATATTAATAAGATTAATTTTTATATTTAATTTAAATAATCTATATTTAATTATATATTAAAATGCGTATTTTCTTTAATTAAGAAGTGAATACTATAAATATTATAGTAATAATTATTTAATTTAGATATTTGAAATTAAAGTACTACAATTAACAATATTTATATAACTATTCTTTAAATAAAGAAAACAAATTATTAATAGGATATAATGATTAATTTTATATAAAATTAATCATTATAAAACTATATTAATAAAGAATTAATGATTTTATTATAAATATTTTTAATAAAATAAAGCATAAAAATTATAAATAAACATTATGACATATATACATATATTTTCTATAAATAGTTTTTTATTTATAATTTAAAAGACTTAACATCATAATTAATTTATTAAAAATAGTTTTATTTTAATAAAAAAAATAAATTGAATTTTTATATCATAAACCTTATTTAGTAAATTAAAGTATTTTTCATTTTATTTTTTGAAAATTAACCTTATTAAAGAAAAATCAATTTTTATCCAGAATATATCTTTAAATAATTATCAAAACTTATTTTATCTGCTTGTTCAATTTCTAATTGTTTATAAATAGAGGCATAACGAACATCAATAAATTCATTATCAGTTATTACTTCATAAGGTTCATTAGTTAATTGTTGGTAATAAGTTTTAGCTAAGTCTAAACCATATTGGCTAATATTTTTATCAATCATTTTAGATAATATTTGACCAGAATAAGTAAGCTCTGGGTTTTCAAACATTGTTATTAATTGATGGCATATTTCATTATATCTCGTATTATTATTAATATCTAGTACATTGGCAATTCTAACTAAATCATCAAATAATATTTGTCCTACCTCTTTTAATGATCTCATTGACTCACCATAACCAATACTAATTATTTGTCCAGGTTTACGCCCCTCAAAGATCACTCGATTCCAATTTCTTTGCCAATAGTTTAATTCCCTTTCATTCATCTCTGGTACATCTGCTAACACACACCAGATTAAAAATAGATCAAGAAAATGAATCTGAACTTCATCTATACCAATAGCAGTAAATAAATTAATATCTAAAGCTCTAACTTCAATATATTCAATTCCTCTTTTCAATAATGCATCAGATAAAGATTCATCACCAATCAACCCTCGTTTAGGTCGAATAGGTGTATATAATTCATTTTCAATTTGTAAAATATTAGTATTTAATTGCAAGTATTTTTCATTTTTATTATATCTATCTAATTTTATAAACTCAGATGATGGTTGTTTTATTGCTTGCTTGATATTAGACACATAAGTCTTTATATTATTAAAAGTGATTTTTAAGTGATTTTGAAATTTATTACTATATCCAAAATCACTCATTCTCAAAGATGTAGCATAAGGTAGATAATATGTACCATTAGTTGTTTGTTCAAAAGGAAGACGCTTTGTGATTCCCTGCAAAAAGGAACCACAAACTGCAGGCGATGTACCAAACAAATATGGAATCATCCAACCAAAACGATAATAATTACGAATGAGTCGAAAATAACCAGCAGAAATTTTTTCCTTACCACTTTCAGCATCTTTAACACCAATCATAGTTTGCCAAAATTCAATCGGTAAAGAAAAATTATAGTGAATACCTGCAATTACTTGCATTAAAGCACCGTAACGATTCTTCAATCCTCTCCGATACAAATTTTTAAAACGACCAATATTAGAAATACCATATTGAGCGATCTTAATATTATCTTCATTCTCTATAAAACAAGGCATGCTTAATGGCCACATTAATTCATGATTAAGGTGACGAGCTGTATAACGATGAAGATCTCTTAAAAATGATAAAACATGCCCGATATTATTATCAACTGGAGTAATAAATTCCAATAAAGCCTCAGCAAAATCAGTTGTGATCCATGGGTGAGTCAATGCTTTTCCTAAGCTATCAGGGTGATTAGATTTAGATAATCCACCATCTGGAGTAATTCTAAGTGTTTCTCGTTCAATACCTCGACGAAGACCGTTTAAAATTTTAGGATGAGCTTCTAACCATAACAGTGCTTTTGATACATTAGGGATCAAATCAACCTCCAGTTATTCATTTTATTATTTTAAAAAAATTTTTAACATAAATAATTATAATTAGAACAATCTAAATTGCTGTAATTAAGTATTAAAGTAATAATTATATTTTAATAAATATATTTTAATTATAAAAAAACCCTGACGTTAAATGACAGGGTTTTTATTATAGTCGCATCCAGAAGGATTCGAACCTCCGACCGCTCGGTTCGTAGCCGAGTACTCTATCCAACTGAGCTATGGATGCAATATTAAAATACGATGAGGGAGGGATTTGAACCCTCGATGCAGTTACTAACCACATACTACCTTAGCAGGGAAGCGCCTTTAACCTCTCAGCCACCTCATCATTAAATAATAAAGAGATATTAAATTATTAAATTATCTTATCTCCTTTATTATATCACGCTTATATCAATTTATAAAACCTATAAGTTAAACTATTTTTATAATCTTTTTTAGATTATTTAATTCTTTAAGATATGATCACAATCAAGTTAAGTAATATAAAAACTAAATAAAAATAGATGATATTTATCTAGAAAAATAAAAATAAGTGAAATTGTGAACTAACATAAATAATCAAACATAGACACTAATCTTATTTAATTATGGATTATTATAAAATGAAAAGTTAATCTAAATATTTTACTAATTTATATTAGTTTAAAATATTATATTTCATATATAAACACTTTTAAAAATATTTAAACATTTAATAATTAAAATTTTAACATTTTGTTAAAAATATAATAAAATATTATTAAAAGATATTTTAGAATTTAAATAATTTACTTTATGATAATAGTAAGTTATTAATAATAAAATTATAAAATATATAACATTAATAAATAAGAATTAATTTTAATCTTATAAATAGAATTAACATAATATATGATAAAAAATCATTTACTAAAAAAAATAAAATTACTAATTGTTTGATTGATTTTTATCATCTTGTATCCGATGATAAATTTCTTCACGGTGAACAGAAATCTCTTTAGGGGCATTAACCCCTATACGTATTTGATTACCTTTTATACCAAGTATCGTTATTGTTACATCATCGCCTATCATGAGAGTTTCACCAATTCGACGAGTTAGAATAAGCATTCTTTGCTCCTTAAAAATTTAAAAAAGAGTGAGGGTTCTCTCTAGATTTTCTTAGTCTACTACACTATTATAGATCATACTCCGTGAAAAACCTAAAACAATGATATTGAATATAAAGTAATTATCATATTTATCTTATAATTAATATATTTTTTTAAAACGTTTAAAATTTATTAGAGATAGTATAAAATAAAGTTATGTAATCATATATATTTAAAACTTATATTAAATGTAATTTAACCCAGTTTTCAACTGATAATAATGCATCATGAAGAGCTGCTATATTATAACCACCAGCCTCTGCTATCTCAGCTCGACCACCTCCTTTTCCATCTATTTGCTTTGTAATAAATATTACTAAATCATTAGCTTTTATTTTAACAGTTAAATTATTAGTTATACCAACTATTAGATTAACTCTATCATTACTTATAGTAGAAAGCACAATAATTGCTGATTTTAATTGATTTTTTAAATTATCAACTATAATTCGTAGTTCTTTAAAATCAATATTATTTAACTGAGTAACCAATAGATTAACTCCATTAATTTTTTTAACTTGTTTACTTAAAAAAATACTCTCTTTAACAGCTTGATGTTCTTTCAATTGGTTTAGTGATTTCTCTAATAACTTGATTTTATCTAATGTTATTTTAATTTTTTGGATTAAATTATTACTATCAGTTTTCATTAATCGAGAAATTTCTGTTAATATATTAGATTGCTTATAAACACTATCAATAGCAATTTGTCCTGTTATTGCTTCAATTCTACGAATTCTAGATGCTGTACCTGATTCATTGATAATGCGAAATAATCCTATATCCCCAGTTCGATTCACATGAGTACCACCACATAACTCAATAGAAAAATCACCAATACTAACAACACGTACATTCTTATCGTATTTTTCATCAAAAAGAGCAATTGCATTTTTTTTTGCTATTTCTAAATCCATTAATTTCGTTGTAATAAGGTTGTTTTTACGAATTTGATAATTTATCATATCTTCAATTTTAGTTATTTGCATATGTGTTATTTGCTTAAAATGAAAAAAATCGAAACGTAAATGCCTTTCATTTATTAATGATCCTTTTTGAATTACATGGCTTCCTAATACATCACGTAAAACTGTATGTAATAAATGAGTAGCAGAATGATTAAGACTAATAGCATTGCGGCGTTGAATATCAATTCTTGCATTAATTAAACTATTTATTGATATATTATTATTAATTACTTTACCAATGTGAGCAATTGCTTTATCATACTTTTGTGTGTCAAAAACAGCAAATTGACAATAGTTATTACTAAGTATCCCGCTATCACCAACTTGACCACCAGATTCAGCATAAAAAGTAGTTTTATCGAGTATGATAATCCCTTCTTCATTTTCTTTTAATATTTTAACAGGTTTACCATGATGAAAAATAGCTATTACCATAGCTTGTTGTTCATTATTTTCGTAACCTAAAAAATGACTATAATTATCTATTTTAATAATATTATTATAATTAATCGAAAATTTACTGAGATTTCTAGCTCGATACCTTTGCTGCATTATTTTAGTATTGAAACTTAACTTATCTACTTTAATATTACGCTCACGACAAATATCAACAGTTAAATCGAGTGGAAAACCATAAGTATCATATAAACGAAATGCTATTTCACCAGATAATATATTTCCTTCTAATTTCTCTAATTCATCATTTAGTAGATGTAATCCATGTGTCAAACTGTGAATAAACTGTTCTTCTTCATTTTTTAATATTTCTTCAATTATTATTTGTTGGACTTTTAATTCATTAGCTATATCACCCATTACTTGAATCAGTGGTGCGACTAATTTATATAAAAATATTTCTTTAACTCCCAAAATATGTCCATGACGAACTGCTCGACGAATAATACGACGCAATACATAACCTCGGCCATAATTAGTAGGAAATACACCATTACCAATAAGAAAAACACTTGACCTAATATGATCAGCAATAACTCTTAATGAGTTATTATTTAGATTCGATAAATCAAACATTTTAATAATAAAATCAATTAATTGTTTAAATAAATCAATTTCATAATTTGAATTAACCTTTTGTAATACAGATGTAATACGTTCAAGTCCCATACCTGTATCAATAGAAGTAGTTTTAAGTGCTTTTAAATTTCCATCTGAGTCACGGTTGAATTGAATAAAAACAATATTCCATAATTCAATATAACGATTATTATTTTTTTTTGACAAACTTAGTGATCCTTCGAGGATATGTTCACCATAATCATAAAAAATTTCAGTACATGTACCGCATGGTCCAGTATTTCCCATTTGCCAGAAGTTATCAGAAGCATATGGAATTCCTTTATTATCACCTATTCGAATAATACGATTTGAGGAGATACCAATAGTTTTTTTCCAAATATCATAAGTTTCTTCATCAGTGTAATAAACAGTAACTAAAAGTCTCTCTTTCGGTAAATTAAACCATTTCTTGCTTGTCAATAGTTCCCATGCGTATTTAATTGCATCCTGCTTAGAATAATCGCTAAAACTAAAGTTACCTAACATTTCAAAAAAAGTATGATGATGAGCACTATAACCAACATTTTCTAAATCATTATGTTTACCACCAGCTCTAATGCAACGTTGTACAGTTGTTGCTCTAGAATAAGTTCTTTTATCTAATCCAAGAAATACATCTTTAAATTGATTCATACCAGCATTAGTAAACAATAATGTTTGATCATTATTTGGTACTAATGAGCTACTTGGTATAATTTTATGACCTTTATTATGAAAGAAATTTAGAAAAGCTTGACGGATCTCATTGGTGCTCTTAATACTCATAATTACCTTAAAATCAAGCTAGAAAACAGATTTATGACTACGAATCATAAACATATTTTATAATTAATCTATGATAATGATATATTAATTTACATATATTAATATATCTATAAAATCTTCTAGGTTTTAATGTATTTTATATACAAACATATTATTCAATTAAAATAACAAGAATTATTTTTTAATTTAGTTAAAACCGATTTAACTATTATGTAATAATACTTAAAGGACTATAGTAACAAAGTGTTTTAGTTAATCTATTTTAGATCCTATTACTGTATACAAAATAAAATTTAAAAAAATTTTATTTTTATATTATAAATTAAAAAATATTTTTTGATAAATAATTATAGTTATAGTAGTTAATTACTTTATATAGTTTATATTATATAAGTTTTAATTATCAACTAAATAAAGTTAAAACTATTAATTGAAATTAACATATAAATTAATCAAAAAAAATATACTTGAATATATTAAACGTAGTAACAATTATTACTTATTGCATTATACAAAAAAGTTTTTTGTAAAAATTTACATTGATTAATTGTCAATTTTCTATTATAAATTTTAAGATTTATATTATAATCATGTATTATAATATCATGATTAAATCTAATTTAAGTTAAATAATTAATTTATATAATAACTAAAAGATTATATCTATATAAAATATATCCAATAAATTTAATAACTTTTATTTAATTAATATAAAAATTTTAATCTAGTTTAATATAAGATACTAAATTTTATTTTAAAGGAAGTATCATATTTATTTTTTTAACTAAATTTTTATTATTATAATTTTTTATCAAATACATATTTTAATTAATTTATTTTCAAATAAAAATAAATGGAGTTTAATAAAAATATTCAATTTATTTTTTATAAAAATTTAGAATTTTTTTCTTTAAAAAATTATCTTCTTTTATTATTTTAACATAACTTTAATTTTAATAAAATTAATAATTTTTTTTTAATAAAATAAATATATAAAGTATTAAAATAAAACATACTTAAAATATGAAATTTTCATAAACTTAAATTTTTCTTTATTTCAAAATATATAATTCACTTAATTATTATTTTAGTTTTCAATCATACATGGGATTAATATATAAATTAATAATGTATTATATTTTAAAAATTTTCAAAGTGATTTTTTGTGCATTAATTAGTTCTTCATATAAAAAATTAGTTAAAATATAAAAATCATTTATTTTCTCACCTTTTTACATTAAAATCTAGAATAAAATAGCTTAAAATATTATTCCAATTATTATTTTTAATAAACTAAATGAAATTTATTAATATTCTTTATATAAAATCAATACTAAGCTATATAAATTGATTATTAATTTATTTTTTTTTCTTAAAAAATTTTTTATTTATGAAGTGTGAAATTTATATATCTTGATAAAATTAGTTTTATTCACCATCAAGAGTTTTTTGTTTTTTTAAAGTTTATTAAATATATAAATGAAAAATATTTATAGATTTTTTAAAACTTACCACTTGAAGATATTTCATAAATTTTATAAAAATTATTATATTTATATAAATAAACTTTACTTAATTACTTGATAAATAAAATTTATTTTGTGTTACTTGAAATCCAAATTACAATTTATAATCTTTTATTTTTTGATTAAGCAGATTGCCATTGATTAGCTATAATAAAAAATATATTTTTACGATTGTTTTTATATGTTATGTGGAGCGTTAAACTACATTAATTGATTATAATTAAAATTACTATAAATGAATTAATGATATTTATTTCATTATATTTATGGAATCAAATTGATTAAACCATGGTTAAAATTATACATAATATTTTATTATATTAATATTTTTTCTTAATTATAAAATACTATATATAATAAAATGAATAATAATTAATATATATAATATTATATATTAATCAATATATCTACTAATAAATACTATAATAAAAATCAAATAATTAAATATAGTTCAAATCAATTAAAAAATTAGCTTAATAATTTTTTATAGATTATATTTGAATATTCAAATAAAAAATATTAATAATTTATTATTAATCTCCATTTATAATTTTAACTTTATTTATTTTTTTTATTTAAACAATCATAAAATATAATTATAAATATATTTAATATAATAAAAATAAGTGCGAATTAATGAATATTTTAAAAACCTGTTTAATAAACAATCACTTAATATTTCTAAAATGAAATAATTATAAAAATTTTATAATAAAGAATTTTCTTTAACTAATATTGTTAATTTATATTAACATAATTTATATTTATAAAACCTGATTAATGATATTATTGCTATAATAATAGTAGTTATTTTCTAGAATAATTAAATTTGATTAATTTTACTATATTTTTATTATTTTTAAAGCTAATAATTAATAAGATTAATATATTTATATATTTTTTTACCATTACTAAATTTTCTTGAATATATTTAATTATTAGTTATTGCTTTATATATAAATATAAATCTTTTCTTTATTAAAGAATAAGATAGCTAATAAATCATTGTATGTGATATAATCAATCGAACTTAAAGATAAATATATTTATCTTTAAGTTCAGAAATTTAACGCAAATTAAATACTTTATACTTCCTTATAATTTAATATTTTATTTTTTAAAATAAAATTAAAATAATTTAAAATAAAAATTTATTAGTTTAGTATTTTTTATTTAATTTTTTTATTATATTTTATGGTAAGAAATACTTTTAATTTATATAAACAAACCCCATTTTCTTATAGATTAACTTTTTTTTAATGTTTTCTTGACATAAGAAAACATTTATTTTTGTACTTTTTTATTTTTATAAAATTTTTATAATTGATAGTGTGATTATGGTTATATTTATATCTTAATTTAATATTTGAGAAATATTAAATTAAAAGAAATTAATATAAAATTGAAAATATCTCTGATTAAATCAGTAAAGATATCTTAAATAAATTACATGAATATTAATGTAAAAATAAAATTAAAATCCAATAATAGAATAAATAAAATAATCATTACTTGTAAAAAAGTTGTAAACTAGCAGAAATATTAGTGATAATAAACTATATTATTACTTAAAAATATGAATTTCTAAATAAATATTTTCTAATGTAAGCTATACTAGGATAGTAGTATGAACATTAAATATTTAATATTTAAAATATAAATCAATTAGAATATAATTTTATTTATGAAGTAGAAAATATATAAAATAATTTATTAATATTGAATATGATTGTATAAATATTCATTATTTTTGTTATTATAAACAATTTCAATTAAATATGATTTTATGATTTATATGATCTAAATCATAAAAGCTTTTATGAATAAATTGATTTATTTAAACTTCTCATCATTAATACTATTACATGTATACATTGTTTAAAATAATATTTATTATTATCATATATAATTATATATTATTTTTTTATATAAAAAAATATAATCATTGCATTAATATTACAAAATAAAATATTAAATTACATTCTATAAAGAAAGACAAAGAGAGTTTTTTACAAAAAAAACTAAATAAAACTCTCATTTATAATTTAGATATAAATTTAATCAAAAAGATATAATGAGTAATTATTTAAATTTTATAAGATTGATCATTATTACTTTTATTATATTAATAACAAGATTTTATCTTGTAAGTAATTATATCTATATATTTTATTTTATATAAGTGAAGTTCTGAGAAATTAACGTATAACGAGACTATAATATATAAATTATATTTATATTATAATTAGAGAATTATCAATAAAATATTAAAAGTAATTTATTTATTATACTGGATACGATAACATAAAATATAAATTATAAACTTAAAATGTTAAAAAAAATTTTTCTTTCATAAAATATTTCTTTTTTTTGTCTTATCATATTTTTTAAAAAAGTTGTTAAAGTTATTTTTTTTAAAATTATGAAACAAGTCATTAACATATTATATATTATGTCTTAATATATCGTTTTATTTAAATATTATATTTTTAGTATATATGTATTTAATAAATAATATTAATTATTTTAATAATATTAACTATTTCTATAGTTATAAAATTAATTATAATAATAAAATTTAAAATTATTACTAATAATAAAATAGTTTAAAATATTATATTATAAATTTGTATTTAATATATAAAAATTTATAAAATGCGATATTTTAATATATTAAAACTGAAGATTGCAAGCTACAAAAAATTATTTATATATTTTATAGTTTTATTATTAAAAATATCTTTCGTTAGAAAGGTTATTTATTTTTTTAGCATTATCTCCCATTTATAAAAGTTAATAATGAATATAAATATATTACTTAATCAAAACTATATGATAATTATTCTTATTTTTATCATTTAGTAAGAATATTGATTTGTTTATCTAAATTTTGTAATAAGTAATTATTCTTAATTTAAATTTTAAATTAAAATATTAGAAAATTAAAAAAAGTTTTTTATAAATATATCTCAATTTTTTATCATTTGTAATGATGTTTTAAATAATTAAAACGTCATCCAAAAAAAGATTTTGATAATTAATTTATTAGTTTTAGTAAACTTGGTGACTAAAAAATCTTTTGTGATTATTTTTCTATTATTGTTTTTAAATATAAAACATAAAAAATATAATATAAAATACCATTATATTTTAATTTAATTAAATTGATTTTATTCAAAAGTTATTTTCCAAAGGTGTCTGATTTTTTTATATCAGTGATATATTTTAAAATAAAAAAATAAATTAAACTATATAAATAGTTTAATTTAAGAGAAATTAAAAAATTAACAATAGTACTAAAGTAATGTAAATATATAATAATTATCAATTTTAACAAAATTGAAAATAACTTTAATATAATATAAAATATGAACTTTCATATGATTTTTCAGAATAATATTATGATAGAAAACATTAATAAGTTATAACTTTTAATAATATACATATACTATATATTATAAATAATCATGATCATTTATAATTATATATGTAAAAAAACTGTAGGTAGATAAAAATAACACCTAGATCACTTATGAATTGTAAATTATTTGTATAACCTATCGTTTTTTAAAATTGATAATTGTTATAAAAAATATTATTTTTTATAATTATATATTTTAATAAGTAACTGAATTTTTATAACGTTATTTTATATATTATATTCAAAAAATAAAAGATTATTAGTTATTATTTTTTAATTGATTTCAAATTAAAAAACAGATTGAACAGAAATAATCATATTACGTTAAAATATAAATAGACATTTATATATTTTGATATAATTACATTAATATTTAGTATTAAAAAAATATTATTTAATCTTTAAATTCTAATTAAACAGAAAATATATTGTCTATGAATAGACTTTGTTTATAACAATTGCCTATTTTGTATTTTATTTATAAATTATATATTAGAAATAGAATCAATTTTTTTGCAAGATGAGTATTATTAAAACAATTTTATAGCTAACTTCACATCTTATTTCTATTTTAAATATAGGTATTAAAATATTAATTAATATAATTTTATTTTCTTAAACTACTATAAAATATAAAAAAATAAAAATAATCTTTTATTTATAAAGTAAAATTATATTAATTTAATAATGGTGAATTAGTATTATATATATCAAATTTTTTATCAAAAAATAAATATTATTATCGAGAATATTAATTCTATAATTATAATAGATAAATTAATTTGTATTAATATTGGCAATTATAGTTAGGATTTGATATTATTAATATTTATTTTATCCAAACTAAAATTAATTGTATTACTTAAGATTTTTGAAGAAATATTATTAATATATAACACTTAAAGTTATCTATGATATAGATATAAAGCATATAATAAATGATATTAATTATTATAATATTAATAATCATATATTGCATATTTTTATAATAATTAAGAATTTTTATTTTTTTTTGAAAGTATCTTGCTTCTATTTTATGTATAATTATTTTTATAATAAAAAGGAAGTTATCTAACTAGATAAAAATTTTTTATTAAGTAACGCTAATATTACTTTATATAACTAATCTAATTTTTATCAATTTTATTGATAAATTGATAAATCATTTTATTTTAAAAATAGAAAATATTAATCAACTAATCAATTTTTTTATAAAAATCAATGATTTTTTTAAATAAAAAAGGATCAAAATTATTTTTTTTGAATCCTCTTTTTAATAATTAATTAAATATATAACACATATTTATCTCTTATATTTATATTAAAACATTATATATAGTAGTAATAAATAAATTATTAATATAATTAACATTCAATTGTAAATTGATCTCTTAAATAATATATTAAAAGTAATATTAATAATAAAATCCGTCTAATTTTTTATACCTAATTATTTTTCTTATGCAAAATAATTAATATAAAATACTAAATTAACATATTTTATTATTAATATATAATAAAAATTATGATTATAAATATTTTTAAATTAGAATTAATAAAATCTTTTATAATTTGATAAAATTTTATATAAATATATAAAAAAACTTATATTGTTAAATTAGTTTAATAATTTATTTAATTGATAAATAATATAACAATATTCTGTTTATTATTATATCAAATATAAAAACATATCTATTATAATTATATATATTTAATTATTAATTATTAATTATTAATTATTAATTAATAATTAAATATGTTTTTTATATTTATTCATAATATAGTTGAATAACATTGTTATTGGTAATGTACCAGCAATAATACTAAATGATATAATAGTTGGAATATAAAATATATTGATTAATAACATTTTTATACTAATAAAAATTAAAATAATAGATACTCCATATTTTATCATAGAAAATTTTTCAATTATTCCTGATAAAACAAAATACATTGAACGTAATCCAATGATTGCAAATAAATTCGAAGTTAATATAATAAAAAGATCCATTGTTATTGAAAACACAGCAGGAATGCTATCTAAAGCAAATATAATATCACTAATCTCAATTAAAATTAATACTAGAATTAATGGAGTAGCAAATAATACACCTTGTTGACGAATAAAAAAACATTCACCATATAAAGTATTTGTCATTTGTAAATAAGAACTGACATATTTTATTAATGGTTTTTTATCAATCGATTGATCATATTCTTTTATAAAAAATATTTTTATAGCGTTAAATAACATAAAAATAGCAAAAAGATATACAATCCAAATAAACCGCGAAACTAACCAACCACCTATAAAAATCATGATAGTACGTAATACTATTGCACTTAAAACACCATAGATAAGGACTCGATGTTGTAATTTTATCGGGATTGAAAAATAATTAAATAACATTAACCAAACAAATATATTATCAATAGATAATATTTTTTCTAAAAAATAACTAGTTAAAAAATCGATTACTTGTTTATTAGCAATATCTATGTTAGTTGTATATTTGAAATAAAACCATAAACCTAAAGCAAATAATAATGATAAAGTAATCCAAATTACACTCCATAAAATTGCTTGTTTTATTGTTATTTCTTTTCTTTTATACTTATTCTGAAAAAAAATATCGATAATTATAATTATCATGATAATTATAATAAAGATTATCCATAATAAAAAAGTACCAACGGAATACATTTTAACTCCTAAAATCAAAAATTCAGATTACATAAAAAATTTAACTATTATAATCTATTTTAATTTTCATTAATTCTTATTTTATTAACTCAAATTGAAAGTGAGATATCTTTAAAAATCGTTTTATTTAAGTTACAATACAAAAATTATTTTAATACTTACAATTACCTTATAATATTTTGATAATCTAAAATACTAATATTTATTAATTTTAATAAATAAGCTAAAGAGAAATAATCAATTTTTTATACAAAAAATAAATAAAATATTTTATTAAAAACATACAAAATATTAAGGAAATATTTATTTTATGATATAAATAAATATATCAATAAATATATTAATATTAATATTTTTTATATTTTTATAAAAAATGTCTTTATGATATGTATCATATTAAGTAAAATTAGATTAATTAATCTAATTAAACCATTTAATTTTATATTAAATACTTAATATAAGTTATTTTGAATATAATTTTAATCCAAAAAATAATAAAATTATAGATAAATATTGCATTGAAATATTATAGAAAATTATTTTAAAAGTATAAAATTATTAATTTTAACATATTGATAATTATTTAGTTTAGTAAAAAGTTTTTAAATAGTTTAAAAAAATAATAATAAATATACTTATATTGATCATGTATATTAAAAATATTATATTTTTAAAGCCATATTAATTAATTTAAATTAAATATAAAAATTAAAATATTAATAAATAATTAATAAAATTATTTAATAAAATAGTTTTTTATTAAAAACTATTATCTAGTTAATTATTAATTATATAATGAATTTTTATTTATTTTTAGTAAAAAATAATTTTTAAATCATAAATAAAATTCATATTCATTTATAATTTAATAACCATATCTAATAATAACTATTAAATAATTATTTTAAATAAAATTTATTAAATCTAAATCATATTATAATTTATAATATTTATTATTTTATCAATAATTTATTAAGAATATTTATTTAATTAAATGAACTAAAACTCTGATAAACATAATTATAAGTAATAATATTAATATTTATTACATTTATTATTTAAACATCATAAAATTTAAATTAATAATTAATATCAACATTAAATACTCTGTGGTAAAGTAAAAATAGATTTAATGATAATTAAATATTAAATAAATTTAATTAATAATTGTCTTTTTTATTTTAAAATAAATTAGTTAATCTATTTAATTAAGTTAATAAAGATTTATTGTATTAATCAGTTGTATTTTATTAATAAATTAATATGTATACTTGTAATATTTATAATTAACTTATATTACAATAATTAAAATTAATAGAATTTTAAGATACAAATAAAAATATAATTTACTTTAGTTTCTAATTCTATATAGATGAAAAATAATTTCTTATAATTAATAGATTGAAGTAATAATTAATAAAAAAGTTAATAACATTATTATATTCTAATATATTTTATTAACTTAAACTTAGATATAGTAAAAAATTAAATAAAAGAATTCAAAATGTAAAAGTCTTATAACTTAAATATTTATCATAATCATTTCAACAATTTTAAGTATTAAATTATTTGAAATACAAATAATATTTAATTTAATGATAATAACATGATTAATATAATAATAAATTATTAAGTATTAAATTGTTAATTAAGTATATATTTTATATAGTAATTCAACGTTTTTCTAGTTTTATTAATTTTAAAAATATTTAAAATATAATTACATATAAAATATACATAATTATTTATGAAATTTTCATATAGAAAATTAATTTTAAAATTAAAAAATTAATTCTACTAAACAATAATTTAATTAAATCTTTATATATTGATTATATAATAAGGTAATTAATAATCTTAAATAAGATTTAATTTAATTACCTTATATTATAAAACAATTTTATTAAATTAATATTAAATATATTATTTTTATAAAAATTGTTAACTAATAAATTTAGTGAAGATTTAAATTTAATTTATTATTTAGCTATTTATATTTTATGTAAATATTTGATATTTGATCATATCAAGAACTTTAGTTTTAATAAATTTTTCCATTTTATATAGAAATGGTACTAATTCAGGAAATTATTATCATTTCTATTATCTTTATAGATTTTATATCTAATTATTTAATTTTAAATTATATTCTTACTTTAATTTTATTATTTAAAAATAATTAAATAATTATTATATTACTAGATAATATGAATATCTTTTATAGGTAAGAAGTGATCAATATTACTATAAATTAAATTTATTATTATTTTTATATAATTTTATACTTTATTAATAATAAATTTAATATCATATTCTGAAAATATTTTTCTAAGTAAAAAAAAGTTACTTAATTTTTTTTATTACTTTATATGAGTTATTTATAATAAATATCTTTATTTATATGGATAAAATTGAGAATAAATCCCTATACTAATATTTTTTAAAAAACTTATATTGAAAAGATTTATATAGATTTGTTATATAATAAGTAGAATGAGTTTTTTATAAAACAAAAATAGCGAATATAGTTTCTTTATATATTTCATTTTTAATACTAAAATAAAGAATATCTTATAAAATATAAATAAATTATGATAATATTAAAATATTTATTTTTTCTATCTTAAAAACTTTTTTATTCAAGATAGAATAATTTGATGTTATTAATACGGAGTTCTTGAATAAGAAATATGTCATTAATTAATTTGTTAATTTATTAAAGTTTTAAGCGTAATTATTATTACGTAAAATATTTACATATCTAATTATCTAATTTATTATAGATTTTATCTATATAATAAATAATATTTTCATATATCATATACTTAATAAATATAAATATACTGTTTTATATTTATTAAGTATTTTTTTTATTTTATTATTATTTTTTATAATCTTGTTTTTTAAATTTAAGATTAATAAAATTATTAAATAATAAAAAGACATAAATTTCTTCATTATAAATCTTATTATTAAGATATTCTTAAACACAAACTAATTTTAGTTACTAGAAATTTTCTTTCAATCATATGTTTATTTCATATCTCAATTAATTAATTTAGTTTTAATAACTACATCCAAATTAGTCTTAAATAAATTCAATAATTCTAAAATTATTATAGATATATTAATTCATCATATAAAATAATTATAAAAAATATATTAATTTTAATAAAAATTATAAATATGATAAAATATTTTAATTTATATACTTAAGAAATTGATATTTAATAATAGTAGAATTTATTGTTAATATTTTTATAATTTATTAAATTATAAAAAATTTATATTAATTATTTTAATAATAGAAATAAATAGAGATAATATATAATCGATTAAATAAATTTAATAAATATCATGAATAAGACTTATTCTGTTATAAAATTGTTTAATATAAGAATATAAATTCTTTATTAATATAATTATTAAAATAATATTTTTATTATAATTTAATATAGAATAAGAATTCTTATTTATTTATATAAAATATTTATTTGTTGAATTTTATTTCAGAGAATATTAAATATTTTTATGCTTCCTTTGATGTAATTTATCTATATTTTATAGAACTAAAATAGTTAGTATCATTTTTTTTTAAAAAATATTTATTTCTTTAAAAGTTTAAGAAATTTCAATAATATATTAACTACATAATTTATTATTAGTATTAGATATTGATAATATATATTAATTATTAATTATTTTCTAATAAAATTATCTCAAGTAATGAGATCTAATAAAGCTTATAATATAGATTTTTTATCTATATGAAGATTAAATAATATTAAAGTTATGAACTTTAATTATTTTCAATATAAAATTAAAATAATAAACTTTAATTTATTTTATTGATTATTTCATAAATATAAAAATGATTAAAATAAAACGCAGATAAAATCTATAACATTAATAATAATATATTAATATTAGAAATACTAATTTCTCTGAAATCTTTTATATAAAAATAAAAATTCAATAATTAATTATAACTTTTATTTAAGAAATAATTATTATTTTATAATTAATTTACTATTAGATATCATTTTATTTCTATATCGTTATATAACGAATTTTAGTTAATTATTATAAATAGTATACTAAAATAAAATACATTAATAAGTTATTTACATTTAATTTTACTATATAATAAAATTATAAGATAAAATATTGATTAAGTTTGATATGAATAATTTATTTATTAGAAAATATTGAATAGAAATATAAGATAACTTTTTTAATATTAGTATTATTTAGAAATAAAAAATAATAATAATTAAATATTATAAACTTCTTATACTTAAACTTAAGATTTTCTAAGATCTGATATCTTTTACTAAAAGTACAAATATAATAGAAAGAAAAATTCTAAAGTAATTAGATACATTTAAAATTAAAAATAAATTAATTAATTTATAAATAATTATGTTGTTTTTATAACTAATTATAAAAATATTTAAAAAAATAAATAAAAAAATTATATATAAATTTTTAATTGTTAAAATTAGATTACTTATAATATTAAATAAAATTCAAAAATAAAAATGCAATTTGATAAATAGTTCTTAAATAATAAAAAACTGATAATCTATCATTTAATTTAATTAATATATAAAACTATAATAAATCATTTTGATAATTAAATTAATACTTCAACATAACTTTGTTAATCATCATAATTAATAAAAATAAAATTACTAATTTTTATCAAATTTATAAAAATAATAGAGAAGAAAATCATAAAATGGATAGAGAAATAAAAAATCAATTTTTATTTGAACTAAAAATTGATAAAATTATAAAATATTTTAATATTAGCAATAATTATATATTTAGATAAAATGTCTAATGACAAATTAGATATACATGAATGGATATAACTTCTTTAACTTTTAATAAAAATTATATTTATGTTTAATAAATTTATTTACTAATTAAATCAATTAAATATTTTATATAAATCGTATTTATATCTATTAAAAATTTAATAAAAATCTCTTTAATAAAATTAAACTTATTTCAAATAATAAACTATTTTGAATTTAATAAATATATAAAGATATATATTAATTAATAAAAAGTTATTTTATAAATAAAAATTTAGTATTATATGTTAATTTAACTATTTCTATTTTAAAATTCAAGATATTATATTTAATAAAATTAAGTTACTTATATTTAAATTTAGAATTTTATAAATACTATTAAAGTTCTTGTATATAAACAAAATATAAAACTATCAATAATTAGTTTTATGTTTTACAATCTTATACATTTCATTAATTTATCTTAATAAAAATTATTATTTTGTTTAACAGTAATTTATAACTATATTTATATTTTAATAGCTATAGTTTAAGTTTTAATCAATATTTTAGAAAAATAATTTAATAAACAAAACTATATATTATTTATTATTTGAATATTCATTTATTAATATTTATTCATATTTAATTAGATAATATAGCTACATTCAAATTTTTAGTTTTAAATTTCTTATCAAAATTCTCTTTTATTGTTTAAGATTATTTAGTTAAACACTAACTTATTTTACGAGATTATTATCATGAATTTTAATAATCTTTAATACTTTTAAATAGAATTTATATTCTTATAAAAATCGTTAAAAAATTGATAATGCACTCTACATTGAATCATTTATAGATTCGTTAAATCTAATTTATACTTAACGAAATTTAATAATAACATTTATTTAATAAAAAACTAAAATAATTTTAAAAAAGAATATTAATGCATCTTACTATAAACTATTTTATAATAGAAAATACATAAATAACAATATTAAATTAATAAAATATGAAAAGTCTATATTAAAGAAATTTTTCATGATACCTTACTTAGTTTTTATAAATAAGATGTCATGAAAAAATATATTTATTTTTCATTAATTTTCTTTAATATTTAATTCAATATTTTTAAAAATTCTATTTTATCACTATTTCATTATATTATACTTATGTATAAATATAATTTATAAAAAAATGGAAACTATATCCAGCTTTATTCTTTATAAGATTAACCGTTATAAATATCAATATAATATTTAGTTATTTTAACATTATAATCTATATTTTTTAATTATTTTTTATTAATGATTAAGATAAAAATCTTAAACTAATATTTAATTATATCGATGAATATGTTAAAATAATTAAATTATATTTTATAAAGCTATTTTTATTTGGTAATTTAAAATCTTATAGAAAAACCTAAAACCTTATTATTTTTAATATTTTCAACTTAAGTTATATATCAACTATAATATGTAAAATTATATATATTTTATCTATTAATAATATTAATAAAAAATTAACCTTTTTAAAATTTAAAATTTTAACATTAAATATTTTATTTTTTATTATAAAAGAAAGAAATAAATTATTTGATACTAATAATAATCTTATTATATAAATTAATTTTATTTTATATATTATTTATTTATATTTATATCAATAAATAATATTTTATTATTAATAGTTATTAAAAAATCAATTTTGATAATATTACTTTATCTTATTATATATTTATTGTTTTTCTGCATTATTAAGATATTTATCTTTGATCATATAAATAAAAGTTATTCTTTTTTAATTATATGAATGATAAATTTCTATTTTTATTATTATAAATGATAATATCTTTAAATTATAAATTATATTATGCAATTTTAATACTTTATCTTAAATATTTTAGTATATAAATCCATCAAACAACTTTAATATTAGTAATAAAATTACATTCATATAAACTTAATTCTTATACATAGATAATTTAATTTATCTTATGATAAATTATTCCTAATCATTAAAATATCTTTTTAAAATTAAAGTCTTACACATTTTAATATCTTTAATTAAAGTATCTAATATTTATATTTCTAATATTCAATTTCTATTTTAAATTATAATTATTAAAAATAATAATTTTTAATTTAATAATAATTAAAAACGATTTTGGAATTTATAATCTGAATATATATAAAGATATAGTTTTAAATCTTGCTTTTCTTTATAAAGTAAAAAAATATATATAAACAATCACTAACAATTAACATATAGTAATAATTATTATTTTATTTCTCATTATATTATAAATGAATTCTATTATAAATAAAGAAGTATAAGATATTTTAAAAAATTTTTTACTTTTAAGAAAATGCTAAAATAGATTTTATTATGATAAAAAAATCATAAATATTTTAATATCATTAATATCATATATCAATTAAATTAGCAATTATTATTATGTTTTAAAATAAATAGTTTATTATTTATAATTTTTATATTTAATTTTAGTATTAGATATACTATATACATATTAAATATTAGTGATATTTTTATCATAAATACATTTTAATGCATTTATTTATAAAATAAATATAAAAGTTAATAGCTTAAATAAACTATCTTCTTTAAAGAAAGTTGTATAAAATACAGTTATAAAATAAACTATTTTCAAAATATTGAAATATTATTTAAAATAATAATAATTTTAATAAACTACAAATATAATTTTAATATTTTAAAAAATATTTAAAAAAATAAACATGTAAAATTAACAATAATCAATCGTATATCATAAGAATGAATAATTAAAAAAAATAAATTTATATATTATAATAATTAAGTTCCTAATTACTTATATTTAACCAATGAAGATTTCAGTATAATAAATTCTCAAATTAATATTTGAATTATAAAATTTAGTTTGTTTAAATAAATTTAAATTATTTTAATTTATCTTATTAATGTAATTATAATTACAAATTGATTAAAATAATAATTTTTAAATATTTTATCTAAAAAATCTATAACATTAATTGGTTAATTAAAAAATTAACTAAAGTAATATAGATATAAAAATAACTATTAATATTATAAAAAATTAATAACATTAATTTTGATAATTAATTTTTATTAATTCTATATCGATATATTAATAATTATTAAAATATTAAAAATAAAAAATTAGTTATAAATTTAATCTTGATTAAATAAATTAAGTTTTAATCAGTAATAATTAATTAAAAAATTATAATTATTATTATAAATTAATTTATATTATATAAGAATCATATTAATAAATTAATAAATTAAAAAATAATAATAAAATTAGAATAATTATTATTATAAAATTAGTTTCTTATTTAAATATTTTTGATAAAACTAAATAAATACTAAAACTTTAGATATTATATCTTTATTATTTAAATAAACTCTAATTAATATCTATTAAATTTATTTTTTAAGAAAAATAAATTTCTTTTAAATACTTTTCTTAAAAAATATTAAGAATATTAATCTTAAATTAAAAATCATACGTATTGTTCAACACAGTTTATAGAAATCTTTATTTTAAAAGATTTCTATAAATATTGCCTTAAGTTTCTTATAATACTTTAAGCATATAATATTTATAACAATATATATCTCTATTTTCTTTTCTGTTAACTTTAAGATTTCTTTATCAATTAATTATATTACTATTTTAGCTATATATTATTTTTATTTATATAAACATTCATAATAAATATAATTTGTTATACTATATAATATATTTATATTATCATTAATTAAGTAAATTTTATTAAGTTTGTTTAATAGTAAAAAACAAATTAATATTTTTACTATTATATAATTAATAACTAATAATCTAACTTATTATTTTTATTTAATATTTTAAATATTTTAAAATATAAATTTTTTACTTTTTAAATAAAATGCAGTATCAATTAAAAATAAATTATATTTTTAGTTGAAAGTAAAACTTATTTAAAGTGCAAATATAGAATATATTATAGTATTTACCTAATAATTTTATACTTATTTTAAATTTAATTTTATTATTATTTTATATTTATATTTTTTTGTTTTATATCTTTTAAAGATATCATATAACAATGAAAATTTAAATAAATAGTTAAATAAAATCATTAATATCATTTCTTTTAAATAACTAAAATTAATGGTTTAGTTAGTATTAAATACTCTATAAATCAATATTCTTTATATTTTTTTATATTTATAAATAAAATAAGTATAAATTAAGATCATATATCATTAAAATATTTTAAAATAATAAAATTAATTAAGATAATTAATAATTGATACTTTAGAAATAACTTTAAAACTTTATTTTAAAATAAGTTAAATAATATAATAATGTATTAAATTGTTTATTAATGAACCATAGTTGATTCCTATGTATTTGTAATTTTATAATTATTAATTATAAAATATAATACTAAATATATATTACAATAGTAACTAAATTATCTAAATTTTAATCTAAATAAAAAGAATAAATGTATTATAAATTAATATTAAACTTAAAAAAAGATAAATACAACTGAAATATATTTCATTACTATTGTAGTAATATATATTACTACATAATAAAATATAGCAAAACAATAAAATATTAATATTAAGATATGAAATAAAATTGATGAAAGAAAATATTTATCAATTTTGTGATAATAAATAATAAAAAATGATATTTTTAAAATTTTTAATAAAAATGATCATATAGATCAGTAAAATATATTTTAATTAAAGAATATATTATTTTATAAAATTTTTAATTACTTTACTATAACTTATATTACTAAAATTAAGTAATGCCACAGTATGTTATATTGTATCAATAAAAAATAAAATATTATACAATTTTCAATTATTTTAAATTTAGAAATAAATAAAAATAATCTATGTTTTTTATTTTAAATATTATAGTTTTGAAAGCATGTTTTATATAAAATCTATAGTTCAGTTAAAATTCAGTTTAAATTAATATTTTATTAATATAAAATATAATAAAATATTTTTTTTAAATATAAAATATTTATAATTTTCTTTTTTTCATAAAGAAAATAGTATTTTTTTTATTTTTAAATTTATTGAATAGCGTTTTTAATTCTTAAATAAATTTTTTTATTAAGTCTGATTAATTATTTTATTATTTAATTTTATTAAATATTATATTTAATAATGAAATTATCTTCATCCTTATCTTTTAAAGATAAAGATGAAGAGATCAAAATTTTTTGATATAATTTTATACAATTATAATAATGACAATGAATTAAATCACTAACAAGGATTTGTGATAAGAAATGAATATATAATTATATAAGACGATATAATTTATTTTTATTTTTAATAATAATCTTATAATTATTAACTATAATTTTTAGTTATTTATAACAATTAAAAAATTTGTTTTAAGATAACAATATAATTTTCATATTACTAAATAGTAAAATTATCTATTTTAGCTTGATTTACTAAAAAACTCTTTTTTAATACTATTACTTAACATCAAATATTTTTATATATACTTCTAGTATAACTATGTATTATTAAATATGTTATACTTATAATAATTAAAATAGAAATAATTTTATTGATTAAATTTTAAATTAAATATTTTAATTAATTTATTAAGACCTACGATTAAAAATATAAATTATTTATAGATTTAATTTAATATTAAGCAAAATAGTAAAATAATTATTTTAAATAAATATTGATTTTAGTAAAATGTTTACTAATTGATAATTATTTCTTAATAATTTAATTATTATGTAATTTTTTCTATATTAATTATTTTGTAAAAAAAGATAATTTTATTAGACTAATTATATATAATATATTTCAAAAAATTTTTAAAAAAATTTATTCATTACTAGTAATAACTTAATTAAGTTTACATTAATAATAAATATAAATTATTTATTTAATTAATTTAATAAATATTTAAAATTATTATGTAAAAAAATTTTTTATAAAAATAAAAAGTAATCTAATATCGTATGATATAAAAATTTATTTAGAAATTTTTGTTTAATAAATAAACATAATTATTTTCTTATAACTTAATATTATAATGTTTATACAAGAGTATCACTAGAAAATTAATAGTTTATCTATATATATTTTAAATATTTATATAATCTAAATTCTTATAAATATAAGAATTCTAAAAAAAGAATTTTTATCTAATTCTTGCCGATAACAGAAAAAATATAAAATACTTAAATAAAGATTAATATTTATTAGAATATTATAGATTAATATTCTAATATTTCGTAAATAATATGATTATTATAAACAAATAAATATTTGTAATATCAAGTAAAATTATATTAATTAATAATATTAATTTTAAATACTATCGTATAGTAATACTATTTATCATTTCTTTTTCTATAACTTGAATTAAAATATGTATTACTTTAATGTGAATTTCTTGGATTCGATCAGCATAGTTAAAATGAGCTACCCGAATCTCAATATCAGCAGTTCCTGTTATTTTTCCACCTTCTTTACCAGTTAATATAATTACTTTCATTCCTTTAATTCGAGCAGCTTCTATTGCTTTGATTATATTCCTAGAATTTCCTGATGTTGAAATAGCTAATAATATGTCTCCCTCTCTACCTAAAGCCTCTATATATCGTGAAAAAACATAGTCATAACCAAAATCATTACTAACGCAGGAAAAATAAGTAACATCAGAAATCGAAATTGCTGAATAACCAATACGATCTTCTCTATAACGTCCAGTTAGTTCTTCTGCAAAATGCATGGCATCACAATGTGAACCACCATTACCGCAAGATAGAACTTTTCCTCCTGCCTTAAAAGCATTTGATAGCATAATCGCTGCTTTTTCAATCGCCTCAATATTTTCTTTATTATTAATAAAATTTTTTAATGTAATAATTGCTTCTTCTAATTCAGCGAAAATAAGCTCCTGATATATCATTTTTATTCCTAAAATAGTTTTTAAAACTATAGAATCATATTAAATTTTATGAAAGAAGTATTGATAGTAATTATCTTAATAAGAAATAATATTGATAAATAATTTTAAATTACATTATAAATTAATATTTAAAAGATTGATAAATAAAATTATTTAAATTTTAAAATAGTAAAATATATATAATAAGATAAATTATTTTAATTAAAAATCAAAATATAATATAAAATTCTATTTACTATTTTATTTATAAACTTTAATTAAAATATCTTTTAATCAAAAATCAATTTTTTATTTAGAAATTTATTATTTATATTTTAATTAGTTCTTAATAGAACTATTATTATAGATTTATTATATTATTCATAGTTATTTCTTAGTATAATTAGTTTATCTTTTTAATTATCTGCTTTCAGATAATTATTCATATACTAATAACAAAATTTTATAAATTTTCAAAAAAATAAAATTATATTAAACTTTAAAAGTTAATTTCTATCTAGGTTTTGCTTAACATTGATTTAATAAAATCTTATTCCAAGATATTACTTTGAAAAATAAAATGAATAATTATTTAAAGCTAATATTCAAACTTTAAAAGAAAAATTCTTTTAAAAAATATTAAAATATATAGTATTAGTGATTTTTCTTAAAATAGAAATAAATTAATTGCTTTATTTAATAAATTATTATGCTATTTATAGAAGCACTTTTATTATAATTATAACAAAAAAAGTTTCTAAAATAAACTTAGATTTTTATTTATATTTAGATAGTAATATTAATATCATAAAATTTCCTAATATTTCAGTGAAAAATCAATTTCTACAATCGTTATTAAGTTTTTATATATTATCAGATATAAGTATTTAATATATTCATAGTTTTTACTACAAAAATATAATTGGATTATATGTTTTCAATTATCAATATATTTACTAATATAAATTTTTATTATATTACTCTAATAAATTTTATAGAGAATTTTTTTATTAAAAAGATTACTTTGAATGTTAATTTAATTAGTTTTTTAAACTTATTATATATTTTATATAGTCTTTAAGTTTTTATTAAATTAATTTATAATTAATATTATTCAATATTATTTATTATTAAATATTTTTATATTTATATATTAATTAATTTAAATTTTAAAAAAAATAATAAAAATCTTAATATTATTAACATATTTTATAGTTGATATTTATTAAATAATTAAATTATTCTTTTAATTAATTAATAATATATTATTAAATTTAAATACAATAATATATTAAATATCTTATTAATTATAAATTATAATTTTAAAAATGAGATTTTATAAATTTATGAAATTTATTCATTTAATAATTTATTATAAATTTTATTATTTTATTTTATTTTTTATTTTTTTCCAAAAGAAATTAATATTGGATTTAGAATTAATAAATAAATTATAAATAAATAGTTTATTGTAGTAATAAAGTAATTTTTATTATATTAGTTAAAATAATTTATTTAAAAATATCAATATACATCAATTTAAGTAAAGGCATTTTTTTCTATTTTTTACCAGAACTATCAATTGTAATTATAAATTAATCCTTATCGATATTTAATTTTTAAAAAAATTAATGTAAATAGATTATTTTATCATATAAAACTAACACTAATTTATATTAATGATAATAATTTAGATTATTAATATTGACTATAGATTATTTCTAATATTTTTATAATTCAAAAATATTAGTAATTATCAAAAATAATTAATAGTTATAAGAAGAAAAAAATGAAAAAATAAAATTATGATATGTCTTAACATTTACTAATAAAATTATAAAATAGAGGTATTATTCACAAAGCAAAAATATTTATATCTGAAACTCAAAATTAAAATATATATATTTAAAATGTTATAACTTATTATATCTCATATAAATATTATATCTTAAAGCACTATTAATTTATATTTTTATCTAAAATATTTATTTTTAACAATGCAAAACAACAAATAAAAATATTAATAATTCTAATAATAATACTTAAATTTAAAATAATCTTCAATTATTCAATTAAATATTTAAGAATCTAATAAAAGATTAAATTGATTAAAAGAATTTTTGAGAAAATATTTATTAATGACTTTATATTATAATTCCAATACTTTCTATGTTTAGTTATAAAATATATTTTCATTAAAAAATTAAAATTAACAATTTAAAATATAAAAACTAAACTTAATTTTATCAAGTTGGTAATATATCATTACCCAACTAAAATAATAGATTATTAGTATTAATTTTCATTAAAATTTGATAAATAGATTACTATCTATAATATTTATAGTAATATTTAATGTTAATTATTTTAAAATATTTTGATAAAATTTCATAATATTAAATTTATTACTTTATATAATTAATGATTGTTTCAACGTTAAATTAATAAAAATTATTAATGTTAAAATTTAGTAAAACATTATATTATATTAATAATAGTAAAATTAACAATAAAGATATTTTATTGAAATTAGAATAGTTTTTTTCTGAATAAATAATTATTTAAATAATTATTTATTATTAATAATAAATAAACTAATAAACAATTGTATTATATTAAATTATTCTATTTTAGAGTTGTAATTAGATTCATATTGTTATGATAATTATTTTTATTTTTTTATATTAAATATTTGATATAACATATATTTAATAATAAATTTAAATAGATATTCACTTTATAATAATATATAAGAAAATATATATTAAATTTTCAATATTCTATAATTATGATAAAAAATTATTTATAAGTTTCTATAAAAAAATTAGTTAATAATTACTTAAATTTAATCTTAAATAAATTTAAACTATTGAAATAAATCCTTTATTAATTTAATTATATATTATTATTTTAATCTTTATTAAATAAGATCTTGATCTTGAATATTATTCATTTTATTTTTTTAATAAATTTAAATAGATTTAAATAAAATAAGATAAATTAATCTAATTTAATTATATTTTACTAATTTAAAATTTAAAGATTTTCGTCTAAAAAAATTTCTAGAATAGATATCATATTACTATGATTCTTGATTAATAAATTAATCATACGATTTAATACAAATATCATATTCAAGAATATGATAAGGTAAAATATTAAATAAAATTTAATTTTAATTTTAATTAAATTTTATTTAATAAAATTAACAACAAAGAAAAATAATAAAGTTTATTAATTAACATTAAATAATATCTTTAGTTATTTATTTATAAAAAATAATATTATTCCGTTCGTATTTTATTTTTTATAAAAAATAAAATATAAATAATAGATTAGATTATTTATATAAATATATAATAATAATTCTATGAAATTTTACAGTATAAAATAAATATTAATAGAACTAATAAATAATTTAATAATTTTTGAAATTAATCAATTTTATAATAAATAAAATTGATAATTCATTAAATTAGGGAAATAATAAATTTATTTAATCATATGATTTAAATCTATGATTATAAAATATAATATTAGAAAGCATAAAATAACAGATATCTTTAAGATATTAATCTTAATTATTAATTATTAATATATTAAAGTTGCAATAACTAACTAATAAATCATTTAAAATAATAAAAATATTTTTATAAGACATAATTAAATTATTAATAAATAAAAAATTATTAAGTACTTAATTATATTAATATTTCATCTTGAAATAATACTATTGTTTGTTTAGTGCCTTCAATATTAATATTAAAAATAATAATTTATAAATAATTTTATTATCTTATTAATCATAAATTAATTATAATCTAATTTATTATGGATAAAATTTATAAGCATATAATCTTCTATGAAAAAGCTGATTATCTTCTTTTAAAACATTATCTATGATAATGTAAATTATAATAAAATAAAATAATTAAAATAATTACTGATAATTAAGTTTATTAAACCTTCAAATAGTTATATAAATTAACAATTTAATTAATTAATAATAATTATATTTTCATATATTAAAATATTTAATATATTTTTTGAAAAAATAAAAAATTTAGTTAAGCATTTAATTATCATAAATAAAGAAACAACTTTAAATCTCTTAATTCAAATAAGTTATTTTATAAGAAAATAAAATTTATTTTTCAAAAAAAATAATAAACTTTACCATAACGAAGATTATATTATTTTTATTTAAACTGTTTAATGTTAAATTAAGTTTTACATTATTTAGTAAAAATAATAACAATGATAAAATAGCACTTATTTATGCTTAAAAAGCATATAAGGAAAATTAAAATTTTCTTAATTTGTTTAACAATAGCTATTTAAATTTAATATAAGAAGAAAGATGATACATTTAAGTATTAATATTTATTGTTAAATATAATTAAATATAAATTGTCTCGCTTTATTTATTTACTAATTTAATAAAGTTAATTTATTTTAACTAAAATTATGATAACAATTAATTATTAATTAAATAGTATCCTAAATATCTACTACTAAGAGAATTGATACTTAAAAATAGAAATAACTATATTAACTATAATTATATTATTATAAATTTGTTTTAGCAATTTTGATAAGGAGATAAAATGATTAAATTAGGTATTGTCATGGATCCAATTTCAACTATAAAAATTAAGAAAGATAGTAGTTTTGCTATGCTATTAGAAGCTCAACGTCGTAAATATGAAATTTATTATATGGAAATAGGAGACCTATATTTATTAGAAGGAGAAGCATATGGCCATACTAGAAAATTAATCAAAATTAAACAAGATACTATGCAATGGTATAAATTTGACGTCGAACAAGATATTCCTTTAAAAAAACTTAACGTTATTTTAATGCGCAAAGATCCTCCATTTAATACTGAATATATTTATGCTACTTATATTCTTGAAATAGCAGAACAAGCTGGTAGTTTAATTATCAATAAACCTCAAAGCCTGAGAGATTGTAATGAAAAATTATTTACAACATGGTTTAATAAATTAACTCCTAACACGCTAGTAACTAGAAATAATAAAAAATTGCGTGAATTTCATAAAAAATATGGCGATGTAATATTTAAGCCATTAAATCAAATGGGTGGTGCATCTATTTTTCGTTTAACAAAAACTGATCCTAATGTTAGTGCTATTATTGAAACGTTAACGAAACATGGACAGTATTTCTGTATGGCTCAAAATTATTTACCTTCTATCAAAGAAGGTGACAAACGAGTGTTAGTTATTGATGGTAAACCAGTTCCTTATTGCCTAGCTCGAATTCCAGCTAAAGGTGAAACACGAGGAAATTTATCTGCTGGTGGATACGGAGAAGCAAGACCTTTAACAATAAATGATTGGAAAATTGCTAAAACAGTTGCACCTATATTAAAAGAAAAAGGATTAATTTTTGTTGGTTTAGATATTATTGGTGATCACTTAACTGAAATTAACGTGACAAGTCCTACTTGTATACGTGAAATAGAAAAAGCATTTTCAGATATATCAATTACTAGTATGTTATTTAATGCAATAGAAAAACTACTTAGTACTAGTGCTAGATGATAAAACTACCAATAACTTTGGTTTTTGATTAACCTGATAATAAGACTAAATGATATTTATTTTACTATTATAATAATAAAAATTATTTTGAAATTATTTTCATCAATATACCAATATTACTAGATTTTTTTTAAAAAAATTCGTATTCTTATATTTATAAGTACAATAAAGATTATGTTAATTATAATACATTAATAGTTAATAAGTTATTTATTAAAATAGCAAAAATGATTATATAAATAAATTAAGTAAATCATTTTAGTAACTTAATTTTATATTATAAAAAACTTGTTATTTTTATTATTTATTAATAATAATAATTTTTTATTGCCAACTTAAAGTCTTCTGATGAAATTATGTTAATAGCATTAAAAAAGATTCTAAAAAGTTTGAATGTTTTTTATAATATAAAAAAGTTATTATATAAAATCACTAAAGTTTTAAACAAAGTATAAGTAAATAAATAATATAAGATAATTATGTAAAAAAAGATGATTAACTAAATAGTTATTTTGTCTTCAAATTCTTATTTTAACAATAAATATAAACTATTTTTATAACTAAAATTTATATTTTAAATCAAATATGTCATTTATAATGACAAATAAAATAATTATAGCTTTTGATTTTGGTACACAAAGTATTGGTATTGCTATTGGACAAAAAATTACAGCAACTGCCTATCCTTTAACTGCAATAAAATCAAAATATGGTAAACCAAACTGGTTAGAAATTAAAAAAATATTACAAGAATGGCAACCTCAAATGGCTATTGTTGGATTCCCTCTCAATATGGATGGAACAGAACAACCAATAAGTAATCAGGCAGTTAAATTTGCTAATCGTTTGCATAGTAGATTTAATATTAAAGTTATATTACACGATGAACGATTAACAACAATAGAAGCGAGGTCGCAACTATTTAATCAATATAGTTATCGTGCTTTAAATAAAAGTAAAATTGATTCTATTTCTGCTCTCATTATTTTAGAGAGTTGGTTTAACTAACACACTTAATTACAATAATCACTATGAACTGATATTAATCATAGACTTAATAAAGAAATTATTCTTTTATCCTAATTTATTTTTATTTAAAAATCTAATTTTTATGAATAAAATCAAGCAAAATCTTATTGATGTCAAAAACAGTATCATACAAACAGCAAATAAATATCATCGATTTCCAGAAGATATCACACTACTTGCAGTTAGCAAAAATAAATCATATTGTGAAATTCAAGATGCGATTGATTCTGGTCAATATCAATTTGGTGAAAATTATCTTCAAGAAGGGATAAGAAAAATTGAATATTTCAGTAATATACAAAATTTAACATGGCACTTTATAGGTGTTTTGCAGACTAATAAAAGTCGATTGATAGCTAAATATTTCGACTGGTGTCATACGATTGATAGATTCAAAATAGCAGAACGATTAAATAACCAAAGACCTTTAAATAAATCTCCATTAAATGTACTTATTCAGATTAATATTAGCAATGATATAAATAAATCAGGTATTACAGAAAAAGATTTAGATAAATTAGCAAGTGAAATTGTAGTTTTACCAAACTTAAAACTACGTGGATTAATGGCAATTCCAGCACAAAATAATGAACCAAATCAACAAATATTAATTTATAGTCGCATGGAAGATTTATTCAATCAATTAAAAAAAAAATATAAAGACATTGATACACTTTCAATTGGCATGAGTGCTGATTTTAATATTACAATTGCTTATGGTTCAACATTAATTAGAATTGGCACAGCTATTTTTGGTTCACGATAATTAATTAACTCTAAAATTAATAAGATAAGAAAGGAATAATTTAGTGAAATAGCAAAAAATACATTTATTTTATCTGCAAATATTGCTTTTACAATTATTTCAGGATTGATTTCATCTGGATATTCGGCAAATCATATTACTATATTTTCACTTACTAATAGAAATCGCAAATAACTTAAAAAATATATTATAGAAGAAAAAACAATAATATTGATGTAAACAAATATACATATATTATTATTCTTACCATTAAATCTAAACATATAAAAGTTGTTTGCCAACAGTTAAAAAACATACTAATTTTGACAAAAAAATAATTTTAATAATTGCTTTAAGTGTTCAACTATAAAACATTATCAACCATATCTTTTACCTAATATAATAAATTTAGTATTCGTTATACTAAATATTCTATCTGCAATTTTCCAAAGTACTAATATCTTATATGCTAGTAATTCAGTATCAAAAAATGATCTAATTTTTACTACAGAACTCATTGGAAATATCTAAAAAATCTTTTTTATTAACCATAAGGCTGTAATTAATGATATGATTAGCATCACTTCTAGTATATCAGCGCTTTTTTTCTCATTCATAGAATTGATGCAACAAGATGCAGAACAGACTCGATTTTTATAGTAAAACATCAAAAGAGTTAATTATATATACTTTTAAATGTTCTTCTATTTTGTTTGTAAACAAATTAGATATTCCTTTTATAATGTCAAGAGAACAAAGTGAGTTATAAAAAAAGAAAGATTATAGTTAAAGCTTTTAGAGCAGTTTTATAAAGCTAATTTACTTAAAATCATCACTAAAGTAGTATATAAAGAAACTTTTCATGCTAAAGAAATAGAAAATAATTTTAATCCATTTAGGATAATTAAATGCAATTTTTAACTTTTATTATACCAACTATTATTCAATTATATATTATTATTTTATTGCTAAGAGTTTTGATGCAATATGTTAAAGCTGATTTTTATAATCCATTTTCGCAATTTGTGATCAAAGCTACTAAATCAATCATAGAACCATTGCGATGTCTTATTCCTACTGTTGGTAATATTGATATTATATCTTTATTGGTTGCTTATATACTCACTATAAGTAATATTTTTTTTGTTATACTAATAACAAATACAATTACTTTAATTAGTTTAACATTATTACCAATTAGTTTTATTCAATTATTATCTTATTTAGGTGAATTATTTTTTTGGCTGTTATTAATTAGATCTATTCTTAACTGGATAACTAAATGGCATAATCCTATTGATTATGCCCTTATACAATTAACTGAACCTATAATCTCTCCTATTCGTCGAATAATTCCTTCTATAAATGGATTAGATTTTTCAGCTATAATAGCGATGTTAATCTTAATTGCTTTAAATTATCTACGTCTAAATATTTTAATATTTATTGATCCATCTATTAGCACCATACTATATTCAACTGGTTATTTGATGTAAATCAAAGCAAATTCTATAAAAAAAATACTATAAAATGAAAGTTTCACGACAAATATAAATATATTTTCAAAGTATTATAATATCTAACTTATATATTAGTTCTTTAACTAAATCTATTGTCATTTATCTCAGAAAAACATTTAAATTTTAAATAAAAATTAAATATTAAAAAATTTAATTTTATATAGCATTAATTTCTAATTTAGTTTTATTATTTATAGATAATTTAAATATATCTTCATTAATTTGAAATTAAAGATATTTTTAATATTCATTCAATTCAATTTGCCAATAAAATACATATGATAAAAATCAGATAAATTATCATACAATATTAAATTATCATTTATAATAAATAAATAAGTTAAAACTTAATTATAAATATTTATTTATAATTTCATAATTTTATTAATTACATATCACTATATATTATAGATATTAAACTGATTATTTTTTTTATTTATAAATTTAAAAGATAACAATGATTTTCTTTCTTATAATCAAATTTTATAAAAACTAAAATTTAATGAATGTAAATTAACTGAAATATAAAAATCACTTTTCATGATTTAATAATAATTAAAATGACATTTAGATTTTAATTAATATTTAAATTATATTTATTTAATCTATATTTTCATTATTGCTATAAAATATCATTTTTGTGATTTTTAATTAAAATGCATTAAAAGAATAATTATTTATAGGTTTTCAAACTATTATATAACAAATTTACTAATTAATTTTAAATTTGATATTTTTATCAAAATAATAATTTAAAATTAAAAGTATTTTTATTTTCTATAAGTAAAAACATATTTATTTCTTACTGAAATAATACATTTTTATATAATGATATTTTTATAAAAAATACTTATAAGATTCTGTATTAAAGCAATAGTATAAGTAAATTTTAATGCTGTTAATCCTCATTTTTTTTACCTAAAATTATAAATGATGATAAAAAATATATTTGATTATAAAATTTTTATATTTATAAATATTTATTAAATGAGATAAAATATTATGGATATAATAGTATATCTATTAAATGTCTTTCTATGTCAAATAGTATTGAACTCATATAGTTTTAATTCTGATTTTATCAGATTTTATCTATTTAATTATTCAAACAAATAATTTATTATTTAATTTATAGTAAGTAATATATTTATCTCTGATTAATATTTCTTGCTATTAATTAAGAGTTAAATAAATAGCATTTTTTTTGTTAATATAAATTTCTATAATCTAGCTACTGCGTAATATAATTGATATTTTATTAATGAAAAAATATTTAATAATAATTGATACTAATATATAAAATATTTAGTTATGTTAAATCTTCGTATTAGTGTAAATTTAACTTAAATAACTAATTTGCTAATAATAGTCTAAAATATTAAAATTACACGATGTTTATAACATATATTAAATTATCTATAAAATTAGAGATGTATTATTGATTAATATAAATAACTTTGATTACATATATTTCATCAAATATAGTGAATATTATTTCAAATGAATTTTAAAATATAGAAAAATAAAATTTAATTCTAAAATACAATTGTATTTTCAGATTTAATTAAAATAAATTAATTGTTAAAATTTTAATAATTACTATTAATAAAGAAGTATTATCTGAAATATTAAATGATAAGTTTAATATATTATCTAATTATATTCTTACTATTTTCTCTTATTTTAAGAATGTTTAACATTATTTAATAATATAATTCAACATAATATTTTTACTTTAATTATTTTGTATTTAAAATATTATTTTTATTAATTTTATTAAAATTTAAATTTTGATTTTTACTTAATTGAATATTTTATAGATGAATTATATTCTTATTATTTTATTATTTTAATTTTATTAAATAAATATTTATGTATTGAAATTATCAATTAAATATTATGATTATAACTTAATTTTACATTAAAATCGATTATCATCAAAACTAATTTATTTAATAAATTAAATATTATTGTTTTTAATAAATTATTATAATTTATTAAAAACAATAATATAAATATATGATATAATTTTATTGAATAAATTAATAATTATGAAAATTAATAAAATTAAATATTTTATTTTATTAAAAATCTAATAAAATTTATAAAGAAAAATATCATGTTTAAATTTTACTAATATATTAAACGATAATGAATAAATTTTTAATTAAGTTTAATTATTAATTTAATTAAACTTAATTAACTTAATAATAAATTAAATATTCAATTTAATAATTCTTAATTTTAATCAAGTATTATAAATAATATATATAGTTAAAACTGATTTAATTTACTTCAATAAATTAATATAAAATACTCAATATTAAGTATTTATGATAAATACTATTAATTAAATTATAAAAATAATCTTCGTTTTTAAATTTTAATCCTAGTTTAATTAAATACAACTAATATATATTTTAAAAATTTATTTTTATTAGTGTTAAAACTAAATTTTTATATATTAATCATTAATATGAGTTTATTAATTTTCACTTATATTATTATTAAAAGAAGATTATTAATTTAATATTTTATAATTTTATATAATTTTATTTTTTAAATTATATATAAAATATTTTAATGTTTTCTATATTGACTACTCTATATATTTACTGAATAAACTATATTTTAAGATTAATTAATCTTAAAATATTTTTTCTTTTATGTTATTTTATAATAATTAATTATTAATTTTAAATTTTATAATAAATAGCTTATTTTCTTATATTTATAGTTGATAATAAACAATATTTTGTTATCACATCTAGATTTATCGTTAAATATGATCTAAAAATTATCGATTATACTTAAATTATTTATTAATGTTATTTAAATAATGGTTAATATAATCTTTTATATTATAAAAATTTATTTATTTTAAAACAAAAGAAATTTTATATTAATATAATATATAAAATATTAACAATAATACACAAAATATTTTTCTATAATTTCTTACTATATATTTTAAAACTATATTAAAACCATAATTTATTTATTTAGATAATAATTATTATAGTAAAATAAATAAAAAGTTTCTTATTTTCTAATTAAGAAAAAATACAAGGATTCTAAGAAGAGATCAAGTAGATCATAAATAATTTTTCATCTACTTTAATTTACTATGATAATAAATATAAAAAATAAATTTTAAAAATTATCCATATATACTATAAATCACATTAATTATATTAATTTATCATATTCAACTAAAAATATATTTTATCTTTAAATAAAAATAAAATATATTTTTAGTTGAATAATTAAAAAATTAAACTAATTTAGGAAAATTCATTCTATATAAAATAACAATAAAAATAAGTTTTAAAATCTATATTTAATATTATTTTAAGATTATTATATAATGTTATTATAATTAATAATAATTTATTTATATAATCACATAATTATTTATTTATTATAATTAATAACCTTATATTTGAATAAAAGAATAAAATAAACTCTAATATTTGTTGTTAGATAAAATAAATCAAGATTTATAATCTTATAGTAATAATAACTTTAATGTTAAAAATATTTATTAATATACAGATATTATCTTTAATTATATAAATGAATTAATAAAAATAATTATTATTATATTTATTTTATTAACTATAATATTAAATTTATTTTCTAGATAAAAGTCATAATTAATATAAATTTAATTAATATAAAAACTAATTTGATAAATACTATATATGTGTATTCCTTCAAAATATTTTTTCTTTGATAGTTAAAATAAGTATAATTATTTATTTTTTAATATTAAAGTTATAATTTTTTTACTTTCTTGACTTTTTTTTATAAAATATATAGATAATAAAATATCTATAATTGATATATTAAAGATTAATCTATTTAAAATTTTCATATATTTAATGTTATTTAGTGAAGTTTTATCTTTTTATTATTTATAATAAAAAATTATAACTTATTTATTATATTAATTTTTATCTATTTTATTCATACTTAAAAATTATTTAATAATTAATTTAAATATTTTAATTAATTTTAAAATTTTATAAATATAAAGTATCTAATATTTTATAAATATAATTTATTTAAACTGATTGTATTATATTCAATATTATTTTTTATATAAGAATAAATATTTATTTTCAATAAAAATTAAAAAATATTTATTAAAAATAAAAAATAATATTTTATATATAAAATAGATAAAATTTCTTTATAAACTCATAAGTTGATAATTTAAAATGAATTTATATATGTTCCTAATATTAATTAGAAATCATATTTTAAAATTAAAACTTATTTATTAAAAATATTTAAATTTTAAAAGATATATATTTTTATATTATATTTAATTACTTATTTCATTTTTATTAAAATGAAATAAATAATTAAATATCTATTCAAATTATTATTAATATTTTATTTTTCTTCTAAAGAAATTTATTTTTCTTTAAATATTATCAATTTTAATAAAAATTATTACTATATGAAAATATTAATATACTAAAAACCTCTTAATATTTATCATAAAAATATCTAATTATATATAATAGTTTCGTTATTTAAAAAAAATATCTTATATATATTTAATTGTAAAATAAAAACCACTTTAAAACCTAATTGTTTTATCACGCTCTCAAATTTAATTATTTATTGTAAAAATATGTAACATAATAATGTTTATTATTGATAATCTCAATAATCATTAGTTTTATACACTATATTCAATATATTTTTTCATAAGATAGATAGTTCTATTAATATATATAAAATACACATCTTAATTTTAATTTATTTAAAATAATCTTACTAAAGTATTTCTATAAGATTTAACGTTTATTCTGTGATTTTTTATATTGATCATAAATAAAGAAAAATTGTTTTAGATTTAAAATAATTAGCCGATAATATTTGTTTTAAATACTCAAATTTAATAATTATATATAATTATTAAATTATTTATATAAGATTATATAACTACCATTAAATAAACAAGGATTCTAGGTATATATACTACAATACCAAAAATTTTTAAATCATTTTTATACTATGATAATTTTTAACTTTTTTGTTTTACAAAATCTAATTTTTAGATTGATTACCAAAAGATTTATTGTTAAGTAATAAATTACTAGGATTAATATTGTTAAGACAAAATTAATTTATAATTATTGTATGCCATAATATTTCTATTATATTTTGATAATAAATTAATTTTCATTAACTATTTACGTGAAACTATTAATACGAGATATTACTTTTATATATTCGTTAATTTCAAGAATAAAAGATTTTTTATAATAAATATTGATATTATTTTATAAATTAATATTATTAATAATAATAGTTAATTTTATAATTATATAAAGATATAAAATTTCTAGTAAAAGCATTACTTTATTAGAAAAAAATAAAAAACAGAATTAATGATTATATTACTTAATTAATGAGTAAATATATATTTTTTACTAGCTTTATTAGAGGCGATTAAAAATCAATAATCCTATTATTCACATTAATATATATTTTATTAAATATTTAAAAAATTTGTATTAATAAATTATAATTTTCTCATGATATGCGTAATTGATATTATTATTATGGACGTAAAACTCTTCTGTAGCAACAAGAAAAATTAATCTATTATATTTAGTTATCTGAAGTAATTATTCATCGAATACATGTTATAACAGTTACTGCTTATTTTGAAAAATTTATTAATAGTTATTTTAATAAGACTTCTTTAGATAATACTTTAAAAGATAAAATCCTAGTATCTTATTTTGTATGTTGTCTAAGTTATTAGACGATAATATGCAATTTACATAAATAATCTCAATAAATTATCACAAAATATGATGTCTATTTTCCAAATAAATTTGAAGAAAATGTTTTACTTCTTTAAATCAAACGCTTTACTACTTTCTGTATTTCACCATTATCAAAAAATTAATATTTTTATATTATAGATAATGATATAAAATACATTCTTAATAATTACTATGTAATTAATGTTTAATTAAGCAAAAAATTGAAGATTAACTATTTAGTTATTAGTACTCTATTAATCCGTATTAACAATACTCAACATTTTAATTAAGCGATTATAAATTTATATTGTATATATTTATTATCTTATACCAAATATATACTCTATAAGTTACAAAAAATTTGTTATTTTTGTAAATAATTATTGTCAAAATTTTATAATAAAAAAAACAAAACAACAAATTCTTTATAAAAATAATTATTTTTTATCTTGCAACATAAGAAATTAATTTAGTTAGAGAAACAAATATTCTTCTGCTATTTATGTGAATTATTATTTATTTTTCATGATTTAATACATTTAGTTAGCTAAACAAAGTGTCTTAATAATTCAAATATTAAATATGATAAAATAGAATAATTTATTGGATTTTATCATATTTTCATCAATTTTAATTTATATATTGTACTAATTTATATTATAATATTAATGAATTTTCGTTTATATGAATAAAAAAGCTTTGTTATCATTTAAAATAAAAATATAAAAATAGGATTAACATCATCAATTACCAGTTAAAATTTTTTTAAAACAATTTAAAAAAATAATTTTCTATTATAAGGATAATATTTAATGAACAAAACTATTTTTTGCACTTGTTTGCAGCGAGAAGCCGAAGGTTTAGATTTTCAGGTTTATCCTGGTGATATAGGAAAACGAATTTTTAATCAAATATCAAAAGAAGCTTGGAGACAATGGATCAAAAAACAAACAATATTAATTAATGAAAAAAAACTTAGTACAATGAATTATCAAGATAGAAAACTTCTTGAAGAAGAGATGGTTAAATTCTTATTTAAAGAATAAAAATTCTTTAAAAACTTTTAATTCATAACAATATCATCTAAAAAATAATTATTATCTATCCTCATATTATGAATATTTATTATTCTGATTATTTTATTTAATAAATTAAAATAACATGAAAAAGGTACTACTACTCATTATTATTACTAAATTTTTAATATCTTGTTCTAATAAAAAAGATTTTTTTTATTCTGAAAACATTAAAGATACTAATGCATTAGATATCTTAATTCAACAATTTGTTCATAATATCGAAGATATTTGGGGAAACAAAGAAGTTCTATTAACTGGACCAGTATATTATATTAAATATATTGATCAATATAAAACACGTAGTTATATTAATTTTTATAGTGGTAGAATAATAATTGAAACTATCGCTAACATAGCATTAAAAGAGCATTTAAAAAAAGCAATTATTAATACTTTATTGATGGATGATAATCAATGGTCTATGAACCTATATTCAAGCATTGATGATTTTAAAATAAATAAAAAACCATTTTTATATGGACAAGTACTTGATCATACAAATCAACCAATTCGTTGGAAATGGCGAGCAACTAAATTTGCTGATTATTTAT
Organism: Arsenophonus sp.; assembly: GCA_052401645.1. Classification (GTDB taxonomy): domain Bacteria; phylum Pseudomonadota; class Gammaproteobacteria; order Enterobacterales; family Enterobacteriaceae; genus Arsenophonus. The sequence continues at coordinate 1,873,095 of CP198939.1, forward strand.
TAGAAAATAAATTACAGCGACGTAAATCAGGATTAAATATTATTTGGTCAATTACTATTCAATTAATTCAAAATCACCTTAATAAACGTATTTATAAATATTTACCATATATTCGTCAGGCATCAAAAAAATATAACGTTGATGAATCATTGATAATAGCAATTATACAAATAGAATCTAATTTTAATCCTTATGCTGTAAGTCATTCCAATGCTTTGGGTTTAATGCAAATTATGCAAAATACTTCAGGTAAAGATGTTTTTCGAACTAAAGGTAAATATGGAAAACCAAGTCGCAATTATTTATTTAACCCTGTTAATAATATTGATGTTGGAACAGCTTATTTATCATTATTACAAAAAACTTATCTAAGTGATATTACTAATATTATATCGCTTCGCTATGCTAGTATTGTAGCTTATAATAGTGGAGCTAATAGTGTACTAAGAGTGTTTCATAAGAATAAAAAACTAGCATTAAAAATAATTAATAAAATGAAACCAGATGATGTTTATCAAAAATTAATAACTAAACATCCTTCATTTCAATCACGTAAATATTTAATTAAATTTAATAATTTAAATAAAAATTATCATTAATAGAATTTCTGATTATTCAATTAATATATTCATATTAATAATATATATCATTTAATTATTAAAAAAATAAAATAATATTTATTATTATATATACTTATTTCATTATTTAATTTCTTAGAAAATAAATACTATAAAGTTTATTGTATTAATTTTAATTGACGAAAATATTATAATCAGATTTAATATATTTTATTTGCCCGAATAGCTCAGTCGGTAGAGCAGAGGACTGAAAATCCTTGTGTCGGTGGTTCAATTCCGCCTTCGGGCATCATGATTTCAATAAATTAAATATGAGAAGTGACTACTATTATTATCATACTTAGAATATTTATTTAGATAACTTTTTATAATTTAATAAATATTAAATATAATTTATACATTAAATACAGTATCAACAAATAGAAAAATCATAAAATATTTATAATATGCGATCTTATATAAAATTATTTAATAATTTCTCTATATAAATAGAATGGTAAAAAATATTGAATTATAATAAGTAAATCGATAATTTATTTGTAATAAAAGTTATATAAAATAGAATATTTTTTATTTATTACTAATTTATTACTAATGCATTAAGTATATTGTTTTTCATAAGTATAATGAACAATCAGTTTATAAAAAAATATAATGTTTTACTTTTCAAAATAATTTTTTTTATAACTAAAACACGGAAATATTAAATATTATACATAAATTTAAAATAGTGAATTAAATAAATTATCGAATAATTAAACTAACTTTTCTCTATTTTATAGAGGATTATTTTTTTAAAATACAATTTATTTTTATTTATAATATTTTATAATATTATATCTTTTTTAAATAAAATATATATAATATTTATCAAGAAAATATCAATATAACATTGAATTTTAATTTATTTTTTTAACTAATAAATTAATTTTATATTTTGAATTTTTACTTATTTTTCTTATCTTTATTTATATTTTAAATAACTCTATAATATATAGAATTCGGTATGATTTAGTTATTTTATAGATAAACATTTTAATTAAAATAGTTATAATCTATATTTAAATAGATAATTTAATGTCATAAACTGATTATATTTATTATTAATTTTCTTATTTTTTTTATTAAAAAATATTTTATACTAAATAGTATTATATTGAGAAATTAAATAATTTAAGAAATTTTAACTATGTTTATTTCCATGCCTTCTAGGACTGTCATTTATTTCTTAAAATAATCTATTTTAATGTATTTATTTGAATGCTTTAATAAAAGATATCTATTTAAATGCTAATATATTTAAGAAAATATTTATAAACAAAATGAAAATTGAACAAAAATTTATTTTATATCATCAAATATAACATATATAATAAAATTTATTTTTTTTAAAGTTTAAAAATTCTAAATAACTTTGAAAATATCTAAAAAACGCTTTAATCAAAATAATTATTGAATAATTGATAATTACTATAATGTTAAATATTCTTTTAACTTAATAATTATTGAAATTGTTTTAGCTATTTTGAATAAATATAAGCTACTTTAATGAAATAATAACCAATAATAAATTATTTCATATTAAGTTAATAAATGCTAAAGTATTTATTTAGAAAATATTAGTTAAGTTATATTAAAATTTAATAATAAAAATCGATTAATCATATTAAATTACCAAATGAATAATATAAAAGCTTAATTTATAATATATTGATAATTTCATCTTCATTTTATTGAATAAATTGAATATACTTAATAAATATTTTAAGAATAGATATTATGATATAAATACAAAAACACTTAATGATCAATAAATTAATTTATAATAAATTAATTTTATTAATATAAATTTTATTTATATCAGAAATATTTATAAAGTAATATCAACACTTACCATTAACAATGTATATAAAGATATTATTAAAACAAGTAAAATAAGATAATAAAAATTAAATATAATAAAATTATTAACTAAATATTATAAATAAAATATTAAATAAGCCAGAGAATGATAACTTCATAAAATAATGAGATGATGAATAAGAAATAAAACCATATTTTAAAACCAACTAATTAAAATTAAGTAAACAAATATTTAATAAATAATATTAACTTAAATTAATACATTTAGTAAACTTGTCTCTTTATAATTATAAACTTATATGAACGAAGAATAAAATATTATAAGATAGAAGTTAAAAAATAATTTTTCGCTTACTTAAGATTAATACTTAAAATAAAAATAATCTATTATCTAGAGGTATAAGAGAGTATTTATCTAAAAATTTAATAAATATTTATTTTCGTAAAAACTGATTAATACTAATATAATAAATAGACACGGAATATAATTAATTCTGTCAAAAAAATATTAGCTAATTTAATGAAATTTATCATTAACTAACAGAAAAGAAAAAAATTAAATTTAATTCAACTAAAATATGTATATAAATATGTGAGATAAATAAAAAGTCAATAATTATAATTATTATATAAAATTAAATCATAATAATTATGACTAAGATATATTTTAAAATATTTAAATAGAAAATATTTAATTCTATAATTACTAATAAAATTGATAAAAAATTTCTATTTTTATGTTTAATTAATTAGATTTCTTAATTATTTTAATAATTTTATGAAAATAATAATTTAATTATTTTATTACATAAAAGCGACTATTAAAAATAAATTAAGTTAACTTAATTCGATAAAGAAGAATTTCTTTAATATGAAGAAAATACAATTAGATCATTTATATAATAATATAATTTAGGTTAATAAAGTATTTTATATAAAATATACAAATGAATTATTATTTTAACATATGCTTTAGAAGAAAAATGAAATTATTTTTAAGTATAAAATATAAATCTTTAATAAACAATTCTTTAAAATATTAATTATTTGGTTTTTAAAAATTTTTTAAGTATTAATATCGATTAATGACAGTATCATTTATATTATTATAAGTTATTATTTGATGTTAATATAAATATTAATAAATCAATAATTTATTTTTTAATAATTCTATTTTCCATTAAAACATAGTAGAAAAAGATTTAATTAGTGATAGTTATAATTAACTATAATTATTTGATATATAAAAAATATGTTTTAAATAAACACTATTTCTAGTAGTAATTTAAGTCGAGCAAATATACAATAAATAGTTTGAATAAAATATATATAAAATTAAGATAAGATAAGAAAATTTCTCAAAATTCACTGATTTTAAAATCTAATTTAAATTTAATTATTATAAAGATCTTTACAAAGTAAAAATTTAAATATACTTAAATATTTTTATTATAAAGATTAAAAAAACGTATTAATAATCTAAATAAATTAATATTTACATCCAAAAAATCAAAAATAAATAAGATAATATTTTTCTAATAAAATTATTTTTTACTATAAAAAACTTAAGATTTTGTGTTGTAATTATTTTACATATATTCTTAACTAATAAGTTATTGTCAAATAAACTATATAGAAAATATAGAAAATTTCTTTACTATATGATGTTGTATATCAGGTATCTATATAAAAAATTAAAACATTAACTATTTATTTAATATTAAAATTAAAGTTATTAATACTAATTTTAAAATAAGAAAATAAAATAATAAAAATTACAAAATAATTATAATAATGTCTTCGTTAAGAAAATTAATTTTAATGGTTTTTTAAGATAAGCTTGGTGAAATAAAAATATTATATAAAGTTAATCTATAGATATAAAATCAAAAATAATTTTCTGATGAGACAATTTTTTTAAATGTTAATTTAGTGAATATATTAAAAATAAATTATAATAAAAAGAGATTATAATTAAAATAAAATACCAAATAATATTATTATTGATGCGAACTAAGTTTATTTAAAATATTTAATATGTTTTATCAAAATTATTAATATTAATTAATATACCATTTATAAATATAAAAAAATTCTTATAGATATCGATAATATAATTTTTTTATTATAGTAAGATCAATATCTTTTATTATCGTATCAATTGCTTAATTCAATTAATATACAATGATAAAATTATTTTTATTTTATATCACTTTAAGAATAAAAAATTTAATGTTTTAATTAACTTTCATATATTAAATACAACTTTAAAAAATATTCTAATTTTATTTTAATAAAATTAGAATATTTGAAAATGTTAAAAAAGATTTTATAAGTAAAATATTAATAATATTCTATTGAATTTATCCAATAATAAAGAAATTATTGTAATAAAATGCACTAATAAATTTAATTTATCTATATTTTTTAAAATCAATTAATTAAATTTATTAAGATATAGAAAATACTCCATGAAAATAAGTTAATATTTTTTGATATTAACTTAATAAATAACTTAGTTATAAAAACCATTATTGTTTATAATTCTATATATCATAAATACTATAAATATTTAATTACATATTATTCTTAATAAAATTAAGAGAATTTAATATTATATATTATCATAAATAATAGAATAATACTTATATTAAAATCTACATTTTATCGAATAATAATAAATAAAAACTCCTATTTTCCATAAGAAAATGTAATATTATATATGAAAAGAGATATTATCTACATTATATAAATAATAGTTATTATATTTTAAATATAAAGCAAAACATGATAAATAAATTAATATCTTTCAATATATAAGAAATTATAATAATATAAATATTAAATTAAAGAAATTGAAAATTATTTAGTAAACTTAATAGTTTTTAATATCAACTTAACTTATTATCGGTTAATTTACCTATAATTGAACATAAGATTGTTACATTTTCTTATAAATCCTTATAAATAATAATATCAAGACATAAATTAATAAAGTGTATAATTATCAATAAAAATTAACTGGATTATATTTAATAACGATAGTAAAAATGAAATAATGTATTGTATGTGATTAATATTAATTAGATAAATTATGATATAAAAGTAAATAGATAGCATCTTATCATTTGATAACAGGGGAGTTTAAATACTAAATATTATTTATTTTTTAATAAAAAACTTTATAATCGATGGATTTATCTAATAAAAATACATAGATAAAAAATAATCTATCTACTTATTAATATATTTCCATATTAAAATTGTTTATATATTGAAATATTGTTGCTAATTATTTAACTATTTTAAAATTACAAGTTTTTAGTACTTATATTAAGATATAGTAATATAGAAAAATAAACAGTCTAATTCTTTTTTAATATTATTAAATTTATATGTTTTATGATAATATTATCATTTATAGAATATAAATGATAATGAAGTAGTAAAAATAACTTATATTAATATCATTAAAGATAGATTATAATCAAAAACTAAAACAAAAAATTTGTTATTATTTTCTATATTCTATATAGAAATTGAACTATTATTATATCATAAATTAAAGTATATAATCAATTCATAATCATATCAAATCTAAAAACAATGTACTAGTTTAAAAAATTTTAAATTAAATTAATAGTAATTTTTCCTTACTTTTCAAATAAAAATATAAATAAAAATATTTTGATCTATATTTTATCATATAAAAATGCTAATATTTTTTCATAATATAGACATTTTATTAAGATATTTTCTCTTATATCTATCAATAATAGTAAGTTATAACAATATGAAACAAAATAACTAATTTACTTAGTTAAAATTTATTATTATTCGATATAAATATAAAATCTAATTTAGTTATTAACTATTACAATTACATAATTGACTATGAAGATAAAAAATATAGATAAACCAGTAATTCATATCAAAATAAAGATAAATTTATTATTATTGATATAATATTAAGAATATTTTAAATTATATAAAAAATCTAAATAATTATAATAACGTATATAGGTTTATATATAAAAAATTTATCTCCTATAATAACTTATCTCATAGAATTATTAAATAAATATATAATAAATATAGTTTTGAATAACTTAACGAATACATATAAAAAAAAGAAAAAATAACTATATTGAACAAAGTTCAGTTTTATAAACTATATAATTGATTTTAATATTTTGAAATTTATAATAGAAATTATTTAATATAAGATCATTCATATAATTAAGGTTAGACAATCTCATAATCTAAATATAATTGATAGATATTTAAATGTATGATGAATGATAATATTGCTATTTAATATTTATATAATTTATACAATATTATAATTTATTTGAAATTTAATTATCGATTAAGCTTTTTAATTTTAAAATAGATAAATATAAAAATCATTTGATGATTTTATAAAATTAAAATATAACATATCTTATAATAAATAGTTTATAAAATTTTATGAAATAAAGTAAAATAAATTATATTCATACTATTATTATTTGCTTTTTCATATATAAACTTTAAGTTTATAGTATTACGCAATAGAAAATCTTAAAATAAATAATCATAGAAAATTTATATTATAAATTATGAAAGATTTTTTCTGTATAAATACATATCTAATTAATTAACAATACTATTTATTTTTAATTAATAATTAATAAATAATACTTATTTATTTTATTTAAGAACAAAATTATATAATTAAAAAAATATATTAATTATTTAATTTAGGATGTTAGATATATAGAATAGGACCTTAATTTGGAAGTGATATTTAATTAAATACTTATTCACATATCATAATTTTTTTTAAATATATAAAAAATAAATTTATATAAATATAATTTCCTTACTATAAAGTAAAACATAGATATAAAATATATATAAATAGTAAAAAACTAAATGATATAATAGATCAGATAGTACTATTATTTGAAATATATTTACTGTTAATTAAAAAAAATAAAGATTCTATATTTTCGTTAGTTAATTATTGATAATGCTTAATTCATATAATGTAACTTAAATATTTTATAAAAGAAGAAAAAAATAATACATATGCATATATAGAAAAACTATTGTTAGTAAGCATTAATTTATATTAAAATGATAAAAAATAAGTTATATTTTTTAAAAAAATCACTAACTAAATTTAAAAAAAATAAATATATTAAGTTGATTTATTATAATTACAAACTAAGTATTTAATTATTTTAAAACTAATAAATGTGCAAGATATACATTAATATTGACTTTTAAAAAATATTAAAGACTTTATTAGCATAATTAATTAATAATAGCTATTATCAATTTTATAGATCATATTTAATATATTTAATAAACTAAATATATTTGAATCGTTAATTAATATAAACTTTTTAATTATAAGTACCTCATTCTTAATGTTCATTGAAAATTATTATATATTAAATTTTTAAATATTTTTCTAAAAATCATTAATTTTAGAAAAATGCAATTTTTAATTATGACTATTAGATATAATTTAAACATAAAAAATTTTAACTACGATATTTTAATATAATTCAATTTTTTAGTTAAAAAACGAAAATAATTAAATAATTTATGTAAAATAATCAAAGATTAATAATATAATTATATAATTTAATTATAATATTTATTACATAAATCAATTACATGATTAACTTTTTATAAAAGTTAATAAAAGAATAAAATAAAATATAAATTTGATAAAAAAATATATTTGATAGATGATATTTAAAGGATAATATTGATTATATACTAAATATATTTTAATTAACATACTAATAAATAATTTTTTAAATCATTCTTAATTTAATTTAATATAAATAATTTAGTTATTATATAATTTCCTTATTGTTTTTAAAATATATTAAAATATATCTTATTCATTGATATAAATCCTTCTATTCTGTAAAACTTAATCATCATAGATTTCATCTATTACTAACGATATAATAATGATTAATTAACTAGAAAATCTAAGTATTTAATAATAGATATATTATATTAATTTTAATTAATTTAGGAAATAATGTTAATCTAATATTTATATATTATTTTTATATTGAAATTTATTAGAATTTTAAATTCTATTTTTATATACATTAATTAATACGTTTAATTAAAATAAATACTATATTTATATTATTAGGATAGAATAATATAACTTCTTAAGTGGAAAGACATTTATTATTATTATTTACATACCATGCCGATAAGTTTAGATTAATATTTTTATCTTTAAAGCTAAGTGTTTTTTATTTTAATACTAATTATTATATATTTATATATTGTAGTATTTATCATAAAACTGATTAGATAACAAAAATATAAATATAATTTTTTATATAATTAATTAATAATTATATGTTAATTTAATTTTAATTTCATATATTAAATTAAAATTCCATATTTTATGAAAGTCGTCTAAATTTTCAATAATATCTTAGTTTTTTTAAAGTTAGAACAAACCAAATAATATAAAGTTTACTTATTAGAAAATTATATGCATATATAAAAAATCAGTTCTTTTAAATATCTAAACTAATTAATATTATTTATTAATTTTTATTAACCTTGTTTTTAGTAGTGATCGAAAACTTTAATTATTATAAAATAAATGCTATTATATATAGAGAATTTTATTAGAAAAATAACTATTATAAATTATATTAAACAGTCTGTTTTTAAATGAATTATAAACATATATAATTTTGTATGAAGGTAAATAAAATATCATATGATATATTAATAAAATTAAGTAAATCTGTTTTAAATAACTATTGAGTAAAAAAATAATTATTATTTTATTAAGATAAAGTATTAGAATATATGTAGGGTAGATAGAATTAGAATAATATAATTTTAATTTCTTTTTTATATAAGTTAGTTTTATATAATTATATTAGGTAAAATATTATAATAAATGTTAATTTTTATAAAAAATTTATTAATTATGTTCTATTAATATTTCGTGCTTATTAGATTATTAATAAATAAAATATATATAGAAATTTAATTAAATCTATCTTTATCTAAATATAAGAAATTTAACAAATAATTTTTCTTCTAAGATAAAATAAACTTTTATCATAAAACTCTATATTAAATAAAAGATTAAATAATAATTTATATCATTTACCATCAATATCTAAATTTGATATTAATATAGATTTAAAAGAATATTATTAATAGAATTAAATAATAAACATATTAATTACAATGACAAAATTTTTAATAAAATATTATAATCATATATAATGATAACACTAATTTTAATATAGATTAGATAATTAAATTTTATTAATTATCTAATGGCAAATAATATTTTATTATTAATAAAATATCGTTAATAATCTATAATAATTTTTATATTTATTAAGAATTAATTTTAGAAGTACTAATTATTTTTATTATTAGTACGTTCTAGTTATAATAATTAATAGGTAATTATTAATGATAGTTATAACCATGATTATAATATTTAATTTTTTTGATAATCTATATTGAATATATTAATTATTAATGTAAAATTTAATAATATATTAAATTTAATTTAATTGTATATTCATTTCATGATAAAATCATGTTTTAATTCAGTGGTTAATAAAATCATATCATTAAATATAATTAGCTATTATAGAATTTCGATAATTATTATTTTTATAAAAAAATAAAATATGATCAGTAATCAATTTAATCTCATTTATTTATTTTAACTAAAATATCATATCAAAAAAATATATTTATGAATTGATATCTTTATCATATCATGAGAACTACTGCTATCAATTTTTTGATAAAATTTAAATATATTAAAATATTTATTTATAATATATAAAGTTAATATTTATATATAAGTTTTTATCTTGATTTTTTTATTTATTTTTTTGTCAGATTATAGAAATCTTTCTATAAGTGATTATAATTAGATTTACTTATTTTAAAAAGTATAACCTTTTTCTTATATTTTAAGTTTTTAAAAAAACTTATTTTTAAAAAACATTCATAAAAAATTTCTTTCTTAAATATATTACTAAATAAAAATTTTTTAGTTATATTCAAATATATTTAAATAATTGATAATTTTTATCAATCATTTAAAATTTAACTACAATATAAAATTAAGCTATTATCTCTATAAACTTTTTATTTTAATAGTAAAAACTTATAGATAAAGTAAATTTCTTAAATTAATATATTAATATAAAAATATCATTATAAATTCATTTCTATTTTTAATTTAAAATTAAAATAAAAAATAAGTTTTAGATTTTAAAATAATCTATGAATATTATTCAATAATAATATTATCTTGTTTTCATTAATACCATAAATGATAATATATATTTAATACTTAAACATAATATAAAAACAAAATTTAACTTTTTTTATACATTCTCTATATACAAATTAATATTATTTTGTTTTAAAATACATAAAATAATAGATAACACTAATAATAAAATTTAATTTTATTGTTTTTATTAAATATTATTGTTAAAGATTTGATAACTTTTTAACTTTTCGTTAGCATATATAATGTTTAATTATTAAGTTTTATATAGTTATGAACAATATACTTTCATAAACAGAAATATAGCATTAATTATTCTTATTATATTAACGATTTTAGTTTTATTAATATGATATATCTAGGTTTTAAAATAATGAAATCAGATATAAACTATCATGCGATAAAGTATTTAGTATATTATTTTTTTATCCTATATCTTTTATGTTTACTTTATTTAAAATATAAGAGATGTGATAATAGTAGCTAAAATAGCTAATAAGGATATTTGAACATTTCAATGCATTATACGAATTTTTAATATAAAAATTTTGTAATTTAACTAACAAGTATATATAGATATATGTAATAACATAATTTTACAAATACATATAATCTATATATATTAATTATCTAATATAAGATCATTATGAATATTATTAATTTTAGCTAAATTTTTTTATTTCTTGATAATAAAAAACTAGTTTTGATTATCAAGAAAGTTGATTTCGATTATATTAATATAATATTGCCATTTTAATAATTTATTATATAATTCTTCGTATTAAAACAATTAAAAATCTGTAAAATAGAATTCAAATCATAAATTCAATTGAATAAGATATATAATATTAAATAAAAATTTAACTAAAATATTTGATATAATAATATATTATTATATATAAGTAAATTATAAAATATATATTTGATATTATTAAGTTATATAAAATATTTAAAATAGACTTCTTATAAATCAAAAAAATAATATTCTTTATTTATAATGTAGATATTAGTACATATTTAATTTTTTCTAATATTTATATTATAAATTAAAGATAATTTAACTTAGATCTATTTGGATAGTTATTACATATTATTTATTAGTATAGATTAACTTTTTAGATGATAAACGTAATTTTAATTAAAAATTTTATATATTATTAAAAGTTAATTGAAAACTTATAAAGTTTTCAATTTTTAATCACTTTGACTAATTAAATATAGTAAGTTAATAAACAAGTGTTTACACCACAATATTATTTAATTAACTTTAAAAGCACATATATTTTAAAATTTAAAATAAGAATAGATCTTATTTTTCCAATAAGTTTTAAAATAACTCAATACTACATTTTAATAAAAATAAATAATTAAATAATTTATCATACTTTATTTTATTTTTAAATATTACTTATTACGATTAATTTCATAAAAATTTTACTTTTTTATTATTTTTAATATAACTATCATTAATAATAATTATTTATCTAATCTGTATGTATGTTTATCCAGTTTTTCTATTTTATTAAAAATAGTTAAATTTTTACAAGAAAAAATAAGAATTATTAATAGTTAACTTTCATTAAGATATGAGAGTTTTATTTTAAAATTAATAATAACTTTATTTTAATAAAGTTAAATATCTACAAGATCATCAAATTTTTAATATTTATTTTGATATTTACGGCTTTATCAAAAAAATCATTACTAGAGAAAAAATTTTTTAAACTTAATTTTTTAAATTATTAATTATTTAATTATCTTTATAGTTAATTAAGATATCTTTAAATATTTTTAAAATTAAAGTTTTCTATATTTTAAATATTTTAAATTATAAGTTATTTATTTATGATTTTTCTAAGTATTTAAATTTATCTTTTAAAAAATATAAAAATAATACTATCAATTATAATTTAAAAAATAAGATAATTGATAATTTGTTAATTAGATCAACTAATGAAACATTTAAAAGTTAAATTTATATTTAACTTTTGTAATTATTGACTTATTTTAACAATTTTTGTTTATTTTAATAACAATATTTATTATTTTACTATAAATAATAAAATAATAAATATTATTATATTATTTTATAATTTATTTAATAAATAATATATTATCGATAATTTAATTATTTATTAAATCAAATTTTATATAAAGTTTATCTATATTAAAATTAATAATTTTAACTCAAAATATATAAATTACTTGATGATTATATAAGGATATATTATATTAAATTAAGTATATCAATATAAATTATTTTTATATAATTATAGATATACATAATAACCATTTACTTTCCTAATATCCACTCTAATAATTATGGATAGAAAAAAAATCTAAATTAATAATTAATATAACTAAATGATAAATTAAATATTATTTAAGTTAATAATCCAATATTTCAGTTTCTATTAGTTAGATATTTTTTTAAAAAATTAATAATCAATTTCCATATTCATATGTTTTATATAATATAATAAATATATAAATAAAATTTATATTTTATTTTGTTCAATAACTCAATTTATTTATACTAAATATATTTTAATATAAAATAGTAAATATTATATTTATTCTATTATTTTGATATAATAGTTAATATAATTTAACCAACTTATTTTAATAAACTATTATTTAAAATATTAACTTATATATTATAAGTTGTTTTAGCTTCTAAGTAAATTTATTTAAATATAAATAAATTAAATTAAGAATATATTATATTTTACTTTTTTTTTAATAAAAAGATAATTTTATTTATTGAATTGATATTTAGAAAATTAATTATTTAAGCAAATATATCATAATTTTATAAAAATAAAATTATGATATCAACAACAAAACATGATTATTTTATTTTATTACATAAGTAAAAATTGAGTAAATTTAAGTAAATTTTATAAATTTAGTTAAAAAATTGATTAATTTATGATTAATAATAAACATTATAAAATTAGTTTTTATAGAACAATATATTATTGTAAAAATAATATTTTAGTTAAAAAAATAACTATTTTAAAATAATTTAACAAATATATATACATATATACTTAAGATTTAATAATCAAAAAAAATAAAACAATAAATTAATCGTTAAAAAATTAATTTATAAAAAATGAATTTTTTAAATTTTTAATTAAAATCCTAACAAAAGATATTTATTCAATTTAAAATAAAATGATATTTTATAAAATAGGAATAAATTTTATATCTTATAGATATAAATAGATCACTTTATTAAATTTCTAAAATATATATTATTCTTTAAAATATACAGTTAATAAAATTTATTACTTAGTTATACAAGTAAGTAATAAATTTTTAAATTTATTACTTTTTAAAATCGATTATATTAAATATAATATTTAATATATTAAAATAATTTATAAATATTTTAATACTAGTTAAATTCATTTATTATAGTCAAGATTATGTAAGTTTTACATAATAGAAACAGTACTTATTTATCGATAAATTTTAAATAATCTATATTTAAAATCAGAATAAAGATCACTATTATATTTATATTTTTAAAAATTAATAATTAAAATAATCTTAATTATAAATGTTTTATTTAAAATAATGAAGAACTTATTTTAAGGTAAAATAATTATCTTTATACTAAATTTTCATTATAAGAAATATAAATAAATAATTATATTATTAATAATATATAATCTTTAGTAATTTTGTTAAATCTAAAATTTAAAAAATAATTAAACTCTTTTATACATATTTAATAATATTAATGTTAAGAAAAAATAATAATATTTTATTCTTTTATATATTTGAATAATTCTATTATAAATTTATCAAATTTTAGTAAAATTTGATAAATTAAATTTATAATTTACTATTAAGAATAATAATTATTGATATTAAAATATAATAATAGTAACTTATTTTTTAATTACTGAAATTAAAATTTCAAAGATACTAAATAGTTTTTTTATTTATTTTTAATATATATGATGATGCTTTATTAACACAATTAATATAATATTTTGTTTTTTAAAATAAAGTATTATATGAATTTCTATTTATATTTTTCTATTTTTAAAAATAAATAAACTTTAACTATATAATTTATTTATATTATAAATTGCTAATAAATTAGCATAATAAATTTATTAAAAAATAATAAATAATAGTAAAGAAATATTAATAAATTCAAATAAATAGCAATAAAACTTAATTAAATGTTATTTTTACTATTTATAATTATTTAAAATATTTATACTTATAAGTATAACTATAATACGATCAATATCGTTAATATATATATTTAATTTATCTAAAGCTTATATTATCTTTTTTTTTAAAAAAATAATAATTAAAATATGTCTATTTATAATAAAATAAGATATATAGAAAAATATAATCTATATTTTCTGGTAAACAAAACATCTATTGATTTATAGTTAATGTTCCTACTAAATTCAGATTCCTATAAAACTATAGATATATTAATGATATTTTTGTATAAAATATCATTTTAAATACCTTATTCTTACTCACTAATTAAACATAAAAAAAGAAATAGAGGATTCTTCTTTTATGTAAGAAAATAACTATAATATAATTATTTTATAAATTTGATATCTTAAACAACTTATATAGAAAATAATAGTAAAAATTTTAATAGCTTTTAAAGATTCTTTTTAAAAAGATATTATCTATTTTATTTTGTTAAAAGTTAAATTTTTACATTAAATTAAAAATAGATGAATAAATATTTTACTTATATTAAAACTAATTATGATATGAAAATTATTAAAAATATTTAAAAATATAAGTATAATAAAGATTATAAAAATTTAAGTTATCTTTTATTATTATAACTATATTTTTTGTTAAAAATATTAATTAATTTATTAATTTTATAAGTATTATTTTACTAATTTGACATATAACCTTTTATTATATTTTTCTAATACTCAATTATGATAATAATAAAATTATTTCTAATATTTTATTATCATAAATTAATTTAGATCTATTTATTTTTTTGCTAATATATTTTTTAAAATAATTTATTTTATTTTAATTATATTTTATGTGAAATTATATAATACTAAACGATATCTTACAAAATTCTTACTAATAATTTTGTGAATAATTTCTTATTACTTTAAGTAATAAAAAACATTATTATTGTTATTTTAATAAATTCCTTTGAAATATAAATACTTTATTATAAATTAAATTCATATATTATATTGATATATATATATTTTAAATTACTAATTATAATAATATAATTCGAGTTTATTAAACGTAAGATTAATTATGAGAATGCAATATTATATTACTATTAATGATTTTATTTATTCTGATAATACAATCAAGTTTTAAACAAAATATAATTAAAAGATTTTTATTTTCGCTATTCTTATTAAAGAAATTAATTTCTCATATTTTCTCTATTAACAAATAAAATTATCATATTTATGTATATTTAATATTTTTATATATAAGAATTTTTAGAAGATATATAATAATTTTTTTTATTAATTTATTTTATAAATAGAAATAATTCATTTTATCTATTTTATTTTAATGAAATTTATGTATAGAAAGTATATTCTATGGATTATGTGCATCTTTCAATACTAAATTTTTAAAAAAATAAAATAAATATTTTAATCTGATAGAATACTCATAAATTTATAGTTTAATATTAAATAAAATATATATTTTAGTAATTTTGCTATTTAATTATATATTAATAAGAATCTCAACTCGAATAAGAAATAAAATAAATCATATTTATAATTTTAAGAATTTATTCTCAACTACAATTGATTATTAATCATAATAATGAATCCATAAACTAATATAAGAAATTAATTAATTTTTATATTTATATGTTTTAATATTATTAAGTTATATCTTTTTATACTATATAATTTTATAGATTAAAAAAGTTTGTAAATAAATTATTATTGTTTATTTACAAAATAATATATCATCTAACACATAAAATACCATTATTTTAATACTGATTATATTGTTAATTTTTTATTTTATTAGCATATTTTTTTTCAAAATAATATAGTGTAGAGTATATCAATAATTATTTAATTTCAATTAATGTTCAAAAATTAATCATATTTAAATGAATATAATTTATTTCTTTTTTTTTAAGAAAAAATGAATTTTTGATTAATTTATTTAATAATAAATACTTAAAATATATTACATTTCAATAAAAGTTTACATATTAACTTATCTAATAAGTAAAAATACTAAAATAAAATATTCTTAATAAGTATTTCTATTTTAAAAAATAAATTTATACAAATAAAAATTCAGCTTTAAACATTAAATAAGTTAATTCTTACATATTAATATTTATATATTAATAATATATAAATATTATATTATGTACTTAAATAAGTAATTAAAAAAAATAATATTCTTCAATAAGAAATAGTATATTTATTACTTATAAATAACTTCTCAATTAAATAAAATTATTAATTTTTAAGAGAAAATTTTATCAAATATTTTTTAAAAAAAATTTATTTAAAAATAATTAAATTATTTTATATATTTTAATTATTTCTTTTATTATTAAAAGTAATTTAATAATAAAAATATCTTTATTATCTTTGGAACTATAAGTTTTTTTATAAAAATAAATTATTAACTATTTTAATAAATTGATATTTTATCTTCATAAAGATATATATCAGATATTTTTTAAATTATCTAGTCAATTATTTAATTTTAAAATTACTATATAAATATTCGTTATTAAAAATAATAGTTGTAGTCGATATAAAAATTTAATAAATTTCTATGTCAATAAAAATTGGATATTTTTTATAAAAAACTAAAACTAATACTATATTAAATTAACAAATTAAATATAATTAATATGATTAATTTTAAGAATTTTATAATAATTTAAATTATATTTTAAAACATTGAACTAAAATTAACAATTTATATAAATAGTTACTATAAATTTGTAAATTAGATTATTAATAACTATTATAAAATTAATTTTTACTAAAATTGTGTTTTTAATAAAATAGATTTTTAGTTAATAAAAATAATAACTAATTTTATTTTATAAAAAGTTATTATTAGAAAAAGCATAATGTGATTAACAAATAAACTTTAGTCGCAAAATTAAGAATATGTGTATTAATAGGTGGATCTCTTTGTTTAAATTATGTACGTATTTTTGAATTAATTAGATAATTATGTTAAGCAATATAAAAAAAATCAAGTTATCATTATAATTTTCTTGCGTAATTGCTTCTAATAAATGATATTCAGACTATCTATCATTACATGATAAAATTATATAAAAACAATTACTTGTTATAATTTTACAAATTCATTTAATTTAATTTTTTAAGAAATTATTTTCAATTTATGGTATTCATATTAGTCATATCTAATTAAAAAAAACTTATATAACAAAGATTGCGAACGCATTCTTTAATGCACAGAGTAGATAAAAGACGTTATTAAATAATAGAATTATTTTAGTTATTAATAATAATGATTCGATTGCAACAACTAAAATTAAAAAGTTATTGATAATGATAATTCATCAATATTAATTATAATTTTTTCTAATGCCGATAAATTATTACTATTAAGAGATTACAAAGGATTATATATAGAAAATTTTTACTATAATCCAAATGTAAAATTTATCACTAAAGTTTATGATATTAATAATAAATTAAAATATATTACTATCAATAATCTTAATGATTTAGATACTAGTAGAGTGGTAGATAACAAAATTAAAAGAAACTAATATAGCTATACGTTTTATAATTAAAGTTATTATTGCTTCTGATGAATAAACCTAATGCTATAGAAAATGTTTTTGATGGTCAATAATTAGTAATTATTTTTTTCGTCTAAAAAATCCAATAAAAAATAGAAACGATGAATTTTGGAGTAATTTTAGTAGCTAAATTATTATTTATAATAAATCTACTTTTCGATTCAACAAAAAAAGAGGTTTATTATTACCAAAAGAAATAATAAAAAATTAATGATAATTTTTCTAATGTTAATATTGTCTATATTCTTACTTTATTAAGTAAAGATTTATCACCATGGTATTACCAATTATAATAGTAATGTACTTAACCTAATCTAAAGAGATAATTCAAAGGAAATTAACCAATTTTGGTTATAAGTATAGTAATACTATTATTCATCGTGATGATATCATAGTAAGTAAATAATATTAAAAATAGATAAAAAGATAAAAAGGCTTTATGGAAGCTAGCATTATTAAAATACAAACAAAAAGATAATATCTTAATGAATATTAAAAATTATATTACATCAACAAAATTATATAATTTTAACAGCTAATATTAAGATATTGTTATAACACAAAATCTATTCACATTAATGATATTATCTAATATAGACTGTTATTAACTACATAGCAATTAAATGCTATTAATTATCATTTAAAAAATGTATCAATTAGATAATACAATTGTGTACGTGTATATATAATGGTTCTTTATTAAATAATGGTTTTAGCTTAATATATAAAAACGATGTATTCCAATTGATATAATTTACGTTGTTTATGAATCACATATATAACTATAGATATTATATCATTATGTTAAAAACAGATAATGATATAATTTTATATAATGGAAAAGAAATTTTGTATATTAATCAATCAATTATTAAAATTATTTATAAAGCGTTGCAGAAAAATGATATTTTATAAACAACAGTGCTTTAATTCATTGAAGATCAAGATAGAAAATTATTAATAAAATTATTGAAAATGAATTATTATATAAATGTGTTAATTCCAATAGGTAGTTCTGAACTATATAAATTATATCGTAAAAATCAAATATTCTAGTTATAAAGTAAGGAATTAGTGCCTTTAATATTTATTTAGATTAGTATGTTAATTTTGATAAATGATTTCCATTTATTATTGATACTAAAGTACACTTTCCAAGTGTATGTAACAACTCATTTTAAACTTTATTAATTCATAGAACTGTTGCAAATAAATTCTTATATATTTTAGTTTAAAAATGATTTAACAATATGTGATACTACATATCAGTAAATATATAATGTCATATTCAAAGTATAGTTTGATGAAAGTTATTAAAATAATAGATGCAGATTTTATGAACGAATAGTTGTCACTAAATATTAACGTACATATTGTTAATTATATCAGCAGCGCTCTATTAAGCACATATTAGGAAATATAGAACTACTTATTCTGATGCTATTTTAACTAAATAAATTCAAGAAGTTAATTATTTTATTAATAATATTGATTTATCAGCTATTTATGTTAACGTTATGTACTAGATTTACTGATTGTGAACAATTTCGATTAAGAATATAAGTTTGCATTAAGCATAAAAAAAATACATGATAAGAGATAATTGGATTATATACATTAATAACTTATAAATATATTAGTTATAGTTATAACTTAATACGTTCTTGAATTATTATTTATAATTTTTATTATTTTAATTTAAATTTAAATTAAAATTAATAAATAATAATAGTTTGTCATGACTAATTAATAAATTATAAGTTAAAATAACTTAAAATACTTTATTTTATTATTAGATAAATAGATTAAAGGAAAGATATTCAAAGGAATATTGATTATATTTTAAATATATTATAATTATTAAAATAATTACTTAGTTAAACAAAATCCCAAAATAAATATTTATATTTTACTTAATTAATAAAGTTAGTTTTACTTATTTTACTATTTTAAAATCTAATATTTTCTTGTTTAATAGTAAAAATGGATAAGTTAGTTTAATAAAACTAATGATTTTATAGTATAAAATCATTAGTTTTTTTATTAATAATTAATTTATTAGATATTATCTATTTTACAGTAAACATTCATCTTTCTATAATTTTATATATAAAATATTTTAATCTTTAAATTAAAATAAAATGTTTCAATTACTAACTATCCCATATAATAAAAGATAAATTTTATAACTAATATATAAATATTTTAAACATATAGAGTGAGCAATTCTCTAATATAAGTTATTCCATTAAATTAAGTGGATTATTAATAGTAAATAATTATATGCTATATTAAGCATATTGAATATTTTTTTTGTTAAATTTAAAAAGAAAAAATTATTCTTTATTTTAAATAAAATAATAATATATTTATTAATATTTGATATAGAATATATATTATAGAATTTATCGTGATAATAAATCTAAAATAAATATTTTTATATTAAGTTTAACTAAATAAATTTTAAATAACTATTAAAATAGTTTTTATATTAATAAATAAAATAAATATTTTAAAATATTATTTATTTCTAGTATTTTACTATAAAATTTAAAAAATATTTTATTGAATATTAATCTAAAAAGCATTTTATTTAATGGAATCTAAAACTAAATAAATAAAATATATAATTTTAGATAATTCTTTTCAAAATAAAGTTAGATTTGACTATAGATAAATTCATTAGCTTTATTTCTTTCAATTTATTTAAGTTATTATATAAAATTAATATAATAGATATAGTCATTTTATTAATAGCTTTATTAATGCAATCTGCTTTTTTTAAAATTAATATTAAATATTATTTTAATATTTTATTATTTTAAAATGTAATCAATATTCTACTTACATTTAGTGATATCAAATAAGTTAATTTATTATATTTATATTATTTGGAATATTATTTAAAAATATTTAATGTTTTACTAAAATATTTCTTTTTATCATTAACTTTTAATACAACTATTTTTAATAAAAGTAATTATTTAAATAACTAAAAACTTATTTATTTTTTGTATTAATAAAATATTTATATTTTGACAGACTAAGTAGAAACTGTGATTAATGTACTAAGTGAAAGATATTTATCTTAATTAGAATTAAAATAAATAACATTTTATATAAATATATCTTTTGCTAAATTATTTTTTAATTACTAAGGTAAAAAAAAATTTATAATATTAATACAAATAAAAAATCATATTCATGTTAACTTAATTTATATACATTAATGATTTTAATCGCCTTTAATAATCAGCAATATGTATTCTACAATATAAAATATCTACTAAAATTAGAAAATACTTATATTTTATATCTTAATTAAAAATAAATAATACATACGTTTCAATTGTTAATTCTCTTTATGTAAAGAATTAAAAATTTTTAATTATAAAATAAAAATACTGAAAATTTAATGAAATTAATTATAAATTATATAGTCTAAATATTAAAAATAATTCATTTTTAAATGTTGTTTTACTAAAAATTAAAAATAAGACTTAAAGTAAAACTATATAAATGATTAATAATCAAAATATTAAGATAATTATCTAATATTATTTACAATTAATAAAACTATATTATGAAAGTCAAGTTTGTTTTAGAACAATTTTTAATAAAACTAAAAAAATTTAATAATAAAAAATTTTTTTTAAATATTAACGATAACTAAATATAATAAACTTATTAAAGTAATTATATCACATTTTATTTTATATTTTAAATATAGAATAAAATATCTAATTGTTTTATTTTTAGTCTTTTATTTTTTTAAATATAATTAATATATTATATTTTTTGTAATTTTTAGTATTAGTTACTAAGTAACTTAACTCCATTATTTTTTAATATATATTTTAAATATCTTTTATTTTTTAAAATATTAATAATAGTGATATCTATATATTACTTATAATATTTTATATTATATAGATTATAAATCTATAATTTTAATAAATTAATTATTTAAAAAATAAACTATATAATTTAAATATTAAAATAAATAAAATATATATCATATTTTATAAAATTATAAAAAATGATCATTTTAATACTAATATTAATAAAATATTTTTATATATATTAAATAAATAATAATTATTGAAATATATAATAATTGTTATAAAAAATTAAATTTTTTATTTTTTATTTAATAAATAGTAGTTAATAAAACTAACAATATCATATATTTATAATATTATCATTATAAAATATTTTACTAAATGAATATTTATATAAAAAGTAAACTTAGTTATTAATATATTAAAAACTAAACTTATAATATTTATAAAAACTTTTTACTAATATTTAATGTATCATATTATGTTAAGATATAAAATATTTTATGATATAAAATCTCTAGTATTAAATATATAAATAGATTATTTTATATAAAGTTATATATTATAATCTTATTATATATACTTAAAAATTAATAATAAAATAAATAATTATAAAATTATATTATTGAATTTCAATAATATAAAATTAATTAATTAAAAATAATTTAATAAAATACATTGAATCATTTATATAAAAAATTAATTAATTATATTTTAGAAGTTTTACTATCAGTAAATTTATTTATTTAAAAAATAAACATTATAACGATATATCTATTATATATTATTTATATTTTTTTTGATAAAAAATTACTTATATTTTAAAACAATATTATTGTCATATTAATAATTATTAAATAAACTTAATTATTAACATGATGATTATTAATCAATATATAATTATCAATAAAATTAAAGTTTTTTAAAAATTATTTATCATATTATGTTTTTATTATTTATTTATCATTAATCTAATTAAAATTTAATATTCAAAATAACAAAACAATATATTAAATATATTAATAATTAACTAATTTTAAAATAATTTTTATTAAAATTCATAAAATAAATTATTTAGTAGTATCTAAATAATAAATATTTCATATTTATCATATATAAAATTATATTATAGTTTCTATTTTTTTTATAATTTAAATTAATATTAATTTAAATAACGTAAATATTTAAAGAGAAAAATATATTTTATTCTAAAATAATTTTAATTTTAAATTTAAAAAATTATATATCACTTTAAAAGTATATATTATATAATAATATAAAATTAAAAAAATATTTATAATCTTTATATTACTCTTATTTTTATAAATAAAAATATTTATGATATATTTATCATCTGAATTAATAAGTTAATTCTAAATACTCAAGATAAAATAGAAAATTAAAATGAACAAATAATAATTTTAAATAAGTAATTAGATATATCATTAGTACTGCAGTCTATACATAGTAAGTAAAATCTTTTTTATTTACTAAATAGTAACTTTTAATTTAAAAATATTTTTAATAAAATTATATTTTAAAATTCATTAAAATAATAAAAAAATTATTAATATCCATTTATTTATATCTAAAATAGATAAAAATATAAATTATTATTTTATTTATTATCAGAATTATATATTTATCATTATTACTAACGATATAAGAATTTCTATTTATTTATAGAATTAAAAAATATCTTAATATAGAAAATCAATAATCGTTTCTTTCTGTTTTAATAATTATTGAATAAAAGTTTTATAAATTAATAATTATTAAAAACTTTTTTACTAAAAATTTTTCAAAAATATTTTTAATTCTAAAAAAATAATCTTTTCTATTAAAATTAAAATTTTTTATTTTATATACTTAATTGCTTTTAAGTTATAATTATCACTATTAGTTGATTATAAATATATAAATGATTTTTTAATAAAACCATTCGAAATATTCTTACAGTTAGCTAATATATATTATTAGCATAAAATATAGTCTTATTTATTATCAAATTCTAATGATATTAAATATTTTTACTAATGATTTTTCATTAAACAAAATATTATTAAAAATAAAAAATATTATTAATAAATATAAATCTTATTAATTTTCTTTTATTTTTTTAATGAAAATTATTATTTATTACCTAGTCACTAACTCATATTATATTATTTTTTTTATTCTTATTTCAACAATAATTAAATTATACTTATAATTCTTTATGTTATCCTTAATAACAAATCTAATTAAAAATTAGAAACAAAATTTACATTTAATTTAAATAGTTATTATTGATACTTCACTCATCTTTATTTAGTTTTTTTAAACATTGACTGTTTTGATAAAATAAATTTTTTTAAAAAAAAGTTTACATTTATAAAATTAGTATAATTAAAATTATTATATCAATATATATTTTATTTTTAAAAATATTTTTAGTTAATTTTAATAATGATATTTTAAATTATATAAATTTCCATGACATAGTTTATAGTAAAGTGTAATTTTAAATAAACTTTTATTTTATTAATTAAATATTATTATATTATAATAAATAAGATAATAATCTAATATAATTTATAATTAAATTTTATTATTATAATATCTATTGATATATGAATTTTTTTTCATTAATATATTATTCTAATTAGTGAATAAAACATATAATACACCAGTTCAATTTAGAAATGCAATTTTATCAATTTTTTATCAAGGCCATTTATTCTTTAATAAACACTATTATGATTATATTTATTATTTCATCACATAAATATTTTATGTTATTCTAAAAAAAAATTTTTTAATTATTTATCTTTATTTATAATTGAAATAATTTATATAATATATTTATGTAAAAAAAATAATATTATCAATAAAGATATAAAATAAGTTAATAATATTAACAATAAATACCAATATTTTTGTTAAACAAAGATAATATAATTAACAATAGTTTATATTATAATAATAAGGAAAATATGTGCAACATAAGAAGAAAACTATTTGTCGTTTAAGACGCTTACGTCAAAAAGAATCAATTCGTACTTTATTTAAAGAAACAACTTTAACACTAAACGATCTAATATTGCCTATTTTTGTTAAAGAAAAAATTAAAGATTATCAGCCTATTACTAGTATGCCTGGAATTTTTTGTATTCCAGAGCATAAGTTACCTTATGAAATAGAAAGAATTGCTAAAGCTAAAATCAAATCAGTAATGTTATTTGGTATTCCATCTAATCTCGATGAGATTGGTAGTGATACATGGCAAAAACAAGGTTTAGTTGCTCGTATGTCAAAGATATGTAAAGATACAGTACCTGATATAATGGTTATATCAGATACCTGTTTCTGTAAATATACGTTTCATGGTCATTGTGGTGTTTTTAACAATAATTGTGTTGATAATGATGCAACATTAGTAAATCTTGCTCGTCAATCAGTTACTGCTGCAAATGCTGGAGCTGATTTTATTGCACCTTCTGCTTCGATGGATGGACAAGTAATAGAAATTAGAAATGCTCTTGATAATGCTGGTTTTATTGATACTGGCATCATATCTTATTCAACAAAATTTTCGTCTAATCTTTATACTCCTTTTCGTGAAGCAGTTGGGTCATGTTTGAATGGTGATAGAAAAAGTTATCAAATTGATCCAATGAACCGTTATGAAGCAATTAGAGAATCATTGATAGATGAACAAGAAGGCGCTGATGTTTTGATGATAAAACCAGCAGGTATTTATCTAGATATTATTCGTGATATACGTGAAAGAACTGAATTACCAATAGCAGCTTATCAGGTCAGTGGTGAATTTGCACAAATTAAATTCGCCGCTAAAGCAGGGGTAATTAGTGAAATTGATGTTGTTTTAGAAACGCTAGGCTCTATTAAACGTGCAGGTGCTAATCTCATTTTAAGTTATTTTACTTTAGATTTAGCAGAAAAATATTTCAAATAACTTATATTTACAAGAATGCAAAATGTTAAATTTAATATTGTTAATATCATTTTATTAATAAATATATTTTATATAAGTTATGAATTTCTTATTAAGAAGATAAATTATATTTTATAAAATAACTTATAGTAATATTATTATTTGAATTAAGTATAACTTATAATCAAAAAGAAAAATGTTGATAAAATCGTATAAAATGAAATTATTATAATTCATACTAAATTTAAATAAAAATATAATGTATAATAACAATTTTATAAAGAAAATAAAATAATAGTAATATTAAACTAATAATTATATTTATATATATTAAATAATAATAAAATATAATACATATATTTTAATAAAAACTAAATATGAAATTTTAGTAAATTTAGATTTACGGATCAAAAAAAATCTTTATCATTAATTCATTTTAATACAAATAAATTATCTATCATTAATATAATTAACTAATTTTTTTTATAAATCAGAACTTTTATTTTTATAAAAAAATTAATATTGAATCTATAATATTATTAATATTATTAAAATAAAATAAATAAAAATAACTTAAATATTAATTATTTAATCTTCAAAGTTATTTATTATTTGAACTAATGATAATTATTAAAAATTAATTTATTTAATAATTTTAATTTATTAAATATCATTTTTTATAAATTAATAATTTTACTAAATATAAGTAATTATTTATAATTATAATTAATTATTATAATTTGATCTTATTTACAAAAAAATAAGTAATTTTATTTTATTAAAAAATATTTTTATATAAAATATCGAATTTATATTAATTAATATGTTATAAACAAAATTTTAAAAAATAATATCTTTAATTATATGTAATGATATAAAAAATATATTTGAATTGATTGTGAATTATTTTATATGTTATTTATACATTAATTTTTAGATAAAAACTTATTTTTATATATATAATATTTAGAATAGCTTTATTTACAAAATATTTTTATAAAAAATCCTTATTTTATTATTTTTATATCGAATAAATTCTTAAATTTATTCATATTCACAGATATCTTAGTACTAGATCTACTATAAATATAATTTTTTATTATATTTTAAATTTTTAAAATTAAAAAACAAATTTAAATAATACTTAAAGATTTTAATATAAATATAAATTAACTTATATTTGAAATATTATTAAAAATTTTATATATTTAATATTTCATTAATTATTGTTGTTTGATTTTAGAATAAATTTATTTTAAGATTAATTATATATAATATTATTAATAATAAAAATCAATATAAATATCAAATAATCACTAGTTATAAAATAAATTTAACTTGATATTAAAAAGACTTGAGGATTATCATTTACTAATAATTCACTAAAATATAACTTTAATTATTTATAATTATTTAAATCGTACAAACTAATAAATTCTTAATGTAAAAAAATAGTTTTATAATAAAAAACTATTATTTATCACTTTAATAAACATTCATATAGTTATTTTTAATATATTTTATTTAACTTACAATACAAATCTAATACGATGTTTACTATTATAAAATCAATAATAAAACAGTTATAAGTTAAATAACTAATGCTAATTTTTACTTAAAATATTAAAATTTTTATAATTATATTATATAAGCATATAAAATGTATTAGAAATAAATCATAAACATAAGAAATAATCGTTATTTAAATAAAATAGCTATCATATATTATTTCTAATAATTTACGATTAATATCTAAACAACTTTTTATTTGATTTATAACTGACTAAATGCTTAGGATATTACTTCTTCTGAAAAGAAGAACTATTATTTTATAATGTAGTATCAATAATAAAAAAAATTTTCTCTAAAAAGTATTAATAATAATAGTATTATAGAAGTTTTCCCGTTGATTATTAATTAATTTTATTTTATAAAACGTTTTTACTAAAAAAGTCTATTTATTAATGTAAATTATATTCATTATAAAATACAATTTATTAATCAATATCTTATTTAAATTCATATTACATTATTATAAATCAATTAGAAAAATATAATCCATATTATTTCATTTTATTACGTATTATTAATACCTATCAAATACTCTATTATCTTATAATTCAAATTATTCCATTAACTTATTCTATTAATTATTTTTAATGTTATAATTATATTAATTCAAAACGAATATACATAAATATAAATATTAATTGGAATGATTAATCTAAAAAAATTTTGTGATATATTTATAAAATAATTAGTTTTTATTAAAAATTTTCACATCATCATTAAGTAGATATTTTTAAAATAAAACTTAGAAGCATAGATAATTTAATATTAATAATTTTACTTATTAATAAATTAATAATAATTTTATTTAAATATTCTAGAATTTAGCTTAATTAAATTGATAATTTTATTGATTAAATTATTATTGTAATAATTATATTATAAAGCTTAATATAGTAATCTATTTTTATTTTTTCATATAAGATCAAGAACTATTTTATAATAAATTTTTATTTATTTTTTTACTACTATTACATAATAATAACTTTATTTGACTACTTATATCTTATCGATATAATCATAACTTTATATAAAATATATAAAATTAGGAATTCATTTTTATAAAATTAAGAAATGATTTAATTATATCTCTAAATTAGTTAATAATTAAAAATTTTAATATATGTATAAATATAAACTATATTTAATTATTTTAACTTTCTTGATAATAAAATAATATTTTTTAAAAAAATATAGTTATATATATATATTTTATAAAATAGATATAAAAATTTATGATAGTAAATTAATAAAGTTAAATTTATATAAATATTTATAGAAATATTATATATAATGACTAATGATAATATCACAAATTTTATTATTAATAATAAATATTAATAACTTATATTCTATTTTATAATTTATAAAATTCAATGATATTTATCATTTTAAAGTTATAAATAAATTTTATTAAAACTGATATTATCTGTTTAATTTAATTAATAATTATTATAAATAATAATTATTAATTAAATTAAAAACCTATAATATTAATATATATTATATGTAATTAATATATAAAATATCTAAACTATAATATTAATATAAAATGTTAAAATATTAAATTTCTTATTTTATTAATTATTATTTAACTACTATGAATTACTTTATATAAAGTATAGCATCAATTATACCTTAAGAAAAAATTAAATTTTATACTTTATAAAGAAAATTTCTGTATAAATACTTTATTAAGTAATATATTAAAATTAATTAATCTAAATAAATTCATCAAAATTATATTATAATTTTATTATATAAAATATATTAATATAACTTTAAATATTATTCAAATTAAATTTATGTAGATAAATCTTGATAATTGATGATATTAATAATGAGATGTTTATAATTATTTTAAAAAAAATACTAAGTAATGAAATTACTTAAATGTTTATTTTATCACTCTATATGTTGTTACATTATTATCTAAAATTTTTTTAAAAATTATATATCAAATAAAATAAATAAATAAACTAATTTTGAGAAAATATAATAAAATATTGAGTTAATATAAACTCTATAAATAGACAATTAATTTTAATAAAATTATAAATTAAAATATCATAACTGAATTAATAATATATATAGAAAATATTGCAGTAATTTATTTTAATTTCTAATTATTAAAAAATAAAAAATTTTATTTATATGGCAGAAAGATTAAAAATTAATATTAGTTTTACTATATATATAATATTAATTAGTATAAATATAATGTTAAAAATAAAGATGAATATAATTATTTCTATTATTGTAATATACAATAACTATTGTTTTCAAGATAATTTTTTGTATTTATTCTATATGTAATTCAATATATTATTGATTAATAATTCGATATTATTTTAACTAACTATTTCTATAGCACTTTATATTTTAAATTTCTTTTAACTATAATAAATCATTAACTACTGATAAAAATAATTTAATTTATTTTATTTACTATTATTTTAATTTTAATTCTTCTAATATATCAATAGAAACTTTTAAACAATAAATTTAACTTAATAACTACATATAATCTTTAAATTATCATTTATTATTTTGTATAAATACTAATATTTATTATCAGATTATCTAAATAATTTTTATATAGAAAAAGCTTAATAAAAAGTTTTTTTAAACGAAATAAAATTTATGAAATTGATTATATTTCAAATCTAGTACTTTTTATCAATAAATAACTATTAGTTAATAATAATTTGATATAATACACTAAGTTAAATCATTATTTTAATATAGATGATAACTAAAAACATAATCAATTAGAAAATATTAATTAATTAGTTAAAAATCTAGTTTATATATTAGAATAAATTTAATCTTAAATTATTACTATTATATAATTATAGTTATTTAACTAATGTTTAATAATTAAATCTATAAGTATTTTTTTTCTTATCCTTTTATAATAAAGACTTAATTATTAAAATATTAATTAATAGTATAATATATCTACTGATGATAAAAGTATCTTATTAAAAAATAAAATCTTTAATAATTAAAATTAATTGCTTTATATTAATATAATTTAAAAATTAATTAATAACTAATATCTTTTAATATAACGATTAATAAAAGAAAAAATATATTTTAATTTATATCGATAAATACTAATATCACTAAGTATTATTTTATTTTTTCTAAACTTCAAAGTAATAATAGGATTAATTAGATTATTATATACTATTCAATTTTAAAAAAAATCTATTAATAATCAATTATTATTAATAAATATTTAAGTAACTAATTTAATAATAATTTTTTGTAAAAATCAATTAATTTTAAATTTTTAAATAATTTAAATCAATCTGAAATTAAAGAAACTATAAATCACTATTTAAAAATATTTAAAAGATTATTATCTTAATTTATATATCTATACATTATTTATTCTTTCTATTCTATATAAAATTTTATTTTTATAAAAATGATATATAATCTATATTATAAAATAGTTAGTTTCTATTTTTTATATTGTGTAATAATAATATTTTAGTTTATATTTTTATTTAAATTATATTAATATAGAAGGAATAAAAAATAAAATAATTTATTATGAACAATAATAATAATTAATAAATAAAAGATAAAAATTTAATTATATTAATATATAAAGTTTTACTAATATTATTTATTTATATTAAAAAAACTTGAAACTATAATAATTATTATATCAATATATCAATATATCTATTAAAAAGATAATTTTTTCTTTTTTAATTTATTTTGTTTAAATAAAATAAATTGTTACTATAACTTTTTAATTATATTAGTAAGTTGAATAACTTATTTATTATTAACAGAGATTATTAAAAAACTACTATAAAAATAGATATGAAAATATAATAAAATTAATTTTTTTTGAAAAACTTATTTTTATTTTATTTTTTAATAGTAAGAATTTTATATAAAAATAAAAGATAAATTATTTTGTTAACATCATTAAGATCATTTATTTAAAATAAAGCAAATTAGAAATACTTTTTATAAAAAAATATCATTAAAAATATTTTTTAATATAAAGCAATTTAGTTAAATTCATAACTAATTTTTTATAATAAAATTATTTAATATAAATATGACGCATATATGGATATGGAACTATATATTAAAAATATGATAAAAATTAACAGAAAACAGATTAATTATTCAATGATATAAAAAAATTCAATTTAATTCTAATTAAAACTATTAATTTAATTTTCTTCATAAATAATTCTAAAAAATAATTATTTTCAATAATTAAAAACTAACTTTTCTAAGTTAATATATCAAAATTATAATTTTATATAAGACTATACTATCGTCATCAATAGAATAGTAAAGCTATTTTAATCTGAATTTCTAATAATGATTTTATTTAAAATGTATTTATACAATAAATAAATTATTACTTTAAAAGATAGAAAGATATATTTTTATAAAAAAATTAATATTGTTATATTATTCTGTAATTTTATTCACTCCTAAAAGAATAAAATTCTAACTTAATGTTATTAAAATGTATAAACAGATTTTGATGAAAAAAATTAAAGCAAAATATTTCTTTTAGTTGTTATAGTATTATTATATTTTAGTAAATTTAATCTTTTAATAGAAAATGATTTAAATTATTTATTATATAAGTGTACTATATACGAAATAATAAAACTTACTTTGAATATTTTTAATTAACTATTCCATCTACTTACTTTAAGTAAAGTAGATAAAGAATACTTTTTAATCAAGTATTAGATTTATTTTATTTTATTATAACAAAAATTATTGATGATGTTGTTAAAACTTTTTTATAATTTAAATGAATTAAAATAACAATTATATTTTATCATTGAAACTTAATATTCTTTAAAGTTATATATTTCTTCATTATAATATTAATAATAGTATCAATTAATATTTTAATTATTTATAATTAAAATATTAGTGTATTTCAGTAAATAATGAATTTATATTAGTTAAATTAAATAAATAGATTAAATATAAATATTGATTAAGGACTTTAATTTAAACATAAGTTATAAATTTATAATATTTATAAATAATTTTTATGATCTAGTAATTTCTTTATAATTCATTTTTATCTTTAGAGTAATATTAAAATTTTAAGTATAAAACTCATTTTTGTAAAATTAATCATCAATAAATTCTATAAATTAGAGAGATTTTTATTATTTAATTATTTATTTATTATAATTTTTATATAGTTTTAATAAAATTAAAATATATCTGACATTATTAACTAATAATGAATTTATTTTAGTTTTATTACATTATTAATTTAAATAGTTTAATTTAATTTTAAAATCACATCATTATTGTATAATATACTTTTAAAGTATTAAATATAATATTATAAATATAATGCATTTATACTAATAATAAATAATTATTTAATTTTATTAATTCATTAAAGTTTAATTGCTACATCTTTTATATACAATAATGCTTGATTATAATAGTATTAATAATATAAATTATGTCTTGTAATCTAAAATATTTTTCTATTATAAATTAATTAATATTTATATTTTTTTAAAAGAAAAAGTATTAATTTTATTATCATATAATATTATAATAATATTATTAATTAGTTATTTAATTAAAAACACATCATTATGAGTAACTTGATTGACTTATTATATTAAAAATTTTAAAATCTTTAAAAAAAATTTTAGTAATAACATAAATTATTTTTTATTTTATTTATGGAAAATTCTTTAATTTTAAATTTATCTATTATTAAAGCCTATATAGATTTTAATATAAAATGAAATAAAAATATAATATTTATGTTTTTTATTACAAATAATTTATTTATCTCAATTTAATTTTTATATTAATAAAAATTAATATTTAAATAATTTATTAAATAGATTTTGACTATAAATTTATAAAATAACTTATTAATTTAATCTAGATGATTATTAATCATATAATTATTAATTGAATAACTTATTATAACGATTTTACTAATTTATTATAAAAAATAAATACTTAAAATATATAGAATGCTTTTGACTTAATCATTAAATATATAAAGAAATTCTTTAATTTTAAAAGTGTTATAATATATTTAATTAATTCTAATATAATTCAATTATCAATATATAAAAAATTAAGTTCATATAAAATAACTTTATTGTTTCAGATAAAGTTAAATAGCCATTTAATATAAATAAGTAATAAAATTTAATAATTTAACAAATAGTCCATTATATAAATCCAATCTACAAGTCTTTTAAAAGAATAGTCATATTTCTTATTTAAGAAGATAACTTTAATAATACACTTATTTTAATATAACTAAAAACTTCTAGACATTATTTAACAATAAAATAAATTAAAAAATAGTTAGATAAAATGTTTCATTGAAAATAACTTATATTAAAGTTATTAATAAATAAATTTTATTAACAAAAATATAGTTTAATGATATATAAAATAAAATATAACAAATTATGTGATTTCTATTGTTGAAGATTGAATATCAAATCGTTATTAAATTAATAAAACTATAGAAGTATATAATGTTAATTCTTGATTTTAAGAAAAGAAAAATAACTCATTAAAGTAATTAAGAATGAATAAATATGACTTTTATAATATAATACTTTAGATAAAAAATAAATTTAAATATTGAAATATTAAAAATAATAATTTTCATCCATCCTATCATAAATTATATAATAAATAAAAGAGATGAATTAAAGATAAATATTTTATTTAATGAATTTATTTATAATATTAATATTATAAACTATTTTTCCAATATTCAAAAAAATAAACGATTAAAGTCATGCAGCATGGGAGGTACACCACTATATAAATAAGTAAATATACATTAATTTATATTTTAAAATATATTATTTAATCTTTTATTAAATAATATAAAACATAAATCTATATAATAGACTTAATAATAAAACTTCTTAATATGATTAAGAAGTTTTATTATTAATTTAACTAAAGACATTATTTTTATTTTATTTAGCAAAATCTATTTTTATTAATAATAAAAATAAAATAATTATTTTAATTAAATACCCAAATGAGAAAATATAGTGATCAAGAAAAATAATTTATTTAAAATACAAAGATAAGTTAATGGGCTATGTAGGATTTGAACCTACGACCGATGGATTAAGAGTCCACTGCTCTACCAGCTAAGCTAATAGCCCACAACAGTAGTTTTATAATAGAAATATTAATAACCTATTATCAAAAGATAAATAGTATATAAAATATTTATAACTAATATCAAGAATAATTAATTCTTATTGAATATTAATATTTGATATTTTAATATTAAAAATCTTTATTAATTCCTAACATTTAAAGAATAAATATCTTATTGATATTAAGAATATCAGATTTAACTTTTGTTATATTAAATTTAATTATTAGATTTGACATATAATATAATTTAGCTTTTATTAATAAAATAAAGCTCTAGACTATTATTTATAGTATAAATATGTTCTGATTACTTTTTTATATACATAAATTAAATAAAATATTAAACTCAAAATATTATTTTTTTAAAAAAGATAATTTAAATAAATTTACTGTAAAATTAATAAAAAATTATATATTAGCTATATAAGTATAAATACTTCTTTATTATATCTAGCTTCTCTACAAATGATATAAATAAAAATATAGTTAATAAAAACAATCTTTTTTTTACTAATTTTTAAAATTTTTTTAAAAAACTGTTTATTATATCAAAAAAAATAAAAATAAAGTAAATAAAAATAATAATTCAATTTTAAAAAATAATTAAATTAAGTTTAAATTTTATTAATTGAGATTAACTTATTTTAAGTTGAAATATTTACCTAAAATAAATCTAAAAAAAAGAAATTGCTTATATAAATAATATTTATCTTATATAAGATAAATAAATAGATTAAAAATGTTTTTTTTTAAAAAAAAATCATATATTAACATTAATATATGATAGTATTATTTATATTATGACATCTACTTAAACTATATTTGATGGTAAATTAAGAAACAATAAAATACTTTATATTTTATATAGTAAAATTATTACTTAATATTTAATATGTTTATCATAATAAAAATTATATTAAATATTTAAATTACTTATTTTTTTTTAACAGAATGTTATAAAAATCTACAAAAATACTAGAGTGAACTTCTTTTTTAAATATATGAATTTATATAAAAATAAATAATCTATAATTTATTTATATATAAATATATAACATTGAAATAAATATTTCAATATTAATTAAAATAAAATATAATTTTAATTAGATTATATTTATAAGTAAATTTTTATATATTATTAGAATTAACTAATTAGTTAAAATTTAAAATTAAAAAACAAAATATAAATTTTATCTAATAGACTAATTATATCAATTTTATTAGTTTAATTTATCAAATTAATATTTGATAGAATGATCTTTAAAATTCAAATTAAATTGTTATGAATACTTTAATTTTTTTTTATAATTCTTTTTTTGAAACTATTTTCAGTAATAAAAAAATATATTTACTTTTAGCTAAAATTATAAAAAAATAAATATATGAAAATTAATATTAAAACTAACAAATTTATATATAATTAGAACAATTTTAAGATATTAAATATTAATAATACTTAATTTAATTATTAAAATCATCAATAAAGTTATATAAACAACATTAATTTTCTCCACAATTTAGATAATCTAATTAAAATAAATTACATTACATAAGTAATGATGTAATATAAAATAAGGAAATATTAAATATTTTAATAAATAAATAATTAATTAAGTTTTCAATAGAAAAGTAAACATTTTAACTAAAAACATTTAGTTTTTTTTAAAAGAATTAATAAATCATGATATAACAAAATATATCTAGTCTGATTTATGAAAAATTAAATTCTAATTTTAGTATTTATAAATAAATCAGATGCATAATGATTTTATTTTATTTAACTAATAAAATACTATACTTATCATCAAAAGTCTTTTTAGACTAAATATATTTTATTCATAAATGATTATTTTTATTAGATTTAATAAATTATTAAGTTATAAATACCCTAAATTATCAATGGTGTGAAAAAATAAAAATTAATCTATTTTTTAAAAAACATTAAAATAATAATACCATTTAAGTAAGGATTAAATAAATTTTATTTTAACATTTTTAAAATTAACATATAGATATAATTAGTATTTATTAAAAAATAATCAATACAATAGATAGAAATAACTTATTTATTACAACTACATTAACTAAATTTAAAGTTAATTTTAATAAAAAATAATTAAAGTTAATATTTATTAAATTTCTAAATATAAAATTTAATAAATAAGAAAAACGTACTATTCAATAAAGTAAAATAATTAATTTATTATAATTATTTATAATAAATAATAAAATATGAAAATAATATTATAGATATATTATTAAAATAATATATTTATCAATTATATTAAAATAAATTTAAAAAACATTTTATCAAATTTAAAATATTAGTAAAAATATAGTAAAAAATTTTACTATTTTTCTTTTGTGCTAGTAAATAATAACATAAAAATAATATTTTAAATTTTATTTATTTTTCAAAATTTATTTTAATATAATTGATAAATATATTATTTTAATAATACAAATTTAAAATATTAGTAAAAATATAGTAAAAAATTTTACTATTTTTCTTTTGTGCTAGTAAATAATAACATAAAAATAATATTTTAAATTTTATTTATTTTTCAAAATTTAATTAGAAGATAATTTCTTATAAAATATTTAACTAATTTAAAATAAAAGTTAAAAAATATTAATATTTTACTATTAAAATATTAATATACTCATTTAATTGATTTCATATTTAACTATTTATTTTTAATAATGAGAAGATCTATCAATAAAAACAATATTTAATTTAAATAAATAAATAATAATAAATCATTTTCAAATACTGATTAAAATAAATTTATATTCACTGAATTTCATAATTAAAATTTAATTTATTAAATCTTAACATTAAATTATCTCTAATTTAATGTTAAGATTACTATCTTAGTATAAAATTATTATTTATTTATTTTCTAAATTAACATAAAATAAAATTTCTATTTTTCTTAAAATAAGCTTTAATACCTCGAAAAATAGATTCTGCTATCTGTTGTTGGAATTTAACTGTTTTTAATTTTTTTTCTTCTTCAATATTACTAATAAAAGCAGTTTCAACTAAAATTGATGGAACATCTGGTG
This sequence comes from Arsenophonus sp., assembly GCA_052401645.1. Taxonomy (GTDB): domain Bacteria; phylum Pseudomonadota; class Gammaproteobacteria; order Enterobacterales; family Enterobacteriaceae; genus Arsenophonus. The sequence goes on from CP198939.1 coordinate 1,911,271, forward strand.
CCTTTAATACTGTAAAACTAGCTTGATCAACAATATTTTTATGTAACTTATTAATATTAGCTATTCGTTTAAGCACTTCTTTACCAAATTTCAAACTATTGTTGATAGTTACTGTTTGAACCAAATCAAATATGGTTTGATCAAGGTATTTATCACCACTCTTACTTACACCATTAATTAAATCTACCTTATTTTGTGTTTCAGCTAAATAACGAGCGGTATTACTAGTTGCTTCTTTTGTCGATAATGCAAATATTGAAGATCCACTTGCTTTCCGATTAGTAAAAGAATCAGCATGAATAGAGATTAATAAATCAGCTTGTATTTTACGTGCTTTTTCAACTCTTAATCTTAAAGGAATAAATACATCTTTATTTCGAGTCATATAAACTTTCATCTTAGATTCACGATTAATTAATATTTTTAATCGTCTAGCAATTTGTAATACTACATCCTTTTCTAGAGTTTTATATTTTCCTATAGCACCTGGATCTTCTCCGCCATGACCAGCATCAATCATAATAATAATTACTTTATTTCTCTCTATTTTATATGATTTTTTTTTCTTAATTATAAACTTATTATCTAATTTTTTTTTATTATAATAACCTAATAGTCCAAATAATGAATTTCGATTAGCGTAAAAATTATAATCATGATAAAAATCAATAACTAAGCGATAATTAAAAGCAGAAATAGGAGAAATAGTAAATATTTTTAAATTAGTATATGTTTTTATTTCAAAAACTAATCTAACTGTTTTTTGATCGAATTGCCCAACTTTAATTAATTTTAAATAATTATCATTTGAACTAATTTGCTTATTAATATTTCTTAAAATATTATTTAATTGCAGATCTTTTAAATCTATAACAATACGATTAGGAACAGATAAAGTAAATTTACGATATTTTAAAGCAATATTCGACTCTAAAGTAACTCTAGTATAGCTAAATGCTGGCCAAATACGAATAGCAATTATTTTTGAAGATGAAGCTAACCCCAATGAATTGATATTTAATAGAATAATAACAGCAACTGTTCCTTGCAAAAAACGTCGTCGTGAAAAACAATATTTTGAATGATTCATTTAAAATCCAGTTAATACATAAAATAATTAATCACTTTGTATGTTTTAAGAAAGTATAATTTTCTATATTTTATTGTTATTATTTAATTTTTTTATATAAAGAAAATATTAATAAATAGCACTTACTAAATTAATATATTCTGTTATTTTATTTGCATAATTAATATACATTATTGTATTATTTATAATATTAATATTAAATATTAAATATAAATAATTTTATTTAAAAATAAATTTTTTTTAGTTTATATCATTTTAAAATCGATTGATTAAACAATTTATAATATTTCTATAATTTTATTTATAAAAATATCTAAATCAATTAATAAGAATATAATAAATTATTAATATGATATTTTTATAATAAAATTTGAATCACAAATATAAATTGTTTGAAAATTTAAGTAAAATAAATAGAAAATAAATTATTATTTAGATATAAGTGCTTTACTATAAACAAATATAAAAATATCATTATATTATAATGATATTTTTATATTTGTTTAATTAATAATAATTGTTGCTTTTAAAATTAAAGTATATAATCAAATATCTAAAATATTTATAAAATAGTCGCTTAAGAATAATAATATTCCTATTAATTAATTAAATTATTGATTTAGTTATAGAAATAATTTTAATATATTTATATAGAGATTGTAATAAATATAATTAGCAATAGAATTAAAAAATTATTTATTTTTGATAGTCATAAAGTATTAATGATTAAAATTAAAATTTTAATATTTAAATTTTAACTAAGTTAACTAAAAAATTTATTAAAAAGATAAAAAATTATAATAATTCCTTTAACATACTATTTTATAAATAAATATTAATATTAAGTATTCTTATAACTATTAAGTTATATTTATAACAATATTTAATTCTATTAAAAATACTAGAATTTTATTATAAATAAATTATTTAATTAAAAATATTTTTATCATTAATAATAAAATAAAAAAATAATTAATTATTACTTATTACAATTAATAATAATAGCAAATGAAGTAATATAAAAAATATTATGTATTAAAAATAATTTACTTTTTTATTATTTATAATCATCTATATTAGATTATTATAAATAATGTTTAATACATCATATTATAAGCATTTGAATTTAAATAAATTATATCTGATAATAAATTAAATAAAATATATATCTCTATATTAATTATAAATTATTATTTTATATATTTTATTTCTTATACTAAAATCATTCTAAATATTATCAGTTTTAATTTTTTATTTTTATATTATAATAATATATATTAGAATATTATTCTTTATCAGGAATAAAAAAACTAATTTAGTTTATTTATTATATAAGATAATATAATAAATATATTTTTTAATATAAGCATTATTATATAAATAATCTCAAATATATAGATTTTATTAATTAATAATATTAGATTACATTCAATCTTTATATATGATTATTATCAATTTTAAACATTTTATATAATATTTAAAAAATAAAAATTTATATTATTAAGATAAAATTATTAAATAAATAAATAATAATAAGAAATTAAAATAATTAATATAATTTAATTAAACAATAATAAAAACTAAATTATATATTATTATAATAATATTCAAATCCAATTCACTATAATTAAAATTATTATTTTTTAATATTATTCAATATTATTAATCAAATAAAAAGGAATAGCATAACTACTTAAAAATTATATTTTTATTAAAATAATCGATCTCTAAAACCACTGTGTCGTTCTGTTTCTATTAATAAAGATTTGATAAAAATATGTTTATTTGCATAAATCGTAAGTTTATTTTTTGCTCTAGTAATTCCAGTGTAAATAAGTTCTTTATTTATAATAGAAGTAAAAACTGGTGGTAAAATCAAAGCGGCATGATCAAATTCTGAACCTTGAGATTTATGTACTGTCATAACAAAAGCAGTCTCATATTGAGATAATCGGTTTGGTTGTATTTTCTTAACTACACCATTAGGCAATTGAAAATAAACCTTTAAATCTTGATGATTATCTCTTAACATGATACCAGTATCACCATTGAATAAACCAAGAGAATGATCATTTTTTGTAATCATAATTGGACGCCCTTCATAATTTCTATTCAAACTTGATTTTATATATCTAATGCTTCCTTGGTGATGTAAAAGCTGTTCTAAGTTATTATTTAAGCCTATAACTCCATATGATCCATCCCTTAAAGCAGTTAATAAACGAAAACAATTAAAAGCTCTAATAATCTCTTCAGGATTTCGATCATGTTTTATCATATCTAGATAAGAACGATAATATATGGCAGCATCATAAAGCAATTTAATATATGTTTCAGATAAATTAATTGAATGAAAAGAGATATTTGTTCCTTTCTGTGTTAATAGTTGCTCAACTAGTTTAATATTGTTTTGATTAATTGCTCTGCTAAATTGACCAATTTCAGATTCTTCATTAAAACGATAATTCTTTTGTAATAAACAAATCCTATCTTTAATTTTCACTCTATTATTTGATACAAAATTAGATAAATCGTATCCAGTAATTTTACTTAACTGCATAGCTCTCTTGTAACTATATCCATATTCTGAAAAACGGCATAGTTCAGAAAGAACAGCACCTGCTTCAACAGAAGATAATTGATCTTTATCTCCTAATATAATAACACGGGCATGATCAGGTATAGCTTCAACTAGTCTTGCCATCATATACAAATCGATCATTGAAGCTTCATCAATAATTAAAACATCTAATAAAAGTCTGTTAGTTTTATTATAACGGAATAACTGTCTGTTTTGTTGTGAACCCAGTAATCGATGGATAGTATATGCTTCTTTTGGTATGATCTCTTTCTCTTCCGAAGATAAATTCAAATTTAATAATGCATTATTTAATGATTCTATTAATCTTGCAGCTGCTTTTCCTGTCGGGGTTGCTAATTGGATTATTATTTTTTTTTTACTTAACTTAACTAAAGTAGCTAATAAACGTGCAACTATTGTTGTTTTGCCTGTACCAGGAGCACCAGAAATAACGGAAATTCGACTTGTTACTGCAATTGCAATAGCTATTTTTTGCCAATTCTGAATATTAGATGAAGTAAAAAAATAATTTAAAATAGTTATTAAATGCTGTTCGTTAATAATTTCTAATGAATGTTGAGAAAAAAAATTAGCCACTATTCCCTCATCAGCCCACATTCGTTGAAAATATAATTTATTACCAGATAAAATTAATGGCTTAGATAATATTATTGATTGAGATACGTTACAAACAGCATCAGATTGCTTAAGTTCTGCATAAATCTTACTAATACTTGGTGATCCAATTGCTTCCCAAAGTTCAAAAGCAATTTCATTTTGTTTACCATTAAATAAATAGACTGGTTCAAGTTTATCAATAAATAAACAAACATGACCAGATCGAGTTTCAGAACTTAATAATGCAAATACTAATAATAGTAATACGTTTTCATCCTTTGCTAATCGAATAGCAAGTTGTATGTCTAAATAATTAAGCAAATTAAGTTCAGAAGCTCGTTTTAATATAGTCATTATCATTAAATCTAACCTCGATTAAATGAGCTAAACATATTATCCATTCCATTGATTAATTCATAAGAAGGAATGGTGTGATATATACTAGAATTAGGATAGTTAGTATTAACTCCACGTAAAAAAAAATATATAACCCCACCAAAATCTTTTTGATAAGTATAATTAGGTAATCGATTTTTTAAATAACGATGAAAAGCTAGTGTATAAAGCTGATATTGTAAATCATATCTATTATCAATCATCAAACTCTTTATCGCCATTTGATTGTATGCAAAACTATTTTTTCCTAACCAATTTGATTTATAATCAACGATATAAAATTTATCTTTCCAATAAAAAACTAAATCGATATAACCTTTTATAATACCATTCACTGGCTCAAAAGTAAGTGATGGACAATTTTGAGATAAAAGATCATATTTATGAGTTAATCTATCCAATACAGATGGTAGCAATAATTTCTCTATTGATAAATGAAATTCCATTTCATTTAATTTAAAATTATTTCTTATCTTTGATAAACTTATGTTATCTTTAATTAAAGGAGTATCAAAAATATTTATTAACCACATTTTTAATACAGATGCCCAGTTAGTAGAAAAACCAACTTTCTCTAATTTTTCAGATAACCAAAATTCTTTTGGATGCTGATCAAATGGTAGTGATTCTAATAATGAATGCAATAAAATTCCTGCTGTTTTACCTTTAGGAAAAGTATGAATACTCATGTTGTTATCTGATGTTTCATCTTGAGTTACTAGATTATCTTTTTTCTCATCAATACCTATTTTAGTTACTAAAGATTTTAGTATATGGATTTCGATATTTATATCACTAACAGAAAACTTATCAGATAATTGATCTATATCGTGATAGTTTAATCCTGAATAACTAGTAACTTTCCAAGTATCTTTAATATTACCTCTAAAATATCTAGCTAATAATTTAATAGGTTTATTTTCTTTAGGATAAAAAGGAGATAAATTAATATCATTAATAAATGTAATACTAATATTTTCACTAACTAATTCTAATAAAGAATTACGTAATAAAATATTTTTATTAAATTGCCCTTTTTGTAACAAATAATTTAATGCTGTTCGATGTAAATCATTACAACTATTTTTCCAATTAAGGCAATCATTTTTTAAAGATCCAATACCGACACTACAATGATAAATTGAACGCGTTAGCGCAACATATAACAATCGTAAATCTTCAGATAAATATTCTTCATTAGCTAATCTTATACTTTCTTTTTGTTGTGTCAGATCAAGAGATATTTCAAAATTCTTACGATCATGAAAAGTTATTAACTTTTTATGAAATAATTGAAATGTAAATGGTAACCAAACAATCGGATATTCTAAACCTTTTGCCTTATGAATTGTACTTATACAAATTAAGTTTTTATCATTCTGTAAACGTATTTGTTGATTTTCTAATAAAGGATTAGGTTGATTAATTTGTCGCTCTAACCAACGAACTAGATCATGTTTACCATGAAGTTGTAATTCAGCCTCTTGTAATAATTCACTTAGATGCATTACATTCATCAAACGTCTCTCACCTTCCATATTATCCATTAATAGATTTTCAGCAATTCGATGATTAACCATAATAATTCGTAAAGCACGAAAAATACCATTTTTTTTCCAAATCAATGAATAATTTAAAAACTCTTCAATTATTGTTTCACAATAATTTTCATCGTTATTTAATTGTTCAATATCTTGAGCACTTAATCCCATTAAACGAGTACCTAATGCGCAACGTAATGTACAAATCTTTTCCGGAAATAGCATTGCTTGTAATAACCAAAAAAGATCTTGTGCTTCATCAGTAGTAAAAACACTATCTTTATTAGAGAGAAAAACTGATGGAATATTAAATTTACTTAATGATTTTTGTATTATTAACGCTTCATGACGATTTCTAACTAACACCATAATATCTAAAGCTGTTATCGACTTTTTTATATTATTTCGAGATAACCAAGCTGTTCCATTTTCAGATTCTTTAAGCCAATTACAAATTGTACTAGCGCAATGATAAGCCATAGTTTGTTGATAATCTAACATTGATATACTTTCTTTATCTATATAACAAAAATTTAATGCTGTTATTTTTTTTGTTTTATAAATAAACTCTAAATCTTGATTATCAGAAACTGAGTTAATTTTTTTAAATGGTATTTGTTCAAATAAAAACGGTTTTTCTGTTAGACTAAACAATTGATTAATAGCATCGACCATGCTTGATGAAGAACGCCAATTTGTATTAATTGTATAGTGAAATTTAATCTGATTTTTAGCTTTAAGATAAGTAAAAATATCAGCTCCGCGAAAAGCGTAAATAGCTTGTTTTGGATCGCCAATAAATAACAAACCACAATGATCATGACCATGATAAATATTTTGGAAGATTCGATATTGTTGTGGATTAGTATCTTGAAACTCATCAATCATAACAATTGGATAACGATTACGAATCTCATTAGCTAATTTATTTCCATTTTTTGTATGTAATGCTTTATCTAAATTACTTAATAAATCATCAAATCCAATTTCTCCACGTTTTTTTTTCTCTTTAGAAATTGCTTGACGAATATTGATGATTGCTTTTGAAATAAAAAGATCACGTAATGTAAAAGATTGTTGTAATAAGTTATCAATAGCAAGAAAAACATCATGTTTTACTATATTTCCTGTTGGTGTTTTATTTATTAATTCAGATTGGGAAAAACGAACAAGTTCTTTAGGTATTTTATAATTTAGTGTTTTTGATTTTGCCCAGATAGTGATTGATGATAACCAATCTAATAAATTATGACGATTATAATTACGTTTATTAACATCTGAATTACTAATTAAATCAATGAAATTCATTGAATTTAAAAGCCATAATTTTTTTACTATTTTTATAGCATCAATTAGTATTTTATGACGTTTTTTTATTGATTGTGATTTAATTGATCGGTTAATAAAAGATGGAATATCTCCTTGTAAATAAGGTTTTATTTCGATAAGAAGTGTATCAGGATCACTCCATTCATCAATGATAACTGTTGACATAGAATAGTTTAGCGGATAACAATATCGGCGCCAAAAATCAATACAAGCTTGTTTTTGTAAATTATATTCATCATTTATTATCGTTTGTTCAAATAGAATACCTGATTCAAAAATATTATACGTTAAGATGTGTTGACAGAAGCTATGGATAGTATAAATCGGAGCTTCATTCATTTTACGTTCAGCAAGTAGTAACCATTGATAAGCTAAATCTCTATTGGAAATGAAAGATAATAATGTTCTGTAAATTGAATTTTCATTAAAACCAATACCATTTCTAATACATGCTATTTTCATCTGATGAATGTTATGTCGAATTCGTGATTTTAGTTCATTGATTGACGATTGACCAAAAGTTACTACTAAAATCTCTTCAACATTCAATCGACGAAAAAACGCATTTTTTTCTCCAATACCTAATAATAATCTCAAATAAAGTAAAGATATTGTATAGGTTTTTCCTGTTCCTGCTGAAGCTTCTATTAGGCTTTTACCATAAAGAGGTAAATAATAAGGATCAAGTTCATGAGTTTCTATTATTTTATTTTTCACACTTAACTTTAACTACCTCTTCTCTTACTCTTATGTTATATTAATTACAAATTTTTTAATTCAGATATAGTAAATATATATTATCTAATTCTTTAATTAATATAGTTTTCTTTATTAAAATAAATACTATTAATTTATAATATTAAAAAATTAAATTTTTAGTTATAAAACATTTTTTGTAAAAAAAGTTTATAGAATATAGCTTATTATTTTTTTTAAAATGTTCATCTCATATAATTTAATTTAATATTTTTTAATTATTAAAAATCTAATTAATAAAACTTTATTATATATTCAAGTACTTAATTGCTCATTATTATTTTTAATAAAAATAATAAAATATTATTAAATAAAATTAGTATTAAGTAAATTTTAAAAAACATAACTAAATTATTATTTAGTCCTAAATTATTTTTAAAAAACAAAAGATATAAAATATATAAATATATTTATTTATAAATCACATTATAATTAACATATATATCTTATAAAGTAAGTATTTTGTAATAATTAATCATATTATTTCTTATAAATTAAAAATAATTTTTTGTTGTTTATAAGCAAATAGTAATATTTCAATTATTTTTTGATAACTTTATCCTTTATTTCTATTTAAATAAAATAAAAAATTTAATAATATAAATCTTTTGTTTATATATTGTAGTTTCTAAAGATAATTTCTTTAAAAAATCTATATTTTAATAATCTCTTAATATATTAAGTATTATCGTTAAAATAATTTAGTATCTATTCATTTTTTTTTACCATTTACTATATAGTAAGTAATATTTCAATTTATGATGCTTAAAAATTTTTAAAGATTATAGTTAATAAACCATAGCTTTAATATAATAAAATTATTGATATAAATTTTATTATAGTACGTTGATATGAAGTTTATCTTAAAATACTCATTTTGTTTTTATCTTATATATTCATTACATTATACGATAGATATATTATTCACTATTCTTTCTTATTAATTTATAATAAATCGTACATTGCCCTTTTCTAATTTACTCATAATTTATAGATTTTTTTCTTCAAGAAATTTTTAAATTATTTTTTAATATTTTAAAAATATATTTTTAAAATAGAATTAAAATTTTTATCTATTTATAATTATATTATATTTTATAATTCCTATATATAATGTTTTATATAAATTTTAAAATTTATCTATCATTCTTTAATTTATTATTTTATGATAAAAATCTATCAAGATGATTTTTATACAATTAAATGATAGATATCTATTTTATTTTATGAAAAAACTTTTTATTTTATTTTTGATAACTCTATAAAAAATTATTTTAATATAAAAATATTTTCTAAAATTAGTATTTAATCAATATTGATTAACAATATTTTATATAATTTATTAATAATTATTAATAATTAAATCAATAACTAACTTGATTAAATAATTTTAATTAATTTTTATATTATAAGGTTTTAATATTTTTAATCGTTATATACAATTTTAATAAATATTTTATATTTACGTTTAATTATTTAAACAGTAATTTATAATTATGCTTATATATATTTATTAAAGTAAGTTATTTAAAGTTATTCATAAATTTATATAAATTGATACTTTATAAAAATAATTAGTTTTCTTTTATCATAAATCGATATATCAATGATTTAATTTCTTATTATATACTCTATCTAAATGTTTAGTAATGATAAAATCATTTAATATATTTAAATAAAAAATTAACTTTTTATTTATAAATTTATTCGTATACTTTTAAAGTTAAAAACTTTTTGAACCTTTAGTAAAATATAGGAAAATTATATTTAGTTAATAATTTAAAATAATATCTCTTAATAAAGAGAAATATTACGTCTTATAAAACTCTTTTTTATTTAAAAAAATTATTTATTAACTAGGTATTTCTTTAGAAGAGTTTATTAATATACTTCACCATGCGAAGACATTTTTTCTAATAATATTACTCATAGAGTAATATTATAAAAATAAGTTTTATATTACTTTTGATATTTGAAATAGAATTACATTTTCTAAAAAAAAATTTTAAATATTATATAAAAGATATTTCTAATCTATTTTATTAAAAAAACTTTTTATCTTCTATTTTTTATAAAATATAAATAAAGATTCTTTTGAAATAAAATGTTAATCTTTAATAATATATAATTTTTGATATACTAACTAATATATTATTAACTTATCAATTAGTTATTTAATTAATTAACATATTATATAAATTACTTAATTAGTTTACGATGTTGACGATATTTCAAATTTTTAAAATTAAATTTTTTTTAATATAAATTATTATATGTTATAAGTAATAAAATGATCTTTTATTAAAAATAAAATCTATCAATAATAGAATTTACTAATATAGAAACAAAATAAAATTAATATATTTTATAATTTATATATTAAAAATTAATTATAGATTAATCTATTACTATCTATGATAGATTAAAAATTATATTTAAAATTAATATCATATAAAATTTATATTATAAATATATAAAATATTTTATTAATTAAACAATAAATTGATTACTAATCGTATAAAATCTTCAAATTATATCTAAAATATTAATATTTATTAATTTCTTTAAAAAAGAAATTAAATATTAAAAATATAAATATTATATATTTTAATTAAATATATTAAATGTATTAAAAATTTTTAAATATATTTAACATATGTTATTAATCATAATATCAGTATATTATAATATATAAAAACTTAATTTATATAAAGATAATTTCATTATTTTACTAAAGTTAAATACAGCATAAAATTATTCAGATAAAGTGATTAGATTTAATGATTTAATAAATGATCTTTTATATAAAACATAGTTGTTATTTTTTTTAAAATTAAAGCTTATTCTTTTATTAATAAATTAACTAATAATATTTATTAAAATAATAAAATATAAATATTTTAATAATTTAAAAACTAAATAATTATTAAATTAAATAAACTTAACTAATATTAAAACTAATTTAAATTAAAATTAATAATAAAAAACAATATATCTTATACATAAGAGCAATAAATAATATTGAAATAAAAATAAAATTTAATAAATTATATTATTAGTATTATTGAAAACATAATACCTTACTTGTTTTTTAAAACAAATATCTATTACTAATTTAAAGTAATTAATAATAACAACAATAATTCTGTCTTTTATATTAAAGTATAACTTATATAATAAATTAAATAGATTTAAAATGATAAAATCGATAAATTTATATTTTAGATTATACTAACATATATAAAATGGTACTTTTAAAAGTAAATTAATAATTTTAATATATTTATTAATAATAATAGATATTTATACTTACTATATAAATTATTAATTTAAAAACATCTAAATTTTATTATAAAATTAAAGATTAATAATATATAAAAGTAACTTTTATATAAAAGCATTTGCTTCATAAGCAAATGCTTTTATATAATTTTAAATGAATTTATTAACTTATTAACATTTATCTACAGAGTATTAATTATATAATATAAGAATACTTTATTAGAAATATAGTTTGTATAATCATTAAAATAATTTTTATACACTATGTTACTTTATAAATATCATTTACTATTATTATATATTATTTTAATAGACTATATTTTTCATAATAAATTAGATATTTTTAAATAAAACTTCTAAAAAAAAATTTTTTATCATTTTATTGCTTAATTTATTTAAATATTAAATATATTACTTATTTTTAATTATATCTTAAATTTTAAGATATAATTAATTTCCATCTTTTATAATGAAACTTTATAAGTTAATTAAAATAATTTTAAAAAATAGAACTATTTTAATAAAGTTGTATTAAATTAAAATTTTATTATTTTGTATGTTTTATTAGATAATTTAAAATTAATATATTTTATTTTAAAGTTTATATAAAATATTAACTTAATATATAAACTATCATTATATTTTATTTCTCAAAAATAATTAAAATTATTGATAATAAAAAGAACTATTAATTATTATAAAAATTATCAATAATATATTAATATTTATTTTATATTACGAAATAGATTTCGTCGTTAATTTAATAAATTTATAAAATTTATGTTTTTAAATATTAATTCAATAAATCAAATAATAAATAGTATTAAAATAGACACCATTTTAATAGATATTTTATTAAACAAAATAAATAAATTTTAGAATTATAAGAAGTTAATTTATATAAAAATATTATTGTTTAATAATAAAATAATAATAATTATAATTAAAATAAAACATATCATAATAATTTTATATTCAATATTTTATCAGAAATTTATTAACTACAATTCCTATTGTATATAAAAAAGTAATATTTTTATATAATTATTTAAAACAATATTATATTTCATTAAACTAATTAATTGCAATATCTTTTTTTCTAAATAAATTAATATAAAAATATTATTTCTATTTTTAATCCATTATTTTTTTAATAAAAGATAATTTATTATTTTTTTTACCAATATCATTCATAATATATTATTTATATTTGATCTTTTCATAAAATTCATTTTTTGATAATTAATTAGTAGGTATTATTACTACTAACTTATATTATTAAATAATAAGTGTATTAAAAGTTTTTAATTCTACTATATAGTTTATTCAAATTATTTATAGTAATAAATTCAACTTTTAAAATTTTCTTGATTTATGCTACTAAATAATGAATTTATATTATTTTTCTTTATATATTAAAGTATGTATAATCATTTTATTAAAATTTTTTTATTTAATTACAATTTAAAAATTAAATTTTTTAAATTTATCAAAGTATAACTATAATATAATTTTATTGATTAATTCTATAAATAATGTTTTTTCTGATTTATTAATCAAAGTTTATAACTTTAAAAATTAGTAAATAAAAATAAATTATATTAAATATTTTATGATAAAGTTAACATAATTTCATTACATTATTAATTAACAAAATATTATTTATAGTCTCCATATTATAAAACTAAATTATTGATTTATATCTAGAATAAAATATTAATTTTACTGATGAAACCATAAGAAAACTAAAACCTATTTTAAAAATAAAATTTTGATTCTTAATCATAAATATTTAGTGTTTAAAATAATTATATAATAATTTTTTATTTTTTATAAAAAAAAGATTTTTATAATATAAAACTATATACAAAGTTTATACCATAATTAATGCTATATATATGTTCAAAAAAAATTATCAAACTGAATTAGTTAATAAAGAATTATAATTATAACTTAATAATAAATTAACTATATAACCAATAACTTTCTAATATTCTCTAAAAATATTGAAATAAGATTATCTCATTAAAGAATTTTATCATCAAAATAATATTAAGTATTTTGTTTTATTTTTTTTGGATAAAACTTCCATAAGTTTATTAAAAATATTTTTCTATATCAATTAGTAATAAGAAGCAGTAATATTATTTATTCATAAAACTAATATTATTTTAAGAATCATTTATTATATATTTTTTTATTTTTACTAAATATTGCTAATGGTAATAAATAAGTATGTGCATTTATTTGTATTTTTTTAAGCAAATTATTATCTATTTTATTAAAAGCTCGACGAATATAACTATCTTTCATCTCACCTGGTTGATTATATGTACCTTCTAAAGATTGAATAAGTTGTATTTTTGCTTTTTTAGATATATCATCACTAGATTCAAAATTAAATTGATGATTTTTTTTATCATAGAATGATATTAACCAATTCCAACCACTTTTAGTAAAAAGTGCTAATGGAGAATTCATTCCATCTTGATAACCATTAATTAACTGCTGTAAATATATTTTTGCCTGTTTTTTATCTACTGGATTTAAGCACCATTCACTATTATTTCTTCCCCAATAATAACTTTTACAAGATTTATTGAACAAACAAAAAATTAAATGTTCTATCCATAGCAATAAACCATCCATAATGGTTAAATTTGCAGGACGATAACGAATAATACCATTATGTTGAATATTTTTTAATTGCCCTACCAATTTAATATTATCAAAGGATTCAATAAATAACTTATTAAAATAATTGTAATAATTTATCTTTATTTTATTAGCTAATGGTTGCAAATCTTTAATTTGTTTTTCCAAATAAATTTTTCCAAAATTCTTTACTGGTAATTCACCAGTTGCCTGAAAAATAGTTAATAATTTATGTAATGATTTTTTAGAAATCATAGCATTAAGTATTATTTTATTAAATTTATATTGTTGTAAATAATTTATAGTAAAAGGTTCATTTTCTAGTAATTTTATTTTTTCATTAAAAAAATTAATTTTTAATCTTTCTTGGAAAAAAGCGCGAACAGGATGGCGATAAAAAGAAAGTAACTGTTCCAAAGATATTTCATTATTTTGTTTTATCACTGGCGATAACGTAGTATAAAATTCAAGATGTCGATCACTTTGTTTTTTAGCTACTGATAACCATGCAGTATCATAACTCTGATAAATATCATCAGAGAAATAATTCTCAATTGCAAATGGTACTCTAGTATGTTTAATAACTAAATATTCTTTTATTCTGTTAGCGCTACTATCAATATTTAAATGTTCATCACCCTCTAAATAAAAATTTTGACTAACATAATTAAGTAACTCATTTATTAAAATTGAAGGGTTTTTTGGCTTATTATCACGAATATCATAACCAATATAGCTAAGATAAAATACTTTAGAAGCAGAATTAAAAGCTTCTAAAAATAAATAACGATCATCATCTAGGAACTTTCTATCACCATATTTCGGTTGTTCAGCTATTAAATCAAATTTTAAAGGTTCTATTGAACGTGGATATATTTGATCATTCATACCTAATAAACATACAATCTTAAAAGGAATTGAACGCATAGGCATTAAGCTACAAAAATTAATTGAACCGTTGAGAAAACATTCAGAAATTTTTTCATTATCAAAACATTTTACTAATTCATCACGGATAAGTGATAATGGAACTAAATCTTCATATTTTGTCTCTATTCCAAACCTAATAATTTTATGCCATTGTTCACGTATAAATATAAGTATCGATTCAATTTCTTTATCATTTTGAAAAAAAGTATCTAATATATATTGACATAATGGTAACCATTCTATAATTTTTTTTTCTTGTTTAATCATATTTTTTAAAGTAACTAATGAATCAATAAATTGCGCAAGTTGTCCAGCTAATTTAACTGATAATCCTCTACATTCATCATAAGGTAAAATTTTATTCCAAATTCCTAAATTACTATCCATAACATGACCAATCAACATTCTATTTAAACCGAAAGCCCATGTATTTTGTCCTGTGACTGGTAACTTTAATTCTACAACATCTTCATCATTGAGTCCCCAGCGTATACCAGATTCATTAATCCATCGACGTAATAAAAGTAACTCCTCGTCTAAGATAAAAAAGCGATTTGCTATTACAGGCACTTCTAATAAAGAAAATACTTGTTCTGTAGTAAAACGACTTCGTAATAAATCAAGTAATGAGATAAAGACTTGTAAAATAGGATGTACATCTTTAAATTTTCTGTCTGATATAGAAAAAGGTAGATAATGTTTATCTGATATATTACTGAAAACAGCTTGTATATAAGGTGCGTAACTCTCAATATCAGCTACCATCACAATAATATCTTTTGGTGTTAGCGTATGATCTTCATCAAATAAATATAACAAATAATCTTGTAATACTTCAATTTCACGCTGCTTACTATGACATGAATGAAATATAAGTGATTTATCCTGTTTACTTAATTTCCTTTTTGATAAGCTGTTACTATAATTTTCCTCTGTTAAATTAAATTGAGTATAATCTTTTAAATCTAAAATATCTTGTTGAATTTTGTGTAATAAACAATCAGATTCTAAATCTACAAAATTAAAAATTTCATTAGATTGATCTAAGTGAGAAAGAAAGTAGAGATTATCACTCCCTAATTTACCCCAAGATTCTAATAATGGATTAGTTAAAAATTGTTTGTTTTTATTGTTGAATAAAGTATTAAATGAGTTTTCTTTCTTAAAGTACCTAGTTAGATATCGATCTCGATAATTTTCTAATTTACATCTCTCAATCTTTATTGAAAAAACGTAATTTTCAATACCACCCCAATAATAACGACATGGATTAGTAAACATTAAATAAATATCTATATACTTCCCAAGAGCATTTAATATTTGTAAATAAACTGGTGGTAATGAAGGGATACCACAGATAAATACTCGTTCTGGTAATCCACTAGATTTAACTTTATTAGTAATATATAAACTATCTATGAATTGTTTATAGAGATTTGCTATATGCCATTTAGGTTGATTAAGCTTTTTAGTATACTCAGTTAAAGCTAACCAAAGATGTTTTTGCCATTGCTGATTATTACTTAATCCCTTTATCAGTTGTTTGTTATCCCAGTTCTCTAACAATTCCGGGCGATAAATTAAATATTGATCAAATAAATTTGCAATATAAGTTGATAGCTGATATAATTTCTTTTTATCTATATCATCATTTAGATATTTTTTAAGTTGTTTAAACTCCGTTTTGTATAACAATAAAGGTAAAATTATCATTAATTTCCAAGTTATTATTTTTTTTGTAAAAACACTTTCTTTCGGAATATCCGATAAAACTCGAGTAAACATATCCCAAATAAAAGTTGATGGTAACAAAAAAGAAATATTAGATACAATTCCTAAGTTTTTTGCCAGCTCTATTTTTAGCCATTGAGCCATACCTGAACTTTGAATTAAAATAATTTCTTTTTCAAACGGATTTATGAGTGGCTTACTTTTAATCAAATTAGAAATTAGTTCTTTATGGATATTTAATTGATTAGAATGATAAATTTGTAGCATATATTCTCCATAATAAACTATATTAATTATCATTATATAGTTGTGAAATTCATTAATACAATATCAGTAAATATAATTAATATTTACTTATGATAATTCTATTATATTTATATCATGACAATATAATTAATATTATAAGTATAATATTGGGTTATATTAGAATATTATAATCAATGTTTAACATATAAATTTAACATTTTTACTAATTTTAAAAAAATATCAATCAACCAAATTTACTATGTTATTTATATATAGATATAATATCTAATTTTTATATTATGTACTTTTTTTATTAAAAAACTAAATAATAAATAATTATCTTTGTATTATATTTATTAAAACAATTTATTAAATTCATAAGAACTTAATGTTTTCTAATAAAATTAGATAAATTTTAAATTAGTTTAAAATTGACAACTAATATTAAATATTCTTTAAATACTAATTTAAATTCTATCTATTTTAAAAAAATAATTTAATCTATTTTATAATTTATAATGAATTGTATTAATAAATGATAATATATATATTATATTTTGATAAATTTATCACAATAAATATTTATTATTAATTGCTATTAATAAATATTTTATTTTAGTAATAAAATTTATTAAAAACTAAATATATATGTTTTCAACATCGGTTTATTTATTAAAAAATAATTTTTTATTTCCTTAAATTTTAAATTTACTATAATTAAGATATACTCATAATAAATATATATATCAATTTATGATTAACTTCATTATTATATATTTTATACGTTCCACGATTAATAACTATATAAAGATAAAATCATAAAATATGTATTTTTTTTTAACCTATAGTATATTCTATTTAAATTAAAATTGTAATAAATGAAATAAATACAAGAGTAATATATATTTAATAACATCATATTTTTAGTAATTCCACTATGTATTTTCTATACTATAAAATAGTAACTTAAATTTAAAATATCTTTTTTTATAAAATAAAAAAGAATTATATACTTATAGTTTAATAACTATAAGTTTGACATAATAAATTAATTTATTATGTCATTAGAATTAGTACAATAATATTTTGCATAGGAAAAATATTGGTCACTTATTATTAATAAGAAGTTATAATTTAAATTATAACTTTATATATAAAATTTATATAAAGTTTATGTATTCATTATATTAGACTTATTATTTATTATAGTTTTTATTATTAAATAATCTTACTTTTCTTATAAAATAAGAAAAGTAATTAAAATATTTTAGATTAATTAGTAAAGTATAATGTAATATACATTATTATATCTGTTATTTTATATAACAATAATATATATATCTAATTGTAAACTTATATTTTTATTTATAATGTAAATTATCAATTTTATCTATCTAATTTGTTTTACATTCTATTTTATTTATAATTTAATATGTATTAATATATAAGATTAAATCTTACATAATTTAAATTATTTACTTATCTTTAATAATTTAAATAAATTTTCTATACTATGAATAATTGCAATAAACGACGTTATATTATATAATAAAAAATTAAATTTACTTAATGTCGATAATTTTAATATTTTATTAATTATTTTATAAATAGTAATAAACCTTATTATTTGCAATTGAAATTAGAATTTCAATTACTTAAAATTCTTTTTTATACATGTTTCACAACGTGAAACATGTAATTAACATATAATACTATGATTTATTTAAAATAAATAATAATCAAACTAGATAAAATAAAAATAAATTTATTAATGTAAATTTTAAAAATTAAATAAAAATATAGAAATATTTATTAGAGTTATTTTCTTTTAGAAAAATCTATTTATTTATTAATTTAATTTATATTTTTAATTTAAAATAGTACTAAGATTATAGTTAATTTATTTCATATTGATTATTATAATAATCAATAAAATTATTATATTGTAAATGGATATTTAATTGCAGAATGATATCGATAATCAATAACATTAAAATCATTACTACTAACCCAAGTTTCAATATCTTTTAGTGTTTTTATGTTAGGATTAATAAATAATTTTGGTAAAGAATATGGAACACGCTTTAATTGAATATCACGCATAATCGGAAGTTGATTTTCATAAATATGAGAATTTACTATTTTATGGTAAACTTTACCGGCTTTGTGACCTGTAATTTGAGCGATAAGTGCTAATAAAACAAAACATTGAATTTGATTAAAATTTAATCCTAAAGGAACATCACAACTACGTTGATGAGAAGTTAAATAAAGAGTATTATCCAACAAAGAAAAAGTATGAGTATGCATACAAGGACGTAAACAACCTAATTCAAATTCGCCAGGATTATAAAAAGTAATTATTTCAGCTCGATCATCTATTCCAGCTGAAAGATTATTAATTATTTTTTGTAACTGATCTAAATAATTACCATCTGGTTGACGCCATGAACGTCCCTGAACACCATAAACTCTACCCATGTCATCTTTACCTTTACGATTAGGATTATTAATCCATTCTTGATTCTCATTTGCATTAGCATTCCATGTATTACAACCAATATTACGAAATTGCGCAGCGCTAGAATAACCCCTTATATAACCTAACAATTCAGCAATAGCAGACTTATAAAAGCTTTTACGAGTAGTAATTAAAGGAAATTTATTATTTGCAACATCATATTCTAAATCAACATTAATAACTGTTAGACAACGTACTAATGTACGTTTATTTTCTACCCACTGTCCTTCATCAATAATACGTTGGCATAAATTCAAATATTGATTCATTATTACCACTCGAATAAAATATATTATTTATTTTAAAATTTAATTAAATCTTATTAAAAAATCCTTAATTCTACCATTCTAACTTCCTAATAATTAAATAACTCATGTAAATTATTTTTACACTAATATCATTATAAAAATACCAATAATAATCATAGGAATTGATAAAATCTGTCCCATACTCATACCGTAAAATAGTCCAAACTGAATATCTGGTTGACGAAAGAACTCAACAAAAATACGAAAAATACCATAACAAATTAAAAATAAACCAGATGTACTTCCAATTGAGCGCGGTTTAAGAATAAATAAATTCAAAATAATAAATAAAATAACTCCTTCAAGAAACATTTCATAAAGCTGAGAAGGATGCCTTGGCAATATACCATATTGATCCAAAATAGGAAGTAAAGAGAGATCTTGAATAGCAAGATTAATATCTTCTACTTTAGAACCTGGAAATAACATCGCCCATGGAGTATTTAATGTTACACGTCCCCAAAGTTCACCATTGATAAAATTACCAATACGTCCCATCCCTAATCCAAATGGAATTAATGGTGCAATAAAGTCAGAAAGTTGAAAAAAATAACGATTGGTCTTACGTGAATAAAACCAAATAGCACATATTACCCCAATTAAACCTCCATGAAAAGACATTCCACCATCCCAAATTTTAAATAAATATAAAGGATTATTTATAAAAGAATGAAAATTATAAAATATAACATAACCAAATCGTCCACCAATTATAACGCCGAAGAAGCATAAATATAGCAGGTTTTCAACTTCATTTTTTGTTAAATTACAATTTGATTTACTAGATCTACACTTTGCTAACCATAATGCAAAAATAAACCCAACTAGATACATCAAACCATACCAATAAAAAGATATCGGACCAATAGAAAATATAATAGGATCGATATTAGGAAAAACAATATAACTATTATTCATGATTTATATTCTTTAATTTTATAAATTTTAATAAAACTTAATGATTTTATAATATTAAAAATTAAATAATATTATAATTAACAATTAATCATTAAATTTAATTAGATACATTTTAATAAATAAATATCTTTAAAAAAAATAAATGGATAATTTTACTACTAAAAATGAAAGCAATCGATAAAACTATAAAAATTAGCTATTAAATAGTAATCTGCTTTACTTTATAAGTAGATTTTTTTTAATTTATTTAACCACGCTTACGTTCATATGCAGAACTCTTATCTAGTATTATTTCTCTATTTTGTAGAGACATAACCATCGGAGCAAATTCTTTCATAACAAGTCGATAAACATCGCGTTTAAAAAATATAACTTGACGAATAGGATACCAATAACTTACCCAACGCCATCTATCAAATTCAGGCGTTTTACTTATTTTCATATTAATATTTTTCTCATTACAAATCAATTGTAACAAAAACCAGCGTTGTTTTTGCCCAATACAAACTGGTTTTATATCCCAACGTACAAATTGTTTTGGTAATTTATAACGCAACCAATTTCTGGTAGATGTTAATATTTTAACATCTTTAGAATCTAATCCAATTTCTTCGAACAATTCCCGATACATTGTTTGCTTTAGCGATTCTTCAGGATTAATACCACCTTGAGGGAACTGCCATGAATGCTGTCCAGATCGGCGAGCCAATAATAACTGACCTTGCTGATTACAAATCACAATTCCTACATTTAGGCGGTAGCCATCATTGTCAAGCATCTAACTACCTCATTAAAAATTTGAAAGATAGTTTACTATTTCATAGTATTCTGTATTGTAAACCTTTATTAAATATACTATTTGTAATTATAAGATAAAACCTTATAATAATATTATCTTAATATAATGATAGTTAATCATAAATTTCATTAATAATTAGATAAGAAAACTAGGTTAATTTTATAAAATTGATATAAATATAAAGATCTTTACCCACTTTAAAATCATTTATTCATAAATGAAATATCTTTATTATTTTATATTTTCAAATCATATAGTATTATTTTTTATTTAATTGTATATGTGGAGAAATAACTATTGAAGAATATATTACTGAAAATTATTAGTTTTATCTTAATTTATTATCCATTTTTTTTTTAGATGCAAAACCTATATTAACTATTTACACTCATGATTCATTTATTGCAGACTGGGGGCCAGGTCCTATAATAAAACGTTCTTTTGAAAAAATATGTAAATGTAAACTAAAGTTAATTAGCTTAAATGATGGAGTAATGTTATTAAACCGACTCAGAATGGAAGGGAAAAATAGTCCAGCTGATATTGTTCTCGGACTTGATAATAACTTAATTGATATGGCAAAGAAAACTGGATTATTTATTAATAGTAAAATCAATATAAGTCAACTTAATTTACCTATAAAATGGGAAGATACTATTTTTATTCCATATAATTACGGTTATTTTGCTTTTATCTATGATAAAAGAAGAATTAATAAAATACCTAAAAGTTTTGATGAACTTATTAATAGTTTACAACCTTTGAAAATTATTTATCAAGATCCACGTACTAGTACACCAGGTTTAGGATTATTGCTTTGGATACAAAAAATTTACGGAAAAAAAAGTACAGAAGTTTGGCAAAAAATAGCTAAAAAAACCGTAACCGTCACAAAGGGATGGGGTGAATCATATGGATTATTCTTGAAAGGTGAAAGTGATTTTGTACTGAGTTACAGCTCTTCACCAGCTTTTCATCTTTTAAATGATAAAAAAAATAATTATGCTGCAGCATTATTTGATGATGGTCATTATATTCAAGTTGAAGTAGCAGCACAATTAGCAACTAGTAAACAACCTGAAATAGCTCAACAATTTATACAATTTATGCTATCATCAAAATTTCAAGAAACATTACCAATAACAAATTGGATGTATCCAGTAATTAATATACCATTACCTAATATTTATAAAAAAATACCACTACCAAAAAAAACATTACAATTTAATTCAGAAGATATTACTCAATATCGTAATCAATGGATTTATTTATGGCAAAATGCTGTCATAAACCAATAGGAAGTTCACTTTGGCCTGGTATATTCGTATCATTCTTGTTGATCACCATTATTGTAGTAACTTTTAGTACTTTATGGTTATATTCACCTCGAATAATTTGGCGAAAATTTTTTAATGATAGTTATTTGTGGCACGTCATTATCTTTACATTTTGGCAAGCATTGTTATCTACTTTATTATCTGTTATCCCTGCGATATTTATAGCTAAATCTCTTTTCCGACGCGATTTTCCAGGACGTATACTATTTTTACGATTATGTTCAATGATATTAGTATTGCCAACATTAATTGTTATTTTAGGTATATTGACAGTTTATGGTCGGATGGGGTGGATATCTCAATTTTTTCAGTTGTTCGATACTAATTATCAATTCACTCCTTATGGTTTAAAAGGTATATTACTAACACATATTTTTTTTAATTTACCATTAGCTATCCGGATGTTATTGTTATCGTTAGAAAGTATTGCTGTTGAGCAACGCCAACTTGCAGTACAATTAGGAATAAATCAATGGCAATATTTTTGTATTGTTGAATGGCCTTATCTTATTCGTCAAATTTTATCAACATCTTCTCTTATTTTTATTCTTTGTTTTACTAGTTTTACCACTACTCTTGTTCTTGGTGGAGGACCCTGACACAACGACAATTGAACTAGCAATTTATCAATCATTAAATTATGATTTTGATTTAAATAAAGCAGCATTACTTGCATTGATTCAACTTTTTTGCTGCTTAGCATTAGTACTATTAAGTAAAAAATTAAATGTAATTTTTTACTTTAGCACTAATCGTCAATTTAGATGGAAAAATCAAGATGATGATAATCGATGGTGTAAGTTGTTGGATATTATATTAATTAGCATTACAATATTTTTTTTAATCTTACCTTTATTAGCGATAATTATTAATGGTTTAAACTTAAGACTACTCAATGCGTTACGAGAACCATATTTATGGAAAATATTTATTAATTCTATTTTTATTGCTATTAGTGCTGGTGTGATTTGTATTATTCTTACTATGATGCTGATTTGGAGTGGGCGCGAATTGCAATTTCGACAATCAATACTACTACATAGAACTCTTGAATTAAGTACATTATTAATACTTTCTATGCCAGGTATAGTCTTAGCAACTGGTTTATTTTTATTATTAAATAATACTATTGATTTAATAGATTATTCACCTTATAGTCTAATTATATTAATGAATGCTTTAATGGCTATTCCTTATGCTTTTAAAATATTAGAATATCCGATGTACGATTTATTTGAACGCTATAATTTATTGTGTCTTTCACTTCAAATTAAAGGTATAAATCAATTAACTCTAATTGAATTAAAAGTTTTAAAAAGCGAAATAGGACAAGCATTCGCTTTTGCTTGTATATTATCAATAGGTGATTTTAGTATCATATCACTATTTGGTAATGAAAACTTCCGTACTTTATCTTATTATCTTTATCACCAATTAAATTCTTACAATAATAATAATGCAGCAGTTACAGCACTGTTATTATTGTTACTTTGTTTTGGCTTATTTAGTTTATTCGAGTATTTATCAGGAAAAAAAACATGATTAAATTAGATCATCTTCTCTATTGTTATAAACATTTTAAAATGCAGTTTAATTTTCATATAAATAAAGCAGAGAAGGTTGCTATACTAGGACCTAGCGGTGCAGGAAAGAGTACTTTATTAAATTTAATTGCAGGATTTCAATATCCGGAAAAGGGTGAAATATGGCTAAATAATAAAAATCATACAACCACTCCACCTATAAAACGTCCAGTTACAATTCTTTTTCAAGAAAATAATTTGTTTTCTCATTTAACTGTTTGGCAAAACATTGCATTAGGTATTTCAGCAAATTTACGTTTAAAAAAACCTCAATATCATTTGATAAACCAGATCATAGAACAAGTATCTCTTGAAAATTGTATAACTAATTTACCTTCTCAAATATCTGGTGGTCAACGCCAACGTACTGCATTAGCACGTTGTTTAATTCGTCAAAAACCAATTTTATTGTTAGATGAAGCATTTTCTGCTTTTGATCCAGTATTACGTAATGAAATGTTGATATTACTTAAACAAGTATGCAATGAACGTCAATTAACATTACTAATTATTTCCCATAATTTAGAACATGTTAGTCAAATAGCAAGTCGATCTATTGTTATAGTAAATGGAAGAATTACTTATAATGACCAACTATGTAAACTGATTGATGGATCAATTCCAGCTAGCATATTATTTGGTATATCTAATTCCTAATATTGCTTATTAAAATATAAGTTAAAATATTAACTTTTTAACTATATTTAATCTATTATAAGATATTTCATATAATTTTATTAAGTATATATTAATTTATCGTCTTTATTTCAAAACGATTTTAATATTGAAAAGAAAAATTTTTAAAAAAAAATCTTATTATTAATAAAATTAAATATTTATTATACAAATATTTAATAAATTATTTAATTTAATAAAAATTTAATATATAAATTAAATTAGTTTATTATATAGATATAATATTTAGGTTTAAGATAAAATTATTACTAATATGAATTCTTAATTTCACCAATTATATATATTAATATATTAAAATTAATACATGTGAAACTGAATTTTATTTTATATATAAAATATATATTATTAATAATTCTTTTAAAAAATAAATAATAATTTTACTTATATAGAATATTTATCTATTATTTTTTATAAAATCTTAAAATAAATTTATATTAATTCAAATAAATATTTTTTAACAATATGTTGTTCTTAAGAAAGATATTTATTGACTACTTATCAGATTATTTGTAATTTTTTTTATACAAACTATAGTTTATTTTTAGTTTAATTTTATTAAAAAAATTAAAATTAATAAAATATTTCATAGCTATAACTAATACTAAAATTATTGATAAATTTTATTTCAATATCAATATATTATAATTAATATTTTTTAAAAAAAAGAAATAATTAATTCTTTAATATTAGTTAAAATATTAGTTTAACTTATTATATTAATCTTTGTTAGATTAAATAATTAATAGATATTTTCAATAAAATAAAGATATTTATTTATAATAAAATTATATAAATTTATTTATTTATTTTATTTTATAAATATTTAATTATAAGATAATAAGAAAATAATATATTGTTTTAATAATAATATAATAACATTAAAAAATTACTTTCATAAATAATTATTATATTTAATAATCTAAAATCATTAAAAAATATTATTTTATTATTGATATAATTATCTTAATTTAAAATAATTAACTTATATTCTATAAATATATGAATAAATTAGCTAAAATTTAGATAATTACTCTTAATTAATTATTTATAAAATAACAAAAAAATAAAATTTAGATTTTATATTATAATCTTAGTAAGACTACTAACAATAATATAATTATATTATTTTCATTATTAGAAAAAAATCGTCATTTATTTTTAATAAAAATAAGATAATCTATATGCATTATTATAATAAAATACAAACTCATCAATATTCACATATGAATATTTATAATTGATAGTTTATAGTATAAAATAAAACTATAAAATACTTTATTTTACTATTAGAACTCATATAAATTTAAGAAAGAAATTAATATTTAAAAAATATATTTTGATAACAAATTAAGATTTGATTAATCATTTAGTAGATTTTAACAAAAACTTAATAAATATTACAATATTTCATATGATCTATTACCTATATTTTTATTATAAAATCACTATTCAATCATAAAATTAACAAATTAATAAAATATCAAATTAATTTAATTTTAAATTAATTTGATATTATTTATTAAGTGAAGAAATTTTATAACCAAATTAATTTCATTAATAATGATTTTGATTAAGAAAATTATTAATAAATATTGATAATAATTCATTAATGATTTTACTTGTAAAGTAATTAACAAATTCAGATTAATTCAATGTAAATATATAAAATAAAAATTAATTAATTAAGTAAAATACTAAATTATTTTAGCTTATATTTTTATATAAAATAGTTTTGATAAAAAACAATAATATAAAATGCTTAGAGTTATTTTGAAATAAATTAGCTTATTACTTGTATTTTTTTATTAATTTCAATCAATTTTAATAAAAACCACTATTTAATAATCTATTTAAAACTAATTTTAATATTTTAACTATAAATAGCTTATTATGAATTATTATTTTTTTAGTAAAATACTTATATAACTAAGGTATTAGTATAGTTAAGTGTTTTATAATTTAAATTACTGGTATATTTATATATAAAAGATTAGTTATTATTGGATAATAGATTTTTTCTATCGAATACCACAAATAAATTCATAAAAATAAGGATATAAAGTATAATTTAATCGAATTTTATTTTAAATTAATTAATTCTTATTACATCAGTTAGTAACTTATTAAAAAGAAAATCTTCTATTCCCATTATTTTTTAATCGAAAGTATTTTTCCATTAAGTTTGTTTGTTAATAAAGATAATTAGAATAATCATTCTAAATAAAAATTAATTATTATTTAAACTTAAATATTAAAAATTATATGTTACTTTATTTTAAAAATTATGTTTAGATAATAAATATCTAATTTATCAAATAATATTTAGTTATGTTTAACTTATTTTTTAATCTTAATTTACTTAATAAAATAATTTTTATTTCTATCATAATTTTTATCAATATTTTAATATTTAAAATAAAAATATTTTATAATTGAAAGTTTTACTAAAATTATTTAACTTATATTGATTTTAATATAAGTTAATATCATTAATTATAGTATCAAATTAAGTATATCATTTATTATAAGTAATATCAATAAAATTAATTAAGAATTTAATTTAATTTAATTTAATATATTACTGATAATTTAAAGAATTTCTTTAAGTTCTATATAATAGATATTATCACTAATTTAAAATAAAAACTTTATTACTATAAAATTTATATTAAAATATCTTTATATCTAGTTTTTAATCTTTTTTAAAATAATCATGAAATTATTTTTAATTTCAAATTAAAAACTTTTTATATAAAAAGTTTTTTTATTAACTATAAATAGTTATTTATAATAATATTTATTATATTATTTCTGATAAAAATTAAAAGTTATTTATATTATAACTAATAAAAAAAATAAAACATTATTAATCAATAATTTACTTTATATAATTAAAATATATTCAATAAAATAAAAATTAATTACTTTTTGAGACTACCAATATTAATTAATATTATATTCCAATTTTAAAAATATAATTTTACTAAACTAGATTAAATTTAAGATTTAAAATCTTCATAATATGATATCATTAACTATAATGATAGTAATAAATTAATAAATATAATCAAAAAATATACACGATATATTAAAGCTTTTTTTTAAACTAATATAGAAAAAATAAATATGGCGATCGTAAAATATAAAGATAAATTAAACTATATAAAATATTTTATTAAAATTTTATGAAATATAAAGATTGAAGTTTTATTAATTTATTATTATCTATAATAAATTAAGTGATATTAAATATAAATAAAAAACTATTATTAATATTTATTAATTTAATTATAAATTATAACCACTATATATATAGAAAATTACTACTTATCTAATATTTTAAGATTATTTTTAAACAACTGATTTTATTTAAAATAAAACCTAAATAAAATTACATATCTATGTAATTTTATCAAAAGATAAAAATATATTATTAACAATACATTTAGTACACCATTACAACTATTGATAACAAGTAATTAATCTTAAGATTAATATCTTATGATTATTATTAAAATGATCTTAAAAGCAATAAATATACTTATAAAATCTGAAAAATAAAATAAACTAAATTATGATTGTGATCCTTAATAAAAGCATAAAAGTAAAAAATTTTTTTTTATAAAAGAAAATACTAAAAAACTATTAAATAAAGTTTTTATATTCATTGATAACAAAAAATCATTTATAAACCTATATAATATGTAATTAACTAAATTTTGTATTAAATGAAAATATGTTTATGCTTAATATAAGAATAGATTTTATATATTTATTTATTTCATGAAAATATAAGATTGAATTTATAATAAATTTTATGTTTATCAAAAAATGATAATGTATTTTATATTACGTCCATAATTAATAGAGAAAATCCTTATATTTCTCATAAATAATCTATGAATTATCTATTTATATTTTTAATTTATAAAATATTTTTAATTAATAATAATTTATTTTAATCAATACTTATATTTTAATTTATTTAAATTGATGTTCTTTTTTAATTAAATCGTAAGCTGCTTGAATTGATTGTGTTTTTTTTTAGAAATTTCTATTATTTCTTTTGATAATCCTTTAGCAACTAATTTATCTGGATGATGTTTAGCCATTAATTTAAGATAAGCATGTTTAATTTTAATTTTTTCATCATTAAATTTAACACCTAACATCTTATAAGCATCATCTAATTTTAGTTCTTGAGTAGTATGAGCATACAAATTTGAATTATAATAATATTTATTATTATAGTTAAACTCTTGATTACTATTAATCATATCCAAAAATTTCTTAAATTTTAAAAGTGGAATATCTAGCTCTTCTGCAATGATAAACAGTACTTTTTCTTCATATGGATGTAAATTATTATCAGCAAAAGCAGCTTGTATTTGAATTTCTATAAATGTCTGAATAAGATCAAATCGATAAAAATAAGTTCGACGTAATTTTCTTATCGTTTCTCTTAATAAAAAATCTCTTTCTTTACCTTTTTTAAAAGCATTTTTAGCTAAAATCCTATCATTACCATACAAGCGCATTCTATCCATCAAATCTGTTGCTAATTTAATATCAACTTCAGTAATTTTACCTTTTGCTTTAGTTAAATGACCTAAAATCTGAAATGTACTAATAAAAAAAAATGCATGTTTACTTAATCTTAGTTCATCACTTATTTTTTCTAATTTTTTAAACTCAAGTGCTTTATCATATATATAACCAATAATAAAACCAATGATAACACCCCAGATGTGAGTACCAGATATAATCCCAAATATAACACCAATTATTTTTCCGAAATACTGCATAAATTTATTAATTCCAAAATGTCATGAGTATAATTTTGCATTATCATACTATTCATTCTATTCTATCTTTAATAACTTTAATATAGTTAATAGTCTTATATGTACAATATTTGTTAAATTAGTTAATTTATTTAACCTTTATATACGCAATAACATTAATAAAGGAACTACATAAAGAATGAAAAAAAATTTTTTTTTAACACTGCTGGTTACTATATTTTATATAATTATTAATACTAAAAAAGCGTATTCTAATTTAACAGAGCAAGAACAATGTATGCTATTAATACCGATGTATATTAAACCAATCATTAACGCTAATCAAAATAATACATCTATCTATATCACCTCAAAAAATATGGTTAGTGAATATCCTTATTTTATGAAGTATAGTGGCAATGTAAATATTCAATACGGCAATCAAACTATTACAGCCAATGAAGTTGAATTAATCCAAAAAAAGATTAGAAATAAAAAATCATTACGTACAATAATAGCAACTGGAAATATACATTATAGTGATCAAAAAATAAGCTTAAATGGTCAAAAAGCATGGTTAAATATAAATAATAAAGATGCTGATATAGAAAAAGCTAACTATTTTATATTTGGAGGCTATGGTCGCGGTTATGCGAATAAAATAAAATTACGAGATAAAAATCGATATACTATTTTAGAAAAAGGCATGTTTACTACTTGCCATACAAATAATAATATCTGGAGCATTGTTGGTTCAAAAGTTATTTTAGATCATGAAAAAGAAGTTAGTGAAATATGGAATGCTCAATTTCGTATTGCTAATATACCAATTTTTTATAGTCCTTATTTAAAATTACCAATTGGAAATAAACGTCGCTCCGGTTTACTATTACCTAATGTTAATTACTCTAAAATTTCAGGATTAAACTTTGAATTGCCTTTTTATTGGAATATTGCTCATAATTACGACTTAACTATTACGCCACAATTTATAAGTTCTCGTGGATTAAAAATAAATAATGAATTTCGTTATATTACTATCACTGGATCTGGTATCATTGTTATTGATTGGCTAAAAAATGACCGAAATTATTTTAAAGATAAAAATAGCGAAAAGTATCTAATTCGTGGTAACAATGATAGATGGCTTTTATATTGGGATCATTCTAGTATTCTTAATAAAGTATTTCGTTTTAATATTAATTATAAGAAAGTAAGTGATTCAGAATATTTTACTGATTTTACTTCTAAATATGGTAATAGTACTGACGAATATACTATCCAAAAATTTAGTATAGGATATACAAAGCATAACTGGAATTTAATATTAACACATAAACAATTTCAAGTTTTTTTTAATTCATCCAATACCGAAGTTTATAAAATTAAACCACAATTAGATATTAATTTTTATAAGAATAACATTGGACCATTTGATTTTAAAACTTATGTACAAATATCACGTATTACTAGTACTGGAAACAATAATCCTGATGTTATACGGTTACATATCCAACCAGAACTAAATATGCAATTATCTAATAATTTATCAAATATGATTAATACATTAAAACTAATGGCAACTTATTATAATCATAATGTTCCAATAAATACATCTAATAAAAAATTTAAAAAACAAGTTATTCGTATTTTACCATTATTAAGCTCTAATATAAAATTTCATTTTAAAAATAATTTATTGGCAAATAGTAATTTCATACAAATACTTGAACCTTGGGTTCAATATCTTTATATACCTTACAGTAATCAAAATAACATTAATAATTATGACTCATCATTATTGAAAGTTGATTATAACGGCTTATTCCGTGAATATATATATAGCGGGATAGATCGTATTGCTTCTTCTAATCAATTGTCTATAGGTATTTCTATGCGCATTTATGATAAAACATTAATTGAACGCTTTAATTTTTCTATCGGACAAATATATTACTTTAAGTATCCAAGAACTAGTAACTCTGATTTACCTATTAAAAATCAAAGTGATACTGGAATATTATTATGTTCTGGTGAGACTTACTTAAGATTAACGGATAAATTAGGATTGCATGGTAAACTCCAATATGATAAACGTTTTGCTTATAGAACTATTGGTAATTTAGCAACAGAATATCGTTTGGATTCTGATAGATTTTTTCAACTAAACTATCGTTTTGTTCATCTTCCTTATATTAAAGAATCTATTAAAAATTCTATAAATATTCAAAAAGAAATTTCACAAATAGGGACAATAGTAAATTGGCCATTAGGTAACAATTGGAAATTCATTGGTTCATATTATCATGATATGAAAAAAAAACAACCTGTAAGTAGACTAATTGGTTTACAGTATAGCACTTGTTGTTGGTCTATTAATATATCCTATGAACGTAAAATTATAGGTTGGCAACAATTAAAATTTATTAGTGATTATGATAACCAATTATCAATTAATATGGAACTAAAAGGTTTAAATAATCACCATAATTTCGGAAGTAAAAATATAATTACTAATAATATTTTACCATATCATCAAAGAACCTTCTAAAAATTGATATTTTTATCTGTAAAAACAAAATATAAAATAGAATCAAAACGTAATATTATAATTAAAGAAAATGAGAATTTTATGAATTATTGGAGAAAGGAGATTATTGGGTTTTTCTTTATAATCCACAGTACTACAATATTAGCTGAATCAGAACAACTTGATAAAATAATTGCTATCGTTAACGATGATATTATACTAAACAGTAGTATAGAAAATTTGATAAATATAGAAAAAATAAGAAATAAAAATATAAAAAAACAAATTATAAATGAAAATATATTACGTTCTCAAATATTAGAACGATTAATTACAGATAAAATTATACTTCAAATAGCTGAAAAAATGCAGATCGAAATTCCAGATCAAACAATAGATTTTAATATAACTAATATTGCTAAACAAAATGGATTAACTTTTAATCAATTACAAAAACGATTGTCGATGATTGGTATCAATTTTAAAAATTATCGAAACGATATTCATAGAGAAATTATTATTTCAGAAGTAATTAATAATGAAGTTCGTAGACAAATTATAATTTTACCACAAGAAGTTAATTCATTAGTTACTCAACTTAATTCACAAATTAAGAAAGATAGTAATATTAACTTAAGCCATATTCTGATCCCATTATCAAAAAATCCAACTAATAAAGAGAATAAATCAGCAATAGATGAAATAAAAAAAATTTTTTTAAAATTAAATCAAGGTGCTGATTTTACTAAACTTTCTATTACTTATTCTATCAATAAAAATACTTTAAAGAATAGAAAAATAAGTTGGAGTAAAATTGAAGAATTGCCAAATATCTTTGCTCAACGTATTCAATATGCAAAAAAAGGTGATATCATAGGGCCTATACGCTCTAGCATTGGATTCCATATTTTAAAAATTAATGATATACAAAATACCAATATTCCTCTGCCAATTTTTGTCATTGAGGTTAAAGCACGTCATATCCTTATTAAATTATCACCAATCATAAATAATAGAGAAGCAAATAAAAAAATAAAACAAATCGCTAAACAAATTGAAATAGGTGAAATGACCTTTAGCAACGCGGCAAAAAAATACTCACAAGATCCTTATTCTGCATTTAGTGGTGGTAAACTTGATTGGAATATACCTAATTTTTACGATCCAGCATTTCGTGATGGCTTAATGACTTTAAGTAAAGGTGAAATAAGTAAACCAATCCGTTCTTCTCTTGGTTGGCATCTTATTAAGCTTGAAGATATTCGGCAAGTTGATAAAACTGATGTAGTATATAAAGATCGAGCATATCGTATATTATACGATCGTAAATTTAAGGAAGAAGCACGAATTTGGTTACAAAAACAACGCGCATTTGCCTATGTAAAAATTTTTAATTAAGGTAATTTATAATATCTTTATGGAAGAAATAATTAAAACTATTGTTATTACCTCTGGTGAACCAGCTGGGATAGGTCCTGACCTACTAATACAAGTTGCTCAACAAAAATGGCCTGTCAGATTGGTTGCTTGTGTCGATCCAAATCTCTTGACAATTAGAGCTAATCAACTTAACTTAAAATTAAAGTTAACTATTTATTCATCTGAGTTAAAAAATAATAACCAAACTGCTAAATCATTATTAGTTTTGCCTATAAAATTACCGATACCAGCAAAAGCAGGTGAATTAAACAAACAAAATAGTTCTTATGTGATAGAAACACTTAGTCGAGCATGTGATGGTTGTATGGATAATGAATTTTTAGCATTAGTCACAGGTCCTGTCCATAAAGGAATCATAAATGACGCAGGTATTCCATTTAGTGGACATACTGAATTTTTTGCAAAAAGAACTAAAACAAAAAAAGTCGTAATGATGTTAGCTGCAGAAAGATTACGTGTTGCACTTGCAACAACACATTTACCACTAAAGAAAGTTCCATATGCAATTACTTTTAAAAGTTTAGAGGAAATCATTTATATTTTAAATAATGAATTAAAAAATAAATTTGGTATTAAAAAACCAACTATTTATATTTGTGGATTAAATCCTCATGCTGGTGAAGGAGGATATATTGGATCTGAAGAAATTGATATTATTATTCCAGTTATAAAAAAATTGAGTAATGAAGGATTGCGACTTTATGGGCCATTTCCAATCGATACTATTTTTCAACAAAAATATATAAAACAAGCTGATGTAATTTTAGCTATGTATCATGATCAAGGATTACCTATATTAAAACACCAAAATTTTGGGTATGGAGTGAATATTACATTAGGGTTACCATTTATTCGTACATCAGTTGATCACGGTACAGCGATTGAGCTTGCAGGAAGCGGTAAAGCAAATGTAAATAGCTTTATAACTGCTTTAAAATTAGCTATTAAGATGGTAGAAAATAATAATGAATAAACGAATATATCAGGGACATTTTGCCCGTAAACGCTTTGGACAAAATTTTTTAATTGATCAATTTATTATTAATAATATAGTTAGCTCTTTTAATCCAAAGCCTAATCAATCTATCGTTGAAATTGGTCCTGGTTTAGGTGCTTTAACATTAATTATCAGTAAATATACAGATAATATGACTCTAGTAGAGTTAGATCGTGACCTTGCTGTACGTTTATTAACACATCCTAAACTTAGTAATAAAATAACAATTTTACAAAATAATGCAATGATAATCGATTTTACAAAAATATATGAAAAAATGGGTCAACGTCTTAGAATATTTGGTAATCTTCCTTATAATATTGCAACATCTTTAATATTTTATTTATTTACTTATATTAATATTATTGATGATATGAACTTTATGCTACAAAAAGAAATTGTTAATCGTCTGGTCGCAAGACCAAATACAAAAGCATATGGCCGACTTAGTATTATGACACAATATTATTGTAATATAATTCCTATTTTAACAGTACCACCATCAGCTTTTATACCAGTGCCAAAAGTAGATTCAGTTGTAGTACGGTTAGTTCCTCATCAATATAATCCTTATCCTATTTGTAATGTCGACTTATTAAATCGTATTACCACACAAGCATTTAATCAACGACGTAAAATTGTTAAGAATAGTTTAAATAATTTATTTAGTATTAATAATTTTGAACAATTAAATATTGATCCAAATTGGCGTGCAGAAAATATTTCAATAGAAAATTATTGCAAATTAGCTAATAAATTAGCTTATCTCACAATATTATAAATAATATATTTTAAAAATATTTTATTAAATAAACTTAATATATTATCTTTAAAACCTTAAATTTTTTATATTTAAAATAAATATATTAATAAAATAACTCTAATTTATTTTTACCTATATTTTTATATTCGAAACCTTTATTATACTCACAATATATATAATAAATTGACATAGTGATAATAAATTAATAGCAATTAATAATATATATTAAAGTGGATATGATTATAGTAATTATATAATGGATTTTAACTATATATTTATTATAGATAAATATAGATTATTATTTATATACATATCAGTGATTCTATTATAAAAAACACTATTAAAAATAAAAAAAATTATTAGATAATATCAAATTATAATTATTTCTCTTTAATTCTTCACTATTTTACATTTTATTATTACTATAACCATAAACTAATTATATTTATATATATTATAATTATATATTAAGAATTTTTCTTCATAAACTTTTAATTGTCAGATAATCAAGTGAATTTAAGTAAAATATTTCATAGATTAAATCTAATCTAATTGTTGTTGATCGTTTTTATTAAAATTTAACATTATATAAAAGATTAAATTTATTTATAAAAATGTATATTTTTTAAAAAAATAATCGTTATTGTGTCGGCTTATATATAACAATATTAATTTTAATAACTAAAAAGATAAACTTAAAAATTACTTTAAAGCAATAATATTGACAAATTAATTAATTGCGAAATATTATTTATAATAAATAAGCAATAAAACTATCATAATGCATTTTATAATTTTATATCAATGAAATATATTAATAATTCAAATATATATTAAATAAGTAGAGATTATTTATTACTAATATTTATATTCTCTGTTCATTAATTCTATTTATTGATAAATATAAAATTATTAATTACATAAATTAAACTGAGAGAATTATACTCTTTATATTTTAGTACTAATATTATAACTCGTATGTATTAATAATTTAATTATGAATAATTAAATTCAAGAATAAAAATAAATATGAAATAAATTACTAATTTTAAAAAAATTTGTTTTTTGATTTTATATTTTACAAGTATTCCATTTAAAATCTGTTATTAATTTAATAATTTAAATTAATAGAATAAAAAATAACAATTTATAAACTTTATAAGTTTAATGCTTATTTCACTATAAAATACTTCATTAAGTAAAAATAAGACAAAAATATTTTTATAAAAAAATTTATAAAAAATAAATAATAAAATGATTATATATATAGCAAAATACTATGGATTATTAATCAACAAACTGATTAATTTTATTTTAAATAAAAGATATAATTTTTTATTAAATATTTTTAATTAAATTATTTTAAGAAAATATATAAATTTAATTTATATATTCTTGAATTTATATATTTAAAATAATTAAACTTAAATTTAAGATAATATATATTTATCCTTAATTTTTATTTTTATTATCATTGATTATTAAAATTAAAGAGAACGTTCTAATATCTCAAAACAATAATTATAAGAATTCTTATTATCTGCTTTATGATATTCATTGAATACGGATTTCCATTCGTTAAAATTATAAAAAGGAAAATAAGTATCGCCAATCACTTCTAAATCTATATGTGTTAAGTAAAGCCTATTTGACATCGGTAAAAATAATTCATAAATCTTCCTACCACCTATAATCATTATTTCTTCTACTATTCCTGCTGCAACTAACGCTTGATTAATTGAATTAACCCAAATAATATTCTCATGATCTTTATCATGATGAGTGTTGCTAATAATAATATTTAAACGTTTAAGTAAAGGTTTACCTATAGATTCATAAGTTATACGTCCCATTATAACTGGCTTATTTAATGTATTACGTTTAAACCAGGCTAAATCAACAGATAATGTCCATGGTATACTTTTTTGAAATCCAATTACTTTATTAGATGATATTGCTGCAATTATACTAATATTCATTATATTACTATTTTATTACAAAATAAAGTTGAATGTATTTAAAATCAAAAAATATGATTTATATTTAATAAATAGAAATTTTTATAAAAAAAGTTAAATTATAAATTTATATAAATAGTTCATTTTAAATAAAAACAATATAAATCATAATAGAATGATATAATATTTAACATTTTTATAATTAATCAAATGACTTATTTTATATAAAAATAAATTAAATATACTTATTGATTATTATTTAGATAATTTAACTTTTATCAGATTTTTCTAAGTTTTGATTAAGTATAAAAAAATAAAATAATCATAAAATGGTTGTAACATATTATGAATAATTAACTATATTAATTTATCCAAACTGTATCTTTTAACCGTAGCTACAAACCTGGCATAAAACCATTATTATTAATAATCTTAAAAATAACGCCTTTAATATGAAATCCTAGAGGTTTATATGCCTTTTGCTATCCAATATTCTTATTCTCTATTTATTATAACTAAATCGATACGATTAACATTTTATATTATTTAATCAATTTTAAAAGATTTAGTAAAAAAATATACTTATATTATTAAGCATTATCTATATAATCTGACCAATATTATTTTAAATAATTTCTATAGTAACTTATCTATTATAAGTGATGACAATCTATAATAATAAATAATTAAAACTATATTTGAATTTAATGAATTTGATAATTCTAAAAGTACTTTAAATAGGATCTGTAATATATTTTACTTTTTCCATCAGTTATCGATAATAACTTTGTTTTTATATATCAATTAGCACCTTTCAATTCAATCTAGATGCTAACTAGATATGCTAATTGGTAATTTTTGATACTTTAAATATATCAGGTATAAAACATTGATCAATTTATATAAAATAAAGAAATATATTATCACTAATTTCTAATATGTATCTTATTGAATTTTATTTACTAAGTAAACGCAAACGAATCTATTTAAGATAGATTTTAATAAATACTAGTAATGTATATAATATTAACTAATATAATATTTCCTAAAAACAATCATGTGTAATTCTACAGTATAATATTATAAAAAAAATATTTAGTCTTTTGTATTTCATAACAGCATGAAAATAATCAATGATGTATTTATTAGAAATATTTAAATTCTTACAGATTTTATTATATATAATGAATATATATTAAGTAACTATAAATTTGGTTTGCAATTTTGCTAAATGTATCAACATATAGGATATAAGAAAATTACAGGTTTATATATAATTAATAAATTTATATAGTATATATTATAAATTAAGATTTGGTTAAATTAGTTTATTTAAAATCTCAGATTTGAGTTCATGGAACTTGTTACATACTAATTATCATACATATTCGATAAAAAAGTTTATCCAAATAAACATTGATTTTAAATTACTAATAGTTTTTATTTTTATATTATAAAACTTAAATATTATCCATTGTAACTAATAGTATTAATTAATCTTATTTCCGTCAAAAATACAAATAAGTTTTTTAATATAATAAACAGAAATCGACTAAAATAAGATTTCAATAAAAATATTATCAGTAATAATTAATGTTTTTTATTTTTCTATTATAATATAAGAGAATATAATAGAAATATTAATAGCTATATTCGATTACTTCAGAAATCTATGTTGATTTGATGATGTATTTTTATACAAAATTATTAATAAATTATCAATTAATTATTATTTATTAAAAATAAAATCTTTTTAATTATCTATTTTCATTATAGATTTTAAATATTATAATTACTTCTAATTAATATTTAATTAATTCGGTAAATTATATAATAATATAAAGTAATTTATTTAATAATAACTTTAAATTTTTATTTATTTTTTTCTATTTCTGCCACCTCTTTATTTAATTCCATAATTTTAGTTTTTAATAGATTGTGACAATGCTTTGTCAATTTGCGTACATTTTCTAAATTATATTTTTTTGTGTCAATAGGATGTAACATTTCTAAAATCACTAATCCATTATTCCAACGATTTAGTTTAATCCTCCCCTCCGTTTCTGATAAACAAATTAATATTATCGGAACACCGGCTAAAATAGCCGCATAAAATGCACCTGTTTTAAATGGAAGTAAACCTCGACCACGACTACGAGTTCCTTCTGGGAATATCCAAACAGAAATTTTTCTTTTTTTAATTTTATTAACAATCTCTGAAATTGTATTATGCGCTTTAGATCGATTAACCCTATCAATAAAAATATTACCAGACAACCAATATAGTTGTCCAAAAAAAGGAATAAAGATTAAACTCTTTTTTCCAACAGTAACAGTATTTGGTTGCACAGCATTTGAAATAGTAACCATATCATAATTATTTTGATGATTTCCTATATAAATACTAGGACCATAATCTTTAGTGTCATAAGGAATTCGTTTAATTATTGTAATACCAAAGATATAAGATAATTTACCAAATAAATGACCAAAGCGCATAACATGCTGTGGATTTCTTGGAGTAAATAAACAATAAAAAAAACCAAAAATAGAAACTAATATAGTAAATAAAATTACGATAATAATACGAATAACAGCTAACATTATATTTACCTAGAATAATTCAAGTAATAAATAACTTTATCATAAGTAATAATCAAAAAAATTATAAATTACTAGGATTAGTTACTTCTATACGCTTAATAAGCTGTAACCCACAAGGTAACAAAAAACCTTTACGACCTCGTTCGTCATAATATTTTTGTAAATCTTCTGGATTTAGTTTTAGTTTTCGTTTACCAAAAAAAATAGTTATTGAGGATTGAGGCTTTAAAAACATTAACCAAACTAATAAATCGTCTTTTTTAGCTAATTTAGCACTTGCAATATTAATAATTTTATTACCTTTTCCCTTAGAAAGCTGAAGGATATTATTAATAGGAAATATTAACATTCTTGTTGTTTTAGTAATTGCTAACAATAAATCTTTTTGTTCATTATTAACTTTTAATGGTGCTAATATTTTAGCATTATTAGATAATGTAATTAATGATTTACCTGCTTTATTTTTTGCAATTAAATCACTAAAAGTACAAATAAATCCATAACCTGCATCTGATGCTAATAAATATTTTTGATTTTTAGGAGCAGTTAATACATGCTCAATAATTGCACCATGAGGTAATGATAATTTGCTAGTAAGAGGTTCTCCTTGTCCACGAGCAGAAGGAAAATCAAGTGGATTAAGTGAATAACTTCTCCCAACACTGTCAATAAAAACAACTAGTTGACTAGTATTACCTCTAGCTGCGCTACGAAAACCATCTCCTGCTTTATAATTAAGATTAGTTGGATCAATATCATGCCCTTTTGCACTTCTAACCCATCCCATTATAGAGAGAATAATAGTAATTGGCTCGGAAGGTAGTATGTCATGCTCATTTATTGCTTTTGATTCAGCGCGTTCTTTAAGAGGAGAGCGACGATCATCACCATAAATTTGTGCATCCATTTTAATTTCTTTTTTGATCAAAGCGTTTAAACGAAACTCAGAGGATAAAATATCTTGTAGATGATCACGATCTTTCATCAATTCATCTTCTTCACAACGTAATTTAAACTCTTCTAACTTAGCTAGATTACGTAATTTTAATTCTAAAATAGATTCAGCTTGAGTTTCTGAAATAGAAAAGTGAGTTACTAACATCAATTTAGGCTCATCTTCATTACGAATAATATAAATAACTTTATCTATATTAAGATAAACTTTTAATAAACCGTTAAGAATATGTAATCGTTTTAATATTTTATTTAAACAATAATTTAGGCGATTTCGTACAGTTTTTTTTCTAAATAATAACCATTCATTTAAAATTTCAACTAATCCCTTAACGGCTGGCCGATTATCTAATCCAATCATGTTTAAATTAACACGATAGCTTTTCTCTAAATCAGTAGTTGCAAATAAATGCATCATAACTTGTTCTAAATTAATCCTATTACTTTTTGGTACAATAACTAAACGTGTTGGATTTTCATGATCTGATTCATCACGTAAATCTTCTACTATTGGTAATTTTTTATTACGCATCTGAGATGCAATCTGTTCTAATACTTTTGCACCCGAAACTTGATGAGGTAATGCAGTAATAACAGCATTACCATCATCCATTCCCCATACAGCGCGTAATCTAATAGAACCTCGACCTGTTTGATAAATTTTTTGAATATCTTCTTTTGATGAAATAATCTCTGCTTCTGTTGGATAATCAGGAGCAAGAATAAAATTCATTAGTATTTTAAGATCTGCTTTTGGATTTTCAAGTAATGTAATTAATGCATTTGCTACTTCACGGGCATTATGTGGAGAAATATCTGTTGCCATACCAACCGCAATCCCTGTAGTACCATTTAATAAGATATTAGGTAATCTCGCTGGTAACGTCTTAGGCTCAGTCAATGTTCCATCAAAGTTTGGCGTCCATGCTACTGTTCCAAATCTTAATTCACTAAGTAGTGTTTCTGAATATTTTGATAATCTTGATTCAGTATAACGCATTGCAGCAAATGACTTAGGATCATCTGCCGCACCCCAGTTTCCTTGACCATCAATCAATGGATAACGATAGGAAAATGGTTGTGCCATTAATACCATTGCTTCATAGCAAGCATTATCTCCATGTGGATGATACTTTCCTAATACATCGCCTACAGTACGAGCTGACTTTTTATACTTAGCAATATTATTTAAACCAAGTTCAGACATAGCATAGATAATTCGTCTCTGAACAGGTTTTAATCCATCACCAATAAACGGCAATGCTCTGTCCATAATAACATACATGGAATAATTGAGATAGGCCTTTTCGGTAAAAATATAAAGTGGTTGTTGTTCTATACCATCATGAGTTATCTCACTCATTCATTTAATTCCTTTATCTTTCTTTAGTTAATGATATCGATTACACTTCAATTTCAGTTGTATCACCTTTATCTTGTAACCAATTTCGACGATCTTCTGATCGTTTTTTAGCTAATAACATATCCATCATTGCTAATGTTTCTTGATAATTATCATCATTAATAATGAGTTGAACTAAGTGACGCGTATTAGGATTCAGTGTGGTTTCACGTAATTGAGTTGGATTCATTTCACCTAATCCCTTAAAGCGTTGGACATTTGGTTTTCCGTGTTTATAACTAAGATGATTTAGAATAGCTACTTTTTCCGTTTCATCAAGTGCATAAAAAACTTTTTTACCTAAATCAATACGATATAAAGGTGGCATAGCAATATAAATATGGCCTGCTTTTACTAAAGCTGAAAAATGTCGAACAAAAAGCGCACATAGTAATGTTGCAATATGTAGCCCATCAGAATCTGCATCGGCAAGTACACAAATCTTACCGTAACGAAGCTGGCTAAAATCATTACTATCAGGATCAATACCGATAGCTACTGAGATATCATGAACTTCTTGTGAAGCTAGAACCTGATCAGAAGAAATCTCCCAAGTATTAAGTATTTTTCCCCTTAATGGCATAATAGCCTGATATTCACGATCACGAGCCTGCTTAGCTGATCCTCCAGCTGAATCCCCTTCCACTAAAAATAGCTCAGTAAAATTAAGATTTTGAGAAGTGCAATCTGCTAACTTACCAGGTAATGCAGGTCCGCTGGTTAGTTTTTTACGTATAACTTTTTTTACTGCTCGTAAACGTTTTTGTGCGCTAGAAATAGTAAGTTCTGCTAATTGTTCAGCCTCTTGAATATTTTGGTTTAACCATAAACTAAAAGCATCTTTTACAACTCCTGAAACAAATGCAGTACTCTGACGAGAAGAAAGACGTTCTTTTGTTTGACCATCAAATTGTGGATCTTGCATTTTTATTGATAGAACATAAGCGCATCTTTCCCAAATATCATCACCTATTAATTTCACGCCACGCGGAACTAAATTACGGTATTCACAAAACCCCCTCATCGCATCTAGTAAACCTTGTCTTAATCCATTAACATGTGTACCACCTTGTGTAGTTGGAATAAGGTTAACATAACTTTCAGTTAATAGTTCTCCACCATCTGGTAACCATAGTAATGCCCAATCTATCATTTCTATTTTATTATCAAAATTACCAATAAAGGCTTTTTCTGGTAAAGTAACTAAACCATTTACAGCTTCTACTAAATAGTCTTTTAAACCATCGTTATAGCACCATATTTTCTCAGTATTCTTTATTTTATCTTTAAAAAGAATTTCAACACCAGGGCATAATACAGCTTTGGCTTTTAATATATGAATTAAACGCGAAATAGAAAAACGTGGATTATCAAAAAAATGGCTATCAGGCCAAAATCGTACGCTACTACCGCTTATCAGTTTAGCACAACTACCAGTTATCTCTAATTCTTGAACTTTTTCACCATTTTCAAAAGCAATTCTATGTATTTTACTATTACGGTTAACAGTTACTTCTATTCGTTTTGATAAAGCATTAACTACAGAAATACCTACACCATGAAGTCCACCAGAAAATTGATAATTCTTATTAGAAAATTTTCCTCCAGCATGTAACTGTCCTAAAATTAGCTCTATAGCTGGTACTCTTTTTTCTGGATGAATATCAACAGGCATACCTCGACCATCATCAATTACTT
Organism: Arsenophonus sp.; assembly: GCA_052401645.1. Taxonomy (GTDB): domain Bacteria; phylum Pseudomonadota; class Gammaproteobacteria; order Enterobacterales; family Enterobacteriaceae; genus Arsenophonus. The sequence continues at coordinate 1,955,718 of CP198939.1, forward strand.
CTAGTGACTGATCTTCATGCAAAATAACATAAATATGTTTAGCATAACCAGCAAGCGCTTCATCTACACTATTATCAATTATTTCCTGTGCTAGGTGATTTGGTCTAGAAGTATCAGTGTACATCCCAGGTCGTCGACGTACTGGATCCAAACCACTAAGGACCTCGATTGCTTCCGCATTATAATTAAATTTAGTCATATTATTTTCTGTGGTAATTTGATGATTAATTAGATAAATAATGGATGATATATTGATGATAATAACAATGATTTAACTATTTATAATAATTTTTTACTACTTTTCATTTAATGAAATTAATATTTATAATTTATAAAAATTAGTAATAAATAAAACGAAAATAAATATCTCTTAACTGTATTTTATTTTTTTTTAAAAAAAATAAAAAAAAAGTAAAACAGATTAATAATAGTTATGTATTTCATAATTATTTATTATAAAAAATAAATCTAGAAGAATGTAATATTAATTTATTAATTTTAATTTTTAATTCATTTAAATTAATTATTTATAAAATATAATCTTTTTATAATAATAAATTTATTTCTACATCTAAATATTTATCAAATAAATAGAAATAAACGAATATTTATTATGTTGAGAACAATAACTTACAAAATCAAATCATTTATAATAACAAAATAACTAACTAATAAAAAAATATAATGCAATATTAACTCTTATATATTGGTTATAACAAGATTTTATAATAACACAATTACTTTTATCTGATAAATAATGAAGTTAAAGTCATTTATCTTCATTAGCTTTAAATTCTTATCTATACTAAGATTTTTAAATTTATTTTATAATATTCTGGTTACTTGAATTATAAAAAATCATTTATATAAATTATAGTTTTAAACTAATAAGTATCTGAGTCTTTATCTAATAAAAATTTAAATTTAGTACTTTCTTATTAGACCAATAAAACTTATATAAGATATTTTTGAAATCTTTATTGATAGTGAAATAAAGAAAACGTCATATTAATACTATTTAATCTAATGTATAATTAATTCAGTTTTATTAATTTATATACAAATTTATAGGTTTATCTTTATCACCATATTAAGTCTTTGCTAATATTCATATATTTCTTTAAAAAAATTACAATACTAATTATTATAAAATTGTTTTAATTTTTTGATATATTAGTAAATTCTTAATAAGAATATTATAATTATACAAGATATGTTGATTCAGTGATATCAACAAGACAAAAATAACAATGATATAATAGAGACAAATAACTATCCTAAAATGAACATTAAAACAGATTTTCATGAAAAATAGCTATTTATTGATAATTTTTAATGTTCAGTATTTTAAATTCGATTACATCATATAATGATTTATTAATTATTATCAATTGTCACTAGTTTATATAGTAAAATTCTTTAGTTCATTAAATTATAAAAACCAATATTAATTGGTAATTATGATTTTATTATAATAAAATACAAAGAAAAAATAATTGTTTGATTTTTTTGCAAAATATTAATAAATTAATCTTAATTAATATTGAATAAAATCATCAATATTAATAATTAAATCTAGACTTTTTATTTTCTATTAAAATTTTTATAAATTAATGCATAAAAATTATTAAAAATATTTAATATCAAGTAAGGTGGCGACTACTAAAATTATTAAAAATATAATGTATTAGTAATTTATAATACCATTATTATTTTTATTGTTAATTTAAAATATAAACTATTTAATTATTTTCTTAGTTTATATCTATTTTATATGTTATTTTAATAAATAATACTTTTACAAAGATCTGATAAATTATATAGATTTTTTATGCTATACCTAAAATTTATTTTTTTTAAATTATTAAGTAGATTACTTTCACTCATAAAATAATTAAATTTTGATTTTTATATTTTAATTATCTTAGAATTACAGAAATAATCAATCATCGTTAATTTAATAAATCAATAATTTTGATTATGAAAAAAATATATAGCCATAAATAATAAATATCTTTAATATTCGATGTTTAATTTATCTAAATTACTATAGTTTTTTCATAAAAAATCAATTTTATTAAAATGATCATAAATATAATTATTTATTTTAATTATACTATAATAGTATAATTGATGTAGTAGTAAAAATACTAAATTATAATATTTTACTTCTTTTTTTTATTAACTATCTAAGTAGTTATTCTAATATTCTATTTTACTTTATTATAATGATAATATATTTTAAAATACCTTATTGTTTTATTAATTTAGATTATTTTAATCTATATTGATTTAATATAATTGTTTAATTAAGAAACAAATCTTAAAATATAATAATATATGTTATTTAACATTTAAAACTTTTTATTTTTAAAAGTATTCAAAAACTATTATAAAGGTTTATATCAATAGTAATCAAATAAAATTAGTTTAATTGAACATAACTAAGTATTTTTTTGCTTATAGTAAATATTTCAATATTTGATTACTAACTACTAATAAAAAACAAAATTTATATAATATTTTAATAAAATTATTTTATAAACAATATGTTCTATATTTTAATATTATAAATAATATCAAATATTATACCATAATATAATTATATTTTTTTTAAAAATCAAGAATTTTACATTTTTTTAAAAAAAATGGAAAATAAATAATTTTATATTCAAATAGTTAGAGCATAAAATTTATCCTTTTTATTATGATTAAAACACTATAACTAAATATTATTGAATAATTTTAAATTATTTTAATCTTTATTTGAAAATAAAAGTAATCAAAAGTTTAAATAAATAATCTATCAATACAAACAGGTTATTCCTTAAAAATTTATGAATTTTATAGTTCTTTATTTTTTAATTTAATATAAATAATTTTTTTTATTAATACACTACCACTACTATAATAATTTGATAAAAATCTTAAATTCAATATGTATCTTATACATATAAAATAGTAAATAATTATGAATTAAGAAAATATAAAAATATCATTAATATTAATTATTAAATTAATAAATAAAATTAAGAAATAATATATCTACATATTATATTATAGTATATTACGAATTATTAATTTCATAGTCAACATTAAAATGTAAAAATTTCTTAATTATTGTTAAGCTTAAATGAAAAAACTTTTATAAAAAGAAAATAAAATTATTTATATTAACAATATAACATAAATCATTAATTATAATAATTAAACTTAATTATTATAATTGAGCTATAATTAATTATATCAGAAATATAGTAAAAAACTAATCTTCATAAGATTATAAAATTTTTTGTATAAATTATTTAAATTTTAAATGTTAATTATTTAATATCTGAAGTATTATTTTTAATGTGATAAAAGATATATTAGAAAATGATTATTATATACGACCTCTGTTTACTTATTTAATATTAATTAATATATTTATCATCAAAGATGAATTAATCATTTATGAAAAACAATATTTATTATATATATTCTATATTTATACTAAGAAAAATAATTTTAAACTTAAAATTAAGTCTATTACTTTATAATAAGTATTGTTAAATTAAATAACATATTAAATAATTTTAATATTAAACTACATAATAATGGTGATAAATAATTTAAAATATTTATCATAATAGTATTTAATAATGAATTTTTTCATATGAATATCTTTTATCAATTAGAAATATAAAATCTTATAAGATTAATTATTTTTAATAAAATATTGCTAAATATAATAAAAAATTTTTCATTTTAAATTTATATCATTTTAATGCATAAAATGTAATAAAAACTATTTTTATAGTAAATAAAATTTATCTAATATGAGCATTTATATAAATATTTGGTTAATAGTCGTAAATTTATTATTTTTATTGAAATTGATATAAAAAATCTACACATCTTATTCTTAAATAATATTATTGATAATAAATAATATTAATTAAAAAAGATTATATTAATCTCATAAAATTTACAAGAATGTATATTAAATAAATAATTCAGTTATTATATTAATATATAAACGGATATATCATATATATTTTTATGGTAATAAAGTTATTTAAAAATTTATTTTTAATATTTAAAATAACTATCAGAATTAATAAAATCATATTTTCTTATAGTTTTATAATTTGATTTTCATTAAAAGTATCTTATTCTATTATTGTGGTCACATTTTTACTTCAATCTTTAGAAAAGGTTAATAATGATGAAAATAAAGCGCACAAAAGATATTAATAAAAATATTTTTCGTAAAAACTCACTTGAATACCGATTATCGCCTATTGCTTTAGCCATTAGTAGCGTATTCATGTTATCATCTTGTGAACAAAGTGACGAAACTGTTTCTTTATATACTAATGCTGGGGATTGTACAAAAAAAAACACATCTCAAAATGATCAATGTTCGATAGTTTATAAAAATATATCACAGGAAACGATTAAAACTGTTTCTAAATATACAACACATCAAGATTGTGTTGCTAAATTTAGTGAAGAAAAATGTACTCAAAATTTTATACAAAACTCTACTATATCTAGTTTAGAAACAGAAAATAAAGATAATGGACAAAGTGGTAGTTTTTGGATGCCATTAATGACAGGTTATATGATCGGGCGTCTAATAGACGGTAGTGTATTAGATACAACAGCTGTTTCAATATCAAAACCTATCTTTAATTCTAATAATTCTATAAATAAAAAATTTGTTAATACTGGTAGTAAAAACCATAAAAAAACTATAATAGAAGGTAGAACAATAAAATCATCTTCATCAGATATTGTTTTAAAATCACAATTAATAAACACTATTACTCGTGGTGGTTTTGGTGAATCAGTTGCTAAAAAACAAAATTATATGCAAAGACAAAGCATTGCTTCTCCTTTTAAAAATTCTATGGGAGGTTAAATATCGATGATAAGAATACCTATTGCTGAACGTCCTGATTGGAAAAAAAAAGCAGTTGAATTTGGTTTTTATTTTCATACTTTATATGATAAACCTTATTGGTGTGAGGATGCCTATTATCAATTCACTATGAAGCAAATTGAAGATCTTGAAACAACTACATCTGAATTACATCAAATGTGCCTACAAGTTGTAGAAAAAGTAGTAAACAATGAAGAATTATTGATGAAATTTCAGATTCCTAAGCATTGTTGGGAATTTGTTAATCAATCATGGAAAACCAATCAACCATCACTTTATTCAAGATTAGACTTAGTTTACGACGGTAAAAGACCTGCAAAATTATTAGAAAATAATGCCGATACACCAACATCATTATATGAAATATCATTTTTTCAATGGATCTGGTTAGAAGATCAAATAAATGCTAAAAATTTATCAGTAAATGCTGATCAATTCAATAATGTACAAGAGCAACTTATTCAACGATTTATACAATTACATGAATCATTTGGTTTTGATTTATTACATTTCAGCTGTTGTCAGGATAGTGATGAAGATCGTTGTACCATTCAATACTTACAAGATTGTGCTCATGAAGCCAACATTATAACAGAATTTCTATATATAAACAAAATTGGTTTAGGTGAAAAAGGGCAATTTACTGATCTTAATAATCGAGTTATAATTAATCTATTTAAGTTGTATCCATGGGAATTTATGTTTAGAGAAATATTCTCTACTAAATTAGTAGATGCTGGAGTTAATTGGTTAGAACCTGCTTGGAAAAGTATTGTTTCTAACAAGGCATTATTACCTACTTTATGGGAAATGTTTCCTAATCATCAAAATCTATTACCTGCATATTTTGGAGAAAGTAATTCAACAAAACTTGTTCGATATGTAATTAAACCCATTTTTTCAAGAGAAGGAGAAAATATTCGTATCATTGAAAATGAACAGCAAATTATTTCAACAAATGGTCCATATGGCAAAGAAGGTACAGTTATTCAAGAATTTTATCCGTTACCAAGATTTAAAGATAATTATACATTAATAGGTAGTTGGTTAATAAATAACCAACCAGCAGGAATTGGTATTAGGGAAGATAAACAATTAATTACCAAAGATTTATCACGTTTTTATCCACATATTATTTTAAATTAATTTTTTATAATATAAAAAATTAAAATAATAATTTAATAATTTTATGTTTTATTTTAATATAATATAATCATATCTTATTTAACATATATTAATTGATAAAAGTTAATTTATGGTAATTAATTGATCATTTTAGGTTATAAATGTCTTAAATAATACAAATTTATTACTTTCGATAAATTAATTCATATTTATAACTTTATGTTTACAAATTTAAAGTTTATTAAATTTAAACTATTAACGATAATTATATAGATAAATAGATATTAATATCATTATTTTAAAATAATTTAAGTTACTAAATTTAAAATCATATAAAATTTCACATGAATATAAATTGTGATTAGATTTTAATTAAGTAAATAGCTAAGACAAAAATCTTTTGCTTGATATTTTAAAATTCAAGTATCAGTAAATTAAATTATGATATATCAATCCTTATTTTATTTTTTTTAAATTACAAAGATAAAAAATGGAATAAAAATTTTTTTAAAAAAAAGAAGTTTATAACTATCTATTTTTACTATATATATTTTATCTTATAAAGTAAGATAAAATATATATAGTAAATTTTAAGTTATTAAAATAAATTTAAGATTTACTAAGTACTAGGATTATTATTTTATATTTTATTAAAAATTATTTTAAGAATAAAATTCTTATAAATTCATTTCAAGATAATATATATAATTCGATGATTATATTAATCAGATTCTTTTCAATATTATTATAATAATATTGATAACTATTTAATATTTTTATTAAAAAGTAATTGTTACAATTAAAAAAAAATATCTATCAATGAATTAATTAAATTTAAATAAACCTTAATAATTTTATAGTTAGCAAATCATTTATTATTAGAATAAATATTCTATTTAAATTAAAATATATAATATTGATAGATAAATAAAGCATTACCAATAATTTTATTTTCTCAATATATATCTTATATTCATTTTAATGAATAGGACTTAAAGATTCTTTAAATAAAATTTAATAAAAAATTAAGTAATATTAACTTATTTTAAAATAAAATAATAACAATACTAAAAATTATTATATAATAATTTTTAATTTATATAAAATATAGAAAAAATTACATTTTTTATTTTAATTAAAAAATAAAGTCCATTTTAACAATTAATTTATAAAATTTGAAAGATATCATTGCATAAATTAATATGATTAATATCTTCATTTTTAATAAAAATATTAAATAATTAGTTATCTATAATAAATCAATGTGATTATATATTGTTTATTAAAAATAAGACTAGTCAACATATTTATAAATCAACTATTTGTTTTTAACAATATCAAAACTAATTTTCTGTTTAAAATATTTTAATTCTTTTACCAATTATTTGTGATTGTTTGTCGTATTAATATTAATACATTTTTAATAAAAATATTTTATTTTAAAAACTTCATTATGTTTACTGAATTAAATATATCTTATTTTAAACATAAAATATAATCTATTCATAGAATATTAATTCTAAAAATTAATCTTTTAAATAAATATAAAGTAAAGTTAAAGATAATAATTATTATATAAATTAAGAAATTCTTCTCTATATTATTTTCTTAAAAATTTGAAGTTAATTAGTTTTTAATTAAATAAATCTTAATATTTATATAAGTAATACTAATATTATTTATATTTATTAAAATATATTATTAAATTAGTTTTAATAATGTTTGTATAGAAATAGAAATAAAATCTGAAAATTTCATTTTAAAAATATCATCAATATTATGAATTTTATAAAATATCATAATAGGTAATTTTAAAACAATAAAATATTTAAAAAAATAAAATTATAACTAAAATATTTATTTTATAAATATTAACTATCATTATTTTTTTAAAATTATTTTAATAAATTTAAATAACAGATATAAATTTCCTTTCTATAAAAAGTATCAATAAATAAATAAAAAAATAACTAAATAATCATTAAATTATATAAATTAAATATAAAATATCCTATATTAATTAATAGCTTTTTATATGTTATATAATATCATATAAATATAAGTATGATAACTAACTATCATATTAATATTAGAAGAAACAAATTATTAACACTGTATTTTAAACTGAAAAATAAAATATTAAATAATTGGATTTTATTAAAAATGTTTAAATAAAATTAATCAAATTATTATTTTACGTAAGTAAATAGATTATTTTAATAGCAGAATATATTTGGTAGAATTTATTAATATAGATAGATATTTTTTTGATTTTATAAAAAATTAATAATTTTAACTTATTTATAAAATTTAATAAAAATAATATAAAAAATAAAATTTTAAATAAATCGTTAAGAAATTAAATATTTATTATTTGAACATTAAATTTAAATAATAAATAAAATTACTTTAATTAATAAATTAATAACTTTTTTATAAAAAATATATTATAAATATAATAAAACCAATGTATATAATACTGAATAAAATTTAAATATTCTAAATATTACTTTTTTAAGTTATAGTTAAATAATTATATTTATCATTAACTCAATAATTTATTGATAGAAATTTTAGTTAAATTTTATTGTATTATTTATTTTAATATTATAAAAACCAATCTATTAAAAATAAAAATATTTTCATATAGAATTGTCAATTCTGTACGAAAGTTTTAATATTTTAAAAATATTTATTTCTATTTACAATAATTGATTATTCATAAAGATAATTTTATAACACATAACTAGTAAAGATAATATTATAATATACATATATTAATGATAAAAAAATAATATTAGTAAAAATCAAATATATTTATAAAATTGTTTTTTAATACGAATAGTAATTAAAAGCAATTATTTATTGAATAATTATTGATTCTATAAATAAAAAGATAAAATAAATTATTATATCAGCTATTTATTTTAATTAATTAATTTTTAAACAATTTTTAAAATAAAATTTCAGTTTTAACTGAACACTATTTTAATAATTTTTTTTATAATTATCATTTAATAAATTTTAAATAGACTAAAAATTTAAAAATCTTAAAATTAATAAGTAATATAAAAAATAAAATATAATTATATTATTTATTATTATATTTATGATAATAAATATTATTAACTACTCTTTTTTATGATTTTAATTTTTAATAATTTTTAAATATAAAAACTTTAATAATTTTTATCTAATTTTTAATTATTAATATATTTAATTTTTTTTCTAAAATGAAATTTTTTTTCAAAATAGAAATACAAAGATAAATAATAATAATTATAAAAATAATTAATCGTAGATAATAAATAGAAAATTATAAATAAGTAATAAAAACAAGAAAAATTAGACAAAGCAAAAATAGTAATTATATAAATAACTAAAATAAAAAATAATTTATTATCAATCGATAAAATATTACTTTTGTATTAAATTATATTCACCTATATCATCCAAGTTATTTTTTTAAAAATATTATTAATTATTAATTTATATAATATTTTATTTATCAATAAATATCATCTTGTTATATTTATTAAATATAACAAGATGATATAATTTTATTATCATTAAAATAATTAGTTATAACTATTAAAAATTATTCATCAAACTAAGTATCTTTATCAACTAATTCAACAATAAAAAAATCTAAACTAATGATTTCGCAATAAATAAAGAAATAATAATTAACTAATGATTGATTTATTCTATAAAAAATAAAGAATAATTTTATTATTAAACCTTTAATATGTTCTATCGATATCATATATGAAAATTTATATTTAATATTAGTAAATAAATTTACCAAATATATATAGTTTACTTTAATAGAAATTTATAGTTAATTATATAAAGAATGTCATATATATTGAATAACAAATATCAAATAAGAAAAGTTTCTTTGAATATTATAAAATAACTAATATTATTTAATATTTCGTGATTAATGATAATTTTTGTTAAATTCAATATTTTTGCTTAATTAAAAATTAAAATAAATTAACTCTTAATTATTATAGAAGATACTTGATCATAAAGTTATTTTATCCAAATAACTTTACATTAATCTATTATACTTTATTTTCTATTGTCCTCTTTAGTCATATCTTCGTTTCTATAATAACTAATTAAATTAAATATAAAATAAATAGATATAGCTGACTATTTAATTAAAAATATGATTGAATAATTTAATTATAAACCGAAAAAGAAAAGATAAAAATATTAAAATTAAGTTTTAAATATAAATACCTAATAAAAATAATTATATAAATTTTATTTATAAATACCAAATTAAGTAATTTATACTATTAATTTATAGTTTTCTCTACACACAATATATTAATAGATATTTTCTTTTATTATTTATATAGATGTTTAGTTATCAATATCAAAATATCAACATTAATCAAATATCACTATTTAGTTTATTATTTATATATTATTTTTTATAATACAACCATATAATTTTTGATGACTATCATCAGTTAATATTTTATATTAATTATTTTGATACTTTAGAGTAATTTATAATGGATGTAATAATTCTATTATGTAAGTTATAATTGTTAAAACTATGGAAGATAATAAAATTATTAAATAATTTAGCATTAACTAATCTTACTTATTTATAAAAATTAGATTTTATTAGGATTAACTTTGATGATTGATATAGCTGTGTATTCTTTAGGAAATACAGTTATTTTATAAAACTAAATTTTATTATTTTATTTATTTAATAATTAAGTGCTTAAATAAGCTATATCAACATTTTTAGATTTTTTCTCAATTAATAATACTAATATTTTATATTTATATAATTTATTTAAAATCAATTTAATATATAATTAAATTACTTAATTAAATATTTAATTAAAAAAATAAATTTTGATTTTGATCATTTTCTAATATTAAAAGTATTAATAAATATTAAAAATATTATTTTGGAACTTGTCTATTTCTTTTTAAGAAAAATATTTATATATCTATAGAAATCTTTTAAAGATCAAATAAAATTTAATAGAATATTTTATGATTTAATTATTAATAATTTATTCAGATATTAATTTAATAAAATCATTGTGTTATAATAACAATTAATTATGAAAATAATTTAATTTAAATATACTAGTATTAAATTTATATAAATATAATTTTATCATTTATGATAAAATTAGATATATATTGTATATTAAGGTAAATCAATAAAAAATGAATAATATATCAAGATAGTCTTTTATAAAAGATACAGTTAGAGATATTTTATATATAGGATTCTATTCTATCTTCTTTTATTATTTAGTTTGATAAAATATTTATTTATTTAATAAAATATAAATATTTTAATTATAAATAGAAATTAATAATTTTATAACCATAAGTTATAAATCACTATTATTAAATTTAGTTATAAAAAAATAATAATAAAGATTGAATATTTTGATAATATAGATTTACATTGAAATAATTAACACTTTTCTAAAATAAAATAAAAAATAATTAATTAGTTAGTTTTTATTAATATAGATAAAATAAGATATATTAAAATTAATATAATATATTAAATAATTTTAAATTATTAACTTTTAAAATAAATAAATATTTTATAAAGCTATGAATAATATAATAAAGATTATTATATTTTAATTTGATACTTTAATTTTGATACTTAAAAAGAATCTTGATAACTTTAAGCTATTAAGATTCTTTTTATCTTTGATTTTATTGCTTATAAAAAAGAGAAATTATTTATGTGATAAAGTTTAATAATATAAAAAATATATAGTTTAATCTTATGAAATTTAATATAATTTTTTTTCAATTATATTTTATTATAATAATAATTATATTAAAAAATAAGAAAATTATAAATAAATATTTATTTTGATAAATTATTATAATTATTTTTTTCATAATTAATTAGTAAAAAAATTTGTAAAAATATGATTTTTTTTATCAACTAAAATATTTTCTAAATATAAGTTATATAAATTAAATACTTATTATATTTATTAAATATACACTTTATTATTTCTGTTTCTAAAAAAAAGAAGAATAATATAAAAATATAATTATTTATTAGTAATTAATATCAAATAAATAATTTATAAATAAATTTATTAATCATCTCTTTTTAAAGTATAAACTAAGTATTATCTACAATAATCACGATTGATATCTTAATAATTTTTTAATAATATATTTTTATAATTTCTTGTCTGAAATAGTAATCTATTTTTGAATATTCTAGAATTATTTATTCTCATCTAATTATGTTAATTGTTAATATTTCGTATTCATGATTGATCAATAAATATTTTTATTACTATACTAAATAGTAATTATAGAAAAATCTTATCAATACATATTTTTAAACTTAGTTTATTTATACTTTATAGTATAATTTTCAATAAAAAATCTTTTATTAAATTAGTCCTTATCAAAAATAATTGCTATTTTATAATAGATTTTAATTTAAATGAAACTAAAGATATAAATTTAATTATTAATTAAGAATTAATAGAATTTTTAAATTAAAAGCTAATTAATAAAATAAACTAATATTTAAATTTCTCACTTATCAGTTAAGACTAAATATTATAAAAATAATCTTGAAATAATTCAAAATATTTATAATATTTATTTTTAATAAAAAATAAAAATAAATATTTTATATAAAATGGTTGATATTTTACTTTTCTTAATAAAATTTATGATATATCAAAAAAAATTTTAAATATTAATATAAAATTTTGTTACTATATTTAAATAAGTTTTAATAGTTTAACTTTAAAAGAAGATATTACTTATAAAATAATTTATTTATTATTGATTCTTCATTAATAATTCATCTAAAAATAGAACTAATAACTAATAAACATAAAAGAAATTATTTATAATTTAATTTATTAAATTTTTTTTTAATAAATTCAATTATAAATAATTTTTAAGATAACTTTTATACTTAATCAATACATAGGAGTCTTAAATAAAGAAATACTCATGACGGTATATTTTTTTATAATCTCAATAATAAAATGCATAAATTTTTTATATATCTAAAATATAGTATGATCTATTTATCAAACTACCACTTATGATAAAGTATACTAGCATCTAGAGTATAAATATAATTTAATGTTATCTAATAAATAAAAGTATTTTCTTTTTTAAAGAAAACTATATATTTATTTTAAATTTAAAATATATTTAAAAATATAATTATTGCTATAGTAGTTACTAACTTTATCATAAAATAAATGACTGATATGAAAATATATTTTCATATATCTAAAAATATTGAAAAATATTTCCTACTATACTCATACTAGTTTAAATATAAAATTTATATAAAACTATAATAAAATCAGATTATAAAAAATAGTTTTATTCAGTCCTATTAACTTACTTTTTTTTATTAAACTGATAATGACGATATGTCACTAAATCTTCAATAGTTATTACTGGCATATCATATTTATTAGCAAAAATAATTACTTCTTTCATACGAGCCATTGTGCCATCGTCATTTATTAACTCACATAAAACACCTACAGGTTTTAAATTAGCTAAAGTTACTAAATCTATAGTGGCTTCTGTATGACCTCTACGCTGTAATACACCACCTTTTTCTGCTCTTAGCGGAAAAACATGTCCTGGTCTATTAAGATCAGTTGGTTTTGCATTATCGGCAATTGCTTTTCTGATAGTGATTAAGCGATCATTAGCTGAAACACCAGTTGTAACACCTTCAGAAGCTTCTATAGTGATAGTAAATGCGGTTTTAAATTGACTAGAATTCTCTTTAACCATCATTGGTAATTCTAACTGCTTACGACGTTCTTCTGTTATACAAAGACAGACAATTCCACTACCATGACGAATAGTTAATGCCATCTGTTTAACTGTCATATTTTCAGCAGCAAAAATAATATCACCTTCGTTCTCGCGACCCTCATCATCAAGTACCATAACACCTTTGCGTTGACGCAAAGCTTCAAGAGCACGTTCTATACGTTCAATAGGATTTCCGTATGTGGAAAGTGATATCTGATTCATAATGAAACCTCATTAATAAATGTTAAATTAACAGAATCAAGGCTAATTTGATAACATTAATATAATTAGAGTAGATTGAAAATCTATATAGAAATTAATATAATTTAAAAATTATAGATATTTTTCTCTTTTATCATCGAACACTATAACAGTTGGTTTTGAGATCTCACTATATTTGTTTACTATTCTCGAAAATTATAATAATGAAATGAATTTAAACTTTATTATTCTTTTAAAAAATGAATTTTTAACGATAATGTAATTATTATTTATATAATGAGATGAATAGTTAAACTATATCCTGAATATAATCTAGTAGCAATATCAGAAAGAATAAAGTATTTTAATTAAAATAGTATTATCATTTATATATTAACTAATATTATTAGTTGATTATTCTCAATAATTTAGTTATGTTTTATAATAAAATTTGTCAAAAATGATTTTTATTAAATAAGTGATTTTTAAAATTTACTATAAATCTAAATTTATAAATTATAATTTATACTCTAAAAGAAATAATAAATAATGTTTTTTACAAAGAAACTTGAACAAATTACTTGTCAAATTAAAGATTCCTTATCAAAAGGGTTGCGTGAATTGGGTGAAGATATTAATAAAAAGTTACAAACAACATTACAATCTCAGATAGATAAACTAGACTTGATTTCAAGAGAAGAATTTAATAGTCAAACGCAAACTTTATTAAAAATTTCAGAAAAAATAATTGAAATAGAAAAACGTATAGAACAATTTGAAAAAAATAATCATTCAATAAAAAAAGAATAAATAACATAAAAATTATTTTGATAGCAGAAATTTGCTTTTTTTTAAATTAAAAATGCTATTTTCTTCATGATTGTATTAATAATATTTGTCGTAGATAATCCATTTTCAAAATTAAGTACTTTAACTTTACCACCTGATTCTAAAACCTCTTTGCTACCGGTAATATCTTTTATCTTATAATCACCACCTTTAACTAATACATCAGGTAAAATTTCACTTATTATACGTTGAGGGGTATCCTCTTCAAAGGAAATAACCCAATCTACTGAACTTAATGCGTTTAATACAATCATACGTTGAGCTAATGAATTAATAGGTCGATTATCACCTTTAAGTCGTTTAGTTGAATAATCGCTATTTACAACAACAATTAAACGGTCACCTAACTTTCGTGCATTAGATAAATAGATAACATGACCAGCATGTAATATATCAAAGCAACCATTTGTCATCACAATTTTCTCGCCACGACTACGAGCAATAGAAACTGCATATTTCAATTGATATTCATTCATTATAGTAAACACTCATTATCTTGGTAATGAATGACATTTTCTAATTCAATTGATGACACTGTTGAAGTACCTAGTTTACCAACTACTATTCCAGCAGCCGCATTAGCTAATATGCATGCTTGATAAAAATCAAGTTGAGTAGCTAACGCAGTTGCTAAAACACTAATAACAGTGTCACCAGCTCCAGTAACATCATAAACTTCTTGTGCTTGAGTAGGTAAATGTAATGCCGATTTTTCACGTTGTAATAATGTCATCCCTTGTTCTGATCTAGTAATTAACAACCCCTTAAGATCAAGGAAATCAATTAAATTCATCCCTTTTTGCTCAATTTCTATATTACTAAAACATTTACCAACAATAGCTTCAAATTCAGACATATTTGGTGTTAATAAAGTTGCTCCTCGATAACGTTCAAAATCATCACCTTTAGGATCAACAAGTACTGGTAATTTAGCTAGATTTGCTAATGTAATAATTTTTGAAATATGAGCTAAGGAACCCTTACCATAATCAGAAAGCACTATTACCATAACTTGTGGCAAAGCTTTTTGCATACGATCTAATATCAGTTTTATATCTATGCTATCAAATCTTTCTTCAAAATCAATTCGAATAAGTTGTTGATTATGCGACATAATTCTTAACTTAGTAATAGTAGGATGAGTTGATAACATGACAAAATCACAATATACATTAGCTTTATTCAATTTTTCGGTTAAAATTTCAGCGGCATCATCAATACCAGTAATCCCAACAAGATGAACATTAGCACCTAAAGCAGCAATATTCATAGCAACATTGGCAGTACCGCCAGGACGTTCTTCTTTTATTTGTACTTTAACGATTGGAACAGGGGCTTCTGAAGAAATTCGATTAGTTAATCCGTACCAATAACGGTCCAACATAATATCACCAATTACCAAAATATTAGCCTGTTTAAAATCAGGGAGAATGATTTTCATTATTACTCCAATGACATATAAAATTATCACAATTAAAATAGTTATCAATAATACTTTTATAATTTAATAAATACTGATTATATTAAAATATAAAAATTAAAATTTTAAATATAACATTTATTAAAGTAATCTTTTAATAACTGAAAATAACTTTTATGTTTTTTATTTAAACAAAAAATAATTGCTTACTAAGTAAAATACTTATAGTATAAGTAAAATAAATATACTTTGTATTTTAATGCATATCTAAATAAACTAATAAATTATAATATAGATATTAAATTTTAATTTATAAAATATATATTATTTAACAGATATACTGTCACAGTATCTGTGTAACAGACAATATCAGAGTATTAAATATCAAGCAATAAATTAAGTATCAATTGATATTATTAGTTTTGATATTTTAAATCAAAATATCTTCTGTTTTATATTTTATTTTAAAATTAAAAGATTTCATCATTTTTTAAAATTTTTTTTACTTAAAGTAATTTACTTCTTAATATGATTAATATTTTTACTAAATTGAATTATAATTGTTATTATAATGATAGTTTAGAAAAAATATTTACATTTAGATTAAAATTTATAATATAAATTATAAAATTATATTTTTTATAATTACTGGATGATTTTAATATAAATATACTCTAAATATATTAGATTCTGATTATTATCGTAAACAACAACTTTATTTTAAAAATATTTTTTAATAAGAAAAGTAAGTATTAAAATCAATTATTTTAACAATTTTAATAAAAATTAAAATCATTTTTGATATTTAATCAAATATCTGTTTATTATAGTAATATCTCAATAATTTCTTTTTTTAAAAAAATTTAAGTAAGAACTATGATTAATAACTTAAATTAAATGAATTTATTATAAAACATACACTTAATTTATTCTGCATTTATTACGAACAATAATATGAATTAAAATAAATATTTAATAAATAGATAAAATTCTTGCTAATTTCAATAATAAGATAGAATACTAGAAACATTCTCTTCTTAAAAAAACATTAAATAATATTTAATTTAAACATTATATCTCTTGATATATTTATGTATTGATATATATATTAATACATAATAATATTACTTTAATTAATTTAATTTTTATAAATATTATAACGTATAAATAACAATTTTTCGAAATTAATTTATTTAATTAACTCAATAATAATAAATAATAAAACTGATTCTTTAAAAGAAGAATTTATAATTTAATATAAAGACAAAATATAATTCGATAATATATATTTAAACTCTGAGATTAATTTATAACAAATTATAATACTAATTATACTAAAATAAATTAATAATTTATTAAAACGTCATTAATATTATCCGATCCTATCCATTAGAAATTTTTTGAATTAATTTAAATATCAATTAATAAAACATATATATAAATAATAAAATAAAGTCAGATATTTTCGTTTAATTTTAAATCTTACTAAAATAATTCTTAAACTATTTAATAATCTATTATTTTCATAATTAAATTTAATTTAAAAATATCATAAGTTTACTTTTATTATTAATTTTTTTGTTAAAAACGATAGAAGAATACTAATAATAAAATTATTATTTATATAATTATTTTTATCAAAAATTTACATTAAATATTGTTAATATTTTTAGTTATAAATGTAAATTCTTTATAAGAAACCAATTAAATCATATAACTAAATAGTTAATTTTAATATAATTTAATTAAGAAACAAAAGATTATAATATTTTTATTTAACATAAAAAATAATTTTTTATTAAAATATCATCAATATAATTATTAATAATAAAAATCTTATTGATTAATAGTATTAATATTGATAATAAAGTCTTATAATCGTATATTATACTAAGAATAGTCTTGAATTAATTTAAAAAATTATTAGATAAAATCCATTTGATTAATTAAAATATTCATTTTAAATATATAAAATACTACTACTATAGTAGTTTTGTTTATTTTATATTAATATTTCAAATATTATATAACTATTAAATTATAGTAAAATCGATATTTCATAGAAAATAAATATAATTTATATATATTAATAAATTAAATATAAACTAAATTATCATTATTAATATTATATATTTTAATCATAGTATGAGATTAACAATCTAATTTTTACTATTGATAAAAATTTTCTAAAAAAAATTAAGTTAAAAACTTAATATCCTGTATTTTTTTACTAAATTAATAAAAACATTGCATTAATTTGATAAACGAAAACATTAATATATTCTACATTAATAAAATAATTAATTTTGAAATTGATTAATCAAAAAGTTATGATATTTTTAGATAAAACAACTTATTTAATTTATTTAAATAAAATAAATGAAGTCAATATTTCAGAAAATTTATTTTTTATAAAATTTACTAATTATAATAATTAAATAATATTTGTATTTTTTTCTTATTCATAAATAGTATTTTCATTGCTAATAATAATTAATAAATAACTATTTTTATATTTATTTCTGTTTTTAACAAAAAAAATAAATATTATGATATTTTGTTTTACTATCATAAAATGAGATTTTCAAATACATTATTTTAATAAAAATTAAATAATAAAATTACAATAAGATATTATAGTTAGTTAATAATTTCTAGTTATTTACTATTATTATTTTTTAATAACGTCAATTTTTAATAAAGTCTATTTAATTGAAAATAATAAAATATAGCTAACTATGAAAAATAAATTTTAAAAAGGAAATAAAACCATAATATAGTATACATGTTCATAGTTTAGTATTTTATAAGTAGTTGATATATCTATATTTTTTAATTATTATAATCAAAATTTTTATATAGAAAAATATAATTTAAATTAAATTTTATTTAAGAGTAAATAAATAATTTTTTTTTAAATTATTTTTTAACCAATTTTAAATAAAAATTTAAATATAATAAGAACTTATTTTATTCTTTTTAATTTATATAATATATAAAATATAAGATCAAAATATTTAATAATAAAATATTATCTATTTTGTATTAATGAATAACATATAGTTTATCTTTATATAATATTTACTTTAAATAAAAATTTAATGATATAAATATTTTTATCTAAAATTAGAGTATTAATATTTTTTAAAATTAAATTTAAATTTAATTCTCATAGAAATTATTTATTACTGATATAGCTATAAATATATTAAATTTATTCAATATAATTTAAGTTTAATATTTTAATAAAAATAAGATATATTCTATATATTTTATTAATATAAATAATTATATTAAAACTTGCTTTATAAAACAAATAATTATAATTCAATTTCCAGGTAATTTATATTTAATTGATATTTAAGATATTTTTATTTTCTAAAAAAATAAACGTTTCAAATTTATTTATATTTTCTAATCTTATATTTATAATAAAATTATTATTTTTTATATTAAATCAAAATAGCTAATTTAAAATTAATACTTTTATACTTAAAGATAAAATAATTTTATAAAATTATAATAAATAATAATAATTTAAAATAATAAATAAAAAAATAAACAATTATCAATTCATATTGATATTTTTAAAATATTTTTAAAGAAAATTATTTATTATTTAATTAAAATAAAATTAAATTTAAAATTTAATATCATAAAAAATAATTTAAATAGAATTTTATTTTCAAAATATATTTAAAATAATAAAGATAAATTATTGTTTATAAAAAAATTTAATTATAAGAATCATTTCATTTTTTATATTTAAGTTAAAAAAATTAAAAAATTAATATCAGATAATGATACTTTTTAATAGCTTGAAAATAATTGTATATAATTAATGAAATTAATTTTATTTATTGTTGAATTTAAAAATATTTAGTTTTTTAATAAGTATAAAAAATTAGAATAAATGATTTTTATTTTTAATAAAAATCATCTTTATTATCCTATTAATTTCCAAAAAAAAAGTAATCATAGAATTTTTAGAAAATAAAATAGTAATTAAATCTAATTATTATCATAGGCAATAAAATTAAGTATATTAAAAAGTTAATTAAAAATTATAAATGATATATAATTTAATTATTGAAAGTTAATTTTAGTAAAATAGACAATTCGAAAGAAAACCTTTTTACTTCACTTTTAAAATAAAAATAATAACTATATGAAAATTAACTTATTTTGATGATAAATTTAACAATTAAACTACTAAAATACAAATTAAAATTATGAAGAATTAATAATAAAATTATTGATAATACAATGTTTTAAAAAACAAAATATAAAATAAGTTAATTACGAAATAAAAATAGAAATTTCAAAAATCAGTATTGATTAATGATAACTATTAATTTATTTTAAAAAAATCTATTACATAGTATAAATTATTATTAGTTTAATAAATAATGATTTATTTTTTATAAATTATTATTTATCTCATACTCATAACTTAAAAAACGAACTTATGATTTTGATAAATTAAAGAAAATAGTATGCAAATTTATCTTGTTGGTGGCGCGGTAAGAGATCAATTATTAGGATTACCAGTATCTGATCGAGATTGGGTAGTTGTTGGTTCTACACCAGATGATTTAATTAAATTAGGTTTTCAGCAAGTAGGTAAGGATTTTCCTGTTTTTTTACATCCAAAAACACGTGAAGAATATGCGCTTGCACGCAAGGAACGTAAAATAAATGTAGGTCATACAGGTTTTTCTTGCTATACAGCACCTAACGTTACTATAGAAGAAGATCTTTTACGTCGAGATCTAACTATAAATGCTATTGCACAAACTGAAGATGGAAAACTTATTGATCCATATCATGGTGAGCAAGATATAAAAAATCGCTTATTACGACATGTTTCTAATTCTTTTGCAGAAGATCCATTACGAATACTTAGAGTAGCGCGTTTTGCTGCTAGATTATCTAAACAAAATTTTTTTATTAGCAGTGAAACACAATCATTAATGAAAAAAATGGTTTTTAATTATGAGTTAAATACAATCACACCAGAAAGGATATGGATAGAAACGAAAAAAGCACTACAATCATCATCACCTGAAACTTATTTTAATATCTTATATAATTGTGGCGCACTAACTATTATTTTTCCTGAAATCAACAAATTATTTAGCATGTTTACAACTGAGGAAACACATCTAAAAATTAATAAAGAAATAGATATATTTTTAACCTTAAAAATGGCAGCGTCATTAACTGACGATATCGAAATTCGTTTTGCTGCTCTCTGTTATGACTTCATTCAAATATTATCAAAGTCAAAAAACTATTATCGTTATTATGATCACGCTATTAAGAGTTCTATTTTTATAGAGGCTATATGCAACAGGATACGCATTCCTAATAAAATAAAAGAGTTAGCTAAATTAGCTGCTGAATTTCATCTAAAAATACATCTAATTAATTTGTTAGAGCCTGAAAATATTATTGACTTATTCAATCAACTAGATAGTTGGCGAAAACCATCGCGAATTAATCAACTTTCTATTATTTATAAATCTATTTCCAGTATTCAAATTGAACAGGAAAATATTACTCATCTACAAATTGAATTTTTCATTGAAGCGTTAAAAATAGCACAAAAAATATCATACAAAGATATGATAAAAAAAAATATTAAAGGCCATGAGATAAAAGATGAACTTACAAAAGAACGTATTAAGGCATTAACTATTTGGAGACGAGAGCAAACTATTTTACCAATTTAGATTAATCTAAAGTTTATTTTATACGCTCTATAATAATACTTATCTCTTTAGCCTGTTTCACAGCATTTGGTTTATATATTTTAATTCTCAGCCAAGAAACATCAAACTGATTTAAAATAATATCAGAAGTTTCCTCTGCAACACGTTCTATTAATCTAAATTTTTGTTTTTCTATATGTTTAATTACTTTTTGACTAACTATGGAATAATCTAAACAATGTTCCATTTGGTCACTTTTATATGCAATATAATTATTTAATCCAATTTCAATATCTAATAATAATTCTTGTTTGATAGTCCGTTCCCATTCATAAGCACCAATTGTAGTAAATACTGATAATTGTTTAATAAACAGAATGTCCATTCTCCTTCCTATGATTTTAAAATTTAAATTAATAAATATTATATATATTTTTTTTATTATAAATAATTATACAATTAATAAAAATTAAAATAATAGTAAAATTATTAAAACTAATATAATAAAATATTATAAAATAACAAAATATTTAAAAATATAAACTACAAAATTTAGATAACTAAATTAATATATGTATACTATTAATTTTTTATTAATTTATCAATATCATCATAATATTAAAGCATAATATTAAATAATTATAATTATAGAATAAAAATTCTAAATATATTAAACTAAGATATCTTCATCATTCAAAGTGATGATATAATCATGACTAAATTTATCATAATTATCTTTTCAGACTATTGTATAACTTAATTTCCAACATTTTTTTGCTTTATAATCTATCTTAATAATTTAGTTAATTATTAATGCTATATTAAATCATAAAAATTATTTGAATAAAAATATTTTATTTATATCAGTAAAAAAATAATAATTTTAAATTATCTTAATTAATAAAATTAATTAAGATAAATAATTTTATTTTCTTTATTTAGTTATTCATATATAGCATTTTTATTTTTATAAATACAATTATAATCTATTTAACCAATGTTTATTTTACATTATTTTAATGATATGAAAAATATTCTCCTATTCCTATGTTATCTAAATCTTTATTTATACTATTTTCATTAATTAATTATTTTGCTGTTATCATTATGATAAAATCCATTCTATATACTTTTAATGGTAGAATAGGATTAAGTATTGCATAAAATAAAAAAATAATTGAAAAATTTTTAAAATAATAAAAATAAAAAAATAATTTTTCATTTTATTATTTTATTTTTATATAAATTTATGTAATAGTAATAAGTGTTAATATGTTAATGGGAATAAATCTTACAGTGGCCAACGCGATTTAACAATAATATCCAAACTATTATTAAAACCATTTTGTAAGTGAATCATACCAGCTAATGCTATCATCGCTCCATTATCAGTACAAAATTCTGGTCTTGCATAAAATACTTCTCCACCTTTTTTTACTATTGATTCTACCATTTTAATTCGTAAGGTTCGATTTGCACTTACACCACCAGCCATAACTAGACGCTTAAAACCAGTTTGTTCTAAAGCACGTTTACATTTAATTATTAATGTATCCACAACTGCATCTTCAAATGCTAGAGCAATATCAGCAATAGTTTGTTTATCCATTATATTATTGTGAATCGTATTAATAGTAAAAGTTTTTAAACCAGAAAAACTAAAATCTAGTCCAGGACGATCTGTCATTGGTCGAGGAAATATAAAACGACCAATTTGACCTTGTTGAGCTATTAATGAAATTGCTGGCCCACCTGGATAATCCAGGCCTAATAATTTTGCTACCTTATCAAAAGACTCACCAGCAGCGTCATCAATTGATTCGCCAAGTAATTGATATTGGCCAATATCCATTGCATTAATTAACTGAGTATGTCCACCAGAAACCAATAATGCTATAAAAGGAAATTCAGGATTGTTTTCTTCCAACATTGGTGCTAGTAAATGTCCCTCCATATGGTTAATAGGGATAGAAGGAATATGCCAAGAAAATGCTAATGAACAACTTATTGTTGCCCCTACCAATAAAGCGCCAATTAAACCTGGACCAGCGGTATAAGCAATAGCGTGAATATCACGACCTGTTGAACCTGATTCTTTAAGTGCTGCTTTGATTAAAGGGATTACTTTACAAATATGATCTCGAGAAGCTAATTCTGGCACAACCCCACCATAATCGGCATGTAAAGTTATTTGACTATATAATTGATTCGCCAATAAACCAAATTTATCATCATAAATTGCGACACCTGTTTCATCACAAGATGTTTCTATACCTAAAACACGCATATATTACTCATTAATTTCAATAAAAATACAAGTTATATATTTTATATAAAAAATTGTATAACTTTTTAGAAAATAACTCAATATTTAAATATAATTATTTAATTTATATTAATTAAATAAGTAATCAGATGATCAATTTTATTGATATCTGAACTATATATATAACTATTTTATTAAAAATTAAAATAATTTATTAAATGATTTATATGTTTCATTTTACACAGTACTTTACAAACCTATATTCATTGAAGTAAAATTTCATAACATTTTAAAGATACAGTTGGCTATATCATATTGCTAGCAAAAATTAATTTTTGAGGTAAGAGGCACATGCCTGTAATTAAAATACGTGAAAACGAGCCATTTGATGTAGCTCTACGTCGTTTTAAGCGTTCTTGCGAAAAAGCAGGAGTATTGGCTGAAGTACGGCGCCGTGAGTTCTATGAGAAACCAACAACTCTTCGTAAACGCGAAAAGGCTTCAGCAATAAAGCGTCATGCTAAAAAAATAGCTCGCGAGAACGCGCGCCGCGCTCGTTTATACTAAAGCCTATTATCTTTTTATCAATGATCATTTTATGACTGGGCGAATTTCTCGTATATTTATTAATAATTTATTAGCCAAAACTGATATAGTTGATCTTATTAGCGCAAAAGTGCCATTAAAAAAGAAAGGCGAAAACTACAACACATGTTGTCCATTTCATAATGAAAAAACACCTTCATTTGTTGTTAATAATCATAAACAATTTTATCATTGTTTTGGTTGTGGCATCCACGGTAATGCAATTGATTTTATAATGAATTATGAAAAACTTGATTTTGTTGAAACTATTGAAGAACTCGCTAACATACATGGATTGGAAGTTACTTATGAAACAAATAATAATTTAAATAAAATCGAATTTTATCAGAAAAAAAATCTTTATCAATTAATGGATAATATTAACCGATTTTATCAAGATTCATTAAATAAATTAGATTCATATAATGCAAAACAATATTTAATACATCGTGGTCTAACTGATGAAGTTATTCGTCATTTTTCAATTGGTTTTGCACCAATAAGATCAAACGATCTATTTAAGTATTTGATTAAATATGTTGATAACCATAAACAATTAAATTCTGTAGGTATGTTATTTTCTGATAATAACGGGCGCATACATGCTCGCTTTCGTAAACGAATAATGTTTCCAATCAGAGATAGAAAAGGACGTGTAGTAGCGTTTGGTGGTCGTATTTTAGATAGTACTTTACCAAAATATCTCAATTCACCAGAAACTGATATCTTTCATAAAGGAAGGCAATTATATGGCCTATATGAAGCAACAAAAAATAACCCAGAACCTTCTAAATTATTAGTTGTCGAAGGTTACATGGATGTTATTGCTATGGTGCAATTTGGTATTAAATATACAGTAGCATCATTAGGTACATCAACAACTACTGAACATATTCAATTACTTTTTCGAATAACAAATACAGTTATTTTTTGTTATGATGGAGATAAAGCAGGACGCAAAGCAGCATGGCGCACGCTTAAATCTACGCTTCCATATTTAAGTGATGGACGACGAATATTATTTATGTTTTTACCTAATGGTGAAGATCCCTGACTCTTTAATACGTAAAGAAGGTAAAACAAATTTTGAACAACGAATATATAGATCACATTCATTATCTGAATTTTTATATGAAACATTGATTGCGCAAGTTGATTTAGGTAGTTATGAAGGAAAGGCTAAATTAAATGGTCTAACTATTCCTTTGCTTAAAAAAATACCAAGTAATGTTTTACAAATATGCCTAGCAAAAGAATTAGGTAATTTTATTGGCATACCTGATATTTCCTGCATTCTTAGAATGATTAAAAGATGGTCGATTAAAAAAATAAATTTTAATATACAAAAAATTAAACCAACAACGATGAGAATATTAATAGGATTATTAATACAAAATCCAAATTTTGTAAGCTTAATTCCATCTCTTAATGAAATTAAACACTCTCAATTACCAGGGTTATCGTTATTTTTAGAATTAATTGAACTTTGCCAATCTAATCCTACCATAAATACTGGTCAATTATTGGAATATAATCGTAACAATAAATTTATTAAACAACTTGAAAAACTAGCAACTTGGAACGATATAGAAATAAAAGATATAGCCGAAAAATTATTTCAAGATGCTTTGAAGCATCTATTTACTATAGTTCTTAATGAAAAGTTTGAATTTCTAATAGCAAAGGAACGAACTGAAGGTTTAACCAATGAAGAACGAAAAGAAGTTCATTTAATTACTATAAAAAAATAGAAAAGAATAGAAAAGAATATTAAAAAGAAATAAAAAGATCAGGTTTATAAATCTACCACATAAAACATGGAAAAAAATGAAGCACATGCAAGTTATCATGATATAATAGTATTATATCACATAAAATAATTAAAATTCACTTTAATTTTATGGTTGGGCAACTTGTTTTTTTTCTAACAAAAACTAACTTAAATCATGAAGTGTGGATACCATCTTATGGAGCAAAATTCGCAATCACAGCTGAAGCTATTAGTTACTAAAGGTAAAGAGCAAGGCTATCTGACCTATGCTGAAGTCAATGATCATCTCCCAGAAGATATCGTCGATTCATATCAGATAGAAGATATCATACAGATGATTAATGATATGGGCATTCAAGTGATGGAAGAGACTCCTGATGCTGATGATCTTATTCTAGCAGAAACTTCTACTGATACTGATGATGATACTGTTGAAGCTGCTGCACAAGTATTATCTAGCGTTGAAAGTGAAATAGGTCGTACAACAGATCCTGTACGAATGTACATGCGTGAAATGGGTGCGGTAGAATTATTAACTCGTGAAGGTGAAATTGATATTGCTAAACGTATCGAAGACGGCATTAATCAGGTTCAATGTTCTGTTGCTGAATATCCTGAAGCCATAGCTTATCTATTAAGGCAATATGAACGTGTTGAAAAAGGTGAAACACGCCTATCTGATATTATTATTGGTTTTGTAGATCAAAATGTTGGAGAAGACTTAACACCAATATCAACGCATATCGGTTCAGTTTTATCAGAAGAAGTCAAAAATAACAATGAAGATAAAGATGAAGATGATGATTCCGATGAATCCGATGAAAATAATGTAGATCCAGAACTTGCTAGGCAAAAGTTTTTAGAACTTCATAATCAATATGAACGAACTTCTATAAAAATTCAAAAAAATGGTCGTAACCATCCTAAATCAATAGCAGAGATCGAACAATTATCAGAAGTTTTTAAACAATTTCGTTTAATACCAAAACAATTTGATTATTTAGTAAATAATATGCGTAATATGATGGAACGTGTTCGCTTTCAAGAACGCCTTATTATGAAACTTTGCATTGAGGAATGCAAAATACCAAAAAAAAATTTCATTACTTTGTTTTCAGGCAATGAAACTAATATTCATTGGTTAAATACAGCAAAAGCAATGAATAAATTATGTTCTAAAAAATTAAATGAAATAGAAGAAGTTATACTGAAATCATTACAAAAATTACAACAAGTTGAAGAAGAGACTGGATTAACTATTGAACAGGTAAAAGACATTAATCGCCGTATGTCTATTGGTGAAGCAAAAGCTCGTCGAGCAAAAAAAGAGATGGTTGAAGCCAATTTGCGTTTAGTTATCTCTATTGCTAAAAAATATACTAATCGAGGTCTTCAATTCCTTGATCTAATTCAGGAAGGTAATATTGGTTTAATGAAAGCAGTTGATAAATTTGAATATCGTCGCGGATATAAATTTTCAACATATGCAACTTGGTGGATCCGTCAGGCAATCACACGCTCAATTGCTGATCAAGCACGTACTATCCGTATTCCAGTACATATGATTGAAACAATTAACAAACTTAATAGAATTTCTCGTCAAATGTTACAAGAAATTGGACGTGAACCATCACCAGAAGAATTAGCTGAACGTATGTTAATTCCTGAGGATAAAATCCGTAAAGTACTAAAAATTGCTAAAGAACCAATTTCAATGGAAACACCAATTGGCGATGATGAAAATTCACATCTTGGTGATTTTATTGAAGATACTACTTTAGAGCTACCATTAGACGCTGCTACTTCTGAAAGTTTACGTTCAGCTACAAATGAAGTTTTATCTGGTTTAACAATACGTGAAGCAAAAGTTCTTCGAATGCGTTTTGGTATTGATATGAATACAGATCATACATTAGAAGAAGTAGGCAAACAATTTGATGTTACACGTGAACGAATTCGACAAATTGAGGCAAAAGCATTACGTAAATTACGTCATCCAAGCCGTTCTGAAGTTTTACGCAGTTTTTTAGATGAATAAATGATTTTTTATTTTATAGCTTTTATTATCTAAACATGATCAGATTAATAAAAAAATATTCTACTATTATAGTAGCAATTAGATGCTAATATAAGTTAAATTTGATGGCCCCTGCTGGATTCGAACCAGCGATCAAGCGATTATGAGTCGCCTGCTCTAACCACTGAGCCAAGGGGCCGATTATCAATCGGATATATTTTTTTTATTTTTAAACTTATCCATTTTATTTCTTATAAATAAAATGGATAAGTTTAAAAATTAACTATCTATAATTTATTTACTAATAATCTTATAATTTAAATTAGATATTTGATTTATTAAAAACAATTTTTATTAAATTTATATTTAAAATTTAATATCTATATTATCAGTAATCTACAAACAACATATCATAAATATATTTAATATATTTATGATACATATAATATATATCATATTTATTATTCTTAATATAAATAATTGATACGAACATTATAAAATCTTTTTCATTATTTTAAGATCAATTATAATTTATAATATAATTCATAATTTATTTTATAAAAATATCAATAATATAAAATTATAACATATATAATTTTTTTATACAAAATATATTATTCAATATTTATTAAATAATATATAAATATATAATTATTATATGGTAAAAAATTCAAATATATCATATTATAAAATAATTTTTATATTTTATATTAATGTTATCATACATAATATAAAAATATTTTAAAAATAGTATTTTTAAAAAATGATTAATTAATTTAAAAATAATTAAAATAAAATTTTATTTATTTTGAAAATGATATTTAATATCAATCATTAATTAATTTAAATTAAAATTTTTTATAAAGTGTTATTTAAAATATGTTATTTTATATAATTTAAATTCGAATAAAAAACAATTTACTTTAAATGTCTATAATATTTTTTATTAAATAAATATTATTTTAATATAATTAATATCTATTTTAAATACATATAATAAATTATTGTTTTGTTAATTAACATAAAATACAAATAAAGCATTTTAACTTAATATTTATTTAAATAAATTTAAATTAATTTAAAATAAATTTATTACTCATATATAACAAATAAATAAAAACGAATTAAATCGTATAATTTATTATAATTTTATATCAAAACAATAAGTTTAATGCTAACTAATTTAATAAAATAAATATTTAAAAAAATTCAAATTTTAAAATATAGATAAATTTAACTTAAACTATACATAAATAATTTTACTTTATAAAAATAATATATAATATAATATTTTAATTTAATAAAAATATTATATTATATATTATTGTTTAAAGTTGTTCTAGAAATTTAATCATAGCATAATCAATACTTTATAATAAATTATTTAATTTATATAAAGATTATATTTAAATGAAAATTTAACTCTAAAAATCATATTAAAATAAATCTTATTTTACTTAATATTGATTATTATCAATTTATAAAATAAATAAAAATAATTCACATTTAATTAATGTTTTTTATTAAAAAAAACTTAACTAACAATAAATTTATTTAGAAATTAATATTTCTGAAAAAATAAACAGAATATAAAATTATATAAAAATCATATAACAAATTTTGTTAAAAACGATAATTATAAAAATATAAAAAATATAATTTATAAAAATTAAAAATAAAATCGATAAATATTCCACTAAAATATATAAATTTTATTTTTATAAAACTTAATATATTCTAAATTTTTAATAAAATATTTATATTTTATTATGATTAAATAAGTTTTATATAAATAATTATATGTTATTATTATATTTAATTACATTAATTAAATATAATAAAATTAGATAAATTAACTAAATAATTTAAAATGATTTAAAAATAATAGAATTAATTATTAAAATGATTATTTTATTTATCTAAAATTAATTCTTACTAAATAGTTATCTTCTTGATTATATTTATTAATTTTAGATAATAATATATTTATATTTAATTAAATTAAATTAAATCATCAATAGAATTATCTATAATTAACTAAATGTCTTTAATAAATGAAGATATCCATATTATAATTATATTTATTAATTAATAATAAATATAAAATTAAAAATAAAATATTTATAAAATATAATTTATTTTATATATATAATATATTTAAATACAATATAATAACTATATTGTATTTATTCGTACTAAATAAATTATTCTTTATTTAAAAGAAAAAGATTTGATATTTTTTATAAATAAACAAACTATTGATATCTTTTATATTTATATAATTTTATATTAGATCAGGATATTATTTTATTTAAATTTTATCATTTTAAATAAATATTTATAATATTTATTATCTAAAATATTTTATATTTATTTTATTTTTTTTAATTAAATATTTTTAAATTTTTCTGTTAATCTCTATTATACAAAGCCATTTATTTTCCTATATGGATTATAATTAATAATTTAATTATAATAATTAAAAATAATTAAAGTAAATAAATTTTCTCACCTTATCTCCATAAATAATCTAGTTAAATTTTTTTTCATTTAATAAATAGTATTTAAATAACATTAATAGTTTTAATTGATTATAATAAAACTTATCATCGTTAATTAATTTTATTTTTTATAAAAATATTAATAAAATTAATATTTTTAATTTTTTTATTATTTAGCATTTTTTAAAAAATAAGTTTTTTATTATTATATTAATTAAAACATAAAATACAATACTTCCAAGTTCTCCGGTTGATTTTTAAATAAATAATTATAAATATTTATTTATATATAAAATAGATTAATAAAATTATATAATTCACTTCTTTAATTATTCAGATACAAATATATATAGTATCTAATAGTATTAATAAGTTTTAAAAAAACTATTATATACTTTTCAATAAATTTTATTTTTATAAATATTTTAAATTGAAATATAAAGAAATTTAATAGTTTTGATATTTTTAATTTATTAAGTTTATTAAATGTGCTAAGTCAATATACATGAATCATATTATATTATTAATAATATAATAATAAATATTTTTAAATAAACATTTAGTATGTCATATCAAATGTTTTCATTAATTTAAAAATGAATTAATATCTTTATCTATAATAATTATCAATAAATCTAGTTCACTGTACTTTATCTTATTTCAAATATTTTTTATTAGTATTTATTTTATAGAAATTTATATTTTAATAAATTATTAGAGTATATCAATAATAATAGATACTTTGGATAAATATTTTTATACTACTAAGATTAAAAGAGAGATTATCATCCTAACCAATACTATACTCATATGATATTTATCAGAATAATTAAAAATTATTAGATAACTTAAAGATATAAAATAGAAAATATGATTAAATAAACAAATAGTTTATTTTAATTTCTATTTTATATGTATATATAAGATTATAAAATAATTTATGTTTCTTTAAAATTAAAAATAACTCATCTTAATCGAAATAATTTAATAAAATACTTATTTCGAATTAATCTATTTAATAAAATAGAAATAATTTTTAAAAATATTGTAAATAATCTATAAGTACTTTTTATTTACTCAGCAATAAATATAAAATATATTTGAATTTTATATAATAAATAAATAATATTGCATTATAATAATAATATAGTTTATAATTATAAAATTATAGTTTAAAATAATAAACTAATAATAATTTTATATTATATATACTTATTTTGTAAATAAATCTTAAATAATTTCAGATGATCAACTCAAGAAATATATACTGCTAATAATATATAATTTTAATACTATAGTAAATATTTTATAATAAATCATATATAAATAAAATATTATATTTTTAATTATTTTTTATAAAATAAAATAGTTTCAATGAAATCAATGTATCATTATAATAATGATAATAAAATAAAAATAAATTAAAGTGATTTATAATTTTTATTATAATTTATCTTTAAATAATTAAATAACTTTATATTTATTAGATTAATTTAATAAATAGCAGAGAAATAGCAAAAATTATATCTTCATAATGAAATAGAATTTATTCTAAATAACATTTATTTATGAGTAAACTTCAATGTGATAGTCTATATTTTAGTTAATTTATTTTCTAAATATTATTATTTTTTGTTAATTGCATATAAAAAATAATCTATCTTAATTTAAGATTAACACTAAAATAAAATTTCAATTATGAAATACTTTTTATTATTTTCATTAAAATAATAAATAAAAATTAAGTTTAAATAAATTTATTTCGATTATTAATATTAGTATGGTGATTTTTATGATAATTTTTATTAAATAATTAATTCATTATTAATAATAATAAAGATTTCCTTAATAAAAGTTATTTATCTAAAATTTTTTTTAAAAAAACTTTATTGATAAAATATATATAACTTATTAATTAATATAATTCAAAGTTTTTATATATTAAACTACAAATAAAAATACTTTATTAGAAAGATAATATTTGTTTTTTTAAAAATTCTAAATTATAAAATTCATATAAATATTAATATTCGTTTTTTAAACCAAATTAGTTTAGGATTAAAATTAATAAGTTTAAATTTTATTTTTAAGTATATTTTCTTATTTAAAAGTTTTTTAAGATTTAAATTAATTAATATCTTTATTTATAGATAACGTTTACGACTTTATATTTATAATAGTAACTATTATTGTTATACAATAACATCATATAATATGACAATAGAATAAAATTATTTATTATCCTTTATTAAAATAATCATTAATACTTTATTATTAATATCACAAATTTGTTTATTTTGATAAAAATTTCTTTTTTATTTTTTTTAAAATAAACATTTAAATAAGTTAAATTTTAATGTTAAAAATTTATAAATCATTATTTATTTAAATATGAAGTATATAAAATCGAATTATCTCTATTAAGATATTTATAAATTTCTTTAAGTTTTTATTTTATTTATCTTAAATAATTCTTTTTATTAAATAAATATTTATAACGCTATAATCATAAATGCATTTTTAATAATTAAAACAAATATTGTTGCCCAAACAGAAGCTGATAATAAGAACATTACGTATACTTTTGTTTTATCCATTAATAACATACCTGCAACTAATGGTATTATATATCTTAATACAGCAATAAAGCGTGATGTAAATAATACTTTCATTCCTTTATTTTTTAACTTATTTTTGGCAAAATCAATAATTGATTGATAGCGATTAAAAAAAGAGCTAAATATTTTTTTTCTAGTTATTTGATTACCGAGGTAATAGGAAATTATTGAACCTATTGTTGCACCTAAAACAATAGCTAACCAAACTAAGATAATATTTAATTTTGGTAAGCTAGCAATAATACTTGTTAATAATATAATTGATGCAGGAGGTAAGAAAGAAGATAAAGCAATAGTTGATTTACTCATTGCAATGCTAAATATTATTATAAATAACCATATTGGATTTAAATTAATATTCGACCAAAATTCATTTAGATATATCATAATTTTTTCTTTTTATTATAGGTTAGTTCTATTTAGTTAAATTATTTAAAATAGTAGTAAAATATTATAATTTACCTATTTTAATGTAAACTAAAATTATTTTTATATAAAATAATTTATTACTAAATTTAATTAAAATATTTATTAAAGATAATCTAAAATTTCTATAAATTAATTAAATTTCTAACATTAATTATTAGTTATTAATAGATAATAATAAGAATATTAAATAGATTATTTTTAATTTAAAATATATTTATAAAATATATTTTAAATTTTAAATCAGAAGATATGGTTATACTTTTAATTTATAAATTTTTTATTATATAGCATTTATTATTTCGATTTTAAAATTCATTTATATTAGAATATCATTGTTAAATAAAAATAATACTATACGTTTTTAAAAAAAAATTTTGTGTTGTTCTAACATATATGATATAAAAATATATAATATAATTATCGATTATATTATTAAATAAAACAATAGATATACTTATACTACTCATAATAAACAATATTTTCTATAATTTTAATTTTTTTTATACTTAATAAAGTACTATAAAATTTATAAAATACTCTGTTGAGTAGATTTATATTTTCAGTATTTATTTATAACTAAATTATATAATTTAGTTAATTATTAATCTTTTAAATAAAATAACAAAATAAAAATTATTTTTATAAACGAGGTACATTACCTTAAATCATTAAATTAATAATTAGTTAGTTAAACATTTTATGTTTTTAATTAATTAATTATTCATTTTTACGTTAGTTTTTATTTTTTTTGTTCTATTTATTAATTTAACTATTAATAATAAAAATATATTTAAATTTTTAATCAATTAATTTTTATTAAAAAACTATTTATTATTTACTTAAGATATATTAATTAATATATCTAAGATTTTTAATCTCTAGATATTAAATATTTTAAAAGTTTAAAATATTATTTTATTTTTGATTATTATTTTAAGAACTTTATTTTTTTTAGAAGTAGTTGTTTGATCAAAATTTAAAAACTTAATATTTTATTATTATATAATAATATTATATAATAATAAATTTAATAATTAAATACCTCTTTAATCAATCATTTGAAATAATTTAAGATTGACTTATAAAATCAATATATATAATAAAAAATTATTTTTTATCTTATTATTTCAAAATAATAATTTTATTATATAAACTATATAATTATTATAATACAATATTTTTGACTTATTATCAAAAATTCAAATCTATTTTATATTTATTGTTGAATGAATAAGAAGTAATTATAAATTTTTTATAATATTTTTAGAAACTGTCTTTATTTTACTAAAAGATTAATTAGATAATAATTATTTTCATTAAATTATTTCGATTAAGATAAGTAATTTTATACTTTTAAAAATCATAAATTATTTTATAATCTTATATATCCATATAAAATAGAAATTAAAATAAACTATTTATTTAATCATATTTTTCTATTTTATATCTTTAGGTAGTCTATTAATTTTAATTATTCTAATAAATATTCTATGAGTATAGTATTGGTTAGGATGATAACTTCTCTTTCAGTCTTAATAGTATAAAAATATTTATCCGAACTATCAATTACTATTATTATACTCTGATAATTTATCAAATATAAATTGGTATAAAATAAATACTAATAAAATATCAGAAATAAGATAAAGCACATTGAACTAGATTTATTTTATAATTCTTATAGATAAAGATATCAATTTATTTTTAAATTAATTAAAACATTTGATATAACATATTGAATATTTATTTAAAAATATTTTTTATTATATAATTAATAATAAAAATATGTTTTATGTATATTGACTTATCATACATACAACAAACTTAATAAATTAAAAATATCAAAGCTATTAAATTTCTTTATATTTCGATTTAAAATACTTATAAAAATAAAATTTATTGAAAAGTATATATAGTTATTTTTTTAAACTTATTAATACTACTAGATATTATATATATTCATATCTAAATAATTAAAGAAGTGAATTATCTAATTTTATTAATCTATATTTTATATAAATAAATATTTATAACTATTTATTTAACAATCAACTGGAGAATTTGGAAGTATTATATTTTATATTTTAATGAGTATAATCATAAAAAATCTTTTTTAAAAATGCTAAAATAATAAAAAATTAAAAATATTAATTTATTATTAATATTTTTATAAAAAAATAAAAATTAAGTAACAATGATAAGTTTTATTATAATCAATTAAAACTATTAATGTTATTTAAATATCATTTATTAAATGAAAATAAAAAATTTAACTAGATTATTTATAAATATAAGATAAATAAATTTATTTACTTCGATTATTATTAATTATAATAATTAAATTATTAATTATAATCCATATAGGAAAATCAATGGTTTTATATAATAAAAATTAACATAAAAAATTTAAAAATATTTGATTAAAAAAATAAATAAATATTATAAATATTTATTTAAAATGATAAAATTTAAATAAGAAAATATCTTGATCTAATATAAAATTATATAAATATAAAAGATATCAATAGTCTATTTATTGATAACAATATAAAATATATTTCTTCTAAATAAATAATAAATTTATTTTAAAAATTTTTATAAAATCATAATATAATAATATTGATCAATATTATTTTCTAATATAAATATATAAAATTTTTTTTTTAAATTAGACTTATAAAATATATAGATTCATACTATTACTAATATTAAAAAAATCCAACTATCAAGAAATAAATCAACTACCATATTTTTTAAATAATAAAATTAACAGCTATATTTAAACGTGATTTTAATTAGAAATCTGTTTAATATTAGATTATAAAATTCGTCAAAAAATTATTCAACTAAAATAATAAATAATATTAATTTTATAAAACTAATAGTTTTATAAAAGATTTATTAATATAAAATAATGATATATATAATATCATTAAGGTTAATCATAGATATATCTTATAGCCTATATAAACATAAAATAATATATATTTTACTAAAATATATAATATTTTTATAAGGAAAATTATTTTAATAATAAACAAAACATCAATAAATTGAAAATGAATAAATTTATTTGAATTAAACTATTAAAATAATAGATATATTAAAATAATGATCTCTATTTTTAATCGTCACTCTAATTAATTATTTTTATTTTCACAAAATTGAATAATTTATTAATAAGAAAAAAATAAAAAAAATATTAATAGAATAAATAAGTTAAAATTATAATTAAAATATAGTATGATTAAATACGGTTAAAAAATAATAATTTAAGAGAAAATTAGAATAATTTATTTCAAGAAATGTATATGCGAAAAAAATTTTTTTTTAACATTGTCAAAACTTAATTAATTAATATTTATTATAGTCTTTTAGACTTAATAAATTTATTAATATAAATATGAAATTAAGTGTTTTATTAGTGTAATATAAGGAAAAAAATCTAATATATATTTTATATAACAATATAAATATAAGTAAAAACAATTACTTTATTTTTTTTAATATATATTTTGATAGTAAATATTATATTTATCATATAATATTTACTAATAAGTAATAATTCTTTTATTATATTAATTTTAATAAATAAAATAATTATATATATTAACAATAATTAATAATTGAATACACTAAATATCTAATTTCAATATTTTGTTATTCTATAACATAAATTACAATTATATTAATAATAAAATTTATTAAAATAAATTTTAGTTCTATAAAAATATCTTTATGATATTTTCCTTTTAATAATTAATATTCTACTGTATTTTACATAATTTAGTTTATATATAAAATTTGTTTTAAAATCTAAGTAGATTATATTTTTATTTTAACATTTTAAAAACATTTATAATAATATTAATAGTAATAAATATTCTGTAATCAATATAGAAAATATATTATATATAAATATTTTTATATAAATAATAAATAGAATTAGAAATTTAGACAAAATTTAGAATTAAACAATTATTAAACTATAATTTATTATTCATAGAGAATATAAATTATAATTTATATTCTCATTCAAAATAAACTAATTATTTGAATAAAAATTTAAATAATTTTAAATAAATAAATTTTAATGTTTTATAATATTAAAGAGAAAATCATGACAATGAAGAAAATAAAAAAAATAAAAACAAATAATTAAATATAAAAACTATTAATAGAAAAACAGTCGGAACATAAATAATTGATATTAATAGAATTAGCATTATGGATTTAAACAAATAACAACTAATATCAAATATATTTATAAAATAAAAAATAATAATTACTAAAACAATTAACAACTAATTATCTCTATAAAGTAATAATTAATATTATTATGTTCTTTTCATCTTAATTATTAAAATGAAAAAATTTAAGTTAAAATAATACAGAATAAATAAAAACATTATAACTAATATCGATTACTATTTTATTAGTAAACTATCTGAAGATAGTTTTTATCAAATTAATATTAGCTTATTAATAACAAAAATTATATAATAATATATATACGTAAATTAAATTAAATTAAATTTATTCATTAATTATCAGATAAATAATAATATATATAATATTTATCAAAAAATAATATTAATCAATTCAATATTATTTTAATACTTTTAAAACTTATAATTCACTTATAATTCTTTTAATTTTTAAAATTGAATATTTTTTGATAACTGATATTAAAATAAGTCTAGAATTAAATATTGAAATAATAATGTTTTATTTTAAATCATTATTAATTATATTTAATATAATTAATACTAATTTAATATAATTAATACTAATTTAATATAATTAATACTAATTTAATATAATTAATACTAATTTAATAATAATATATATAAAATTTTATATGATAACTAAAACAATAACAAATATCATTATAATATATATTATATATATTATTTTTTATAAAATATTTTTTTATTTAATTAAAATAAAATATTTTAAGTTAAAACATAATTTTCATAAAAATAATATATTACGATGTAATAAATAAGATAATATTTTATATGTTTTCTATTTTCAAAACTTATTATTAACAAAATAAATATTTTATATAAATATCTTATTATTTTATTTTATTAAAAATTTAAAATAATAAAAAAATAAGAATTTATTTTTATATTAAATAATATTTACTCTTTAAATAACTAAAATTTTTTATTTTACGCGTATAACGAATGTATTTATTTTTTTTAAAAAAAAACTATTTAAATTTAAATTAATTAATTTTAATTATTAATATATAGTAATTTAAGTATCAAAAATTTTCACTTTATATTGAGGATTTTTTAAATTTTCAATAGAAAAAATATCTTCTAATTGTTCTGCTGTCAATAAACCTTTATCCAATACAACTTCTTTAACATTTTTACCTGTTTCAGCACATATTTTACCGACAATATCACCATTATGATGTCCAATAAATGGATTAAGATAAGTAACAATCCCAATAGAATTAAAAACATATTTTTCACAAATTTCCTTATTAACTGTAATACCTCTAATACATTTTTCTAACAAATTACGACAAGAATTATTCATTAATGAAATTGATTCAAAGATTGCTTGGCTAATTGCAGGCTCCATCACATTCAACTGTAATTGACCAGCTTCAGCAGAAATTGTAACACAAGTATCATTACCTATAACCTTAAAGCAAGCTTGATTAACGACTTCAGGGATAACTGGATTAATTTTAGCAGGCATAATAGATGAACCAGCTTGTAACTCCGGTAAATTTATTTCTTTCAAACCAGCTCGAGGTCCAGAAGAAAGCAATCGAAGATCATTACATATTTTTGATAATTTAACAGCTAAACGCTTTAGTCCTGCATGAACTGTAATATAAGCACCGCAATCGGAGGTTGCTTCAATCAAATCTTCTGCTGGAATACAAGGTAGTTCTGTTACTTCAGCTAATTTTTTTATTACCAATTCTTGATAACCAACAGCTGTATTAACTTTTGTTCCGATTGCAGTTGCTCCAAGATTAACTTCAAGTAATAATTCACTAACACTATGTAAATTCTTTATTTCTTCTTTTAGTGAAATAGCAAATGCATGAAATTCTTGTCCTACTGTCATAGGAACAGCATCTTGTAATTGTGTTCGACCCATTTTAAGAATATCTTTAAATTGATTTGCTTTTTGCTCAAAACCATCTTGAAGTAGAATAATTGATTGAATTAAGTTATTAATGGAATTATAAACCGCAATACGAAATCCTGTTGGATAAACATCATTAGTTGATTGACTTTTATTTAAGTGATCATTTGGATTTAAATACTGATATTCACCCTTTTTATGACCCATTAATTCAATGCCAATATTAGCCAAAACTTCATTGATATTCATATTTAAAGATGTACCAGCCCCACCTTGAAATACATCTATTGGAAATTGATCCATGCATCTACCTTTGTTTAAAATTTCATCACAAGCATCAATAATTACATTTGCTTGTTTTTGTGAAATAGTTTTTAATTCTTTATTTGCCATTGCTGCTGCTTTCTTTACCATTACCATTCCACGAATGAATTCAGGTACATTATTAATAGTTCTGTCGCTAATAGAAAAATTCTCGATTGCACGCAATGTGTGAATGCCGTAATAAGCTTCAGCAGGTACATCTCGCTTACCTAATAAGTCCTCTTCAGAACGAATATTTTTCGACATAAAAACCTTCTTGAAATTAAATAAGGATATTGTTTATAAATATATAATATAATATATTTATTATGATTAATTAAATACAATATATATCATTAAATTCAGATAACTTATTAAAACATAATTTTTATAAAAATGATAAATTTATAAATTAAATTAATATCTTTTATATTAAAAATAAATATTTATAATATCACTCTTTTTAACATAATTTATTTCAGTAAGTTAATAAGCTAATATTATAGTTAATAAATATTAATAAAAATGTTATGCGTTGTTTTTCATCCATATTTTATATTCATTTATTTATATAAAATTTATTATTTTCTTAAAATTAATCACCTGGCTAAATTAAAACATTAGTGTGCTAATCACTTATAGTAATATTAATTTCCATATATTTAAAATTTTTTAATAAAAATAAATAAATTAATGATTTATTATTAATATAAAAAATTAATTAACGTTAAAAAATAACGATTAAAAAATAATTAAAAAAACTTTGATGATTATGTTATGAGTAATCTATTTTATTTTATCTAATCTTTTTATTATTAAGATTCATTTATACTTACTTTTCTTTATCTGAAAGAATGATACTTATAAAACTTATATAAATTATTTATTTTAATTCTGCTTAAACAACTAATTGATGTTTTGAACTATTTTTAAAATAGATACCTATTAGAAGGTATTGATTTTATAAAATTTAATAAAAAATCAAACAATATTAAACATATAGATAATTCTTTAAAAATCATGATGATAAAATTATGATAATTTTATTTTAGATTAAAAAAAAAAATCTTTGCAATACCCTATTGAATTAATTTTAATTAACCCCACTTACTTAACTAGGTATTGGTATTCAATGAACCGTACTAGTATCATCATTTATTTATTTTATATGGATTTTATTTATAGGAGATCTATTAATGAAGATTCGTCCATTGCACGATCGAATTATCATCAATCGTGAAAAAGTTGAAGCTAAATCCGCTGGAGGTATTGTTTTAACAGGCTCTGCTGCAGGTAAATCAACTCGAGGTAAAGTTCTAGCTGTTGGTAACGGTCGAGTTTTAGATAATGGTGAAAATAAACCATTAGAT
The DNA here is from genome assembly GCA_052401645.1 of Arsenophonus sp. GTDB lineage: Bacteria > Pseudomonadota > Gammaproteobacteria > Enterobacterales > Enterobacteriaceae > Arsenophonus. Next base: position 1,997,770 of record CP198939.1, read on the forward strand.
GTAAAAGTTGGCGATACTGTTATTTTTAACGATGGCTATGGCGTGAAGACAGAAAAGATTGATAACGATGAAGTATTAATTATGTCAGAAAGCGATATTCTGGCAGTTGTTGAAAAATAATTCCTAGTTTAAAATCTTCTGAATGAAATAATTTAAAGGAAAGAAAACAATGGCAGCTAAAGATGTAAAATTTGGTAGTGATGCGCGTGCAAAAATGCTTCGTGGGGTAAATATTCTTGCAGATGCAGTTAAAGTTACTTTAGGTCCTAAAGGTCGAAATGTAGTTTTAGACAAATCTTTTGGATCTCCTTCAATTACTAAAGATGGTGTATCTGTTGCACGTGAAATCGAATTAGAAGATAAATTCGAAAATATGGGTGCTCAGATGGTAAAAGAAGTTGCTTCTAAGGCAAATGATGCCGCAGGTGATGGCACAACAACTGCAACAGTATTTGCTCAGTCTATCGTAAGCGAAGGTTTAAAAGCAGTTGCTGCAGGTATGAACCCAATGGATTTAAAGCGTGGTATTGATAAAGCTGTTCTTGCGGCAGTTGAAGAATTGAAAAAACTATCTAAACCTTGTGCTGATAATAAAGCAATTGAACAAGTTGGTACAATTTCTGCTAACTCTGATCAAACAGTAGGTAAATTAATATCAAAAGCAATGAAAGAGGTTGGCAAAGAGGGTGTTATTACTGTTGAAGAAGGTTCTGGTTTAGAAGATGAACTCGCGGTTGTTGAAGGTATGCAATTTGATCGCGGTTATTTATCTCCTTATTTTATTAATAAATCTGACACTGGTTCTACCGAATTAGAAAATTCATATATTTTATTAATAGATAAGAAAATTTCTAATATCCGTGAATTATTACCTATATTGGAAATTGTTGCAAAAGCAGGTAAACCTTTATTAATTATTGCTGAAGATGTTGAAGGCGAAGCTCTTGCAACATTAGTTGTAAATAATCTTCGTGGTATTGTAAAAGTTGCTGCTGTAAAAGCACCAGGTTTTGGTGATCGTCGTAAAGCTATGTTACAAGATATTGCTATTTTAACAAACGGTACTGTTATCTCTGAAGAGATAGGTATGGAATTAGAAAAAGTAACACTAGAACATTTAGGTCAAGCGAAACGCATAGTTATTAACAAAGATACCACTACAATTATCGATGGTTTTGGTACAAAAAATGCAATTGATAACCGTGCTAAACAAATAGCGCAACAACGTGATGAAGCTACTTCAGATTATGATAGAGAAAAATTACAAGAGCGTATTGCTAAATTAGCAGGTGGAGTTGCTGTAATTAAAGTTGGTGCTGCAACTGAAGTTGCAATGAAAGAGAAACGCGCTCGCGTAGATGATGCATTACATGCAACTCGTGCAGCAGTAGAAGAAGGTGTAGTTGCTGGCGGTGGTACCGCTCTAGTTCGTGTTGCAACTGCTTTAGATAAATTGAAGGGTGATAATGAAGATCAAACTGTTGGTATTCGTATCGCGTTACGAGCAATGGAATCACCTATGCGTCAAATTGTTGAAAACGCAGGGGAAGAATCAGCTGTAGTTGTTAACAATGTTAAACAAGGTAAAGATAACTATGGTTATAATGCTTCAACAGAAGAGTATGGTGATATGATCGATATGGGTATTCTTGATCCAACTAAAGTTACTCGCTCTGCTTTACAATTTGCTGCATCAATAGCTGGCCTTATGATTACAACTGAAGCCATGGTAACTGATCTACCAAAAGAGGATAAAGCTGATATAGGCACTAGTGCTGGTATGGGTGGTATGGGTGGTATGGGTGGTATGATGTAAAATATAAAAAATATTAACATCATTTTATCATAAAGAAATAAAAAACCCTGACTTTTTAAATCAAATTCAGGGTTTTTTTAAAACTAAAAAATTAAATTAAATTTATAAAAGAATTACTTAATATAATTTGTTATATAAATAATATTTATAGCTTTATAACAGTAAATGTAAATATTTAAATAGAAGTTTTATAATTATAAAACTTCTATTTCATATATATAGCAAAATAATTATTCAACAAAATATTATTACTTTTAAATTTTATTTCTATTGAAATTAAAATAATTTTATATCTTTATGAAAATTTTCATAATATATATTAATAATATATGTGAATATTATAAAAATTATTTATTAAATAAATAAATAATTTAAAAATTTAAATCAATCAATATTTTGCTATATTTTCATTTTTTTTATTAATTAATCTAATAATAAATAATCTAAAATACGAATAAATATTTTTTCTATATTATCACTTTAGTTTCTTCATTAATAAATTTAATACAAGCAATGCACTACTTACCATTCTTTAACATAACTTTATTTAATAAAAATAAATAATAAAATAATATTTAACTTTAAAATATAATATATAATTAATTTAATTAACTATTTAATATTATTATTAATACTATATAAAAAGTACACTTTAATTTAATAAAGTAATATTTATATTTAAAAACTTTTCCATTGTATAATCAAACTCAATATGAATTTTATCCTGATGATTAATATGAATATAAGAATAATAATTTATTAATTAAAATATTAAATATTTTAAAATATTTTAGTAACATAATAAAGAATAATCATTAGTAATAAACTAATAAATTTTAATACGTTTGATATCTAGAAATAAACTTTCTTTATGATATTAACTAAATTCAACTCGTTATCTTTATCCTTAAAAATTCTTATAAAAACGTTTGAAAATAATTTAATTAATCTAAATATATTGTTTAATATAATTTAATGCGTTTTTTAATTTTTGATTATCTTTATTTTTTTATAAAAATAAAGATAATATTAAAAAATAACTACTTTTAATAAAATAGCTATCTTTAATTAATAATGATTATTTAATTTCTTATATTTATTTAATAGTTCAAAATTTAAGATATTTTATTCATTTAATGTATCAAGAAAAATATTCTTATAAGAATATTTTTAAGCATTAAGATAATAACTTATCATAAAAGAAAATCATTGTGGTATATTTTACATATTTGTATTTTCTAATAAAATAATAGAGTATTTATAAATAAAAAAATAAAAATACGAATTTAAATTTATCAAAATATAATTTCCATGTTGTTTTATAATAATAAAATCGTATTAATTAATCAAGATTAGTAATAATTTTTAAATTTATATAATTAAATTTATTTGTTTTTTATTTTTTTTGGTTAAAAAATTAAACATTTTTAATAATGTTTTTATTTTTTTAAAAAAATATGAAGAGTTTTCATGTTATTTTACCTATATCTTACATAAATAAATTCTATTAACATCAAAAATAATTTTATATAAAATCTTTTCTTATTGTATAAAGTAAATTTATTAAATTAAGCAAAAACATTCATACTCATATAAAAAATAAAATTACTTTTTAACAAAGTTATTGTAAAATACTTAAATAAATTTAATTTATCAAAAATTATTGATTTAATAAATATTAAACTGACTTATTTATATAGTTATAGTAAATTTTAATATTTTACAAAAATTTTTAAAAATTATATCTACATATAAAAAATATCTATAATAATAAATTGTTTAATTATTATTCAATAAGACTAGAATTATTCTAATCTAGAATATATAATATATTAATTAATTTTATTAGGATTATCTATTTTACTAAATTAATTATTATTAATTAACATTAAAGTATAAAAGTAATAATTTATATTAAAATCCTAAAATTAGTAATATTAAAAATACTTATATAGTAATAAATTTCTTTTATTTATTAAAATTAGTGAATATAATGAAGATTAATAACATATATATTATGAATATATTTTTACTATATTAAATGTTATTTAAATAATTTTGATTATTTTAGTTAAAGTATTTTTTAATAGATAATATAATAATAAAATTATCATTATTTTTAATAAAAAAGCTTAAAATTTTTAAACTATTATTATTTTATTAGTATTTCTACTATTATCGATAACTAATTTTATTAAAGATATTAATCTTAAATTGTTTATAATCTTAAAATTAATAATTAATTCTGAACTAATTAAATAATATTCTTATAAACTTAATGTTATTATTAACTATATTATTTTATATGTTCTTATATAAAATAATTTATAAGTTAAAAAATAATTTAAATTAAAATTATATTCAATATTAATAATATAATTGTAAATAAATAATCAACTCAATACTTTAATAATATTGAATTTATATTAACTAATTTAAATTATTTAAAGCATAAGTACAATATTACTAATATTGATTATAAACTAAAATTTAATAAAATACTATTTCTATATTTTACTAAAATATCTAATTTTCAATATTAAACGGTTCTATTAATTTATTAATTATAAATAATTAACTTAATCAATAATATAATAACGATTAATAGAATATTGATAATAAAATATTTTATAAGTATGTTAATATAATTAATATAATAAAATTTAATTTTTTATTTATTAATATATTAAATTTTTATCCGAATATAAATTCGCTTTATTAGATTATAAAATTATAAATAGTATTAATAATAAAAAAATAAAAAAATAAATAGTTAATTAAAATATAATAATTTATTTTAAATTTAAAATAAATTAAATTAGTTTTATATTTTAATATAAAACTAACAGTAACAATTACTAATATATCTAGCAAAGTAATAATACTAGTTTAAATAAAATCTTTACTATTTTAGTACAAAATAGTAAAGATAAAACATTATTAATGATGAAAATATAAATAGTAAATAACTATATTAATATATATAAAATAAAATTAATATAACAGATTAAATTTTTACTTTTAAATACTTAATTAATCTGAAATAAATGGTATTAATAATTAATAATATAAAATAAATTATTAATAATTTATATCAATATATAAATAAAATAAAATAATTTATTAGTAAAATATAAATTAAAATTTTTATAAAAAACATAAAGAAATAAAATCAATAGACTTTATTTAATAACAGAAAGATTAATTATAATACATAATTCAAATTATATTTTTATCTCTTCTTGATTAATTTATATATAAAATATCCATAATATTAAAATAAATGATATAAAATACTACACTATATATATTAATAACCAAATAAATATTAGTCTCTATATTTAGATAAGAATAATAAATAAATAGTTTATTTTAAAAAAACTACTAATACTTAATTATAATCTAAAATGTTAATAAAAATAATAAAATAAAAAATTTTAATTAATTTATAAAAATCTAAATTATAATTTAATTAAAATTTAATATTTATTCAAATTAAGTCGATTACATAAGCTAATTAGATATTTTATCATTTATATTTATAAATTAATAATTAAGTAATTATAAATTTTAGTAAAATAATCAATAATTTTTTAATTTATTCACATAAATTAAAATCATATACAGTAAATAAAGATATATTATTTATTAAAAAATATTTAAATTAATTATAATTTATTCATTTAAATTTGCATATATTTTATATAATTATTTTTATCAAAAAAGATAATCTTATTATATAAATAAATTTTTATTTATGTTCAAGTAAATTAAAAGGATAATTTAACTAATCATTTATTATATATCAATACTTTCATATTTTTTTTATTTATAAATAAAAGATTATTCTTTTAAAGTAAATTTAAATAATTAAATTTTGATGTTTATATCAACCATAATTTTATTATTTAACTTAATTTTAAGCTAATTGAGTAATTAAATAATATTTTTACTATTTAAAACATTTTTAAATATTATATAAATAATAGTTAAAATAAATTATTAATCAAAAGAGATAATATTTAATATTATAATTTTTTAATAAAAAATAGTAATATATTAATCGTTTTTATCTTTTAGATAAAAACGATTAATATAACTATCATTATACTTTAATAAAAAAAAATTTTGATAAATATATTTTATAAATCTAAATATAAAAATTAATTAACTAAAAGATATTTTATTTATTCTTTTATTTTATTCAACAATTAACTATGATTTATAATAATTAATTTTTGAACTTAATAAATAATACTATTATTATCTTAATTATTATACTATTAATTATTATTAATATAATATGAATTATAATTAAATTCTATCATTTTTTAATGTATTTTTAAAAGAATTTAATTAAATACTGACATTTAAATTTTAAAAAAATAATACTTTGAGAATATATTTATTAATATGAATATTCTAATTTAATATTATTAAATTATTATATAATATATTAACTTAATATTTTTGATAAAAAATATTAGTCATAAATTATTTATATAAATATATAATACTAAATTAAATTTAAATATTTCTTTAAGATGATATGAATAAAATAGAATAATTATATATACTACTAAAGTAAACAAAACTACCATATATAGTTTGATAACTATTAAATTTAACTAAATAGAAACAGAAAAATTTTGTCAACTAAATAAACTTTAATTAAAGATTATTTTTGATAAAAATTAATAAATAATTATATACAAAATAAATAAAAAATATCTTAAATAAATTATTTAGAAAGTTACTTTAAATATTAAAAGATAATTATTTAAAAAAAATTTTAATAATTAAATAATGATATTATATATTTATCTTAAATCATAAGATATTTATCTAATTTATTTTAAAATATTAATTATTTAAATATTTCTTCTATAATAAAAGATAATTTAAGAAATAATTAGAGATAATTTTTAATAAAACATAAACTAAAAAATAAAAGTCGATAATAAATAATTATATAATATATATAATTTATATTAATAGTAAGAAGTTGAAAATAAAAAAAAATAAAAATAAATTAAATAATTCTATATTAAAATACTATTATAAATAGTACATAGTAGTAATTAACATAAATATATTAATTTGTATAAATTTTGTAATTAAATTTATCAAAATAACATTTTAAAATATGTAAAAAATCTAAAATTATAAATAAACTTTAGTAATTTAAACTATATTAAATATAGATATTAAATATAATTATATTATCAATTTTAAAAAATCTAAATAAAAATAAAAAAGATCAAATAATATTAAATTTATTATTTATTAAAATAATTATTCTATATCAATTATAAATCTTGATAAAAATCATAAAATAATCAATAATATTGAAAATATAGATATTAATTATTATTAATTAATAAAAATTAATATCTATAAAATATAAAAATAAATAAAATGATATATTTATTTTAAAAAAAGTTAAATAATAAATTAAATATAGATCTATAAATTACCTTAATTATATTAAAATCAATAACTTATAAATATTTATACTTTATAATAAATAAAATATAAATATTATTTTTTATTAAATTTTATTTAATTATTATTAACGAATAATAATTAAACTATTAAAAAATAACTTTTATTTCTAAATACTATATTTAAACAACAATTATAATTATTTTTATATATTAACATTAATAAGTTATATTTTATATATTTATTTTATAAGTAATTAATAATTAACTATTATAAATAGTTAAAACAAATTATTTTATAAATTAATTAATTTAATATCATATTAATAATTCATAAATTATAAATATTAATAATAAATTTATTAATAATAAATTTATTATTAAAAAAATTATTTATATTTTTTGTAATTAATATATATATTTTTTTAATTTCATCACTATTTGAATATAGATATTCACGTATCAATGAATAATTTATTTAGTATTTATTTGAATTTAATATCTATTAATTTTTAAAATTTATTATATTTATTGATATTAAAAATATTTTTTCTAATTTTAAAAAATACTTAATAAATAACTCTTTATCTAGGAGTAAAATAATTAATAAGAATTAAAATACTAATTTATTTAAATTAAATTCAAATAGTTCAATTGAATTAAGATAAATTTTATATTTTTATTAAAAGTATAAATATCGAAGTAGTTTTTTTAAAATAATTTTTATATTTATTCAATTTTTAAAAAAAAATTCTATGAATTATTTTTCAAGAAAAATTTCAATTCAATAAATTTATTTATTTTTAATTTACATTAATCAAGAATATTTAATTACAAACATAAAAATAATTTTAATAAATAGATTATTTATATATATGATAAATCTGATTAAATCTTTTTATTATAAAAAAATTTATAATTATTATTTAATTTTTATTCTTTATTATAGTTATTAATAAATAAATTAAAATATTAACTTTTTTGATTTTTTTTAAATTTATAAATATAAATTTAACTATTATAAAAATAGTTAATTAATATTTTTATATAATAAATTTCTTTAAATATTAAATTATTAATCTATTGATAGTATTTTTTTTAAAATTTTTATAAAATAAAGAAAAATTTCTTTTGATATCTTTAATATATATTATAGTTTATATATTTACACATAGTTTAATTATTTATTACTTTGATTATAAAATTCTATATTTTCGATGATTTATATATAAAATAAATCTTATAAATTTCATTTAAATTAGTTATCTTTTATGATAAAAATAATATTCATAAATAAAATTATAAATTTCAATAAAAAATGAAATTTAAGTTTTATTTATATAAATGAATTTATTTATTAATATTTAAAAAATATAAAATAATCATTGTTTATTAAGAAATAATTACTATTACTGAAAAGTAGATCTATATAAATAAATATATTATTTTTGTAAGAAAATAAAATGTATGTTATATGATAAAATAAATTAATTATCTATACTAATATAACTATATATATAGTATTTTCAATATATTAATCTATATAATATTTACTATTACTTATAAACTTACTAAAATAATAAACATAATTTTTTATATGTTCCTTATTTATAGGTTATTAATATAATTTAGAAAAAATTTATCAGTTTAATACTTTATTAGTTTTAATTGATTCAATATTATAATAATATAAAATTATATCATACTTTTTGCTATTAGTAATCTACTAAAATAAATATTTAACTTCTAAATTTAGAATTTAGTATTATATCTAAGCAATTTAATTAGATTAAAGTAATTTAATATTTATCTTGAATAACAATTGTAAAATTAATTTATAATATATTTTTATTTCAAAATTACTTATCAGTATTTATATAAATATTATATTCTATCATTATTACTATTTTTTAGTAAAAATTAATTTTAGTAATTACTTATTTTTATTAAAAACTTATTCGTTTTTATATTATTAAAATACTTAGATTTTATTATATGAATAATATTATATTTATTTTAGTATCTAAAAGATAAATTTTTATATTTATAATTATTTGCATATATATATTATATAAATAAACTATTATATAAAAATATTATATTTAATCATTAATTTAGTTTTCTAAAAATATCGATAACTTTAGCTAAAATAAAAAGTTGTATTAATATAAATTTAATTTTCATAAATATTAATTAATATGATTTCTATAACTAATGATATACGTAAATATTTTTTCAGAATTAAAATATTTTATATATTAATATTTTTACTTAATAGTATAAATATATCTCTTTATAATATTAAATTTCTTTAGCATAATATAGAAATCAATATTATTTTTTATAAATTAAAAATTTAATATTATTTCTGATATTTAAGATATAGCTCTTAACTAATAAACTATTTTATAATTTAAATTTAAATTTATTTAAAAGTTCATTTTATACATTATTATACTTTATATTATGAATAAGGTTGATATATAATAAATATTAAAACATAAATAATAGTAATTTTATTTTATAGACTAATAAAGTTTAATTATTAATAATTTTAATTTTAAAAAACTTATTTACTATCAAAATAATTTTAATAGTAAATAAGTTAATTCAATTAATTAATATTACTTATTATAATAATAAGTAATAGATAATATACTATGCATATTATAATTAATTTAATTAATTATAATATGCATAGTAAAATTCATATTTTTATATTAAGAAAATATACATATATTTAAAATATAAGTTAAATAATATTTAATATCAATAAATTATAATAATGATTAAAATAAATAAAATTAATTCTTATAGTATTTTCTATTAATAATAAAAATACTATCAATAATAGTATAGACAAAATAAATTATATTATAATCACAAAAATAATAAGATATTAACCTTTTACTATATTAATCAGTATTTTAAATAATTTTTATTTAATTTTTTATTAAATATGATTTTTTTTGTAGAATATACATTCTAATACTTATTTAATTAATTATAATTCTAGAATTAATAGAAAATTAATCATTAAATTTATAAAAATAAAATGTTATAAATTGGGATATTCATAATAAATATTATTTTAATAAAACTACAAATTTATTATTTAACTACAGATTAATCTGTTTAATATAAATATATTGATAATAGATATATATCTAACATTAATTAATTAAACATTTATTTTACCTTAAGATATTTCCATATATTTATCTTTAAAATAATTAATATAATTAAAATTATTATATTCTTTATTAGAAAGAATAAGGAATAAATTTATTTTAATAATTTAATTTATTTTTAATATAGACTAAAATTCTAAATATATTATATCTTTAAATCTTTATTTTTAATTAAAATAAAATTAAATAATATTAGTTAATTTAGTTATTTATTTATATTAATTCTTAATTTATATTAAACAGTTAAATAAATGATAAAGATACTTTTGTTATGCCGAAGATCGGACTTGAACCGACATACTATAAAGTGATTGATTTTGAGTCAACTGCGTCTACCAATTTCGCCACTTCGGCATTAAGTAAAAAATTATAAAATAAATAATATTATACTTATATTTTAGATAAAAACAATTTTTATTATTTATTATATTATTATAGATTTTTATTTACATTTAAAAGTTTATATTTCAAAACATATTTAATAATATAAAATTATATAATTTGTTAGTTTTTATATTTAAATTTTATTTAATTATAATAATTTTAATTATTGAATTAAGTAATTGTTTTTAATTATTATTTTATTAAAAAAATAATAATTAATATTTATTATATCTATTTAATAATATAGATTATAATGTAAATTATTAATAATTTACATATTTTAGTAAAATTAAAATAGTATGTAGATAGATTATATGAAATTATCGATTTAGTAGATTAAAAATATTTTTATATTAATCTAATATTAATTTGTAAAACTATTATTAACTTCAATTATTAAATTAATAATTGAAGTTAAAATCATTAATTATTATTAATGATAATAATAGAAATATGTTTATTTACGTAATTGATTATATTTTGATAAAAAGTAATTGACTAATAAAAAAATATTGAATTAATGATATTAATAACTTTTTAAATAAAAATATAAATGTATTAATTGGTAATTAAACTAATAATCAATATATAATTTAATATATAGATTACTTTGAAATTTAAATTAATTACTGTTTATAATTAAAATTACTATATCATCTATTATAAATTGATTTTTTATATAATTATTAATTTATCACCTAATATACGACTAAATAAATGATAATAATAACTAATTTATTGATATAATATTATTTTATTAAATTAAGTATTTTTAATTAATGTAATAATTACTATTTAATTTATTTTTATTAAATAAAAAATTTTTTGTTTTAAAATAAAGATAATTTATTAAAATACCTAATTATTAAAATTTAAAAAATAATAATATATATAAATCTTTATTTTTATAAAATATTTATAAGATAAGAATTATCTTTAATATTTTATTTGAAAATAATATAATAATCTATTAAAATTAAAATTAATAAACTATATTTATAGTAAAATACTATGTTTCTAAATCTAATATAAATTCATAAATATTATTTTTATAAAAAAAATAATATTTATTAATGTTTAACTATAAATATTATTTTATATTTTAATTTTAAAAAATAAAATAAAAAATATATTTTATATATAAAATAAATTAATATAATTTAAAATAAATTTATTTAAAATAAATTATTTTATTTTTTTTAAAAATAATTTTAAAAATTATTTAATAAAAATTAACTCATTATTTTTTGTTATTAGCATTTTATTATTTTAATAAAATAAAATTGATAAATTAATATTTTACTATTTATATATTCATAAATTTTATTATTAAAAATATTTCTATATTATAAATTATTTTTAGTTTATTTTTTTAAAATTTAAATTTATATTTTATAATAAATATTCATTTCATATATTTCTATATTATTTATTATCTTAGATAAAGTTATTAATAATTAAATTATTAATAAAATAATAAAAATAAAATTTAAATTTTATTGATTTTAATATGTAATTATTATAATAAATTTTAAAATATAATAATTATATTATTATATTTTAATTGTAATAAATATTACAAAATATTTTATTTTTAATAGATAAATTATAATAAAATTAAGTAATAGAATTATATTCTATATAATATTTAAATATTATAAAATTAAATAGATTTATTTTTTTTAAAATTAATAAAAATTGAAGAATAATAATTTTATTAATTAATTAATTATTTAATTAAATTATTAATATTAATTGAATTAATAAATTATTAAAATGTTTTATTTATATTTTAATATAGCTTATCTAAGCTAAAAATATTTTTATATTCAATTTTTAAATATCATTATATTAGTAATCTAATAAAGATTAAAATTGCTATAAATGATATATAAAATATTATTCTATTTTTTTTAATTTAAGAACTTTTTTATAAAATATTTTATAAATAAATATTGATCTATCATCTATTTTAAAATTTTTTTTAAATAACTTAAAATTTATTGATTAATAAATATCTATTTAACTATATATGTTATATATATAATTAATTTTTATAATTAAACTCTTATTACTGTTATAATTTAATATTTAAATATATATTATATCGATATTAAATTAAACTCTTAATTTATTATAAACTATAATCTCTATTATAATATATTTACTTATATGTAAATTTAAATATATTCTGATTTTATCAATAAAAGTTATTAAAAAAAATATTTTTAATATATCTATTTATATAGAATTTAAACAGAATTTAATAAATTATTTTCATAAATTAATCTTATTTAAATAAATTAATATTTTCTTTTCTTTTCGTTTATAAATGTATAATTTATTTCTTAAATAAATATAATCTATACTATATAAATAATTTTTTTTATAAATAAATACTTATTATAATTAAAATAAAGTATGTTTATACTTTATTTTAATTTAGAAATAATAAAAATTATTTTAACAATATATAGCTATATTATTAATATATTAATAAATTTTACATATATTTATAATATAGAATATTAATAGATATACTTTATTTTAAAATATAATTCTTGTTGAATTATATTCAAATTCTAGTATCAATAATATAATACCATGATTTTTTATTCAATATAATAGAATAATATTCTAACCAATTTTAAATGATGATATAAAACTAAATAATTTATATATAATAATTGAGTTATTAAATTTAGAACTCAATATCTATTTATAATATTTAAAATAATATATAAAATTTACTAATCAATTAATTTAAATCTGCGTCTATGTATATAGAAACATTTAAATTGTAATATTAAAATAGTAATATCTTTAAAAGATAATATTATAATTATAAAATATTATGATCATAAAATATATCAGATTCATACCATATTAATAATCATTTTATTGGAATAACTCATATTAAGTATAATACCAATAAATAATATAAATTTATTTAACTTTTTTTATATTATAATTAAACAAACATAAAATAATTTAACTTTCATATTAAAATTACAATATACTTATAAAAGTAAGTAGTAATAATTAAAAATACATCATTAAAAATATAAAAATGATTATATTTAAATATTTTTAAATGTTACTTATAACTTGATACAAAATATGTATAATATTTTATATTTAAGCTAAATAGTTATTTTAACTATATAAATAATTTATTTATTAATTATAATTAATAAATAAATTCATATTTAAAATAATTATAGTTTTATTAATCTTCTAATAAAACTATAAGAATTATATTACTTTAGTTCAATGAACTACACAATAACTAAATATATATTTTAATAATTTTTTTATAATATAAATTAGAGAATTTACTTTAAAAAATTTTTTTATAGGATATAACATTATTTATTATTAAAATAATAAATAATTGCAGTTTAAATATTTAGTTAAAAGTAATATTAATAATTGATTATTTTTATATTTTTAATATAAATTATATAAAATATATAATAAGATTATCATTGTTATTTTTAATTTAATTCTTTTATTTTTATTCTAAGAAATAATAATAAACCTACTTAGTTTACAGATAATATTCAAATTAAAATTTTATTTATTTTCATATGAACTATAAATAATTATTAATACTTATTAAAATATTAATTAAATTAATTTATAAAGTTTTTAATATTCTAATATTATTAAAATATTAAAATTAACTATTTTTCTAAATATTAACGAGTTTCTCAACAAAAAACTTTTAATTCTATAAAAATATTTATTAAATATCATATTTTAAAGTATTATTAAATTAATATACATAATTATCTTTTAATTAATTATTTATGCATGAAGATTTATTAATCAATTAAATTAATTTATTAACTTATCACTAATTTATTCATTTCTGTATATTAAATATTTACTTAATTCTTTGTTTTATTAATAAATATTTATATATTTTCTTATTTAATTTTATCAATTTTTAGTATTTAATTAAATTAACATCTTAATTTAATGTTAGAATAAATTATCAATTAATCAATTTTATTAAAAACAATAAATCTAAATAAATAATCAAACATAATAAAATATTTGATTTGTTTTATGTATTAAATATGATATATAAATAGTAAGTAACTTTTACTATTAAAACATTAACTATTTTTTGAAAATTTTTTAAAATTAAATTTAACAATAATTAAAATATGTTATTAATAAATAAAATAGTTATACTCATATTTTTTAATTATTTATAATTTATTATATATTGATTTTATTTATTATATCAATATAAATAATATATAAAATAATTAATTAGTAGGATTATTTAAATTATTCAGTTAAAATATAGTTTTTTATTTTATATGATTAATAATTTATAAATTTTAATTATTTTTTAATCCATAACTAATAAAAATTTTATTTTTTATTTAAAAATAAAATTAAATATTAAAAAGAGATTTATTGATATTTAACTAAAATAATAAGATATATAATAAATTATTAAAAAAGAAATTAACGTATATCCATTAATTATAAAAATATTTAAATTAAATATATAAAAATTAAGTTTATATAAATATATTTTTATCTATATTAAAATTAAATTTGTATCGAAATATAAAACTAAACAGTAAAAATAATTGATAATCTATTATAAGATTCTATTTTATATAATAAAATGATTATTATCAGATAAAATAGAATTATTACTATTCAATTAGTAAAATTATTAATAACATTTTTTTCATCCTTATAATATGAATAAATTTAATGATAAAAACAAATAAATTTTATATAGATACAATAGCATTAAAATTAAAAATTAATAATATATTAATAAATAATAAAAATTGGAAATTTTTATTAAAATAGATATCATTAAAATAATGATATAAACAAAGTAAAATCTAATCAATTAGATTATAAGATTACTTAAGATAAAACATAAAAATTATTTTAAACTAATATAAATTGTTAGATATAGAATTAAATTTTTCTAATATATAAAATATTTTATAAATATTATTATAACAATATTTATAAAAATAGTGAAAATATAAGTTTTACTATTTAAAATATATATAAATAATATTGAATACCAGATTATTTTTATCTAAAAAATTAATTTTATAGTTATCTATTTTTTAGAAAAATCTAATATTATTTCATGATTTATATCATAAAAATTTATATTGAATATATATTGAAACTAATTTAATATATTAAAATATTTTTATATTTTATTTTATAAAAAAATAAATTTTTCATATTAAATACACTTATATCATATTCTATATTTATAATTGAATATAGTGATGAAAATTATTAATAAAAATTAAAATATTTAAAATATATATAATAAAATAGATTAATTCAATTAATTTAAATATTAATCGATTAATTCTAATATTTAAAACAATATCTCTTAATCTTAAATTATTTATTTTTTATTTTTTTACAAAATAAGATTAAAAATAAATTACAGTTTTAATTAGTAAATTAAATAAAAATTTAATATAAATTAAGATAAATAACAAACTAAATTAATAATATATATCTTTTATACTCAATTTTATTGATAAAATATATATCTATATATTTATATTTTATAAAATATAATACGGTGATTATAATTATTTTTAAAATATATCTTAAATTATTTTTATTCATTAATTTGAACAATATTATTTTAATTATATAAATTATATACTTTATATTTTACTATTTTTAAGAAATAATAATTATATTTAAGATAATCAAATAAAATTTATTTCATAGTATATGTTAGATTATTAATCTATCAAAAATAAGTTTTATATTATTTTTATAATAGTTATTTTATAAATTTTATATAAACTATATTTTCTTATTTAAGTTAGTAATTTATTTATATTTAAATAAATAAATTATTAATATATAAAAATAACAATTAAATTTAAAAAATAAATATAATAATCATTATTATCTATGTAGTAAAATTACTTTTAAATTATTAAAAAAATAATAAAATATATTAATATTTATTCTTTTATATTTATAATAATTAATTTATTTAATTTTATAAATTTATATTTATACAATAAAAATTACATATAAAATATATTGAAAACTTAATTCTTTAATATAAAGCATTTTTATTAAAAATTTACTTAAAAATTAAATATATATATTATATATCATATAAGAATTTTTCTTAGTATTAAGAGATTTATTAATACTAAATTATATGATTTTTATTTATTTTTGCTTTAAAAATAAATAAATTAAATTAATATTATTATTAATATAGCCTTATTTAAACTTTATTTTTAAAGTAAGATTACTGCTGTAATTATTTTTAATAAATTATTAATTCATTTTTACTAAAAATCATAATTAATTTATGATATTTTATTGTTAAAAAATATTTAATTGATTTGATTATTAAAATTAATTATAATAAAAAGTTAAAATTAAGAAAAAATATCTATATATAACTTTATATATAGATATTAAAATTTTTCTATAAAAGGTATAAAAACGTTTTTTAAAATTAAGATAATAAAGATATTATATTAATTTTAAAAAATAAATAAAAAGGATAAAAATGGAAAAATCTATTGAAAAAATTATTTATGCATCAAGATGGCTATTATTTCCTGTTTATATTGGATTATCATTTGGATTTATTTTATTAACTTTAAAATTTTTTCAACAAATAATTCATATCATCCCTGAACTTTTTATTATAACTGAATCAGGATTAATATTAACTGTTTTATCGTTAGTTGACATTGCACTTGTTGGTGGACTTTTAGTTATGGTTATGTTTTCAAGTTATGAAAATTTCATTTTAAAAATAACTGTTGATGATAAACATCAAAAATTAAGCTGGATGGGTAAAATGGATGTTAATTCAATTAAGAATAAAGTCGCTTCATCAATTGTTGCAATTTCTTCAGTTCATCTTTTACGATTATTTATGGAAGCTGAAAAAGTACTCGATAATAAAATTATGTGGAGTGTTATTATTCATTTAGCTTTTGTTTTATCTGCATTTGGTATGGCTTATATTGATAGAATGAGTAAAAGTACTAAAACTTAGCATGTTAATATAAATAATTCTTCTAAAAATAAAATAATTATTTTGTAATGAATCTAAAAGATCAAAGATATTTTTTATTAACTATCATTTAAATGATAGTTAATATATTTTATTATTTTTAAAAAAAAATAAAATAGTTATTTTAAATTCTATTTTTAAATTTAAAATATTAATAGAAATTATTAATTTATTATATTAATTTTAAAAATATAATTTTAAGTTTTTATATAATTACTAATTAAAAATTAATATATTATAGTTAATATATTATTTTAATTTTATTGATTTGCATGACTTTATATTTTTTAATTTTATATGAAATAGTTTTAATATAATTAAATTTATAATTAACTATTTATTTATAAAATATTTTATAAATAAATTAAAATAATATAATACAATATAACTAAACTTAATTTAAGTTTCTTCAGAATTATTATTTATATAATATATTTTTATATTTTAATTTAATATTTTTAAATTAATAATTCGATATATTTTAATAATATAATTTAAATAAAATCAAATTAATCAATTTAAATATATATGTATATTTTTTTTAAAATATTTTTTAATTTAACCTATAAAATATATATTATATTTTATTTTTTTTGTATAAAATATTTTAAAAAATGAAATTATATTTTTTGTTTTATTTTTAATTATTTTAAATTATATAGAATAATAATTCTATGAAAATTTAAAATATTTTTATATAAATAAAAGTTAATTTAAAATTAAAGTTATTTATTTTTTAAATTTTTGAAGTATTTTTTTGTTTTTTAATTATTATCTATTTTATTAAAAAAGATTTATTAGAAATATGATGCATTTTGAATTTATTAATATATTTATATACTATAAATATATTATATTTAACAAAAAAATCATAATCTTATTTTTATAAAGTAATACTTTTATTTTATTTTATTTTTTTTTAAAAAAATAAAATAATTTATCTAACAATGATATATTTAAAAGATAATTAAATTCTTTTATTATTAATAATAAATTTCTTATTAGTTTAGTAATCCATATATATCAAATATATTCTATATTTATTTTTTTTGAAATAACTCTTTATTTTTTAAAATTATTATGATAAAATTTTAAATTTAAATTGTAATATATTTAAAACTTAATATTATTTATTATTAATTATATTAATTAAACTACTAATAATATTATTTGATTATATTTTAATATCTAAAATACACAAATCTATTTTTTAAAATAAATAGTATTATTTATTTTATATTAATTTTATATTTAAAATAATTATTATTTAAAATTTATATAACAATTATTTAATAAACATATCTCTATTTTATTTCTAATATTCTTTTTTATCTTATAATAATTATTTCATTTATTATATTAAAGAATCATGATTAATATTCTTTCTAGATATCTTATTATACAATAAAAAATAATTATTAATCATAAATCATTAATTATTTACAAAGACATAATTTAATAAAAGGATAATAATAAATTATTTCTATATTATTTATTATAAAATAAATAATTATTTTTATTTAGTTAAAGATAATATCTTTATATTAATAAATTTTATTTTAAGTTTTTATTTATAATTATTATGGAAATAATAAATAATTTATTAAATCATTTTGTTATTATTATTTATTCCAATTAATTTTATTAATTATTATTTATTAAACTAATTAATTCATATATAATTATGTCTTATTAGTTTTTTAATAAAATTAACTTTATTTTAATAAATTAGCTATTTTAACATGAAGAAATTATTAAATAATTAATTTTATTTTAATATATTAATTTAAGGACCAGTATTATATAAGTAAATATAAATATTTTTTATAAAAATATAATTATTATTTTAAAATTAATTATTTTTTATTTTTTAAAAAATTTTTGATATAGATATAAATCTTATTAATTTATATAAATGTTTATTTCTTATAAATTTTTAATTTATATAAATATATTTTTAATATATTTTTTATTTATTTTATATAGTATAATTATATTAGAGTTAAATTCATTCTTATTTAATATGATCTTAGCAATTATATTTTTCTTTAATTTATTATTAATTTTTATATTTCTCAAAAATCAAATAGTTTATTAGATAATTTTATTTATTTATATCATATAATTCAAATTCTTATTATTAAAAATTTAATCTAAATATATCTATGAACCTATTTTAAAATAATTACTGATATTACTTATTATTTTTATGATTCTTATTGAGCTTAATCTTAAAACATTAATTATTTACTACTATATATTTATTCCAAAAATTTATTTATATATAATAACAATATGTAAATAAAAATATATTAAAACAACTTAATCACTATCATTATAGTATATAATATATATAAAAATAAATAATTATCGTATTTTACCATCATATATATAAAAATATTAATATGTATATATATTATACTATATAATAATTAGCTCATTGTTGTGATATTTTAAAGTACTAAACAAAATATAAATATACTATCTTTATTAAATAGTGAAAAAAAATAAATAATATTTAACCAATAATTAAAATATTAAATAAAATATATTTAATATATTTATAAGTTTGAATTAAATTTATCAATATTAATGATAAATAAATGTTTATTTTTATTTTTTTAATTCAAATAATTTTATACAAAAAAATAAATATTTTATTAAAAAGATATTAATTGTAATATACAATATAGTATTACATAATAAATATATTATATATTACTTTTACTAAAGTAAAAATTATTATAAAAATATATAAAACTTATTTATAATATTAACTATTATATATGTTATTAATAACATAATTTTTTTTTAAAATTAAATCTATCAATAATAAAATTAGTTAATTATAAAATAATCATACTTTATATATTTAAATTATTGAAAATTAATCAATGTGCTATCTTATTTTTTATATATATAATATAAAACATCTTAATAATTAATTAGAAAAATTCTGGGTTATAACTAACTTATAAATTATTTTTATTAATTAATAAATTAAAATATATCAATAATAAATCTCTAATAATTTTAGAATCCATAAATAACGATAATATTCAACTATTCTTTTTTTTAAAATAAAAATTTAATATTCCATAATATATATACTTTAAATAAAATATTAAAATATAGAAAATATTAATTTTAGAAAATATTAATTTTAGAAAATATTAATTTTAGAAAATATTAAAAAAAGTAGTTATATATATAACTATCTTAAAAAATAATTTAATTATTTATATAATAAAAATTAAATTTTATAAAAAATAATAGTTAATAAAATAATAGATGTATTTATTACTTAATAAAAGAATTTTATAAATAATTATTTAATAGAAGATTTCAATTAATTAAAAATATTAATAATGATTTTTTTTAAATAAAAGAAAGTTAAATATTTCAATAAAAATAAAAAATAAATAAATTTGTTAATCAGATAAACAGATAAATAATAAGATCTCCTAGCTATTATATTATTGATATAGCAAAAAAAAATTTAATTAGATTAGAAGTATGAAATAATAGATAAAATTAAATAAATATTATAAATATATTAGCTTATCTGTATTGCTATATACGAAACATAAAGTGATTTATTAAATTAATAAAAAATATAATATAATATAAATTATAATTTTATTAAAGTAAATATTTTATTAAAAATAATGATAATAACTGATATTGATCATAGTAATTTATTTTATTTATATAATAAATTATATAAATTTATAGATTAAAATTTCATAAATTTATCATTAAAATTACCTATCTTAATAGTCATAAAAGCATGTAAGCTATAATAATATTTAAATAACTTTATTTTTTAAAAAAAATAACATTAAATGTTAGATAAATATAATGAAGATTAATATCTTAATAATTAATATAAAAATTATTTAAATTTTTAATAAAAGATTAAATATAACTAAATATATATAAATATATTATTTTTTAAAAAAATAATTTATATATAAAATTATACATAACATAAATACATATATAAAATAATTGACTATAAGATAATTTTAATAAAAAAATTAGATTTATAACTAAAAATAATTTTTAAATTATAGATAATTATGGATAAAAATAATATAATTTTTTTTATGTTTGTATTTTATCATTATATTAAATTATTATATTGATATTTTTAGTTAAAGTGCTAAGTATGATGATAAAAATAATGGTAAGCTAATTAATTAATTTATTATATTTTTTATAAAATCTTTTATACAAGTTTAAATCATATAAAATTCTAAAAACATATAAATTTTATTTATATGTTTTAATAAAGAATTTTTGATAATTTAATATATCAATCGTTTACAATATAATTAAAGATTTTTTCTTATATATACATTTATTAAGATAAAATTGACAATTTTTATTTTCAGTAAACTTATTTTTATTTAAAAATATTATTTTTAATTTAAATTTTGATTATAGAATAATAATATTAAAATGATTATTGTAGAATAAAGAAAATAAGAAAATCATTTATAAATAATTATAAATAATATAAATATTATTTTATAACATAATATAAATAAATATTTAATAATAACAAAAATATATCAGAGAACTCTATTTAGTACTTAAAATAATCAAAATCTTCTTTAATATATTTTATTAAATTTAATAAGAGTATAACGATAGTAAAAACAATATTAAATAACTTATAAAATATATAATAATCAATTATATTGATTTTATCAATGAAATAATATTTACTTTATTATTGATATTTATCAGTGATACAGCCTATACATTCAATATAATGAAAGATATAATAAATATATCAAAAAAGTGAATTATAAATATTAATATTTTCTTAGTTTTTTAAAAGTATCTTATTTAAGATAATTTTATTTTTATAAAAATATTTTCTTAATTTCTTAACAAAAAAAATTTTAAGAAAGTAAAAAAATAATTATTACTTTATTACTAATAAAAAATAACTATATTAATTACGATATAAAAAAGTTATTATAATAAATATCAATAATAATAGTAAAGTAATTTATATTTATATTATTTTGCTATTGTTTTTTATTAATTTAAAATTATTAGTGATACTGATATAAATCAGAATTATAATTATTATTATAATTATTTATCTATATTACAGATAATTTTATCTCTTTTCTTATTCATATTTATAACTTTTTAATTAAAAAAAAGCTTATTATAAAAACAAATATTTTTATTTTATAAATGTAATATTTATTACAATTAATTCTTTATTTTAAAGATGCACATAATTTAATAAAATAAGTAAAATCATTAAATTTATAATAATTTAATCCTATAAAACTATATATAATATATATTATAATTATCCTTTTATACACTACATAATAATTTCATATTATTATTATATATTTAATAAATTATTAAATGATTTTTAAAAAAATATTAATAAATGAGTGTTAATATTAAAATGATTTCGATATATATTTTATATTTATACAAGATGTTTATCTTATTAGATCAATCTTATAATATCTATATTTAGTTTTTAGTATTTAAAAAAAATCTAAAGTATTATATTTATTTATAGCATAAGTAATATTATACTAAATAATATAAATAAAATGATATAAATATTATCAATGTAAAATATCTATAGTTAATATAAAATTTTTTTAACTTTATTGAAGCAAGAATATAAATTATTGATATAAAAATATTATTTATAAATTTTACTAATTAAAAAACAGTAGAAAAAGCTTTCTATAAAATTTAATTTTTAAAAACATTTAAATTTTATTAATAAAAAATAGTTTTATTATTTAAATTAATAACTTTTTTATACTAAAAAAACTACTATTGAAATATAAAATATAAGTAGTTTATAAAAATATAAATTTGATAATATATTTTTGGAAAAATAGCTTTTTTAGAAAAAAAATATATTATTTTAAAATAAAGTTAATAAGATTTTATCTTTATTAAATAAATATTTAACAAAGATAGAAAAATTAGATTTATAAAAAATATATATGATATTAAAAATTGATCTATTATCATTAATTTATTGTGTATTTAAATAAAATTTTTTATAAACAGCAAACTTAAGTATTAAATTTTTGTATAAAATATTATATATAAGATTTATATAAAATTGTTTTTATATTAAATATATATAATATTATTTTTATGAATAGATGATAAGGATTTATTATTAATTAAATAATTTCTATAAAAGAGATATAAAATGATATTTAAACAAAATATATATTTACTTATTTTAAAAGATATAACTATTATTTTCTTATATAAAAGATAAATTTTAAAAAAATTTATCTTTTATATAAGAAAATAAAGTTAAAAAATAATCTATATTTAAGTATTTTATTTAAATAGAGAAATAACCAATATTTATAATTTTTATTATATATAGTAAAATTAAATTTACTATTATTTTTTAAATAAAATTAAAAATTAATTTATATAGATAAATATTCATTATAAATTTCTATTTATAAATAATCTCTTTTACATTATTAATATTATAACTAAATTAATTTTTAATTTATTAAATAATAAAAAAGTTTAATATAGATAAAAATATCTTAAAAAAATTATACTATAAAATATATAAATATATAAATATATATTTGATATATTTATTTTATAGATATTTTATAATAAATAAAATTTAGATTAATTAACAATTAAAATAATTAATTTTTTAACTTTAAACTTAATAGTTTGTAATTTTATGTTAATTTTTTTCTAAAAATATTATATAATCATCTATAATTCATTTAATTATAAATTAGTTAATTTATAATTAAATGAAAATTTAAAAAATCTTCTTACTATAAAATTTAAATAAATAAAATTCAGTATAATAAAATTATATTAAAAATTCAATTAAAATTTTATCTTAAAATATAAAATATTTTTATAGTTTATATTATTTTAGTATTAAATATAAATTTATATTTTATTATAATTAATTATATAAATAAAAAATTAATTATATTTTAATAATTAAATTTTATAAAATATTTTTATTTTAATAATTAAATTTTATAAAATATTTTTATAATCAAGAAATAATAATAATTATTATATTTTTAAATATTTAAATAAAATACATTATAAATTAAAAGATTATACGTAATAAATAATTTATTAAATTATCATTTAATCGGAAATTTAAAAAATAATTTAAAAAATAACTTAAATTAAGATAAAATATGATAAATAATCTATCTTAATAATATTAATATCTTATTATTCTTATAGAAGATAAGATATTAAATTTAATTGAAAATAACTTTTATAATTATAAATCTCATATATGATAAATAAAAAAACTCATATTTTCAATATTAAAATCAAAAATTAATTTATTTTATAAAATAGAAAATAAATTAATTTTAAAATAATTAAACTAATTATATTTTAACTAATAAAATTATTAATCAAATTTATAAATAATAGATTGTTATATAATTTATTATTTATATCTTTTATAAATATTACTTAATTTTAAAAAATAAAAGTATAATAAATAGCAATATATATTAATATTATTTTTAATTTTAATGGTGAATTAAACTTAACAATAAAAAATAATATTTATAGATAAAGTAAAAATATATCGAATATAAATAAAATAATAAAATATATTAGATCAATAATGATTTTTATTTATAATTGGCGATAATAATTATATTAGTAATCTAAGTTAATAAATAAATTATTTTTAAAAAAAAAGTATAATAAATAATAAAGTAAACCATTGTATGATATAATATGTAGAATTTTATATTTTCGCTAATAAAATATTACTAATCAGTAAAATTTAAATTTTAATAAACATCATACTTTATTTCTTAAAGTATACTAAAACTAAGTAAGATGTTAAACGTTTTTATTAAAGATAAAAATAATTAAATAAATAATATAATTAAGTTATTTAGTTTTTTTTAAAATTAAGTTTTTAATTAATTAATATAATTATATAAAATATAATTATAAATTAAATAATTAAGCATATTAATATTTTATTATAAACAGAAAATTAAATATAAATTAAAATAAAGATAAATAAATTTTTTATCTTTAAAAAGATTTATCTAAAAAATAATTTTTAAGTAATTATTAATTTAAATAAAATTTATTTAGATTTTTTTAAATATTCTAATTTATTTATAATTATAAAAAATTTTTTTATATTTATAAAAATCTATTTTGATTGAAAATAAAAGAATATTTTTTATAAAACATATATTTACTTTTAAAAAAAATATATTTAATTTTAATTAAAATTAAATATATTTTCTGATAATAATCTATAAAAATTTTTATAACTTACAATCATTGTTGATTTTCTATTATTTTCCAATACAAAAATTAGAAAAAATTTCGTTCAATAAATCATTCGAACTAAATTCACCGGTAATTTTACTTAGAGCCTGTTGAGTTAAACGAAGTTCTTCAGCTAATAATTCAACTGAATGAGCAATCATTAATTGTTTATAACTTTTTTTTAAATGTCCATATGCTATATTAAGTGCTTCAATATGTCGATGTCTAGCTAAAAATTGTCCTTCAACATGATGATTAAATCCAATACGTTCTTTTAAATGTTGACGTAATAAATTAATACCTCTTTTTTTATAGACTGAAAGGAAAATAACTGAATAATTCCCAACTTTTTTTATTGATATTGGTTCATTAGTCATATCTACTTTATTTTTGATAATCGTAATAGATGAATGTTTTAAAATTTTTTTCATAAATTGAGGTAGAATATCTTCAGGTTCAGTTATTTTTGTTGTATTACTATCTATCATAAATAATATATGATCAGCTCTTTCTATTTCTTTCAAGGCTCGTTCAATACCTATTTTTTCAATTTCATCTATAGTTTCACGCAAACCAGCTGTATCAATAATATGAAGTTGTATGCCGTTAATGTAAATACATTCATGTAATACATCTCTAGTTGTACCTGATATATCTGTTACTATAGCTGTTTCACGACCAGACAGTGCGTTTAATAAACTAGATTTACCTGAATTTGGTAGTCCAGTAATAACAACTCTAATGCCTTCTCGTAATAAATTACCTTGATATGCGAGTAAACGTACTTTATTTAAATAACATTTTATTTCTTTTAATTTAATTTCTATCTCATGATTAGATAAAAAATTAATTTCTTCATCTTGAAAATCAATATTTGATTCAATGTAAATACGCAATTCAGTAATTGCTTTTACTATATCATAAATTTGTTGTGAAAAAATTCCTTGTAATGAATTTATTGCTGAACGAGCAGCTTGTTCACTACTCGCATCTATAAGATCAGCAATAGCTTCTGCCTGAGTCAAATCTATTTTATTATTAAGAAAAGCACGTTCAGAAAATTCACCTGGATTAGCAATACGAATTTCATTA
This sequence comes from Arsenophonus sp., assembly GCA_052401645.1. Taxonomy (GTDB): domain Bacteria; phylum Pseudomonadota; class Gammaproteobacteria; order Enterobacterales; family Enterobacteriaceae; genus Arsenophonus. The sequence goes on from CP198939.1 coordinate 2,025,100, forward strand.
ATAGTCAAAATTTGTTTAAGCAATAAATCAACAACTACTGGACTACTATGCCCTTGTAATTCAAGAACATCTTCGCCAGTGAATGAATTTGGTGCTGGAAAATATAATACAATTCCTTTATCCAATATTTTTTTATTAATATCATAAAATGAAAGGTAATTCGCATAACGAGGCCTAGGCAATTTACCTAAAACAATCTTAGCAATCTCAGTAACTTTCGGACCTGATATCCGTAAAATAGCAATGCCACCTCGTCCATATGGTGTTGCTTGAGCGATAATTGTATCATTAATATTTATATTCATATTCATATTATTCCTAATTATGATAATTAATATTATTAAATTTGTTTAATGATTAATTTAATATATTTTTATTTTCTTATTTTAAATTAATAAAAATGATAAAATATAAAAAATTATTTTTTAATACTATTATGTAATCCATGTTTTTCTAATCCACGATAAATAATTTGTTGCTGAATAATTGTCATTAAATTACTAATGATATAATATAAAACCAGACCTGATGGAAACCAGAAGAAAAATATTGTAAAAATAACAGGCATATAAGTCATAATTTTTTGCTGAATAGGATCAGTTACTGTTATTGGTGACATTTTCTGAATAACATACATTGTTAAACCCATTAATAATGGTAAAATATAGTATGGATCTTCAGCTGAGAGATCTTGAATCCAAGCAATAAAAGGAGCATGTCGCAGTTCAACAGAACTAATTAACATATAATATAAAGCAAGGAAAATAGGCATCTGAATTAATAAAGGTAGACAACCACCTAATGGATTAATTTTTTCTTCTTTATAAAGTGTCATTATTTCTTGACTAATACGTTTTTTATCATTACCAACCCTTTCTCTGATTGCAAGAAGTTTAGGTTGTAACAAACGAATTTTTGCCATTGAACTATATTGTGCTTTTGTTAATGGATACATAATTCCCCTTACAATAAAAGTAATAATAATAATAGAAAAACCCCAATTATTAATAAAACTATTGATAAATTTTAATAATTTAAATAACGGTTGAGAAATAAACCATAACCAACCATAATCAACGGTTAAATCTAAATATTTTGCAACTTCTGCCATTTCAGATTGTAATTCAGTACCTATCCATAGCGTTGAAGTGTAATTTTTAATACTATTAGCTTCTACTATTATCGGCGAACTCTTATATCCAATAATAGCAATAGTTTTATTTAAATTAACTGTATAGAAATTATTTTGATTATTTTGATAACTAGGAATCCACACAGTAGCAAAATATTGCTGTAACATTGCTATCCAACCACTTTGAGTATTAATGTTTAAATTATGATCATTAATATCACTAAAGCTATATTTTTTATAATTTACTTCATCAGAAGAATATGCTGCACCACGATAAGTATGTAAAGCGAAATTATTATTTTCTATATCACGTTCTTTTGGTAATTCTATACTTTGTTTTAATTGACCAAAAAAAACTAAAATTAATGATTTCTCAGTATTATTATTAATGTTATATTTAACAGAAATAGTATATTTACCTCTTTTTAATATATAGACTTTCTTATAAATTACGCCGTCTTTACCAATAAAAATAAGAGGAACACATAATTCATCTTGTCCATCTTGTAATATATAACTAGTTGCATTTGAAACATATAAAGGACGCAATCCATTATTATAATTAGGATTATCTGGACCATCTTTACCAATCAAACCACTTTGTGCTTGATAAATAAAATTCTTATTAGTTTCCAATAAACGAAATGGGTCGTATGAATGTAATTTATTACGATAAAGTAATAAACTAGCTTCATCAATATCACCTCCAAGTGTATTGATGTGTAACTCAAGTACATCAGTTTTTATTCTGATAAATTTAGCTTGTTGTTTATAACTTGAATTATGTTCTTCGTTATAACCTGACATATCCATTTCTTTTATGATTTTTTCTCTATTTATAGATTGAATATTATCATTTTCCCATGTTTGCCAAATTAAAAACGAAACAAATATTAAAGCTATAAATAAAAGATTGAATTGCGAATTCATCGTGTTAATGTTCTCTGTTATAATTAATCTCTTGGTGGAACAGGATCATTGCCTCCTTTATATAAAGGATGACATTTTAATATGCGTTTAATTATTAAATAACTACCACGTATAAATCCAAATTTATATAATACTTTTATCGCGTATTCTGAACAGGTTGGATTAAAACGGCAGTGATATCCAAATAATGGACTTATTATTAATTGATAACTTCTTATAATTAAGATTAAGAATTGAGCGATAAACGATAATGTTGACGCCATAATTTATCTAAAACTTTAATAATTTCTTTATTATTCAAATAAATAACCCCTTTTCTTATTAAAACTATAAAATCCATCGAAGATAATTCATATTGATGTAAACGAAAATATTCTCTCACAAGTCGTTTAATTCGGTTACGTTCGTGAGCTCGTTTAATATTTTTTTTTGATATAGAAAGACCAAGACGAGAATAACCGAGATTATTAAAACGTCCAAGAATAGTAATTTCTGGGGAACTAGCCCGATGTGATTTCTGAAAAACATAATTAAAATATATTGAAGTCAATAATCTTAACTTTTTTGGAAAGGAAAATTTAACCACTTTGATTGGTTATTATTTCGAAGAAACAGTTAAATGACTACGCCCCTTAGATCGGCGACGAGATAAAATTTGACGACCACTTTTACTGAGCATACGGGCACGAAAACCATGAGAGCGATTACGTTTTAATAACGATGGTTGAAAAGTACGTTTCATAGTTAATTTTTTACCTAACTTAATAAAATAATTATTATCAAATTTAATAAATTTATTTAATAATTAGAATTGAAATAAAATAATACTAACATAGATAATTTTAAAAAAAAAGAATAATAATAAAAATCAGATTGTAATCTAATTATTATAATTGCTCAATAAAAAACAAGTCTACAATTTTTGTAATATTATGTATATTAAAAATAAAATAAATATTTTATTTTCTTTCTTCTAGTTCGATATTTAAAATTTATAAAAATATAATATCATATAAAAGATATAAAATATATAAATTCTCATAAAATTTAAATGATTATTTAAAAAATATTAATTTATTTAAATTAACTTAATATCTAATTATTAAGTTTAATATAAACTAATTATACTAGAATTATGTTATATATATTTAATAAATATGTTAATATTACTTTTAATTCCTTATGTATATTTTATACATCAACTTAATATTAAATTTAACTCTATGAATAAAAAATCATAAAACTGTCTAAAAGAGTAAAGATCTTATTTCAAATTTTAAGTTATGATCTATTTTAATATAAAATCATAGATTACATAAACTTATATATCTTATAATATAAGTTTTTAGTAAATATTATCTTAGATACAAACGGTTTTTATTATTTATTAAATTAATAATTTTTTATTAATCTTTTT